>JAVRCJ020000046.1:0-53537 GCA_034530875.2 Nostoc sp. DedSLP01
TCCTGCTATCAATGGCTAATCGTTAGATTAGGTCAAGTAAAATAAAAAGCGCTCTCCGCAAGGGGGGCGCTTTTTAGCGTATTTAGAGGGTTTTGGTATTCCTAGCTAATACTAGGCGATCGCAAATTTAAAATCCAAAATAATTACAAGTCATCCTTGTGAATTCTGCTTCAAAAGCTTTCGAGAATTTTTAGCACTTCTGCTGCTGACTGATATCGTCGATTAAAGTCGAAATGTACCATTTTATTTAGGATAATAACTAACTCGTTTGTAACATCAGCGAATTTGTCCCAACTGTGCCAAACCTCAGTATTACCATCAGGTTCGGTTTGGATAATTACTTCACCAGTATTTGTATCTCTGCCAAATTCTCTTGGGTCTACTCCAGTTAAAGCTTGTATACCCATAATTCCCAAAGAATAAATATCGCTGTTTAGCTTTGGCAAGCCACTCATTTGCTCAGAAGGAGCATAACTAGGAGTACCAATCGAAATAGTTCGATCTTCTTGTTGTTGGGAGTGAATTTGTTTAACAGCACCAAAGTCAATTAAAACAATGTGTCTATCTGATTTTCGCCTAATTAAGTTACTAGGTTTGATATCTCGATGGATTACACCATAGCTATGAACAAAAACAAGCACGTTTAAAACTTCTTTTAGTATCTCCACAACTTCAGTTTGTTTGAGTCTTATACCAGAGGTTAGTTCTTTATCCATAGCGTGCCCTTGGATAAATTCTTGTACTAAAGAAAATTGTTGATTTTCTTCAAAAAAAGCTAACAATTGGGGAATTTGTGGATGTTTACCCAAAGTTTCTAAAATTTCTGCTTCAGCATCAAATAATCGTCTGACAATATTTAAATATTCTGTATCTTGCCGAGGAGGGCGCAATTGTTTAACTACACACTGGGGATTACCAGGACGTTTGATATCTTCAGCTAAATAAGTATTACTAAAGCCTCCAGAACCCAAGTGTTCGGTAATTCTGTAGCGGCCATTTAGTAACATCCCTGGTAGAATTTCTTGCCCGATAGAATCAGCAATTACTGTTGGCGCTTCGTTATAAGCATCACCGCGTTGCTGTAAAAGAGCTTGCAATTCGATAATTAATTGTTGGTGTTCTTGAACTCGTTGGGCAATTTCTTGTTGCTCTTGCTTGGTTTGATAAGCACTATAGGCAAGGACACTGCCGCTAGTAAATACTAACCCTAACATTGGAGATATTACTGGCAACCATCCAGCTTGAGTAAAAATGAGAAAATTACCTCCAAATAGCACCACTAGAGCTGTTGTTCCAGCCAATCCTAAAGCTAGGGGATGCTGAATTCGCCATGCCAGTAAACCACCAACTACAGTCCATCCCCACAACCACAAAACTTTACCCCACTCAGGGATAAACCAAAACAAAGGCTGTTGGTTAAGAACAACACTGAGAATTTGACTAACACTATGGGCATGAATTTCAATTCCTGCCATCTTGCCAGAATTATCTGATTTACCACTAGTAAATGGCGTATTAAAAATATCATTTAAACTATTTGCTGTTGAACCAATTAAAACGATACGGTCTTTAACTAAATCTCGTTTAATTTGACCTGCAAGCACTTCTGTAATTGTTACCTGCTGGGCAATTTGATTGCCAGAACGATAGTTAAGCAGTATTTGGTAACCGCTGGTATCAGCTTTTTCATATCCGCCAGCATTACTTTGCAGGGGTTTAAATACAATATTTCGTAATTTTAATTCTTTATTTGGAGTAAATTCTGGTTGAATACCACCAACTTCTAAATATTTAAGCGCTAGCTGTAAACTAAAGGAATAAGTACTTTGACAACGGTCAGATTCCTTTGAACTTGCTAATAATAAATTGCGACGAATTGTAGAATCAGTATCTTCTACAACATCACTAAATCCCACTCGTTCTGGTTCAACCCCTTGAGGGGGAGCAGTTCCCGGATTTTTAAAACCAGCATGTTTGCAGATGGGAATGATGATATCGCTTTGTTGGAGGCGTTCTAGTAGTTTTTCGTGACCGGGTTGTACTGGTAAATCGCGAAATATATCTAGACCAATAGCTCGCGGTTCGTATTCTTCAAGTTTACCCAACACTCGATCTAGAACTTCACCAGACAGCGGCCAAGGCCATTTTTGGAGATCGTTTTCAGTTAAAGCAACAATCAACAGACGAGAGTCTGGGCCTGGGTCAGCGCGTAATTGCATCATCTGGTCGTAGACTCTCATTTCCAGAGGTTCAAAAACGCCAAGTTTTTGAATGCCTACTAGTAAAATTGTGGCGATCGCACTTGAAAAAATAACTGGCTGTCTTAATAAACTTTTGAAGTTGGCAAACATTTTTTTACATTAGAGCATTGGGTATGGGGCATTGGGCATTAGGGAAGCAGGAGGTGTGGGAGGAGAGAGAGGATGGGGAAGAAATCTTTCCCCCCTCTCTCCCCTGCTTCCTCTGCTCCCTCTGCCTCCTCTGCTCCCTATCTCCCCATCTCTCCACTCCCTACTCCCCCCTACCGCTAATCTACTACCTGTTTCAAATAATGCACGATCGCCTCTGCGGTTGGTACATTAGTTGCCAGTAAAACTTGATTGATAGTACATAATCTTAACAGTGCATCTTCATTTGCTTGACCGGGCTGGGGTTGCAGCAAATCTCTCAGGAAAATAACTGCTATAATTTCTCCCGAGCCAACCAATGAAGCAATTGTTTGATATCCTCCAGAAGTTGGCGCGGGGGTTTGCTGACTAATAGTTATACCCGCTTGTTGATGCAAAACTTCGCCAACAGATGGCCAGGTAATTGTAAAGCTGCTCGAGAAAAATTCCTGATGGTGAGCAACAAATTCTGCAAGTTCTGATTTCTTGCTTTCGTGAGCAATCAGTACTATGTTTTTTTCAACAAGCGCTTGTGGAGGCTCGCTGACATTTACTGCTTCTGAAATTTCATCAGATTCAGATGCTTCTAGTTCAGAAACTTCTTCAATTGGACTAATGATTTCAGGAGCTTCACTTTCTAGTGGCTGCAAAGATTGAATATCAGCAGAATCAGAAACTTGACTTACATTTAATTCTTCCGTACTTGTGTTACTCAAATCAATGTATTGGTCGCTGAAAACTGGAACGTTCTCATCAGAAACAGCCAAAGCTTCAGGAACTTCCTCGGTCGTTTCATCAGCTTCTACTTCACTAACATCTGCGGTGTCTTCTGTTGAAATTGGCGTATCTAAATTTACTAATTCTTCGCTAGTTTCTTCTAGAACTTGGTTCGATGTGTCCTGAGGTTGAATATCTACCTGTTCGTAAAGTTCGGTAGTTTCTGGTGTCACATCGCTTACAACTTGGTCAACATCTTCAGTGCTTGTTTCGGCGATTACTGTATCTAAACTTTCTTCTTGGGAAATATTTTCCTGAATATTATTCTGTTGAGATACCTGGCTGAATATGTCGCGTGGCTGTACGAAGGTGACTTCCGCCTCTAGTGCTGCTTGGAAGTCTGCATCGCGAGCGTCAGTAGTTTGAGGAACAAAATCTTCAGTAATATCCCGCGGCTGTACGAAGGTCACTTCAGCATCTAGTGCTGCTTGTAAGTCCTCATCATATTCATCAATAGCTTGGGGAATAGCACTTGTATCGCGCCGTTGGACAAAGGTAGATTCTGCTGCTAGTGCTGCTTCAAAATCTGTAACGTCATCGTGGGTAGCTTCTGGAGGCGTAATTTGTTCCTCAGGAATCTCGATGAGATTTTCGGGTGTAGCTATTGCTTCATCGGGTTCGGCTTCGCTGGTTGGTGGAACTTCTACTTCCGCAACATCTGGGGTAAATTCTTCTTCAACAACTAATTGACGCAAATCTACAATATCATTACGGACATCGTGTGGAACTTCGCTGACAGCTTCTAGTGGCTGAACTATGTTTTCAGGGCTGGCTACTTCAACAACTGGAATCTCAGGTTCGACTTGAGAAGCAGCAACTTCTGAAATTTCGCTGACTTCTGGGGAAACAGCATGAATTTCTGGTGTTGCAACTTCGTTACTAATTGGCGTTATAACTTCGTTAACTACCTGTGGTGCTGGATTAACAACATTGGGAGTGCTGACATTTTCAGGCGATCGCCCTCGAGAAAACAAAGAAGGATCGATAATTCTAAAAACGGTTTCTGGTAATTGTTCAGCCACAGGAGCGATCGCTTCCATAATTAAAACGTAATCTGCAATTCTGATTACGTCTCCATCATTCAAAATATATGGTCGATCCTTTTCAGCTTGTTTGCCGTTAAATATTGAGCCATTTCTACTGCCAAGGTCACTGAAATAATAAGTTCCACCTTTAGTAAAGAACTTAGCATGTAAGCGACTAACATCAGGGCTGTCTAAAACTAAATCAGAATCAGGAGAGCGACCTACTATCCATTCTCCTCTCGTGGTAGAGTCTATAGTCAGGTCAACTTCATTGATTTCACTTACAGTTGGTGAATAGCTAACTTTTACTTTCATATTAATTTTTGGTTAATTTTATTGATTTCCGCTACCCAACGCTGCCGGGTAGTATGTTCTAAATTTAAAATATCATCTTGTGACCAGTGAAAATGATAAGCAATAAAAGCTACCTCCTCATATAAAGTATCAGAGGGGTAGCTTATGACTCCCCCGCTAGTTCTAACTCCACTGAAAATTGAGTATTGCAGTGAGGACATTGTGTCGGAATATGTACGTTACCTTGCTGGTTTATTCGATTGTAAAATTCTCTGAGATAAGCAATATCATGTAACACAAGTCCTTCGAGTAATTCAGGGCTAACAGAGTTGAAACTACCCAAACGGGTGATAACACGCGCCAGCATTACCAAGACGCCATAAGCTGGATTTTCTTGAACTCTGCGTTCTTGTTGCACCAAAATTTCATCTTTTGCAGTAGCTAAACGCATCAATCCTTGGCGATGTACTCGATTTTCACCATCACTCAATCCTCTAGGAAGAGTGAAAGCAAATTCAGTGCAAAGATTATCCTTTTTACGAGGCATAGGGGTTGGGGACTAGGGATTAGGGGTTGGATATTATAGAATTCATAATTAATAATTCGTAATTCGTAATTCGTAATTATTTGTAATTCATAATTTGTAATGAGCTACGCCCCGGTGGGCTAATGTAATTAATAAATTCAGATTGTATCTAAGTTTCAAGGTTTAAATCTGTTGCCTAATTTTAGAGAATTGGTATTGGATGTTGGATATTGGATATCGAAAAATAGTATTTTCAATTTTATTTCCCATTCCCCAATCACCAATCCCCAATCCCTCAATTCTGAAGTATTGGCTCAGAAGAATTTACTGTATCTTCTGATGACGAAGTTTCGCCATCCAAGCCATTTATTCGACGATAAAAATCTTGGAGGTAATTTAAATCCTGGGCAAAAAAGTTTTCTACTATTGCAGGACTGACATCAGATAAAGCACCCAGGTGGGTAATGACGCGCGACAAGATAATAATCGTGGCATAAACTGGATTAGCTTTTACCCTTGGGTCGCGCAAAGGTGCAATCTCATCTATCGCCGTTGATAATCGCATTACACCCTTGCGGTGGAGGTTGCCTTCAGCGTCTAGATACCCTTTTGGTAGTGTAAATTCAAACTCTGTGGGAAACATATTTCTCCTAAATTAATTAGACTTCTTGCTTTGAAGGGGGGAAAGGGCAAGGGGTAAAGGGAAAAGTGAAGATTCTTCATTTTCCTTTTAACCTTTTCCCTTTAACCTTTTCCCTTGGAATCTATTGCGTGCGTTCAAATTCCTCAAAAGCAATCTCCAATTCTTCAATTTCTATTTCATGACCGTTAGCATTGATATCAGCAATTTTATAGCTTGTAGGCCAAGCGCCAGTTAATTCAAATCTAGCTTCTTTATTAGATGCCTGATCGTAAATAGATAAAGAAATAAATTCCCGTTTTTGGGCCCATTTACCATCTTCAACATCTGCAAACCACTTCCATAAATCTTTCGATACGTTCAAACCTTTACGTAAATTAATATTGCCACTTTTACCATTGCCAGGAAGTTTTGTTCTTACTGCTTTACCTTTTGAAGCATTTCCCCATTTTTGAGAAGTGACTTCACAAATTTCAATTACTTCCTGAGTTCTTTTAAAGCCTTGGCATTCCAAAAAATAGCCATCGCTATCATTTTGACCTATGTCTAATCTTAAAAAGAAACGATAATTTGTCAGAATTTCTGGTATAGGAGCCATTGTTTTACATTAGAAAGGATTAGGGATTGGGGACTAGGGACTAGTGACTGAGGACTAGGGAATAAGAAGAAAAATAGGATTCCCCAAGAACCAATACCCAGTCCCCAATCCCCAGTCCCCAGTCACTTTTACGCTCTAACTTCTTTTTGTTGGGCAATTATTTCATAACCCTCAATAGAAACTTCAATTTTCTCTGTTGCTGGGTCATTTTTTGTCACATCAAATTCTGGTCCTGTATAAGATTCAGGAAAGCAAGCTTTGAGGTTATAACGGATAACTTCAGTTTTCTTATCTTGGGTATAACCAACAACTGAAATTGCTTTGCGATTTTCATCCCATTGACGAGGTTTTCCGTCTTCGCTACAGGCTAAAAACCATTTGTGCAGGCTCTCGTCACCATTGTAATTCATGGTGATTGTGACATTATTAAACTCTGCCTGTCCAGGAAGGTTTTGACGTAATGTCTTACCATTTTTACTAGAGCCTCTAACGCCTTTTGTGGCATTATTTTTTGCTCCCAATCCGGTGACTGATTGCACAAATTTTTCAGTAATACCGTCTGCTTCAAAATAAAACACAGACGCAACTACATATTCCCCAGGCATATTTCATCTCCTACAATAAGTGAATAATTTGGAAAAAATGGTTCTTTGTCATTTGTCTTTTGCTAATGACTAATGACTAATGACTAATGATTTATTGCTGTTCGTCAAGTGCGTTCCATTGACTGATGCGGAAGATGACAAACTCTGCCGGTCTCACGGGACAAACGCCTATTTCGACATACAAACGACCTAAAATTATGCTTTCGGGTGGATTAAGTTCGGAATCGCATTTCACATAAAATGCCTGTTCTGGTGAATCCCCAAATAAAGCACCTTCACGCCAAATTCGCTCTAAAAAGTTGCTGACGGTACGTCGGACACGCGCCCACAAATCTTGGTCGTTGGGTTCAAAAACTACCCATTGAGTGCCTAGTTCGATTGATTTTTCTAGATAACTAATCAACCGACGGACGCTGATATAACGCCACTCTGTTTTATCTGGTTCGACTAAAGTACGGGCACCCCAGATGCGGATACCCCGATTTGGAAAGTTGCGAATGCAGTTGATACCAAGGGGGTTCAATAGTTCTTGTTCGCGGAAGTTGGTGTCGTAACCCAAACCAATTACGCCTCTGGGTACTTCGTTTGCAGGTGCTTTGTAAACTCCTCTGGTTTCATCGGTACGCGCCCAAACACCCATCATGTGACCGCAAGGAGGTACTAAAATGGGATTGCCGCGATCGCGTGGATTCGGAACTTTGATCCAAGGATAATACAAGGCTGCAAACATCGAACGACGGTTAAATCTATTCAACCAATCCACTGCTTGTTGCGGTTTAACAGCGTCCGGTGGTGTATCCAGTAAAACCATACGGTTGGGTGGGTTGGGAATATCCCCACTGGCAGAACCTTCGCACATGCTAATCATCAGTTCCATGATGCCGTGGACTTGATCCAAATTCAGGATTTGCTCTTGATAAGCCCGCATCAAGTCAGGGCAAGCCAGCATTGTAATTTCATCAATTTCAAAAATACCCCGTACACCGGTGCGATCGTCCCGTACCCCTTCTAAATCTCGTGAAAATCTGTCCGGCGGTGTAGCAACAATTGGCGGTGCTAGTTCGTACTGACCGTTAACCGGACGGCGAGTTAAAGGCTGTCCGCTTTGAGTTAGGTCTTCTACGGTGACATACATAGAATTTCTCAAAGCCGCCAGTGCATAAGTCGCAACCTGACCGGGTTCGCGGTTCATGGTCAAGTTTTCGTATTGTTCTAAAACCTCATCTCCCCGACGAATTTGAACGGTAAAGTATTCGCCGGTATTTGGAGGCGCTTCTCCTTCAGTACCTTCAGGTAAAGCACGAGGAGAACCATCGCTAATGATGATGTTTACTAATCCTCCCGCTGCTTGTTCGGGGCGCAAAGTAAAGCGCAAGGCTGGACGATTTCCACGAGAATTAATTCGGAGATTAGCTGGTTCTGGAGTTGCGGGTTTGGGTGCGCCTGGTAGTTGAGTACCGATGCTTGTTACCCAGCAGCGACCGCCACCATTCATAAAGTAGCCATAGACTGCAAAGGGTAAGTAGGCGTTGAAGTCGGTGAAACCATCAGAATTAGGACGAGCAAAATAGTTGAGATATTGCGTCCAATTGGTCACCAACATCGGCTTAAATAGCTCAGCATCATCTCGAACATCTTCTGTAAAACCTACAAATCCGGCAACTGCTGTGCTAACACCTTCAATCGGTCGGCTCCCTCGGTCAAATTCTTCGATATAAACACCAGGAGCAAAGTAATCAAGTCGAGCCATGAAAATGCCTCCAAGTCAGTAAAAGCTTAATTATTCAGGAGTTAGAAATATTTCTTTGAAAGTATGGCTTTGGTCATCTACCAATGCATTAACATTCTGGGGTAAATAACCAGGACAATCTATATTTAAAACATAGTTACCCATTTCAAGGTTTTCAAAAAAGAACAGCCCTTCTTTATTGCTTTCCATGAATTTTTTACTGCGCAGCAGAGTAACTTTTGTCCCCATTAATGGCAGATTTGTAGTTGCACTCTTAACAACACCTGCAATTACTACTCGCCTACTCATAAGTTGCGTAGTACCGTTACCATTGCCGTACATTTGATTTCGCAAATCAAATATTCTTTCCCAAACTAAAGGTACTGTACTCGATTGCGTATCAAGAGGCACTGTAACTGTGAGATATAAAGCTGAACGCAAAGGTACATTGAGAGCGCTCCATAAGCTGCCGGCTTCAAGTGACGGTTGTAGTCCAACCATCATTGGCAAACTCCCATAACCCCGCAATTCTGGAACTAAAAACTCCTCCTCTAAAGCTCGATGGCGCATAAGTACGGCCAATGCTTCGCTGAGGAAGTGATGTTCGCCTAAAGTCGTCCTATCCCAAGCTGTTAATAGCAGCGAAACATCAAACCAAACAGGTGCCCAATTGATAACGCCTGCTTGCAGATGACGCGTAATATTACGTTCAACTTGCCTGCCGGCCTGTTGGAACTGCTTACTCTCACGAATATCGTAAATATATAAATTGAGAGTCGGGCCGGCTCCCTCTTCCCTGCGATTACTCGGATGGCTGAAGTCAATCTGCTCTGTACTGGTGAGTGAAGTTCCTCCAGCTAGAATTTCCGCTAAAGTTTGAAGAACGAAGATAAGCATGAAGGTGTTGTGCTGGTAGCTAAATCCAGATGCATCTAGGGTATCTATATCGCTAGGGGAAAGTAATTAGACTTTTGTCGATATTTTTGGTGAGGGCTACAGGACATGGGAAAAGTTGAGAACACCTTGCTAAACACAAGCTAATACCTAAAAAATCATCCTTTCGGTATATTTTTTTGATGTATTAAGATGCTGAGTCAATCTATGAGAGTAAGGTAAAAACATCATGAACCGTTCCACTCCCATAAGCGACCGGGAGTCCGGAGCGATCGCTCTGAGTGCTTATGCAGGGGAAATTGATTATCAACAGGCAATGTTAGCCGATTCTCAAAGGCATATTTTCAAACCAGTCGATCCAACCAACCTCGTTGAGGCGATCGCAGATTTGGTGAGAATTGCAAAAGGCAATGGAATTTTAGGTTAAAACATTTCTTACGAAATCCGAAAAACAATAAATCTAGTGTGTAGATTAGTCTGAAGCAGTTTTTATTCAGATGCCCTATATTTTTTTGTGGAGTGAGTCGAAAACCCTAGTCTACTGAGAGCGAAACGCCTATCTTACAATATTTATCAAATTGTTACAAATAACAAATTTTATCGGACTCGCCTTTGATTTTTGAAATAACTCCGTACAAGTCAAAGTCTATTGGCTATCAATCAACGCCAATGACTATATACTCACAAAAGTCAGATGTAATTACGATTAAAAACTTAATAATTCTTCGTAATAATTAGCTGACAAAAATAACTTAATAAAAAAATAAACATTGCTAAGACTGCATAAATTTATACTAGACAACATAATCCTACAATAGTTGCTAACAAAAGCGAGTGAAGCTATGACAGTAAGCTTTTCTCTAAACAAACTAGAAAATGGCTCTAATTATTTGAATTCCTCAGATATCAAAAGTTTTTGTCAACTTGAATCTGAGCAATTAACTAGTCAAGAACCAATTTTTTTCGCTCGAATTGTCTATCACGATTGCTTGCTGAAAACTCATCAGGAAGTTATCAATTATCGTCAACACCAATCTCCTTTTTCTCCAAAAAATTTAGCTTATTTACGCTCAGAAGTTTGGTTAACAGACTTCCCACCTGTTTTTACTATCAATAAATTTGAACTGAAAAATTTTTCATCGCTTTGTTATATTTGTCCAATAGGATACAGAAATCAAAAGCCGGAATACATCCAGATTATTACTGATGAACCTATTTCCCAGAGATTGGAATTATACATAAAACGTTCGGCTATCCTCTTGAATAAGTATATAGATATTTACTTAGACTGTGGAAGACAAAAAACTGAGATTCAACTCCTAGAACAGATTTTGCATCGAGTCGGCCATCAATTGCGCAATTCCTTAGGGTTAATCGGACTGTATGCACATAATTTATGCTTGGGATTAAAAGATAATCCTTGGCAAGAGCAAGCAACAATTATTAATGAAAGTATCCAAGATTTAGATACTAATTTAAACGAGCTTATTGATTGCGGTCAAAGTACGAAATTGAGGACAACTCTGCAAGATTTAAGAAGTTTAGTAGTTGAAAGCGTCAAAAATTTAGAACCTTTAATTAATGCAAAAAAACTTAAAATAACTATTCCCGATACATCTACTATTTTGAAAATAGATCGGCTACAAATGAAACAAGTATTTGACAATATACTTAGTAATGCTGTTCATTTTAGCCCGGATTCTGAGACTATTACTTGTAGCTGGCAGATTTTTCAAGATGAAGTTTTAATCAAAATTTCCGATCGAGGGCCTGGATTATCTCCAGAAGATTTACAAAAAATATTTACGCCGTTTTATTCCCGCCGTCGAGGAGGTACAGGGCTGGGTTTAACCATTGCTAAAAAAATAATTTTGGATCATCAAGGAAGTATTTGGGCGCAAGTTTTATCAGAAAGGGGGGCACAATTTTCGGTGATTTTGCCAAAGCCAAGAAGTGGATAGTAGTTAATAATTCGTAATTAAAAAGATGAGTAATGATAATAAGGCGCTTTCAGTTTTATTAGTAGATGATGAAGAACGTTTTCGGCAAGGGTTGCGTACCTTGCTCAATTTTTATAATATTAATTCTGCATTACCTGTAGAAATTGTGGGTGATGCAGATTGTGTAGAACAAGTTTTAAAAGTTACAGCCCAGAAAAGTCCAGATTTAATTTTGTTGGATATGCAATTAGCAGGATGTGATGGAATTACAGTTCTGGCACGTCTGAAGGAAGCTGCGTTTTCTGGTAAGGTTTTAGTATTGTCTGCTCATCAAGAAGATGACTGGATTTTTCGCGCTATGCAAGCGGGAGCCGCAGGTTACGTGTTTAAAAACCGTTTGGCTACCCAATTGTGTGAAGCTATTAATACTGTAACTAGATCGGAAATTTATTTACCTTCGGAAGTTGCGAGTCGATTTTTTCGATTTTTTCAAGCTTACTCAGATGCTTCTTTTAGAGCTTGTCAGCAAGTGCATTTAACAGAAAGAGAACAAGAAGTTTTATACTGGTTAACTCAAGGTGCTTCTAACGAAGAAATCGCTAAGCATTTATATGTAACAGTTGCTACTGTTAAGGCGCATCTTACTAGTATTTTTGAAAAATTGAAGGTTACTAGTCGTACTCAAGCTATTGTGGCCGCACTCAAGTTAGGATTAGTTAAAGCATGAGCGCAACAGAAGTCATCGGCGCAATTTACGAAATTTCTCTATGCCTTCATTTGAATCTTTTTATCAAGAATACCTCTGCTCGTACAATTCTCCCTTAAATTGCGATCGCCCTTTCCAAACGGCACAGCAAATCAAGGGTGCAAAATTTTGCTTGGAATGTGGTTTTCCAGCAACTTTACCGCATGAGGCTGAGATTAAAGGAAGCCAGGGTACTTATCAAATAGGTAATTATTTGGGCGTGCGGGGTTTTGGGCGTTTGTATTCAGGTATCCAAATTAAGGACAAACAGCCTGTAATTATTAAAGAATATTTATTACCCAATCGTTCTTTTAACGAAAACGAAACGATAAAACGCAAAGACAGTTTTAAAAGAGTAGGTGGAGTAAGTTTAGCCGATAGTCGAATTCAAAATTTTCGCCTTGTAGAAACTAAAGAAGCGATCGCTGATGATAAAGGAGAACGCTGCTATCTGATTGCTAAAGTAATAGACTCATCCCAAACTTTAAGTAAGTATATCATTGAAAAGGGAGCAATGACAGCTCCTCAAGTACGAGAAGTACTCAATCAAGGATTGCAAACTATTCAGTTTCTCCATACCCAAAAACTGCGTTTTCCTTCCAATCAAGTCCAATTGGGTTTAACTCACGGCAACATCAATTTAGATAGTACTTTAATTAAACTAGAAGGTCATCAAAAATTTTCTATATACTTTTGTGACTTAGCTATTTGGGAAAACTTATTTATTCCACCAATTATTGCTCAACCAACCCCCGCTAGACCAGAACAAGATTTACAATCTTTAGGAATGGTAGCCTTTTATTTGTGGGCAGGCAGAACAACTAATTTATCTTCTAATCAGCCTTTAGATCCTAGAGACAATCGACAATGGCCGGATACAGATAATCATTTAAAACAATTTATTTATCGTTTAATGGGGTTGGAAACTCCTTTTGAAAGTGCGGAAGCAGCGCGGCAAGTTTTATTGCAACTTCCCAAAGAAGATAGCGCCAATACTTCAGCGCGTTCATCTGCTGCTCAAATAATCGAAAAGCGTTTGCCAATGCCATTAATTTTATTATTGGGAATCTTGGCTTTATTACTATTAGGAAGCGGAATTTGGTATTTTCTTTGGCGAAATTCAACAGATCCGCGCAATCAATTTATCGAATGGTCTAAACTGGTGCGGAATTTCTCAGAAGTTCCTAACGTTCCTTCAGGAGAATTTACTTATACAGGAGAAAAAGATAGTACATGGAGTTATATTTTAACCCAACCAGTAGACAACAGCCGTTTAGCAGATTTATTAGCTAAACCAAAGCCGGATGCAACAGCAACATATAACTATGAATCTGTTTTGTCAGCAAATGTAAATAATCCGATTAAAAGTATCGAAGAAGTACAAGCAGGGAAAAAAGACTTTGCAATTACTAGTTTGGGAAATAATATTACCAGTCAATTGGCAAAAACAAAAGTTGCTGATGATGGATTAATTGTTTTTGTCGCATTTAATAAAAGAGACTCAAATCTGGCTAATGCTCTGGGAGGTCAAATCAGCCTCGAACAATTGCGTCAAATTTATACAGGAAAAATTACTAATTGGCAACAGATTAATTCCAAGCTACCAAGTACTCTTAAAGTTAAACCTTTTGCTCCCACAGAACCAGAAGCGATTGTTAAATTTGAAGAAATAGTTTTGAAAAATGACCCCCAGGACAAAGCTTTATTTGCGGCTAAAGTCACTCAACTCGATACCACAAAAACTCAAAACCAGATACGTAGTGAGGTTTTAGAGGGACGAGCTACTGGGATTATTAGTTTTGGGATTATCAGTAAAACTTGGAAACAATGTACTGGTTATCCTTTAGCGATCGCCAATTATAACAAACAAGTTAGCCAGCCTTTGTTTCAAAAACGCGATCGTCGCCCAATTACTCCCTCAGATGACTTGTGTCAGCATGATGATTATTATGTTGATGTCACAACTTTCCAAAGCTATCCTTTGGGATACCCTGTTTTTGTAGTCTACCCTCAAGACAGCAACCGCCTGCCTGGTGGTTCTACATTTGCCCAGATGCTAATTACTCGTCAGGGTCAGTGTTTACTTAGTAAAGTAGGTCTTGTCGCTTTACAACCTATGCCTGATTATATAAATTCCTATGCCTGCAAATCGGTGCCCTAATCCTAGTTGCGAATATTTTAACCGCGCCTTGCCTAACAATGCTAAGGTTTGTCCGTGGTGTTCGACTCCCATAGGTAATGTAGTGACTCCTACACCACAACAGCCCGTCCAGCCACAACACAGCCATCAACCACCTGTCCAACAACCACCTATTCAGCAACCGCCTATTCAACAACCGCCTAGCCAGTATCAGCGCCCAGTATCAGACCAACCTAACTACCAAGTTCCTCAACAAAACCCAACAGATTATTCAACAGTCTATCAGCAACGGGTTCCTTATCAACAAACACCTCCTGTATATACTCCCCCGCCTCAAAGAGCGCCACTCTTAAAGCTGATTCATAGCAGTGGCAGAGAATTTCACCTTGTTGGCGAAGGAGGTTATATTGGGCGTCGCAGCCAAAGCCCAGGAATAGCACCGCCAGAAATTGACTTGACTGGCATTCCCCATGAGGGAATAGTCTCTCGTCGTCATGCACGAGTCGATTGGGACTGGTCGCAAAATGCATATATGATTGTTGATATGAGTACAAATGGTATTTATTTAAACAACAATCTTCTAACTCCTGGTATGCAATATCGCCTGATTAACGGCGATTCGCTGAAATTTGGTCAGGATAACCTAGTTAATTTCACTGCTTATGTAATGTAGCATTAATCTGTTAATTTTCAAGAATCAGAGAGTGCATTAGTTTTGCAAAAGTTCTTAAATTTGATGGGGTAGTTGATGTTTTATCGACTACCCTTCAATTTTGAGATTTCAAGGAATTCTAACGTGAATTCGACGAAGCTCTCCCTGCCTTGAACCCTCCGGCAACTAGCATAAACGCAATCATTAGACTTCTTGCAGAAGTCGGGAAAAGGGTAAGGGGGAAAGGGATAAGAAAAAACCCTTTCCCTTTTACATACATCCCTTTGTCCCAAGAATGCAAAAAGAGTTTTGCACTCTTATATCAAGTTCGGATGATTAGTTACTATCGCAGTCCTCGCGTTACCCCTCCCCAACCCTCCCCTTAGCAAGGGGAGGGTGCCGTAAGGCGGGTGGGGTGTTTCAGGATTTATAAATAATTAAGCGAACTTGATATTACTCCATGAGTGGAACTCACAAGGAACAATAAAAATATCTCTTTCCCAGTCCCCAGTCCCTATTTTTAAGGTAGGTCTATTCGTGAGCCTATAGCCATTTGCAGTTGAATAGACTACAACAGTAGGGGCGAATATTTACTTACTAAATATAGATGTAGATTTAGGGTGTGTTGTCGCCAAGCACTGCACCTTGAATTGTTGAAGGTGCGTTAGCCTACGGCATAACACACCCTACATTTAATACATTTACGTTTATTAACATAACTGGAAATATTAGCGCCGACTTACTCGCTGCTTTTGCCTACGAAATGTAGGTAATAAAAATTGCTGCGGATTCTTTGATGATTGTCAGTTAAATTCAGTTTCGATATGGTAGCAAACACTGTTTTAGATTCTTTAGTAACTAGTACTCAACGTACAAAAATTTGTCAGATTTTAGGCGAGACTTATAACGAGGAACGTTGGAACGATTGGCGCTGGCAAATGCGGCATCGGCTGACTAAGTTAGAACAATTTCAGCAATTATTACAGCTTAGTCCTGCCGAAGAACGAGGACTTTTAATAGCGCCAGAAAAGTTTGCTGTAGCGGTAACACCACATTTTGCATCATTGCTCGATCCTAAAGATCCGCTTTGCCCGCTGCGGTTACAAGTAATTCCACGAGAAGAAGAACTCATTGTCAGTAGCACAGACTTAGTAGATCCTTGTGGGGAAGATAAAGATAGCCCAGTTCCAGGACTCGTACACCGTTATCCCGATCGCGTTTTGTTGCTTGCCTTGGATAGTTGTGCGGCTTATTGTCGTTACTGTACTCGCTCTCGTTTGGTCAGCCAAGGGGAAATGTATCCAGTCACGCGGCGATTGGATGCGATTGTTGCTTATCTCGAAGCGCACACCGAGGTGCGTGATGTCCTAATTTCTGGCGGCGATCCGCTGCTGATGTCTGATGAACCTTTAGATAATTTGCTGCGGCGGCTGCGCGGGATTCCGCATCTGGAATTTATCCGCATTGGTTCCCGCGTGCCTAACTTCTTACCGCAACGAATTACACCGGAATTAGTTACTTTACTACGCAAGCATCGCGTCTGGCTATCGTTGCACTTTTGTCATGTGCGCGAACTTACCCCTGAAGTAGCCCAAGCTTGCGATCGCCTAGCTGATGGTGGTATTCCTCTAGGCAGTCAAAGTGTGCTATTAAAAGGCGTGAATGATTCGCAAGAAGCTCTGAAAAATTTATTTCACGGTCTTCTCAAACTGCGGGTGCGACCTTATTACCTTTATCAATGCGACCCAGTTGTTGGTACCGGACATCTGCGAACCAGCGTGCAAACTGGGATTGATTTAATCTCTCAATTGCGCGGCTATACAACTGGGTACGCCGTACCAACTTATGTAATTGATGCCCCAGGCGGTGGTGGCAAAGTGCCAATTCAAGCTGAAACTTTAGTTGCTTATGAAAATGGTACAGCTACAATCCGAAATTGGGCAGGCAAGACTTATACTTATGCAGATTCAATCGAGCCAAACCGATCGGATTTGGAAGAATAGGTATAAGTACTCCGGGAGATACCAGAATGTTTATTGTAGCTGATACAAAACAAAAAGGTAGAGGCGTTTTTGCAACAAAGCGTTTTCTCAAAGGCGAGGTCATTGAAAGAGCACCTGTAATTGTTATTCCTGCTGAGGAAGTCAAATTAATCGATCGAACAATTTTGACTAACTATTACTACGATTGGGAAAATCAAACTGCCGCGATCGCGTGTTCGTGGATGTCGTTGATAAATCACTCTTACCAACCCAATACCATCTATGTCAAGAAATTTTCTGAACGAATCATAGAGTGTATTGTGTTCCACGATATACAAGTGGGAGAAGAAATTACTATCAACTATAACGGTTCTCCCGAAAATCAATCTCCTATCTGGTTCGATGTTGTTGATGAAATATCTTCGATAATCTTGCCAACTGAGTAATCAAAATTCGCGAAATTAAGACATTTAACTAGGTTACAGCTAACAACGAAAGCTTATTCACTGTAAGTACTGGAAGTTATAGATTAATGGGAATATTTATTGGTCTTTGTTATGACCTGAAAGCAGACTATCTGAAAGCTGGTTTTAGTGCTGATGAAGTGATGGAATTTGATGATGAAGAAACTATCATTGGGCTAGAAAATGCACTATTTGAGTTAGGGCATAAAGTCGAACGTATTGGAAATGGTAGAGAACTAGCTTTAAGATTAGCAAAAGGCGATCGCTGGAATCTAGTTTTTAATATTGCTGAGGGTTTGAAAGGTCGTTCTCGCGAAGCACAAGTTCCAGCAGTCTGTGAATTATTCGCTCAACCTTACACCTTTGCCGATCCTCTTACCTGCGCCCTTACTTTAGATAAGGCACTAGCTAAAAGGATAATACGCGATCGCGGTTTGCCCACAGCTCCGTTTGAAGTAGTGACTTCCCCCACACAAGCACAAGCCTTATCCCTAAATTTGCCATTATTCCTCAAGCCTGTGGCGGAGGGGAGTTCTAAAGGAATAACGGGGCGTTCGCTGGTTAAAGAACGCGAAGAATTAGTGACAATATACGAATTATTACGCGAACAATTCCAGCAGCCCGTACTGGTGGAAACCTTCCTTCCCGGTCGAGAATTCACAGTGGGTATTATTGGCAACGGTAGTAATTCACGGGTAGTAGGTGTTATGGAAGTGATTTTCACAGACAAAGCCGAAACTTCTGCTTACACCAGCCTTAACAAAGATGAATATTTGGAACGAGTATCTTATCGTTTGCTTGTAGAACCCGAACCATTGGCAGCACGGGCAAGACAGCTGGCGCTGGATGCTTACTATACCCTTGACTGCCGCGATGCTGCCCGCGTAGATTTGCGCTGCGATGCTAATGGTGTGTTGCAGTTTTTGGAGATTAATCCATTGCCAGGACTCCACCATATTCGCTCAGATTTACCACTTATGGGACGCTTGGCTGGCGTGTCATACACACAAATCATTGCCACAATAGTCGAGTCTGCTGTGCAAAGGTATCAATAGAGGGGCAGAGGTGATGGGGAGAATATTAGACTTCTTGCAAAAGTGGGGAAAAGGGGAAAGGCTAAAAAAAACCCTTTCCCTTTAACATGCATCCCTTTCCCCCAAAAGTGTAAAAGTATTTTTGCACTCTTACTCCATGAATACAATTCACAACGAAGGAATGAAAATATTTCTTTCCTAGTCACCAGTCCCCAGTAAAGAGTCCCTATTTTCAAGGCAGGTCTATTATCAAGCCTTGTACAGACAAGGGTTAATCGCGTTTCTCAGCGCTCAAATCAGCGGTCAAAAAATAAAAACGCCCGACTAAAAGTATTGCACCGATGAGCATTCCTAGTAATAAACCCAACCATAAACCTATGGCACCCCAACCTAAATTAAATGCCATCAGGTAGCCGCCGCCTAGACCGACTCCCCAGTATGCAAACATGGTAATCAACGTTGGGGTGCGGGTATCTTTCAAACCAATTAAAGCACCAGCAGCGATCGCTTGAATAGAATAAAATACTTGAACGATTGCTGCTACAGCTAAGAAAGAAATTGCTGTGCGAACAATCTCGACATTATCCAAATTATTAGTATCCAGATACAGGCTGACAATGTTGTTAGGAAATAGCCAAAAAATTGTTGCTACAATGCTCGCGAAGGGAGTAATAAGTGCAAGACAAATTAATGCTGCTCGGTTTACACCTTTGAAATCGTTTTGTCCCCTTAACTGTCCTACTCTCATAGTAATGGCATAAGAAATACCGATAGACACAGTTTCGACAAAACTTTCTGTTTCCATAGCAATTTCATGGGCTGCTAATTTATCTGTACCAAACCAGCCCATGAGTATAGCAATGGCAGTGAATACTCCAACTTCTGCTGCATATTGCAAACCCAAGTACCAACCTGTTTGGAAGATATCTAAAAATATCTCTTTATCAAACTCAAACAGAGCGCGATTTAGCTGGTAATCTTCAAAGTAATTATCCCAGCAAATCCAACTAGCTGCGGCGATGAAATTCAGCCAAAGAATAAGCGTGCTTGCCCAACCAATACCAGCTAAACCAAGGGCTGGCAAACCAAATTTACCGAACATTAATATATAATTAGCAGCTGCATTTAATAATAATCCTGCCACTGTAATTACTGCTAAAAATTGGGGGCGATTAAGTGCAGAGCTAATTTCTTTTAAGATACAAAAACCGAGTGCAGCAGGAAAACCCCAAACAATAGATTGTAAATATGTTTTAGCTAATAATACATTGCTTTCTTCTTGACCAGTTAGCATCAGAATAAAATCAAAGTGCCAAATGACAAACATTACAGGGAAACACATAATTGTGGCTAACCAAATTCCCTGACTGGTAGCAAGGCTGACTCGCTCTATTTTTCCTGCACCAAAAGCATTAGCAACAGTAGCACCTATTGTTGAGAGAGTAGAACGACAAATAGAAGCTAGGGTAGAAAAGGTAACTGCACCTAAAGCACCAGCGGCTAAAGCTTGACTGTTAAGTAAGCCCATCATTACCCCATCCAATAATGGAATCCCTGCTTCCAAAATTTGAGCGATTACTAAAGGAACCACTAATTGTAAACAGGCTTGGATTTCTAAGAGGAACTCTGATTTAAGTTCTTTTGAGGTTAACTCCATTACGGTATAAACATTAACTAAGGCTATAAAAAGTTTACCTTAGCATATTAAGATAAGTTAAGCTCAAAAAACAAAAAATTTTTTAGCTGTTACTTGCTGGCTTGTGGATATGTTAAATCCGGCAATTTATCTCAGATATTTGCTAATGTTTGCAGAGTCAATAAACTGTTGTAAAAATTTGGCGATCGCACCTGATAAATTAACGTGAGAAATCCGGATTAAACACAAATCCTGTGTTGCAACTGTAATTATAAATGCGGCTACATCCTGAATACAGATGTAGAGACGTTGCAATGCAACGTCTCTACAAGGATTTTGAGAGCGCACACAATATTTGTCATTAAAATTTTACTGCCGAATTCCTTTAATAAACTCTGTCCTCGCCTCAATTATCGAAGGCATTAAAACACAACGTGCAAACAAATTTATATCTAAATCTGGTAGTAATTTGCTTTGAGTAATTTGCACATAGTTATCATTAGTTAAGTGATATATAGATGTCTGATTATTTTCCCAAAACCAAACTTCACTAATGTTAAAACGCTTATATTTTTCAAGCTTATCTATACTGCCACTAGTAATATTTACTTCAATTGCTAAATCGGGATTTTCTTTCTTTTCCCCTAAATAATAAGATTCATCAGGTTCAAAGGAAGCACCTTTTTCTTTAGCGCGACGAGTAGCGCTACCTACAGGGATAAAATTTATATTTAATTCAAATAAGTAAGCTTCGAGCAATATAGCGATTATTTTTTTTAGCAATTCATGTTGTTCGCCAAGAGTCATAAATTCTACACACCCGTCAAGATAGGTTATCCGCAAACCTGGCGCGTCTGCTATTAAAGCTTCAAGTTTCTCAAAATCTTCCCAAGTGTAATGACCGGGTAAGAGAAACCGCTGTTCTTCAAGGGTAGTGATTTTGTCTAGAGTTTGTGGAATCATAGCCTTGTATAAAATCATAAATATATGATAGTTGGTTATTGAGCGATCGCTCGTGATAAATTAAGGCGATAATTCCAATATATTGACTATAAATAATACAGCGATAGCTTTTAACAACACTTCTTTATCTAATAGATAAAACAGTTAACCTCAACATTGATTGTTTCTAGTACTATAGATATATTTGCTGCGGGCTACGCCACTGATAAACGCCATGTCAGAAACTACTCTACCTGCAACCCTAATTGAAATTCCACCCACCCAAGCAGAACTTTCTTATGATGATGGTGTCCCAATGGAAAGCGCGCGACATAGAGCTGCTATGAACTTGCTGATAGATGCCTTAATCCCTTGGTTGTCACAGCGAGAAGATGGGTTTGTTGGCGGCAATATGTTTGTTTACTACAGTCTGGCGCAATTACGTAACAAAGACTTTAAAGGCCCGGATTTTTTTGTGGTGTTGGGTGTCCCTAAAGGCGAACGCAAAAGTTGGGTGGTTTGGGAAGAAGAAAAAGCGCCGGATGTAGTGATTGAATTACTTTCTGAAAGTACAGCCGCAGATAAAAACGAGAAAAAGCTGATTTATCAAAATCAAATGCGCGTGCCAGAATATTTTTGGTACGACCCCTTTAACCCAGATGATTGGGCAGGTTTTTCCATCCAACAGAGAGTTTACCAACCTTTGGCTGTTAGCGATCGCAATCAATTGGTGAGTGAATCTTTAGGGTTAGCCTTGCAACGCTGGCAAGGAAATTACAAAGGAATTGAAGCGACTTGGTTACGCTGGGCAACTTTGGAGGGAGAATTACTACTAACACCTGAAGAATTAGAACGTCAACGAGCAGAACAGGAACGCCAACGAGCAAACAAAGCAGAGTCACAGTTATTACAAACGGCACGCAACTTACTAGCGGCTGGGATGGCGGTAGAACAGGTAGCGACAGTTACAGGTCTTGATGCGTCGGCAATTGAGCAATTAATTTCAACATCTGAGTCGTGAAAAATCTGGGTTTAAACAGAAATCCTATCTTGCAACTGTAATTAGAAATGCGGCTATAGTCTGAATACAGATGTAGAGACGTTGCAATGCAACGTCTATTTTGATATCGCGCACAATATTTGCTATTAAAATTTTACTGCGGAATTCCTTTGATAAACTCTGTCTTTGCCTCAATTCTCGAAGGCATTAAAACACAACGTACTAATAAATTTGTGAAATCATATCCTTGTATGAAATTATAAATATATGATAGTTGGTTATTGAGCGATCGCATCTGATGAATTAATACGATAATTGCAATATATTTAGTTTCAGGACGGCTAAAGTGTACCTTGACGTTTGTTAATTCTTTCCCGGATTGTTTGATGGATATCTTCTTAATCTTGAACAGTCATTTCTGTTGCATCTCCAGAGTTTAATCCTTCCAGAAGCATTGTTCCAAGACGTTCTTTAGCTCTGTGTTTTTGGTCTTGTAGCACTAATTCACGAAAATATTCGCTGACACTGCTGTAACCACCTTCAGCTATCTGTTGTTCTACATAAGCTCGCATGGTGTCAGGTAAGGAAATATTGATACTTTTCACAAGGGTTATTTCCTAAATCTGTTTTTCTATATTATGGCAGTTTTTGCCATTTTATGTTATAGAAACAGAAGACTGAATAAGCGATAATAAGAAATTAATAATTTCTTGTATTAATGGATGTTGTTGTAATATATTAATTTCTTTCTCATTTATATTTTTAAATATTATTGAATTTATTTGCTTACTATTCCCGAATACTGTCTCTAAAAAATCTTTAGGATTTTTTTGAGCTAACTGCCATTCTAAATCATTGAATTGGCGTTTTGCTATTTTTTCAATTAATAGTTTATCTTGTAAAAATACAATTTCTACTTCAGGAATTGCTATAAAAACTTGATAAGGTATTCCAGATGATGCCTGATTTAGTACATATTTAATTAAATCATGTTTTTCAGATATTTGAGATTTGTTATCTGTATCTGCATCTAAAACAAGAGCAACAGGTTTTTTCCGAGTAGCAAGCAGTGAACTAGCTAAAGAACGCGCTCTGTAAGAACCTTCACCTGCTATAAATTGGATATCTTGACTCAGATTTTTCGGCAGTAATCTCTGTAAAATTTCTATATCTCTATCACCTTCTGTAATCATATATGCTAGTGTCATGGAAAAATCTCCGTTGTAATGTCGTAATTAGGGATACAATTTTGAACACAAAAACGATATTTTTTAACTAAATATTTACATATACATTTATTTATTAATGAATATTCAATGTCTTTTCCTCCCCATAACAGAATAGTTTGAGGTGCTACAAACCCAGTTAATGTTACTGCTGCTTCTGTAAATCCACTCCGACTAAACACACTACCAATAGCTGTGGCTGGTCTTCGTAGTAGTTGATTTCGTAACTTTGCTACAGGTTCAAAATTAACTTCTTTAGTTTCATCCTTACATTCGATTAAACAGGCTAGGCTGTCTGTATATACCACTCCGTCAATTTGTTCTACTATTGTATCTTGAATTTTTACAGTATAAGGCCAAGCTACCTCAGCACCATCAAGTTGGAAGGCGCGTAAAACTAAATATTCTAATGCTTTACCTCGATCCCAAAAATTTGAGGTATTTTTTGCTTGAATTTCTGCCCATAATATCATTAAATCATCCCAGTCATAGGTGATAATTCTTGTTTGATATTCTGCATCTGTAGTCATGATTGCATTTGAGGTACAGTAAGAAGTTGAAGATTTAACTTATAGTATATTTTTACTACTTTGGGTAGTAACGCTACTTATAAGCAAGCACTCCCGTGTAAATTGCGTGGAACGGAGTGAAACCAAACAAATGCCTTCACTTTACACATATATTTATCCCTCATTTAAACGTTTGCTTAAATGAGGGTATGACACTGTATTATCTTAATGCACTAACTCGATCGCTCTTTTTGTCAACGCTTCAGCAGTCAATCCATTAAAGGCCATCAACTCACCAGCACTGGCTGTAGTTTCGCCACGTTTCCAGGCAAAAGTATCGCGCTTCGCCTTACTCCGTAACAAAATTGGTTCCAGCATCGCCGGCGCGCCACCTGTCACAGCAATTAGCGCATCGCCATCAAACAATTCGGCAAATTTCGCATCATCCAAGAAATCGCCATCGGCTTGGGAACAGGTATCCCAAGCAGTATCATAAAGACGATATAAACGTCGGGGATTAATCACAGAAACTATCTTTGCGCCAATACCTTCATTTTCTAAGAAAGTAGCGGCTTCAAATACTGGCATTAATGTCATATCGCCAATGACAGCAAATACAACTTGTTTTTCGCCAGGAACTTCATGCAATACCACCGCACCATCTTGTAAGCCTTGGCGACTTTGTTCTAAAGTAATGCGAATTGGCAATGGTGATTTACTTGCAGTAATTACAATTCCCTTATTCTTAGTTTGCAATGCCCAGTCATAACAAACTTGAATGCTGTTAGCATCGGGAGGAAATAATGGGAAAACATTTCCATTTCGCATTAATGAAGCAAAGTAAGCTTCAATTTCCGGACGTTGGTGAGTCCAACCGTTACGCCCTTGCTCTAATGCGCCAGCTGTGAATAAAGTAATAGTCGAAGGAGTTGGACGCCGCAATTCTGCCATTGCTTGGGTGACAGTTTGCCAAATTGGTAATCCGTTGATGGCAAAAGATTCGTAAGAACACCACAAAGTTCTCGCACCCATTAACGCCAAACCAGCTGCTAAACCCGCACAAGCATCTTCGCTCAAAGGTTCGTAAACTTGACCGTTTGGCGCTTGGTTATATAAATCATCGGTTGTCGGGTGGATGATTTTTAATGCTTGGTTGATATTAGCAATTCCTGATGCTTCGTTACCGTCGGCGTTGGTGACGAGGAAATTTTTATCTTTTTGTCCAACTATTCCTACCAATCGTCCCATTGCAGTTGTGGAAACTTTTGGTTCGCCACCGACTGCATATTCTTCTAAAGGTAATTCGCCTAATTCTGGCAATGGTAATTCAAATTCTGTGACCACTGTTTTGGCTGCGGGGCCGCCGCCTGCGCGTTCGGCGTTTGTTCTGACTAATTGCCAAGCTTCAGCAGATAAGGCGCGAGTCTGCAATGCACTGACAATATGCGGTGCATCCAATGTATCTTTAGGATAAAGGTTGTGAGATTTTGCACCGCGGGCGTGGACTCCTGCACCTTTTAATTGTTTAATAATAAAAACAGTAAGCTTGCCACCTAATGCCGATCGCGCTGCTTTATCTACACCCTCAAGTACTGCTTGGGTAAATGCTAGGCGCTTCTCAAAGGAAAAAGCGGTACTATCAACGTAATCGCCTGGTTGGTTTTGGTCGTCAAAATCTTTTGCATCTACTAACACCACTTCATCAAAACCATTACCTTGCCAATATGCTTGCATTTGTTGGTTGGTTTTGAGGGAAACCATGCTGTGGTGTTCTTGGCTGTAACCATTCCACACTAATATCGGCAAGAAATTGGTCGCAGCAGGATAAGCAGTATGGAAATGTCCGATCGCACTTACAATATAAGGCTCACCCAATCCACCATCACCAACTGTAAAGGGAAATAACTTATCTTTGTGCAACAGTGCAGCTGCCATTGCAAAGTGTTGTCCTTGTCCCAAAGGCCCCGCAGGTGCGAGAATACCAGGTATATAACCAGAAAGGTGTCCTAAAAGACCGTGCTTTTCACGAAAGCGATCGCGCAATTGTTGGACTGTATAAATTCCCATGTCCTCTAGCGAACGATCCAAGAACATGGCACTATAAAATCCGGGGGCGTGGTGTCCGACTTCTGTGATAATGTTCTTGTGTCCCAGCATGACAAGAGATGCATAAGCTTCCGCTTGGCTGGCGAATCCGCCGGGATGTCCAGAGGCTTTACTACCAGTAATTTGTAAAGTTAAATAGCGTAGGGCATCGGCAGCGAGTAAAGTTTGATATACTGCTGCTTTGTCTGTGGGAGATGCGATCGCTACATTGCCCGATTCAATAGCAGGAGTTGCACCATAAGTTTCAAAACCTGGTAGTGCTTCACCAAAATATTGAATTCCTTCAGAAAAATTGGGAAGCGCAGAAGAAGCCTTTGGGGTGATTGCAGTCATGCTGAGTACCTTATGACGACGAAATGAAACTGTAGATGCTCGTTGAATTCAACAAAAATTTTACATCGTTTGATGTTGTAACAGTTTATTGCTTTTTTGCAACTTCAGGATAAGTAGTTTAAATGGTTCGCTAACTAAAAATTTCAGTTAGTTTAGGTAATAAAAATATTTTGAAGTAGCAAAAAAATAATAGAACAGAATAAAAGCACCCCATTAAGGAATGCTGTGATGGGATGCAATCAATTGAGAGATTACCTACCGAGTAGCGCTATCACCTGTTCAAGTTTCATTTTCACCAAATGCCAAGCTAGTAACTCTTCCTGCTTGTATCTATCTGGGTAACGCATTTTTTTACCTTCCAGGGAAATTCTAATTAACGCTATTTGTTCTGCTGTCGGAGAATTCATCTCATCTATCGCTGAACCAAACACCTGAATAGAAGCAAGTGTTGGTGACTTTAATCCTCTCCCTTCCTCCATTTGGTTTACGGCTATTAACGGGAAGGATAGCAGGGAAGTAATGTAGCTAACTTTGTATGCTGCACTTCCTGTAGGACGGATACCATATCGACGGCATAAATCCTGTAATTCAGGAACAGTCTTTATTTCGAGTTCTGAACGTGTAAACATAGAATTACCTCTTGATAAAAGTGGTATCGGTGGTGAACCATTTTCGCGAGTGATAGCACTACCGATTTAAAACTCTAATCGATTGGTTTCGATTGATTCAATCTATATTTACGTTTCTACATAAATGCCTAATCCTAGAGGAACACCTGAAAATTTAGAACCAGGAAAAAGAAAAGGTGATGAACCGTTAACCGAACAATTAAGTTTTAGAGTTTCTAAAGAGATGAAAGATGAGGTGAAAGCACAAAACGATCCTGCACAATTCTGTAGAGATGCTATTCAAGAGAAGCTAGATAGGAATAAACAGAAGTAGTTAACTGGTGCGTTACGCCAAAGGCTAACGCTCCCTACTGGCACGACTTCAAGTTATAATTACGTTTCTACATAAATGTCTAAGTCCAAAGGTAAGCCCGAAAATTTCGATAATCCACCAAGCAGAGATTTAACCGAGAATGTTACTTTTAGAGCTACCAAGGAAATGAAGGAAGAGATACAGAAACAAGAGAACCCTGCACAATTTTGTAGAGATGCTATTCAAGAAAAGTTAGATAGGAATAAAATTAAGGGCTAATCATACGTTGAAGACCTATCAAAATAGGTTGATATTCATCAGGTGTCAAACTCCCGCGATAATCGACAATGCGGCTAATATCGATAACCCTGATTTGATCTAATAAAACAATAGATGGCGAACTTAATCCAGCGACTCCTGCTGTAAAACGTGGGTATAAATCTGGTGAAGCAAGCGCCCATGTTTGCCCTTTATCAGTTGTTATGGGAATTACAACTATTAAGGAAAAACGGGCTATTCCTAAACGATTTGGAAAGCCTACAACAATTGCAGGTCTAAAACCTTCTTGTTCGCGCCCTTGAGGATTTTGTTGAGGAAAACGTGCTGTTATAACGTCCCCAAACTGTAAAGAACGATTGGTCATTCCTGAACAATTACTACTCCCATCTCAGGAACATACTTAACAG
Organism: Nostoc sp. DedSLP01; assembly: GCA_034530875.2. Taxonomy (GTDB): domain Bacteria; phylum Cyanobacteriota; class Cyanobacteriia; order Cyanobacteriales; family Nostocaceae; genus Nostoc. The sequence continues at coordinate 27,792 of JAVRCJ020000046.1, forward strand.
GTAAACCCTTCTCCTGTTCGCCCGGTTGCCAATCATAAGGTTCATAGCTGCCTAAATTTGATAAGTCAGTCTCTAGCCATCCTGTATCAGATTCTTCATCTAATTCTTGGCTGATTATAGATAACTGCAATTCCTGACGATTATCTTTTTGCCACTCTAAAAACTCAACAAAATCTAGAACTTGCTGCTGTGCATTTCTTGGAAGACGTTCTAGTTTTTCTAAAATCTTTTCTTTCAAAAAATCCATTATGATTCCTATTGTTTTACGAAAGTTATAATCTCATCATAGTAGACTATAGATTTTTAAAACCTATTTGATATTCAAAAATGAGAATTTACCCTTAACACCATTTTGTTCCATTTTCAATTGTGCAACATAAAACTCTTTTTGATCCACATCGCCCGTTGCTGTAAAAGAAATTTCACCAAGAGGAGTTTGATATTTTCCTTTTAATAACTCCTGATTCAATTGTTGACGCAAATCTGCCAGCGATAAGTTACTAATTTTACTTTTTTTATCTAAAGATTGGAGAGCTTCTACATATACTTGCATTGCTGCAAAAGCTTGGGCACTAACTTGGGGTGGTTCTCTTTGATATTGTTCAATATAGGCTTTACGAAATGCCTTGTTAATTTCACTAGGATATACAGGACTATATGCTTGAGCAACAATCACACCTTCACAAAGCGCCCTACACACAGAAAATATATGCGATGTATTAAAACCATTACCACCAATAATTATTCCTTTGTAACCAAGTTCTCGTAATTGTTTAACTAAATTTCCTCCATCTACGGCTAACCCAGATATAATTACTAAATCTGGTTTTAAATTAATAGCATCGCTGGCTTGAGCTTGAAAGTCTGTATCTGTAGTTTGAAATTTTTGGACTGTGACTAAATTTAATCCTAAATCTTTAACTGTCTTTTGAAAAATTTCAGTTTCTGACTTATTGAAAGCATCATTTTGAGCGTAAAATACGGCTACTCTTTTAATTTTAGGATTTTGTTGCAGTGCAGCTTTCACAGAATAAGGAGCAACCACAGCTACAGATGAAGAAACACGAGCAACATAATCACCGATTTCAGGAATGTTTTTAGCGGTATTTGATGCTCCAATCACGGGAACTTTATTGCGTTCTGCTATGGGGTCGGCGCTAAAAGCTTGTTGTGATAAAGTAGGGCCAACTATACCAACAACTTTATCTTGATTAATTAAAGTTTGAAAAGCATTAATTGCTCCAGCTTCATCACCACCAGTATCTTGAAATATTAATTTAATTGGTTTACCATTAATACCTCCTTTGTTATTAAAATACTTTTCGGCAATTTTTACACCATCAGTTCCCTCTTGGCCGAGTAATGCCACATTACTTGTTTGGGCAAAAGCTATTCCTATGGGAATAAAATTAGATGTATTTGTTGCTAGTTGATTTGGAATATCCGGTTTAGGAATACCATCTTTCCCGCAGGAAATTAATAGCACAGAGCAGATAAATAAGAATGCAGTGTGATGAGCGATCGCATTTTTCATAGACGCATAAATTTTATATTTTTCCAATTAATTTCTTTAACTAATATGGTGCGTTATGTTTTTTTAGCATAACGCACCATATTAGTTATTTACTTCTTATTCCAGAGATTAATAAACTCCTTATAAATGGCTGGGGTTATCTGACTTTGTAAGTGATTGAGTGCATCACGATGATTGAAATTACTATCATCATAATAAGTGAAAACATTTGTAAGCTTTACAATTTCAGGATTTTGATCGTTTGTCCCCCTCCACTTATTAGTAACTTTTTGTAAAACATCCTTGGGTAGGTTTTGTTGCAAATTATTTAGTGCTGCAATATAAGAAGGATTTTTAGGATTCTTTTTAAATTGCAAGCACAAATCTATCAGCTTAATTTGAGTCTCAGGCTGAGGTTTAGGCGGTGTCAGAGTTGGTTGCTGTAGAATTTGACGCTGTTCAGCATTAGCAATGCCATTTTCAGTTAGACCTAGAGATTTCTGAAATTTCCTTACAGCTTTATAAGTGGCTGGGCCATAAAAAGGCTTATCTGAAGGAATTTCTGCATTAGTTGCAAAACCATGAAACTTCAATCTATTCTGAAGACCTGTGATTATATCTTCCATCACTTCTCTAGTTGCAGCATCAGCGTTACCATTAACCGTAAGTTTGTTTGGGTATTGTTTTTGAAACTTTTTAATGGCTTCTTCGGTAGCATCGTCTGTTAAAGAATTGTTATTCCTTTTCCAAGGAGCAAATTGAGGATCTGGGTTAGGATCGATTTCCGGTGCTAAATATCCCAGTCCAATCAATATATGACGGATGACTTGAGGGCTATAAACAGCCATACTTTTTGCTTCCTCTACTACTAAATTCAAGCTGACGTATTGTATTTTACAAAAAATAAATAGGGGTGCAAGCTATACACCCCTACGAATTGCTTAAGACAATATAATGATATTAAGTGGTTTAATTGCTCTGTGCTAATTTTTTCTGTGCAGCACGTTTCAAGCGAGTTTTTATGCTTTTGCGGATGCGATCGCTTTTACGAACACCACCCGCCATCATATATTCGCAGCTATCTGTGCCGTATTTCGCGGCAACTCCTAGCAGCATTCTCCCCGTTAAAGTATTCAATTCTTTCTCTAACTCATTCAACTCAATTCGCAAAGCATCAAGTGCTGCTAAAGCCTTGTTATAAGCAGCAATTTCGTTACGTAAATTTTCAATTAGTTCTGTGAAATTTTTTAAGCTAATACCATTACCAAAATCTAGGTTTGGATCGATTTCCTTTAATCCAGCAGCCCTTAACTCAGCTTTTTCTAAAACACGAGATTTTTGTTTTTCCCTAACCATAAATTGATTCCTATCACAGAAGTATAATAATAGTTTGCCTGACCGAAACTATTTATTGGCTCAGCATAATCCACAAATAATATCAATTCAAAATTGAAAATGACCCTCGTAGAGTCACTAACGCTGGGCTAACAAAATTTAAAATTAAGAAAACTAAATATCACAAGGGTTTGAGCTTACGTATCTGTCGCGTTCTTTTTTTAAATTGATATAATTGTATTTTTTATGTACAGCTAAAAGGTTAGCGATCGCAATAACTGCTTTTGTCCGCCGAGATTTTTTTAATCAATGATTAAGCGCACATGATATCATGCGGTGATTGCAGCGATGTCTACGACGGGCTATGCCTACGCCTTTTATCTAGCTCAGCCCCTTTTACGGCAATCTCTTATCTTTGATTTGTTGAGATGTAGCTTCCATAAAATTGATAAAAACCTGGATGATTTTATGGATTCCCTCGCTACCACCTGCAATTAAACCTCCTGTTAATAACGCATCTAAAGAACGAAAAATCACTACTTGGATTTGATTATTTAAATCAATAACTACTAATGGCTCGATTGTACGAATACCAATTGCGCTGATTAAAAGACCGAATAAAAGCGATGTCCATAGAGCAATTGTTCGCGTATCTGCCTTATAAGCTGCTCTTTGGCGTTCTTTTGCATTTAAATCGTCAAATTCTGGTTTAATTACTAATAATACTTGTTCTTGACTTTGAATAAAATTTTGAATAATTTGCTGTTCTAAACTCATTCCTTCTGGAGGCAAAATGCTGGAGATATTAGAGGAATAATCAGTTTTTTGAGTTTGCGATTTTTGCTCTTTCGCTAGTTTGAGTTTTTCATCAATTAGAGTTTTCTGTCTTTGAATTTCAATATCTAGCGCCTCAATAAATGGGCTGCGCCAAGTAGTAATAAAAACTTCTAAGGAACGTTCTAACAACAAAGAAATAAACAATGGCAGTGTCAGTAATTGTATAATATCGTTCAGCCCAAATTGTTTAAACGTAAATGGTTGAGATGATAACCAAGTTGACAAAGTTACTATGAGAAAACTAATAACGATTAACACAAAAAATAGAGGAGATTCAGAAGAAAGCCTGAGCAACGTTGCTATACTCCTGTTGGGCGTCACAATATCAGATGAGAATTACACCTGCTGAGTAACTTAACAAGGTTAATTTGAGAGAACAGTAAATAATTTCTGATGCAAGCCTTTTCTTTAAGAATGCCATCAGCTAGGCACGCTGTGTTTGGGTATGAGCGATGGTGCGGTGCGATCGCCAACTATAGACTATCGAATACGCCCATCCATGTCAACTTCAACCAAAAGTATAAATTTTGCCCTTACCATTAACTTATGGCAAGTTTAACAAGAGTTACCTAATTCGGGTTTACCGTACCTAAAAATTCGCGTTAACCGTAACGTTTTTTCGTATTAATTTGGTGCGGTAATCCTCATTTATCAGGTGATAATAACCGAATTTACAGCATTGAAAACTAAACATAATATCAAAAGTAAGCACACAGGCAAGTGCGCAAACAAATAAACAAAAGCTAATTCATACGAGGAAGAGTTATGGCAGTAGTTCGTTGGAATCCCTGGAGAGAAATTGACACTCTACAACGTCAAATTAACAACTTGTTTGAAGAAACTGTAGCACCATCTGGCTCATACGACAGAAACTTAGTTAGAGTTCCGGCCGCAGAATTACAAGAAACTGAAGATGCAATTCATCTTAAGCTAGAACTACCAGGAATGTCAGCTAAAGACTTAGATATTCAAGTCACTGAAGATGCTGTTCACATTAGCGGCGAACGTAAATCTGAAACTAAAACCGAACAAAAAGGTACTATTAAGAGCGAATTTTACTACGGACAATTTCAACGTGTAATTCCTTTATCTGCTAGAGTTCAAAATACCAAAGTGACTGCTGAATACAAAGATGGTATTTTGAGCCTGACACTACCTAAAGCCGATAGAGAAAGAAACAAAGTTGTGAAAATTAATCTTGAACAACCAACTAGCTAATTAGTTACGAGTAAATTACTCTACCTCCTTTGATAGATTCAAGTTGCTAAAAGCCCGGTTACAAGAGTGACCGGGCTTTCTTGTAATATTTCCCCTTTCCCCTTTCCCCCGGTTGCGTTGCCTTGCCGTACTACTAGTTTCGCTCAATTATTGGATGATATCGCCAACTTTAAAAGTTTGCCCTTGTACTGTTACTTCGTCGCTTAAGACTAATTGCCGTCCTCGTCTAGTTTCAACTGTGCCATTGACTTTAACATTACCATCAACAATCATCAGTTTGGCTTGTCCTCCAGTTGGGGCTATACCCAACAACTTTAAAAATTGGTCGAGTTTAATCATGTTGTCACTAGTTAGGGCGTGAAATAATCATACTACGCGTTTTTATTATTTTCCTTGATGAATCAAGGTGCTTGTACGTAATTTAATTACGAATCGCGTTGCTATTTTTACTTTATAAATAGCCTATAAACGAATTTGATGCTTTGAACATAGTTCATTGCAACCACCTTCGTTAGCACCAATGTAGTACATACCAAAACTGCAATCATCCATTGCGTCTACGACTCTGGTATCCCAACGACCAGAACCTTTTTGAGCATAAGAAAACTTTTCCCCTAATTCTCCCCTTTCTATTTTTAAACTACTAAAACTTGCTAAAACTAATTACGCTTTACCTGAATTCAGGATTACCTTATGAAATTCTCTATCTTGTTAGATTCTTTACTGCTTGTTGCTTCAATTACTCTTATGCCTGGAATTGGTGCTGCACAAACAGTTGCTACTAACGCTGATGAACCAATAGTTATTAACTCGAACAAATCAACCAGTAATTCTAGTAGCATTAATCACTTTGAGCCTTTTGAACTTGTTGCTTATGCGTACCAAGGAGGTCTTTTACAACATGGTATTCCCAGTGGTGGAACGCTAGTGATTAAAACACTCAGTAGCAATATCCTTGCAAAAGATTTGGTCATAGCTGCCGTAAATGCCAAGAAATTACAAACACAAGTTTTGGATGACCAAAACTATCTTAATGCTGTGAGTTCCGAACTGATAGCATTGCCCGATCGCGCTGCTGCTGATTGATAATAGTAAAAACTAATTAGTAATTCATAATTAAGAAATTCATATTGTATCTAGGTTTCTGGGTTTTACATTAGTATTAGAAAAAAGCCTATTTATTGGCTAAAACAGGGCTGTCCAGTTGAGTGTAAAAATTCTTAAAATAGCTAAGTAGTATAGTACTGATATACTAAAATGGGTAATTGCTTAGTGCGATCGCCCGTTAAAATAAAGCACTATTCAACACAGGTGCTATGCCCAAACGCCTCCTTGTTGTAGAATCTCCCGGAAAAGTCAAAAAACTTAGTCAAATCCTGGGTTCAGAGTGGATTGTTCGCGCTAGCTGCGGCCATATCCGCGAACTCAGCGATGAAGGTGAAGATTCGTTGGGTTTCAGTATGGATGGCAGTCGGGTCAAGTGCAACTATATTCCCCGCGACCAACGAGCAAAAGAAACGATTCAGCAACTAAAAGCCGCAGTTAAACAAGTTGATGAAGTTGTGATTGCAACCGACCCAGACCGAGAGGGAGAAACAATCGCTTGGCATATTAAAGAAGTCCTGGGATTAAAAGAACCAAAACGAGTAATTTATACAGAAATTACAGCATCAGCTGTTCGAGAAGCGATCGCCAAACCCAGAAAACTAGATTTAGACTTAGTAGGTGCGGGATTATGCCGCGATTGTCTCGATAAGTTAGTCGGCTATAAGGGAAGTCCTCTAGTTTGGGCATTAAACAATGGTGCAAAAAGTGTCGGTCGCGTTCAAAGTGCCACCTTGCACTTAATTTGTCAGCGCGAAAAAGAAATTCAAACATTTGTACCCCAAGACTACTGGAGTGTATGGGTAGATTACGCCGAAGGATTTCGGGCTTTCTACAAAGGAACGGTGAATTCTGACTCAGACACACCAGAACAAAAACCTGAAACTGATGATGATGCCGCAACAAATACTACGCAAGTTCCAGAAAGCAAGCGCGTTCTATCTGAAGCAGAAGCAAACAGGTTAGTTGAAGAAGCACGCCGCCATCCCCATCAGGTTATTAAGTTTGAAGGGAAAATAGTTTATCGCCAACCGCCTCCTCCATTCACAACTTCTACCCTGCAACAAGCAGCCGGTTCCAAGCTGAGATTTTCTCCAGACAAAACCATGCAAGTTGCCCAAAAGCTTTATGAGGCAGGGTTAATTACATATATGCGAACAGATTCGGTGATGTTAAGTGCCGAATTTTGTGCTAGTGCGCGTAAATGGTTAGAGCAAAATGACCCGCAGAATGTACCGCAGTCTTTAGCTAAACATCGCAGTGCTAAATCTGCTCAAGAAGCACATGAAGCTATTCGCCCAACAGATGTTTTCCGTCCTTCAGTACAGTTACGAGAAGAACTCCCAACTGATGAGTTTAACTTGTATGTAATGATTTGGAAACGGGCGATCGCTTCTCAATGTCGTGCAGCGCAACTCCGCAAAACTCAAGTCATCACTCAATCAGGAAATCTCCTGTGGCTGTGTAACGGACAAGTAGTTGAGTTCTACGGTTATGCCCGGTACTGGAATAATATCAGCAAAGATACAGTTATACCCCAGTTGCAACAGGGACAGATACTCACCTTAAAAGATGCAAAACACGAGAAGAAGCAAACACAACCGCCGCCTCGATACAGCGAACCGAAACTGGTGCAACTAATGGAACGTAAAGGTATCGGTCGCCCCAGTACATACGCCCCCACTGTCGCCACCTTGAAAAAGCGGGATTACGTGCAGTTAACAAAAGATAGTTTGCAACCAACGGCTTTGGGGTTAGAAGTTGATGCTTTTTTACAGAAAGCCTTACCGGATCTATTAGAGGCGGAATTTACCGCTAAGATGGAAGATGCTTTAGATGCGATCGCAGTTGGCAAACAAGGCTGGCAACAATATTTAAGTACTTGGAATCAAGAATACTTTGCCCCCGCTTTAGCAAAAGCCAAAACCGTCGCCGTGAGTTCTGCATCTCCAAACAAAGCTTTTTCAGGACGAGAACGCAAACAAGAAACTTCCAAAACTCGCTGTCCTGAATGCAAAAATTTTCTCGCAAAAATTCCCAGTAGTAAAGTCAAAAAGAAATACTTCCTCAAATGTGTTAGCGGCTGTGAAAACATCGTCCTTTTTTGGAGTGACATCAACAAAACTTGGGAACAACCTCGAAATAAAGTATCCAAGGATGAAAGTATTGCAAAACCTCCAGCGAAATTAAGTTCGTATTCTTGTCCGGTATGTAAAAAACCATTAGAGGAATACAGTTATATTAAAGACGGACAGAATAAAACAATGCTACGCTGTTCTAATCCCCAATCCCGTCAGGACAAAAAACATCAGGATGTGGCTTATTTTTCTACACAAAAAGGGTGGTGGAGTCCTAAGTTCGGTGAATTGAATAAAGAATGCAACAAATAGACCGCTTCTAGAGACGCGATTCATCGCGTCTTAACTTAACTGTTAAGTAGACAGACATAATTAAATGTAATATCCAAAGGAGCGAAACCTTTTACTATTGAGGGTTTTACCTCCTGCCCCCTGCCTCCTGCCTTCTACTTAGTAATCTTGTTTGTTAGTACTTGAGCGAATGGCTTTGTCGAGATCCCTTAACAAGTCTTCTTCTGCGTCGCGTTCTTGCTTGAGTTCTCGAATCATTTCCTGACTTGAACCAATCACTAAGCCGGCAACTACACCAATAATGGCGTATTTTCGATCCAAATCTTTATACATTTGGCTTGTATAGGGACAAGGAAGTAAATGAGCGACGGTAAAACCTATTCCTGCGCCTAAAAATGCAGTGACGATGCCAGAGAAAGCGATCAGTTTGGCGTTCATTTGCTTGGCTCTCATGCTCAATATTCCCGCATTTATACGGGTCTACCTTGATTATCTGTGTAAGTGCCAAACTGACACGTTAATTTTTACCTCTTGTAATATCAAGTCAAAAAGGGCGGCCAAAATGCCCGCCCCACAAGAAAAGTTGCATGTTTTTTATTCGGAATGCATTCTTTTTCAATGCATTGAATCATTAGATGCCTTATCATCCGCCGTATTTTGCGCGATGGTCACAGCTGGTTTAGCTTGTGCTGTTGTTGTTTGTCCCTCTTGGTGTCTGTCTGGAGAAGACGACCCAGAACGATTAGAAGGTTTGCGCTTTAAGAAGCGTTCTTCCAAATTTTTGATGATGACGTACAGTACCGGAACGATGAGCAAACTCAAGATTGTGGACACGAGTAGCCCGCCAAACAATGCCGTTCCTAACGACCAGCGTGAGGCAGAACCGGCTCCTGAGGCAACCACAAGGGGGAAAAATCCCAGCAATGAGGCACTTGATGTCATGACAATCGGTCGAAATCGCTCTTGGGCGGCGGTTAAAGCTGCCTTGGGAATTGTCATGCCTTGTTCAAAGGCTTGGTTAGCAAATTCGACAATCAAAATCGCGTTTTTCGAGGCGAGTCCGATTAACATTACTAATGCAACGTTGGCATAGACATCGTTGACTAAACCGCGTAACGACAAAGCACTCAACGCACCTAACAACGCTAACGGTACGGTTAAGAGAATAATCGCAGGGTCAATATAACTTTCATACTGAGCCGAAAGCGTTAGAAACACCATCACGATTCCGAAGCCAAAAATCAGAATCCCCAAATTACCTGCGGCTAATTCCTCGCGAGCAGTTCCAATCCAGTCGCTAGCAACGCCTGGGATTGCGGCGGCGTTCACTGATTGCTGCATTGCTTGGATTGCTTGTCCGCTACTGTAACCCTGCGCTTCTCTACCTTGTATGCTAATGGCACGGAAGCCGTTATAGTGAGAGATGACGGCTGGGCCAGTAATCGGCGTTAGTTTTGCCACCTCACTCAATCGCACCATTTGGTTGTTTGCCGATCGCACATACAATTGACGAATATCATTTGGCGATTGTCGATAGTCGCCCTCTGATTGAATATAAACGCGATAGCTCTGCTGTCCAAGGGTAAAATCATTTACATACTGGGAACCAACGGCAGCTGAGAGGGTGTTTACAGCTTGCTGAAAATCGACATTCAGTGCTTGCAGACGATCGCGATCGAAGTCGATTTGAAACTGGGGTGTGCTGGCAGTAAACTGTGTAAACACGCCACCTGCCAAGGCTGGTTGTTGGTTAGCTTGGGCGATTACTGCTTGGGCATTAGCAAAAAAGTCATCAATTGTCAATCTGCCGTTGGTTCGGTCTTCTAGCTGTAACTCAAATCCACCTAAGGTACTAAAGCCTTGAATTGGTGGGGGACTGACTGCGGTGATAATCGCTTCGGGAATTGTTTGGAATGCGCCATTGATTCGCCCTAAGATAGCGGATGCACTTTGGTCTGCTTTGGTGCGTTCTTCCCAAGGTTTGAGTTTGGCAAAAAATACGCCGCGATTTGAGCCGCTACCAGCAAAGCCAAATCCCGAAGTTGCAAAAACGTTATCAATTTCTGGTTCTTTTGCGAGAATTTGTTCGAGTTTTGTAATTACTCCATCGGTATAGCCAAGGGCAACCCCATCGGGAGCTTGAATAATTCCTAATACAATACCTTGGTCTTCACTAGGAACAAACCCTGTGGGTACTTGGGTAAACATGAAGTAAGTTGCGGCTAAACCCACCACAAACAATCCCACGACGGCGTAACGCAGGCGAATCAGAAAATTGACGATCGCAATAAACCGTTGAATAATCCATTCCAACGTCTGATTAAATTTGTTGAAAAACCAACCTAACGGGCCGCGTTTGGGTCTTGGCGGACGCAGCAAGATTGCAGACATACTGGGACTGAAGGAAAGCGCGTTAAATGTCGAGATGGCAATGGAGAATGCAATCACTAGGGCGAACTGCTGATACATTTTCCCGGTGGAACCTGGGAAAAATGCCACCGGAAGAAACACCGCCATCAATACCAGCGACGTTGCAACTACGGCTCCAGTCAGTTCCTCCATCGCTTCAAACGAGGCTTGTAACGGTCTAACTCCCTGTTCAATTTTGCGGGCGATCGCTTCAACAACGATAATCGCATCATCGACGACTAATCCTGTCGCCAAGATTAATCCAAATAAAGTTAAGTTGTTGAGGGAGAATTTAAATATGTAAGCAAATGCTAATGCGCCAATTAGCGAAACGGGAATGGCAACAATCGGAATAATTGTCGCTCGCCAGTCTTGGAGAAACAGAAAAATCACCAACACAACTAAAGCGATCGCTTCGACTAAAGTTTTCACCACTTCTTCGAGTGACGCTTGCACAAACCCAACGGTATCGTAAACAATCTGGGTTTTTAATCCTGGCGGAAACTCTTTAATCAACTCCTCCATCTGCGCTTCAATGTTTCTCGCCACATCTAACGCATTACTTCCTGGCGACTGATAAATTGCCATACCGATGGCAGGCTTACCATTATTTCTCGCATTACTGGCGTAAGTCTCCGAGCCGAGTTCCGCACGACCTACATCTTGAAGTTTGATTAAATCCCCATTACTCCCGGCTTTAATGACAAGGTTCTCAAACTCCGAAGCATCTTTGAACTGACCGTTAACCCGCAGCGGAATTTCATAGCTTTGACCGGAGGGTACCGGTGCTTGACCCAAGGTGCCGGCACCTGCCAGGATGTTTTGCGATCGCAGTGCCGTCGCCACATCTGCCACGGTTAATTGCCGACTCGCCAAGGCATTTGGATCGAGCCACAACCGCATCGCATAGCGCTTTTCACCAAAAATCGTTAAATCCCCGACTCCCGGCGTTCGCAGCAGTTGATCCCGCAAATTTAAGTCAATATAGTTACTGATAAATAACGGGTCGTACTCATTATTTTCTGCATAAAACGTATACACTAACAAAATGCTGGTGGAAGCAGTTTGTGCTGTGACACCAAGTTGTTGTACGCTCGTTGGTAAGCGGGGCGTAGCACGGGCAATCCGATTTTGTACGTTTACTTGGTCAATATTTTTATCTGTATTCGACCCAAAATATACTGAAACTTGGCTGCTCCCTGCCGAACTATTCGAGGTCATGTACTGCATACCCTCGACACCGTTAAGTTGGCGCTCAAGGGTTGTAGTTACTGCACTTTCGACAGTGGCGACATCTGCCCCGGTATAGTTCGCTGAGACTTGAACGCGGATCGGCGCAATATCTGGCAAATAATTAAGAGGGAGTAGCGGAATACACACGCCTCCCAAAAGCAGAATCACTAGAGAACAAACGGTAGTTAGCACCGGACGTTTGATAAAGTTGTTCGCGATCGACACGATCGAGTCTCCTGGATTTTAGGATTGCGGTTGAATTGGCGTACCTTCTCTGAGCTTGAGAATGCCAGAGGTAACTATGGTTTCGCCGGGTTTGAGTCCTGAGAGGACTTGATAATTAGACCCTTGAATCTCACCGAGACGCACTAAACGCTGATGCACAATTTGTTGCGGTTTATCGTTGACGGTTGTATTTTCTGTGACAAACACAAAGCTTTGTCCGCCAATGCGAGAAATAGCGACGGTGGGAATCAAGATCCCTGGTTGTCGATTCCAAATCACCCGACCTTGAACGTATTGCCCATCGCGCAATCGCCCTTGAGAATTAGCAAAGCGTGCCTTGCTCAATATCGATTGCTGGTTAGAACTGACGGTTGGTGAAATATAGTTAATTGCACCTGTACCAATAGTTTTCTGGGTGTTGGGATCTATTAACTGCACGGGCAATCCAATTCGCAGTTGCTTGACTCGATTTGCAGGCACAGAAAGATTCAGATCTAGGGCATCATTTTGGGTGATGGTGGTAATTGTTTGTCCGGTGCTGAGGTAATCACCAACTTTTACAGGAAATTCGCCGACTATGCCAGCGATCGGTGCTACAACTCGTTTCAAATTAACATCAACTTGGGCGGCTGCCGTACCTGCTTGAGCTTCGCGCACATTGGCCTGTGCTTGGCGAATTGCTGCACCAGCGGCTGCAACTTCTTTTTCTGCGGCTTGCAAATCTGCGATCGCAGCTTGTAAATTATTTCTAGCTAAATCTAATTGTTGTCTGGATTGAGCGCCTTCACTAACTAATTGTTGGGTGCGATTGAATTCGGTCTGTTGAAGTTGAACGTTTGCAGCTGCCTTAGTACGCTGCGCTTGGGCTTGTTGTAGTTGTGCTTGAGCAGTTTTTAATCCCGCTTGCGCTGCATTGGCGGCGGCAACGGAGCTGGCAACATTGGCTTGAGTTTGGTCTAAACTCAAAGATGCGATCGCCTGTCCTTTTTGGACTCGCTGACCGCTAGATACGAGAATCCTTTCAATTCGCCCTTGAATTTGCGGCTGTAGCGTGACTTTTTGCTGTGCTTCTAAGGCTCCGACAAAATCAGAACTTTGTTCGGTCGTGCTAGTGCCAACTTGCTGAACTTTTACCGGTAAGGCCGAGTTTTTAGCATTTGCTGCGGGAGCATTTTGAGTGGGGGCAGCTGATTGCTGATTTCCCAAACGCGAAAACACAGCCATGCCACCAATAGCTAACACCAGACCCAGCCCCAACCCTACCAACAGACCCTGCTTTCCTGAAAGCTTTCCCAGAACAGAATTACTAACTTTAGAAGTTTCCAATGGCTCACCCTCCAACTGCCCAGGCAAAACAACTAAATCTAAAAAATGCTACTCATTAGTTAGTGCCGCATAATAATCTCATACTTGAGTGACAAAATCTTCTCCTCAAGGGTGGGCACCAGACCTCACTTTCATTGTGCTTGTGAGTGCATCAATACTCCAAACCCCCGATCCTCGGGCGGCAATGTAAAGGAACAGGAAACAGTAAAGGACTGCTAACTCCCCGTGATTTACAATCGGCAGAAAACCCTGCGAAGCGTGTAACATGAAGTACGCAACTGCCATCTCGCCGCTGGCAATAAAAGCTGCATAGCTAGCTAGTAGCCCCAAAGCGATCGTTAATCCGCCAACCAGTTCAATCAGTCCGCCAAATCCCATCAATGAAGCCAAAGATATCGGAGGCTTGTTGCCTGGTATACCTAATAGTTTCTGGCTACCATGCATAGCAAACATCAAACCTGTAACTATCCGCAAAATTGCATAAATGTACGGTGAATATTTCCCGATAAACGTATCCATGTAAGGTTACCTCTACCTTTCTAACTATGCATTAACTAGCCCCGCTAAAGTAACAATTGTTTCAGTCTCACAACGGTGACAATCTACTATAAAACAGAGGGAGAATTAATTTCTCTTTCATTAGTAAGAAAGCTATATTTCACTAAGATGTATACACCACATTCCAGTTTGCTGAGGTACAGATAATAGATTTAAATATTACTTCTATCAAAAGTTTGATAACTAATAAAAATAGTTAAATCTAAAGGATTACAAATATTTCTTACAGGTGACTCTAGAGAAAGATGTTTTATAGCTTCTGGTTTGGTGTCCTAGTTTATGTATTCAATTGAAGTTGTTCAGTTCTAAAGCGTTAAATTGTTTTGTAAGATTTAGATAAATGAAATAACATCCGTTGAACCTCAACAACTATCAATTAGCAAATCTATCTTTGATAGAACTTCTGAAAGCAATAGACTTGGATTTTGCCCTATGAATTATTTGATTGCAGTTTTACAAAATAAATCACAAGCAGAAGCTGCTTATTCTGCATTAACAAAAGAAGGTTTATCTCCAAACCAAGTAGATATTTTGGGAAGTGGCTATAAAAGTGCTGATGATTATAACCTAATCGACCCAAATCAACAAGCTCGCAAAGGAGCAAAGCGATTATTATACTGGCTAGTACCTTTTGGATTTATTGCCGGTTATGCCTTTAATTATCTAACTGGGATTGAAATTTTAGCGATCGGTAGTATTGGCAATCATATTATTGGTGGACTTTTAGGAGCAGCTTCTGGTGTTTTAGGCGCTTATTTAGTTGGTGGTGGAGTTGGTTTAACTGTAGGTAGTGGTGATGCTTTGCCATATCGCAATCGTTTAAATGCAGGGAAATATTTAATAGTAGTTAAAGGAACAGAAGAGTTAACCCGCCAAGCTACACGTATCCTACGCTCCTTTGAGCCAGAAAATATTCAAGGATATGTAGAGCCGACTAGCGCTTAAGATAACAGTTTTTTGCAATGCCATACCACTTTTTTGGGGAAGTAATGGAAAGACCTCAGTCAGATAAAATTCTAACAAGGTCAACTTAACAAGCATCTTTCATGATTGATTTTGAACTTTGGGATAAACTACTGCGTCAATATGTAGATCCACAAGGCCGTGTAGACTATCTTGCTTGGAAAACAGAGCAACCCCAAGTGCTTGCTGATTGGTTGAAAAGCCAAGAAAAATTTCCTCTTAAATCTAACACCAATACTCCAGAGCAATTAGCATTGTGGATTAACCTCTACAATGCATTTACTATTTCCAGGATTTTAGAACTATATCCATTGGAGTCGATTTTACCAAAATTTTTCGGTATTCCTAACTGGCTGGCTTTTTTATGGTTCTTCCAGCGTCGAGCTTATTCCGTCTTTGGTCAACGTTACAGTCTAGCTCAAATAGAAAACCAAATTCTCAGAGACGAGCTGCAAGAACCACGAATTCATTTTGCAATTGTTTGCGCTTCAGTTGGTTGTCCTTTGCTACGTTCGGGAGCTTACTTTCCCGAGCAAGTTATTCAGCAGTTAGATGAAGATGCTCGTCGGTTTATTAATAATCCTCAAAAAGTTTATTATGACTCTGATAGTCAAACTCTCCACTGCAATAAAATTTTCAAGTGGTATCGAAAAGATTTTTTAAAAGTTGCGTCTTCCATCCCTGAGTACATCTATTTGTATATGAAAACAGATGTACCTTTGACTGCAAAGACAAAGATATCTTATCTTGATTATGACTGGAGTTTGAATCAGCGAATATCTTGATAAAACTGTTTGAGATAGTTAGCATCAACGCCAATCCCCCATAAAATTCCGACGTAGAGATAAATTGCTGTAGCTTTCCAACTACCCCAACGTACTACTCGGCGATCGGAACTTTGAACGATGCGGTTAACCAGAGCAATTCGTCCTTTTTGCACTAATTTAAGGCATAAATCTCCATCTTCCATAATTGGTAGCAATTCATTAAATCCACCGCAATCCCAAAAATCATGACGACGACAAAACATAACTTGGTCGCCGAATAACAAACGCAATCCTTTAAAAAATAAATGAGGTCTAAATATTAGCGGAGCATAGTAACTTTTCACGTAATTGTGCAAGGATATACCCCAACGAGTGGTTTGAGAACCTGTCATTAAAGAAATAAATCCCCCACAAGCAACTGTAGGTTCTGCCAAGGTGTTTTCAATAACAGCAATAGCATCATCAGGAATCCAAGTGTCTGCATGAAGAAAACAAAGTATATCTCCAGTTGCAGCTGAGGCTCCGTAATTCATTTGAATTGCACGTCCACGCCGATCGCAAAATAGAATTTGCACGTTTAATTGTGAATTCAATGATTCCAAAACTTGTTTAGCGATCGCTACTGTATCATCTTCACTACCGCCATCTACTACTATTACTTCTTTCACAGTTGGGTTCAATAAAGTCAGTTGACGCAAGGTACGCTCTAAACTAGCTGCTTCATTAAAGGTAGGAATAATAATCGAAACTTCAGACATAGGCTTCCAAGAGTTTTGGTTGATTATTTTTGTCTAATATCTATCGGCTTTAAACCAAATAGATAACGGCTAATATTTATACGTTTAATTAATAGCTTATACAAACCACCTGTTAATAAAATACTTGCACTACTAATAATCAAGAACTTTTCCCCTATCCCTAAATTCCACTGCACGGTGTAAAAAGCAACTGCTACTAAAACTGTCTGATGCAATAAATAAAATGGATAAGAAGCTTGAGAAGCATATTGCAAGATACTGTTATTAAAGCTTAAGTACTTTTGACCTAACCCAACTAAAGCTACGACTATTGGTGTGTCTTTGGGAACTGTCGAGAGTACTGCGAGGTCTGGTGCAACAGGATCGATACGTACAGCTTTTCTGATGTGACTGATGGCATACTCTGCTTGGCTTCGCGCATCAAGCACAAATGGCTGTAGTTTTGCACCCTCAGCTAACAAGTGGCTAAATTCTGCTGTTGTTATCTGGCTCATAGTTGGAAAACTTAGCCTGATAAAGAGTTTGAGTAAACTTAATGCTAGCGATCGCAATACGGTTTTTATGCTCCAAGTACTCGATTGGGCATTGTAAAATCACTGCAACGCCCGATTTGAATTAACTACTGTATCTTAGCGTTCTTTTCCTGACGTCCAAGTAGGGTACGAACAGCAGTAACAATCTCAGGTACTGCAAGCACTAGGGATGCGGGCAGTGTTGCTCAAGAACAGCTTGTCTCTACAGAAAACCTTCTTAACTGAACTGTGTTGCGAGTGAAATAGTTTTTAATCGAGCGACCAATAATTTTAATTCCATGTTCGATATCCTCTGGTGTTTGGCAAAAGTTCAACCGCATCGCCGGATAGCCTTGTCCGAGAAAAAATGCAGCACCACTAGCAATGAGGACATTGTGCGATAAAGCTTCAGAACAAATAGCTTGAATGGGTAAATGATTTGGTAGATGAGTCCACAGAAATAAACCGCCTTTAGGAATCGTCCAAGCGATCGCATCAGGAAAGTAGTTCTCTAGAGCTTGCAACATCAGATTACGACTTTGCAAATTATTAATCCGTAAACTATTGAGGTGACGGCGGTAATGTCCTGATGCTAAAAACTCGCTGACAATTGCCTGAGATACCGTAGAAACGTGTAAGTCATTGAGTAATTTATGCTTTACCAGAGGTTGATGGTGTTCGCCTGTCACCACCATGTAACCAACTCTTAATCCGGGCATCAGCGTTTTTGAAAATGTGCTGATGTAAGTAACTAAATTGTGGCGATCGAATGCCTTAATGGGAGGAGGAACGGGTTCAAATCTTAATCCTTCGTAGGCATTATCTTCCAAAATAAAACATTCGTACTGTTGCGCCAACGTTATTAAAGCTTGTCGATGAGCTTGGGAAGTTGTAATACCCGTTGGATTATGTAAAGTACTGATGGTGTAAATTAATTTTGGTCGGTGACTTTTAAGATACTGCTCCAGCAATTCTAAATTCATTCCCTCCGCAGTCATGGGAATTCCTATCACCTTAGCCTGTAAATTTTCCAGAATTCCCAATGCTCCATGATAGGTTGGTGTTTCTACAATCACCCAGTCATCTTTTCGCAGGTAGTATTGCATTGCTAAAGATAGGGCTTGCTGCGAACCAGTAGTAATAATTATTTCTGCCGGGGAAACTTCTAATCCTTGTTGAATTAACATCTGAGCAATCAGCTGACGCAGTAAAAGCTGTCCTTGAGGAAAGTCTTCTCTAAAAAGCGTATCCCCTGTTTTAGCTAATGCTCGTTTAGCTACCCGTTGCAGATTTTCTGAGATGGAAATAGAAGGGAAACCGGAGCTGAACTCAATAATGTCTCGTTGCCGTCGAGCCTGAATTGAAGCGGTATATTGCTCAAAAAACGACCCTCCACCTTGTGAAATTATCACCTCTTGAGATGGGGCAAAGGTCGAACGCAGACTCGGGCCGGAAGTAGCTGTTATTGTATGGTTAACAAAATATCCAGAACCCTGGCGAGCATGTATGAGTCCATCTACTTCTAAGAGACTATACGCCTCAATTACAGTCAATTTGTTAACTTGAATACTCGAAGAGAATGCCCGAATAGATGGAAGCTTTTGTCCAGATGGCATTTTGCCTGATTGAATCAAACGGCTCAGATAATTGCGAATTTGTAGATATATCGGGGTTGATGAGTGCCGATCTAAAGGGATATTCACAATGCAACCTTTCCTTCCGGATGATAGCAGGGACTAGGGACTTCCAACTAAAACAATGTTCAATTCAGGGCAGGGGAGCAGGGAGCAGGGGGGAGGAACAGTGATGTTGATTTGAGAAATTGGGATAATTTGTTTTTTGGAAGTTCTCTATAGGCAATATAAGGGATTTTTCTGTGTCTGAACTGGTACAGTTGGGTGCAATTTGACTAGAACAGTTGGAAATACTGCGACTGTACCAGTCTCAATTGAACAAATCTGTACCTTCTCATTGGGAGGTTGTCAAGCGAACCTAGAAAGTATCTGATACTTGATTGAGCCAGGAGAGACTTTTCTATGAAAATAGCTCATGGATGGCCGCTACTCAAGTCAAAACTTCAAAACGCTTGGCACAGGTTAGTTATAGCGATCGCAACGAGTTCTCAATTGCAAGTTTGGCAAACCCAACTTCCTAACGGCGATTGTTCTTGGCACGCCTATGACCCGATGACAGGACGTTCTGCTTGTTTTGGCACTGAAATTGAAATGCGAGTGTGGATTGAAACGCAGTATTACACGAGATAGATCGGCATAATGCAAAATTCAAATATTTATCGTACTAGCTCAGAAACACTGGGACTAGCTTATGGCTTTTTGGGTGTGTTGGGATTTAGTCTTACCTTACCAGCAACTCGTGCTGCTGTTACCGACCTCGATCCGACTTTTGTCGGGTTAGGACGGGCGCTGGTTGCTAGCGTTCTGGCAATGATTGTGTTGTGGGTAACTCGTCAGCCTTTACCGCTTAAGAAACATTGGGGAAGCTTACTAACGATCGCAGCAGGAGTGGTTTTAGGGTTTCCGTTACTATCAGCTTGGGCAATGCAACAACTACCAGCAACACATGGTGGAGTAATTATAGGGCTAATTCCTTTGGCAACTGCTATTACTGTCACAATCAAAGGTAGAGAGCGTCCTTCTTTAAAGTTCTGGTTCGCGAGTATTTTTGGTAGTACGACTGTTGTGTTGTTTGCTTTGACCTCTAATACCGGACAATTCCAGAAAGAAGATTTGGTATTATTAGGCGCAGTAGTCGCAGCTGCGATTGGCTATGCAGAGGGAGGACGTTTAGCTCATATTTTGGGAGGATGGCAAGTTATCTGTTGGGCTTTAGTAATAGCATTGCCAATTTTGGTGATTCCCGTAACATATACAGTGTTTCAGCACGGATTAGTGGCTTCACCAACTGCGTGGTTAGGTTTTAGTTATGTAAGTATTTTTAGTCAGTTCCTAGCTTTTTTTGCTTGGTATCACGGGATGAATATTAGTGGTATTGCCAGGATCAGCCAGATACAATTACTACAACCATTTTTGACAATTGTCTTTTCTGGAATATTGCTAGGGGAACAAATTACGCCATTGATGCTAATAGTTTCTGCGATGGTCATTGCTAGCATAGTGCTAGGAAAACAGGCATTAATTAAACGCAGTCCTCAACTATAAAAACTGCAAAATAATTCATATTCAAAGCGCTAGTTCTTACATCTGTAAAAATTGTGTATGAGATGCCCAAAGCATTTTCTGCTAAAGCTTTTCACTGCGATCGAGCTTGTTTGCATTTAAAAAGCCCTAGATCTTTCCAGGGCTTTGTTTTTATAAGGTATTTATTAAATGCCAGCTAAAAATCTCTGCCAGCAGTGTTTATACATATAATGATGGCTCAATCGCTTCCAGAAAAATAGGGGATAACTACCCAATTTCTACCCAATTTATCTGGGTATGTTTTTAATTTTTTCTTTAGATTTATATGTATCTATGTCGTGAAATTATTTATACATCAGTTTAAGTGAGGTAGACAATCAATAGGGCGTAGGGTGTGGCGTATCGGGAAGCAGGGGAGCTAGGGAGGCAAAATTTCCCGAACAGTTCTGAGTTGCGAGGGGACACACAGATACAATTTGAATGACGATTAGCTGACAATTATTGCCGTTCAAAGATGAATAAAATTGAAACTGGTTTTTTAGTCTTTGGGTGGCAGGGTTCTATTAACTTCAACAAACGGTAATTTTCCAGATGAAACTCACTAATCCATGATTCGATTGTTCTGAAGTACCAGGGAGCAGGATGAAACGGCTCTAATCCTATTCCTTGCCAAGAAGTCTCTTGCCATCCATCGGTGTATGGAAAGTCGCCGCAAGCCAAAAGAGGATGAAGTGTTTGAACGATTATTTTTCCGTTATCTGCTAACAAACTTTTACCTGCCTGCGCTATCTCGCTAATAGCGCGTTCGCCAAGCAGTGAAAAGTTGCAGATGAAGCAGTCAAATTCGTTAATTATGCCAAATTTCTGCAATGGAAGATCCGAGTAGGAAGATACAACAAAGCGCTCGTCCCCAAGACACTGCGCTGATTCAACAAGTTCGGCAATAGCATCAACTCCCCAGCCATCACATCCACGACAGAAGAGTTCGCGACACAACCACCCTTCACCACACCCAATGTCTAAGAAGGCGCGCGGTTGAAGTTCAACCACAGCATCTACTATCGCTTTGTCTGTAACCAAAGCACGGCTTTCAAGCAGCTGGTGGCGAACTGCACGCGTCCACGGTTTGGCGTTCATTGCCCATGAATGGAGAATTTGTTGTTCGTTATTGTCCATAATTTCCATAATTCAATTGATACAGCACAAACTTACGGTTATGCTACGTTAGCATTAGCTTTGCTGCATAGGTATGTATTTAAAGCGATTCAATAATTGTGTAGCAATGTGCCGTAGCTGCGGGGTAAATAGATGCAGCTTCACAAAGAAACGGTATTTAATTCTAATGGCAAAATTACTGTAAATTTAGAGCCTTTTCCTAGCTGTGAATTTACTCTAATTTCGCCATGCATTAACTGAACGAATCGATAGACTATTGCTAAACCTAATCCCGTACCATCAGTACTTTGGATTTGAGGATCGCTGACGGCACGAAAATAGGGATTGAAGATTTGTGTTTGAGCTTCTGGGGAGATCCCAACACCACTATCGGTAACAGAGATAGCCCACTGCTGTTCGGATTCTATCCAGCACTCTAAACAAATAGAACCTGTTTGTGTATAACGAATTGCATTACTGAGCAGATTGGTAAGAATTTGCTGAAGCCGTAGCGGATCTGTAATCGCTTGCTTGGGAGCGCGATCGCAATCTACTATTAAAGATAATTCTTTGGTACGCGCTAGCGGCTCAACCATTTCTATAACTAAGTCGATGAGATCGCGCACATCAGTGAGAGTCGGCTGTAATACTATTTGTCCGGCATCATAACGCGACATTTCGAGAGTATCGTTGATTAAACGGACAATCAGCCTACCACTCTTAAGCACTCGCTCGATACTTTCAAGATTTGTATATGAGTCTTTTAGTTCTGGTTGTTGACGCTGCTGGCGTAAAAATAAATCTGCGTAACCAATGATTGAAGTTAGGGGCGTTTTCAGTTCGTGAGCCAACTGAGATAAACTTTCTTTACTGGCACGAACTAAACGAGTTAGTTCTTGGTTAGTCAACCGCAGCTGACTTTGCAGTTGTTTAAACTCTTGTATTCGCCCTTCTGTGTAACTTTGAAAACACCGAGCGATCGCTTCATCTACAATGGTATCAATCAGCCGCACCGCCCGTAATACCTCTTGCACAGGTGCATTTAAAAAATCTTTTTCTAATTGAGAAAAAATTACCAACCGTAGTAAACGATACTCTCGTGCAATTTCTGCTGGTTCAAATCCCTGTTCCGCACGAAGGGTGCCATGTTCCAGACTTGCATCTACTACTGTCTGTAAATCGCTAGTTGTTGATTCAGAAAGTACTGTTGCTAATGCTTTTAAAATCCGGGGTAAGCTATCTCGTACAGCATTAAAAGTTAGCTCTTTTGTAGCTTCAATTTGTTCATCTTGATAAACTTTTTTTACCCATTGTTCAACAATGGTATCACTTTTCTCAAGTAGAATTTGACTAAAATCCATCTTTCGCTCAATCCAAGATAGTAAGCGTGAAGCCCCTTGTGCTAAAGCTAGCTTAGTGCTTTTAAGGTAACCTTGGCAACAGATGAAAGATGGAAGTTAATGAAAATCCTAGATGATGCTTAATTCAATGAGTTAGCTTACAGAACAGAACAGAGGTATCTAAATTAGTCTTACAATCAACCAAATTCACCAAAAATTTTGTGCTTGTTCCAGAGCGTCGCTAAAGGTAGTATTGTTTGGCAAGCAGAGTAAAGTCTTGAAAACAAACTCTATCAAGATTTATACACTCTATATTAATTACGAATTACGAATTAGTGTTAGATGTTCGTTATCTAGATTTATAGAATTTACCGAACCAATAATTAGATGCATAACTATATAAGGAGAATGGGAAACAATGGCAAGATGAGAAGAGAATTTCACCCCAGTACCTCAGCAATCCCCATGCGCGATCGTTATCGATATATTATTTTTTACAAACCCTATGGAGTTCTCAGCCAGTTTACAAAAGAGACTCCTACGCATAGTACTCTCAAAGATTATATTGATGTGCCTGATGTATATCCTGTAGGACGCTTAGACTGGGATAGTGAAGGTTTACTACTGTTAACCAATGACGGACAATTACAACATCGCCTCGCTCATCCGCGCTTTGCTCATAAACGCACTTATTGGGTACAAGTAGAACGAATTCCTGATACAGAGGCGATAACAAAGTTGCAAACAGGTGTAGAAATTCAAGATTACCGCACTCAGCCAGCAGAAGTTAGGCTTTTATCAGAAGAACCACAGCTACTGGAACGCAACCCACCAATTAGATTTCGTAAAAATGTACCGACGGCTTGGTTAGAAATGACTTTAACAGAGGGAAAAAACCGCCAAGTACGGCGTATGACTGCGGCTGTGGGATTTCCAACTTTGCGATTGGTCAGAGTCAGTATCGCCCACTTACAATTAAACGATCTACAACCAGGTCAATGGCGCGACCTCACTGCATCTGAACTGAATCTGCATAATTTCAGTAAATCAAAAAGCTTTCGCCAAAAATAAAAACCAACTTTTTACAGCATTGCTAATTTTGCTGAAATGTTTGTGTCCCTTAGATTTTCGTATAAAATACACTAAATTTATCTGATTCTCGTATTTTAATTAGCAGTAGCTTCTTCAGCTTGCTACTATTAGTAGCAACTTACAATTAATATACGTATGCAAACTATTCATAACCGTAAATTTACAGGCGGAGACTAAACGTTGGCAAAATTGCAAGCACAACCTCTGGTTTTGTCAGACTCTCAAAAAAATTGGGTTTTACTTGGTGTCGGACTTGGGGTTTTCATGTCTACGCTAGATGTGGGTATCATCAATGTTGCTTTACCTACCTTAGTAGAAGCCTTTGATACCACTTTTCCCATAACTCAATGGGCTGTATTGAGTTATCAGTTGGTCAGTTCTGGTTTAGTGTTGGGAGCAACGCGTCTGGGGGATATGTGGGGCAAGAAGTCCTTATATCAAGGAGGACTTGTTTTGTTTACTTTCAGTTCGCTGTTGTGTGGCCTTGCACCTGGTATTGAGTGGTTAATTGGTTTTCGGGCACTTCAAGGACTAGGTGCTGTGTTTATTTCTGGGCTTGGTTTAGCAATTATTACAGAAGTTTTTCCATCTTCCGAACGAGGCCGAGCTGTAGGCATTATCGGTAGTGTAGTCTCACTCGGTATTGCTTTCGGGCCTTCGGCTGGCGGATTATTGCTGGGTTGGTTAGGGTGGCATAGTATATTTTTAATCAATGTACCGCTAGGGATCGTAGCTAGTTTCTTAGTAGCTCGTGTGGTGCCACCTTCTATACGGATTGAGGGAAAACAGAAATTCGATTTTTTTGGGGCAATATTAGCTTTATTAACTTTAGGCAGTTTTGGGCTGGGTATGACACTAGGTCAAAGCCTTGGCTTTAGTAATATCAATGCATTGATGTTACTAGCGATCGCAGCCCTGAGTTTGACAATTTTTTTGGTAGTTCAAATGAAGATACAACAGCCACTACTAGAACTGCACCTATTCCGTAATCTTCAGTTGAGTATGAGCCTGCTAAGTGGCTGGTTAGCGTTCATCGTCATTGGGGGTTCGCTACTGATCGTCCCATTTTTTCTGGAGGGAGTAAAGCAATATCCGACAGCCAAAGTAGGATTGCTACTAGCGGTGTCGCCTGTACTTAGTGGTTTGATTGCACCCTTGGCTGGAACACTTGCAGATCGGTTTGGTACTCAACTAATTAGTTCGATTGGGTTGGGGTTGATGATTGGCGGGTGTTTGGGAATTAGTACCTTTGATGCGGAACTTACTGAGCTAGGCTATATATCCCGCTATTTTATTTACGGTATTGGATTGGGTTTATTCCAATCCCCTAACAACAGTGCTGTAATGGGAGCAGTACCACGGGAGCGTCTAGGGATTGCCTCTGGATTGTTATCTTTGTCACGCACCTCAGGTAATACTGTAGGAGTTTCTCTGTTCGGAGCACTATTTGGAGGATTAATCGCTACTATGGCTGCGGGTGCAGATGTGTCTGCTGCTCCTGCTGAAGCGATCGTTGTCGGATTCCAAGGAACTTTTCGCTTTGCAGCTCTAATACTATGTGCAGCAGCAATTGCATCTATTTTTAGGTTAAGCAAGAGATAAGAGAGTAAGGAGATGGAGAAGCAGAGGGAGCAGAGAAAGTGATTTGTATAGCAGGAGGCAGGAGGTAAAAGTATTACTATTCTTCGCATTCAAGCTTTTCAAATGTTCTAACCTATATGACTACAGCTATATCAGTAATTTTTTGAATTGGTATAAAAACAATGCATAGGCTTTCATTCCGATTTTAAATTTGCACTAAAAAGCGCCCCCCTTGCGGAGAGCGCTTTTTATTTTACTTGACCTAATCTAACGATTAGCCATTGATAGCAGGA
>JAVRCJ020000047.1:0-52483 GCA_034530875.2 Nostoc sp. DedSLP01
TACTGCTTGTGGCTTGGTCAGATGCGGCATCTTTTCTATGACTATCCTCGTCCATTGCCTTAATTCTTCACTCTTTCTCTTGGCATTTTTCTTTCCATAGCCTTGAGCTCTTCGCCGCATCTGCCTTGCTTATTTTTGCGGTCTGACAACAGTAGTGTATTTTACTGCCTAAACTACCCCTTTCTTAAACCCCTACCCTTGAAAGGGGCAGAGAGGGCAGACGGGGCAGGGGGAGAAAGAACTAATGACCAATACACTTTTCTCCATTTACCAAAACATCGATTCTGTCAGTTGCGAACCTCCTGCTTGACGTCCTAATAGATAGTGAATGACTGCAAATAAGATAACTAACGGTACTGAGGCAAAGTGAACAATTCGTAATGCTTGCCAACTACCAAACAAATCGACAATCCAATGAAATTGAGCCGGTTTGTACATTCCTATTCCTGTCAATAATGCCAGCAGCAAGATAGGAATAATTGCTGTATAGGCAATACGATGCCAAGCATAAATGAGACGTTTGGGATTTTTCGTTTTTTGTAATGCTTTGAGGTCGTTAGTTCCGACAAACCGATGTCGCCAACGGCGGGTAATTAAAATATAAATTCCGTACCATAAGAGATTCAATGAAAATAGCCACATTGCAGCAAAATGCCAATGTCTACCTCCTGCAAGCCAACCTCCAAAGGTAAATATCGGTGGAATATGCAAGCCTGCACGCCCGCCAAAAACAGGGTTGGCGTTGTAAATTTGTAGTCCGCTAGTGAGCATGAGAAATAGGCTAATGATGTTACACCAATGGAATATTTTGGCTCCTATTGCTTGGGTGGGTAATTTCCGAACTGGGGAAGAAGAATTTGAAGTCATAGGTTTTAATTGAGTAGAATTTATTGTTTATTTGGTTTTCAAATAGGGAGTCGTGAATAAGGGAAGAAACTGAGCTTATTAATTTAGGAAATGCTGCCGAAAAAGCATTATAACAAGCAAAAAAATAAGGAGGCGATCGCCTTGTTTTAAATTATTTTTTTAGATACTACTGAATTGTTATTTAAAAAAGAATTCTTTGAAGTTTTTTGCTAGATTTTTGAATCAAACGATTCATTTGCGACATCACAGTAGGAACTTTTAACTCTTTTGGTTTTCGTTCTGGCTCTTTGAGAAATCGATAATATAAAAACTCATCTCTATAATCAATATTCACATCTTCTCCTCGAGATAAACGGGCAAAATCAATAGAAGAATAGCTCATATAATGAATGCGATGAATTGGTTTTAAGCCATCTTGATTGTAAAGAACGTTATCGATATTTACAAATTTGTCTGCATTAGCACAGTTACCTGTTCTGTCTTGAGGATTGGGGCTGAGAGTAAAGTTAAATATCTGGCGATCGCCATATAAAGTTAAATAAACAAACATCCCAGAACTAGACCACCACGAGCTTCCCCGAATCCATTAAAATTCGCGTTTTTCAATCCATCTTTCTTCGATACAATCTAAATCTTTGCCGTCAAAAAGTAACCGTTTGGAACCAAAAAAACTATCACAATGAATTTTTGGACGTAAATCAGCTTCAGTTAGCTTTGTTGCTTTTTCAACTACATCAATATTTAATTCTGTTTTATCTCTGGGTTTAGCATGTTCCCAATCATTAAATACCAAATCGTAATTATCCAGCTTGGCAAAAATGTCATCAATTGGTTTCATGGCTAAACTATCAGCATCATAAAACACAAATCTGTCAAACTCACCATTGAAAGACGCAAACTTCCGGTGTACAAAGCCTTTATACCATGCTGGACGATTTAATTTAGAATCATTTGCTCTTGGATGAGTATCCCAAAGCTGATTGATAAAATTATCCCAACGCTGAATTGCTTCCCAATTTTCAAAAAGCGTGACATTCTTTCTAGATTTTATTTCCCGTTTAACCAGTTCTAATTGCTGATTATAAGGAATCACGCAAACAGGAATATCTGCGCCAACATTAACCTCAATACTGTTTAGCAAAGCAACTAATTGGTCGTATACAGCATCATTGGCTAGCGTATAAATACCAAATGATTTCATTTTGCTATATCCTACGTAACTGATATACTAATTTCTTTACTCAGCACTTTTTCAGTCGCACTTACATACTGGCTTATACTGAACTGTAAAAATAATAGTAAATCTAGAACTACACAGTAAATTTACCATTGTCATCTGTTATGGGCAACTAACTTTTCTCACCTCTAATACGTTCTTTTCTGTTCCCTGTTCTTGGTTAGATAAGTAATTTCTCCGAATCAAACCCGATTGCTATATATTAAGGGATACTGATGATGACATACAGCGACGAATCAGGTCATGGTATATATATCACATTTGATGCATTACTGGTATGAACATCTTAATGATATCTTGTACGTTTCCCTACCCACCAACAAAGGGGGGAACCCAAGTCAGGACATTTAATTTACTTAAGTATTTAAGACAACATCATAATGTTACCCTCGTTACTCAGAGGGAATACGATGTTACTGATGCTGAATTAGTAGCATTACGGGATTTTGTAGATCGTTTGGTAGTTTTCGATCGCCCTGTAGGTTCTGCAACCACAGCCAAAATTTTGCAGAAAATCCAGCGTTTTGGTGAATTTTTGCTACACGGTACGCCACCCAGCGTACTCAACCATTATTCAGTGGAGATGCAAACTTGGGTTAACAATTGGGTAGCAGCAGGAAAATGCGATGTAATTACCTGCGAACATAGCGTCAATGAAATTTACGTGCAGCCAGATTTTCAGAAACAGGTAAAAACTATAGTTGATATTCATAGTTCTGTTTATGCTACTTGTCGCAAACAACTAGCGATCGGCATTTCTGAAAATCCAATGAGAGATAAAATGAATCTGCCACTTTTGCGGCGTTACGAACAAAATTACTGCGCTAAATTTTCGGAAATTGTTGTCACAACACAAGAAGATAAACTACAAATACAAGAATTTAATCCTAATACTAAAATTACAGTTATCCCCAACGGCGTAGATTTAGTTTCTTTTCCCTATCGTAGCAGCGACCCAGGGGGACATCATTTAATTTTTATTGGTGCTATGGATTATTTGGCGAATGTTGATACTGTCTGCTTTTTCAGTAATGAAGTATTGCCAGAAATTCAAAAAAAATATCCAGATACAACTTTTGATATTGTCGGTTCTCGCCCTACCCAAGAAGTTTTAGCGCTTGCTAAAAAACCGGGAATTAATGTGACTGGACGCGTACCTTCAATGGTAGAATATTTACACAAAGCAACTATCTGCGTTGTACCGATGCGGACTGGGTTTGGTATTAAAAATAAGACTCTAGAAGCAATGGCGGCTGGAGTACCAGTAGTAGGAAGCGATCGCGGTTTAGAAGGATTAGCCGTAGACGGTACAGGGGAATCGCTACGTGCATTACGAGCCAATGAACCCGGGGAGTACGTCAGTGCAATTAGTAAATTATTCGAGAATCCAGAATTGCGATCGCAATTATCCCGCAATGGCAGACAACTAGTAGAAACAGAATTTACTTGGGATATCGCTGGTAAAAGCTACGAACAAGTTTGTCTTGCATAATTCATCATTATTTTGAATTGAGAATTCAAAACAAATGTATGTAGAGACGTTGCAATGCAACGTCTCTATAAAAGTCATTAGTTATGCAAATTTTCTTATCTAAAGCGTATCGGATTATTAGTTATACCAAATCGATTGTGATGGTGGTAGATGCAGGGTTCAACAATCTGCCGCGTAACTTATTCTTTATCAGATGCACTTACGAACACAATTCAAAATCCAAAAATCTATTACTTGTGAAAATGCGACTTAATTATTTTCAAAATTAACCGCAGGCCGAAAGGCAAGTAATTTTTTAAGCTTACGCTTATTATTCTTGAGGATAGCTAAATAATTATCAACATAACGAAAAGCAGATTCACAGTCGTAAGCAGCAATTGACATCGCTTGCAAGAAAATTTTAGGGGGAATTTCAAACCCTAAAAATTTATCTGTTAAGATTAACAATTCTTTATCTGTGGCAGGAAAAGTAACTTCTTGTGCCTCTTCTGAATCATTAAAGATATCTTCAATTAATGCTCTGGACATTTCGTACCTCCCCAAAAGCATAAGATGCAAAGCCAGTGATGAAATTTAGCTGCTGATCGCGAGTTCGTAAGTTATCTGGGAGTTCAGTACCAGGACATCCTATTTCCCGCAAAATTTCTAAACAATAAGCGCCGAGTTTGGTGTATGGAGCTTGCTCCAATTCTTGAGCTACCTCTAGAGCCATCTCCAGGTTGACTTGTATAACCGTCGTTACAGGGCTGGTCATAAATAAACCCTAATAAACTGGATGCTCTCAGTTTTGATCGGAAGCATAGGTTACCGTAACGGTGTTTTTGCGGAATTTATAAAGAAGAGACTTTAAAGTATCAGGGCATTTGCGGTCAAGCATCCAAATTATAAGACTGCAATCTTGTTAAAGCCTGGTTTTCACTGGATTATAGAATGATATGGCAATCCGGTTTGGTTCAAAGAAATTACTTGCGTAAATGAGGTATAGGGAACAGGGAACAGACAATATCCTCCCAAAAATCAAATATGGGTCTAATATGATGTCCGCAAAATTGCCCATGATAGATACTTCTGCCGCTACTTTCAGAGAACCTCTCAAAACTTTGGCGTTCAGAATTTTACTTAGGGAAGACGAAAACCAGGAACGAATTTTTCCTCTGCTCCCTCTGCTCCCTCTGCTCCCTGCTAATTGTATATTTTTTTAGTTAGAATTCCCTTACTGGACGCCACTGCCAGCTTTTTGCTGTTGATAGCGCAGTTTAAACTGCTGTTGTTGGATTTTATGATTGACAATTGGTTCCGGATAGCCAACAGCATGGCGTTCTAAAGGTGATATTTTACCTGTCACTAAATATTCTGTATCCATAGAACGCAACTCTGACACCCATTGGCGAATATACTCCGCATCAGGATCGAATTTTTGTGCTTGACTGGCTGGGTTGAAAATTCGCACGGGTTTGGGATCCATGCCACTAGAAGCACTCCATTGCCAACCGCCATTGTTAGCTGATAAATCAGCATCAATCAGCTTTTGCATAAAGTATTTTTCTCCGAGTTGGGGATTAATTAGCAAGTCTTTGGTAAGAAAACTAGCAACAATCATCCGACAACGGTTGTGCATCCAGCCAATTTCATTCAACTGGCGCATAGCTGCATCCACAATGGGGTAGCCAGTTCTACCCTCGCACCAAGCTTGGAAATGTTCTTCGTTAGTTTCCCAAGGAAAGTTTTTGAAGGTATCGCGGAAAGCGCCATCAGCCAATTCGGGGAAGTTATACATTGCGTGTTGATAAAACTCGCGCCAAGCGAGTTCTTGCTGCCATGTGCGGATAGCGGCTGCTGCTTCCTCGCTGCGGCTATTTTCTTGTGCTTGTGTAGTGGCTTGCCAAACAGTACGAATGCCAATGACGCCAAATTTCAAAGCTGCACTCAGTTGCGAAGTTCCATCAACTGCCGGAAAATTACGCTGTTCTTGGTATTCAGTAATCGCTTTAGTAGTAAATTCCTCTAGTCGTTCTTGCGCCGCCGCCTCTCCTGGTGAAAGAATCAATCCTCCATCCCAAATAAATCCTAAATCTTTTGCTGAAGGTAAAGCTAATGCTCCTGCTTGTTTTGCAATTTCCCCTTCGGCTTGTGTTAACCCCTCAACATTTTGCAGAGATTCTACTGGCTGACTCTTGGGTTTGGCAATCCAATTTTTCCAAAAGGGAGTATAAACAGTGTAAGGTTGATTGCTGCCAGATCGGATCTCTTCTGGAGAGTGGAGAATTTGATCCCAGTTTTGGGTAAGGAACTCAATACCTTTTTCTTTAAGGGCATTTATAATATTGCGATCGCGTTCTTGAGAATAAGGTTCTACATCCCAATTCCAAAAAACAGCTTTCGCTGATAACGCCTGGGCTAAAGCTGGTATACCTTGCACGGGATCGGTATGCAGTATTAACAACTCGCTGCCAACTTCGGCATATCGCTGCTGTAATTTCTGCAAACAGCCAATCATATAAGTTACCCTCACCGGGGCAACATCATCTCGTTCCAGAATATTGGGATCCAGGCAAAACACACCCACTACCTTCGGACTCTGCCGCCGTGCCGCAGTCAATCCCGTATTATCAGAAATGCGTAAATCCCGACGATGCCAAAACAGAATTAAGTCAGACATTCCATACTCAAGATAGTTCACCCGTACTAGCTTAGATGTTAATGGCACCAATCAGCATCATTCTGTTGATAAATTTATTCTGTATTAGTCGTTAGTCATTAGTCATTAGTTATTGGTCATTAGTCTTCCCCTGCCCCTCTGCCCCCTCTGCCCCCTCTGCCTCCCATGCCCGATTCCCCGGTTTGTCAATCGGTAATAGTGGCTTTTTGGTGAAAAATTGAGTATACTCTTCTTAACAGTTAATTAGTCTTTTTGTCATGGCTAACCTCCTACTTGATGACGGTACAATTGAGAGCGATTTAGGCGAAATAGTTAGCGAACTTGCGCCCCTTGGCATTCAACTTAGACACTACGACCCAGGAACATCGCTCCTTTTCCCAGACCTAGTAGACCAAGAGGTTTTAAGCGAATCGGAAAAAGCTTATATTATCGAACTCCATAACAGCGTCTTTGAATTTATCCAGCAAGAAAATGAGGCTCTCTGGTGTGACT
Organism: Nostoc sp. DedSLP01; assembly: GCA_034530875.2. Classification (GTDB taxonomy): domain Bacteria; phylum Cyanobacteriota; class Cyanobacteriia; order Cyanobacteriales; family Nostocaceae; genus Nostoc. The sequence continues at coordinate 6,748 of JAVRCJ020000047.1, forward strand.
TGCTAAATCTACATGCAGGTTCGCCCAATCTTCACCAGCTGATAACAGCCTACAGTCGTTACCACACTCACACTGCTGCTGAACCCCTCTACGTCTTGGCAGGAGAAATGATTTATGGCTTCGTGCGACCTGATGGCAGCCAAATACAGCTTTTAATTCAGGCACAAGACTATCTTTGTATCCCCGCCGGTGTTGAACATTGGTGCAGCCCAAATGCTTCGTTGAATTTTAAAGCGATACGCTATTTTGCAAATGCAGAAGGATGGGTTCCTAAGTATACAGGCACTCAAATAGTTACTAATTCGTAATACTCGCCTCCGGCGAGAAGCAAGCTACGTAATTCGTAGTTAAGAGCAGATTTGTAAAGAAAATCTTAAGGATACGCAATTCATTACTGGGCATGACAAAACAATTCAAATTGTTCTGTCCATTAATTACGAATTACGAATGATTAAACTGGTTGCAAAACCATCAATAAACTTTACTCAACTTCCTCACAGCGAATTAAGAGCATTTCCATCGCCTCTGCTAGAGAAATCAATTCTGTCCAAGAAGAACCAGTGACTAAATTTTGGGCATGAGCTAATCGGTTTCGTAACTGTTCGGCAGACTTGAGGAAGCGTTCGCCAAATCGCTTGGATTTGAGTCCCAATTGTTCTAGAAGTTCTGGTTGATTTAAAACTAACTCTCGTTTATCGCAGAATTGCAGATAATCTAACAAATCGGTAGCTTCGTTTCTTTCCTGGCTTTCTCGCCATAGCCGTTTCGCAACTTCTAATCGCTCTTTTTTGAGGACTTGTTGCCAAGAATCTTGAGGATAATAAAGGCGCACTAACCGCAGCAGATTCATTTCCAGCAGTGTTACCAAGCCAAACAGTAGCATTCGTGCGGGTGCTTTTTGCAAGTCTCCACAGGTAACAATTCCACTCACTTGGTTGCAGTCAAGGACAAACAATCGGGGAGTTTGTTGCAAAATCGGTAGCAACTTCATCAGTGGAGTAGAAATTGCAATTAGTTCTTTGGGATGAAATACCCGTTGATAATCGCTACATTTGCCAGCTTTACCTTGAATCAAACTAGAGCGTTCTACATAACCAGTAATGGTATCTCCGGTTTCAACGCCGATGACATCAAAATTTTGTGCGTCCATCCAATGCAGCACTTCTGTCACTTCTGCATCAGCTGGCATCGCTTTGAGGGGTTCTGCAACGTATTCAATGGTGATATTGTTCTCAAACAAACTCCGCAGGTCTTGAGAACGGGATTTTAGGTGTTTCATCACCCTTTTGTAAACTCATATCAAATAATCCTATGGTAATCGTAGGAGCGATCGCCTAGTTTCCTGCCAGATTCGGGTTCAGCCGGGATAGGGATACCGGATACCGTTGACGAGTCAATACGGTTCGGATAAGCATTTTGAACTAACGATTGGTTTGGGGAAAAGGTTAAAGGGTAAGGGTTAAAGGTTTTTTATTCCCTTTTCCCCTTTAACCGAACCGTATTGGTTGGCGAGTCCCCCATAGGACTTGGTAGGCCTCTTCACCAGGGAAGCACGCCATTCTCGTCAAAAAACCCTCCTGTAGAACCATCTTCGGGGAGGGTAGCAAGTCTGACTGCTGCTGTGGCTCCTTGTTGAACGGTGCGGTGACCTTGATTTTGATTAATGTCGGTGGCTGTGTAACCAGGGTCGGCAGCATTGACTTTTATCGGAGTATCTTTCAGTTCAGCAGCAAACAAAACTGTGAGTGCGTTTACTGCTGTCTTTGATGAGTTATAAGCAACGAGCTTAAAATTGGCAAACTCATAATTTGGGTCTAAGTTTAGAGTTAGAGAACCTAAACCACTTGATATATTTACTATTCGCCCTGCTGCCGATTTCTTCAAAAGTGGCAATAGGGCTTTTGTGACTGCAAATACTCCAAAGACGTTTGTTTCATAAGTGTCCCGCAGTGTTTGAATATCAACTTGACTGGGTGGAAGGCGATCGCCTTGACTCAGTATTCCTGCATTGTTGACCAGAATATCAAGCTTTCCGAATTCGCTCTCGATTTGTCGAGCTGTAGAGTCGATGGTTTTTTGGTCTACTACATTTAGTTGAATCGCTTTGGCATCAATTTTATTTAAACGCAGTTGATTTGCTGCTTCTTCACCACGTCCGATATCTCTGGCACCAACAAGCACGGTAGCACCTCTAGAACCTAGTTGACGTGCGATTTCATAACCAATACCTTTATTTGCACCTGTAATCAGTGCAACTTTGCCTTTTAAATCTTCTGCCATATCAATTTGCTCGACTTAACTGGGAATTGCTAATATTTTCAAGCCACTCTAGTGTATATGTAGTGTGTTATCAACACAATATTTAGAATTTACTTGTGCTACACAAGTGCGATCGACTGTGGTGTTAATACCTGTAGTCATTCACACCTGAGATAGCGGTTGAGACAATATTTGCAGCCTAGACTACTAATTGACTCAAAAATTCTTGGAGAGAAGCAGATATGCAAACCAAACAGCTTGGGAATTCGGAGCTTCACATTACCCCCATTGGCTTTGGTGCTTGGGCTATTGGTGGAGGTGACTGGACTTACGGCTGGGGAGCGCAGGATGACCAAGACTCGATCGCAGCCATCAATCGCGCTCTCGACCTCGGCGTGAATTGGATTGATACCGCAGCTGTTTATGGTTTGGGACATTCGGAGGAGGTTGTTGCTAATGCCCTCAAAGGTCGATCCGATCGCCCCTACATTTTTACTAAATGTTCGCTAATCTGGGATGAAAACGGCAAAATTGGCAACAGCCTCAAAGCTGATTCTATACGTCGGGAAGTTGAAGCTAGTTTGCGACGGCTGAATATTGAAACTATTGACCTTTATCAAATCCACTGGCCGAACCCAAATTCAGAAATTGAAGAAGGCTGGACAACTTTGGCCAAGCTAAAAGATGAGGGTAAGGTTCGTTATATCGGGGTTTCAAACTTCAATGTCGAACAGTTGCAACGCGCCCAGAAGATTGCACCGGTAACTTCCTTGCAACCGCCTTATTCGCTAGTTAAGCGCGATGTCGAAAAGGAAATTTTGCCTTTCTGCAAAGAAAATAACATCGGCGTAATAGTTTATTCACCGATGCAATCTGGTTTGCTTACAGGAAAGATGACACCCGAGAGAGTTGCCAATTTCCCTGATGATGATTGGCGCAAGACCAGCAGTGAATTTCAAGAGCCACGTTTATCTCGGAATTTGAAACTGGTGGAAGTCTTGCAAAAGGTTGGCGAACAACACGGCCGTTCGCCTGGTGAAGTAGCGATCGCTTGGACTTTAAACAATCCTGCAGTCACAGCTGCGATCGTTGGCGGACGCAATCCTCAGCAAGTCGAAGGAATCATCGGTGCTGGGGAATTTCGCCTCAATCAGCAGGAACTAGATGAAATTGAGGCTTTCATCAAGGAGAATCCGTAAAACTAATGGGGAATAGGGAGTAGTGAGTAGGGAGTAGGGAAGATTATCGAAAAGCTTCCCACTCCTTCAACACCTCCTACACTCCCCACTCCCCATTCCCTACTCCCTACTCCCCACAGCTACAAAAGCGGAATTACGCAAACTTTGAATGGTAGCGATCGCATGTTTGGCTGCAATATCGATTTGCTCTTGTGTATTAAATCTGCCAATACCAAAGCGTATCGATGCATAAGCAAGCTTGTGGCAATGTCCCAGCGCTGTGAGAACGTGGGAGGGTGTGGTGGTTGCTGAAGAGCAAGCAGAACCAGAAGAAATTGCCATTACTGGCTGCAATCCTAGTAAAAGTGCAGATCCATCTACTCCCTCAACGCTGATATTTAAGTTTCCTGGCAACCGTGCTTGCGGATGTCCGTTGAGATGAATTCCTGAAAGTTGGGAAAGTGCTTCCCATAATCTTTGTCTGAGTTGCGTGATACGTTGCGTTTCTGTGGCTTGTTCTGCCAAAGCGATTTCTACAGCTTTGCCGAAGCCGACAATTTGCGGTGTATACAATGTGCCAGAACGCATTCCTCGTTCGTGTCCCCCTCCGTGTTGCTGTGGAGCCAGTTGTACTCTGGGGTTGCGCCTGCGGACATATAGCGCTCCGATACCTTTTGGGCCGTATATTTTATGTGCAGTGAGCGACATTAAGTCAATTTTCATCGCTTCGACATCCAAGGGAATTTTACCTATAGCTTGGGCAGCATCGGTGTGAAAAATGATTTGGCGAGCGCGGCACATTTCCCCAATTTCTGCTAATGGTTGCAATACACCAACTTCATTATTTGCAGCCATCACCGATACCAAAATCGTCTCCGGACGGAAAGCTTTTTCTAATTCAACTAAATCAATTAATCCATCTTTTTGAACAGGTAAAATAGTAATTTCAAAACCAAGAATTTTTAGATAATTACAAGGGTCAAGAACAGCATTATGTTCGGTAGCGACAGTAATAATATGCTGACCTTTTGTAAAATAGGCTTCGGCAACACCTTTAATAGCCAAATTATTGGCTTCTGTTGCACCGCTGGTAAAAACAATTTCTTCAGGAGTAGCATTAATTGCTGCTGCTAATATTTCTCGCGTTTGCTTAACAGCAGCTTCCGCCTCCCAACCGTAAACATGACTAATACTGGCTGGGTTGCCAAAGTGTTCTGTAAAGTAAGGGAGCATCGCTGCTAATACCCGTTCATCTACAGGTGTGGTAGCGTGGCAATCAAGATATATAGGGCGAATAGACATAAATTATCTCAAAATCTGACTCAATTTTTTTAATATACTTAGAACTTTATACGATTCATTTTCCCGCCTAGACAAAGTAAATTTATCAGACAAACTATACTCAGATTTATCTTGTTTTATCAGCTTGATAAATTGAAAATCTTCTCCACTAGTTACTAATCCAAACACAGGTTTATCAGAATTAGGATTCGCCAGCATATAAACAAGTGCTTGAGGTATAGCTTCTAAAAGAGAAAAACTCGACCTTTTAGATTCAATTACTAACAACCACAGTTTTTCTTGAATAACTAAAATATCAATCCTACCTCTGATAATTTCTCCTTCATCTTCAACAGAAATTTTGATTGATTGCTCGCTTCTCATATAAAAAGGCTCATCATAAAATCCAGCTAAATTGAGTAAAGGAGATAAAACTACTAATTTTACTGTGTCTTCTGACAAAGGAGGACGCTTGGCTAAACGGAGGAAATTAAGTTTTACTTTGTCTAAATCTTGCTTTTCTAAATCTGTAATTTCCGGTAATTTTTCAAACCATTCTGTAAAGAATGCCTCATCTTCAGCTAGCTGAAGACTAAATTTTTCCTCTAAATAGGCAAGCCCGACATTTTGTGATTGGATAAATTGAACCATAGTTCCTGGAACTGGATATACCACTATTTAAACAAAACTTGTTTCTGTTTGGCATAATCCGGGCATAGCGCATTCTGGCTTCGTAACTATACCCGCATCCAGTTGTGTTTATTTGCATACTAATTCTCGTAATTTGGTAAAAACTGCCTGAGCATGACCTTTGGTTTTCACATTTGGCCAAGTATAGGCAATAATGCGATCGGGTGAAATTAAAAAAGTTGAGCGAACCACACCCATATATTCTTTGCCCATAAACTTCTTTAAGCGCCAAGCACCATAAGCTTCTATAAGAGTATGTTCGGGGTCGCTTAAGAGGGTAATTGACAAGTTATGTTTGCTGATAAATTTACAATGAGATTTACCAGAATCTAGACTCACACCTAAGATTATGGCTCCTAGTTCGTTGAAATCTTGATTCAATTCGGTAAAATCTTTTGCTTCAGTAGTACAACCAGGGGTATCATCTTTGGGGTAGAAATAAAGCACAACCCATTTATCGCTAAAGTTAGAGAGAGTTATTGGATTGTCATTTTGGTCAGGTGTAGAGAAATCTGGCGCTGGTTGTCCGATTTGGGGAATATCGCTCATGATTGCACTGGGAGAATTATCTAGGCGTTGCCCATTATAGACATCGCTTTAGAATTGTACATAGATTAGGCGATCGCATTTAACCACCAATTACGAATGATATTAGTTTTGCTTGAACAACAGCAAAACCCAAATAACTAGAAGCAATTTTTATTTACAAGCTACTACTTAACTGAAAAGGTACGAATACTGGCTTCAAAAATTGGCAACCGTTGTTCAAATTCATCTACCCCAGTAGAAAAAATTACATTCCAAATAGTTTTACCATCTTTAATGACATAATATACCTGTTTTCCGCTTCTACCTATTGATGTTTCAGTGATTATCTGTCCTACCTGATAACCTTCAGCTAATCCTGTTTTAATATCAACTATACGAATTTGAGTAGGAAGCTGTTTGCTGACCTCTTGCAAGTAAGTTTCTAAATTAATAGTAGAATTTACTTGTTCATTTGTAACAATTACATTAGTTAGGAAGCCTGAATCACCTTTGATCGAGTCGAAAGCCCAGATTGAAAATGCTGAAGGGTTTTGTTTAATTTGTTGAGCTACTTGTTCCCATTCTGAACCAAGGGTTTTTAGCCGTCTAATTATTGTATCTAGATTTTTGCTGGCGTTACCACCTTCATAGCTTTCTGGTAACCATAATTCTGCACCTCCTCCCTCAAACTTTTTCCATCCATCTGGAATATCTGGAGAAGCATTTTCATTTGAAATAGGAGGCGCTTGACTTGTTGAATTAGTATTGAGTGGCTCAGAACTGTTTGCAGATTCCTCTGAATTACTCGCTTGTAGCTGAGTTGGTGTTGAAGTTACAACTGGCTGACTCGGATGAGAATCAAATAACTTATAAATCTCTCGACTACTGAATTTAAGTACGAAAAGTATAGCAAATGCAATTACTCCACCTGTGAATTGGGCAGTCTTACTAGAGAATATATTGGCTTCAGTTTTTGAAGATTGAATTTGAGTATTCGCCGAGGTTTGAACTTGCTTAGTTTGTTTAGGCTTTTCTATTTCTGTAGGCGGTAGTTGTGATGCTGAAAAAGGGGGGGAATATGACTGTAAAGTTGAATTAATTTCCGATATACATCGCAAAATCATTTGAGCATTTTGAGGACGCTTGCCAGGAAAAGCTTCCATTAAGTAATCAACCAAACCAGCTACCTGCTTAGAAATTTGTGAAGCGCTGTCTCGCCACATTAACTTACCAGTTCGTGGATCTTCAGAAAATTGATCTGGAGATTTACCAGTCAATAAATAAACAAATGTGCGACCAAGGGCGAAGAAGTCTGATTGTGGTACGGCTTTACCATTGGCTTGTTCTAGTGGTGTATAACCTGGTGAAATAATCCCTGTTACATTCTGTCCTGCTGCTTTTTGATGATAGGTTTGTGTAACTTCTCTTGCTGTACCAAAGTCAATCAAAGCGAGATTTCCATCTGCTTTGAGCATAATATTTGGCGGTTTTATATCTCGATGGAAAAAATTTTGCTGATGCACTTCATGCAAAATATTTGACAGTTGAGTTAGCCATAAAAGTGCTAACTTTTCATCAATTGGACGATTACCCCGTTGTTCCATATATTGGTGTAAATCAAGTCCTTCTATTTTCTCCATTACCAAACAATGCAGTGGCGTTTGGCTATTTTTAGGGGAGAAAGTAAAGTACTCATCTCCTTTGGGAATTCCTGGATGATTCAAGTGTCTTAATACTTGTGCTTCTTGCTGAAAAAGCGATACTGCTTTGGTATCATTCAGCATAAGAACTTTTAAGACTTTGAGGGTGTTACCGTGATTGACTTCAAATGTCTTGGCAAAACCACCAGTCCCTAACTGGCGAGTAACTCGATACCGTCCTTCCAAGAGCAATTCTGAGCCGCAGGCTTGACAAAACAGTATATTTTCAGAATTTTGGGGTCTTGGACATTTAGGATTTATGCAGAGGGTCATAGTGTTTTTTGCAACACAGTTTGTCTTGATAGTCTAGCCTCATTGGCATATTTACGTCACCAGTAAAAATTAGGGTAATCAGCAATGCCCGGTTGAGTTATGTTTACGCACTCATTTATCTTTATTATGAAAAAACTTCTCTCATTAGGTTGAGAACAATTACTTGTATTTATCCGCCATAATAATGATTTAGCTGACTGGTATTTTTGTTTATCTACCCCTACTCTTCAAAATCCAAATGTCTAAAGATATGCAACGCGAATTTGCCAACCGCGATGAGTTGGTAGCTTACCTGTGCGAACAATTTCCAAATGCAGCACAACGGGATGAGCGCATCAGCGAAACTGTGGGAGGACGAAAAGCAGCACAAAAAGCACTGCAAAAAATCGACCCAGTACGCTATGCACAAACACGCAATTTCTTCTCAGGTGCAGTCACCCGACTTTCGCCTTACATCCGCTATGGGGTTTTGAGTTTGCGAGAAATTCGAGATTTTGTCCTTGACCGGGTACAGCAGCGAGAAGATGCTACCAAATTAATTAACGAGTTGGGCTGGCGCGATTATTGGCAGCGATTATATGTAAAGTTGGGGGATGGAATCTGGAAAGACCAAGAAGAATACAAAACTGGTTACACTGCGGCTGAATATGCACCTGAATTGCCGCAAGATATCAAACAAGGAACTACAGACAGAGTTTGCATCGACAGCTTTAGCTGCGATTTAAAAGAAACTGGCTATTTACATAACCACGCACGGATGTGGATAGCTGCATACATTGTCCATTGGCGGCGTATCCGTTGGCAAACTGGAGCTAAATGGTTTCTCGAACACCTTTTAGATGGCGATCCTGCTAGTAATAATATGTCTTGGCAATGGGTAGCCAGCACTTTTAGTCATAAACCGTATTTTTTTAATCGCGAAAATTTAGAACGCTATACCAAAGGCATTTATTGTCAGAAATGTCCGCTTTACGGTCATTGTGATTTTGAAGGTAGTTATGAAGAATTAGAACAACGACTTTTTCCCAAGGGAAAATTTAGCAAACAACCCAATAGTAAAAGTTGGCGGTAGGTTTATCTAAACCTATTAAATTTCCAATTTTTCCCGAACTAGTACCTCATCTTTAAAACCTACTAGCACGGCTGTTCCATCTTGGATAAAAAGCGGACGTTTAAGCAGCATTGCATCTTTAGCAAATGCGTCAATCCACTGTTGGTCAGTCCAAGTTTTCTTTTCGTCCCCTAAAGCGCGGTAGGATTGGCCAGAAGTATTTCGCATGGAAGCAGAACCCAGAGACTTCACCCAGTTTTGAATCATTTCACGGGTCGGTGGAGACTCTTTGATGTTAATAAACTCATAGGTAATGCTGTTAGCTTGAAGCCAGCTAAAAGCCTTTTTGCAAGTGCCGCAGTTGGGAATTCCATAGACTTGAATAGACATAAACTAGTTAATCAACCATCTAAATATATAACATTGGCTAGTGTAACTTCTGCCACTAATAGGTCTATACAGAGACTTCAACCAGGCAAAATGCTTTAATGGCTTTAGTTTATACTAAAGTTTATTGATTGATGCTGTTTGTAAAAACTTCAGTAATCCTCCTCTCTCTCTTAACTCTATCAATCCCCGGCGTTTTAGCCTTTTCTGACACCCAAAGCTATTAGGCAAAAAATTGTGTTCAGCAACTAGGAGAGCGTAAACTTCTTACAGGCTACCCTGATGGTAGTTTTCGCCCAGAAGCAACAGTTACACGTGCCGAAGCAGCAGTGTTAATGTTAAATGCTTTTCCTGATTCAGCAGTGAAACGCACTGCTATCCCATTTAAAGATGTACCTGCTAATTATTGGGCAAATAAAGCAATTTCTACTGCTTACCAAAAAGAATTTTTTTCTGGTTATCCTGGTGGGGTTTTTCAGCCTAACCAACTAATTCCTGGCGCCCAAATTATTGGTGTGATAGCCGGAGGGAAAAATTACAGCCCTTTATCTAACCCAATGCAGACATTGCAACAATACTTTAATGATGCGGGACAAATTCCGAACTATACTCAAAGTGCGATATCTTCGATGGGCTTCGCCTACGCATCTGCCACGATTAATAGTATTGTTGTCAATTATCCCAATGTCAAATAGCTAAAACCACTACAAAGTGCCACTAGAGGCGAAGTTGCTGCTTTGATGTGTCGGGCGTTAAATATCTACACGGTTCCGCCACAATATATTGCTGGAGTCGAAGTAGATCCGCAAGAGGTACGCCCTTTACCAGGAAAACTCGATACTATTCCTACCTTTAACAGCAATAGTCCGGAATTAGTCACAACTGAAGGAATGTAGGTATTGCTAATTTGAAGTAAAAGTTCAGCCTTTTATCTTCTACAAAATTATGCGTTTGTGTTTGTATTTCTAGCCAGTTGCCCTCGCCTGACAAGCGTGCTGTTTGAATAATGTAGCGACTACAGCACTCTCGCAACTGGCCGACGCCAGAACAGTAGAAGTAGGGGTTTTAATTGTGTCTGCCACACAATCTTCTCGCTGTTCTGATGTGTTGTTATCCCTATTAAAGCTGCAATTAAAATAGTGTGGATGCCAAATTGCCAAATTGCTCTAGAGTCTGTCTCGCCATCATATTCATATTCTAGAAAACTTAAGAATTTTTCTTCTACAACTGTTAAATAAGGCTGCTTTAAATTTATTAATTGCTTCAATACTGCATCAAAAGATAATTCTCATTTTCCCTGTGTTTCAATCTACCAATACGATCGCAGTTGCCGTAAGGCATAGCTTGTATTTAAATTTACAATCAATTAGATTTACTACTTATTTCTGGGAACTATAAATCTAATACATTTGCCATCAGCCGACCTTGTTGAGGCTAAATCCCATGAAGTGGAAATTTCAATTGCTGCCAAAGCCGACAATACTTATAGCTTCTTTGGTTATTCCCGTAGTTCACTTCTACCTTTGCAAGATATCCGTATCAATGTCCTTTGAAAATGGCTCGGCAGCTATTTGGCCTTCAGCAGGTCTTTTTTTAGCTAGCTTTCTCCTACTGGGATATCGCATTTGGCCTGTACTGTTGTTGGGCGACATCATTGCCGAGTATGTACACTTATATCCTAACGATCTTCTGGCAAGCAGCCTCATCTCTGTTTGGGATACCATTGACCCCTTAGTAGCAAGCTTTTTGATTTATCGCTTCATTGGACGCCGCAATATACTAGGACGATCTGAGGATGCTTTCAGATTTTTGGTATTGTTAGTGCCTACTCCGGTTATAGGCACTACCCTTGCTGTAACCACACTTTGTCTGCGTCACATTAGTCCTTGGACTGCTTATGGAGAAGTTTGGCGAAGTTGGTTTACAGCACTTATTGGCGGCGCGCTGGTTGTCACACCAGCACTATTAACATGGTTGACAAAAGTAGAGAAACAACGGCTCAACAAAGAAAAAATTATTGAGTTAACGCTGCTGCTGTTATTTTTAATTGCCATCAATCGGATCGTTTTTTGGCAAGGGTATCCTGTAGAGTACGCGATAGTTCCACTATTAATTTGGGCGGCATTTCGATTTGGGCAAAGGGAATCAACTTTACTTGTAGTTGTGGTATCGGCGATCGCAGTTTTTGCAACAGCTCGTGGTTTTGGGGCATTTGCAAAACTCGGATCGGTGAATAAGTCACTGATACTACTACAATCTTTTATTGCCGTTGTCGCCATCACGACCTTTATTCTTTGCGCTGTCATCAATGAAAACCGCAAAGGACAAACAATGCTCAAAAAGACCAATGATGAGCTAGAACAACGGGTACAAGAACGCACCCAACAGCTCAGACAAGCTTTAGAAACTGCCGATGCAGCTAAAGTTGCTGCCGACAGCGCCAATAAAGCCAAAAGCGAATTCCTTGCTAACATGAGTCATGAGTTAAGAACTCCACTCAACGGCATCCTTGGCTACGCCCAAATTCTACGTCGTTCGGAAACCTTGACTGAGCCAGGACTTCACGGAATCGATATTATCTACCAGTGCGGTTCCCACCTCTTAACCCTGATCGAAGATGTCTTGGATCTCTCCAAAATTGAAGCCCGCAAAATGGAACTCCATACCGTTGATTTTCATTTGCCATCGTTTCTGGAAGGCGTTACTGAAATTTGTCGCATCCGTGCCGAACAGAAAGGTATTTCATTCATTTACCAAAGAGATAATTTACTACCTGTGGGCATTCGGGCTGATGAAAAGCGCCTGCGGCAGGTTTTAATCAATCTGCTTGGCAATGCCATTAAGTTTACCGATAAAGGCAGCGTAGTCTTTCGCATCACATCCCAAGCAGTTGGAAACCAAACCCAACAACAATCCTCAATTTACAAAATTCGCTTTGAGGTGGAAGACACGGGGGTGGGGATGGCAAAACAACAACTAGAGAAAATTTTCTTGCCTTTTGAGCAAGTAGGAGACATTAACAAACAAGTCGAAGGTACAGGTTTAGGGTTGGCAATTAGCTCAAAAATTGTCTCGCTAATGGGCAGCCAAATTGAGGTAGAAAGCGAACTAGGTAAAGGTACTAGCTTCTGGTTTGAGGTGGAGTTACCTGCTGTTCCTGACTGGGTAGAAGCTTCAAGGGTAGCAAAGCAAGGCATGATTTCGGGATATCAAGGCAAAAAGCAAAAAATCCTAGTGGTGGATGACAAATGGGAGAATCGCTGTGTAATTGTGGATTTATTAGCATCGATTGGCTTTGAAGTTGCCCAAGCAAGTAACGGTCAAGAAGGGTTAGAGCAAGCAATTCAATGGCAGCCCGACTTAATTATTACCGACCTGATAATGCCTGTAATGAGCGGCTTTGAATTCATGAAGCATCTGCGACAGTCGCCCCCACTCAAGAACACAGTCGTTATTGCCTCTTCTGCAAGTGTGTTTGAAACAGACCAATACAAAAGTTTGGATGTGGGAGCGAATGCTTTTTTGCCAAAACCCGTACAAATGGAAAAGCTGTTAGATTTGCTTTGCAAACATCTACAACTCGAGTGGGTATATGAGGAAATCTTACAAGGGAATCAAATTGTATCAAATGCGATATTATCAGAAGCGATCGCTCCCCCATCATTAGAAGTTTTAAAAGATATTTATCAGTTGGTAAAGAAAGGCGATGTTTACGCAATTCTAGATTTAGCCAATCAAATGAAACACCAAGACAGTATTTTGATTCCTTTTGCTCAAAAATTGATTCACTTTGGGGAGAACTTTCAACTCGATCCATTACAAGGTTTTATCGAGGGGTATTTGGATAATCCTTAAATGTTCCTCACTTTTCAAATTATTAGCAATACTTTATTTCAAGTTATCAACCCATGCTCACTTCCAATCTCAAAACTGGCTTTATTTTGATTGTCGATGATAATCCAACTAATTTATCAGTATTAGCTCAAACTCTCAAAACAGCAGGTTTATCTATCCGCGTTGCCACAAATGGCGAAAGTGCGATCGAGCAAATTACAGAAAATAGCGATCGCCCCGAACTGATTCTCCTGGACGTGCAGATGCCAGGAATTCATGGATTTGAAACCTGCCGCCGACTCAAAGCAAACCCCACAACGCAAGATATTCCAATTATTTTTATGACTGCTTTGACAGATACACAAAGCAAAGTCAAAGGACTGTCTCTTGGTGCTGTAGACTACATTACTAAACCTTTTGAAGGAGAAGAAGTCTTAGCCAGAGTGCGAGTTCATTTGCAAATGCGCCTTCTTAGCAAAACCCTCCAGCAATGGAACGAGCAATTAGAACAACGAGTCACAGAGCGCACCATCGCACTGCAAAAAGCCCAAGTACAATTGGTACAGCAGGAAAAGCTTGCTACACTAGGCCAACTAGTGGCGGGGGTAGCGCACGAAATTAATAATCCAATGGGCTGTATTTATAGTAATATCCCCATCGCCCACGAATACCTGACAGAAATATCTACAGCCCTTCGGGTATATCAAAAATATTCCACTTCATTGACACCAGAAATTGAACAACAATTAAAGCATATTGACATCGATTTTGTTTTAGAAGACTTTTTTAAACTGATTCATACAGTTGAATTAAGTATTCAGCGCATTCAAGAAATCTCAGTTTCATTACGAAACTTCTCGCGCTCAGATGCTCATATTAAAGTGCCAGCAAATTTACATGATGGACTTGAAAGCACTTTAATAATCTTAGGACATCGCCTCAAGTCTGTAGGTAACCGTCCGGCAATTGAAGTCATTAAAAAATATGGCAATATACCAGAAGTCGAATGTTATCCAAGCCTGCTCAATCAAGTATTTATGAATTTGTTAGCCAATGCTATTGATGCTGTGGAAGAACAACCTAGTGCCAAAATTTGCATTTATACAGAAATGCTTCATACAGAATTGGTAGCAATTCGGATTTTAGATAATGGCGCGGGAATGAGTGAGGAAGTTAAACAAAGATTGTTTGAGCCGTTATTTACCACTAAGCCTCCTGAGAAAGGTACAGGATTAGGCTTATCAATTGCTCGCCAGATTGTCGAAGAAAAGCATGGAGGACGGCTAAGTGTGCTATCGGAATTAGGCAAGGGATGTGAGTTTATTATAGAAATTCCAGCTGGCTGATAACAGAGACATCGCTAACCTGCTATCAGCCTATCGAAAAATAGTTTGTGCTGAGAATGTGCAATTTTATTTCTCATCAATAATTACAATTCTTCAGCTATGACATCTGACTCCAGGCAGAAATTCCATCTTCCAACACTTCTAATTTTTTAGCAGAATTGGCAGTTTCAGCTATTAAAACTTTTAGTGTTGTGGTATACACATTGTTGATGATTTCATGTCCGTAGCCAATAACTCTTCCCACCTGTCCAGTTCGGGAGTTTAGTACATACTCATCAATGTTGAATTTCATAGTAATTTTTTCCTTTTTCAATCAGATAAATCATAATTCTTTAAAATATATTTAATAACTAAATTTTATCTGTACCAAATGGTATAGAATATATAAAAATAATTCTTAGGGAATAGAGAATTTATCCAAAAGTAATATTAAGAAAATAAATAATAAATTATTGAAATCAAAAGTTATATTCCTGGAGGCATAGGTTTACGCTATTTCAGCCCAAAAGTTTATTTTCCTTACAAGTCAGTAGTATCTTTGATAAACATCATTTACCAAGCTACAGCCAAACCATCTGCACGAGACTCAGAGGCAGCAATTAAAACTCCATCTTGCTTGTAAATAATTTGACCGCGACCGAAAAAATCATCGGGATTTTGCAGTACATGATGGCCGCGTTTGGCTAGTTCTTGAGTTATATCCTTGGATGCAGTTTGCTCTAGTAATACTGTAGAACCAGAGACAAATTGCCATCTGGGAGCATCTAAAGCAGCTTGGGGATTTAAGCCATAATCAGCCAAATTTACCACTAGTTGCAGATGTCCTTGTGGTTGCATAGCTCCTCCCATGACGCCAAATGCTCCAATTGGGCGATCGCCTTGAGTCAAAAAGCCAGGAATAATCGTATGGAAAGGGCGCTTATTGGGGGCGAAGTGGTTAGGATGTTGCAAATCAAGGCCAAATCCGTAACCCCGATTTTGTAAAGCTATGCCGGTACCTGCGGGGAGAATGCCACTACCAAAACCTGTAAAATTAGATTGAATCAAAGATACTATTAATTCCCCATCGGCGGCGGCTAAATAGACTGTTCCACCTTTTGGTAATCCAGGTTCAGCTAAAGCGATCGCTTGTTCTGTGATTAAAGCACGGCGCTTGGCAGCATAATCTAAGGAGAGAAGATCCTTTGTAGCTACTTTTAAAAAAAGTTCGTCAGCGATGTACTTATGCACGTCAGCAAAAGCTAGTTTCATCGCCTCGATTTGTAAATGGTAGCTTTGTGCGGATTCTCGCGGATAACGAGCCAATTCACAGCCGGATAGGATATTTAAGGCGATTAAAGTTGCAATCCCTTGGGTGTTAGGTGGAATTTCCCAAACTGTCAAATCCCGATAGTTAGTAGATATGGGTTGCACCCATTGGGCTTGATGAGCTGCCAAATCATCTTTAGTTAAGTAACCACCAGTATCGGCGGCAAAGTCAGCGATACGTTGAGCGATATTGCCACGGTAAAAACTTTCACCACCAGTTGCGGCAATTTCTCGCAGGGTTTGGGCGTGTGCGGGGGAATGCCAAATTTCTCCTGCTTCCGGCGCTCTATTATTGGGAAAAAATACTTGTTTAAAAAAGTCAAATTCTTGACCTACAAGCGAGAGATAATTTTGTTCCAACCGTTTCCAAGCTAGGGAAACCATAGGCGATACAGGGAAGCCTTCTTCGGCATAGCGAATTGCCGGAGCAAATAACTTTTCAAAAGGTAAACGTCCCCAACGTTCCCATAAGGTTCGCCACGCACTAACAGCACCCGGTACAGTAACAGCACGCCAATCATATTTGGGTACGGCATTGAGTCCAGCAAAATTTTGTAGAGTTAGTTTCTGCGGACTTTTTCCAGAACCATTTAAACCATGCAGTTTGCCATCCCAAACTAAAGCAAAAGCATCCGCACCAATGCCATTTGCAGTAGGTTCCACTACAGTCAGGGCAATGGCCACAGCTATAGCAGCATCAACCGCGCTACCACCCGCCAATAACATTTCCATACCCGCTATAGTCGCCAACGGTTGACTAGCTGCCACAGCTCCCTGGCTACCCATAATTACTTTTCGGGTACTAGGATAGGGATAATTGGTGAGGTTTGCCAAACTCATTTTTTGGTGGAAAATATTGGACAGAATATTGCATTTGTGTAAGAGAATACAATATTTTCACAAATATTGTTTGTGTTCGCCAACACATAGACTGAGCATATTTTATTGTTTGGAAGCCTCTGAAACCGCTGCATATTTAGGGATATCTGTTTAGTATTCAGCAGGCTTAGATCGAACTACTACGCCGCCGTGAACCATGCCTTGAATTTCTGGGCCAAAAAAGCTGTAGGGAAATTGCGGTTCGGGACGGCTGATAGCTTCCAAACGATTGGCGAGTTCGCTGGGAATCTCAAAAGCAAGGGCTTGCAAATTATCCTCAAGTTGCGATTGCTTGGTGGCTCCGATAATTACCGAGGCAATTCCAGGGCGATTGGCTGTCCAATTGACGGCAACTTGAGCCATACTGCGCCCCAATTCTTGGGCGACTGTTTCTAGTTCTGCGACAATTTTCCAGTTGCGATCGCTAAACTTTTGAAATGCTGGATTTTGAGTACCACTCACCTTCTCCAGCCGTCCAACTCCTGTGAAACCGCCCTCGCTAGGCTTGTACTTACCACTGAGAAGACCACTCGCCAACGGACTCCACACCATCGTACCCATTCCCAGTTCCAGACCAAGGGGAATAAATTCTCGCTCAATGTTACGCTCAATCAACGAGTACTCTAGCTGGAGAGTGCAAAGCGGTTCGTAATTGCGCCACTCGGCAATAGTTTGCGCCCGTGCTGCATACCAACTTGGTGTATTACTCAATCCTATGTGCCTTACTTTACCAGAACTTACTAAATCGTTGAGCGTCCGCATTACTTCATCTGCTGGGGTAATCGTATCCCAGGTATGAAGAATGTAGAGGTCGATGTAGTCAGTTCCTAACCGTTGCAGCGAACCTTCCACAGCCCGCAGAATATTTTTGCGCCCGTTACCGCCCGTATTTGGGTTTCCGGGTTCGGCATTGTAGCTAAACTTAGTTGCCACTACAATGCGATCGCGCAGATTACCCTCGGCAATAAATTTACCCAACCAAGTTTCGCTAGTACCATTTGTATATAAATCTGCGGTGTCAATAAAGTTACCTCCCGCATCAACGTAGGTATTAAACATTTGGCGTGCCGTAGCTTCATCGCTTCCCCAACCCCATTCAGTCCCGAAGGTCATTGCACCAAATGCTAGACGGCTGACACGCAGCCCAGAACGTCCGAGAGTGTAGTAAGTTTTGAGAGACATATTGCTAACTCCGAAATGAGTATAAAATTCGAGAGTGTTTCAATAAATACTGAGAGTAGATTTTTGAGCGCTATTCACTTGTGCAAATCTTTGCTCAACTGCAAGCAATGATTGACATCACACAACAGTTGTAGTTAAAAGTTTAGGAGCGATCGCCCCTTCATAACCAAAGTACAGTAAAAAATAGAGCATAGGCGTAGCCCGTCGCAGATATCGCTTACTTATTTCAAGTTCCAAACAGCAAACTTCAAGTTCAAAGGCTCAAAAGCTGAATTTACAGGCAATACTTCGGTCTTGCTGCAATTGAAATCGTAGGTTAACAGCAAAAGTCAGTTAAAACTAACTCAAATTAACTAAAATTTAGTCCGTTTCAACGGACTTAGGCTATTAGCCTCGGAATTGATTCCGAGGCTAATAGCAACAAAACAAAGAATTTGCCTTTCTTTACCAGTACCTCTACTTGGTTTTTTCGCTTGTTGGACGCACTAAAGTTTTAACTAAACCCGTAATTGCAACAATCACAGAGGCAACTCCGGCGATGGATACTGAAGTCAAAATTGCCACTGCAAGGATGATTTCACCCGGACTATCCCCATTCCGCATCCAAGTAGATGGATTTTCTACTAATGTTGGCGAGGCGGGGATTAATTGCGAAGTTTGGGTGGTTTGATTAGCGTTGATTGGATTTGTTAAAGCAGTTTTCATGGCTGAACCTCTTCTAAATCTTTCTATGCAAATCGTATTTCTGACCAAAGAAGAGGAGATTACTAAGAAATTGAGACAAAGTGGAAAGAAAGTAGAAATTAAGTAGAATCGAAAATAAATCTCACAAGCTGTCTATGGAATGGGCTGATTTTCTAGCCAAAGAAGCTGCTATTAATAGCTTATCGCCAGAGCAAACGGCAGCTTTTGTAGAGCGTTTAAAAACCGAAAACTCAGGGAAGAGTGAGGCAAAACTTGCCAGCGAATTAAACATTGGTGCGGCTGCTTTCAAAAAGCGGATGGCTGAAGTGTATGAAAAATTCGCCAAGAGTTATCCTGAATTAGCCACTTCTAACAGTCGCGGTAAGCTGGAAAAGTTACGGGCTTGCCTGACAGCGAAATATAATGGCGGGCAAGATGCCCAACCAACAATTAAAGAGATTCATCACAATATTCCGCCTGCTGTTCCATTTGAAAAATTTGTGGGACGTGAGACGGAACTAGAAGAACTGCACCAGAAATTACAAACATCTCGGCAAGTTGCAATTGTAGCTGTGGCGGGTATGGGTGGAGTTGGCAAAACAGAACTAGCTACCCAATACGCCAAACAGCATTTGCAGAATTATCAAGGTGGGGTTTGCTGGTTATCAGCACAGGGAATTGATATCGAAATTCAAATTCTCAGATTTGCCGAATTAAAATTTAAACTCATTGCACCGGATGATTGGGAATTAGCAGATAGGCTGAGATACTGCTGGCAGAATTGGCAACAAGGTGAAGTGCTGCTTGTGTTTGATGATGTCACCGACTACAAAAAACAGGTTCAGCCTTATCTACCACCAGAATCATCCCGGTTTAAAGTGTTGCTAACAACCCGCTTGGGGTTTGATAGAACTTTGCCGCAATTACCTTTAGGTGTTCTCAAACCATTGGCGGCGATGAAGTTATTAAAATCACTGGTTGGTAGAGAACGGCTGAAAACCGAACCTTGGATAGCGAGAAAAATTTGTAAATTCTTGGGATATTTGCCTTTGGCGTTAGAGTTGGTGGGGCGATATCTGGATACAATGCCAGATTTGTCTTTAGAAAAACTGCTGAAGCGGCTAGAGAAAAAGCGACTGGAACACGAAGCAATAGCTAAGGCTAACCCATTGATGCGTTATGAATACGGCGTTGCTGAAGCTATTGCATTGAGTTGGGAACAGTTAGATGAAAATGCACAAGGTGTCGGCTGTTGGCTGAGTTTGTATGCTTTAGCTGATATTCCTTTTTCTGTTGAGGCGATAGAAGATGACGATGCACAAGAATTCTGGGAGAAAGCTATAGCTGAGTTGCGAAAACTGCATTTAATACAATGGCAAAGTAAAGGAATTTATCGTTTACATCCACTGATTCGGCAATTTCTCCAAATGAAGTTGGATGAGTCAAGTAAGGCGGATGAGGTGAAAACTGCTTTTGTAGCGCAGATGGTAAAGGTGGCAAAGAAAATTCCTCAACAGCCTAACCGTGAAGATATTTTCAACCTCAATCCCTTTATCCCACACCTTGCAGAAGTTGCAACCCACCTATCCCAATATCTCAGGGACGAGGATTTAATTTGGTCTTTAACAGGCTTAGGTTGGTTTTATCAAGGTCAAGGACTTTATCAGCAAGCAGAACCTTGGTTACAGCAGTGTGAAAAAGTTACTAAAAATCGTCTTGGTTTAAAACATCCCTATGTCGCCACTAGCCTGAACAATCTCGCAGCACTTTACGATTCCCAAGGACGCTACAGCGAAGCCGAATCCCTGTATCTGCAAGCTTTGGAACTGAGTAAACGCTTACTGGGAGACAACCATCCCGATGTCGCCATTAGCCTGAACAATCTCGCAGCACTCTACTCTTTTACAGGACGCTACAGCAAAGCCGAACCCCTGTTTCAGCAAGCTTTGGAACTGAGTAAACGCTTACTGGGAGACAACCATCCCTATGTTGCCACTAGCCTGAACAATCTCGCAGCACTCTACTCTTCTACAGAACGTTACAGCGAAGCCGAACCCCTGTTTCAGCAAGCTTTGGAACTGAGAAAACGCTTACTGGGAGACAACCATCCCGATGTTGCCACTAGCCTGGACTATCTCGCAACACTCTACTCTTCTACAGGACGCTACAGCCAAGCCGAACCCCTGTTTCAGCAAGCTTTGGAACTGAGAAAACGCTTACTGGGAGACAACCATTCCGATGTTGCCACTAGCCTGAACAATCTCGCAGCATTCTACTCTTCTACAGGACGCTACAGCGAAGCCGAACCCCTTTTTCAGCAAGCTTTGGAACTGAGTAAACGCTTACTGGGAGACAACCATCCTGATGTTGCCACTAGCCTGAACAATCTCGCAGAAGTCTACCGTTCTACAGGACGCTACAGCGAAGCTGAAACCCTGTTTCAGCAAGCTTTGGCAATTTGTAAGCAGACTTTAGGTGTAGATCATCCAAATACAATTACGGTTTGGAGAAATTATGCAAGCTTTTTCTTTTTATTTTAAGAGAAGCATATCGCTAACGATCGCCCCCTTTCTCCCAAACCACACCAAATTGACGCTAGACAACAGTTGTAGCTTCAAGCTTAAAAGCGATCGCCTGTAACTGCAAATGGCTACTGCTCTATTTTTCACTGTACTTTAGAGATGAAGGAGCGATCGCTTACTTATTTCAAGTTCCAAACACAAAATTTTAACTTCTGAAAATAAATTTATGCGAACAGTACCAATTCAATTACCAGAAACAGTATTTTCAGCACTTCGGAAAAATCCAGAAGAATTTATCCAAGAAATGCGAATTGCCGCAGCAGTTAAATGGTATGAATTAGGCGACATCTCACAAGCTAAAGCAGCAGAAATAGCTGGACTAACTCGTGCTGAATTTATTAATGCTTTATCTCGCTACCAAGTAGATTTTATGCAATATACTGCCCAAGAGTTAGCCGAGGAACTGGCAAATGTCGATTAATTGTGTAATTGTTAACTCTTCACTTTTGATTGTTCTATTGAAAAGTTCACAAGCAAAATTTGAGGTTTCAACCTCAATCTTCAAGCAGAAAGGGGGCAATATTTCCCCCTTATTCTTAGTTATTAAGATGCTACCTGAAAACTAGTCTCTTTAAATTACTGCCACACAAACACTTTCGCTTCGTATGGCCCTAAATCAGTAATGATGCCATCGTCACCAGCTTCGACATCATAATTTGCCGTCCATTCGTGCCATGTTCCACTACTAGGAAAGTTAGGAACATGATAGCCACCTAAGAAATTTTCTGAGAAATTGGCTACCACGACTACACGGGAAC
Organism: Nostoc sp. DedSLP01; assembly: GCA_034530875.2. Lineage (GTDB taxonomy): Bacteria > Cyanobacteriota > Cyanobacteriia > Cyanobacteriales > Nostocaceae > Nostoc. The sequence continues at coordinate 28,668 of JAVRCJ020000047.1, forward strand.
CTTCCTCATTCCAACGGCTATAAGCTAATACTTTTGCCTCTGGATTCTCGTGGATGAAATCAATATTTTCTGTGTAGAGAGCATGATTACTCTTACGCAGATTAGTTAAACCTTTGTAATATTCAAACAAACCACGATTTAAATCGTTACCCAACAGCGTCCAATCGATTTTAGCTGAGTCGATTTGTTTGGGTTTGTACTCGCCAAATTCTTCTCCCATCCAAATCAAAGGCACACCAATAGCAGTCATTAGGATGGCAACTCCTAATTTAATCCGCCTAAAAGCTTCTTCATCAAAAATCTCACGGCTGCCCATTTCTACCATGAGATGATTATGGTCGTGGTTGGTGAGATAATTTACCACATTAGTAGCACCCAAAAAGCCTTGACGTTTGCAGTCAATAACATCTTTAAGACGCTCTAAATCAAATGTATCGCCGCAGATATGTTCTAAAATGCAGTGATAGAAACTATCATGCCAGCAACCATCCATCGGCCCATCGACATTGGTAATGCTGGTAGTTTCAGGAATGTGTTCGGCAACGTTATAAAAAGGCTTCGGTCCGGCAGCATTTTTGGCTTCTTGCACAATCCAGTGCATAAAATCATAGTTAGCAATTTGTCGTGCTGCATCATAGCGAATACCATCAAGATGATATTCCTGAATCCAATAACGGATTGTATCGCCAATAAATTTCCGTGCTGGAAAAGTATCTAAATTTTCGTCGTAATGTTCGTAATTAAACTCAGGTCCCCAGTTATTATCAGGGTCGCGGGGAGAATGATGATACCAATAATCGTGATCGATTTGTGTTAAAGGACTAGATGCTTCTGAGTGGTTATAAATACCATCATTAATTACACGAATGCCTCTAGCATGGCACTCATCAATTAAATTTTTTAATTCAGCGGTAGAACCATAACTAGATTCTGTTGCAAAGAAATAACGAGGATTATAACCCCAGCTATGATCGCCAGGATATTCTTTGATTGGCATCAACTCAATAGCGTTGATTCCTAATTCGCATAAATAATCTAACTTTTCAACTACATGTTTGTATTTACCGCGTGCATAAGGATCGTCTTCACCACCAGAAAAATCACCAACATGCAGTTCATAAATTACTAATTCGTGGTCAGCAGGTAAAGGTTTATCATCATGCTGCCAAACATAAGTATCAACAATTCTTGCACCATCTTTGATGCGAACAACACCGTTATCTTGTCCGCCCTTTTCATCTATATCAGTTGCATAAGGGTCTGTAACATCAACCCATTGGTCTGGTTCAAAAAACCATGATTTTGTTTGGACGCGAAATTTATATTGATAATCGCCATCTTCTAATTCAACACTTGTGCGGAAATAGCCATCCTCACCTTTTTCCATTGGAATTTCTTGCCAATCAGAAAAAGAACCAATTAATGCGGCTCCTTCGTTGTATGGCGCAAATAAATTAAATTCAATTGGCTTTGCCATAGAAGTGTTTGTAAGAAAAATAATTGATATGGGTATTCTCTAACGATCAATTAAATTTGCAAATCGCTCTGGAGAAGGAATTGAATATATAATGCTTCTATCTTCAGGAAGAATTAATAAATATTTTTTAAATTCAGTTATTTTTTAAATTTAAATTAGGTTAATGAAATGCTTTTTAAAAGTAAAAACTTATTTTTGCAAGAACAAGTTAAGCTTTATAATTTAAATAAGAATAAAACTAGTATTCAACTAATTAGTATATAAAAAATATTAAAAGTAAAATCTCCAAAATTTTGGAGATTTACTTTCTATTTGAAATTTTTGATTTATTTAATTAATATTGTCGCTATTTTGTTGTAAATAGCTTAATAACCAATTTGCTGCTGTAGCTCTGCGAGTTTGCCGGGGACCAAATTCACCAATTTTATAACCTTTGAACCCCAGTTTTTGTTTGAGTGATTGTTTATTTTCAGCAGGAATAGAACGAGTTAACTTGACTGTTGCGGGGCGAGAGTCGATAAAATCTGGTGGTTGTGGGTACTCATCTTTCCATTCTGGTGCAACTAGGCTAGTATCCCATTGCCCAATTGATAAATCATAGCGATAACCTAAATAATGCCATAGCAACTGATTAACTGTTGCATCATCTAGTTCATCATTGAGAATTGCCCAAATTGTGTCTGTATTGAGTGGTGGTAGATTAGACATAAGCAAGTAAGAATTGAGAATTCAGAATCCAAAAATCAGAATTTAAGAAAACCTTTATGATTAGCCTATTACACTTCCAAAGATAGGGGCAATATTATTTTTATCTACGCCTGGTGGAAGATTTATCTCCTACAAGCATTAGACAAACTACTAAGGTGACTCTAGATTCGGAGATTTGCTCCCCTCAGGAGGTAAATTATGGGAATAGATGATTTGTTTAGAAATATAGCTGGTGGCAGGCAGAAACGACGCGATGAAGAGTGGGATAATCGCGATCGCTCCCAATACAGATATCGCGACAATGACGACGAAGACGAAGACGAAGACCGCGAATACAGATATCGCGATAATGACGACGAAGACGAAGACGAAGACCGCGAATACAGATATCGCCGCAATGACGACGAAGGCCGCAGGTACAGATCTCGCCGTGACGACGAAGACGAAGACCGCGATTAATGTCCCAACTTTGGGTGAAAGACAAGTTGTGTATACAAAACTCGGTAGACTGGAATCGTAAAGAATAGACCAGTCTATGCATAATCCTACACCACTGCCAAAGATTATCCGCGCCCATGTATTTATTTCTGGCCGAGTCCAAGGAGTAGGCTATCGCTATGCCACCGTCGATACAGCCAGCCAGTTAGGATTAACTGGTTGGGTGCGGAATCTCCCCGACGAGCGAGTAGAAGCAGTTTTTGAAGGGCCGCGAGAGGTTGTAGATCAGATGGTTCGCTGGTGTCACTCCGGGCCGCCTGCTGCTGTAGTCAAAGAGGTTTTGGTTGAGTACGAAGAACCAGAAGGGTTGCGGGGATTTGAAGTTAAGCGCGGTAAATAGTTGAGAATGGAGGGTGGGGAGAATAAGGGACTTCCAATTAAAAAAATATCCCATTGCTTTGTAGCCAAAGAGAAGGTAGCAGGGGGAGCAATAATCGTGTTAAGTCTAGGAATTGGGATAATTTATTTTTTGGAGTTCCCTAAATCCTAACTCTTCAGTTAACATTCAACATACCTGTAAACCCGTGAGTTTTTCGTGTTCGCCGCTTAAACGTATCGTGAAAGACACTCCGATTCAGAAAAACCCAGAAAAAAGCTACATCATGTATTGGAATATATGTTTTTTTAGATGCTTTAGTGCTAAATCTTTACGTCTTGGTTAGGCTGGAATTGATTTTACTTCCGTCAAATTAAAATTAAAAATTAATCTCGGTTGAAACCACAACCTAAACAACGCATACAAACAAAGAAAGCTGCTAAAACTGAGATAATCTCAAATCCTAATTGAAAGGATAAGGGAGCTAGAGAAAACCCCCAAATTAGAGAAATTGTCCCAGTTACCATAGTTGCAATCCGATGAATTTCATCTTTAGCTCTCCAAGCCAAAAATAAAATTCCTAAGCCAACTAATAATAATACTAAACTACTCATAAAGATATTCACTAGTTAGAATCTAAAAGTCGATCGTCCAAAGTTGCAAAACTAATTTCACAGATTGTTTAGGGTTGGTATAATAACAACCTCTGTACGACTATGCGTTTACGTCGGCTCCTAATATTTACTTTGAGAGTTGTTACTTCTATCTTGCTTGTTTGGGTCTTTACTCCCGCAGTAATTATACCTCCTCCAGATCCAAAGCAGGCGATCGCCTTTTTACTTTGGATTGCTCGTGCATTGGAATGACTAATTCCTGATGTACAAAACCAAAATCGCCAGGTTGAAACGTTAAAGAAGTAAGAGGTTGTTGGAAAAGTTTAAATTATTACTCACCGGGCGATTGGAAATCGCACGCCAGTTGCTACCTGCGGGAACGCTTACCCTTCGGGAACGGCTTCGCCGAACAGCGAACAAGTCGGGAAACCCGCCCAACACACTGGCTCGGCTACACAGACGAAACCCACGGAGGTGGGTTTCAAACCCTTAATTTTTCATGCTTTCCGCGCAGGCGGACGAAAGCCTGTGTAGTAGCGAATTATCGAAACAATAGGGTCTAAAACCGTACTTCGTCCAAAGTTTTTGTCACGGGGTATAAATCCTCGTTACAAAAACGGTCTCCAGCAAGAACTGCCCTCTGCCTCCTGCCTTCGTTAAATGAGACTCTTCGCCGATCGCCCTTTTTTAAATCTTCATTAAACTCCAATCTATTACTATTAGTAATAGATTTACCTAATAAGTAGTTATAACCAATTTTATAGCTAATTAGCTTTTTTATAAAGATGGAAACAAACTATGTTAATTTGCTGAAAAGTAATGTCAATATATGACAGCAAGATATCAAACAGAGCAATCTGACATACATAGCACATCGTCAGTAAATTTGCAGCAAGGCATAGATAGAAATAGAGTTCAAGATTGTAATTCAATTGTGAGCAACTCATGAGAACTAAACGCCGATTGATGTGTAGTCGTTAAATTACTGAAGATTTTAGTAGTAAAGCATTTCCTGACTCTCAACTGTGAACTAACATTTATGCAGATCGATCAAAAACTTTCTCTATACTCTTCTCTAGCTCAATTTGCATTACTCAAAAAAAGCTATACTGCCAAAATTATGGTAGTGGCATTTTTGGGAACTCATATACCACTTCTGAGTTTAATCTTCAATTTTGTGATTTCCAATTCCTATTCTTGGGAAATTACAATTCGAGTCCTGCTCAATGCTCTTGTGGCTACATTAGTAGGTACAGCTGCTACTCTTTATGCACTGCGCTACTTACTCGCTCCTGTAATTTTGACATCGGTAGCATTGCAAGACTATTTGCAAAGCAAAAAATTACCAGAACTGCCTACAGAATTTGCTGATGAAGCAGGCACACTCATGGCAGATACTTCGCAAACTCTTCATAAATTAGATGAGTTGATTCACCATATTAGTAACTATGACAATTTAACTGGACTACCAAATCGAGATTTATTTGGCGATCGCCTTTACGAAAATGTGTCACAATCTCAAAATCCCCAGCAATTAATTGCTGTTCTCTGTGTGGGGATTGATGATTTTACTGGTATCAGTCATGGGTTGGAGCATGAAACAACTAATCAGCTATTAAGAGCAGTTGCCCAACGTTTGACAAGCTGTATTGCTAAAAAAGATATTTTGGCACGTTTAAGTCAAGATGAGTTTGCGATCGCTCATATAAGTATCTTTTCATTAGAAGATGTAGCTAATACAACAAACATTTTACAGACTACACTAGCCAAACCCTTCTTTATAGATGGTCAGCAGATTCACATCACAGCGAGCATAGGTATTACAGTTAGCGACTTAGGCGATCGTAATAGTGTAGAGCAACTATTGCAACAGGCTCACATAGCTCTGTATCAAGCAAAACAGCAAGGGTCTAGTCAATACCAGTTCTATTCACCAGAAATTAACGCTCAGTTGCAGGAGCGACTAGCATTGGAAAATGAATTGCGTGGAGCAGTGGAACGCGGCGAAATGATAGTTTACTACCAACCGCTGATTGATTTGCGTACCAGAGAAGTCACAGCAATGGAAGCACTATTGCGCTGGCAGCATCCCACCAGAGGTTTAGTTTCTCCTGCAAAGTTTATTCCCATTGCCGAACATAACGGTTCAATCGTATCTATCGGTGAATGGGTGTTGCGAACGGCTTGCGCTCAAAATCGGGAATGGCAACTTGCTGGACTGCCGCCAATTCGTATGTCAGTTAACCTCTCGGCTCGACAATTTGAACAAGTAAATTTAGTCGAGATTGTCAAACAAATCCTAGAGGAGACACAATTGCAACCTTCTTATCTAGAATTGGAAGTCACTGAAAGTTCCTTGATGGTTGATATTCAGCACTCTGTGAAAACTCTCAAAGAATTACGAGAACTAGGAGTTTGGCTAGCTTTGGATGACTTCGGTACAGGTTATTCTTCTCTTAACTATTTGAAGCGTTTTCCTGTGAATATGCTGAAAATCGACCGTTCATTTGTCCAAGATGTAACATCCAATTCTGATAGTGCCACCGTCACCGATGCGATTATTGCATTAGCTAAAAGCCTGCAATTGAAAATTACAGCAGAAGGAGTGGAAACTCAAGAACAGCTTGACTATTTACATGAGCGTGGGTGCCAAGAAGGACAGGGTTACTATTTTGGTATTCCGGCTCCTGCCGATAAAATCACCAAGATACTCAAGGAAAATTCTCAGCAATTACAGGAAATAGCTGCATAATGAATTAGCGATCGCATGTAAGTAAGCCATCTGGGCCAATATACAACACTCGTCCGCGCCAATTAACACTTTGGCCGAAACACCCTCCCACCCAGATGGCAAAGTTAAGCAACTCACGCATAGGCAGTAGCCAAAGCCAATGTAAGAGTTTTGGGCAGTCCAAGCGTCGGATAGCTATTAGTATCTGAATCATTCTGGTTGTGAAAGTAGCAAAGCAAAGAATGACTGCCCAGCTTTCAAACCCGCACAGCAAAAGTAAAGGAATCGAGTAAACTGTGCCGTAACTTAAGCCGATAGTGTAATACTTCCATCCATAGTTAAGACGTATGGTTTTAGCCCAGCGCAATTCTCGCAGGAATACCTTTTCAAGGGTTTCACGCCCGCAGTTATTTTGTAAGATATATTCTGAGAGTTTAACCTCATAGCCAGCATCAGCTACCATTTTGCCGATATGATAATCTATACCAATACGGTTGAGTAAGCTTTGCAATCCACCGATATCTGCTAGCACTGATTTACGAGTGGCAATAGTCGGGCCGATAGCAAATCGCAGACTTCCATCTAAGCTACGAGCTACTAGCACGCTAGGAATGAAATCAATACATCGTCCCAAAGATGCTAAAGCTGCCCCAAATCCTTTAGGAGCGCGGTCTAGGTAACCACAGGTGACGATACCTACAGAAGCATCGCCAAGAGGTTCTGTTACAGTACTGAGGTAATTGGGAGTGACGCAGATATCACTATCAGCAAAAATGACAGTTTCATGCTGTGCAAACTCTAGAAGATGCATGAGATTGCTGATTTTATGGTTGATACCGCGCACTTCCAGGCAAAAGTGGAGCTGTGCGCGATCGCCAAATTCTGCTACCAGTTCTTCTAAAATAGGGACAGCAGGATCTTGTGGGTTCATCACCCCAAACAGCACCTCGTAGTTTTTATAGTCTTGCTTGCAAAAAGAAGCCCAGTTTTCACGAGCATCTTCGTCTACTCCGCAAACCGGAACCAATAGCGATACTGGTGGCTTGTCCACGCTCATTTTTCCTTTGATAGTGGTTCTAAATCTAATAAGACAGATTCCACACCAAATATAAAATGCCACTGATACAGCGATCGCAATCAGTAATACTATCTCTAAAGCAACAATTATCATTGGTAAATAAACAAGATAAAAAATTGCACTTTTAATTTAACGAAAAGTCATCCAGAGGGCAATTACTCCTTTGACATAACTTTGTTGGCTCCACTGGTACTATGTTTTGTTAGCTTTTGAAATTCTATTTTTAAGAATACATTTATTAAATTATTTAAGCAATCATTTTTCAATAATTAAGATAAGTTTGCAGCTAATCAGTTGATTGTATGTATTTTTAAGTTTTGATTCACAATCTTAGCAGTTGAGACATCAACTCAATTTTTGAGTTTTTTTTGGATTCTGCATCAGAAAATTTATATATTCTTTATCTCATAAACACTTCTTAAATTAGTTTTAACATTTGTTCGACCAAAATCAGCGAGAAAATAATACGATTTGGAATTTTAGATTTTGTGGAAAGTTAGCAGTTCAGCTTTGGGCGTAATAGCAAAGCTAGTACAAATTTGCAATTAAGAAACTTAGATTTAGCAAGACTTTCCCGATTTACATCTGTTGCCTCATTTTGGATAATTGTTATAAGCGGGGCATACAGGTATCTTCTTATCCCTAAGAGTACTGAATTATTCGAGAAGATTTTGCAGATTTTTATGCTGTTTATTATTCAGGAGAAATAAATTATATGTAACAGATAGAACATTTAAAAATATTCATTTTTTACTAAATTCTATCTTAAGCAAACAAGTCAAAATAAATAAAAATATTCGCTAACCTTAAATTTTAATTATATTTTTTAAGTTTTACGTACAACATTATTGTATAATAAATATAAATACTTATTATTTAACAGTTTTTTCATTTAATGAAATAGATTTTTCAAAATTTTTATTAAACAGAATATTTGAAAAGCTCGATATTCATGAATCATGAATAAATTAATTTAAGTAATAAGCTAATTTTGTGATTTTTATTTATAAATTATTCATACTTCAGCAATTTTTTATCGTTATATTATATCAAACGCTGAAGATTTATGTGGAATTTCACTTCATATCAAAAGAAGGGAAGACCCGAAAATCTGTTTGGGATTTTAGGGCCTTACTTATAGGCTTTCATGCTTCCCATTATCTTCTTTGACAAGTTTGGCAGCATGAGTGAATTCGTCTATACTGTCTGTTGACAAAACCTCAAAACTTTAACTTACCGTGCATCGTTCACACCAATGAGTGGTTCGAGAAGTGCAAATACATCACTGCGGCTAAGTTTTTCTTTACCATTAGCAAGGGCTTCAAGAGTGCCGTTAGCTAAAGTTAAGGGAATTTGGCAAAAGTCTAAGGCTGGGCCGTGAGGAAGGGCTTTGGTATAACTTTCTGCCAGCATTAAATTGCGCCGTGCATACTCATGCATATTAGCTGCACTCCAACCCTGGGGGAAGAAGTCCACCCCACGCCGCAAATCTTCAGTGTGGTTACGCAGGATGTTAACTGCTTGTAAGCCCCGACCAAATCCAATTGCTTGAGTGCGGTTAGTTTGCGTTCCATCGTACCAAGTCCATAAGTCCGAGAGCAATAATCCGACCGCCCCTGCAACCCCAAACGTATAACGATCTAAATCCGATTCTGTGTAGATTTTCCAGTTTCTTTCTGCCCAGTAACCCATTCGGTCTGCCATTGCAGCTGTTGCATCCCAAATTCGAGGTGCAATAGTCTCGGGCGCCAGTAGCGACCATTCTCTAATCCTGAGAGTAACTTCTTCTAATGAATTTTCATATCCACTAAATCCTGCAAAGAAAGCATCTACAGGGAAGCCATCAACGCCTGCCTGTAATGTCAGGCTAATTGTGCGTAACAGCTTCCTTTTAGTAAGATTATCTAATTCTGGATGATCTTCAATTTCATCAATCGCACGCATACACAAATATGCTGATGCTACTGCTTCTTGCAATCCTGGTGGTAAAAGGCTAATTGGAATATAAAAAGTTCGGCTAGTTTCTTTGAGGATTTGCAGTGCATCTGTACGTAAATTCATGTTATCACTCCCCGCTTGATTGTTACACCACATGAAGTTTGCAGTTTTTTGATGATACTGGATATAGTTTTGACTAAACCTTAAAAACTATAGACTATAAGATACGCTAGTATTTGATCTACAAATTAATAGTTTTTGGTGTTGCAATTAACAAACCCTCAAATTTATTAAAGTTTAGTCTAGTATATAGGTTTTCCGATGCAAAAAAGTGTGCAGTATAGCTGGATTTAGCTACCATAAATTTTTGGCGCAAATATTATCAATTATGTTAATATTTAATAGCTTTTGGTCGAATTTATCCAATAGCTAAGATTCATTATCAGTTTTTGAAACTGTTCTCGGTCTGCGTTAATACTACTAATTATTGAGAATTTTTGTATCTATAGAGACAAGTGAGTAAAAATTCAGAAGAGATAATACTAACTGTATACATCGCAAGATGTGAAGGGTAGCTGGCCGAAAATTAGTGTTACTGAGTTTTGGAAACATACGGCAGCGATCGCTGATTGGGGAGAAAGATCGGTGACTGTAATCTAGAACAACAAGTTCCCGTATATTCACTTGGTTGATAATAAAAAAGTGGGCAAATAGCCCACTCAACAAAACATCGGTGAATGTGCAATATAATTTTTTACTTGTTTTCGGCTGGTGCTAGCCCATTAATTGCCGGGCCGTTGATTACTTTTCCTTGAGTATCAAACCGCGAACCGTGACAGGGACAATCCCAAGTCTTTTCTGAGGAATTCCAAGCAACGATACAGTTGAGGTGAGTACAAGTTGCCGAATGTTCGTGGAGTTTGCCGTTTTCGTCTCGGTAAGCTGCGACTTTTGTCAAACCACGCCGCACCACTGCACCTGTACCGGGAGTGAGTTGTTCCACAGAATCAACATCACCCGGTGTCAACCAATCTAAATACTGGGTAGCAACATTCAAATTCTCAGAAATAAAATCGCCTACTCCCCCCATCCCCAAACGCGATGGGTCGTATAGTTTTGCCCAACTATTTTCTCGTCCCAAAATCAAATCAGTTAAGAGTATACCTGCGATCGTGCCGTGAGTCATGCCTATGCCTGTATCGCCAGTGGCAATGTAGACGTTTTCTTCGTCAAAGGGATTTTTACCGATGTAAGCAATACCGTCATCAGAATTCATTACCTGACCCGACCAGCGAAATAAAACTTCCTTTGCCATTGGGAAACGTTCTCGCGTCCATGTTTCGAGTCTGGCATACCGCGCATTGGCATCATCAGCTTGTCCGGTTTTGTGGTCTTCACCGCCAACAATTAATACATCATGCTCGTCATCAAGTTTCTGTAATCTAATGTAGTGATAAGGGTCGAGGGTATCCCAATAAAGCGCTTTGTAAACGGCATTATGAGGCACTTTCACACCGATGACAAAAGTCATGTATGCAGCTTGCTTAAAGTGCATGGTAGCCAGGTTACTGATGGGTGAGTTGGTTGCTACCACCACAGCATCGGCTGTAACAACTTGACCGCCGCTTGTTTCAACGCTGGCGGGTAAACCACCTTTGATTTTTTCGACATGCGTTCGCGTATAAATTTCACCACCGCGATTTTGAATCGCTTGTGCCAGTCCTGCAAGATACTTGAGTGGGTCGAATTGCCCTTGTTGGGGAAAGCGCAGACACACTCCCGTGTCAAAACCAGTGAATGGTGCTTTTTTCACTATTTCCACATCAGTGAGTCCGATGCGGTGTGTAGCTTCTAACTCGTGCTGAATTTCATCGAGGGATTTCAGGTCTCGCGGAAATAGATAACCATCAAGCCGTTCAAAGTCGCAGTTAATATTTTCTTTGGTAGCGATCGCCTCTATAGTATTAATCGCTGTTGTATGGCTTTGAGCAATCAATTTTGCGCCTTGTTTGCCGTGCATTTGCTCTAGTTCGTAGTAGCGATAACTGAGCACATTCGATATGTGCGCCGTTGTCCGTGCAGTTTGGCCGCCACCGATGGCGCCATCATCCAGCACGACTACAGACTTACCTTGGCGGGTTAAAAAATAGGCTGTTGACATCCCCGCAATCCCAGCACCAATAACGCACACATCTGCATGAAGATTTTTTGTAAGCGCAGATTGTTCTGGAACTTTTGCGGTTGTCATCCAAATAGAAGTAGTTTTACCAGAGTCGTTTTGCATATTTTTGTAGAGTCTCAAATTTAATTTATCTGCTGGAAATAGCTTTATAAAACTAAGGGTTATAAATAGATTAGATGTAATCAAAAAGGAAAGTATTTCCTTTGATTATCGCGGTATATACATCTTTAACCCATGCCTAAACTAAGTTAAGTTTAGATTCCAGCCTCTTCTTTTGTCAGTTTAGACTAAAATTTATAATTTTTGCCTCTACAGAATGATAGAAATAAAAATATACTTTATTCAAGATGCAATTTTTAAAAGATATATTTCAAATTTTGAAATTACGCAATTAGCAAATGAGCGCAATCAAATCAGACTAGATAAATAGATGACCGTCGGGCACACATCTTTGTACCTTAAAATGATTTAATTTGCAAACAAGTGTATTCAATTAAATTGATAAAGTTTATAAGTTTACGACAATTATTGGACTTTCCAGCGAGAATTAATATCGCTCAGTCAAAAGCAGGAAAATCAACCAATAAAATTGGAAAAATTTTTCTGAGTATTGTTACTAGCATTGGCAGCTTTTTGGATGATGCTATACTTTAGCTATTGTCTTTAAAATTTATCGAAACAATTGGATCTCAAACTTCGCCTTAAAAGGCGAAAAGTTTTTAGAATGGGGTATAAATCCTCGTTACAACAAAAATGACCTCCAGCAAGAACTGCCCCCTGCCTCCTGCCTTCGTTAAACAGAACTGCAAATTGTAGTGCAAGATAGGTTTTTGGAATCTCTACCCCTAAAGCGATCGCCAACTTTGTAGTGTTAGGTAGCGCTGCCAAGAGTATAGCAGATAACATCCTCTGCAATTGACGAACCCTTACAAAAGTCAATTTTTGAATTACCATTATTTATTACTTTAAATTTTGCCAGAAAAAATATGCATTGGGGTAGATGAACAGTCACTCAAGGGGTAGCTTAAAATACGATGGATATAAAAAATTAAGCCGTCAGAAATACGGTAGTTTAGAACGCTAGATAGATGCGGTTAGAGAACCCTCCATGTTAAAAATTAACCGCTTGCGACCGCAAGATATATTTAAAATTCCTGCAAATTCATTTGTGGCAAAAATCGCAAGTGCGAGCTCTATTTTGGTTGGTAGCTTAGTACTAGTTGGTTGGTGGCTGAACATTGAAGTTCTTAAACAGGGCTTTGTTGGTAGTCCTGCCACAATGAAGTTTAATACAGCACTATGCTTTGTGCTGTCTGGCGTGTCGCTGTTGGTGTTTTTAACATTCCAAGAAAATAACAACAGGGAGAGGGGGGAAAGAACAATTCAAAATTACAGCTACTCCTTGACTCTTCTAATTTCCAGGGTTTGTGGAATAGTCGTTATCACAATTGCTGCACTCACACTCTGTCAATATCTGTTCGGCTGGAATTTTGGTATTGATGAGTTAGTATTTCGTGATTCATCGGGTAGTTTGGCGACATCGCATCCGGGACGAATGGGGGCGAACACGGCACTAAACTTTGTCCTGGTTAACGTCGCCTTACAGTTTCTGATTCATCCAAAAACCCAACGCAGTTATTGGTATGCCCAAATTCTCGCTTTGATAAGTAGTTTGATTTCTTTTCAGGCGCTTATGGGTTATGCCTACAAAGTGAAAATTCTTTATGGTATTGCTCCTTATACAACATCAATGGCGTTCCATACAGCGGTGTTGTTCAGTTTACTAAGTGTAGGCATTCTCTGGGCGCAGCCAGAACAGGGATTAATGAGAGTAGTTACAAGCGATAGCTACGGTGGTTTACTTGCACGCCGTTTATTAATTGCAGCGATCGCAGTACCTTTTATATTAGGGTGGGTAATTGTTGAAGGTCAACGAGCAGGACAATACGACCCAGCTTTTGCAGTCTCAGTGTTTGCCATCGTCCTGATTGTAATTTTTACTATTTTAATTTGGCAAAGTGCGAGAATTATCGAACGTCTCAGCCATGAGCGCGATATCTCCGATGGGCTACGGCGGCGGGCGCAAGAAGCACTTAGAGCCTACGAAGATAAACTAGCAAGTTTTGTAGATGCTAACGTTATCGGCATTGCCTTTGCTGACATCTACGGTGGTATTCACCAAGTGAATGACGAATATTTGAGGATAATTGGTTACACGCGCCAAGAGTTCTTAGCAGCTGGGTTAAGTTGGCAAGAGATTACACCTCCAGAGTATCGACACTTAGACCAACAAGGTATTGCTGAAGCCAAAGCAAACGCCAAAGGCGCTTGTACGCCCTACCAGAAAGAATACATTCGCAAAGATGGTAGTCGAATTCCGGTTTTAGTTGGTTACGTGCTGTTAGGAGAAAAACGGGAAGAGTCAGTAGCGTTTATCCTCGATTTGAGCGAACGCAAGCAGGCAGAAGAAGTACTCCGCAATCAGCACAAATGGCTAGAAGATGTGTTAAATCTGATGCCAAGACCGCTGCTGTTTATCGAACCAGGAACCGCGCGGGTAATTTTTGCCAATCGCTCTGCTGACGAGTTAGCTGGAGGCGAATTTCCTAAAGGTGTACCAGCGGCAGAATATCATACAGTTTATCACTATACAGATGCGGCAGGAAATCCCATTCCCAACGAAAAAACGCCAGGAGTGCGGGTGGCTCTTGGCGAACGTCTGGATGGGGTGGAGGTTGACTGGCATACTAGCTCTGGCGTGCGCTCTCTATTGATATTTGCCGATACTTTGCCAGCTATGCACGGGCATCCGGCTATCTGTATTTTAGTGTTCCAAGATATTAGCAAACTCAAGCAAGCAGAAAAAGCGCTTTCCTTGGGCTATCAAAGGCTAAAGCTACTTTTTGAGACAGCTAATGCCCTGCTATCAAGCCAGCAACCAGTGGAACTTATCGATAGTGTTTTCCGAAAACTCTCCGAGCAAATTGGTTTAGATGTTTACTTCAATTATTTGGTTGAGGATAACTCGGAGATTATGCGGTTGGAGTCTTACAGTGGTATTTCTCCAGAGCTAGCAAAGGAAATTCAATGGTTAGCATTTGGAGAAGCGGTTTGTGGTACTGTAGCCCAGCAACGCCGCCCAATACCTGTAGAGAACGTGCAACAATCAACTGACCGGAAAACAGAATTGATTCGTTCTTTAGGCATTAGTGCTTATTATTGTTACCCGTTAATGGCACAGGGACGGCTGTTAGGTACTCTTTCCTTTGGCAGTCGGACTCGGCTGAGTTTCACCGAGAATCAAAAGGGAATGATGCAGGCTGTCTGCGACCAAATTGCGATCGCAATGGAACGAGCGAGTTTAATTGCATCTTTACAGCAGCAAACCGAGCAGCTGCAACAAGCTAATCGCATTAAAGACGAGTTTCTAGGCATATTATCCCACGAATTGCGATCGCCCCTCAATGCCATCCTTGGCTGGGCGCAAGTATTGCAACGCAGCAAGCTCAACGAAACCCAAATTGCAAAAGCTATGGAGACAATTGAGCGCAATGCTAAGGCGCAAACCCAGCTAATTGAAGACTTGCTGGATATATCGCGGATGAATAGAGGCAAATTACGCCTCAACGTCCGGACTTGCGATTTAGTGGCGATAATTGAGTCGAGCCTAGAAACTGTTCGCCTAGCTGCTCAATCAAAGGGAATCGATTTGAGATTTTCCCTACTTTCTTCGCTAGAAACCGAAAACAAACATCCACACGATAGCTACAAACCCGAAGATTCAATATTTTTAGTGTCGGGTGATTGCGAGCGCTTGCAGCAGATTGTTTGGAATTTGCTATCCAATGCCATCAAATTCACACCTCCAGGAGGAAAAGTAGAGGTGCAATTGTCTGTAGTGAGTGACATCAGCGCCTCAACCTCCAGCTTAGGACAACAGACAATCGAAAAATACGCTCAAATTCAAGTCATTGACACAGGTATTGGCGTCAGTAGTGATTTTCTGCCATTCGTTTTCGAGCGTTTTCGTCAAGCTGATAGTTCTAGCACGAGAACTTATGGTGGCTTAGGACTGGGATTAGCAATCGTGCGTCATTTAGTAGAGTTACATGGCGGCACTATCCACGCAGATAGTCCTGGCAAACAACAAGGCGCGACATTTACAGTCAAGTTACCAATTTTAAAAAGTCTTCCCCTTCCCTCTCCTGCTCTTGTTTCCTCTCCCCCTTTCTCCCCTTCCCTCGCTGGCGTGCGGATATTGGTTGTAGACAATCAAGTTGATAGCCGTGAGTTGATAATCACAGTACTCGAACAGTGCCAAGCTGAAGTTCGAGCAGTAGCATCAGTTCCAGAAGCATTGGAGATAATTCGAGACTGGAAACCACATGTATTAGTTAGCGACATCGGTATGCCTGAAGAGAATGGTTACTCTTTAATTCGCAAATTGCGATCGCAACCACCAGAACTAGGAGGAAATATTCCCGCAGCAGCACTGACAGCTTATGCAAAAGCTGAGGAACGGGTACGAGCGATACAAGAAGGTTATCAGCTACATTTGCCCAAACCCGTTGAACCAGCTGAGTTAGCGACAGTAGTTGCTAGCCTTGTTGGACGTAGTTGAAAAGGAGGTGGGGAGATGGGGAGGTGGGGAGATGGGGAAGTGGGGGAGGAGAGGGAGGAGAGGGAGGTGTGGGAGCAGGAAGCATAAATTCTCTTTCTCCCCACACCCCCCACACTCCCCATTCCCTATTCCCTGTTCCCTATTACCTTTATTTAAATCGGCAAACGATTAATATCTTTATTACAGCCAATAACTACCATTGCCGAACCACGTTCTAAACGCTTGGTGGGGTCAGGATTAATTTGAAATTTACCATCTTGACTTACCGCCAGCAAATTCAAACCGAAGCGGTTGCGGAGTTGAAGTTCGCTAATGGTTCTGCCGTGAAATTCATCAGGCACAATCAACTCTACAATACTGTTATCTGGGTCGAGGTCAAACCGATCTAAAATAGATGGTTTGGTTAAAGTACGCGCTAGAGCACAACCCGCTTCATATTCAGGAAAAATAACGTGATCTGCTCCCACTCGCCGTAACAGTTTACAGTGAACTTCACTAGAAGCTTTAGCAACTACATGGGGTACACCAGCCTCCTTCACGTTTAAAGTGGTGATGATGCTTTCCTGAACGTAGTTACCGATCGCTACAATTACCGTATCAAATTCAAAAATTCCAGCTTCTTTAAGTGCAGCAGGTTCGGTAGAGTCTAGTTGCAAAGCGTGGCCAACTATTTGCTCAGTTAATGCTTGGGCAACTCGTTTTTCATCAATATCTGTTGCCAGCACTTGATAGCCGAAATTGTGCAAAGTCGAACAAACAGATCTACCAAAACGACCTAACCCAATTACGGCAAATTGGTGGTTATCTTTACGTAAACTGCGAAAAAAACCTAATGATGACAGATTCACAGTTGTTATCCTTATTATGGCTCCCTGTATTTAGGGCAAAAAACGTTTATACCGATTGAATTAAAAGTTTTATTTTTTGCCTTAAACTGTAATTTTATCAGTTTAGTCATTGGTCATTAGTCATTAGTCATTAGTCATTGGTCATTAGTTTTTTCTTCCCCTGCCCCCTCTGCCTCCTCTGCCTCCCCTGCCTCCCCTGCCTCCCCTGCTCCCCCTGCCTCCATCTCCTACCTAGCCCACAAGTAAATTTTCTTCAGGATAATGAATTCTAGTAGGCCGTGGGTCTCCTAGTATAGCGGACATCAGCAGTAAAACACCTACTCGCCCAACATACATAGTGGTAATTAAGACAAGCTTTGCTGCTGTAGAGACAGTTGCCGTAATGCCTGTAGAAAGCCCTACAGTGGCGAAGGCTGATACGACTTCAAACAAAATTTGAATAAAATCTAATTCTGGATCTGTGAGACTAATTAAAACAGTGGCTAAAATAACGGTCGCAACTGAACCAACTAACACACCCACAGCTTTCAAAATTAAAGATATAGCTATCTTGCGTTCGTATAATAAAACTTCTTCTTTACCCTGAAGAATTGTTTGGGTGCAACTTGTTAAGACTCTTAGGGTTGTTGTTTTCATGCCCCCTCCCGTACCACCTGGACTTGCACCAATAAACATCAGTGCGATTGTTATAAATAAACCAGCGGTAGTCATTTTGCCAATATCAATCGTGTTAAAGCCAGCAGTTCTGGGTGTGACTGATTGAAACCAAGCGACTAAAATCTGGTCGTATAAATTTAACGAACCAAATGTAGCAGGATTTCTGATTTCTATACAGAAAAAGGCAATTGTTCCTAGAATTAGCAAGATAATTGTGGTGCTGGTGGCAACTTTAAAGTCTAGAGAAAATATTTGACAAGTAGTTTTTTTAGAAATGCGGTCGCGCAACCATAGATACATCTCCAAAATTACTTGATAGCCGATTCCTCCGAAAATAATCAACATTGTGACAGTAAAGACAACTAACAAAGATGATTGATAGCCAATCAAGTTATCTTTAAACAAACTAAAGCCAGCATTATTCCAAGAATTAACACTATGAAAAATCGCTAACCACAGTCCATTTTGCCATCCATGACTGGGAATAAAAGCTGGTAGAAGTAAAAATACACCAGTAATTTCAAAAATCAATGTTGTCGCAATAATTGAACGGATAACTTGAGCGCTACCACTCATCCCAGGTCGGTCTAGAGCTTGTTGAATTGCGATTTTTTGTCGCATATCAAACTTACGTCCTATTAGCAAAATCAGAAATGTGGTGGTTGTCATGTAACCCAATCCGCCAATTTGAACTAATAGAGCAATAAACAATTGACCCCAAAAAGAAAAATAAGTACCAGGATCGACTACTGATAAACCTGTAACGCAAACTGCGGATGTAGAAGTGAATAGTGCCACAATCAAGTCATTCCACGTTCCACTGCTAGTTGAAAAAGGCATCATCAACAAGATAGTTCCTATTGCGATGACGGCCACGAATCCTAAACAAATTGTCCGAGCAACAGTCATAATTAATTCGTAATTCGTAATTCGTAATTCGTAATTTTTGAAAGAATAGATTTAATCTGGGCTACTACCTCTTATATATATGTAGTTTTTTTAGAAAATTGGTATAAAGTCACATCAGAACAGTTAATTGAGGTAAAACTGCAAAGTTTTTTCCAGGAGCATAGATCGCTGTTTACCTTCCCTGGGACAAAAATACCCTTATTTAATTAAAAACATACATCGTAGCCTACGAATGGTTTTTTTTGACCAATTCCAGAGGTTCAAATCCCCCGCTTCTAACAGCAGCAAGTTTTGTGGCTCCTTCTAAATTTCCGTTACAAAACTTAATTACGAATTACGAATTACGAATTACGAATTATTTTAAACTATGCTTTGTCTTGAGACTGCTTTTTCATGAGTGCAACACTTTACCAGCGAATTCAACAATTTTACGATGCTTCCTCTGGTCTGTGGGAACAGATTTGGGGCGAACACATGCACCACGGCTATTACGGGACTGATGGTAGCGAGCAAAAAGACCGCCGCCAAGCGCAAATTGATTTGATTGAAGAATTACTGACTTGGGCGGGGGTAGAGGCCGCGTCAAATATTCTAGATGTGGGTTGTGGCATTGGCGGCAGTTCTTTATACTTGGCACAAAAGTTTAATGCTCAAGCTACGGGAATTACATTGAGTCCCGTGCAAGCCGCTAGAGCAAAGGAACGGGCTTTAGAGGCGAATTTGGGTGAAAGAACGCAGTTTCAAGTGGCGGATGCTCAAGCGATGCCTTTTGCCGATAATTCTTTTGACTTGGTTTGGTCGTTGGAAAGTGGCGAACACATGCCAGATAAAACCAAGTTTATGCAGGAGTGTTATCGGGTGTTGAAACCTGGCGGTACTTTTATTATGGTGACTTGGTGTCATCGACCAACTGATGAGTCACCGCTGACGGCGGATGAGGAAAAGCATTTGCAGGATATTTATCGGGTGTATTGTTTACCTTATGTGATTTCTTTGCCAGAGTATGAAGACATAGCCCGTCAACTTCCATTAAAGAATATTCGTACTGCTGATTGGTCGCAGGCTGTTGCGCCATTTTGGAATGTGGTGATTGATTCAGCGTTCACCCCGCAGGCGCTTTGGGGTTTATTAAATGCGGGTTGGAGTACTATTCAAGGGGCGTTATCTCTGGGGTTGATGCGTCGGGGTTATCAGCGCGGGTTGATTCGGTTCGGGTTGTTGTGTGGGAATAAGTAGGGGAAAGTTCGTAATTCGTAATTCGTAATTTTCAGGAGTAGGAGCGTGGCAAGGCTAATATTTGTGCATTAGTAAAATTGGATAATATTTTTAAACTTGCCACGATACTACATAAATATTTCACTCTCACAATTTAAGACCTCTGGACGCCCAATCTTGCCAATAGTACACCGATTTGGATACCAATCATTCCGGCGATCGCACTACCAACCAAATAAACCAAAAGCGTTGTGATATCTCCGTTATCTAAAAAGTTTTTTGATTCCAAGCCGTATGTAGAAAAAGTAGTATATGCGCCACAGAAACCTGTTGTAGTCATCAGACGCAGTTCCGGCGAAATGATGCGAATATTCTCGACTGCTAAAGTCAAAATATAAGCAATCAATAGACAGCCACTTACGTTAATAAAAAATGTACCGTAAAAGCCAAAATCTTTGCCAAAAAAAGCTTTGGCAAATTCGGTGATATAAAAACGACTCAATGCTCCAAAAATTGACCCAATCGCCACAGCTAGAGTATAACGTCGTTTCAAAATATTCATTGTTTTTTCCCTAAAAATGTATGTGATTTTCTGTAAATACCTTTTTATTATTTGAGGAAATTACTTCACGAAAAATTTGGCGATCGCTACTCCTAAAATCACCGCTACCACACCTAGAATTGCACTCCCAGCCCAATAGAAAAACGTTGCACCCTTTTGTTTGCTACGCCATAGAGTCAGAGTATCAAAACCATAGGTTGAAAATGTGGTGTAAGAACCTAAAAATCCAGTCCTAATTAGTAAATCTAATTCTGATGGATAGCCCGTGATTCCTTTTGAAATTGTGAAAAAGAAACCCATTGCTAAACATCCAGTCAGATTAATGATAAATGTTCCAATGGGAAATTTTGCTCCAAATTTAGCTTTTGTCCATTCTGTAATGTAAAACCGAGATAAGGCTCCTGGAACGGCACCTACAGCAATTGAGAGAACATTAGTTAAATCTGCCATTCTTTTCGTAAGTCTCCACCATAAATTTTTGAGTTGTTTCTATCTCATTTAATTAGTTTAGTTTTTTATAGTGTTACTACATTTTCAGGTTTGTTTAATTCTTTTTTCTATTTATCTACTTTGTATAACAATTCAACTACTAAAGCGTGTTTGGTGACTAACCCCGTTGGGTGGGTGTGGGGTGTGGATTGTAGGGAACAGACAGCCCAACCGCCTTCGTTACAAGCCCCGTCTCTTCAAGACGAAGGCATTGGCGAGAGTTTCAAGCTCCTTCCAATGCCGTCTTCACTACACCCTATTTTTGACGAATGATTCTTCTTCAACAAGTTTGCCACGTTTGTTGAAGTTGATTCAAATTTCTCTGGTCAATTCAAAGCCAGTTTTGCAATGACTCAAACCGAGCAAATTCTGACTCTAGCTGCCATTGAATCCGTGCGCGATCGCTCTTTTCCAAAAAAGCACTGCATCCAGCAGAAATAGAGGTTCCCCCAGGAGTATCGCTTGCACAAGCTCCAATCATTGCCTTAAACTCAGGCGACTTCCACAGACTATTTCCCGGAGCAAAACTATATTCTAAGCCATTGCGAGCCAGTCGCTTGAGGTCTTTGTATCCCAGACTATATCTGGTTGCTGCTAACAGATACTCATGACTCAAATCGATGCGGGAAATGCCTTCATCATCGGAAGCAAGGGTCATTGGTACTCCAGCCTTCCAATACTCCTTAAAAGGATGATTGTCTCCCTCGACATTCAAAATCACCTCATTGCTGGTTAGGCAGATTTCAACCAACACGCCGCGTTGCTGCATTTGCTTCATCAACTCGAAAGGACGATCCTCAAAAAGAATATCTACCCCATGTCCGATACGGGATGCCTGTGCTACTTCTACAGCTTGGCGAATATGAAAACGTAAATCATCGGTCGGAACCAACCCCAAAGTTAACTCTCCGGCATGAAGTGCGACCTTAACATTGGGATATTGACGTTTCAAAAATTGCAGCATCTGCATTTGCAGGGTGTAGTCACGCAGTGCGATCGGGTTATCCTCTGGAGCAACGAGATTGATACCCACTACACGCTTTTCGGATGAAGATAGTGCAAAGGCATAAGCTAACTGAGCAAACACTTCGACAGGAGACTTTGTTCTTGTAGTTTGTTGCAAATAGCGCACCGTTACGGTACATCCAGGCTGTGCTGATGGAGTGCCACAACCGAGGGTTTTCGAGACTTCACGTTCCAACTGTGTTAATTGCTCAGTGCCGAGTGTCACTAGCTTGGTTAATCCTCGCTTGAGCAATTCACTGTGCATCAAAGCAAAGTCTTGATTCCAACCAACTTCACGCCCTAGCTGTCGAACCTCACTGCCCTGAACGGTAAGCATTAACTCTAGATAGCTAATATGTTGTGAAGCTGCCCGATTTGCCACTTCTGCGACCATATCATCCCGACGGCTTGGAGAATCTGATATTGCTCCAAATCCAGCAAAAGCTTCAAAAAATTGGTCGTGTCCTGATTTTCCAGCAAATGGGAGGTTACGAGTAGACCAACGATTGATGAGAAAATCATAAACAGACGTTCGGTTAAACAATTCTGAGGCGGGAAAATAGCTACTGTCCTGTCCGCAAGCCTTGGGTTCAACTACAGTCCCTGCTTTTGGATCCACACAGTACCCATCAGTGGCAGCCCACTCTAGATAATGTTCTGCATACACAGCCCCGCTGAGATGAGTGTGAATATCTCCGCCCTTCGGCATTCGCTGTACAAATGCTCGTAAAGCAGCAGGTTGAGTGCGATGGGCTTCAAACCAATTAGCAGCTTGAGCTTCACTGCCAATTGAGGACTGCTGCAAAGTAGATGGGACTTGAGCTGCTCCTCTGAAGATAAAACAGCTAGAAGTCGTTAATATTCCTAGAAATAAAGATAAAGCTGTTCGTCTACGCATATAGATGTATTTTTTGTCAAATATAAGCATAATTATCTGGTTGAATTGCTGTATCTTTGTAGCGTTAATCTGCGTTAATAAGTGCGATCGCTGCGATCGGATTTTCAGCAGATGCTGAAAGTATTTTTTGATTTGTTGTTGTCAGAGATAATAGCTTTAATACGAAGCACCCTACCTCTTAATACACTTACTCTGGCATAACTCTTGTCAGGTAATTGGCATTCGTACTTTAATGACTAGCCATGTATTGCAATACGGTAATACTAACCCTAGACTTGTCAAAAACTTTTGTTTGACTGACATTCACTTGATGTAGCCACAATACAAATGATTTTCATATTGTTGCCATCTTTGCAAAAAAGCAAACCGATATCTGCGATATTACCAAGGTAGCTATACTAGAGCAAATTTTATCCAAACGAATGGATACATACTTATCAATTTGATTTCATCATTTTTAATTTGCGTAATTTATTCCTATAGATTGACAAAGATAGTAGTCATTGAGAACCTGATGTTTACACCGCTGAAAACAATCGGTTATCAAGCTGTATGTGAGATAACATATAACTTAAGATAGATATATGTCAATTGTTTTGAGCAGTAAGTACACTGAACTTAATCAATACTTTTTTTGAGCGATACAGTCTCAATCTACAGCCAGAATGAGGGCTAAATCCACAGCCTCCCCCCGCAAGCCTGTAGAAACAACTCCACTCAACAAAGCAATTCGCAATTAAGAAACCCAGATGTAGCAAACATAAGTGCGATCGCACTGATATGACATTCTTTATCGAAACAATCCGATCTAAAACCGTACTTCGTCCAAAGTTTTTGGAACGGGGTATAATATCAAGTTTGCTTAATTACTTATAAATCCTGAAACACCCCACCCGCCTTACGGCATCCTCCCCTTACTAAGGCTACGGTGTACACACCAGTTATCGAATCACTACCAGTCCTCGAATTACCCCACCCTAACCCTCCCCTTGTCAAGGCTACGGTGTACACACAAGTCCAAGTAAAGTAATAAGAGCAAGAGTTGTGGGGAGTAAAAGGTGGTGAAAAAT
>JAVRCJ020000048.1:0-51226 GCA_034530875.2 Nostoc sp. DedSLP01
CACCCAATTTTTTCAAGGGTTATGTGCCTCCTAAACCTTTATCTGGCGGGGTCTAGAGGCGATTGTCGCCCCTTGAACACTAAGACCCAAGAAAGAATTTTGGGTTATCAGTCGGGGTGCGATTTATACTTGCCCAAACCTTTTGAATTGGAAGAGTTAGCAGCGGCAATCCGCAATCTCTTGGAGCGATCGCAAATCATTCAATCGGAGTACCGCTTTTCTCATAAAGATGATTTGGACATTTCCACTTCTACAAAAACGGTGGACGCTCCTAACTCTTTGTCTACTCAAATCCAGAAATCCCAGTTGCAGTCATCTCTAACCCATAGAGAACAGGAAGTTTTAGAACTATTAACTCACGGTCTTTCTAATGCTGAGATGGGTAATCAACTACATCTGAGTCCTCGAACAGTGGAAAAGTACGTTAGCAGCTTACTGAGAAAAACTTCAACCAGCAACCGAGCAGAACTAGTCCGTTTTGCAATTAAGCATGGTCTAGTTGAATAAAAGTGAGGAGTGAGAGTTAGGAGTGAGGAGTTAGAAGCGATAAATCAAGATTAAAGCCTTAAAAACTAGTAGTAAATACTGAAAAATTGAACTTTCAACTCATAACTCCTGATTCCTAACTCATAACTCCTAACTTTAAATTATTGATTTTTGGTTGCTCGCGTAGACGAGCAGACCTTGACAAGCATCAATTAGTAAATCAATTACCTCATTAAATCCCTCTTCCCCACCATAATAGGGGTCTGGAACTTCTTTGAGGCTGTGTTGAGAGCAAAAATCGCACATCAAACGGACTTTGTGGTGATACTGCCCAGTTGGATCGAGAGTCAGAATATCGTCATAATTCTCTCGATCCATCGCCAAAATTAAATCAAAATCTTGAAAGTCCGATTTTTGAAATTGGCGTGCGCGACCGCGGAGTTTTATTCCTAGCTTTGTCGCAGCGGCAGTACTCATGCGTCTGTCAGGTGGGCTACCTATGTGATAGCTAGATGTACCAGCAGAGTCACAGATAATGTGTTCGCTCAAGTCAGACTGCTCGATTAGGTAATTCATGATATTTTCTGCCGATGGCGATCGGCAGATGTTACCTAAGCAGACAAACAAAAGTTTGTAAGGCATAAATATTTGTTGTCCTTAGCCCTTAGTCTTTAGCTTTTGTCATTTTTCCTTAGTCTTTTGTTTTTATATTGTTTGCCTAAAACTAATGACCAATGACTACTGTACAGACAAGGGTTAATCGCGTCTCTACTAATGACCTCTGACTATTGAAATCCAGGAAGCTCAAGCCCGCTAGTCAAGTCTTCCATGCGTTCCCGCATTGTTGTTGTGGACTTGTTATAGGCTTCTTTCATTGCCGCTGTTACAAGATCGGAAAGTACTTCTGCACCTTCTCCTAAAGCATCTGGAGAAATTTCTACCCGCTTGGGTTCTTGGTTACCACTGACGATTACCTTGACCAGTCCACCGCCAGATTCTCCTTGAATTTCCATTTGCTCCAATTCTTCTTGGAGTCGCTTTGCGCCTTCTTGAACTTGCTGTGCTTTTTTAAAAGCTTCAGCTAATTCTTTCATTTTTCCCAAGCCAAAGCCGAATCCTTGTCCTTTACCTGTCATAATTGGTTTTACGCGTGTGCGTTGAATAACAAATCAAATTCAATTATAGATGCGGTAAGTAATTTGCCTCTTTTTTTACCAATAATTAATCCATTCGGCAATAGAGAGTAGGGAATAGGGAGTTTGAGAAGGGTGGGGTAAAATTTTCTCCCCATCTTCCTATCCTCTTCATCTCCCCATTCCCTATTCCCGATTCCCCACTTCCCATTCCTATCCACAAGCCGGTTGAAAATCTCCAAGCATTTTGACTTCTGGCTCTAAGCGAATAGACCAACGTTCTTGCACTTGATTTTGGATGTGACGAATCAGACAGAAGATATCATTAGCTTTTGCCCCGCCACGGTTGACGATGAAGTTGGCGTGGAGTTGTGCTACTTGCGCTCCACCAATTTGGTAGCCTTTGAGGCCAGTTTGTTCGATTAACCAGCCGGCGGTGTAAGGTTTGGGATTGCGGAAGACGCTACCACAACTGGGAAAGTTATATGGTTGAGTGGTTAGCCGATGTTTTTTGTGTTCTTTGGTGATTGCTGCAACTTTTGCTGGATCTGCACCTGGTCTAAGCTGGAAAGTCGCTTGGGTAACTATGCGATCGCCACCTTGCAATAATGAAGTCCGGTAGGTATAACCTAGTTGCTCGGGGGTAACGGTTTCCAGCGTCCCATCGGGTGAAAGAACTTGGGCGCTAACTAACATATCTGCGATACAGCTACTATGTGCCCCTGCATTCATTACCACAGCCCCTCCGACTGTGCCAGGGATGCCAACAGCCCATTCCAATCCTTCCCATCCTAATGATGCGGCTTCCCATGCTAAGCTGGGAATTGATTCTCCAGCGGCAACGGTTAATTGCCCTGTTTCGTGGTCAAAGTGGCTGAAGCGGAGATGACGAGTGGCAATCACTAACCCTGATATGCCGCGATCGCTCACTAGCAAGTTAGAACCTGCTCCTAATGTTGTGACTTTTAGCTCGCGCTCTTTTGCGTATTTCAAACTTGCTTGCAGTGCTTCTAAGTTTCGCGGGGCAACATACCATTGGGCTGCTCCCCCAACTCTATAGGAAGTAAATGCTGATAAGCAAGCTTGGGGCTTGATTACACAATCAGTATTGGGTAGGTAAATTACCTCGTTTTCCACCGAATTAGCTGTTTGTTGTTTCTTTGTATTCAAAGCAGAAGCTGCGCAGACGTTTCCAACTGCCTGGGAAATGGTCATTTTTACTTTTTATTGGTAAATTTTTTACATTTATTTACCGTAAAACTACGGTATTAGACTTAACATCAAACCGTTATCAAAGGGGTACTTTGGTCAGAAAATGGAACTTTGCAAAGTCCCCGCTTAGGATGTGGCTTTAGCAGGCTCACGCAATGTTGCAATTATTTCAGGAATAATTTGATTTAAGTTTCCAGCACCCAAAAACAGCGCCAAGTCTCCTGAGCGCAGTGTTTGTAGCAGGAACTCGCGGACTGAGGATAAAGATGGTTGATAAACTACCTGAGAATGTTGCTTGGCAATTTCCGCTGTTAGATGCTCGCCAGTGATTTGCCCTAAATTGGGTTCGCCTGCACTGTAAATATCAGTCAGCACAACCAAATCAGCATGGCCAAAAGACTGGGCAAATTCTTCTAAAAAGGTAAGTGTACGGCTATAGCGATGGGGCTGGAAGATGGCAACCACTCTTTGTCCCGGTCTTGCCTGTAGACGTGCTGCGGCCAGAGTAGCGCGAATCTCAGTGGGATGATGAGCATAGTCATCGATGAATGTAATACCATCGACTTCGCCCCGGAACTCAAAGCGGCGTCTCGACCCTTCAAAGGTGGCGATTCCTTTGGCAATTTCTCCAAACTCTAAGCCCAGTACACGACCAACAGCCACTGCTGCTAGGGCATTACTGAGATTGTGCCGACTCAGCAACCGCAAGTTTAAGACACCTAAGGCTTTGCCTCTTTCCCAAACTAAAGCTGTGGTGCCATCAGCACGATAGTCAATATTAGTAACAGTGTAGTCAGCATCGCTATCTGAGTGTAAGCTGTAGCTGATTGTTGGTTGCAAGCGATCGCGGACTGTAGCACAGTCAATACTACCTATTAAAGTTTTGCAACCTTTGGCAAATGTCTTGAAGGTTTCAACTACTTCATCTAATGTGTCGTAGTGGTCGGGATGATCGAGTTCAATATTGGTAATGATGCCAATTTCTGGAGCGTGTTTTACTAAAGAACCATCTGATTCATCTGCTTCGGCTACCAAATATTGGCTTTGTCCCAGTCGAGCATTACCTTCCCAAGCATTGACTTCACCACCCACTAAAATGGTTGGGTCTAGACCTGCTTGCAGTAACATATAACCAATCATGCTACTAGTTGTAGTTTTGCCGTGGGTTCCTGCGACCGCAATACTATAATAATCAGCAATCAAGGCTGCTAGTACATCCGAGCGATGTAAAATTGGACAACCTAATTCCAGAGCTGCTTTGTATTCTAAATTATTAGTGTTAATTGCTGTTGAACAAATAACTTGAGGCAGTTTTGAGTTAGTAGTAGCAGCTAATTTTTCTGATGAATTTGATGCTACGACGTTAGATTCCTGGGGACGAAAGAATTCGAGATTACTTGCCTCTTGTTTGCCAAAAATATGAGCGCCGATAGATTCCAACTTGTGCGTAATATGGTTGGGACGTAGATCCGAACCTGATACTGGAAATTGACGCTTAGCGAGAACGTATGCCAGAGCAGACATACCTATTCCGCCGATGCCGATGAAATGAAATGGTCTACCACCAAAGTCTACAGAATTACTCATTTATTGTTCCTCTTACACCACACCACACCATAAATCACAAATGACACGCGTATCATAACAGGAATTTGATTTTTACCATAATTAATCCTGCGTTATATTCATGCCTAATGACCGGATAAGTTTTCTGCTCTGGTTTTGCGAGTTGAGAATGATTTTACCTTGGTTGGAGGTTTTTGCTAATTCTGAACTGTTCTTAAATTTATTCGCAAAATTTTGGCTGCATCGGGACAGAAATTCTTGTAATGACAAATACATAATTTTAGCTACCTTACTGTAATTGGCTACGATATTAGATTGTTAGTGAAAACGATTTTAAATTGCATCAAGTCTACTTTGAGAATTGGGTACAATAGTACATTGGAAATGAAACTTTTTTGCAATTGCATAAAACCCAGGCGTAACTGGATGCAACGACTAGGAATTTTTGGCGGTACATTCAATCCGATTCATTTGGGACACTTGCTTGTAGCCGAGACAGCTTTGCATCAAGTATCTCTGGAAAAGGTGATTTGGGTACCATCTTTAAATCCCCCGCACAAAGAAGCAACTTTGTTTGAGCATCGCGTAGAAATGCTGCAATTAGCTATAAAAGATAACCCAGCGTTTACTATCTCACTAGTGGAGGGAAAACGTTCTGGGACTTCCTATGCCATTAACACCCTGATTGACTTATCTGCTTGTTACCCAAATACTCACTGGTACTGGATTGTTGGCTTGGATGCTTTCCAAACCTTACCCCGTTGGTATCGTGGACGCGAACTAGCACACATGTGTGACTGGTTAATCGCACCCCGACTGCTAGGTGGTGAGAATATAACTCAAAGCGAGTTAATCTGCAAGCAACTCAAGGAACAATTAAACGAACATTCACTTACCACTATTGATTGGCAATTCCTGGATATACCTTTAATAGGAGTTTCGTCAAGTCTAATTCGGAAATTTTGCCGTTCTCGTCACTCAATTCGCTATCTAGTCCCAGAATCAGTCAGATCTTATATTGCTAACAATAATCTTTACTCGAAATAATCTGAATAAATTATGTGTTTTTTTATTGATCTAACACTTTATGGTTATAAGCGATCGCCCCCTTTGCGATATGATTGGGGTCAACGACATCAACATATAGGCATAAATACAGAGGGCAAGACACTGTGATTAGAGTTGCAATCAACGGTTTTGGGCGTATTGGACGTAACTTTGCACGTTGTTGGGTAGGTAGAGAGAATAGCAACATTGACCTTGTAGCCATCAATGACACATCAGATCCTAGAACCAATGCTCACCTGCTAAAATACGACTCAATGCTAGGTAAGTTAAAGGATGTTGACATTACAGCTGATGATAATTCCATCATCATTAACGGTAAGACCGTTAAGTGCGTATCCGATCGCAATCCAGAAAACTTGCCCTGGAAAGAGTGGGAAATTGACCTAATTATCGAAGCAACTGGGGTATTTACCAGCAAAGAAGGAGCGCTCAAGCATGTGAATGCTGGAGCCAAAAAGGTTCTGATTACTGCTCCTGGAAAAAATGAGGATGGCACCTTTGTGGTTGGTGTGAATCATCATGATTATGACCACAACGTACACCACATTATCAGTAACGCCAGCTGTACTACCAACTGCTTGGCTCCCATTGCCAAAGTGTTGAATGAAAAATTTGGCATCATCAAGGGTACGATGACCACCACCCATAGCTATACAGGTGACCAGCGCTTATTAGACGCTTCTCACCGGGATTTGCGACGGGCTAGAGCTGCTGCCATCAACATTGTACCGACCTCTACTGGTGCGGCAAAAGCTGTGGCACTGGTAATCCCAGACCTAAAAGGCAAACTTAATGGTGTTGCCTTACGCGTGCCAACTCCGAACGTTTCAATGGTAGATTTCGTAGTTCAAGTTGAGAAGCGTACTATTACTGAAGAAGTTAATCAAGCCCTTAAAGATGCCTCTGAAGGCCCACTTAAAGGCATTTTGGACTACAGCGAACTACAACTAGTTTCGTCAGATTATCAAGGTACTGACGCTTCATCAATTGTTGATGCCAGCTTGACTTTGGTTATGGGCAATGACTTAGTAAAAGTCATGGCTTGGTATGACAACGAGTGGGGTTACAGCCAACGAGTCTTAGATTTGGCGGAATTAGTAGCTGAGAAGTGGCAATAAATTGAGCCATTAGTTATTGGTTATTAGTCATTAGTCATTAGTCATTGGTTTTAGGCAAATAACTAAAGGCAAAAAACTAATCGCCAAAATGTTGAAATCCCCGGCTAAGAGTGAGAACTTGGTCGGGGAATTTTTTTTGTTCGTCGTGCAATAGTATTGTTGAACCTGGTGTAATTGTGCCAACGATCGCAGCACTTCCACCAAGATGTTTTACTAAAGCTAATGCTGACTCTTGTGGCAAGCACAGCACTAATTCAAAGTCTTCGCCACCGTATAGAGCGTATTCCAATGCTTGCTCTGGTGTTAGCCAATGGTTAAAAGCTGAAGGTATTGGAATTTGTCTGAGTTCTAAGACCGCACCAACACCACTGGCGCGACAAATTTGGATGACAGCATCCGCCAAACCGTCGCTGCTATCCATACCAGCAATGGGCATTGGCGATGGTATGATTTTTTCGAGGATGGGTAAGACATCTAATCGTGGCTGGGGACGTTGATGTGCGGCGATTAGAGCCGTCTTTTCTTCATCTTTGAGGGTTTGCCCTAGTTCGGGATGCAAGAGCAATTCTAAGCCAGCATGGGAGGCTCCGTGAACGCCTGTAACGACGATCGCATTGCCGACAAGACCAGTAGAACGGCGGATAATTCGAGTGGGGAGAACTTGACCAAAAGCGGTAATTGCCACAGTTGTTACAGGCGATCGCACTATATCACCGCCGACAATTGGGGTATTGTATTGTTGCAGGCATTGTGTCATTCCCTGGTATAAGCTTTCCACCCAATTCACGCTCAAATCTCCAGGAAGCCCCAGTCCGACGGCGATCCCCAAGGGAGAAGCACCCATCGCTGCTAAATCTGACAAGTTAGCAGCCGCCGCACGCCAACCTGCATCTTCTGGGGAAGTGGTGAGTTCGCTAAAATGCACGCTATCAACTAGCACATCTGTGGTAACCACTAGAGATTGCTCTGGTGCTGTAACTAATACTGCCGCATCATCGCCAATAATTTCTGCTGGACAGAAACGGTGCAATCTTTCTAGAAGGCCTTGTTCGCCAATATCTTTGACTTTAGTCATTAGTCATTAGTCATTAGTCATTGGGTATGGGAAGAGAATGGAGCAAGAAGAGAGGTGTGGGAAGAAATCTTTCCCCCCTAGTCCCTACACTCCCCACACTTCCCCATCTCCCCAGTTCCCCAGTTTCCAGTCCCTCATCTTTACACTGCTTGCGGTTCAACCAGGTTTTCTATTCCTTGGACTACTGTTGCTGATTCAATTTTGTCACCAGCCTTGAGTTTATCCAAAACTTCTTTGCCTTCAGTGAGATAGCCAAAAACAGCATAACGACCATCTAATAGGTTGCGTCCGGCGGGAGTAAGTTCTGGTTCAAACAGAAAGAAGAAAAATTGCGAAGAACCTCCATTCACTTCACTTTCGGGACGAGCCATAACTACTGCACCAAAAGCAGAAAAAGGTAGAACTGGCATATCAATGTAACGACCAGCTTCTTCTAAGGTGATGCCATAAGTTGGCTCTTTGTCGCCTTCAACCAAGATTTCTAAAGGAATGGCGCGGTATTTGCCTGTGTTTGGGTCAATGAAACCCACTTCTTTTCCTGCTGGATCTCCAGTTTGCAGAAAGTAAGATTCTTCAGAACGGGTAAATTCTAAGCCATTATAAAAACCCCTCTGCACTAAATCTATAAAATTACCAGCAGTGACAGGGGCGCTGTAACCATCTACTACAACGGTGAGGTTGCCTTTGTTGGTTTTGAATTCGACGGTGGCACGACCTTTAAGCTGTGGCAGGTTGCTAAACTGGGCGGGGACTTCAAAGGGAAATTCCTTTACCATTGACTCTTCTAACTGAGTGATAAGATTCAACAGTTTTTTTCTCTGTTCCAAAATTTGTTGTTTATCTTTGCTGTTCGCCAATTCTTGCAGGTTAGCCACACCAGATTTTAACTCGTTAAGCCAAGCTTCTGCTTGGGGTTGGCGTTCTTCGGGAACACTTGCTAGTATTTGGGAGGGTTTATCGAGAATCCGAGATGCTTGGCTAATATCTTTGGAAACAGAACCCCAGCGACGATTTGCCCGCAGTTGGGCAGAGATGTCTTCTAAACTGGCTTGTAGTTGCCGCACAGGTTTGTTATCTATCGGGAGTGCATACCGCAACAAAGCATTGCCGTCGGTAATTGCGTTGCCAGCTGGCAGGGCGGCGCTACTAGAGGGAGTCCACCCAGCTGTAGTTATGCCTAAAAATATTGTTACCAGCAGTATTGCCATTAGGCTGTTCTTCAGCCAGGATTTTAATAACTTAAGCATGGAATAACTCAAATGCAGCATTGATATTGTTGACTTGACGTAAGCCATCAATAATCTTCCCACAGTAGGAGTGCTGAGTGTTGACTGTTAACTGGAGACTGGTGACTGGGGACTGAGGACTGGGAGTGCTGAATTAGGAGTTTTTCTTCCCCTGCTCCATGCCCCATGCCCTATGCCCCATACTTTATGCCTAATAACTAATGACCAATGACCAATGACCAATGACTAAATAGCTAATTACTCCGCTTGAAGGGTACAATAAATGCCGATTGTCTTCCAAAACTTGAAAGTTTCATGATCTCCAGCAACGATTTTCGACCTGGTGTCTCAATTGTATTAGATGGATCTGTATGGCGAGTAGTGGAATTCCTCCACGTTAAGCCAGGGAAAGGTTCTGCGTTTGTACGAACCAAACTGAAAAATGTTCAAAACGGCAGTGTGGTTGAAAGAACCTTCCGGGCTGGGGAAACTGTACCCCAAGCCACTTTAGAAAAAAGTACGATGCAGCATACCTATAAAGAAGGCGATGAGTTTGTCTTTATGGATATGGAAACTTATGAAGAAGGTAGATTAAGCGCTGCACAAATTGGCGATCGCGTAAAATACCTCAAAGAAGGTATGGAAGCGAACGTCATCCGTTGGGGCGAACAAGTACTTGAAGTGGAACTGCCTAATTCTGTGGTTTTAGAAGTTGTGCAAACAGATCCGGGTGTAAAAGGCGATACTGCTACAGGTGGTACTAAGCCGGCTACTCTCGAAACTGGTGCAACTGTAATGGTTCCTTTGTTTATTTCCCAAGGGGAACGTATCAAAATTGATACCCGTGATGATAAATATTTAGGCAGGGAATAAGTTTGGATTCCAATCTCAAACAAATTCTGATTTAAATCCCTAATTTAGGGATTAAATCCCTGCCACACTTAAAAATGCTAATTTACGGATAGGTCGAGGTAATAAAAACTGTGCCATTGGACTTTAATGAAATCCGCCAACTACTGGCAACTATTGCGCAAACTGACATTGCAGAAGTCACACTTAAAAGCGATGACTTTGAACTGATAGTTCGTAAGGCTGTGAGCGTCAGCAATCATCTGTTGTCGGTAGGTCAAACAACCGTAGGCGGTGTGGTAGGTTCGGGCTTGCCATCGGGTTTACCTACAGCAAACCAGGTGGCTACAAGTCAGGTAACAGAGGTGGCAACAGGTCGGCTGTTTGACAATGCTGCAACTGGAGGGCAATTACAGTTGTCAGTTAATCCCCCCTCAACTATTGACCAGAGATTAGTAGAAGTGCCTTCTCCGATGGTGGGAACATTTTATCGCGCTCCTGCACCGGGTGAAGCACCATTCGTGGAAGTGGGCGATCGCGTCCGCAAGGGTCAAACAGTCTGTATCATCGAAGCCATGAAGTTGATGAATGAAATCGAAGCCGAAGTCTCGGGGCAAGTGATGGAAATTCTCCTTCAAAATGGCGAACCAGTAGAATATGGTCAACCTTTGATGCGAATTAACCCTGATTAAGTATTAATCTATATATCAAGTGAGTCATCCTTAAAACTTTCAATCCTTGCGGGTTAATCCTGATGAAACAAACGTTGCCTTTACCACCAGAAGTAGTGCAACAAGTAGCTGAATACTTCGGCCTGCTAAGCGAGCCAATGCGCCTGCGGTTGCTACACTTACTGCGGGACGAAGAAAAATGCGTGCAAGAGTTGGTAGAGGCAACACAGACTTCTCAGGCAAATGTTTCCAAACACCTGAAGGTAATGTGGCAAGCAGGAATCCTCAGCCGCCGCAGTGAAGGAACTTGCGCCTATTATAGAGTAGAAGATGAAATGATTTTTGAGCTGTGTAATCGGGTTTGCGATCGCCTCGCCACAAGGTTAGAACAGCAAGCCCGTAACTTTCGCGTCTTAAATAGCAAACGGTAAATTTAAAAAGTTATGAGTTATGAGTTATGAGTTATGAGTTAAAACTCCTCACTCCTAACTTCTTAACTCCTAACTTTTTTAAAGTGGATAATTTTTATCGAAGCTTTCACGAGTTAGCGGTTGTTGTAACTCTATACCTTCACCGCCCAAAAAATCCAAGGGTTTCCCGTTGACGTCAATGTAGACTTTGGCTTTTGGATTTAAAGTTGTCGCAGTGTAAACAACTTGCCCCACGCGACCTATCATTGAGGCGCTACCACCACCGCTAGTAAATTGTTCGGATAAATTAACGCGAACTTCATCGTTGTCGGCTTTGAGTCCTAATAATTTAGTTCCTTTGGGGATAGTTGTAGAATCTGTCCCTTCTGTTGGGCCTGCCAATAACCTCTCAAAAGCTGCTTCTAAAGCTTGGTTGGGTCGTACAGCTGCGACTTTCACAGAATGGGGAACCAAAGCAAGATTTTTTTCCTTTGGTCTGAGCCAATAAACGTTAGCACTTTGTTCGTTAGGTAAAGGCTGAGTTGTTGTCTGTGGTGGTTGGTCGATACGTTGAGATGGTTTTGACGGTGTAGGAGTATTATGTAAAGTTAACCAAGCCACGCCGCCACCTACCGCTACAACTGCTGCTGCGACAGCTGCAATTACGCCTGAAGAAATACGATTAGATCCTTGTTGGTCTTTCATGTTCAAAACCTTCCTGACTGAGGGCTGAGATGGTAGTTATGTGAGGAGCAGCCTGGTTAAAGACGATACTTACGAATGGAGAGTTTCCCACAACTTACAGGAAGCTTGATACTTCAAAATCCAATTATTTTTAATCCTGCAAGTCCCTAATTCAATTCTAGAATTTTTATTTCTAATCCGTCACCTGCAAAATTATGTAAATCTTATTGTTATGAAGATGATTGAAGGTTGAATTTACAACGCAGAGGAACGCTGAGGATAACGCAAAGGAACGCGGAGTATTTATTACAAAAGTTATGAATTAGGAAGTAGGTAAATACTCTGCGAACCTCTGCGCCTATGGGTTTAATTTTTCACGCCTATTGCGGTAGTAATCCACTGTTTGAGTGTTGTTGTAACTTCTTCTATGGCAATTTCTTGGGATTTACGAGTTGCTCTTTCTACAACTTCGACTTTGCCATTGGCGATCGCTCGTCCAGTTACAATTCTGTATGGGATGCCTATCAAGTCCGCATCTTTGAATTTGACTCCGGCTCGTTCGTCGCGGTCATCGAGTAAGGTTTCGATTCCTGCTTGATTGAGTTGTGCGTAAAGTTTTTGGGCGATTTCGACTTGTTGAGCATCGTTAATGTTAGGAATTGTGACGATGGCGTGATAAGGTGCGATCGCTACTGGCCAAATAATTCCATCTTTATCGTAAGATTGCTCTACGGCAGCTTGGGCTAAACGCGATACGCCTACACCAAAACAACCCATGATTAGCGGTTTTTCTTCACCCTGTTCGTTGGTATAAGTTGCTCCCAAGCTTTGTGAATATTTGGTTCCTAATTGGAAGATGTGCCCTGCTTCAATTCCCCTGGCGCTTTGTAAGAGTTGTTCTGGATTGTGGATGGCGCGATCGCCTGGTCTAGCTTTCCGCACATCTACTGCTAATTCTGGTAATTTAAATTGCTCGTTCCAGTTAGCACCAACTACGTGATAGCCAGTTTCATTCGCCCCTGTAACAAAGTTTTTTAAATCAACGGCTGTTCGATCCACCAAGCGCAAAAATTGAGGATGGATTTGTTTATTGGCGGCAATATACTCATCTGCGATGTCTGGCGCAATGTAGCCTAAAGGCAGAGATTTCGCTGCCCATGTTTGCTGCGCTTCAGAATTCGGTACGCTCAAATTGAGAATAGTTTGAGCGCCATAGTTAGCAGCTAATTTAGTCAATTCATTTTGCAACTTGACTTCATTAACTTCTTGGTCGCCTCGGATGCTCACCAAAACCAACACCGTCACACCATTGTTATAAACTGTTTGGTAAAGGACGTTTTTCACCACTTGGGTGGGAGAACATTTGAGAAATCTCGAAACTGTTTCAATCGTCTCTGTTCCAGGTGTATCGCGTTTTTCGTAGGTTGTAAACCGTGAGGGTTCGATATCGGCTGGTAAAGAAACTGCCTTTTCTACGTTAGCGGCGTATTTACCATCTTCAGTGTAGAGAACTTCGTCTTCGCCAGCTTCCGCCAACACCATAAATTCTGTGGAACCAGAACCACCAATTGCACCAGAATCAGCTTCCACTGCGCGATAAGCCAAACCACAACGCCGCAACATATTGCTGTAGGCTTGATACATATCGTCGTAAGTGTCTTTGAGGCTAGCTTCATCGACGTGGAAGGAGTAGCCGTCTTTCATGATAAATTCGCGTCCGCGCATCAAACCAAAGCGGGGACGAATTTCATCGCGGAATTTGGTTTGAATTTGGTAGAGATGCAGAGGTAATTGGCGATAG
Source organism: Nostoc sp. DedSLP01 (assembly GCA_034530875.2). GTDB lineage: Bacteria > Cyanobacteriota > Cyanobacteriia > Cyanobacteriales > Nostocaceae > Nostoc. The sequence continues at coordinate 13,300 of JAVRCJ020000048.1, forward strand.
GAACGAATCATATCACGAGCGATCGTTGTGATTACTTCTTCATGAGTCGGGCCTAATCCTAATTGTTGCTCGCGGCGGTCAATTAGGGAAAACATAATTCCCTCAGCTTTGGTATAAGTATCCCAACGTCCCGATTCCTTCCATAACTCAGCAGGTTGTAATTGCGGCAAAAGACATTCTTGTGCGCCTGTAGCGTTCATTTCTTCGCGCACAATTTGAGAAACTTTTTGCAGTACCCGCCACATCAAGGGGAGATAAGCATAGACACCGCTACCGATGCGACGAATATAACCTGCACGCAGTAATAATTTATGGCTGGGAATCTCAGCATCAGCTGGATCGTCCCGCAGTGTAACAAATAACATTTTTGATAGTCGCATCGTTTATTACCTTTCCAAAATCGCTAATTTCTATGTCAAGTAAGAGTATGAATTATCAAGGATAAAGTACAAAGGGACTGGTGACTGGAGACTGGTGATTGGTGATTGGGGATTGGGAATTGGGTACTGAGTATTGAGAGTTAAAAAATTATTACTTCTCAATCGCTAGTCCCCAGTCCCTAGTCCCCAATCACCAGTCCCCAATCGCCACTCCCCAATCACTTCAGGAGAAAACAACCTTGTCTAATGTAATTTATCAAGCACAGCCACCTTTAGAATTTATTCCTCCAGCATTCAACCCCTTATTTTTAAGAGTTGTTCATCTGTTGTTACCAAGTTTCATCAAATGGCAAACGCCTATTACCAAAATTGAAGCAGACAACGTGGAAGTTCTAGTAGATCTCTATCGCCAGTTTCAGGAGGATAAAATCCGGTTTTTGCTGGCTTTTCGCCATCCTAAAACCGACGATCCCTTTGGTTTGGGCTACTTGCTGTCTCAACTCGTGCCAAAGGTAGCACGATCGCAAGGCACAGCGCTACAACTTCCGATTCACGCTCATTTTATCTACGATCGCGGTATTCCTCTATGGGCTGGTTCTCATATTGGCTGGGTGATGTCTCAGTTGGGTGGTACTCCGATTCAACGGGGTAAGGCTGACTGGACGGGGTTACGTTCGGCGCGTGATTTGTTTGTTAATGGAAAATTCCCAATGGCTGCGTCGCCAGAAGGTGCTACCAATGGTTTATCGGAGATAATCAGCCCCCTAGAACCTGGTATTGCCCAGTTAGGCTTTTGGTGTGCGGAGGATTTGCAAAAAGCTGGACGCCCCGAACAGGTTTTCATTGTACCAGTTGGGATTAAATATAGTTACGTTGATGCTCCTTGGGATGCGATCGCCGATCTTTTAAGTGAATTGGAAGCGGCTAGCGGTTTACCTGTGAATCCACCACAACCCGGTAATCTTGCTGCTGTAGAAACCCTTTATCCGCGATTATTAATTTTGGCAGAACATTTACTTTCGCTGATGGAAACATTTTACACGCGTTTCTATCATCAAAAATTACCAGATGCTAAGACTGTTAACGAGCAAATTCCAGATAGAAATCAAGCTTTGGCGGTTCGTTTGCAAGCTTTGTTAAATGCAGCGTTATTAATATCAGAGCAATATTTTGATTTGCAATCTAAAGGTACTTTAAACGACCGTTGTCGGCGAGTAGAACAAGCTGGGTGGAATTATATATTTAGAGAAGAATTTAAGGATGTTAAAGGAGTATCCTCTGTTGAAAAAGCTTTAGGCGATCGCATTGCTGAAGAAGCGAATGCACGAATGTGGCACATGCGTTTAGTTGAAAGCTTTGTGGCAGTTTCTGGTAATTATATTAAAGAAAAACCAACAGTCGAAAGGTTTGCTGAAACAACTCTAATCTTATGGAAAATGATTGCTAAAATTCAAGGCAATAAAACTCTCTCGCGTCCAGAATTAGGAAAAGAACAAGTCAAAATAACTGTGGGTGAACCGATATCGATTTCTGAACGTTACCCAGCATATAAAGAGAATCGTTTGGGCGCTAGACAAGCTGTTGCTGATGTGACAAATGATTTGCAACAGGCGATGGAGGAATTGATTTAAAAACGGAAATCACAGTATTGACTACCATTGGCTCTTATCATATAAAAGTTAGAATCCAATCGACGGCTGAGGAAATAGCTTATCTTTCCCCAGCTAGAGAAAATGATATGCCAATCAATTGGTCTTGTAACTGGTTAAATATCTGGAAAAATACTAGTTTTGAGTGTCAAAACATAGTCAAACTTGTTTATGAGACTAAAGTTTGGGGATTAGTGCAATACGGTCTTTATCCTTATCCTGGATATCCCACTTTTCTAGAAATAGAACATATAGAAGCCAATCCCACAAGTCGAGGAGATCTCGCAGAAAGGTTGATTGAACCAATTGGCAAATGGTTAATTTGGTATGCAACTAAGGTGGCACTAGAATTTTGTCAAACACAAGCAGACGAGCCGCTAATAATTTTAGAAGCTCTAGATACTGCTGTGTCATACTATAGAGATAAAGTGCAGATGGAATATCTTGGATTCGCACGTAGTACCCCTGGAGAAGATTTATATGGCTTCAGATTTTCACGAACAGCAGCAGCAGAATTCTGCCAGTTGCATGAAAGCCAATGGGGAGAAGCAAAGCTATACAAGTAGTGATGAAATCAGAGTTGGGTCAAGTGAGGTTATGACTCACGCCCAACGGCAAGCTTTTCTAAAAACATCTCATTTGGGAAAACTATTTGGCGTTGCACATTTACTCCCAGAAGTTGAAGCACCAACAAACATAGAGTCTGCTCAAAGAACTGATACAAAAGTAGAGATAGGATTATCGGTTAGTGAAAAAATCTTTCTACAAAACGTTCTTAGAAACTCGCATTCCTATTTCGGTAAAATTTATTGCGCTTTAGTTTTGTCTTTGAAAGAGAATTTAGCTCAATAGAAATAACCCTAATACATCACCCAGGAAAAACTTTAGATAAATCCAGAACTAAATCAGGAAAATGTGGCAGATTAACTGATTCATTCGGCAGAAAAATTACCTCGCGGCGATAACCAAATTTACCTTGTAAATCTTGATAAGGTTCGCTGTAATATTCCACATAATTTTCTACTAAATTAAATATCCAATAATCAAAAATCCCTGCTTCTGCATAAAGAGATAATTTTACATCTCGATCGCATTGCAAAATTGAATTAGAAATTTCAATTACCAGGAAGACATCAGACGGTCTAGGATGAGCTTCTAAATATTCATCAGGACGATTTTTTACAATGACTAGATAGGGTTCTGGTTCGCTGTCATCACCGATAATAATTGGTTCTTGCCCCCGAAGAATTGCCTGTTCTGCAATGAGTTTGAATAACTCCCGATATAAGCGGGTACTGCAAACGGAGTGTGATGTGCCTTTTGCTGCTATCTGTACTATTTCACCTCTAATTAGCTCAACTCTGTCATTCTCACTAAAGAAGCCGAGTTCTATGAGACGGTGATATTCAGCTATGGTGAAACGTTTAGCAGTAGCAAGGCTCATAACAGCTAACGGAATGAAGGGTTATTTTTATTTTAATATAGTTGCGACTGATAAAATTTTTGCGATAGAAGATGATAATATATCCAGCTATTCTTCTTTATCAGCTTCTGTAGTTGCTTCTACACTTACACCTTCCAAGGAAAGTTGAAATATTCTTCCTGAACCGTTTTTAATTCCTTTATTGACTCTTGGAAAAATAATTTAATAGCAGATAGCTGGTTTTCTTCAGATAAAAACTCTTGTAGGCTTTTTCTATAAAATATACCAGACCATGCTGGCATAACTGTTAAATTAGAAGGAGTCCATATATTGGGTTTATCGTTAATTACTTTCTGCATAGATTCAATAATTTTTGGGCGTTCTCCAAACTTATGAGAAACCTGAAAAAATATACCTAAATATGGATAATCAGTTAAATTATTTGGGTTTAAATCGAAGTATCCAAGACCACACCATAAGTCCCAAGTGGAGGGAGAAAAATGGGTGTAGATAATATATCTTTCGTCCCATTTCCATTGAGTCATACTTGCTGCGCCTCTGATAACATCTCCAAAAGCTAACTTGAATTTTTCTTGTACTTCTTCACTTAAAGTTGATTCCATCAGCTTAAGAGTTTTATTAAAATTCATCATTGTCAATAAGTCAACTGATGAAAAGTGATTTGTGTCAGACATTACATGTCCCCTCATAATGATTGAGTTATGTTTTAAGCCAATAAAGTTCAGATAAGCCTGTTTTGTTTTTTGTTCCCCTGTTCCCTTTTCCCTGTTTTCTGTTACCTTGATTCCACAGACGAGCTTTCTTAACACCAAGCGTATTGTGTTTTAAAGAACGAAGTAAAATATCTTTATCCAGAGACAAAAATAAGCAACAATCTGGGTGAAAAAATCTTCAAGCGGCTTGTTGGCTGAATGTATATTCAGTAAGTTACTAAATAAATACATTTATTTTTAACTAGTTAAACTAATTAGATAAAATTTATATCCTATTAATTAGATAAAATTTATATCCGACATTCCGCACCCTGAAGTGTCACAATCGGTTTTTACTGTTTTTTATAAGAATAGAGAGCTAGTTTATATACTTTCTTACCTTGTTTTAACTGAGGTCAAAAGTTTTCTTAGTATAATGTGCCGCTTACAACCTATAAAAAATTAAGCGATTATGCTATGTAACACCTGAGGGTGTGGAATGTGGTTTATATACAATAAGTTTGTAGTCAAGGTTAAAGGAGGCTACAAAAAATACATATAAGTTATGTTGGTATTTAATATTACTAACGTTGTAGTAGTTATAACTTAGCCGATCGCGATTTGACAAGGACGCTAAAAAAACAATACCAAGGACAAATAGGGATAAAAATTTTACCCCTACAAAATGTGTATTCTCAGGCTAGAAAAAGTTAGTATTGTTCGGTTAAATGACTTTCTAACAAAGATGCGATCGCTTCTGGATCAATATTCTTGTATTTCTTTTTACCAAGCTGTAAAACACAGTTAGGCGCACTGCTGCAACATTTTTGGCAACTGGTATGTTCGATGGTAACTTTGTCTAATAAACCGCGATCGCACAGCGTTTTTTCTAATTCTGATAATAAACCTTTACCACCACGCTTGAGACAACCCGACTTTTGACACACCATAATCTTGGCTTTGGGTGTAAGTGGTAAATTTTGAATTGGGCAAGTGCCAATTGGTGTGATTTGATAAGCTTTGATTTGAATTTCACCTGTGTGCGAGTCTAACTGACTGTAAGCAAAAACCCGAATTTGCTCCCCAGGAACTAACAATAAACTCAGAGAACGACGCAACTCTTTTGGCAATTTAATTTCCATAGTTCCATCTGGAACTGCCAATTGCAAATATTTATATTTTTTTGGTTCGGCACCAACAAAACCTAAAAACTGTCCTTCAAGGTTCAATTCTGATAACGTCAAATACTTCTTACCCATGATTGATTAAGAATTATAGGGAATAGGGAATGGGGCATGGGGAATGGGGAATAGAAAATAAAAATTGGGCATTAGTTACTCTCCACGTCCCCCCACTCCCTACTCCCTACTCCCCATTTCCCCACTCTTACGCGAGGCGTTTTGCTTCTACAGTTTGCGGTAAATTTGCTACGTCTGGTAATTCACGAAATTCTAATTCCCAGCCATTTGCTAAGGTAAGAATCTTACCGTCATTGCCATCAGTTTGTTTGACTACTTCTTCTTCCAAATCTTTTTTAGCAACGTAGACTACTAAAGTGCCGGCATCATTCACACGTAACATTACTTTCATGAGACTCCTCAACAGATTCTAGTTCTTTTTTCTTACAGCCGACGACAATCCCTGTTTCTATGAAATGCACAGCATATATATAGGAACTCTGCAAATATGTGCCTATACTTGCTATGTAGCCAATATCCCCTTTCTTAGCTAAAACTTGGCCGATTTCTTTACCAGGAAAGGTACCATCATTTTTAATTAGTTTGCGAAGTCTGACTTTTTCACCTATTTCAAAAGCGGGTGGTAAGTCTAGCTCTAATTCATCGCGTTGCATGAGAATACCTCTGTTCTCTGGCCAAATTCAACACTTCTTCTGTAGTAAGGCTGCGTTTTTTCTGTACTGACTGATGGCGTACTGCGTCTAAAACTGACTGGGTTTCTTGCGAATTTAGGAAAATTCCATGCTGTTGTAGCAAGTTTGCAACTGAATGCCGTCCAGAATGTTTACCTACTACTAAGCGGCGTTCGCAACCGACTTCTTCGGGAGCAAATGGTTCGTAGGTGAGAGGATTGTGCAGGACGCCGTGAGCGTGAATTCCGGATTCGTGGGCGAAGGTGTTTTCTCCAACGATCGCTTTCCAAGGTGGGACGTCAGCGCCTGATGCCGAAGCAACCAGTTGAGACAGTTCCAGCAAACTGGATGTGTCAATTCCCAAATCAATGCCATAAATGCGTTTGATTGCCATAACAACTTCTTCTAGGGCTGCATTTCCAGCCCTTTCACCCAAGCCGTTGACTGTGGTATTCACAGATGTGGCTCCGGCTTTGATGCCAGCAAGGGCGTTGGCAGTTGCTAGACCAAAATCATTGTGGGTGTGGATTTCTAAGGGAATTGTCAAAGCTGAAACTAGTTGCTTCACCATTGTGTAGGTGCTAAAGGGGTCGAGAACTCCTACGGTGTCGCAGAAGCGGAAGCGGGATGCACCCCATTCTTGGGCGGAAAGCGCTACATCCAAAAGGAAGCTTTCATCAGCTCTAGAAGAATCTTCTCCCCCGACTGCTACCCAAAGCCCGCGATCGACTGCGAAGCTGATGGAGTCTTTGAGTTTTTGTAAACTTACTCGCCACTGGCCGTGAAACTTAGTGGCAATTTGAATACCAGAGACGGGGATGGCGATATGCACCCGGTTGAGACCGCAGGCGATGGAAGCCTTAATATCTGAGATGACAGCGCGGTTCCATCCCAAGAGTTTTGCTTGCAAACCTAAGTCAGAAATTGCGGCAATTGCCCGTGTTTCTTCATCACCCATTGCTGGTATTCCTACTTCTAATTCGGGGATACCAATGGCATCGAGAAACTTGGCGATCGCTACTTTTTCTTTCAAGTTGAAAGCAACACCTGCCGCTTGTTCGCCATCACGCAATGTAGTGTCATTAATTATGATTTGATTCATTGCAAATATCCCTCTCTTGGAAGTATTCTGAATATCCTTTCTCTCTACAATTCCCAGTGATGGTAAATGCTAAAAATATCACAATAAATATACAGGATATACGATCCTTTATTATTGTCGAATTAGCAATATTACATCTGTATGGGAAAGAACTAAAAACTGGTATAATTTACGAATCTTTTTTACCGATGTCGGTTGTAATTTGTTCGAGTAGTAAGGAACTAATATAGCTATTAGCAAATCCTGTACAAAGTAAAACACAAAATCCTGCAATTAAACTAGTAATCATGTCAGGAACCTCATATTTTTAAGAGTATTGGTGTGTTGTCTAATTTCAGTACAAACTAGCTAACTTTGTTCTGCTAACCAGTCAAAAATCCGTTCTAGCTGCTCTAAGTTAACTAAGCCATACTGCCAGAGAAGCATCGGTAACGGGCCATTTTCTAACTCACGGTGTCGTAGCGCTACAGCAATATCCGCATTTGAAAGTTCAAGTTCGTGGTGCAAAAAGTTGAGGAGCTTCATATCTCGGTTACGAGTTGGCATAATTGAACTTTCAATTTCTTCAGTTGGAAAAGAATTAAAAATTATAAATTCCTATTTTAGGCATGGAGAGTGGCGAGAATTCCTAATTCCTAATTGTTGTACAGACAAGGGTTAATCGCGTCTCTACTTCTGAATTCTGGTTTATTTCCGCCATGCTCTAGGAATTCTTCTCAGTTTGCAATAGAATTTGCTAGCAGACAGTAACTTCAACTTCTAAATCTCTTCAATATTTATGCATCTCTACAAAGAGCTATGCTTGTGTGATGAATTCAAGATTAATATTGTTTAGATTAGGTATTTCAACAATATCGATGACTCAAGATTCATTACTATATTGCCAGCAACGCTCTAGCCATTCGATTAATTCGTGGCGAGAAGCGAGAAATTGCATAACTGTACTGCGAACTAGAATCGCTTCTAGCAAATTGTTTACTTGCACTCGTAAAGAACCATCCGGGAGACAGGAACTCTTAATCTTTAATTCTTGCAAACGGTGATAAATTCGCCAGCGATCGCTCAACGGAATCTGCAAAACTTGTTCGCCTAAAGTATCATTTGTCATTTGTATTTTGTCCTTTGTCTTCAATCTAAAATCAAAAATTGTCTGACTAATGACCAATAACTACTTAGTTATCACTCCTGATTCCTGAGTTCTGACTTCCAAAGTTTGCAGTTGTTTTTCGAGTTGTTCGATGCGCGATAGCAAAGAACGAATCACAGTTGCTTCTACATCGGGTAGCTTTCCATGTTCTAAAGGAGAAAGGCTGGCGCCTCGATCGCGAGAAATAATTCGCCCGGGAACTCCCACCACAGTACAATCGCTGGGTACATTCCGCAAAACAATCGAACCCGCGCCAATGCGGACGCGATCGCCAATTTGCAAATTACCCAAAACTTTCGCACCCGCACCCACCACAACATGTTTACCAACTGTGGGATGACGCTTACCGCTTTCTTTACCAGTTCCGCCAAGGGTGACGCCTTGATAAATCAGCGTATAGTCGCCGACGATCGCAGTTTCGCCGATGACAACTCCCATTCCGTGGTCGATAAATACGCCTTGACCAATTTCTGCACCTGGGTGAATTTCAATTCCGGTTAAAAATCTTCCCAAGTGAGAAATCAAGCGCGGAATAAAAGCCACTCCTCGACAATGTAACCAGTGAGCAAGACGATGCAAACACAATGCGTGCAATCCGGGATAGCAAAACACAACTTCTAGCCAATTGCGTGCAGCTGGATCGCGCTCAAAGATAATGCGAAAATCACTCAATAATGGCTCAAAAAAATCTCCAGAGAGTAATCTTTTGAGTAAGGATTTCTGCCTTGAATCCTGTATTTTTAGACTTTGAGGATTTGTAATTCTGTCCAAGGGTTGTTGCATCGCTAATGTCTATCTGGTTAAAAGAGCCATCTGCTATTTTTATGCTTATATCAGACCGCTTCCAACTCGATAGTTTACCCAATGTTGATTGGATTTATTGGATTTATTAAGGTTGTACTCAAACGCCAAAACCCCTACTTAAGATAAATTTAAAATTTCTCTTGGGGTAGGGGTACTAGTATTTAATGATAGGGGTACTGGTTTTTTTAGGGCAGGGTTTAAGAATTTTTGTACTCGCTACAAGAAACTTTACCTGTAAGACTTTGCAAAGATTTATTCCAGATATTTTGCGATTTATTAAGCTGTACTCAAATGCGCTCAAACAGTGCTTAGATAAGAATAAAAATCTAGTTTCTGTATATCCTATTACTATTATTATCTTATTATTTGGCTCGATAAAAAACAAGTTTCTTTATTTTCTTTTAGGATTTGCTGTCTGTATGGATGTATACGTTTCTCAATATCGCTATAGCTCATAGGAGATGTTTTCTTATTATATAGATGTGTGGAAATAACCAACAAAAAATTTCCCAGCTGCATCATAAGTAGATATTCTCATCTCAGCTAATAGCAAAAGTCATCCGAAGCTGACTAAAATATCCCCAAAAATCTTTAGTCTACTTCAGTTGACTTTAGCGATTGGCCTTGCGTTTGAAACACTTTGGCTAACAATATTTACACTATATCTAGCTAGCGATCGCCTCAGTTAGCTACCTCTAATCTTAAAAGTACCGGAAAATACTGCCGCTGGCGGTAACTACCCAAGGATTACCGTTAGGTGCAACAGCTATCTGAGTGGCAGCACCCGGAACTTTGGTAAAACTAACACTATTCCAACGATATATTTCATAACCGCCCGGGCCACCGGAAGCACACCCTATCACCCAAGCAGAGTTATTTCTGCCGACTCCAATATCTTTTGCACATCCAGGAACTTGTACAAATGAGCCATTAATTAGTTTATAAATACCTCCGTCCGAACTAACTACCCAAGGTGTACCGTTGGGTGCAACAGCTATCCGAACAGCAGCGCCGGGAACTTGGGTAAAACTAACACCGTTCCAACGATATATTTCATAACCGCCGGGGCCGCCGGAAGCACATCCTAGTACCCAAGCAGAGTCATTGTTGCCGACTCCAATATCTTTTGCACATCCAGGAACTTGTACAAATGTGCCACCAATTCGTTTATAAATGCCTCCGTCCGAACTAACTACCCAAGGAGTATTATTCGGTGCAACAGCTATCCGAACGGCAGCGCCGGGAACTTTATTAAAACTGAAACCATTCCAACGATATATTTCATAACCGCCCGGGCCGCCGGAAGCACATCCTAGTACCCAAGCAAAGTTATTGTTACCGACTCCAATATCTTTTGCACATCCAGGAACCGAGTTAAATCCCGCAGCCATGACTGCATTAGCACCGAGTAGGGACATTGAAAGTCCCATCGATAACAAAAGAAGTTTTTTCATTTTTTTTAAAGTGTTTTGTTTATTTTTCAAGTTAAGATAACTAATCTCAACTGGAATTTAAATATTTTAGAGCTTATTAATAACTGGCAATAAACAAATGATATTTTAATTCAATATTATTAATTGTTCTTTGTAACTTTTAGACAATATAAAAACACAAATTTATAAAAATTTTATTTAGTACTTTTTATCGATAAAATTTAAATTTATATTAGTAAATAAGGCATTAAAGTTTGATTTACGCAATATCTCATTGTTTTGCTTTGATTATTATATCCTCAAGCCTTGTAACAAAGTTAGAATTATAGTTTAAAATTGCGCCCTTGATGTTTTTGTTTTTGTTTAAAGCAGGCTCTTCAATAATATCTCTAGACGATTCCTTCAGTAAACTGCTACTACCAATTTCAGAAAAGGATGGGACAAATAAATTAGGTAGGGGCGCAAAGCTTTCATTGACAGTCGTAGGATATCATACCCACAAAACTTGTAGAGGCTCATTAACGAGTATCAAAGACTCATTAATCAACTGCAAATACTCATTAACGAGTATGGCAACAGTTTTCAACTAAATAGAATACAGCTTAAAAAATTAAAACATTGTAGGGTAGCACAGCTGTGCTACCCTACAGTAGTCTATTTATGTGCAAGTTAATTTAATTTATCAAGAACTAGACGCAGCTTTATTAGGTCTACCTTTAATAGCCTTAAACCGTTCGCCTAACTGTTCAGCTACAGTCTTTAAACCTGGAGTCTTTTTTGATGCAGTCTTGACGTAATCATAAACAGTTAAACTGCCAGTCATAGCTTCACTACCGACAGCCATTAGGGTATCATCTACCTGTTCGGTGAGTTGCTGCATTGAAATCAAAAGCTCAGTCAACGCAGTCGCTAATTGATAATCTCGAACAAGTTCCTCAACATCAAAAGTGGCTGGCAAAATTTCGCGGTTGGACTGAGCAGCAGTAATGCTATTGTTGACAAAAGCGAGGCTTTTATCGCCCATTTTCACTAACTTGCGCCGTTCATCAGCACTGAGAGTAACTAAAAAAGGCAGCTTTTGTTGGATTTTTTGTAGCGCCGCTTTAATTTCTTGGATATCTTGTGGCGAAAGCGAGCCTGTAATATTTTGATAAGCCATCGTATATTTACCTTGGGAACGGTAATGGTGAAGTAGCAATAGTTGCTAAGTATAGAATTCCCATTGGTAAGAGCGATCGCACATTATATCGAGTTTAGTTGAAAACTTATTGGGGGTTGCTGAATTATGGGATGAAACCCGATGTATTGAAATCTTAAACTCCTTATTCTCTCTGCGCCTCTGCGCCTCTGCGTGGGTTAAAAAAACGTACAAGTTCGCCAGTTTGCCAATTAATTGAGCCTAAATCTGTGCCTTTTTGGAGGTTACAGAAGATACAAGTATAGCAGAGATTATCTTCTGTTGTAGCGCCGCCGTGTTTGACGCTGATGATATGGTCAACTTGACAACCAGAGGATCTATCGACTTCAGAGACGAGACAGTATTCGCATAGATGGGCGGCGCGATCGCTAACTAAACGCCGTAATTCTGCATTAATATATGGACGAGACATATTGAATACTTACTGAGGGTTAACGTACTGACAAGCTTTTGCTTTTGCCAAAGTCATAATATGCTCTAGCGTGAGGAAATAATCTAACTCTTGCTCGTCACTTCCAGTAAGACCTTCAGTTTTTGCGCGATAAACCAAATCCTCTAAACGGTCTTTGGCTGCATCAGAGAGTTTGAAATCGATAACACTTTGGGGAGTAGTTCCAGCAGCAATAAAATCTATAATTTCGTCGTAGACCTTGGTGGTATTTACAGATGTAGTCATGAGATTACCTTTTTTATTTAATTTTACTGATTTATAACGCTACTTTTAATGAGTTTCCTAGTGTCTGCAAGTTAACCTACACTAAAATTAAGACAGTTTAACCAAGGCATGAGTAGAGAATTCAGCAATGGCAACAGAAACAATTACTCTGCAAATCCCAGAAATACTTTATCAACGTTTAGTCAACACTGCCCACGCACAACGCCGCCCCATTGAAGAGGTAATAGTTCATGCTTTGCAAGTAGGCAGTCCTCCAGAATGGGATGATGTACCAGAGGAATTCCAAGCTGACCTCGCAGCTTTAGATAAACTAGATGACAATAGTTTATGGGAAATTGTCCGCAGTCATAAAACAGCAGAGCAAATGGAAAGATACAACTTTCTGCTAGAGCGTAATTCTAGTGGTAACATTACAGATGCAGAACAATTGGAACTAATAAAACTGCGTCACGAAGCTGATAGTTTTATGCTTTGTAAAGCCCAAGCTACTGTATTACTCCGTTGGCGAGGACATTATCTGCCGACTCCTTAAACTGTTGTGTCTAAATACATTCCTGAGAGCTTAAAAAATCAAATATCTGCTAGCGATAAAGGACGATGCTGTTATTGCTTAACTACTGAAGCAAACAGTGGCATTCCTATGAGCTATGACCATATTCAACCCCGTTCCAAAGGTGGAGAAGCTACATTTGAAAATCTCTGTTTGGCTTGTCGTTCTTGCAATGAATTTAAAGCTGATTCAATCGAATCTATTGACCCTTTAACAGGGGAAACAACACCTCTATTTAATCCACGTACACAGAAATGGTCAAACCATTTTACTTGGAGTTCTGATGCTACAAAAATTGAAGGCTTAACTCCTATTGGTAGAGCTACAATTGTTTGCTTGCGAATGAATAATCCAGTTATAGTTGTTGCCCGACGACGTTGGACAATTAGTGGTTGGCATCCTCCTGATGAATAAATAGCTCTGTAGAGACTGTGATATTAATCATAATAAAACCATTTCATCTTTGCGTTATTTAATTTTACTGATTTACAACGCCACTTTTAATGACTTTCCTAGCGTTTTAGGCTCCGGTAAAGGTTCACCATCAGCCAAAGATGATTCAATTAGCATTTCTAAAACTTCCTGAGCATTTTTCAAAGCTTCTTCATAAGTCTCTCCGTGAGTGTGACAAAATTCTCCCCATTCAGGAAGACTGACCACAAAACACTCATCTTCATCAGACCACTGAATAATTATCGTGTAATGAGAATTCATTCTTTTTCTTCCTCTTGAGCATTTTTTATTTCTTCTAACCTTTGAAGTGCATTATTAACATCTTTCTCTTGGTAAGGTTTAGCATCACTTCCATCTTTACCTGATATAGTAACTCTCCCAGGTAAAAGAGGATGATACCAATTAGTGTGACTGCCTTTCCCAGGACGGTAGATAAACCCTGCTTGTAGCAATAAGCTTTTGAGTTCTCTGATTTTCTTAGGCATAGCCTCTATTTACATTTTCACTCCTCTGATTTACCACTACTCTATGCAACTTCCAAGGACTTTCCTAGCGTCTTAGGCTCCGGTAGAGGTTCGCCATCAGCCAAAGATGATTCAATCAACATTTCTAAAACTTCCTGAGCATTTTTCAGAGCTTCTTTGTAAGTTTCTCCATGAGTGCAAGGCTGCATTATATTAGTAAACTCAGGCAGCAAAACCACATAACAATTGTCTTCTTCTGACTACTGAATCACAATTGTATATTTCATTCCTCTGAAACCTAATTACGAATTACGAATTACGAATTACGAATCTAATTCTGCCAACTTCTTCTGAGCAAATTCCCGCACTTCTTCATCTGGGTCATTCTCTGCTCTGTCGCGCAACAGTGGTAAAGTCTGGTCATGCCGAGGAAATTGCTTGATAATTATCTCCAGTGCAATGCGCCGAGGATTGGGGTTATAAGGGGGATCATGGCTATCCTTAAACGGGTCATTAACAGCGCAGTGGTGGTAAATTTCAAACAACTCAAGCTGATATTTAAAGTGTTTAGCTAATTCTTCCACCGCTACACGTCGCACATTGCTATTATCATCCTGGGTAGCGCGTTGTTTGAGGATTGAGAAGGTATCGGTGTTATCTTTAAATCCCTTAGCTAATTCTTCCACTGCTACACGTCGCACATTGTAATTATCATCCTGGGTAGCGCAGTGTTTGAGGATTGAGAAGGTATCGGCATTATCTTTAAATCCCCTAGCTAATTCTTCCACTGCTACATGTCGCACATTGCTATTATCATCCTGGGTAGCGCGTTGTTTGAGGATTGAGAAGGTATCGGTGTCAGCCTTAAATCTCTTAGCTAATTCTTGCATTGTTACTTGTCGCATAGCCCAATTATCATCAGTGGTAGCGCGGTCTTTAAGCCAGAGGAGGATGTCGGCATCATCTTTAAATCCATTGACTAATTCTTCCACTGCGATATGTCGTATATTCTCAGAATCATCATTGGTAGCGCGATCTTTGAGCCAGGAGAGGGTATCGGCATCATCTTTGAATACCCTAACTATTTCTTGCACTGCTGCTTGTCGCACATCCTCAGAATCGTCATTGGTAGCGCGATCTTTGAGCCAGGAGAGGGTATCGGTGTCATCTTTAAATCCGCTAATTAATTGTTGCACTGCTCCAAATCGGACACCCCAGTGATCATCATTGGTACTGATATGTTTGAGAATGGGGAGGGTGTCGGCATCATCTTTAAATTCGTTGACTAATTCTCGCACTGCTGCAAATCGCACAACCCAACTTTTATCATTGGTAGTGAGGTCTTTGAGCCAAGGTAGGGTGCTTAGGTCATCTTTGAAGCCTCTGGCTAATTCTTGCACTGCTGCCATTTTCACATACTCAGAATCATCATTAGTAGCGTGGTCTTTGAGGAAGAGGGGGGTATCGGTAGAGTCTTGCCAGGTCGTTGCAATAGCTGTGACTGCTTGAGTGTGAATTTCTTGAAGTAGTTGAGTCTCTTCATCTCGATAAGGGACGTAATAGTACCAGAGGTCATATTTAATTAAGTCTTTTAGCTTATTAAGTAATTTAGTAGCTGTTGACCCAATTAACGAGCGATTTCTGACTTCTGCAAGACACTTAGCCGCTAAAAATAGATTGACAAACTTTTCCTCTTCGCCATCTTGCACCATTAAATACTCAAGAATTTCGCCTGTAAACTTTGGCTCAATCATTCCCGCAATTAGCAGCAGAACTTCATGCCAACTTTCATCCTGCCAGTGTTTGCCAAAAACTTCATTCTTAAGTTCTTCAATACTCAGCGTTTGCGTTTCTTTAAACTGCCAGACAAACTCCCAAGCACAGAAATATTCTAAAAATGTCCGATGCACAAAAGCATAATAATCCGCACCCAGGAAACATAACATAAAGTTGCGAGTCCGCAGTTGATTAATCATCACCCGCGCCACTTCTCTGGGTTTATCAAATTCTATGGTTTTAAGATAATCACTCAGAACTTTGACTAAATCATTTTCATTAATCAAATTCCCTGCCAAACCTTTCTCACCTGTCTGCATCAGATAAGCAACCTGACGCAGCATCGCTTGTTTATCTTTATAATCAATCGTCTTAGGATCTAACCTCTTATCTTCTGTCAAAGCACGTTCCACATCCCATTGATGTAGCAGTACCCGCGAAGCTTGATTATAAAGTTCGGCTCTATCTCTTGGCAGTTCTTGATTTCGATTCAAAATTGCCATCATCGTCAACAACAGAGGATTTCCCGCCAATTCTGCAATAGCTTTGGAAGCTGCAATTCCTCTTTGCAGTCGTTCCCGTTTTCTCACTTTTTCTGCTGCATCAGCAAAAGTTAAATCATGCCAACGGTTGATAAAATCCTGAATTTGTTCTGACTCTAAATCTTGTAATATAAAGTGGCGAAACTCAGCATCGCGCAATCGTTGCGGTTTATAGCCAATGATCCGAGAAGTGACAATCACCTGCACGTTGGGATAGTCATTAGTAAAGCGATGAATATCAGTAATTACATCTTCTCGCTGACCGGGGTCAAACACCTCATCTAAACCATCAAACATTACCAATGCATTACCAGCTTTTAATTGTTTATCTAGTTCCAGTTGATTGAGATGAGCAATTGCACCGCTACATTGATGAAAAAATTCGATAAAATTCTTGCACTCTTTATCTTCCCGTCGCCGCATATAAGTGCGTAACTCAATTAGCAAGGGAATTGGTAAAGATATCGCATTATCTAGTGGTGACTGTGCCCAATTCAAAGCCAGAAATTGCAACAAAGTAGACTTCCCGGAACCAGGGTCGCCCAAAATGACGAGATATTTATAATCTTGCTTTTTATTGACAACATCTAAAACACAAAGTATCGGCTGTTCAAAATAAACGCGTTTGTGGCGTTCTAATTCTACTAATTCAACTTCTGCTTCTACTCGATCGCTTTCTCGCAGTCGGCGTAAATGTTCTTTCGGCAGTTCGTGAACTTGTGGTAAAACTTGATGAGCTTCCCGGACATTTTGAGCCGTAAAAATCCGCCACAATTTGAGTTTGTTATAGGCATAGCCGCTAGTATCTAAGCTATCTAATTTAACATTGCCATAGCGTTCTAGGATTCCTACTTGATATTTATTTAAATCAAAATCTGGATTAATACCAGAAAGTTGTTTTATATTTGTTTCAATACTATATAATTTTTGTAATTCTAAGATATGGTGTAATTCTTCGGAATCTAAAAGCAGTTCTTGGACTTGTGTAAAATACTGTTCTGTAATTGATTGCCAGTTAAACTTAGGTGGTAGAAGTTTAAGTTGCAGCTTCTTCCAACTATCTTCTAGCTTTTTAGCGTCTAAAGATTCACAGTTAATATCAAAAGCCTTACCAAGAATTCCTATAACTAACTTATCGCTAATAAATTTCTTGATGTCTTGAGTATAATCTTTAATTTCAGTTTCACTAAGTTTGCAACGAACCTTTAACTGTTGCTGCACCAGTTGTAAAAATTCCTTTAACGCTTTCCCAGCAGCAATTTCTATATCTTCCTTCTTAAGTTTCTCCAAAATCTTGCCAGGGATACCTTTTAATAAATCTTTAGCCCAATCTTTGGCAGCATCTTTGGCTAAGTCTTCGAGAATGGGTTTAAAAATCAACCCAGCAGCTTGAGTTACACCCCAAATAGCTAACAAATCCATCATACTGGCGTCTGTTGAGATTTTGATTACGAGTATATACACCAGCTTAAGTAATATTTCCAAATTTCAGACTTATTGCAGAAACAAACCTTAATTTTGCAGTTTCTACAAACAGTGGGTTGTGGTTAAGCCATAATAGATACATTTCCCCAGAGAAGCAAAGTTTATGACCTGCTGCCTAAATCCAGCTTGCCACAATCCGACCAATCCCGATCGCACTGCGTTTTGCTTCAACTGCGGTACAAGATTGGTAGTGTTGAGAAACCGCTATCGCCCAATTAAATCATTAGGTGGCGGCGGATTTGGTAAAACTTATTTAGCAGAAGATATAGACAAATTAAATGAGCATTGTGTCATCAAGCAGTTTGCACCGCAACTACAGGGAACAGACGCACTTAACAAAGCCACAGAACTATTTGAGCAAGAAGCAAAGCGACTGCAACAGTTAGGAAGACATCCCCAAATTCCCACACTTTTAGCATATTTTAAGGAAGATAACCATCTGTATTTGGTGCAGGAATTTATCGACGGACAGAATTTATTGACGGAATTACAACAGCAGGGAATTTTTAACGAGGAAAAGATAAAACAATTCTTGCTTGATTTGTTAGATATTCTCAAAACAGTTCATCAACATAACGTTATTCACCGCGATATCAAACCAGAGAATATCATTCGTCGCAGCGATGGGAAATTGGTACTAATTGACTTTGGTGCATCCAAGCAGCTGACAGCAACGGTGATAACGCAAATAGGAACAACCATCGGTTCTTTTGGTTATGCGTCACTGGAACAAATGCACGGTGGTGAAGCTTACCCAGCCAGTGATTTATATGGTGTCGGTGCAACTTGCTTTCACCTATTGAGTGGAATTCACCCTTGGGAACTTTGGCAAAGACAAGGTTACGGTTGGGTTACTAGTTGGCGACAATATTTGCAAAACCCAGTAAGTCAAGAATTGGGGCGAATACTAGATAGATTATTGCAAGAACAATACCAGCAGCGTTATCAGTCGGCTGAGGAAGTTTTACAAGCGTTAAATTCAGAACCAATACCAGTAACTGTACCTGTTACACCTCCACTTACTCCATCAATCAATCAAAAAAAACCTATTCCTATATATTTTTTTATTATCCCATTAATTGTATTAATTGGTGCTGGTACTATTTATTTGCTAGGACTAACAAATCTAGGAAAAATAGAACAGAAAAGTGCTGATACTTACTATAAGGAAGGATTAGAAAAATACAACAACAAAGATTTTAGCGGTGCAATTGAAGATTATAACCAAGCCATCAAAATTAATCCCAACTATGCAGATGCTTACTACAATCAAGGTTTAGCTCACTATGATTTAGGAGATAAGCAAGCAGCTATTGAAGATTATACACAAGCCATCAAAATTAATCCCGACTATGCAAATGCTTTTATCAATCGTGGTTTAACTCACTATGATTTAGGAGATAAGCAAGCAGCTATTGAAGATTATAACCAAGCCATTAAAATTAATCCCGACCATGCAAATGCTTACATCAATCGGGGTTTAACTCGCTCTGAGTTAGGAGATAAGCAAGCTGCGATCGCAGATTATAACCAAGCTATAACAATTAATCCTAACGATGCAGTTGCTTACTACAATCGGGGTTTAGCGCGCTATGATTTAGGTGATAAGCAAGCTGCAATTACAGATTACAACCAAGCTATAAAAATTAATCCCGACTATGCAAATTCTTTCATCAACCGGGGTTTAGCACGCTCTGAGTTAGGAGATAACCAAGGAGCGATCGCAGATTATAACCAAGCCATCAAAATCGATCCTAACTATGCACTAGCTTACTTCAACCGGGGCGTAGTTCGCTATGATTTAGGTGATAAGCAAGCTGCAATTGAAGATTACAATCAAGCCATCAAAATTAATTCCAGTTATGCAGTTGCTTACTACAATCGGGGTTTAGCTCGTTATGATTTAGGTGATAAGCAAGCTGCAATTGCCGATTATAACCAAGCTATAACAATTAATCCTAATTATGCAAATGCTTACTACAATCGAGGTTTAGCTCGCTATAATTTAGGTGATAAGCAAGCTGCAATTGAAGATTTTCGTCAAGCTGCCAATTTGTATAAGCAACAAGGAAAAGAACGCAGCTATCAAGATTCTCTAAACCGCATTAAACAAGTTGAAAAATAACTATAGAAATCAGGTTTAATTTTTGAAATTATTTGTGTAGGTAGGGAGTAGGGAATTCGGCTTTTCAATCTGTAGGTTGTTTTTTCACCAAATCAAATATGATTACTATAGATTTTCGGTTGATTAAAATTATTTGCGCTAATTAGCGTAGAATTAATAGAGAGAATCCTAATATCAATTCAAAATTCACGCATTAAGAATGCAGGCAGAGCGATCGCTCCTTAATCAAGATTATCTAGATCTATGATAGAAACAAGCCACTTTATGGTTTAACTTATGTCTTCTCCTGTCCTGGAAAAACCTACGACTTCTGAAACTTCCTACGTTCTTCTGTACAATGTCTGTTGGGAGCAATTAGAACAGCTTGATGTCGTCCTTGCAGGAACAAGCGCACGACTAACTTATTTAGATGGGATTCTCGAAATTATGTCTCCGCTTTCTGACGACCACGAGGATAATAAAAAAACTCTGGCAATGTTGCTGGAAATCTATATGCGGTCGAAGAATATCCGATTTTATGGACGCGGAAGTGCAACTATAGGTAAACAGGAAGACAAAACGCGACGAGAACCTGATGAGTCGTATAATTTAGGCACAAAAAAATCTATTCCCGATTTAATTTTAGAAATAACTGTTACGAGTGGTGGAATTAATAAGCTAGAAATTTATCAGCGTTTGCGAGTACCTGAAGTTTGGTTTTGGGAAGATGGTTTATTATCAGTTTATTCTTTGCAAGGTGACAGTTATATAAAAGTACCTAAAAGTACTTTATTGCCCGATTTAGATTTGGATTTATTAGCAAAATATGCACGAATGGCTGACCAATATGATGCGGTGACTGAATATAGCCAGCTAATAAATAAGCACTAGGAATTAACGAATATATTCAATGAAAGTAGAGACGTTGCATTGCAACGTCTCTACATTTTGGTTATTGCATCAGAATGTAACGAATTAAAATACTCATCACTTCATCTGCGTTACCAGTTGGTAGTAGTGGACTCCAGTCTCCGACACTGGCGTAGCCAATTACCTGCAAATAATGAATTGTACTGGTAACGGCTTTGGTAGAACCCATCAGGGTATGCTTAATTGGTTCTCTTTTGGGAAGCCGCTGTTCAAGAGAGTATTTTGGGGTGGGTGTATCTAAATTTTCACCCAAGAATTGCTCTAATTTTGATTGGGCGGATTCTGGTAATTGTGCCATGATTGTAATCGTCTCCTGAATATAGGGATGACATAAAGGCGATCGCTCTCTTCCTGGCCGAACAGGCGATCGCTTTTTTCATGCTTTTAATATAATGTATAAATTTATACTTGTCAACTACTTTTGCAAAAATTTTTATTAATAATTCCCCAATTTTTCTGGGTATAAATTATGTATAAAAAACCAGAGTTTTGAAAAAAATCAGAGTTTTTTAGTCCAATAATTAGCCGAAAAATTATTTTAAACCTATCTGGATTTATACCATCTTAGTTTGCTGATAGAAACAAGCCACTCTATAGTTTGCAACAAGCATGAGGTATAGATAATCGTAGGGAACATCTTTTCTACCCGTGTAATTCATTTACCTGAAATACCCTCTCTTTAGCGATCGCAGGAATAAAATAAAGAAAAGCGATCGCATTTAACCTTAATCTAAAAGAACGCGATCGCTATCAACAATTGTTAGCTAAATTCCAAGAAAAAGGAATTGATACAGATAATATCTAATTTCTGTTAGAAGTTAATAAGCCTTAGAGGTTGAAAAAATTTCGGCTAGTTTTATAGGATGCTTTATGGACTAAAATTTATGACGCACTCTATCTATCAGATTAAAGCTAGATAAGCAAATAAAGTGCGTTTAGTCAAAATTAATTAAAACCTCTCGACTAGCAACGGCGATCGCAAGCTATTTTTCGCACTACACCTTTACTCTGACTTTTAAGCCAGAGGTAATTCTTGTGACAGATATGTGCAATCTCTGACTGCACGAATCTTACCAGCTTTAATTCAGACGATGGATGATTTTCATACTACTTAAGGTAGTAATATAAACACGGTTGGGTTTGAGGGCTTTTTGGTTTGAAATAGCAATTCGCTGTATCTTTCTTTATACAGCACAAAAATGGTAACAAGATTGAAATTCTCGTTGTATATGGCTTTATCCTTCAAATTTGTACCTAATTCCCCTGGAATGTGCTGTAACTCTAGACTCAAGCATTTTTTTTGTGAATAAGGAAAAATAGAATATATGAAGATATTTAACGAAGTATTTTCAAAAACTACCACCCGTGATTACTCTGTGTTCGGACTCTCGGAAAATATCGGCTAGCCGAGAGTTGTGTGTAACATATTTCCCTACGAGGCTAGAGGTAAGTTAAAGATGGTTATGTTCGATCTAAATCCAAGACAGATGCTTGGACGGATAGTATCCGCGTCGCTAATTGGTTTGAGCGTCTCAGTTACTGGTTTAATGTCTTTAGAGGTTGTTGAGAAAGTAGCGATCGCTGCTCCGCGCTCTGCATCTGTTACTACTCAGATCAAGGTGCCCAGTTCTATGAGATCTGCACCTTTTAATACTAACCGTTACCTGAAGGTGCCGCCTAATTTCTCCATCTCAGTTTATGCCCGCATTCAAAATGCTCGCTTCATGGCAGTTGCTCCCAATGGAGATCTTTTAGTGTCACAGCCCGCTAGGGGTAGAGTGTTGCTTGTCCGGCCAAATGGCAGCAAAGACCCAATTATTTCTGAGTTTGTTGGAGGTCTACGCAGACCGCACGACATTGTGTTTCATAAAATTGACAACACCACCTACGTTTATATCTCTGAGACTCATCAAATTAATCGTTACGTCTACACATCTGGAGACCGAACCGCCAAAAAACGTCAAATTGTTGTCAAGGGTTTACCAGATAGTAGCACCAGCGAACTCAGAGGAGCGTATGGTCACGAACTGAAAAATATTGCACTCGATCGCAACCACAAACTGTACGTATCCATCGCTTCTACCTGCAATGCCTGCGTCTCAGATACTACTAGTAACCCAAAACGTGGGGCGATTTACCAGTACAACGCTGATGGAGGTAATCGACGTCTTTTTGCCCAAGGTTTGCGTAATGCCGAAGGATTAGCATTCTTACCTAACACAAACGATCTTTGGGTAGTTGGTAATAATCGAGACAATATCCGCTATCCCCACAAAGATAGTACTGGCAATTACGGTAAGCTGATTCCATCATACGTGGACAACCACCCACCAGAGGTATTCACCAGAGTTAAAGATGGCAGTAACTACGGTTGGCCATTCTGCAATTCCAATCCCGACACGCCAAGTGGTATGAATAATATGCCGTTAGACCGCGACTATCAGTACAATCGCGATGGAGGCGTTAATTGCGCTGCAATGGACAGGATCAGCAAAGGTATCCAAGCCCATTCGGCTCCCTTGGGACTAACATTCTTACAAAATACTAACTTTCCTAGCGCGTACTCAAATGGGGCGGTGGTAGGACTGCATGGTTCGTGGAATCGCCAGAAGAAAACAGGCTACAAAGTAGTTTACTTTCCCTGGAACAATGGAACAAAGTCTCCGGGGGAGCAGATAGATTTAGTCAGCGGTTGGCTAGTTCAGGGAACACAACAAATGTGGGGACGGCCAGTGGATACCGCAGTGGATAAGGAAGGTAATTTGTTGATTTCGGATGACTACAGCGGCACCATCTATAAACTTTCCTACAATCAGTAAATAGAGGTCAAGGTCTACAGTAGACTTCTTGCAGAAGTGGGTAAAAGAATGACAAGAACGAAAAAAGATTAAAGGGGAAAGAGAAAATGAATAAATGTCTTCTCTTTCCTATTTTCCTTTACTTATCCGTTGGCGCAGTCTCTCAAAGAGAAGCACTCCTTTAACCTTTCCTCCCTCTTGTAAAAATAGTTTTGCAACAGGTCTACTGTTATAGCAAGGGACTAGGGACTAGTGACTGGTGACTGGGTGAAAAGTCTTGTTGTGTCTAAGTTTTCTCATCTGTTAATGTCCTAACCGCGTTGACTATGGCTATAACTATTCAAAAAGCTTGATATAAGAGCATTTTGGCTCAATTGCACAGCTTTATTACCAATCTTTCGCGATCGCCAGATTAGCAATTAACTCGCAACAGCGATCGCAATTTTCCCTACTGCACGCCCAGTTTCGCTATAACTATGAGCCGCAGCTAATTCTTGTAAGGGAAATGTGCGATCGATGACTGCACGAATTTTACCAGCTTCAATCAATTCTTTGAGATAAACCAAATCTTTGGCGTTGGGTTTTTGTAACACCAATTTCGATTTTTGACCGGGAAGAAACGCTGTTAAGACAGTCTGCACAACACTTTCCGGACTGGGTAGGGTGCTGATATATACACCTTTGGGTTTGAGGACTTTTTTGGTTTGAGAGAGCGATCGCTTACCCACTGCATCAAAAATAATATCGTATTGTTTTGTATCTGTGGCAAAATCTTGTCGCGTATAATCAATCACATAGTCTGCTCCCAAAGATTTCACCAAATCCAAATTTTTAGAACTGCTAACTCCCGTCACCACAGCCCCTAAAGCCTTAGCAATTTGCACTGCAAAACTTCCCACACCCCCAGCAGCGCCGTTAATTAAAACATTTTGTCCTGTTTGAATATTTCCGCCATCTCGCAGTGCTTGTAAAGCCGTCAGTGCTGCTAGAGGTACAGCCGCAGCTTCTTCATAAGACAAATTCGTAGGTTTGAGTGCTGCTACGTTTTCTGGAATAGCAGCAAACTCCGCATAACCACCTCCAGGGAAATTAGTACTGCCATAAATAGCATCTCCCGACTTAAAACGCGTGACTTGGGAACCAACCTCTACCACATCTCCCGCCACATCCAACCCCAGAATCTTTGGGAATTTGCTGCCTGTAAGCAAACTCAACATTCCTTTGCGGATTTTCCAATCAACGGGGTTAACGCTACTAGCACGCACTTTCACAAGTATCTGCGTTGGCTCAATTTTCGGCTGTTCTACATCTTCGTACTGCAACACCTGGGCGTCGCCATAGCGACGGATAACCACTGCTTTCATAGGATTCCTCCTGCTACCCTGTTTGACTGAATGAACTCAGACAGCTTATGACTACAGTGTAGCGATGCATGAGATTTAGCGAAGACCATAGCGGCCCTCAGAGATTTTCTAAAATAAAAATGTCAGTCTAAAACTGCACTTGTATGCCAGCTAGAGACATCTATCACAACACTGTGAAAAATGCTTTGATTAAAGACAATTGGATAATTACTCATGACCCACTTACTTTGAAGTTTGGTAAAAAAGATTTGTACGTTGATTTAGGTGCGAGACAGTTATTGGCAGCACAAAAAGCAGAATCAAAAATTGCAGTTGAAATCAAAAGCTTTACTGGCAGATCGGATATTGATGATTTAGAAAAAGCTTTGGGTCAGTATATTTTATATCAGGATATATTGATGGAATTGGAGCCAGAGCGAGTGCTATATCTAGCAATGCCTAATACGGTTTTTGATGATTTATTTGAAGAACCAATTGGCAAACTCTTACTCAGAAATCGTCGTTTAAAGCTGATTGCATTCGACTCAAAACAGGAGGTCATAAAACAATGGATTGTACCCAATTAGACCGCTATCGCCAGGTGATTGAAACTGTACTTAGTGAATATGCTTCACTGCCTTATTCTTATGCAGATATTCAATCAGAAGTAGTATTCGATCGCACCCGCGACCGATATTTGTGGATGGATCTAGGTTGGGATGGCGAACGTCGCGTTCACGGCTGTCTGGTTCATATTGACCTGATTGATGGCAAAATCTGGATTCAACGAGATGGCACAGAAGAAGGTATCGCCGCTGATTTAGAAAGGGCTGGAATTCCTAAAGAACACATTGTTCTGGGGTTTCGTCCGCCGGAATTAAGACCTTATACAGGCTATGCAATTGCTTGAGAAGCGATGCAAAAGTTTGCAGCGAACAATTAAGAAAATTTATTGCGATCGCCAAGTCATGTTAGATTAAAGTTGATTGTTTCCTCGAAACACAAAATTCACGAGCAAGAACAACAACTTTCATCCCATCTCCTCATAGTCGGAATGAAAAAAACGAGGAAAAAGTTAAATTTTTTGCAAAATATGTGCATCAAAACATCAATTTTGACGAGCCTGTATGCCTTACCAGATAAAAGTTAGAAGCCTAATTGAATATGATTGCCAAACTAAAAATTAAAAAAATATGAATTGCATTTTTAGCTGAAAAAAAATGATATGTTGGATACAGAATTGAATTTCGCACGTATCTGGAGTAGTACGACATAGCCTGCTCCAGTTTTTCCCCCAAATCCCTTGCTATTTGTTGCTTTTAGCTGGATTTGAGGGCAATCTGAGTACACATTTAAATAACTCAAACCCAGTTTCAAGTGAATTAAAATCCTTGCTGGAAGCCAGTTTTGACTGAGTACAAAGAAATCCTGAACCCCCTTCTCTAAACACTAGAACCCCAGCCAAAAAATACTAGAACCCCTACCCGAAAAAAATTTTTTTAATTCTTGTAAAGCTCAAAGAATTAGGGTTTTTTGTATTTGAGTACAAGCTTAATAAATCCAATAAATTCTATCCTAGATAGACACATCGCCTGGGTCAAATAAGGCTGATATAAATCTTATATCGCCAATTACTTAACGCTCCTACACAAAAGCGCAGCGAAGAGTAAGTGGAGGGATGACATAGCACCGTGCCCCAAGTGAATAGAAGTCGTGGCTCAACGCACAATTATCCCAAGAACCCAACGTTGACACACACCAGCCCAAAATCAAAGCCCAAAATCAAATATCTACCGCCTGCCCTACTTGATAACAAGTCGCCCTCACGAGTGCGTTTGCAGGCAGCGTGCAAGCCACGACTTCAATTTCCGGGCATAGAGAGTAGCCACTGCATCTCCCACAGTGGCAGCCAAGTCCACCGATCCTTTTGCGAAATTCAATGACATTACCGTCTACACAACTCGTCACCTCCAACGCTACGGACTCGACAACCCAAGCAAAATCCGGTGGTTGCGGCTGCGATAGCAGTACCACCGTGGAAATGGACGAAAAACTCCAAGAACGCATTGCCAAACATCCCTGCTACAGCGAAGACGCCCATCACCACTACGCGCGGATGCACGTTGCAGTTGCTCCCGCCTGTAACATTCAATGCAACTATTGCAACCGCAAATATGACTGTGCTAACGAAAGCCGTCCTGGAGTAGTTAGCGAGTTGCTGACACCAGAAGAAGCAGCACATAAAGCTTTGGTAATTGGAGGTAAGATTCCTCAAATGACAGTTGTGGGAATTGCCGGCCCTGGCGACCCACTTGCTAACCCAGACAAGACATTCCGTACATTTGAGTTGATTGCCGAGCAAGCACCAGATATTAAACTTTGTTTATCTACCAATGGTTTAATGCTGCCGGACTACATCGATCGCATTAAACAATTAAATATAGATCACGTCACGATCACCATTAACATGGTAGATCCAGAGATCGGTGCCAAGATTTATCCTTGGGTTCACTACAAGCGCAGGCGTTACAGAGGCATTGAAGGCGCAAGAATTCTCCACGAAAGACAAATGGAAGGATTGCAAGCCCTCAAAGAAGCTGACATCTTGTGCAAAGTCAACTCTGTGATGATTCCCGGAATCAACGACCATCACCTAGTTGAAGTGAATCGAGTCATTCGTGAAAAAGGTGCATTCTTGCACAACATCATGCCATTGATTTCTGCACCAGAACATGGCACACACTTCGGTTTAACCGGTCAACGCGGCCCCACACCCAAAGAACTTAAAGAACTCCAAGACAACTGCTCTGGTAACATGAAAATGATGCGTCACTGTCGCCAGTGTCGCGCCGATGCAGTCGGATTGCTAGGAGAAGACCGCAGCCAGGAATTTTCCAAAGATAAATTCTTGGAAATGACTCCAGAATATGACATGGAACAACGCGCTAGCGTTCATGAAGGCATTGAGAAGTTTAAAGAAGAAATTAAAGTAGCCAAAGAGAAGGCGCTAGCTGGCAAGAAATTTGCCAACAAACCCAAAGTTTTAGTTGCAGTAGCAACCAAAGGCGGCGGGTTGGTTAACCAGCACTTCGGCCATGCTAAAGAATTCCAAATTTACGAAGTGGATGGTAATGAAGTTCGCTTTATCAGTCATCGCAAAATAGACCAATATTGCCAAGGTGGATACGGCGAAGAAGCTTCTTTCGAGTATATTATGAAGGCGATCGCAGATTGCAAAGCAGTTTTAGTTTCCAAAATTGGTAACTGTCCCAAAGAAAAATTGCAAGAAGCCGGTATACAGACTGTTGAAGCTTACGACGTAATTGAGAAGGTTGCTTTGGAGTTTTACGAACAATACGTAAAGGAATTAGGGAATAGGGAATAGGGAGTAGGGAGTAGGGGAAGATAACACAGATGAGCGAGTCTGGGGAGATTATAAAAAGCCTCCTACCCTTCCCACTTTTCCCACCCCTCCTACACTCCCCACTCCCTACTCACCACTCCCCACTCCCCATCCTCAAAAAGGAGAAATAATCATGGCTTACAAAATTACTAGCCAATGTATTTCCTGTGATTTGTGTCTGTCTGTATGTCCTACCGGTGCAATCAAAATAGTTGATGGTAATCGCTGGATAGATCCCGAACTTTGCACAAACTGTGTCGGTAGCATTCATACAGTGCCTCAGTGTAAAGCTGGTTGTCCCACCTGTGATGGTTGCGTGAAACAGCCTACAGATTATTGGGAAGGCTGGTTTGCCAATTACAATCGCGTCCTTGCAAAATTAACAACTAATAAACAAGATTACTGGGAACGTTGGTTTAACTGCTATTCTCAGAAGCTTACACTATCAAACTAATGAAAAATGGGTTGAGGGCAGGGTATAAGCTTTTAGCTGACGACAAACTCTTTCACATCCAGCATCTCTGCGGTATGATTCATTTCCAGTAGATTTTATTTGGATATGTGCAGTTAAGACAAAAACGGCGTTGCTGATTGGCGGGATGATTTTTGCCTCACGCAGAGACGCAGAGGAGGACACTTCCGTGGGCGGGTTTCCCGACTTGAGGAAAGTGTCCGTCGCGCAGAGAGTAAGAGTTTGAGAAATTGAATTTTTAATTTTCATCCCCAGATTCAGCAATGCCAAAATTTCCTTTTGTCTGAAATGTAAATTTTAACAATTCAATATATTTTTGTAGCATTAAGCGAATATCTTTGTAAGTAAAATACATCCTGTCGTACTCCACGTCTATACTTACATCCCCTTCATAGAAATCTATTGACACAGCATAATTTAAAGGAAAGTTAAATCTGTCGTGGGACTTGCTTCCATTCATCTTCAAGCCAGTATTAACCCAAAGATTTTTGGAATTACTGGAGGCTACAAAGTTAAATGTAGTGAAAAATAACTCCATCTTTGCTTGATCTGACAAAATTTGGAGTAATGGATATCTGACATAAGGTTCCATATCAATTAAAGATTGATGCACATTTTTTATTTGTAGGCTTTTATCTTCAATAGTTTGTTGACAAAACGGAACTATATTCCAGAATAAACCTAACGTTTTGAACGGATCGGATAGTCTTTCTGTCCTACCATTTGAGACAATTCCTACAGAAACCGTATTTTCTTTCATTTCAGTTCCAATTAGGTCAAGATAGTTACTCAAAAATATTGCTTTTGGTGAAACTCTCAATTTTCCACATAATTGACGTAAATCAACAATTATTTCCGAGCCAAGATTGTATCTTTCAGTGACAGCTTCTACTTCCTCTACTGGAGTGTTTAACTGCTTCAAGGGTGTATATGTATAGTTTTTCAGTTGAAGTTTCCAAAAATTTGCTGCATCTTTCGACCCAAGAACTTCTTTCTCCAATGCCACAAACTCCTTATACACAATGTTAGAGGTGGTTATTGTTATTTCTTCTTCTTTCTTCAGAGCAGAATATAACTCGTACAATTGGTTTAAAAATTCAATATTGCTCCAACCATCTATAATTGCATGATGAATTGACATCAAGAATTCAAACATATTTTCAGATTTTTGAAAAATATGAAATCGAAAAAGTGGCTGATTCGGATTTTCAATTTGGAATAAGTTTTGCCGATCGCGCTTAATCACACAATCAAGATAATCTTTTTGCTCGTTTGATTTGAGGTGACTAATATCTTCCTGATAGATTGAAAATTCCAGATTCTTTCTTACTGCCTGAACTGCTGGCTTTCCACCTTGTATAATAAATACAGTCCGCAAAATTGGATGTTTTTGCACTAACAACTCTAATGCCTTCTTGAAAGCATTTAACGAAAGATTGTCATCTTCTAAATCATACAATCCTTGGCAGTGATAAACACCCATTTTTTGATTGTTCCTTGAGTAATGATGCAACATAAACTCCTGCATTTTGGTAAGAGGATATGCTGATTCAGCATCTTCGGGCAATAATTCGGAGATTCCCTCTGGAATTTCTAATAAATGGAGGGGTATAGGAACTTGATTTTCATCTCTTTGGTAATTATTTAATCCTTGAGCAAGGCTGTCAAACATCTGATTCTCGAATCGATCAAATCTATACTCTCTTGGCTCAAGAGATAAACAATGAGCAATTAGCGATCGCAATGCTTCAACAAAATCCTGAGCTAAACTTTCAATTGTCGTATGTTTGTGAAAATTTTCGCTGTAAGTCCAATCTACCTGTAACTGACCTTCTATGATAATTGAATTAATAGCTAATAAATGACTGCGGTATCCAAGCAGACTGTATTCTGAACCGATTGATTCGGCGGCTATTTTAAACACAGAATTTTCTTGCATCCCCCAGTCGAATTGCCCCAGG
The DNA here is from genome assembly GCA_034530875.2 of Nostoc sp. DedSLP01. Classification (GTDB taxonomy): domain Bacteria; phylum Cyanobacteriota; class Cyanobacteriia; order Cyanobacteriales; family Nostocaceae; genus Nostoc. The sequence goes on from JAVRCJ020000048.1 coordinate 43,976, forward strand.
TAATTGAAACTGACTTCAGCTTTGGCAAGTGCTTCAAGTGTAGAGGTAATTTCTGCATCTCCACTTAAATAACGCAGCAAACCATAGCCAATGCCTCGATTGGGTATGGTACGGAGTTGTTCTTTAACAGACTTGATTGCATCTCCTAAATTGTCAGTTGCTTTTAATGTTAAAAGCACGGGAAAGATTGTCGTAAACCAACCAACTGTACGAGATAAATCTACATCTTCAAATATATCTTCTCGCCCATGACCTTCAAGGTCGAGTAGCAGAGAATTACCACCACTCCATTTACTTAAAACCTGCACTAGAGCAGTCAGCAGGACATCATTAATCTGAGTTTTGTAACCTTTAGGAACATCTTGCAATAAAGCACGAGTTTCTTCAATATTCAGCGACACCGATACCGTGCGGGCAGATGCTACAGTGTTATCGTCACAAGCAAAGTCCACTGGTATGCTCAAAACCTGTTGACGTGATTGTGCCTGCCAATATGCCAGCTCTGATTTTAGAGTATTTGAGCGTGCATACTCCGCCAGTTTCAAAGCCCAGTATTTAAAAGATGTTGTCTTGGCAGGAAGCTGAATTTTTTGACCCCGACTAAGCTGTTGATAACCTGAAAATAAATCCTCTAACAAAATCCGCCATGAAACGCCGTCCACTGCTAGGTGGTGGATAACTATTAGTAAACGGTTGGGTTTACCATTACCTAAGGTAAAAAATACTACTTTTATCAGTGGATCGCGAGAGAGGTTGAAGCTAGTTTGTAGGCTAGTAGCAGCAGTTTCAATGGTAGCTTTTTGCTCCTCGTTTGGTATAGTCGATAAATCTATCTGGGAAAAAGGAATTGTGTCATAGCTCTCAGTATTGATTTGTTGCCAACAGTCACCAGACTGTACAAAGCTTAAGCGCAGCGCATCGTGATGCACTAACAATTGCTGCACTACTTGCAACAACAGGGTGGGGTCGAAAGTTTGTGGTATTTCCAACAGGAAAGCTTGATTGAAGTGCTGAGGTTCTGGTAAATTTTGTGCAAAAAACCAGTGCTGAATGGGCGTTAGTGGTAATGACCCAGTTACTTGACCTTGTTCTGCCCGGACAGTTGCAGTAGTACGGGCTACGCTGGCTAATTCTGCAATGGTCTGGTGTTCAAATATCTGTTTGGGATTGAGTTGCAGTCCTGCTTGATTGGCTTTGGAAATAATCTGAATGCTAACAATCGAATCCCCTCCTAGCTCAAAAAAGTTATCGTCGATGCTAACTTGCTCGAGGTGGAGAACATCACACCAGATTTGAGCTAGTGTTTTTTCAACCACAGTACGGGGTGCTACTCTAGATGTTGTTAGTTGTTGATGTGCTGTTTGAGGTGTTGGTAGAGAGCGACGATCTACTTTGCCATTAGGTGTTAATGGCAGGGCATCCAAGATCGCAAACGCTCCTGGAATCATGTAATTGGGTAGTTTTTCTTTAAGGAAACTGCGTAGCTCACTGCTAGTAGTTGCTAAGTCCTGGTTAGCAACGATGTAGGCTACCAAGTATTTGTGCGCAGGAACATCTTCTCGCACTACAACCACAGTTTCTCGCACTGCTGGGTGTTGGCTCAGTGCTGCCTCTATCTCGCCCAACTCAATGCGGAAACCCCGTATTTTAATTTGATTGTCAATGCGTCCTAAGTATTCGATATTACCATTATCTAGATAGCGTACTAAATCGCCAGTCTTATAAAGACGGGAATAAGGTTCATCGCTAAAAGGGTTGGGGATGAATTTCTCATTAGTCAACTCTCTTTGATTGAGATAACCTCTTGCTAACCCAACACCACCGATGTGCAGTTCTCCCGGTACGCCAATCGGCACTGGTTGTAGGTGCGAGTCTAGAATGTAGACTTGTGTGTTGGCAATTGGACAACCAATAGTCACTTTCTCGTCTTTTGAAGTGCATTTGACAATTGTGGTACAGACGCTAGCTTCTGTCGGCCCGTAGGCGTTGAAGAAGTTTCTGCCAGCAGACCATTTCTTTATCAGTTCAATAGAACAAGCTTCTCCGGCGACAATGATTGTTTGCAGTGATGGGAGTTCTTCAGTTGGCATCACTGCCAATGCTGATGGTGGTAGGGTGATATGGGTAATGCAGTCATCGCGTAATCGCTCAATTAACGGCATACCGGGCATGAGAGAGTCTTTTGTTCCTAGAACCAGCGTTGCCCCCGATCCAAAAGCCATCAAAATTTCCGAAATGGAAGCATCAAAACTCACAGAGGCAAACTGGAGAACCTGACTATTACAATCTAAGCCAAAAGTTTCAATCTGGGCTTGAGCTAGGTTGCATAGTCCTTTATGCTCAACCATTACGCCTTTAGGTTTGCCTGTAGATCCTGATGTGTAAATCACATTAGCCAGATGAAAAGGTCTGACTTCACTTGTTAGCTTATCTTGATTGTTTCGCTCGATTTGTTCGCAGACTTCATCCAAACACACAACCTGCGCTTGATGCTTTGGTAGTCTCTCAAGGAGTGATTGCTGAGTCACCAGAAATGAAAGGTTAGCATCTTCTAACATGAAGCTTAAACGGTCTTGGGGATATTCTGGATCGAGTGGCACATAAGCCCCACCTGCTTTGAGGATGCCGAGCAATCCTACAATCATCTCTAAAGAACGTTCCAGACAAATTCCCACCATTACCTCTGGTTTAACGCCCAATGTTTGCAGGTAATGCGCTAACTGGTTTGCCCAAGCATTTAATTCTCGATAGGTAAGTTGTTTTTCTGCAAACACTACCGCTACAGCATCGGGATATTGCTCGACAACAGCCTCAAACAGTTCGTGGATACACTTATCCTGGGGATATTCCTTAGCAGTATCGTTCCATTCGACTAGCAATTGCTGACGTTGCTTTGCTGTAAGCAAAGGCAATTCGTAAAGTCGTACTCTGGGATTATCAATCATTCCTGCCAATAAAGTTAAGAAATGATCTCCCATCCTGGCAATCATATCTGTATCGAAGCCTTGGCATAGCCCAACCCAGGCATCGCGCTCATAAGTAATTCGCGCTGACAACTCCTCACCTAGCATCACTTCTAATGTCAGAGGATAATTTGTCCGTTCAATCCCTCGCATATCAGTAATTTGTAAACTGTCAGGAGGCGAGAATAAATTATCTCCTTCTGGGTAGTTCTCAAACACCACAATACTTTCAAATAAGGAAGTTCCCGGTGGTACTTCACTTAATCGTTGTATCTGGGAAAGCGAAATATAGGAATACTGTTCCCGTTCAAGCTGCTGCTGTTGTAACTGCAAAAGCCAAGGTAACAGTTCGCTTTCACTTTCAACTTGCACCCGTACTGGTAAGGTATTAATAAACAGCCCTACCATAGATTCCACCCCTGATAATGTAGGAGGACGACCAGACACAGTAGCACCAAATATAATATCTTTTTCACCGCTATACCGACTCAAAAGCAACGCCCAAGCTGCGGTAACAAAAGTAGAAACAGTTATGCGATGTTTTTGTGCTAAAGACTTGAGGGTGGCGGTAGCTGTTGCGGATAAGTGTAGAGAAAGTTCTTCGTAAGTCTTTTTTTGTTGAGAATTTGGCGGCAGAACTTGACTTTTTAACAGGGAAGTGGGAGCAAGAAAGCCAGAGAGGTTTTTTTGCCAATATGCGATCGCTTGATTTTTATCTTGCTGCTGCAACCAAGCAATATAATCACTATAAGGACGAGTTGGCGGTAAATATAAATCTTTTCCTATTTTCAGAGCTTTGTAAAAGGCAAAAACCTCTTTGTAGATGATGGGTAAACACCAACCATCTGTCAGTATATGATGAGAACTCTCAATAAATTTGTAAGTCCCTTGGGCTAGCTTAATCAGAGTACAGCGAATTAGCGGTGCTTTATCCAGAGCAAAGCCTTTATTTCTATCTGATTCTAAAAAGACTTCTAGCTGTTGTTCCTGCTCAAGGGGAGATAAGGAACACCAGTCTAAGTAAGTCCAAGGCAAATTAACTTTCTTGAGTACAACTTGGAGTAGCTGAGTGCGGTTCTCCCAAACAAAAAGGGTACGCAAAACAGGGTGGCGTTCTACGACTTTCGCCCAAGCCTGCTCAAAAGCAGAAACATCTAAATTACCGCGCACAGTAAAGCTTAACTGCTCAAAGTAAACCCCAGATTCAGGTTCGTAAAGGGTATGAAAAAGCATTCCCTCTTGCATCGGGGAAAGGGGATAAATAGCTTCAATATTTTTGTTTTTGTTTGGTTGGTGGGCAGTTGCCATTGTTTTATTTTGGAGAAACTGGTGGTATAAATTGAGTGTTTCTAAAGCTTTGAGCAATCAACACTGTCCGAAGCTATAGGACTGTGGCTATAAATTGATTTTCGAGAGCAGATCGTCAAGATCATCTTGGCTTAAGTCAACTAAAGGAAAATCTGTAGGCGTATATCCACCGCCTTCAGGAGACTGACAGTGAGCGATTAGCGATCGCAACGCCGAGCTATAATCATTTGCCAGACTTTCGATAGTTTCGCGTCGATGGACGTTGCGGCTGTAAATCCAAGTCATTTGCAATTGGCCTGCGACAACTGAGCCGATGACATCCAGTAAATAGCTACGCTTTGCTAAAGGACTCAAAACCTGTCCAGGACTTTCTTGTGCAAATCTTTGCCACATCGTTGAAGACATCATTTGGTCGAATTGCCCCAGGTAGTTAAAACATATCTGCGATCTGGCGATCGCTTGCAGTTGTTTGCAAATATCAGCATTTTGACTTAAATACCGCAGGATGCCATAACCAATACCCCGATTAGGAATCCGCCGCAATTGCTCCTTAATCGACTTCAGGGCGACTCCCAAATCGGAGGCTGCTTCAAGTTCCAAGCGGACGGGGTAAATGGAGGTAAACCACCCAACAGTGCCCGATAAATCTACATCTTCAAATAGTTCTTCCCGTCCGTGACCTTCTAGTTCAACCAACAAAGCGCAATTGCCCGTCCACTGAGCAAACGTCTGGACTAATGCAGTCAGCAACACATCATTAATTTGAGTATTGTAAACCGATGGCACTTCCTCTAATAAAGCAGTGGTTTCTTCGGCACTCAGGAAAACCGTTATTTTCTCGGTGCTACTTTCTGTATTGCCTGCTAACCCCGCAGGATAGTCTACAGGGATTGGTCTAATGTCGCGATCGCATTGAGTTAACCAGTAGTCTAACTCCTGCTGGCAGGAGTGCGATCGCCCGTAATCTTCTAGTCGAATTGCCCAATCTTGAAAGGAAGTGGTTTTAGGCGGCAGTTGAATAGTTTTTGTCTGCTGCAATTGTTGGTAGGCTGTGGCTAAGTCTTCTAACAAAATTCGCCACGAAACTCCGTCTACTACTAGGTGATGAACAATTAACAGCAATCTACCAGGGCGATCGTTGCCTAGTTTAAACAGTACCCCACGCAGTAAAGGCCCTTGTGCCAGGTTCAATGTAGTTTGCAGTTGATTTGCTTGTTGCTCAATTGCTGCTTGATGTTCTTCCTGCCCCAGAGATGATAAATCGATAACTTGGAAGGGGACTTGTTGGCAGTCGTCACTATTTTGCTGCTGCCATCCTAATTCATCTTGCACAAACCGCATTCGCAGCGCATCATGATGTACGAGCAATTCTTGCAACCCCTGTTCCAATAACTCTGGCTTTAAGTCTGGTGGCACTACCAGCAGCATCGATTGGTTAAAGTGGTGCGGCTCAGTCCAATTCTCTTCAAAAAACCCATACTGAATCGGTGTGAGGGGGACAATGCCGGTAACTAAACCTTGTTCGGCAACTATAGATATTGTTGTATTTTTAGTGGCGATCGCTAATTCGGCAATGGTTTGATGCTGAAACAGTTGTTTGGTTGTGATTTGTAGACCTGCCTGATGGGCGCGGGCAATCATTTGAATGCTAATAATCGAATCGCCACCCAATTCAAAGAAGTTTTGAAAAACGCTGACTTGTTCTAGGTTTAAGACATCCTGCCAAATTTTTGCTAAAACTTTTTCAGTACAAGTACGTGGTAAAACAAAGCCATCAGCATCATTATTAACTTCGTATTTCAGTAAGGCTTGGCGGTCAACCTTACCATTAGGGTTAAGCGGTAAGCTTTCTAAAATTACAAAAGCTGATGGAATCATGTAATCTGGTAGCTTTTGCTTCAAAAAGTCCCGCAATTGATTTTTGAATGAAGATTGTTCGTAAGCAACTACATAAGCAATCAAGCGTTTAGAACCTGGAATATCTTCAGAGTCGATAACTACTGCATCTTCTACTTGCGGGTGCGAGGTGAGTACGGTTTCAATTTCCCCCAATTCAATACGGAAACCGCGAATTTTGACTTGGCGATCGATGCGACCGCAAAACTCAATATTACCATCGGGTAAAAAACGCGCTAAATCACCAGTTCTATAAAGACGTTGCGATTTTTGCAAAGTCCAATCGATGAATTTCTCTGCTGTTAAATCTGGACGATTGAGATAACCTCTAGCTAAACATTCGCCACCAATATACAATTCGCCGAGTACGCCAATAGGCACAGGTTGCTGATATCGATCTAGAATATAGGTTTTGACATTACTAATGGGGCGACCAATCGGTAATATAAAGTGGCGATCGCTTGGCTGCAATTGTGAGAATTTAAAGGCTGTCGCATCTACCGTTGTTTCACTGGGGCCGTAGACGTTGAATAATAATGGCGGTTCTTCTTGCCTTTGGCTACGTATTCTCTCGTCCACATATTTCTGCCATAGCCTTAATGTTTGCTCTTGTGCTGCTTCGCCGCCAATAAATACCAGTCGAATTGATGGGGGAATCAGCTCTTTGGTGAAGGATAATTCCGAGGTCAACTGATGCCAGTATGCTGTTGGTAGAATCCAGACGCTTATCTGCCATTCTTCGGACTTTTGCAGAAATTTAGCGATGGAAGTGTAAATTTCTGAGGTGCTTAAAACTAACTTTCCACCACAGGTAAGACAAGGATAAATTTCTGCGGCTGCGGCATCAAAACTAATCGATGCAAATTGCAATACACAATCGCGCTTGCCAATTCCGTAATCATATCTTGCAGCACAAGTGAAATTCACTAAAGAGCGATGTTCAATCATTACCCCTTTAGGCTGCCCGGTAGACCCAGAAGTATAAATCACATAAGCTAAGTTACTAGCTTGGACTTGAGTGTGGGGATTGTTTTGACTTTGAGTGCTAATTGTTTGCCAATCGCTATCTAAACAGAAAAGCTCT
>JAVRCJ020000049.1:0-51151 GCA_034530875.2 Nostoc sp. DedSLP01
TGGATTTTTCACCACCTTTTACTCCCCACAACTCTTGCTCTTATTACTTTACTTGGACTTGTGTGTACACCGTAGCTAGTCCCCACACTTTCCTATCTCCTCATCTCCCCCCTTTCTACCCACACTCCCCCCACCTCCCACACTCCTTATTTCCCCCATACCCAATGCCCAATCTCCAAGTTCCTCACAACTTCCTCAAATTGTTTATTTAGCATTAATAATGTGGATCGAACGTCGGCAAAATGAGGTTAATTCTGCTGATGAATATTGTTAGGAAAATTAATGCTGAATTAGCGATCGCTGGACAAATTACACTAGTTCAGCTGCAAGAATTAGCTGATGAGGGTTATAAGTCTGTAATAAACCTTCGTTTAGCTGAAGAAACAGGTTTCTTGCTTGATGAAAAGGAGAAAGCTGAACTTTTGCAGTTGTACTATATTAATTTACCCTTCAAAACTGAAAACATTACTTATCAAAATACCCTCAAGATATTTCAGGCGATCGTTGAATTACCAAAACCGACTCTCATCCACTGCGATAATTCAATTCGTTCTGCCATAATAGTATTATTATATATTGCTCTCAAACAGGGCATACAATTTGAACAAGCACTGCAAAAGGTTATTCAATTAGGCTTAATTTAGCTATTACAATCAGGCAAAAATTACAAAAAATAAATAATTTTGAATAATTCAGAAGTCAGAACAAAAAAGTTAGGAATTCATAGGATTTCTCAGCTACTTGCACAGAATTAAATTGGATAATTCTGGTTCCTGACTCTTGAATTCTGTTTGATAAAGGTTAACTGAACTCAAATCCTCTTTCTTTCCTTCTGACTTGTAAGTGGGGAGTAGGGAGTAGGGGAAAGACCACTTTCATACTTGGTGGTGAAACTTGTTTTATCGGGACTGCCTCCTGCCTGATTTTGACGATAATTATTCACAACAACCTACTTAAATCGTTTTTGTAAAAAAGAATTGTATTTATCGATTCTATCAACTTGAGTCTTTCTCGATTATTTCATACCATAGCTAGAAGCAAGGGCTTTTGCTTTTATTTAGCATCAAAGTAATAATCTGGTTCGCAGAACACTCATGCAGAGAGTGTAATACCAATTTGCAATTAAGAAATTCAGATTTTATTACAGTTGTTGAGGAGAAAAGAATGAGGTTCTGAATTAGTTAAATCTTTGGAATTCGTCATGTATGAATTATTTCAAGCTATCTTTAACAGTGATGAAAAAACTGTTCTACACCAGTTAATTGATGTGTTGAATGCTTCAGGTAAGCATTACTTCTTAAGAAACGAAATTTTACAAATTTTTGCAGACTACTGTCAACAAAACCAAAAGCCAGTTTACTTTTATCACTCTTCTTCTGTAGGTAAACTCATACACTATACCCATGAAATAATTCTCGAGGAGTATACTTGGTTTGTTGTTCGGCCGAGGATTGCTAGCCAGGAAGTTTGGCAATTGACAGCTGATTTTACTAGTTTTGAACAGACGGTACCCCAAGCGTTGTTAGATGTCAGCGATCGCCTGGTGAACCGCTACCAAAATCAGATTTTGGAAATCGACCTCCAGCCATTTTACGAAGGTTCCCCAAGAATCGATGACCCCAGAAATATCGGTCAAGGTTTAGCGTTTCTCAATCGTTACTTGTCGAATCAATTATTGGCAGATCCGCAACATTGGCTAGAACTTTTATATCAGGCTTTACGCAAAATTGATTACCAAGGAATTCCTCTACTAATTGGCGATCGCATCACTTCAGGTATGCAGCTAGCCAAACAAATCAAGCCAGCCCTGCAATTTCTCAATCGGCAATCCCCTGAGGAACCCTACGAAAAATTTCGCTTCCAACTCCAAGAACTCGGTTTTAAAGCAGGTTGGGGTAACACTGCGGCGCGAGTCCGCCAAACCCTAGAACTCCTCGAACGACTCATTTACTCTCCAGAACCAGCTATTTTAGCAACATTCATCGCCCGTGTCCCGGCTGTATTTCGCGTAGTCCTGATTTCTATACACGGCTGGGTTGGACAAGATGATGTCTTGGGAAGAGATCAAACACTCGGTCAAGTTGCTTACGTCCTCGAACAAGCCCGCAGTTTAGAAAACAAACTCCAAGAACAAATCAAACTTGCCGGTCTCGATTTACTAGGAATTAAATCCCATGTAATTATTCTCACCCGGCTAATTCCTAACTGTGAAGGCACATGTTGTAACCTGCGTCGAGAAAAAGTCCAAGGTACTGAAAACGCTTGGATTTTGCGAATTCCTTTTGCCGAATTCAATCCGAATATTACCAACAATTGGATTTCTAAATTTGAAATTTGGCCGTATTTAGAAACTTATGCTTTAGATGCTCAAAGAGAATTACTCGCTGAATTTAAAGGTAAACCTAATCTGATTATTGGTAATTACAGCGATGGCAACCTAGTAGCTTTTCTCCTATCTCATAGCCTCAAAGTCACCCAGTGCAATGTTGCCCATTCTTTAGAAAAACCTAAATATCTATTCAGCAATTTATATTGGCAAGACTTAGAAGATAAATACCACTTCTCAGCACAATTCACTGCTGATTTAATTAGCATGAATGCAGCTGACTTTATCATCACATCCTCTTATCAAGAAATTGTCGGCACGCCCGATAGTATAGGTCAGTATGAGTCGTACAAGTGGTTTACTATGCCACAACTTTATCATGTAATTGATGGAATTGATTTATTTAATCCTAAGTTTAACTTTGTACCGCCGGGAGTGAATGAAAATATCTTTTTTCCCTACAGCCAAAAATTAGACCGAGACCCTGACCTTGGCACACAAACTCACGACTTACTTTTTAGCCGTCAAGACCCGCAAATCTTTGGAGAATTAAGTAATCCTCATCAAAGGCCAATTTTAGCCGTTACTGGGTTTACTTCTCTCAAAAATATTACTGGTTTAGCTGAATGCTTCGGTAAAAGTCAGGCTTTGCAAGAGCGTTGTAATTTAATTCTTTTAACTAGTAAACTGCATTTACATCAAGCTACAAACTCAGAAGAAAAAGAAGAAATCCAAAAGCTACACGACATTATTAATCAATATCATCTCCACGGTAAAATTCGCTGGTTAGGGATGCGCCTCTCCAGCCGCGACCTCGGTGAAGCCTATCGAATAATTGCAGATTGTCAAGGAATTTATGTCCAATTTTCCCTATTTGAACCCTTCGGCAGGTCTATTCTAGAAGCTATGATTTCTGGTTTGCCAGCTTTTACAACTCAATTTGGCGGTTCTTTAGAAATTATCCAAAACGAAGAAAATAGATTTTATATTAATCCTACAGACTTAGAAGGAGCAGCAAATAAAATTCTAGATTTCCTAGAAAAATGTGATACTCATCCCGAACAATGGTATGAAGTTTCCGAATGGATGAGTCGGCGAATTCACAACAGATACAATTGGCATTCGCACACCGAACAATTATTGATGCTGACTAAAATATTTAGTTTTTGGAACTTTGTTGCTCCAGAAAATAACGAAGCCAGAGATCGTTACATGGAAACGTTATTTCATCTGATATATAAACCTAGAGCCGAAAAGATTTTGGAAAAACATCTGGGTGCATGAGGGAGTAGGGAGTATCAATCGTGGAAACAAAAGGTTCTTCTCGCCATTTTATTTACACAGACTGGATATTAACTGAAACCCAGTTTGACGCAGAGCAATTGCACTCCAAAGAAACCGTCTTTACAATCGGCAATGGATATCTGGGAACAAGGGGCAGTTTTGAGGAAGGTTATCCTCATGCATTGTCGGCTACTTTTATCCACGGCGTCTATGACGATGTGCCGGTGATGTACACTGAACTAGTTAATTGCCCTGATTGGTTACCTTTGGTAGCGATTATAGATGCTGAACGCTTCCGTCTCGACCAAGGTGAAATATTGCGGTACGAGCGTCAGCTTAACCTACGTCAGGGGCTTCTGTGCCGTTTTATCCGTTGGCGTTCTCCTAGTGGAAAAACCATAGATATCTATTTTGAACGCTTTGCGAGTTTTGCAGATCGGCATGTGTTAGGGCTGCGCTGTCAGTTAACACCAGTGGATTTCGATGGATTAATTGAAGTTCAGGGAAGCATTAACGGCTATGCAGAAAATCAGGGTTTTAATCACTGGGAAGGATTAGACCAAGGCAAGACTGACGAAGGAATTTGGTTACAACGCCGCACCCGTAACTCCCAAATTGAACTAGGTATGGCAGTTAAGATGACAATATCGGGGGTGGAAGCATCTTTTCAAGTCAATACTGCACCCGGTTATCCCACCCTCAGCACCACCTTCCTAACTAAAGCGCAACAGACAGTGACAGTAGAAAAACTCGCGACCGTTTTTACTTCGCGGGAGGTTGAAACACCAGTCGCAGCAGCTCGAGAAAAACTCGCGTGTTTGCCAGACTATGCAACACTACGAGAAGCCAACGAGCAAGCATGGCATGAGGTTTGGCAACAAAACGATATTCTCATTGAAGGCGATCGCACTGCGGCTTTTGCTGTTCGCTACAATCTGTTTCAGTTGCTAATTGCTGGGTCGCGCCACGACGATAAGGCCAGCATTCCGGCAAAAACTCTTTCAGGATTTGGCTATCGCGGTCATATTTTTTGGGATACAGAAATTTTTATGCTGCCCTTTTTTCTGTTTACCCAACCAACCATCGCCCGAAATTTACTGAGTTACCGTTGGCACACATTACCAGGAGCCAGACGTAAAGCAGTTCATTACGGCTATAAAGGAGCAATGTTTTCTTGGGAAAGTGCTGTTACTGGCGATGAAGTCACCCCGCGCTGGTTACTTCCGACTGATTTTTATGGTGAAGACGTGCGGATTTGGTGCCGCGATCGCGAAATTCATATCAATGCAGATATCCCCTACGCCGCTTGGAACTACTGGCAAGCCACGGGCGACGATTGGTGGATGCAAAAATACGGCGCAGATATAATTTTGGATACCGCTATTTTTTGGGCTAGCCGCGTGGAATTCAATGCCGAACGCGAACAATATGAAATCAAAGGAGTAATCGGAACCGACGAATACCATGAATTAGTCCACAATAACGTCTTTACAAACCGTATGGTGCAATGGCATCTAGAAAAAGCGATCGCAATTTTTGATTGGTTGAATCATAAATACCCAGAACGAGCCACGGAATTAGAAGGGAGACTGCAACTGACAAAAGAACAGCTAAACCACTGGCAAGACATCATCGCCAAAATGTTACTGTTTTACGACCCATCAACAGAATTAATCGAGCAGTTTCAGGGATTTTTCCAATTAGAAGATATCAACTTAGCAGATTATCAAGGGCGCGATCGCTCCATGCAAGCCATCTTAGGTATCGATAAAACCAATAAACATCAAATACTCAAACAGCCTGATGTCTTAATGCTGCTTTATTTAATGCGAGAATCGGCAGATTTTCCTTACAGCGAAAAAGCATTGCAGACAAACTGGGATTACTACGCACCCCGCACTGATATCAGTTATGGTTCGTCTCTCGGCCCCCCAGTTCACGCCATCTTAGCTTCAGATTTGCATATATCCACAGAAGCCTACAAACTGTTTATGCAGTCAGTAATGGTGGATTTGGAAGACAACCGAGGTAACACCGCCGATGGAATTCATGGGGCTACCGCTGGAGGCGTTTGGCAAGCTGTAATTTTTGGCTTCGGTGGTATCCAATTCACTCAAAATCGCCCTGTCGCCAACCCGCATTTACCTGCTAACTGGACGCGCCTGAAATTTAAACTCCACTGGCAAGGGTTATCGTATGAGTTTGACTTGCATGGAGAAATAGGGAGTGGGGAATTGGGAGTAGGGAGTAGGGAAGAGGGAACAACAAGACAAGAGGAAAAGGGAAATAAGCAATCCCCAATCCCCACCCCCCATTCCCTACTCCCCACTCCCCACTCCCCAAATATCCAAGCAGTCATCTTCGACTTAGATGGTGTACTGACGGATACAGCAGAACTTCATTATTTAGCTTGGCAGAAATTAGCAGATGAAGAGGGTATACCTTTTAATCGGGCGGCCAATGAAGCGTTGCGGGGTTTATCCCGTCGTGTTTCGCTAATGCAAATGATTGGGGATAGACCGTATTCAGAAGCACAAATCGAGGAAATGATGGAGCGCAAGAACCGCTACTATGTGGAATCGCTAAAGAATATGAGTTCTAAGGATTTGCTACCGGGAGCGATCGCACTTTTGGATGAACTGCGGCAAGCCGGGATTAAAATAGCCATTGGCTCAACTAGCAAAAATGCCCGCACGGTAATCGAGCGATTGGGTATTGCCGATAAACTAGATGCGATCGCTGATGGTTATAGCGTACAGCAACCCAAGCCAGCACCAGATTTGTTTGTCTATGCAGCCAAAGAATTAGGAATCGAACCAGCGCAATCTGTAGTTGTAGAAGATGCAGCTGCCGGTATTGAGGCGGCTCTAGCTGCTGGGATGTGGGCAGTAGGTATTGGCCCAACTGAGCGATTTCAAGGCGCTCATGTAATTTTGCCTAGCCTAGCAGGAGTCAAATGGGCAGATCTACGAAACCAATTACAAAACTCTCAAAAATAAAACGGAGGGTAAATAAAATCAATTCAAAATTCAGAAAAATGGGTTATAAAAGCTGATTCACAGAATTATCGAAACAATCGGATCTAAAACCGTACTTTGTCCAAAGTTTTTGGAACGGGGTATAAATCCTCGTTACAAAAACGGCCTCCAGCAATAACTGTCCCCTACCTTCGTTAACAGCTTGATTAAACAGTCAATAATAATCAACTAACAGGTTGGTAACTAATAATTTGTAACTGATAACCCATAATTAAGAACTATATAAATTTCAAAAGCTAAAATCGTCGCAGTAAGGAACCTAAAATGAAACCCAAGGTGAGATATCCAATAGGAGCAAAAGCGTGAATTTGGACGATTTAGCCTTACAGATACAAAATATGCGTAAGCGTGTCGGCCTTTTGCAAAGCGAAAGTGACCTGCAAAAAGTAAAGCAAGATATTGAAGTATTTGCTGAAGTATTAAAAGAAGCCTATCTAGCTTTAGAAAAATTGCAAATAGCTAATGAAGGCCTACGGCAACAAAATGAACAATTATCAAATATTCAAAAAGCTTTAACAGTAGAACATCAACGCTACCAGGAATTCTTTGATGAGGTACCAGATGCTTATTTAATAACTAATACAAGGGGTGTAATTTCGGAAGCGAATTCTGCTGCTCTTACTCTATTTAATATTTCTAAAAATTTATTGTTAGGCAAATTTTTAGAAAATTTTGTACTGGAGAAAGAGATAATTGCGTTTCATTTGAAACTGAACGAACTGTGCGATCGCCTGCAAATTCCCGACTGGAAAACCCAAGAGTGGGAAGTAAATTTACGACCGCATAATAAAACCCCGATTATGGCTGCAATTAAGGTGGCTGCTGTGCGCGATCGACAAGGTGAGTTAGTCAGTCTACGCTGGCTATTGCGGGACATTACCGAAAGCAAACGAACCCAAGCAAAGTTGGAATGGGCAGAAGAAGCAATGCGACAAGCACTTGCCAAAGAAAGACAACTTAGCGAACTGCAATCTCGTTTGCTGACTACCACTTCTCATGAATTTCGCACGCCTTTGGCTGCTATCCATTCTTCTGCGGAATTACTGGAACATTATCGCCATCGCTGGAGCGAGGAGCGACAAAATACCCACCTGCGTCGCATTCAAAAATCTGTGATGCAGATGATTCAATTGTTGGATAATGTCTTGATGGTGAGTCAGGACGAAATCATTAAGTTAGAGTTTAATCCACAACCCTTAAATTTGATAGAATTTTGCCGCCATTTATTAGCAGAATTGCAACAAAACGATCGCTGCCAACATGCGATTGCTTTTAATAGTGAATCCGAATGTACTGAAGCTAACTTAGATGTTCAACTGCTGCGACAAATCTTAAATAATTTATTCTCCAATTCTCTCAAATACTCTTCCATTGGCAGCACAATTAATTTTTCTGTGAACATTACAAACAATCGAGCTATATTCCAAATTCAAGATTTTGGTATTGGTATTCCTATTTCTGACATTGAATTCATTTTTGAGCCATTCTATCGCGCTAGTAATACCAGTAATATTCCAGGACTAGGATTAGGGATGTCCATTGTCAAAAAAGCTGTAGATTTGCACGGCGGCGAGATTACTGTCACCAGTGCGATCGATGTCGGAACTACTTTTACAGTTATTCTGCCATTTGCAGGTAATATCGTTAGGAATTAAACACTATTCTGGCTGTTGAATTCTTACCTTTTATTTGGTTATTCAGGGAAAAATAAACGAATAGAACAAGAAAATCCGGGTAAGAGTGGCGATGTGATTTCATCATCATCTAACAAAGTTGCAACTAAAACCAACTGTGCTTTTTCTCGGCGATAAACTTCAACTTTTTGATTGAAGCGATCGACAATCCAATACTCACGCACACCTTGAATTGAATATAATTTCAATTTCGCTTCTTTGTCTCTAAGTTCATTTTGTTTTCCAGGAGATAAAACTTCCACTACTAACTCTGGTGCGCCTATGAGATGTCCAGCTTCATCTTCAATTTGTGCCAGTCGTTCTCGACTTACCCAAACTACATCCGGTATCACGCTATCTGCCTGGGAAAAAATTATCCCTGGAGTGACAATTGTTTCTCCCAAACCACTTAAATCCGACCAAGTATCTAGTTGTCGAGAAATTTTTACACAGACTTGTTGATGACGACGATGAGGAGTGCGAGTTACAAATAGTTTTCCATTAATTATTTCATAGCGTGTCCACTCGTTTTCGGGTAGAACCTCTAAATCCTGAACTGTCCAGCGTACTCCATCAATGGCTTGGTTCATGATTGTCCCCGTTTGTCTTGTTACTTTTGTTTGTTTGATTTTATCTAATTTAAAGATGCTGATGTTGTTCGCTTTTTTTGAATAGCTACTGTTTGGAGAGTGCTGGTAGCAACGCAAAACTGTTTGGATATTTTTTTTACATACATCTTGGCCAAATACTTGAGATAGCGATCGCCACAACTGCGAACCAATTTGTTTAATATAGTCGTGTTCGTAACTGATCTGTAACGCAATTTCCGCATAAGTGCGTCCTAGCCAACTTTCCAGAAAGACTACAGATTGAACGTCATTCAGCTTTTGCCCAAACGTAGAGCATAAAAGACTATCTACTAAATTCAGTGCCTCTTCTGCCGTCATTGGTCAGCCTGCTTCATGTATAGGTTAGACTTATGAAATTTCCGTTTTTGGGCAGATGATTACGTTAATCTTTACAAATTTTTACAGTAAATACTCACTTTTTCTCACTGATATAGTGATGGCATTTTGCGGAATAATTAATACACTGTAGGGAGATAATGTATACCTCGAAATTTATAGCAGGAGATTAACCTTATGAAATTTGGTATTGATATGGGGCACAATTGCCCTCCAGATACGGGGGCAACCGGTATCAAACAAGAAGATACTTTAACTAAAGCAGTTGGTACACTTTTAATCCAAAAACTCAAAGCAGCAGGCCATACGGCTATTGATTGCACTCCCACCAGCGCTAGCAGCGTTAACGATTCTTTGAGACAACGAGCTAACAAGGCAAATGCCAATAACGTTAATATTTATGTCTCGATTCACTTTAATAAATTCAACGGTGTAGCCAATGGCACAGAAGTTTATGCCATTAGTAACGCATCAAAAGGTATTGCTCAATCAGTTCTTAAAGAGATTGTTAAACTTGGTTTTAATAATAGAGGTGTTAAAAATACAGGTTACTTTGTTCTGAAGAATACAGACATGCCAGCTATTTTAATTGAGTGCTGTTTTTGTGATGCCAAAGTAGATATGGATCGCTTTGATGTCGAGAAAATGGCGGAAGCGATTAAAGATGGATTAATTGGCGAGTCAAATGATGACGACCATAAAGACTCGCAAACTAAAAATGATAAAAAATACATTTTGGAAATTACAACAAAAACTATTCTCAAGCCTTCTACAGACCAGGGTGCAGACCTACCAAAAGAATCTCTAATTGATATTGAGCCAGGGGATTACCCGGTTTTAGATGTCCGTTTTGAGGAAAACCATTATTGGGTTAAGTGGCCTGATAAAAGCAAAGGAAACCGAGATCAACATTTTGTTTTTGCTGGATATAGCAAAGTTATAGAAAAAGAGTAACTAATTTTTCTATAACTTTGTTGAACAACTTAGATACCCGACTTATCTCAAAAGCCGGGTATTTGAACATATCAAATTTCATATTTCTGCTTGGGTTAAATTAAATTACAGCATTATTTTCAGAGGAAAAACATGTCACTACTCAATGATTTAGTGAATAGTTATCAGGAAAAAGACTTAAAAGAAATCCTGACCAAAGTTGGCATTCAAGCGGATAAAATTAGTGAGATAAATCGGCAAATCTTAAAAGAAGTTACCCTCGCTCAATGGTTATTAGAGTCTGGTAAAACTGAAAGCGAACTTGCTATCAAGGCTAACAATTTTAGTGGAATCAAATGGCGATCGCCTGATATGGACGGCTTTGCCGAACCATTAAAAATTAAAGTTCCTTCTGAGCTAGAAGAAGTCGAATTCTGTAAATTTACAAATATAGACGCTTTTATTATTGGTTATTGGAAATTTTTAACTCGCCCTCCATATCAAGGTTTAGAAGCTCACACCAATACACCAGAAAATTTTCTTGGCTTTCTCAAGGGTAAAGGTTATTCCACCGATCCTAACTATGTCAGTAAAGTTGTGAATTTGCTGCCAGAAGCGCAGAGTTTACTGGCTAATGCAAATGCAGTTCACGTTCTGCCTTCAGTGGAAAAACTACAGTTAATTCGTGCGCCTCAAGAAGTAGAAGTGGGGCAGGCTTTCCGAGTTGAAGGCGCGGCACCTTTAGCTAGCAGTGGCAAAGTTTTGTCGGTAAAAATCGATGGCAAGTTTCCAGGCCCCAGCGTACCAATCAAAGAGGGCGGCAAGTGGCAATTTGATTTCGTGTTTAAACAACAAGGCGATCGCCGCATCACTGTTACTCTGGAGCAGCAAAGTATAGAATTCGACATTAAAGTTTTAGTTCCTTTTGATAAAAAGTCAGATGTAGAGACTCGACCTACAACATCTAGTTTGCCAGGGGCAAAGACCATTGAACTCAGAGGTAGTGTAGGAGTTGGCGGAGTCAATCAGGCCGATGATGTTAAGGCAGTGAAAGCACGGTTATATGAGCTAGGCTACACTTGGGCGGGCGATCCTAACAGTGCAGCTATAGACAGAGGGCTATATGATGCCATCAAACTATTTCAGTCAATCATTGCTGGTCGCAGTACTATTAATGCCGATGGCAGAATTGATGTTGAAGAAATGACTCATCGATGGTTGCAAGCAGCTAACGCACCACGCTGGGTATTAATGCCAAAAAGCAACCCAGAAAACGGTTTGATCAACGGCGAACTAGCAGAAACCCAAGATCACCACGATTATGGAACGCACTGGTTAGCTGATGCGATCGAAGAAATTGCCCAAGACTATCAAAACAGTTATCGTAAAACTTACCCCTCAGCGGCTTTATTTGCTATCAATGATGTTAGCTTGCCCCACGGGGGAGATACTCCCGACCATCAAGGACATGAAACGGGTATGATGTGCGATGTTTTCTTGCCCAAAAAGAATGGGAGTTATGGTGGCATTTTTTGGTCGAGTTCTGACTACGATCGAGATGCTACCAGAGCCATGATTAAATCTATTCGCAAACACAAACTAGTCAAGCAGAGGGCAGTTTTCTTCAACGATCCAAAGCTGATTACAGAAGGGCTTTGTGCCTTTGCAAACGGTCACGATCATCATGTTCACTTTGAAATTAACCCGCCGTTGAGGGGCTAAAGGGAAAAGGGCAAAGGGTAAAGGTTTTGATTTCCATTCTCCTTCCCGATTGCCTATTTCCCAATACCGTTGAGTTAAGCTTTTTCTCTTTTTTCTATCTTTAGCTACTGTTACAGATTGCAGACGAGTAAGATTTGCCGCACTTGCTCAAAGTCTGCATCCTGACGGGGTGACAAGGAGTCTGGAAGGACTGGTATATCAAGATGTGACGATTGTACGGTAGAAAAAGATAGGTCAAGTATTGTCAACAAGACCTATCTCATGAAAATGCTGCCTGAATTCTACCAAAAGTGCTTTCAAAATTTACTAACACCCACGCAGTACATGATGCTGCAAATCTTGGTAATGCTATTACAATTTCATAAAACAGTCACGATTGAAAAACTGGCAACAGTATTTCCACAACCAATACTCTTTGAAAGCAGACGTAAAAGTATTCAAAGATTTTTACTGCTACGACAAGTGTCGATTCAGTTTCTTTGGTTTCCTGTAGTGAAGTATTGGGTAAAAAATCGTCAGAATAAACAAGGTAAACAATTAATATTTGCTATTGATAGGACGCAGTGGCGACAGCAAAATATATTTATCATCAGCTTAATTGAAGACAAACGAGCCATCCCAATTTACTGGTTAACCTTAAACAAAAAAGGTTGTAGCAATCTAGGAGAACAAAAAGCATTAATTCGTCCGGTATTGCGCTTGTTTAAAGGCGATCAAATTTTGATATTAGGCGACCGGGAATTTCATAGTATTAGATTCGCCAATTGGTTACACAGTAAGGAAATAAACTTTGTTTTGCGGCAAAAACAGGGGACATATATTCGTTCTGGTAATCAATCATATCAACGATTACAAGATTTAGGGTTAAAACCTGGAGTCTCCTTCTTTATCTATGATGCTCAATTGACAAAGCAAAAAGGTTTTGAAAGATTTAATCTAGCTGGATACTATCCACGTAAGTATCGGAACAAGGTTGAACCTTATGGATGGTATTTACTCACAAATTTAGACAGTTTATCAGCAGCTATTAAAAGTTTTAAATATCGTAGTGGAATTGAAGCAATGTTTAAAGATTGTAAAACAGGTGGTTACAATTTAGAATCCACTTATGCGACTGGTAAACGTTTAATCGCACTGATTTTATTAGTAGCGATCGCCTACAGTTGTGCAGTCTTTAATGGACGTAAATCACGACAAATTGGTTTGCAAAAGTATGTTGGTCGCCTTCAAGAATTAAAACGTTCTATACGGCGGCATAGCGCATTTTGGATTGGTTTATACGGTTATTTATGGGTAGGTGCAATGGAATTTTGGTCAGATTTGGCGATCGCTCTTATGCGAAAAAAGCCCAATAAGCTACCTCATTTTCAGAAAGGTCTACGCGCCATGACGCTTATTCAGTCAGCATTATAGCCTTACTGTCACCCCTTCAGGTCTGCATCTTTTACCAAGGTATATCCGGCAGATCTTCTCCCCTGCCCCCTCAATAATAAGTCTTCAACCGGATATGATATCTGGTCTTCTTAATGCGTAAATTTTGAATTGGTATAAAGCCTGTCTTTTTTGAATTTAATGCCGCAAAACGCTTGGGTTAAGTATTTCTTTGTTCTCTTTGCGTCCTTCTCTACGAGACGTTGCACGAAGGCGATACCCTGTTAGAAGCCGCTTTCGTTAAAAAATTAAATTTGACAAGAGTTTTAGCCTTAACCTAAGCGTATTGAATATACGCTTTTTGGTGTTCCATCGGTGGGAATGATTTTTAAAATTGGTATGATTCGGATGTCTTTTATATAAGAACACAGCGATTGCAATTGGTGGATTGTAATTACAATCAGTTGGAATCCCAATCTCCAACAGATTGCACTCCTTAGTTTTTGAGAAGTTCTTACAATTTCTGTCCTGCGTAAATCGATCGCACTTCACCGTTACGCCGAATCACTGCTTCACCATTGTTGACATCAACGAGCGTCCAACCGCTAGAACCGATGCTTTCACCCATATTGATGCGGCGAGTTACGCCATCGATTTTAAACAAAGCGGCAGATTTGTTGCCTAACTCTAGCAATCCTTCCAAGGTACTGCTTGGAGCCTCTGCGATCGGAGTTGGCGAGAAAACTTGATGCTCGGTGATGGTTGGTTCTGCCTCTGGTGCGAGTGCTGCACGTAATGGTACAACTGGTAATGCAGGCAGAGGCTTGGCTGTTTGCCGCACGGTAATCGGTGCAGTTTTCGTCGCCACAGCTTTCATATCCGGACGTACTGCTGCAGCTAACATGTTGACAGTTGCAGGCTTGGCAGCTTGTCGAACGGTACCCAAGGCAGTTTTCACAATATTAGGTTGAGAACCTTGCAACGCACTCGCAACTTGTGGTAAAAGTGCGGGAGTGCTAGGAATCGCTGGCAGAGCGTAGCGCATTTGCGATGGTACAGGTACGTAAATGCGTTCAACAACGTTTCCAGAACGGTTAAATGGTGGTGTATTGTTAGTTGCTAAAGGTGGCAGTGCTGGTAAATTATTCGCTGGTTGGTTGTTGGCAATGACTATTTGGTTAGTATTTGCCTGAGTAGAAAAGCCAGGTCTGATATCGGTTTGACGATCTTTTACAGCTTGCTTATCGATAACTGCCAAAGCACTGAGCATGTAGTCAACTAACTCTGCCTCAACTTGTGGTTTTGCTGGCAATTGTGAGTGTGGCTGCGGTAGTACAAGAACTGACTCTGGCAATTTGGTATTTAAAAGATGGACAACGCCAGATTGTACCAAGTAGACCATACTAGCGATCGCCACGCCTAATGTTGTTCCCACAATCAGCAGTTTGCCCAAAGCAGAAGTGCTTTTGCGCCGCTTTCTAGCAAGTGGTTTGACGGTGGCGGTGTCAAACACAACAGTACTCAATTGCTTTTGGTTAAGTTGAGTAACTGACTGTGCTGGGTTATTGGCTGCATTTGATATGATATTCTGCGGCATGGTAACTGCTTGCAGTGGGTTAAGGGTGCCAGTTGCTACAACTGGATTGAAGTTAGAGTGGTGGTTTGAACCAATCTCAACTTCAGAAGAAACCCCGGCAACCGACTGGCTCGATTTTTTCTGACTGCTTTGCCTAAAAGCACCAGCAGCCAGATTACCACTAGCATCGAGAATATAGTCGATATCCGCAAAGAGTTCATCCATTAAGCCATCAGCATAGATTTCTATCGACCAAGGTTCGTTGGCGATTAAGTCTTCTGATGGTTCTGGAACTATAAGACGGGCGGTGGCTTGTTGTAACATAAACGTTTTGGGTTATTGCTAGGACAGGGAAACGCTGCTCCTACTGCCTTTTAATCAGGATGATCGATCGAATAGTCAATTCCCCCGTCTGATGAGGACGAGTTATTGAGCAGTGGTATTAAAATCAACTTCAATCTGGGGATTGTTAATGATGGCAGTACTAAGGTTTATGTCATCTATCATACCCATCTCCCTCTCCACTACTATACTCGCCCTTTATAAATTTTTTATTAAATTAACGCTGGGAACTCTGGCTGGCTCTTTGTTTTACGCAATTCTAGATATAATATTAAAGCGTTAATGTCGGCCGGGTTAACACCGCCTATACGTGCAGCTTGACCGAGCGTCAGCGGTTTTACATGAGTCAGCTTTTCCCGCGCTTCTTTGGAAAGAGTATCGATTTTCGTGTAATCTAAATCCGCAGGTAACTGGCGGTGGGCTTGACGGGCGATTTGGTCAATCTGATTTTGTTGCCTAGCCAAATATCCAGAATATTTGATGTCAATTTCTGCGCCTTCTTTTTCGGCGCGGTTGAGGTCGGGGTTACCTAGTCCGAACCTGTCGAGGTCAACGTAATGGAATCCCGGACGCCGCAGTAAGTCATTTAAGGTAATTGAACCTTTAATTGCTTGTTGGGTATGAGATGCGATCGCCATACCAATTTCATCGTGTTCTTTGATGCGGGTGTTGTATAGCCGTGATTTTTCTGAGGCGATGTGTGCTTGTTTTTGGGTAAATAAATCCCAACGGCGATCGCCAATTAAACCGATTTCCCGCCCCAAAGGTGTCAGGCGTTGGTCGGCGTTGTCAGAACGCAAAATCAACCGATACTCTGACCTGCTAGTAAGCATTCGGTAAGGTTCCCGCAGGTCTTTGGTACACAAGTCATCAACCAGCGTCCCAATGTAACTTTGCTCGCGGGGAAAGACAATCATTTCTTGCGATCGCACAAACCGAGCTGCATTAATTCCCGCTACAATACCTTGAGCCGCGGCTTCTTCATAGCCTGTGGTGCCGTTAACCTGTCCGGCACAAAATAGCCCCGCAACCTTTTTAGTCATCAGCGTTGGATAGCACTGAGTTGCAGGTAAATAGTCATATTCCACAGCATAAGCCGGACGCAACATTACGCATTTTTCCAAACCAGGGAGACTCCGCAACATTTGTAATTGCAGATTTTCTGGCAAACCTGTAGAAAACCCTTGAATATACAGTTCGGGAATATCTCTTCCTTCCGGCTCAATAAAGATTTGATGGCTTTCTTTATCTGCGAAGCGAACAATCTTATCTTCAATACTCGGACAATAACGCGGCCCTTTGGCTTCCACCCAACCACCATAAACCGGGGAAAGGTGTAAATTTTCCTTAATCAGGCGATGTGTTTCAGTAGTTGTACGGGTAATGTAGCAAGGCATCTGTTCGCGTTCCACCCATACATCCGGGTCAAAGCTAAACCAGCGCACATCTTCATCCCCTGGCTGGATTTGCATTTTACTGTAATCCACCGATCGCTTGTCTACTCTGGCTGGAGTTCCAGTCTTGAGTCTACCGGTTTCAAATCCCAAGCGATTCAGGGTTTGTGTCAATCCTTCAGCCGCAAATTCCCCAGCTCGTCCGGCTGGCATTGATTTATTACCTACCCAAATTTTGCCACCCAAAAAGGTGCCAGTTGTTAAGATGACGGCTTTGCATTGGAACGCCACGCCAAAATAAGTTTCTACGCCGATGACTTCATCATTAGCGCCCAAAACCAAATCAACTGCCATACTTTCGCGGATGGTCAAGTTTTCTTGGTTTTCCACAATATTTTTCATCACAGCCGCATATTCGCGCTTGTCAGTTTGGGCGCGTAAAGCCCAAACAGCAGGCCCCCGTGAAGAGTTGAGGATGCGCTTTTGCAAATAGGTGCGGTCTGCCATTTTCCCAATTTCGCCGCCGAGTGCGTCTACCTCATGGGTCAACTGGGATTTTGCCGGGCCACCTACTGCGGGGTTGCAAGGTTGCCAAGCGATTTTATCCAAATTGAGTGTCAGTAACAAGGTACGACAACCGAGGCGGGCAGAGGCGAGAGCTGCTTCGCAACCGGAGTGACCTGCACCGACGACAATAACATCAAAAGCGTCTTGAAATTCAACAGACTTGTGCATGGTCATACTTAGCAGGAACGGCAAACTGAAAGTTCTTTCCAATTTTAACCTTTCCAGTGATTTCATGGATGTAACTTTCTGATAAATAAGTTATCAAATTAGCTATTAGTCAATAACAAAGTCAATTCTATTTTTTACAAATATTTTCATCTTGTCAGCGACAAACATGAGTTGATTTTTGTGTGATGTATTTTAGATATCTTGCTAAAGATAGTTAACTTAGAGATATCGCTACATATATACAAAAATATAGCAGCCGTGGCGCATAGCTGTGCGCCCTTACCCGTGTAGAACTGGTAAGCTAAATTTTTGGTAAATTATCGTTATTTATTTTTATTTTTAATTCATAAATAACTGATTTTCATATCAAGGCAATGAATATTAATTGTAAATATATTTAGGTAAGTATTGAAAAATGAAACCTATTACATATAAAAAATATTTCCAGCATAAATTTGTCAAAATTGGAACTTTTAGCAGTACTGTAATTTTGATGATTTTTGCTTTAGCAGCTAGTAATAAAATTAGCCATCACAAATTAGCTGTAACTGCTCAACCATTAAAAGAATGTTTGAGTACAGATCCATTACCTTGTAAAGGCGTATCAAAAGAGTTAACATCACAACCATTTATTCCCGACCAAAAACTAAACGAGCAACAGCGTTTCTTATCGGCGATCGCCAGAAATTTATCGACAATTCCCCAGCCCAATACTTATGAATATACTTTGCTACGTACTTATGGCTCAGTTTTTGTCAATCCAGGTGTAGAAATTAAATTGCCGCCAAAAGAACTATTTGCTAACGAACAAGAAACTCAAGAATATCAAGCAACTTTGACAATGGGTCATGTTGAGGGAACTAGAGATTGTTATTTACAAAAATCAGCAGCAGATGCTTTAAATAAAGCTCGAAAAATAGAAAATATTCCCCTGAAATCTGGTTATGGTTCTGGAGATTGTACTCGCACTTTCAACACGAATTTACAATTTTGGCACAAATATGCGAATAACCAAACTCTCGCACAAGTTCAACAGGGTAAAGAAACAAAAATTCTCGGTCTAGTTGCGCCTCCTGGAACCTCACAACATCTCTGGGGACTAGCAATTGATTTACGCGTATCAAACCAAAAACAAAGACAAGTACTCAATCAAAATGGTTGGTTTCAAACTGTAGAAAACGATGTTCCACATTGGACTTATATAGGTTTATCTGAGGATAAATTACCTCTATTTGGGTTGAAAAATAAACTTGTCAGGGGTATTAATTATTGGGTGACGCCACTTTAAGTAAAACTGAAAAGTTCCGTTTCTGGGTTCTAACTTCTAACTCCTGAATTCTGAATTATTTTGTTACATTCTATACGGAATTGGGAATACTAAAACAAAAGATGCATTATCAGGAATTTAGTTATGCCAAATGAAGCTGCTAATGAGGAGCAAATTTTCCTAGTTGATTTATTAAGGGCAATATATCAAAACCGGGAAATATATCCGATTTTGCAACATAATTTAAGTAAATTAAATGATAATTTGGCTTTAATATTGCGAAAATGGGTAAGCGATCGCTTTGCTAAAGAACCTGCCAATGGTATTAATATAGCTAGAGTTATTTTTAAACTTAGTAAAATCATTCATAGCTTTGAAGAAGGTAATATTACAAGTAATTTGCAAATTGCAATTGCTGGTTATGAAACAGTTTTACAGGTTTATACCCGTGAAGCTTTTCCTAAAGAATCGAATATCGTCCAGCAAGCTTTGGTAACAGCTTATCAGCAACACCAACATACCCTCTCTAAAACCCTTGGCGAACTTCAGCAGCAGACTATTCAAACTCAAACTCAAATCAAGTCGGTAACTGAACAATTACAGCAAGAATTACAGCAAGCAAACCTGCAATTCAATGACTTAAATACAGTAATTGCAAACTTCAAACAGCAAGTAAATAGTTCCGAATCAACATCTTTATTAACTGAGTTTCAAGAGTTAAAACAGCGTCAGACTCGTTTAGAGGAGTTTACTACTATAACGAATACTTTACATAAAATTGAGCCGTTCAATACAGCTATTTTTTATGATATTGAAAATTTAACAATGGGTAAAAGCGACCCTAATTTAAATTTTTCGTTAAAAAAAATTCAAACTGATATCGAAAAAATTTGCCTAGTTAATAAAATTGCTATTCAATGTGCTTATGCTGACTGGAGTGATTCGCGTTTAAGACCGCTTAAGAATGAAATTCAAGAATTGGGAATTGAAGCAATCCAAATTTTTGATTACACTCATAAACGAAATGCAGCAGACATGCAGCTAGCTATTGATGTTATGGAATTAGCACAGAGTCGTCCTACGTTGCAAGTTTTTGCGATTGTATCAGGTGATGGTGCGTTTGCAGCTTTAGCCAAAAAGCTCCATGAATATGGAAAGAATGTAATTGGATGCGCTTATGAAACGCAAGCAAATCGTATCCTCAAATCTGTTTGCGATCGCTTTTTACCTATACCTACTCCCCAAAGTAAAATCGAAGATATTCAAGTTGCTGAAGTAGCTAAAGATAGCCCATCAAATGATGATATTTTAGTAATAACTAAGAAAGTTTTGCATGGATTAAAGCAAAATATCGAACAAGCTCACCAATTAAGACAAGGTGGTATCGATATATCTCAAATTCATAAATTTTTGAGAAATAATATACCAGAATTTGATAAAAAAAGAGAAAAATATGGTAAAAAATTAACAAGTTTTTTGAAAAAAGTTATTGAAGAAACAGATATTTATCTATCTATTGAAAACAATAAGTTAATTTTGAGAGAAATAAACACAGGCTCTAATGCTTCATCAAATAAGAGCTTGAAAAGTCTAACTAACTCTAGTAATAATATTAAAGAAATGGCTGTAACAGCCAAACTTTAAAAAAAAATTCTGCATCTTTAGTATTAGCAGTAGGGTGTGTTATGGCGTAGCCTAATGCACCCAAACTTTTAGATGGTGCGTTATGCCAAAGGCTAACGCACCCTACATATATTTCAAAGATTAAATATAAGTTTTATGGTAGTTCGATATTGGAGCTATAATACAAAATTAATTTATCCGATAGGTAGCTCAATAACGAACTCTATACCTTCGCCTGGGGTTGAATGATAATATAGTTTGCCATGATGATTGTTAGTGACAATTTGGTGAGCGATCGCTAAACCTAGTCCTGTTCCTTTACCAACTGGTTTTGTTGTATAAAAAGCATCAAAAATTTTGTTTTTTTCTGTTTCGCTAATCCCTAAGCCATTATCAGCAATTCTCAAAATTACTTTATCTTCAAGTGCCTCTGTTTTAATGCAAATTACGCCATTTGGCTGGGAAATATCATCCAAATTTTTATTTTTTAGCTTTTCTTCAATGGAATCAATCGCATTACAAATCAAATTCATCAAAACTTGGTTAATTTCGCCTGGATAGCACTCAACAAGTGGTAAATTTCCATATTCTTTAATTAATTGAATGCCATGAAAATGGGCGCTGGCTTTCAGACGATGACTAATAATCAACAGCGTGCTTTCTAGTCCTTCATGAAGGTCAGCTAGTTTTTTTCCTTCCTCTCTGTGTCGAGAGAAATTATTTAATGATAAAACAATTTCTTTAACCCGATCTGTACCAATTTGCATGGATTTAAGAATTTTAGATATATCATTTAACAAATAAATCAAATCTATATCTTGAATTGCAGTTTCAATTTCAGCAGGTGGATCTGTTATATACTTTTGATAGAGTTGGAGTAAATCAACTATGTCTTGGACGTTTTGTTGTAAAAAATTTAAGTTACCAGCTATAAAATTAATGGGGTTATTCACCTCATGGGCGATTCCTGCTGCTAGTTGCCCTAAGGTTGCTACCTTTTCTGCGTGAATCAGTTGAGTTTGAGTCTTTTGTAGTTCAGCGTTTTTGGCAATTAAATCTTTCGTTAAATTTCTCAGCTTTAAATGATGTTCTATTCGTACTAATACTTCTTCATATTGAAAAGGTTTAGTAATGTAGTCTACAGCTCCTAATCGCAATCCTTTAATTTTATCGGCAGTGTCTGATAGGGCAGTCATAAAAATGACGGGGATATCCTCGTATCGAGCATCGCTTTTGAGATATTGGCAGGTTTCAAAACCATCCATACCTGGCATCATCACATCAAGTAAAATTAAATCTGGTAAATGTTCGTTCTTTAATTTCTGAAGGGCTTTTTCACCACTACGAACTGCCCAAACTTCAAAGTTAGACTGATCCAAAAAGCTGGATAAAACTTGTAAGTTTGCAGGATTATCATCAACGACTAAAACAATTCCTCTGGCAGGATTGGGATCGGAAAAATTCTTTTGGTCTGGTATGGTTGCGGTCATACTGTTTCTACCTCGTATTGAGCCAAGAAACTGAGGATTAAATCTTCGTCAAACTGTCTTGCTAGTTGTCGCAGTTGGTTAGCAAAGGTTACAAAATTGGTATCTGTCGCTTCTAGTCGATCGGCCCACTTGAGAATAGCATTGAAATTACCTTTACCAGCTAATGTCACTAATTCTTGTAACACTTCGGAAGGAGGAGGAATTAATGACTCCAATCGGCTATAAGCTGTAGCTGAGTTGTTAGTTGTTTGTCCCTCGGATTGAGACTGCTTGTAAATCCAGATCAAACCTAAATGGCGTTCTAATTGATTTAATAATTCATCTGCCTGTACGGGTTTGCTGAGAAATTCGTCTCCACCTGCTTGCAAACTCCGGTGTTGATCGATTTCAAAGACGCTAGCGGAAGAAACGATAATTTTCACATCTTGGATCTCTGGGGTGCGACGCAAACTTTGAATGAATTCAAATCCATCCATTTCTGGCATCGATAAATCTGTAATAATCAAGTCTGGTTTCAAGGCGATCGCTTTTGCTAAACCTTCCTTACCATTGCTAGCTTCAACCACATTAAAGCCCAATGGTTGCAGTAGGCTTACAATTACTGTGCGATTCTCCCAGCGATCGTCCACCATCAAAATTGTCCGGGGACTATCCTCAAATCCAATAATTTGTCGTGTTGATGCAGCCATTGTTGATTCTACCCATTCGCTGGCTTCTGGTATTTCCAACTCAAACCAAAAAGTGCTGCCCTGACCAATTTGGCTTTTGACATGGATATCGCTTCCCATCATCTGTAACAACTGGCGAGTAATAGCTAAACCAAGCCCCGTACCTTCGGTCTGGCGCTGTTTCTCACCTACCTGTTCAAATGGTAAGAAAATCTTGCTCAATTCTGCTGGTGCTATACCAATTCCTGTATCTTCAATAGAACAGCGAATGCAGTATTTCTGCGTTTGGTCATTAGCGGAAGTTTGGGCGATCGCTTCAATTTTTAAACTGACTTTACCCTCATCTGTAAATTTAATGGCATTACCCACTAGATTCAATAGCACCTGACGCAATCTCTTAACATCAACATGAACTCCTGTTGGCAAATTATTTGTCGATTCATAGAAAAACAAAATACCTTTTTGTTCTGCTCGAATTTGGCAAATTTCTACAATTCCCTGAATAAACGATGGGAAATGAACATCATGAGGATGCAATTCCAGTTTTCTAGCTTCAATTTTTGAGAGATCCAATATGTCATTAATTAAGGTCAACAAATGAGAACCACATTGTTCGATAATGTTGACGTGATATTGCTCTCGTTCTGGTAAAACTTTAGAACGCAGCAAAATTTGAGCGCAGCCTAAAATACCATTCAAGGGCGTTCGCAGTTCGTGACTCATGTTAGTTAAAAATTCACTTTTAGCGCGGTTTGCCGTATCAGCCGCGGCTTTGGATTTTTTCAGTTGCGCCCGTTCAAATGCTTGCACCTGCCACAAAACAGTAATCATCGTGACTGTCAGTCCTCCGAGAATTAAAGCAATTAAATCGAGAAATTGCAAGCGAGATTCAATATTTTGGCGCGGAATTACCAAAGCCAAAGACCAATTAGCTTGTTTTAATGGAATATATGCAACATATTTTTTAGTACCGTCAATTTCCATTAACTCAATTCCCTGTTGTTTGTTTACCATCTGCTTGGCGATCGCATTTAAATTACGATCTGCAATTTTTAGCAAACTAGGCCCTGGTTTTTCTAAGGTTGACATTAATGTTTTGTCAGGATGGACAATTGCTTGCCCTTGGGAATTGAGAGCAAAAGCATAGCTGTTCTTGCCGTAACGCAGCGAGTTAACAACTTTAGTAACGCGATCGACTTTCACAGTGCCGAGAAAGACTCCGATTGGCGAACCATTAGCCTGAGGATTAAGCCATATTGGGGTGGCGATGGCAATTAAGGGAATTCCTGTAGAACGGCTGATAAAGGGATCGGAAATATTGCTCTGTCCTGCTAATGCTTTTTGAAAGTAGTCTCTATCTTTAATATTCTTTGTTGACCGACCAACCTTCGTATTAGAATACAAACCATTGAGTGTAGCTATTTGGAAAAAGAAAAATTCATTGATTCGCTTCACTTCTGCCTGTAAATATGGTTCTGCCACAGACCAGTCTAATGAGCGTACAGTTGAAGTATTACCTAGAGTTTGTACCTCCACGTTGCGGACGTGTAACCACTCTTCAATTTCATCAACTCCTGTTTTTACCTCTTGAAAAGCACTTTGTTTCAAATCTGCTAGGGCCATGTTGCGAGCAGCTAGATAGGTGCAATACGCCGAAATACTTACAATAATCGTAGTGCCACCGAGAACAAATGGCAGTAGTAAATTTTGCGAAGTTTTTTTGTTAATATCATATTTTGGCAGATTGGAACCAGTTCTTATCAAAAGCTTCATAGCTGTAAAAATTACATCGTAAAGAAGTAGAAGACTATTTTTAGCTTTCCCAAAAAATTATTGATAATCACAGGTTTGCTTCATTGCTAATAAGACAACTGTCTAATTTAAAGTCCTGAGTTAAGAAAATATTTTCAAAATAGTGGCTGAGGTATAGGCATCGGATTTGGTTCCAAAATCACTTGTGGAGAGAAGGAACAGGGAAGGGGGGCTAAAAAATAAAGGTTTACTTAACTTCGCAAAAATCTCTATATCCCAAACTTTAGATTTACGATTATCTTCCTTAAAAAGGAGGGCTTTGAGGAGGTTATTATCCATTTGGAAAGGCGATTAAGATGGATATTGAGAGAACGGTAGAATTTGCAGACATTCTCTAAAAGTTAAAAACTCTTCTCCTGTTTGCATCTATGCCCCTCTTTGATTCGCACTACTTACCGATTGACTCACTCTAGAAGAAGAATTTTAGTTTGCGATAATTGACTACAATAAAATAGTTACACACGCGACCTCTGGAGTTCTGGCAGTGGGTTTATTTGATGATTTGAGTCGGTTTTTAGAAAACCGTTTAGAAGAATTCTTGCGTAACAATCCACATTTGGAGTTAGAGGCGCTGCTAGAACAGCTGCGTGAGCAAGAGGAAGATACATTAAAGCTAATTGCAGATTTACAATTACAAGAAAAGCGATCGCAAGACGATATTCTAGCTACAGCCCAAGAAATTCAACGTTGGCACATCCGCACTCAAAAAGCCAAAGACGCTGGTAGACAAGATTTAGTCACTGCGGCTAGCGAACGAGAAGCAGCCTTGTTGCGAGAAGGAAATCAGCGCTGGGGACAGATGCAAGGGCTGAAAGAACGCATTAACCAATCTCAGGAATTACTGCGGAAAATTCAGCAGCGAAGACAAGAAGTACAAGCCAAAGCCGCCGAAGCACAGACAGCCCGCGCTAAAGCCCAAACTCAGCAGCGCTTGGAAACTAATGGCTGGTGGAATCAAACTAGTACTTCTAGTAGTTTTGACGACTTAGAAGAAAAGTTCCGCCGTTGGGAAACACAAGACGAATTAGAACAAATGAAGCGGAATATGGGAAGGTAACCCAAAATTTCACAGAATTAAGGATGAAAATTAAATGCGATTTCATCCTTCATATTTCTTATTTTATTGATTATCTGTATTGATAATTACAGGCTTAGCCATAGTAATCTTATTTTAATTGAAAAAATTACAAAACTCAGAACTCCGGCTTCGGTAATAAGTAGGGGTTCTATTTATTGATGAGCAAGTAAATCATGGAAATTGTATTGAATTTACTAATCAGGATTTATTTTGATGATAAATTCTAGGAAAGCCAATTTTTACCTTTTCTGTTTCTCCTCTCTTCTGCTTTGCGCTGTTGCTCCAGTATCTCCTACATGTTCTCAATGAGAACTGAGGCATGGAAAATAACATGTTTTTAGAATTTTTAGCTAGCCTGCAACGATTATTTGTTGGTTACATTCCAGCAGCTGTATTTGGTAGTTTTATTGGATATTTTATCGGTCTGAATAGCATGGTTTATCAGCTATTCAGACGGATATTTCAAATACCGCATAGTATTCCACCTATAGCTTTGCTCCCTATTAGCTTAATAGTGTTTAGAGAAAGTGATGCGGCTGCTATTGTCATAATTTTCTTGGCAACTCTCTGGACAGTAATTATTAATACAGCAATAGGGATGCAACATTTTCAGAGACAGAACAAGAACTTCCGAGTAGCTATATTTCATCTATTTCATGCTCTGAAAGTTGGCATTTGGGTAGCCTGGTTTACAGTTATTACCATAGAAATGTTGACAGGACAGAAAGGACTTGGTTTTATTCTCTGGGATAGTTATAAAGCCGGTAACATCGATTCTATAATTGAGGCAATACTATACATTGGTATTATTGGCTTCTTGTTGGATCAGTTGCTAGATTTTACAGCATATCTTCTCTCACAAATGGTTTCAGATACGAAAAAATCTTCCTAGCGTGATTTTGGATTTTAGTTTACAAAAGCCTTCTGAATCTAGCTTTGTGAATACCTATGCCGCCATATTTTTCCAAATTTGTATAAAATTTACCCGTAATAATCAAAAAGAAAGTTACGGTTAGTTATAGTTGGGTTTAATTTTATACAACCCAATATTAAGCCATGTAGTTGTATGAGAAGTGATTCGAGGCTCCCCAACTATCGAGCCTTTATATCGCTTGGATAACAGTGTTTTCGAGGATTCTCTGCCATAGATAGCCAATGACATAAAACGATGTTTCTCGATACAGAAAAACTACAAATGGTTCTTTAACAGGCTCTTCACAAACCTGTATTATAAGCTCTCAAGCTCGGCCTTTAGTTTAGATCCCTAGAATACATATTGAGCTAGCAGAAATTTGCAACATCATCCGTCTTGGTATGGTTCTAAGCTTAATGTCTCAGTAATTTGTACAGTATCAATTGTTTTAGTAAAAAAATATATTTTTTGTGTAGGTATTATTTTTTAAACTTTATATTTAGAATTATAGCAACTATTAGCATTGCTTTGTTAGTTGATTTGGTGATTTTATAGAAATGTTGCTGAAGCTAGTATAGGGTTTTTATTCTCAGTTTTTATATGAGTCTAGCAACCCATCTTTAATACTGCCAAAATAGCTATAAGTTGTGCTATTTGCTAACTTCAAATCTCAATTTACAGACACGCTTGAAGAGGAGATTGGAGATGAAAGCTATAAATTTACGCAATAGATTATTACAAAGCAGTTTTGCTTTAGTTTGTTTTGCTGGAGGAACGTTATTTTTTGCCGCACAAGCAAAGGCAGATGTAGCTGGAAAAAACTACTTGGTCACAATCAGACAGGTAGGCGGGGGTGAAACTACTGCCTGTTTTGAGTTTGACAATACCAATACCTTACAAATTCAGGGAGCACCAGTTCAATTTACTTTTGGTGCTAGGAGTCCTAGAGGTAATAATCCGTACAGGTGGCAAGCTGTCTCAAGAAGTCCAATTACTCCTTCCGTAGGTATAAGTGGTGAAGAACAACCAGGACCATTCGGCGCAGGATCTCGATTAATAAATGGTAATGGCATAAATGAAAATGGCAACCTTTACACATTTAGTGGAAACCAAGTCCTAACTTGCCCAGTCTTTAGTACATCAGGAGAGGGGCCATCTGCGGGAGAAATTCTCTTCCAATGAGCATATAGTAATCCCATTTGATTCGGACAATCGCTTGTAAAGAGAGGGAATTCTTAACAGTAAATAGGGAAGAAGTGTACCTAGCTTTGCAAAAATCAAGTAGGAGTCCTATATCAGCCATCAAATTGTCACTAAGGCCATTTAGGGTAGCACAGCTAGCTGTGCTACCCTAACAAAGGCTTCTAAGCTATTCAAGTATTCAGCGTGCTTCTATTTTAGAAACTCGCTCCTCTAATTTATTGACTTGTTGTTTTAATTCAATCACCAAAGTTGCAAGGCGATCGAACATCTGATCTTGCCCTGATGAGTTTTGTCTAGAACCTGTTGATTGTCGTGGAGTAAGTGTTGTTCTTGGGGATGGCGATCGCCCGCCTCGATTTATTTGAGATTCTAGCTGGCTTAAGCGCGACTCGACACGATTAAAATCAGCTTCTAAATTATTAAGCCGCGACTCAATTTGCTGCGATAAAGCTGTGTTTGAAAATAATCCACCCCAGAAGATCGCTGCTAAAATCCCAGCAATTATTAGCACCTTGAATTTATTCATACTAATATCTTGCACTGTTTTCAATAGCTTAGAATTTATAATTCAGAATTCAGAATATTCTCATATTTAAAGCCAGAGATTTGATAAAGCCATCAAGCTTTCAAAGAATGGTCAACATTACCCACTTTACAAAAATGAGTAAATTCTAAATCTCAGTCCTGACTCCTGAATTCTGAATTTTGAATTCTGACTCCTTATTTATCCTGTTCTAAATTAGAAAATAACCTCTGCCAATCGATAGAATTAACAGTATTAGCTCCCTCTTTCACCTCAAAGGTGACATTAGATGCTTTTGTTATTTTTAGCACTTGCAGGCAAAGTTCTGCGACATCCTCACGGCTGATTTTGCCTTTAATATTATCGCCTTGCTCAAATATTAATTCCTTACCTCCTACTTCCTCAGTTAAAGCACAAGGTCGGATAATTGTATAAGGAATTCCGCTTGTTCTTAAACTATCTTCTCCTTTCAACTTCCAAGTTAAAATTCCTCCCAATTGCTCATTTAACCTGACTGCTGGCGGTTCTTCATCTAAATTAATGCCAGGGCGTTCAGGACGAGTTACACCTGCGGAACTGACAAGGATAAATCGGGGTAAACTTGCACTGCCATAAGCTTTAATTGATTCAAATTGCAAACTAAAATTGCCTGGAGAAAATTTCGGATTTAAAGCGCCATCATATTCAAATTTACTCAACATCAGTTGGAACGAACAAATTCTACTCTGTTCAATTGGCGGCGCATCCTTGAGAACCTTTGCCCGAAATACAGGAATTAAATCTCTAAAGGGAACGTGAATATCTACCCAGCTATCAGCTACGGTATCGAAAGAATAGGCGTAGCCTATACCATCCCATTGTGTATCTGTTCGGAGGAAGATTTTATAACGCTGACCGTCACCTTTAACGCGTAATTTTACACCTTCGTAACCAGATAAATTAAATGGTGGATCGAAATTCTTAGTTCTGATAGAAGCAAATCCGCCAGAGTTGGCAGTGGAAACATTGCCAGCAAACAAAGCTATATTTTCTAATAATTGGATATTACTAGCGCTGACACCACCCATGACAACATCATCCAACGCCCCCCAAACATCTTTTAATTCTGCTGATGGTTTTGTAAAGTCAAATATTAGTTTTTCGTTTGCTTGGGGTAAATATTTGGCTGCGGCTTCGACTAGGTTTTTAACTCCTAAATATTCAACATTTTCTGGAGTGTCGCCGACAATTTCTGGCTGGTAAAATTTCACACCTTGATAGTATTTTGCTCTATCTGCTGTGTCTCCCTCAACTGGTTGCACGCGCACTGCTGTGCAACAAATTACAGCTTCGATATTAGCCATAACTACAGGAGTTAAAGTTTCTGGTCTGGTAATATCTGCAACTACTAAGTCAACATCATTACCAAGAATTGACCGCGCTTTGTCAATATCTCTTACCAGCGCCCGAACTTTATAACCTCGTTCTAGCGATCGCTTTACTACTCGCTTACCTACACCACCCGTTGCACCTGCTACTAATATTACACCCACGTTGCTTCCTCCATTGGGTCTATTTTGATTATCCTGAGGACGGCCTTGGATTAATTGCTGTACCCAGTTAAGGAAAGGAATTACCTCAAAGTAAGTCAGGGTTTCGATAAACCTGCCTAAGTCCCATTGAGAACGATTTTTGTCGGTCATATTTGCGTCCTCATAATTTTCTTCACTCTAGCAAGTTTGGGGAGTGGGCAGGTGGGGAGACAAGGGGAATAACTCCTTAGTCAACAGTAAACACTCTCAATGCCCAGTCCCAAGTTTAAAACCTTGTTTTATTGCTAGCGGTTGGAAAATTTAAATTTTGCTGAGAAATCTATAAGAACTTTCTAAAGTAAATATCAGCTTTATACGTATTAATCTTTATATATCAATAATTTTTTAGCTAATTACTCAAGTAATAATAAATTAAAGTTAAAACCAAACAATATATTTGATAGTTAATGCATTGAGGTCTTTAAAGCATGAAAATCAGAAATTTATTAATTATAAGTTTCTCTTCTCTTGTCATAGTTAGTTGTGTAGGAGGAGTATCCAATAAGCAGTCTAATGAAAGCGCGGCTCAGACTCCGCCTTTAGCACAATCTCAAAATTCAACTGCTAGCAAGTCAGGTACATTTGTTTCTGGAGAACATACAACTCAAGGAACAATTCGTATTACTAACAAAGATGGTAAATCATTTCTAGAGCTTGACCAAGCATTTAAAACCTCTGAAATGGGGCCAGATTTAGTAGTAATTTTACATCATTCAGATAACGTCATTAATTCAACTAAGCCACCATCATATCCCTTAAAAAAGGGAGATTATATCGTTGTTGCTCCCTTACAAAAATATAGTGGCGCTCAGACTTATCCTATTCCTCAAAATATCAATTTAGCAGAATATAAATCTGTTGCTATCTGGTGTCGCAAATTTAATGCTACTTTTGGTGCTGCTAAATTGAGCGTATAAAGATTAGCCAAAAACTCAACAATAAATCACAAGGATAAAGTTTATGAAATTAGCAGGAAAAGTCGCTTTAGTTACTGGTAGCAGTCAAGGCATCGGACAGGGAATTGTTCTGCGTTTGGCTGAAGCAGGGGCAAATGTTGTAATTAACTATCGCTCCCATCCAGAAGGTGCAGAAGAAACCTTAGCAAAGGTAGAGGCTATTGGCGGTAATTGTTATCTTGCTTCTTGCCCAAAATCGCATGGTTACACAGTTCAGGCAGACTTAGGCAGTATTGATGAAGTGCGTCAACTAATTGCAGAAAGTATTAACCATTTTGGCAAATTAGATATTTTAGTAAATAATGCTGGTATTGAAAAACATGCACCATTTTGGGATGTTACAGAAGCAGATTATGATGCTGTAATGAATGTGAATTTAAAGGGTGTCTTCTTCGCTACTCAAGCATTTGTACAACATTTGATTGAAACTAAGCAAACTGGAAAAATTATTAATATTAGTTCAGTCCACGAAGAATTACCATTTCCTAATTTCAGCGCTTATTGTGTTAGCAAAGGTGGGATGAAAATGCTCACTCGCAACTTAGCAGTTGAGTTGGGTGCTTTGGGAATTACGATTAATAATGTTGCGCCAGGAGCAATAGAAACTCCAATTAATACCAACTTGTTAAACGACCCAGAAAAGTTGGGCGCGCTATTACAAAATATTCCTCTTGGCCGCTTGGGTCAACCAAAAGATGTGGCTTCTTTAGTAGCGTTTTTAGCTTCTGCTGATGCTGACTACATTACGGGTAGTACTTTCTTTGTGGATGGTGGACTACTTTGGAATTATCAAGAACAGTAGGGAGAAAAAATTATGCTAGATTCATCTTTATTTATTCCGGTAATTCTTGGTACTCCTCGCCAAGGTCGCCAAAGCGAATATGTTGCTAAATTTATTGTCGAGCAGGTTGCAGCACGCGATCGCCTCGAAACCGAACTCATTGATATTAGAAAAATGGCGATCGCTACAGATGATGCTGGCGAATCAATCAAAGACCCTCAGTTTTCTGCAACCATAGAACGAGCGGATGGATTAATCATCGTCGCACCAGAATATAATCACGGTTATCCAGGTTTACTTAAACACGTACTCGACACCTGCCTCAAAGAATACATTCATAAAGCCGTTGGGTTGTGTGGCGTTTCAGCAGGTTCTTTTGGCGGTACAAGAGTAATTCAAAATCTCTTACCTGTAATGCGGGAGTTGGGCTTAGTAACTATTTTCTATGACCTCAACTTTAGCAACGTTGAAAAACTATTTGATGAATCAGGCAATTTAATAGATAAACCAACCTATATTCGCCGGATGTCAAAGTTTATGGACGAGTTAGTTTGGATGTCAACTGTCTTGAAATATGGGCGGGAACAGATTATGTGAGGTAGATGCAGAGTGTGGGGAGATTATAAAAAAGCTTCTTCCCATAGCTGGTACAAATGATTATTTCTCGACTTCTGAATTTTTGCACAGATAAGAAATAATCCTAGTTTAGATTTTCGATTGTGAATACAATGGCGATCGCTGTAATTTTTTCTGTAGAACAATTTCCCCTTTGTTATTAATCTTCACTGGATTCTTAGGAAAAGCTTTATTATTCAAATGACGCATCAGTTTCACAGTCCGAAAATGTCGGTCTAATTGAGGAATTCCCTGTTTATCCATGCGAATGGGAATAATTTTACTTGATACCAAATTACCAGATGAATTGAGTTTCACTTCTAAAATCATTGAGTCACCAGTTTCCGCATTTGTAGATAAAGTCCGGTATCCCAAGAAATTACCTAAAGAATAAGCTATGACTTTTTTCTTATAAATTTCCATCGCTCTGGGAACGTGAGGCCCGTGTCCTAGTACTAAGTCTGCTCCCGCATCAATCATTTTCCTGGCAAAATTGATTGAATTACCTCGGTTTTCTCCATAAAAAAACTCTGTCTGATTCTTAACGTCTAGTGCTTGCGTTCCTTCGGCTCCAGCGTGCATCGATACTATGACAATGTTGGCATTCTTTTTGGCTTCTACTACGAGTTTTTGCGCTGCTGCTAAATTATGGATGGAGTTATACATTTCATAAGGAGAAAAACCAATCATTGCCACAGGAATATTGTTCAGTTCTAGATAGAGAATTTGGTTTTTATGCCCTAATGTAGCGATACCGACAGCCTCAAGATTCTTCTTTGTATCTTTGAACCCTATCACGCCAAAGTCCATTGCATGATTATTCGCCATATTGAAGACATTAAAACCAGCCTTAGCAAATAGCTGAGCATAAGCAGGTGGAGAGCGAAATGCAAAGACTTGTCCTCGACTAATATCTTTAGTAGTGTAGGGATAATTAGTTAAGCTACTTTCAAAATTACCAAACAAAATATCAGCTCCTTGCAAATAAGTGATGACTGATTTTGGTAATAATTGCTCTCGAAAGCGGGGTAATCTGTAGTTAGGAAAATTAGTCCCAGGAATAATATCTCCAACAGCTTTAATGGTAATAGTGTCTGGAAAAGTTTGTTTTTTTACTGTTGGTGCCGTAGATTCAGGTACGGCTGACGGTAACAAACTAGCTTTAGCAGGTGTAGTAGCAGCATTTGTTCGCTGCGATTGTCCAAGCCGAATCACGACTCCTACACTCATAACCAGATAAAAACACACACCAATATAAGCAAACGAAACTGTTCGCCCCAAAGTTGGATTCGCCATCGTTCACTCCTTACACGATGGCATTAGTTTACCCTAAAAATCTGTGCTGGCAGTCTATGGTTTAGTATAATTTTGCAACAATCTCGCTAAGTAATTACATACATATTTGAAAAAGGAATAGGACAGATAGATAAACTAGTAATGCGTGCGACCTTAATAAATTTAACGATTTAGGAGATTGTGATTGTTTATCGAGTTCCGAAATTACACTACCTGTATCCAGTCAAATAATTTAGATTCAATTGAAGTGGCTGTCAGCCGCATCCTTGAGCTTGAAGGTTGCCGTCGCATTTCCCTACCGCCTCAAACTTTATCAAATGAGGAATTGCGCCAAACTCCCTGGCTGCTATTACGCAACCTATGGATTGTCGGACTGTTCGTTAGCACTCAGGGATGGACTATAGTGAAAACCGAACCGAGTGAACTACTATGCCGTCGAGCTAGGGATGCTGCTCGCCCTCGCCTATCAGAACTAGCTATGCAAATTGATTGCAATGCTTTTCACTTCAGCGCATACGGTCATTATGGTATCCTTCTGGAAGCAAATGCTATGGGTCAGACATTTATTTCTGGTAGTGTTGACCGTATAGAAGAAGAAGAAAACCAGTTTTATGAGGAAGAGATTAATAGACGTGGATACTCACAGTTCTTCTTACTAGATGTGCCAGAGGAAATACAGGCAGTTGTGAAACCTCCTTCTCCCGAACAGCAACAGGAGAAAGACAGAAGGTTGGAAGAATTAAAAATGTTGATAGGAACCGAGGAGGAGCCATTTGATGCCCAATTTGAAATTGCAGAATTACTCAAGGGACATTATCGGCGAATAGATGAAGCTTTAGAGCCTCTGCTGGGAGGTTCCCCCTCTTATTGGTATCTCTGGAAGAATAATTTGTTTTATCTAGCTTACACCCAGCAACAGCAGCTTGCTGCGGACGGGGCACGGTTGCTGTATTTCCAACCAGCCGAACATTATCGCCAACTCAATCCATTGTATGAAATTGAGGCACAGTACTAAGCCCAGTGTATTTCAGCTGCGTTAACAATTTAAGATTTTTATTTTCTTATTCCATTACTAAATCAAAGTTTTAATGCAGTAATTCCTCAACTTGATGCTGGCTCCACAAACTTCTATAAAGACCTTGTTGTTGTAAAAGTTCTAAATGATTTCCTATCTGAACAATTTTTCCCTTTTCCATAACAAAAATTCGGTCGGCAGCGGCAGCAGCAGATAATTGATGGGTAATAAAAATTACTGTTTTACGCTGCGTACCAGCAGAAAGATTTTTGAGAATTTGTGTAGCTGTTTGATTGTCTACACTGGAAAGGGCATCATCTAAAATTAATACTGGCGCATCAACCAGCATCGCTCTAGCAAGGGCAGTACGTTGCCGCTGACCGCCAGATAGGGTAATACCGCGTTCGCCAACGATAGTTTCGTATTGGTGCGGAAAATTATTAATTTCAGCATCAATTTGCGCTAGCTTGGCGACAAATTCCACCTTTTCTTCTTCGCTAACTGGGTCGCCGTAACGGATATTATTTTTGATTGTGGTGCTAAATAGAAAGCTATCTTGGGGAACGTAAGCGATCGCACTTCGTAAATCTCCCAAGGCTATCTTAGTAATATCCTGCCCATCTAAAAACAATTGCTCTGGTTCGATATCCAACAAACGCGGCAAAGCATTGGCTAAAGTCGATTTTCCGGAACCAATTGCCCCAACAATTGCCACGGTTTCTCCCGGAGCAATGGTAAAGTTGATATTTTCTAAAGCTGGAGTCGCCGCACCAGGATAAGTATAGGTGAGATTTTTCGCCGTTACTTCTCCTTTGAGTTGGTTCATTGTCAGATGTATCGCATCTTCTGTGTCTTGAATTTTCGGCGTGACACTGAGAATAGATTCTAAGCGATCGATGCTCACTTCACCCCGTTGATAAGTGCTAATGGTGAAGCCTAAAAGCGTAGTGGGAAAAACCAAACGCTCTACATAAATTAACAGTGCTAAAAAATCGCCAACTTCCAGCGTCCCGGCTGACATCCGCGCTGCGCCTAGCCAAATAATTACTAGCGAACTGACGTTAGCTAGACCGCCAACTAAAGGAAATAGCGTATTTCGGCTTTTTGCCAGTTCCAAATTCGCAGCCAATAGCTGTTGATTTTTCTTGGCAAAAGCTCGACGCTCGTTTGCTTCTTGGGCGTAAATTTTAATTAAGGCAATGCCGCTGATATCCTCTTGGATGAGTTCGCTAATATCAGAGAGCTGCTCTTGGACTGCTGCTTGTTGTTTGCGTAAGCGATCGCTAAACAAACTCACCAACAAGAACATAAAAGGGTACACTGCCAAAGACGCTAGTGTGAGATCCACACTAATCGCCAGCATTACTGGCAGTGTCAACGCATAAGCAAAAACAGTATTTGCCAAACTCAAGACGGCAAAACCCAACAACCGCTTGATATTGTCCACATCGCTGGTAGCCCGACTAATCAAATCACCAGCAGTATTACTCGCAAAATAAGATGGCTCCAACTTGAGTAAGTGTTCAAAAATCCGTTGTTTGAGGTCAAATTC
Organism: Nostoc sp. DedSLP01; assembly: GCA_034530875.2. GTDB lineage: Bacteria > Cyanobacteriota > Cyanobacteriia > Cyanobacteriales > Nostocaceae > Nostoc. Next base: position 35,723 of record JAVRCJ020000049.1, read on the forward strand.
CACCTGGCGCCCTACCCCAAATAGCCAAATCCGCGAAGCCATACGGATTAGCCACATTGCTGAACTCAGCAATACAATTATTACGACATAATGTAGTATTTGATTCCAATTGAAGGATGTTGAGAGTTTGTCAACACCAGCACGAATCAACCAAGGGATATAAACGCCCAGGGCATTAACAGACAACAAAGCGAGAATGCCTAAAGAGGCTTCCCGCCAATGGGGTCGAAGGTAGGCACCAAGTTTAGCGAGTCTTCGAGATTTTGCCATTAAAGCAATTTTGCAACTTTATCATCCTAAATGAACTGCTAATCCCAGAAGGCGGCTGTGTAGAGAGAATATTGCTTAGCGGCAATCACAGCCATTAATCCAGCCACTAGTACTGCGTCCCCAAAAGGGGAGCGGTACTAGGGCTTGGGTTGCAGCCTTTTGAGTATTTCTTTTTTACTTTTTTACCGTTGAACACGCAAGAACCTGTAAATTTCAAAGAGATAACTTTCCCAAGTTCTTGTTGTCAATAGTAGAGTTTCCACATTCGGTACAAAGTCTTCAAGTCGTAAACCGCGTGTACGAATATCTTGAGGATTTCCTTGCAAGAGGTATGGGGGCACTCTCAAATTATAAGAAAGAATGTTATTCCCCGTCACATCTGAAATGTTTGCTGGGGCGGTTTGTTCCCCTAATGCCACTAGTGTTTGAGATGTTGATACAGCAGTTCCTCCTAAAGGCACTCTGTAAAGTAAATAAGCGACTGCTGGTGTACTCGCCAAGAGCAAAATCGTTAGCGCCCAACCCACTAAGTATCCTCCTGGTTTGTCGATTCCGCCTCCTTTGATTCTCTGAGCTGCAAAAATCATCATTAAAACAGAGGCTCCTAAAGGCTTGAGTGGAAAAGACATCATCCTCCACAACGACGCCACAGCTGGTTCATTGGGGTTGAGAAACGATAGGGCTACGATTACCAAAATAACAACTAAGATTAATCGCCCTACAAAACTCCCTGAAGGATAAAATCGCTGGAACAGAGCATATACGATAGTGCCGATCAGCAGCCACAGCAGTACCCGGCTTAGCAATAGAAACATAGATTAACTCTCAAATTTTCTGGTGCGGTGAGCCAGTGCGGTGGTGAGACAGTCCGCTTTGATTGGGGTTTTCGTGCCAGTTTTTTGAAGTCGGGCGTTGTACCCATCAAAGTCATAGCTTCCCCAAAGGAACTGTCGAAAGGATTTCCCGGTATTAATCAGCCAGCGTTGTCTTGTAAAGACACTATCTTGGGCGGGAAATACCGAACCAATATAGTAACTCTCCATAAGCTACTGGCGTCAACTGGCTAACCCGTAAGAATTAGCCTAGAGGTTTCGGGAAATGGATTTATTTTATCGCCAAATAGTAATTGCACCGTTTGACTTAAAAAACTAAACTTCAAACCTCACACCGAAAGACTACCGTCGTTGTGATTTTAGTGCAATTTTTTGACACTGCGTCTATTATTTATAAATTTCCAGAAGAGTAATGTGGCACCAGTAAATTAAATTAATTGAGTAGTTGTTAACTTAAAAGGAAAAACTATGCTGTCTGGAAAGCCTACGATCTTGGTCACAGGCGGAGCTGGATATATTGGCTCCCATACGGTGCTGGCTCTCAAGCAAGCCGGTTATAACGTTGTCATCCTTGATAATTTGGTATACGGCCACCGCGACCTGGTAGAAAAAGTTTTAGAGGTAGAACTGATAGTAGGCGATACAAGCGATCGCCCTTTACTCGATCGCCTATTCAAAACCCGCGATATTGCCGCTGTCATGCACTTTTCGGCTTATGCCTACGTCGGAGAATCGGTAACCGATCCCGCCAAATATTACCGCAATAATGTCCTGGGGACTCTCACTCTGTTAGAAGCTATGTTGACGGCTTCTGTTAAGAAATTTGTATTTTCTTCAACTTGTGCCACTTATGGCGTGCCAGAATTCGTACCGATCCCCGAAACCCATCCTCAAAATCCGATTAATCCTTATGGGGCTACTAAGTTGATGGTAGAGCGAATTCTCACTGATTTTGATGTGGCTTACGGTTTTAAATCAGTGCGTTTTCGGTATTTTAATGCTGCTGGTGCTAATCCTCATGGTTTGTTGGGCGAGGATCACAATCCAGAAACCCATTTGATTCCTTTGGTATTGATGACAGCCTTAGGCAAACAAAAATCTATCTCAATTTTCGGAACTGATTACCCGACACCAGACGGTACTTGTATTCGTGATTATATTCATGTGAATGATTTAGCAGACGCTCATATTTTGGGCTTGGAATATTTATTAAAAGGTGGCGATAGCGAAGTTTTTAATTTAGGCAATGGTAGCGGTTTCTCTGTCAGAGAAGTAATTGCAGCAGTCGAGGCGGTCACCGGAGTTACGATCCCAGTCGAAGAACGCGATCGCCGTCCTGGCGATCCCCCAATTCTCATTGGTGCTAGCGAAAAAGCCAGAACAATCTTAGGCTGGCAACCTCAATATCCATCCATTAAAGATATTGTCGCTCATGCGTGGCAGTGGCATCAAAAGCGACATAAATAGATTTGAGGGCATTAAGCCGACATCAGTATCAGATAGTGCGTTATGGACTGGTGTCTATAACGCAATACGCCTGCTGCAAACATTTTTTGAATCGGTATTACCTTTTGGCATCGAACAGGCGATCGCTAATACTAAACAAGAAGTAGAGTTTCACCATTACACCTCTTGCAAAAAGAGTTTTGCACTTCAAGGAGCAAAGGGATGCATATAAAAGGGAAAGGCTTTTTTCTTATCGAAACAATCGGGTCAAAAACCGTACTTCGTCCAAAGTTTTTGGAATGGGGTATAAATCCTCGTTACAAAAACGGCCTCCTCCCCCCTGCCTCCTGCCTCCTGCCCCCTGCCCCCTGCCTCCTGCCTCCTGCCCCCTGCCTCCTGCCCCCTGCCTCCTGCCCCCTGCCTCCTGCCTCCTGCCTCCTGCCCCTGCCCCCTGCCCCCTGCCTCCTGCCTTCGTTAACCCCTAATGGATAGGGAGAACGATCTCAAACTCAGTTCCCTCGGTGGGCTGAGAACGCACAGTTAAATTGCCGCGATGTTGTTGGATGATGGAATAGCAGACAAATAACCCCAAACCTTGACCGCGACCAACGGGTTTTGTGGTGAAAAACGGTTCAAAAATCTTCTCTTGCAGGCTCTCGGGAATCGTACTATCTGTATTGGCGATCGCGATTCGCAACCATTCCCGATCTATCACTCCGGTACGAATCCGAATTTCTGGGCGATCGCTGCTTTGGGGATTATCTCGAATCGCATCAATGGCATTGTTAATAATATTCAGGAAGACTTGATTCAACTGACTGGCATAGCAAGTCACTAGAGGTAGATTGCCATACTCCTTGATGACGCGCACTTCAGGTTGATTTTCAGAAGCTAGCAAGCGATGTTGCAAAATTAACAGTGTACTTTCAATACCACTGTGTAAATCTACTTCTTTGATTTCGGCTTCATCTAAGCGAACAAAGTTGCGTAAACTCTGGACAATTTGGCTGATGCGATGGCTACCAAGTTTCATAGATTCTAGGATTTGATTGGCATCCTCAAACAGAAAATCGAGGTCAATTTCTTGGCGCTTATCTTGAATAACTTGACTAGGTTGGGGATATTCCTGCTCGTAAAGCATCAGCAAACTCATCATATCTGCAACATAATTTTCTGTATGGATGAGATTACCCTTGATAAAATTAACTGGATTGTTAATTTCGTGAGCAATACCAGCGACCAATTGACCGAGGGATGACATTTTTTCACTGTGTATTAATTGCCCTTGAGTTTGCTGCAATTTTTTCAAGGTCTGTTCTAAATCTTGGGCTTTTTGGTTGAGAGCCTGGGTTTTGTGTTCTACCTCTGCTTTTAGGGTCTGAGAATAGTTTTGAGTTTGTTGATACAGACGGGCATTTTCCACAGAGATGGCGGCTTGGCTAGTGAGGAGTTGCAGAATCTCGATGCGATCGCTGGTAAAAGCACCAAAAATTAAGTTGTTCTCTAGATACAAAATACCGATGAGTTTTCCTTGGCGACTAATAGGAGTACATAAAACTGATTTGGGCTGGTGAGCGATCGTGTAGCGATCGCTAGCAAATTGCACTGTTCTACTCAAGTCTTCAAACACAACCGTTTCTTGAGTTCTTGCTACTGCATAAATCAAACTGTGGGGAATTTCTGAGTATTGCTCTAGGGGAATTTCTAAGTTTTTTACTACTTCTCGATCGGCTTGAGCTACAACTAACCATTGTTCCTCTTGGCTAAGAACTAAATGACCGATTTGCGCGCCAGCATTGGCGATGGTAATCTGCATCAAGCTTGCCAACAGTTTCTCTAATTCAATTTCTTGAGAGATGGCTTGTGCGGCTTTCATCACCGCTTGCAAATCTAAGTATAAGTTTTGGCTGCTGGAGCTTTTTGTTACACTTTTCATCACAGTAGCGGGTATGGTTGCCGCAGATGTGATGGCAACATGAGCCGGTTCGAGAATGAGTGTTAGTAGTTGCGGATATTGTTGTTCTAAATCAGTGACTTTCGCCTTTGCACCCCAATGGGCGTAGCAGTAGTAGGCTTGCTGTATATAGTCTACGGCCGCATTCTCTTTGCCCCAATTGAGGTAGAATTTGGCGGCCAGCTCGTTGCTGAGTGCTTCTTCTTGGATATAGCCGTTTTCTTTTGCCCCCTGAATGGCTTTTTCATAGTACATCGTTGCGTCTACATAACCCAAAATTCTTGCCCGTTCTGCTTCAACTAAATCGTATTTGTGTTGATGATTGGCGGGAGCCTGAAACGCCCACTGACTCATCAATTTCTGGTTTTCTGCAACTTTTTCTAGTACCGATCGCTGCTCTGCTTCGTTGCCATTTGAACAGGTAGCCAAAAGAACCAGGGAGTAGTAGAAATTATGTTCTGCAAACTGCAAGAAGCCAACCATGTTTCCTCGGTATTTTTCGGCTTCTTGAGCATGGATTAGTGCCTGCTTATAGTCCTTAAAGATGAACAGAAGAATTGTCTTTGCCAGATGGAGCTGAAACAGGAGAGTTCCGTTTTGAGTTTCAATTAAAATCGGCAGCATTTCTCCCTCGTCGAAACTCTCCCCAACCAGTATTAGGGGATCTTCTGCTGCTCCCATCAAATTCAACACCAGCTGACGACAAATCTGGCTGAAATAAATTTGATATTCTTGTTTGAATTTCAACAACAGATCGATGTATTTTTGCTGTTGCTGATTTACCTGCTCGAGTGCTTCACCGATAAAGAAAAGATAGTTGCAGTAGGAGGCGGCGTTGTAGCAGGCATACTCTACATCACCGACTTCTAATCCAACCTGAATCGCTTCACGCAGGGGAGCAATAGTTTTGCGAGCCGGTTCTTGCCAGTGCCGCACAAAGACATCAAAAATGTTAATTACCTTAGCATGTAATTTCCTGGCGTTGAAGCGATCGAGCAATTTTAATCCTAATTGTCCAAATCGATAGCCTCTAGCAATTCCGCTTGGGTTACTACATAAAACCAGACCATAAAAGGTGTAGCCAAATGCCGAAAATGCCGAGTTGCCAAATTGAATCGATAAATTTACTAGCGTGTAAGCAATGGGCGGTAACAGATCTGGTTTAGCGTTGAGGCTGGGAGTCACCATTGCGATGGTGATTCGCATGGCTGCTAACTTGTGGGGATCGACCATCTCTGGCAGGTTAATTAAATCCTCAATCGCTAACTCCAGTGGGGGTTCTTTAAATAGCGGTTCGCCCAAAAACTCCAGCACTTGGAGAGATGTGTCGATCGCTGCCAGCATTTGATTCTGAGCAATGTAGAAATAGATTTTGATTTCATACATCTTGACCTTTTGCAGCAAATCCTGAGCGTGCTGAAGAACAATTTCTGAAAGCTTTTCTGCCTGCTCGAAATGGGCAGTCAGGTACTCAATTTCAGCCGCTTCTGTATAAAGGGCAAGGGTGAGGTCGCAATCATCTTCCCAAGGATTTTCTGGAAGCACTGCTAGTCCGGCTGTGAAGTATTTACTTGCCATTTCATAGGCGGTTGCAGCCTTGGCTTTTTGTCCTGCTTGTAGGTTCAGTTGAGCCAGTTCATGACGTTGAGCTAGATCCAATTCTTGCAGCCTGGAGATTTCCTCTTTATTTTGGGCATTCAACAATCCGAGAGAAGTTTTTTGAGCCGTCAATCCCAGACCGTAATTCAATTGATTGACAATTTCAAAAATTTTCCCTTCCAGTTCTGCTTCGGGCGTATTTGTCCACAGTTGTTGCCCGATTTTGAAGTGGGTAGACCGTTTTCGATCTTCTGGAATCAGACTGTAGGCAGCTTGTTGGACGCGATCGTGTAAGAATTTATAAGGAACGGCAATCTCATCACTGCGAGCGATGTTGTCTGAGTTATTTGATTGGAAGAACTTGTAGGTTTCGCTAATCGGCAGAATCAGCCCTTCTTGTAACGCCGTCCATAGGCTGGTCGCCGTATCAATAGTCGATTTTTCAGAGATTATTGCCAAGGTATTCAAATCAAATTGGTTGCCAATACAAGCCGCCAGTTTCAAAACCTCCTGTGTCTCCACCGGAAGTTTCTGCAACTGCAATGCCATGAACTCTACCACTCCATCGGTCAATGCCAACTGGCGCACCGAAGCTAGGTCGCATTGCCAGTGACCCAAGTTTGGTTGGAACTGAATGCAACCCTCCTCGTACAGTGCTTTGAGAAACTGGGTTGTAAAAAAGGGATTACCTTTGGTTTTTTGATATACCAATTGCGTCAGGGGTTGAGCCAGTTCATTGGGACAACTTAAAGTATCTGCCACCAACTGATTCACCGTTATTTCTGCCAGGGGTTTCAGGGTAATCGTATTGACGGTAGCTTGAGTTTGCTGAATCTGCTCCAGCGCCACTATCAAGGGATGAGTCGGAAAAACTTCATTATCTCGATAAGCACCCAGAATGAGTAAATATCCACAACTGGCTTCACTCATCAATAGTTGCAACAAATTCAGAGAAGCCGAATCTGCCCATTGCAAGTCATCGAGAAACATCACCAGCGGATGTTCGGGGGTGGTAAAAACTTGGATAAATTTCTGAAAGAGCAAATTGAAACGATTTTGCGTAGCACTACCAGATAGTTCTGGGAGTGGCGGCTGCTGACCGATAATTCGCTCTAGTTCGGGAATCACATCAACGATCGCTTGTCCGTTTTCACCCACAGCCGCTAAAATTTTCGCTTTCCACTGGGCCAATTGGACATTACTCTCACTCAGCAGTTGTCCCATCAAATCGCGAAAGGCTTGCATAAAGGCACTGAACGGAATGTTACGCTGTAACTGATCGTATTTGCCTTTGATAAAGTAACCGCGTTGTCTGACTATTGGTTTGTGGACTTCATTGATCGCTGCCGTTTTACCAATCCCGGAAAACCCTGCTACTAGCATCATTTCTGAACTGCCATTAGCTACACGCTCAAAAGCTTGAAGCAAGGTTGCAACTTCTGTTTCTCGCCCATAGAGTTTTTCGGGGATAATAAAGCGATCGCACACATCCCGCTGTCCCAGGACAAAGGTTTCTATTCTACCCGTTGCTTTCCATTGATTGAGACAGCATTCTAAGTCATACTTCAAACCCAAGGCGCTCTGATACCGATCTTCGGCATTTTTCGCCATTAACTTTAATACTATCTGTGAGACGATGGCGGGAATTTCTGGATTAATGCTGTGTGGGGTGGGTGGGAGCTTGGCTAAATGACAGTGGATTAACTCCATTGGGTCATTGGACTGAAACGGTAATATTCCAGTCAAAAGTTCGTACAATGTCACCCCTAAAGCATAGAAATCACTGCGGTAATCGATGCCGCGATTCATTCGTCCGGTTTGCTCTGGGGAAAGATAGGCAAGAGTTCCTTCCAACACATTGGGATTTTGGATTTCTTGGGTTTCCCGAGGAAGGAGGGAGGCAATGCTGAAGTCAATCAGTTTGACTTGTTGCGATTCTGGATGAATCAGAATGTTGGCAGGTTTAATATCTTTGTGTATGATTCGATGCTGACAGACATCATGGAGAATATCGGCAATTTGTCGGGCAATTTCTAAGATTTCCGGTAAAGACAGGGAATATTTTTGCGTATAACTCCGTAGGGAAATACCGCCAAAGTCTTCCATCACCAAAGCATAGCTGTTACCGTACACTTCTAGGCTGTAGGGATGAGTTATGCCAGGAATGTTGAGATTTTTGGTAATTGTATACTGATTGCGAAACTGTAATAATTCGTTAAAAGAGGGGTAGTCTTGCTGTAATAGTTTAATCACCACTGGACGCTGACTTGACTCCTCCACTGCTCGATAAACTATTGTCTGAGAACCTGCATAGAGTTGTTCAACAATGACATAACCAGGAAGGTGCGGCAATGAATTCGAGTAGGGGAGCGCTGCCAGTGTCATAGTGGAAAGTTAAAGTTGTCTAGAAGAAGTTTACAAATTTAATGTTTCCCAAGAATTTGTCAGACTCAACATTCCGTAATTTGTTGACATAATTGGTTAGCCACCACTAGGCAAGAATGCTGCGAACTCGTGACTTGGGTAATTTGTTGATATAACGAAGGCAGGAGGCAGTTCGTGCTGGAGGCCGTTTTTGTAACGAGGATTCATACCCGAATGGCACTAAGATAACGGCAAATTCATTATTTATAAAGCTTTTGGGTGTGGAGTGTAGGGTATAGGGTGTGGGGAACTAAAAAGATGTATCTCTCTTGACGCACTAAAATTTAATGTCTATTAACACTACACCCTACCCCCAACACCCTGCCCTGGCGAGGTTTCATCTTTTCTTAGTGCCATTCATATATGAGGTTGCGATCGCTTCAGTTGCCTACTCATCTATCTGGATACCCAGATTTTTGATGTGTTCTTGCACCTCTACTACACCAAGTTCATCAGCTAGCCCTATAAATGCACTGTCTAATTCTGTACAGCAACTAAATTATTTGTCATTGGTGATATATTACAAATTTTTCATCTAGCGACAGCAATTTCATCATTGATATTGATAAAGGTCAATGAGATTTATTTTCTGATGAGTAAAAATACTGGTTTGAGTCTATTCAGTTGTTAAAAGCCTTGCTATACAGGCTTTTTTGGCGAAAACAATTTGTCATAACAACAGATAATCAGTCACTGTAAGCTTTCTACTGTGACTAGCCAATTTCAGTATCGAAGAATAAAATAAAAGTTATAAAAAATACTTCAAAATTATGAATGATTATACTGAGACTTCTCAACAGAATGTTACTCTAACCACGGCAGTACAAGACCAGTCGCTTCTCGAATGGAATGAAAATCCAGCAGCTTGCGTAAGTAATATATGTATCCATCAGTTGTTTGAATCCCAAGTAGAAAAAACACCTGAAGAAATAGCAGTCATTTTTGAAGACAAGCAGATTTCTTACCTAGAACTTAACCAACGAGCTAATCAGCTAGCGCACTATCTACAGACTCTAAATGTTAAACCTGAGGTTCTAGTTGGTATTTGCTTGGAGCGATCGCTGGAAACCATCGTTGGACTATTAGCTATTCTCAAAGCAGGCGCAGCTTATGTCCCTTTAGATCCAACCTATCCCTCAGAGCGCCTAGCCTTGATGTTAGAGGACTCACAGTTACCAATACTACTCACCAAACAACATCTACTTGCAAAGCTTCCAGACCATCAGGCCAGTATAGTTTGTCTAGATAGCGATCGGGATCTGATTACTCAACAAAGCCAAGAAAATCTAACCTGTCTAGCGACAGATGAAAACCTGTCCTATGTAATTTATACTTCCGGTTCGACTGGTAAACCTAAGGGGGTAGCTATCGAACATCACAGTGCAGTGGCTCTTTTGCATTGGGCCAGAGAAGTTTTTACTAATGAGGATCTAGCTGGAGTTCTAGCCGCAACATCTATTTGCTTCGATCTCTCAGTTTTCGAGATATTTGTTCCCCTCAGTTGGGGTGGTAAGGTAATTTTGGCAGAAAATGCCTTGTATTTACCTACTTTACCTGCTGCTCAACAAGTCACCCTGATTAATACAGTGCCATCTGCGATCGCAGAGTTACTTAGAGTTCAAGGTATACCGACTTCTGTTCGTACCGTTAACTTAGCAGGCGAACCTCTGCAAAATCGTTTGGTGCAGCAGCTCTATCAGTTGGACAATATTCAAAAAGTCTTTAATCTATACGGTCCTACAGAAGATACGACCTATTCCACATTTGCTCTGGTGAAGAAAGGCGATCCCAGCGTGACTATCGGTCGTCCGATAACCAACACATACTGTCTTCTGTTGGATAAACACATGCAGCCAGTACCCACAGGTGCTTCTGGGGAACTGTACATTGGTGGTGAGGGAGTAGCCAGAGGCTATCTCAACCGCCCAGAACTGACAGATCGACGATTCATCCCCAACCCTTTTGAGGAAGCAGGAGGCAGTCCCGATGAAACAACTTTCACCACCAAGTATGAAAGTGGTCTTTCCCCTACTCCCTACTCCCTACTCCCTACTCCCCACTTACAAGTCAGGAGGCAGAAGGCAGGAGGGAGTAAATTATATAAAACTGGGGATTTAGCTCGCTACTTACCAGATGGCAACATTGAGTATATTGGGCGCATTGACCAACAAGTAAAGATTCGCGGCTTCCGTATTGAGCTAGGAGAAATTGAAAATGTATTGTGGCAACATCCAGACTTGCAAGAAGCTGTAGTGGTTGCGAGAGAATTTTCCCCTGGCGATCGACGCCTAATAGCTTACGTAGTTCCCAAGCCCGAACTACCAGAAATGAATGTCGGTAATTTACGCCGTTTTCTCAAACAGAAATTGCCTGACTACACGATTCCTTCTCGCTTTGTGCAATTGAGTGCTTTACCCTTAACAGCTAACGGAAAAGTCGATCGCAAGGCACTTCCAGCACCCACTCAAAGTTTGAATGCAAATGAGAATTTTGTTGCTCCTCGCACCCCTATTGAGGAACGATTAGCAGAAATTTGGTCTACAGTATTGGGACTAAAAAACATTGGCGTCGATGACAATTTCTTAGCGTTGGGAGGACATTCCTTACTAGCCTTTCAGATTCTCTGCCGCATCCGCGATATCTTTCAAGTTGATTTGCCAATACGACATTTCTTTGAAGCGGCTACCATCGCTGAAATAGCCCAAAGCATTATCCAAGCACAACAGGAAGACAAAGGATGCTCTGTCGTGCCAATACAATCGATTGGGCGCGATGCCTGGGTTGGACGTAGCCATCAGGATTTACCGCTTTCCTTTGGCCAAGAACGGTTGTGGTTTCTCGATCGGTTAGTGCCCAACCATGCTTTTTACAATGTTCCCGAAGCTTTTCGTATCAGAGGTGTACTCAATACCACAATATTAGAACAGAGCTTGAATGAAATTATCAATCGTCATGAAGTTCTGCGAACTACCTATTCCAGCCTCAACGGACAACCCATACAAGTCATTCACTCAACTTTTCCCATCAAACTCTTAGTGGTGAATCTCCAAGGGCTGTCTCCAGATGAGCAGGAATCTCAAGTCTGGCACATCGTCCTTGAAGAAGCCCAACGTCCTTTCGATTTAGCTCAAGGGCCATTGCTGCGAACAAGGTTACTGCAAGTGAGTTCAAAGGAACATATATTCCTCCTCAACCTGCACCACATTCTTTGTGATGATTGGTCGTTAACTGTTTTATTCGAGGAACTGTCAGCTCTGTATCAAGCTTTCTCCACAGGTAACTCTTCTCCTCTTCCTGACTTAGCTCTTCAGTATGCAGACTTTGCAGTTTGGCAACGGCAGTGGTTGCAAGGTGAAATTTTAGATCGTAAGCTTGTTTATTGGCAACAACATTTGAGTGGCAATCTACCCATATTAGAATTGCCTACCGATTATCCACGACCATTAGAGCCAACATATCAGGGGGCGCGTCAATCGGTCGTTATCCCCAAATCCCTAACCGATGCCCTCAATGCTCTTTCACACCAAGAAGGCACTACTTTGTTTATGACCTTGTTGGCAGCATTTCAGGCACTCCTATTTCGCTACACAGAGCAAGAAGACATTTTAGTAGGCGCTCCTATTAGCAACCGCCACCGTTCTGAGTTAGAAGGACTAATTGGGTTTTTGCTCAATACTTTGGTATTGCGAACCAACTTGTCTGGCTCCCCAAGTTTCCGGCAGTTGTTAGGCCGAGTGCGGGAAGTAGCTTTATCGGGTTATACTCACCAAGACTTACCGTTTGAGAAGCTAGTTGATGCCCTACAAATCCAACGGGGCTTGAAGCAAAATCCACTGATTTCAGTGATGTTTCATCTTCAAAATACCCCAATGCCTAAGCTGACTGTTCCCGGATTGACAATGAACCGCCTGGGAATTGACAACGGGACATCCAAGTTCGATCTATACCTCGAACTGCGCGAGACAGCAGCAGGGATATCGGGCAACTTGGAATATAGTACTGACCTATTTAAAGCTGAAACGATCGCTTTGATGGTGGAACATTTTTCTACTCTATTAGAGAGTATTGTCTCTAATCCAGACCAGACAATTTCCAACTTACCTTTGTTAACATTACCTGGCAATCGTCAGACTCACCGAGGCGACGGACAAACTAAGCAGATATATAACGGCAATGTAGATCTTCGCAGTCTACCAGAGCCTGAAATGGATAGAAGCGATTTGCAAGCAGCATTTGTCGCACCTCGTACCCCGATTGAGAAACAAATGGCTGAAATTTGGAGCCGAGTTCTGGCTATCGTAGAAGTTGGGATTCATGATAATTTCTTTGAGCTTGGTGGTAATTCCCTGCTAGCATCTCAGTTGATTTTTTATGTGAAAGAAACTTTTCAAGTAGATTTACCCCTAAAAAGTCTATTTGACAAATCCACTATAGAAGCGCTGGCTCAGGTGATAGAGACAGTGCGTCGAGATGGCGTTTCTTGTTTGACTAGTGCGATCGATTTAAAATCTGAGGTAGTACTCGATGCAGCGATCGATGCCCGAGGAAAGGCTGTTGCTCAGGTTCACGAACTGCGTCATATTTTTCTTACAGGAGCTACAGGCTTTTTAGGGGCTTTTTTACTTGATGAATTGCTACATCAAACTCAAGCAAAAATATACTGCCTGGTGCGCTCCCAGAACGAGGATGAAGGGTTGAAAAAGATTCAACAAAACCTAGAAAAATATTCCCTTCATCACCCAAATTTTAGCTCTCATGTAATTGCGATTCCGGGAGACTTAGAACAGCCATATTTGGGCCTTCCTATTGAAGACTTTGAAAAACTGGGTCTGCAAATTGATACCATTTATCACAGTGCTGCCCAAGTCAATTTTGCTAAACCATACTTTGCGATCGAAGCATCCAATGTCCTCGGAACTCAAGAAGTTCTCAGATTAGCTTGTATGGGCAAAGTCAAACCAATGCATTACATTTCTACCGTTGCTGTTTTTGGTGCAATTAGCCATTTTACAGGACAAAAAGTAGTTTACGAAGATGACAACATCGAGTCTTGTCAAGACTATGTTGCTCTGGATCTTGGCTATTCTCAAACCAAATGGGTAGCTGAAAATCTTGTATGGGTTGCCAAGTCTAGGGGAATACCTGTTAGCATCTTCAGAACAGGATTTCTCATGGGACATAGCAGTACAGGTATTGCTCATACAAAAGATTCTTATGTGCCTAGAGTTATTAAAGGATGCATACAGCTTGGTAGTTATCCTGAACTCATAGATCAAAAAGAAGAATTGATTCCTGTGGATTATGCAGCTAGAGCAATTGTCCATTTATCCAAAAAGCAAGAATCTCTAGGAAAAGCTTTCCATATAGTACCTCCGCCAGACCAAAATATTCCAATCATGGAGCTTTTTGAGTTTATTTGTTCTTATGGTTACCAACTCCAGAAGTTACCATATACTCAGTGGAAAGATGAGCTAATTGCAAGTTTCAGGCACTCTCAGGAAAATGCTTTACATCCGCTTTTATCGATGATGTCTGAAAAAGTCTATGAAAATTCTCTGACAATCATGGAGTTGTATCAAAATACAGTTGATTATGACTATCAGAATACCCTCAAAGGATTGGCGGATTCTGCAATTACTTGTCCATCAATGGATGCAAAGCTGCTGGATAAATACTTCTCATATTTCATTAGTAGTGGTTTCTTAAATTCACCACCCTCAAGGCATGAGTAACCGTTTGCACTATAATTTTGAGCGATCGCATAGGAAAAAATACCTTGAGAATGTTAAGATGCCTAACTTTTGAGTACTAGAAGTGTTTACTCTCTTTGGAGCAGATTTTAAGACTCAAAGTAGTAAAGCAATCATCCAGCTAGGAGATAACAAGCCGGATCGCTAAAAACTATAATTAGCAATCTTAACCAAAATACTTCTATCCCGCTAAGTAACATGCCTAGCGGGTTTTATTTATTGGAATCAACTTATACCAATTCTGTATGAAGATGCACATAATCAAGACCCCCCTGTAGTCCCCCCTTGCTAAGGGGGGACGGCGTAGCCGGGGGGTAAATGTATGCAGCTTCACAAACAAACGGTATTAAAAGTGTTTACATTGTTAATTTTTGTAAAAAAGCACGAATCCCTGCGAAAAATTTGAGTCTTTGGTAGATAACACGATAGAGGTAAAAAGTAAAGTAAACTGTGCGAACTTTCTAGCAGTTTGTAATATCTAATAATTCTCAAATTAGACAATTAAAAACAGAACAATGTGCTTTTCAAAGCCCGCTAAGTATAGTCTTAGTGGGCTTTTACTTATTTGGAACTGATGGAAATCCCGACTGCTCCCAAACATTCCCAACTCTGCCCAGAAGTTGAAAGGAGTAAAATATGCAAAAATTTTTGCCCATTTTCAAGTCACATTACAAATTACATTAATAGTACATAATTGGAATGCAAAATACCCGAATTAGCAGTTGTATGTCTAGTTATGCTTTGAAAATGCAGTGAAAATTATCTGCTACAAACCATGAGCAATAACGATGAACCTGAAAATTTTTTTGGACAGGGTAGCAATTCTACAACAGACAAAATTAGATTTGGGATTCCCGCCGAGCTAGAACCAACTTATGAGGAGAGGATTCCTTCAGGATACGATCCGATGGGTGAGATTTACCTAAGAGGTTGAGCAATGAGAACGATGTCTTCTGGTAGAACGCCTTGGTGGGTACTTATTTGCGGCTATTTATTATTTGGAGGCTTATTTTTCTTACTGTTAGGTATTGCTATATCATCGATATCTTTAGCTCTAATCCGAATGGCACTAAGAGAAGCTATAAGCTATGCGGAACAAGCTCCACAGCTTTTAAAGCTATTAAACAATGGAAGGATTTCCTGAATACTGTTT
>JAVRCJ020000050.1:0-16693 GCA_034530875.2 Nostoc sp. DedSLP01
TCGCTCAAGACAACGGAAAAAAAGGAGCCAGTGCCTTGGGCGGGCAATGCCCGACTTGTTCGCTGAAAGCGTTCCCGTAGGCTAGCAACTGGCGTGGGAGGTCTAGGGTTTCGATGGTGGTAAGAAAGTTAAAGGGCGTAGGAAATTCGGCATTCACTCAGCGATGCCATCAGTCACAGCTGCTGCTCGTTGTCCGGAACTGATTTTCGTGCGACCAAAATTTGATGTCTACCGAGAAGTTTCTGCTCAAATCCACTCCATATTCAGACGCTACACCGATGTGGTAGAAGGGGTAGCCTTAGATGAAGCACACTTGGACGTGACTGAAAATAAGCAAAATATAACTTATGCTTCTACTATTGCAAGATTAATCAAAGCAGCGATACTACAAGAAACTAAGCTCACGGCGACAGCAGGCATATCGATTAATAAGTTCCTGGCAAAAATGGCATCAGGACAGAACAAGCCCAACGGATTAACAGTAATTTTACCTGAAATGGCGATCGCTTTTGTGGAAGGGTTAGCGATTGAAAAGTTTCATCGAATTGGGGAAGTCACAGCAGCAAAAATGCACTCTCTAGGTATACATACTGGTGCAGATTTAAAGCAGCGATCTCTTAGTGAGTTAACACAATATTTTGGCAAGGTGGGGCATCATTATTACAAAATAGCCAGAGCAGAAGATGACCGAATAGTTGAGCCGAATAGAGTCCGCAAGTCGGTTGGCGCAGAAACATCATTTGCTGTCGATCTGAGCGAACGCCCGGCTTTGCTACACGAACTCGAACAAATTGCTCTTTCTTGTCAGCAAAGGTTAGAACAGCACTCCACAAGGGGACGAACGTTAACTTTAAAAATCAAGTTTTCTAACTACCAGCTAATCACACGCAGCAAGACTCTGCCTAATTATACCCGTGATTTAGAAGCGATCGTTGCAACAGCCACAGCATTGTTTGAGGCAGTTGAGCTAGAAAACCGTAGTATCAGGTTGTTAGGAATTACATTGTCCAATCTAGAAAACGCAAAACAAACACAAGTGATTCAATTGCCACTGTTTAAAAATAATTGGTCGCTATAGTTTTTAAACTTTTGGTACTGGATATTGATCGAATTTTTGCATTAATTCAAGCAATTCTTCTTGACTAGGCTCTCGCCCATCTTTCGTCAATTGGGCCAATCCCTGAAAATATTGTTCGCGTGAATCGGCAGGGCAAAATAGAATTAAGAGTGTTGAGCGAGTTGTTCCAGGGTTAGAAAAGCCATGAGAGGTGTTTTGTGGAACTAGCATGAAGGTTTTTGGCGTAGCATTTACTCGTTGCCCATCGAGAACGAGTTCAACTTCACCCTCGACGACATAAAACATTTCCGTTAATTCCTTATGGATGTGAGGGCTAGCTCCTTGAGTACCAGGCTCCATTACAAATTCAAACAGTCCGAAATGTCCGTGTGTGTGTTCACCAGTTGCCTTAAAAATACAAGTACTTGTACGGATTTGTACTGCTTCACCTTCACCGGGTTGCAAAATAATTGGTAGTGACATAAATCTCCTATATTTAATATTTTGAGTTCTACAACCAATAGAATCTCACTCAGTATTGATATCGATGGTGATTTCATTAGCCGTCCAAAGCAACATCCAATGGATATATTCTCTGGGAAAAATACATTAGCAATAGGGAAACAAACTAAACAGCGGCTTCATACAATGGCGAATTGCGCGCTTGGTATAAAATAGGCAAAAGACGATGTTAACTGTTCTAATCTTTAGCTCTGTAGCCATAATGATATTTCCTCCTTGGTAAGTTTGTAAAAATCTTTCCAACAGGCAATTCGCCAGAGTGCTGTGGCGAAGCTTTTGTTCATGGATTCCCCCGCCAAATGCCAACGCTGTGAAAAGAGTGTGTTGGTAAACAAATTTGGAAACGGGAGAATTTGACGATGCCTGTGGATGGTCAGAACAAAACAACCAAATCAGTTATTCTATTCATCAGCCTCTTGTTGGCGATTGAGACATTAGATGAAATTGTCGATGGTGTGATGGGCGCAGCCTATCCCTTGATTCGTGACGATCTCGAGCTTTCTTACGTGCAAGTCGGGTTACTATTGACCATACCCAATACCGTTAGCAGCGTGATAGAGCCAATTTTTGGAATTTTAGGAGATTTTGGTGCGCGACGATTATTGATTTTGACAGGAGGGATCGGTTTTGCTGCGGCGCTAGTACTAATTGCCCTGAGCCATCAATTTTGGAGTTTATTAGCCGCATTGGTGTTGTTTTATCCGGCATCTGGCGCGTTTGTTAGCTTGTCTCAGGCGATACTCATGGATTTGGAACCTCACCGCCATGAAGCAAATATGGCACGTTGGGCATTGGCGGGTTCTGTTGGCAATGCGATCGCTCCTTTGGCTTTAGCAGGTGCGATCGCCTTAAACCAGAATTGGCGAAATGTTTTTCTGAGCCTAGCAGCTCTAACGGTGTGTCTAAGCAGCTTAATGTGGAAGTCTCCAATGCTGAGAGTAAAGGTATCTAGCCCAGTGAATATGCCAGACTCTAGTATTCACAAGGGTATTCATCATGTCATCTACGCGCTCAAACGACGTAACGTCCTACGCTGGTTAATTCTGTTGCAATCTTCAGACTTAATGCTTGATGTTCTACGAGGCTTTTTAGCTCTTTATTTTGTGGATGTTGTAGGTACAAGTGACACACAAGCGAGCTTTGCTTTTAGTGTCTGGCTGGGGTTCGGTTTATTAGGTGATTTGTTGCTCATTCCATTGTTGGAGCGAATGCAAGGCATACAGTATTTGCGCTTGAGTGTATTTTTGGTTTTGTGCCTTTATCCGGCTTTTTTGCTGCTACCGAACATCACCATTAAAATAGTCATTTTAGGCGCGCTGGGTTTGTTAAATGCAGGTTGGTATTCCATCCTTCAAGGACAGCTATATACTGCAATGCTAGGGCAAAGTGGCACAGCGATCGCACTCAATAATTTGGCAGGTCTAGTTGGTGGTTTCATACCCCTAGCACTAGGTTGGTTAGCATATAATTATGGGTTACAGCCAACGATGTGGATGTTTCTGGCTGCACCGACGATCTTGTTAATTGGGTTGTGTTATGAGCGCAAGTAACTATAACAGCGGTTGAAGCTAACAACCAGCTAAAAGCGAAGCCTTTTCATCAAGAGGCTTCGCTTTTAGCAACCTACACAATACTCATCTTTCAAAGGTAATTCAGTACAATTCATCAGTAGAACCAACAGTCAAGTCTAAGGGAAGCAATTGAGCCAAAGTTCACCCACCCCACCAAAGCGAAAACTGAAGATTACGATCCTGACAGTAGGTTCAAGAGGCGATGTGCAACCATACTGTGCTTTGGCTATTGGCTTGAAACGTGCAGGGCATGAGGTAACGGTGGCAGCAAACGAAAACTTTGAACCATTCGTGAGACAGTTCGATTTGGAGTTTGCAGCTCTAGCTGGCAATATGCAAAAGTTTCTGCAATCAAAAAAGGGGCAGCGACTAATAGCTGGAGAAAAAAGCAAACCCCAAGATGAAGAAAAACTGT
The DNA here is from genome assembly GCA_034530875.2 of Nostoc sp. DedSLP01. GTDB lineage: Bacteria > Cyanobacteriota > Cyanobacteriia > Cyanobacteriales > Nostocaceae > Nostoc. The sequence goes on from JAVRCJ020000050.1 coordinate 3,566, forward strand.
TATGTCAACAGTTGCAGTCAGCCTGGGTGGCTTGTCAAGGAACTGAAGTAATCATCTACACGCCGTTAGCAAACTGGGGTTATCACATTGCGGAGAAATTAGGCGTACCCTGCTTCATGGCATCAGTTGTGCCGTTGACTCCAACCGGGATGTTTGGATTTTTGAGATTCGCTTGAACAACAAAAAACCCACTCAAGAAAGTTATCAACTACGCCAGCTACATCAAAGCAGAGTTCTTGTACTGGCAGAGGTATCGAAAACTGCTTAACTCTTTTAGAACCGAAACGTTGAAATTGCCGCCCTTGCCATTTTTGGGTAGTCGTTTTAGACGAAGGACTCCAGCTAATGTATCAAGGATACCCGTACTGTACGGTTTTAGCTCTCATGTTATTCCAAGACCTCTTGATTGGCCAGCGTGGGCGTATGTGACTGGGTTCTGGTTTATCGACGTGCCGACGAATACGAACAAGAAGCTCGATGTGGCTAGAGAGCGCAAGATTAATCGGTGATTGGAAGAGTGAAGGTATCTGTTTGTCTGGAATGGCAAATGTCTATGAGTGCTGGGGACAATATCAACAAGCAATTCATTGTTATCAAGAATCTCTGAAGGTAAGAAGAAAAGGCATTGCTGAATCAGGGGATGAATTTTGATGTATTGAAATTTTTAACTCCTTATTCTCTACGCATCTGGAGCGCCTCTGCGTGATAAGTCATCCCGTAATTATGCAACGCCGAAGAAAAATATATGATGATTGTGGAGAAGCAAACATTTGGTTTCACTTAGCTGTAGTTTGAGAAAAAATTAATCAAGTCAGTGAAGCACTAAAGGCTTATGACAATGCGCGAAAGCTTTATCAGGAAATAGGATTTGACCAGGAAATACAGCATTGTAATGATGCGATTGAATTATTAGCACCTAGCTTTGTATTCTGGCGAGGTATAAGTAAGATGTGGCAAGCGATCAAAAGTTGGTTTTAGCAATTGCTCAATTGGGTTTTATAGCGCAGTTTTGTTTTAAACGGTAGAGCCTCATTAGTTAATTAGCTGAACTTATAGCCTACTAACAAAAATCCCCTGATGGGTCAAGGGCTAAGAAATTAGAAAATAATATCAAAAGCTGGTGTAATGTTATCTCTGGGAGCTTTAGAAAAAACCCTTTACTAGTTGCAATGATGTTAAAGAATAATTGTGATAGCGAATACAAACCAAGGAGAGCAGCCTTAATTTTTTAGCAGCATGAAAGATATATAAAGTAAATCGGTAAAGCGATTGAGTTGGGTTTCGCCATTATGAGGGATGTCTGGTCATGATGAATCGAGTGAGATTGTTAAGTTGAAAACTGTCAATCTCAAACCTGTAGAGCAGACATGACACAAATACCAATCGTTCGCCAGATATTATCCCAGCCGGATACCGGACTGTTAGCATATCTTAATCAACAACTTCAAACACCAAATTTTTCTCCCTTTAAAGCGCAGTTTGGTTTTCATGTAGACGAGTGTTGTAGCCAAGTCACGAATTGTGAAGATTCAAGAGAAATACTTTCATCACTGTCATTGACGCTCAAGTTGTCAATCATTGTTGATAGCCAAACTTCAGAAGAGTCAGCGACGTTACACGCTCTAGAGTTTCAAGAATTGCTAGATGCACAAATAATCCAGTGGAGCCAGAACAACGAAAAATTGTTCCAACCAATTTCTGATATTAAAGGTAAATTAAGCCAGGTGTCAGAAATTCCATATCACGGAGGCTATCTTCCTGGTTTTGAAATGACCAGACAGTTCACGCTAACTTACAATGCGGTACAACCCCAAGGGAAAGATAATAACGAAGAACAAGCCCAAGCGTTGTATAACCCAGGTGAACGTACTCCCATCAGCGGATAGTACGAACTGACTAATCCAGATGGAGAAGGCACAGGGCTAGAGGTAACATCAACCGAAGGGCATCCGTTTCCACCAACGCGCAAAGGGGAGCAATTATATAAACTAGTTGACCCCACAAAGCATAAAGCGTAATAACTTGGCTCGGAAGAGTGAGAAATCATGCCGCACCCGAGCGATCGTTACCAAAAAGTGAGTAAAGACGCTTTTTGGCATGAGCAGGCATAAAATGGGAGTTGCAGCAACACTTCAACAGTGAATTGCTCGAATATCATGATTTTCTAACTGCATACAAGTATTGAAAACGTGGAAAGCCATAAAGAAAAAATCCTGGTGGTAGATGACGAAGTAAGTATTCGCCGGATTTTAGAAACGCGCCTTTCCATGATCGGTTACGATGTGGTCACAGCTGGTGATGGCGAAGAGGCACTGTTAAAGTTTCGCTCCTATGACCCAGACTTAATTGTTTTGGATGTGATGATGCCAAAACTTGATGGATATGGTGTCTGCCAGGAATTACGCAAAGAAACTGATGTGCCAATTATTATGCTTACAGCTCTAGCAGACGTTGCAGATCGGATTACAGGGCTGGAGTTAGGTGCAGATGACTACATAGCGAAACCATTTTCCCCGAAAGAGCTAGAGTCAAGGATTCGCTCGATACTGCGGCGACGGGGTAGCAAAACAAGCGCTGCTGGCATTCCTAATTCAGGAGTGATTGAAGTAGGCTTTCTCAAAATTGATACAAATAAGCGGCAAGTCTACAAAGAAAGTGAGCGAATTCGATTAACTGGTATAGAATATAGCCTGCTAGAGTTGTTGGTGAGCAACTCGGGAAAGTCTTTTGACCGTAGAGAAATTTTGCAGCGAGTCTGGGGATATACCTCAGAACAACATGCAGATACTCGTGTGGTCGATGTGCATATTTCCCGATTGAGAGGAAAGCTAGAAGATGACCCCAATAATCCAGAGTTAATTTTGACCGCTAGAGGTTCGGGCTATCTTTTTCAAAGAATTATGGAACCAGAGCATTAAGCATGAAACCAACAAATGTCTGTGATTAAAGTTGATGAAGTGCTTTGTATTAACGGCAGTGTCCTAATCGTCTTCTATACGCCTGGACATTCCTGGCAGTTTCGCATTATCAGCCGCACTCTTGAAGTATTTGGAGAGCAAAAGATTTATTACAGTGCGGAGGCTGCACGGAGGACTGGGTTGGAGTGGATGAGGGATGAACGGTAATAGGTGCTCCCGATGCACAGCAGCAAGTCGAGTGACATCGCACTTCAAGACTGATTATGAGTCAGTTGTACCAAGATAGCCTCAAGACTCTGTAGAGCAGCGTTTGTAGTGCGTTGGTGTTCTTCAAAGTTACGCTGGTGTGTTTCGTGACTGTCGCGTAATTCAAGCAGTACATCGTCCAAAATCGCACTGCGAGCAAGAACACGGTCAACGTTGCTGGTAAGCTGTCGTATTTCTTGTCTTAGCTCATCCACTTGCGCCTGAGTGTTAGCTTGTCTAATTGCTAGATTATCCAGCTGCACTTGAGTGTTAGCTTGTCGCTCGGCAAGCCCTAGCATGATTTGTTCAATGCGGTCTAGTCTGTTAGGAAAATACTCAGGCGTGTCATACCAATTCACGAAATTACTGATACAAATCACTTCCTCTGTTCCTCTGCTCCCTCTGCCTACGGTGTACGCACATCTCTGTAGGAAACCAAAATCCTCGTAGATCTGTCATTATCCTCCTTAAAAAGGAGGACTTTGAGAGATTTTTGCCCCCCTTGGAAAGGGGGGTTGGGGGGATCTAAAGTCTGCGGCGCAAGTCTAGAAGACTTGTGTGTACACCGTAGGCTCCCTCTGCTTGCCTACGCATATCATTTTTAAAGTGAAATGGTATCAGTCATATACTTTCGTTAGTCCTCTATTAGGGATTATATAAAGTTGTGACCGATGAGCGCACGTTATTCAAGTAGTACATCTTAACAATCAGGTCTAGCGATCGCTTCATTATCGGTTTCGATAACGCTGTGGTGTAATGAGAGCGATCGCAGATAAAAAAACAAGTGCAATGGTAGGTCGAAGCAATTCAAATTATTTCCTCGTAATCAACCCCCTAGATTGCTCCACCAAGCGAATAAACTCATCTCTCAAGCCCTCCCGGTCTTCTCCCTTCCCTTGAGTTGCCAATTTCATTACCAAATCATAATTAGCATTCCCCTTGTACTCAGAGTCACGCAGCACCATCCCAAAGGTCGCCACCGCCGCAGCAAATCTCAGGTTGGTGGAGGGGTCGGCTCTCAAATCATCATCTTGGATGGTTTGAGTAATTAGTTGACTGGTGCTGTCCTGGGGCAATTTATAGCGCAGTTTTAAGAGCATCAATTCATTGCCGCCAGCATTGGAGGCAGTTTCACTAGAACGCTGATACCGCAAGGGGTCTACTGTAGGCAGTTTCACATCGCTCTTCATACCAGTGGGAATTATTTCATAAAGCGCTGTGACAGAATGACCAGCCCCAATTTCGCCTGCATCTTTCTTATCGTCATTGAAATCCTGGTTTTGCAGCAAGCGGTTTTCGTAACCAATCAAGCGATATGCCTGAACTTTCGCTGGATTGAACTCCACTTGAATTTTCACATCCTTGGCAATGGTAAACAGAGTTCCCCTGAGATCGTTAACTAAAACCTTTTTGGCTTCCAATAGGGTATCGATGTAAGCGTAGTTGCCGTTACCCTTATCAGCCAGTTGCTCCATTTTTGAGTCCTTATAATTGCCAGTGCCAAATCCCAACACCGTCAAGAAAATTCCCCGATTTCGCTTGTGTTCAATTAATCGCGTCAGGTCGGCATCACTGGAAACCCCGACATTAAAATCACCATCAGTAGCTAAAATGACTCTATTATTACCAGACTTAAGGAAGCTTTGTTCAGCTATCTTGTAGGCGAGTTCAATGCCCTGACCGCCAGCAGTGGAGCCTCCAGCCTCTAAGCGGTCAATCGCCGCCAGAATTGTTGATTTCTGACTACCAGAAGTAGCAGGTAATACCAATCCAGCATTGCCAGCATAGACTACCAAACTTACCCGGTCTTCAGGACGTAGTTTATTTACCAGCAATTTCAGGGACTGTTGCACCAACGGTAATTTTTTGGGGTCATCCATAGAACCGGAGACATCAATCAGAAATACTAAGTTGCTGGGTGGTAAGGTTTCACTCTCTAGGCGTTTACCTTGCAAACCCACCTGTACCAGCTTGTGTTGAGGATTCCAGGGAGCAGCAGCAACTTCAGTAGTGACAGAAAAAGGGCGATTGTCTTTTGGTTGGGGATAATTGTAGGTAAAATAGTTGATTAGTTCCTCAATTCGGACTGCATCCTTGGGTGGTAATTCTCCTTGAGTAATAAAGCGTCGCACGTTGCTGTAAGATGCTGTATCTACATCAATGGAAAAGGTGGAAAGGGGGTCATTATCGACGCGATGAAAGGGATTATCCTCAATTCGGTTGTAGTTTTCAGTATTAAATCTGCTACCTGTTTGTGGCTCTGGGGCAACCCCTCCCCTAATTCCACCAGCTTCGGTTTTAGGCATGTACGCACGGTTAACAACTTGATTCTGCACAGATGAGCCAGACGAAATACTAAGGGATGGAGCCGTAGGTAAGGGTTGAGTCTTTCGGGTGGACTCCTCTTGAGTAAGTTCTCTGGGAGCCTGAGTAGGAGTAGAAGGAAGCAATTCATCTATCTGACTTGTTAGGGTTGCTAACTCCGGTGCGAATTCGGACTGCAACCGTTGCAAAGTTTTCATATCCGCTTCGGTAACTATCTTGGGGTCAGTCGCTATTAGCTCATTGCTCCGATTCACACAGGCATTCAAGACTGTGGCAAACTCAGTCCGGGTTATGGGAACAGTACCAAAGTTTTGAACAAAGACGACACAACTATACTTTTGTACGAATGCCTGGAGTGCTTGGTAGTTAGGGTGATTGGGTAGAATGGAGGTTGTTGGTGTAGAACTTTTAGGAGTCTGATTGACTGGAACCGCAACCGTAGCAGACTGACGTAAAATTGCAATTCCTACTGGCGGTATTAATAACAACAGTGCTACAATACTGACTCGCTGCCACATTTTGGACGAAATCGGGTAAGACATGGCTAAATCCTCACACTAAAGAATGTGTATTGGCTCAAAACCTCGTGGAATGTGTGGAAGCTTTGTCTCTTTAGACGGCTTTATTGCTGACATTTGAAGTTTCCACTTACCTAGAATAGTCTTAAGCAGCCTGGGATTTCATAACCGTTGCAGTTTTGGTAACTGTAGTTACCCGAATCCCTTTGCAGGCATAGCAGTGCCTCAAAACGTGCGGGAGCAACGCGATTTTAACAGAATTGTTAGTGCGACGATCTCTGGTGTATACTGGGCGATCGACAAGATACAGCACTTTCGAGATAAATGAGATACACGTGCGAATGGCACGCTTGAAAACGTAAAACAAGCGTCAGGGCTATTTGTTGGGGGTGGCTCTTGTGGGTGTAGGGAAAAAATCAAGAAAATTAAAACAAGTGCGAACATTAATAAACTTCTTTGCCACGCAACGCTGACTTTGAACGCCACTACACCCCACACTCACTCATCCTTATGAATATTGGATTTGCCGATCGCAAGCGTGCCATTCGGTATACGTGCATTTACTGAATGCATCGCCCATGAAATTATTCGTGAACTGGATTGAGTTGGGTTCCATAATCAATGGTCACACCACTTAAAGCTCGGCGACTATTGGCTTGACTATTGTCTTTTGCAGCTTGAGAACGGGTTTGTGGTGTGACACATACATAATCATTGGGAACAGCTTCGCGCCAAACGTAGCCTTGACGACAAGTGAAAGAACCATAGGCACCTCCACCAGGCTGAATCCGATTAACAACTTGATTATTGTCTTTTGCAGTTTGAGAACGGGTTTTGGGTGTGACACAAACATGGTCATTAGGAACGGCTTCGCGCCAAACATAGCCTTGACGACAAGTATCTGGCCCATAAGGTAGTCCTTGCCCTTGAGCAGAATGACCAAACACAAGTGTTAGAGAAGCAGAGCTAACCAGGACGGTCAAAGTAGTTCCAGTTAACAAGGTAGTCATCGAAAATAGAGATGCAGAAAGTTTTTGGATGTACATTGCCTGTTTTTCCTGCCTTGATAGCAAATAATTTGAGATGAACACCAATACATTGACTTATAGTTTGGTGTTGAAAGTTTTATGCAATCTGCCCGTCATCCACAGAGAAATTACAACAGCGATCGCTTGATTGGTGTAACTTTGACTCTCAGAATTTTTTAAGGGCGATTTTTTCTCAAGTTGTTTGTACCTGGTAGCGCAGTTAAACCAATTCGCAATTCGCTTTTTCCGTGTTGTAACGGAGATTTAGCGCAAAGTCAGAGCGGAGGTTTCCTCCGTAGACGCTTTGCGGCTTGCCGCAGGCATCTGAACTTTGTAAAACAGACCCCGCCACAACACTTGCGGCTTGATAAAAGCCGGGGACTTAAACTCCTACATTTTGTTAGTAATATAAAAGTTCTATTTGATTTTTGAACAAAACTACGAAAAAATACGGAAGGGGGATAAAAGGAAAATAAGCAACAATGATAAATCTGCATGTACAAACTGCTAGACGGGCAGTAGGAGTATCCTCTCAACAGCCAATAGAGGAAACAGTACTTCATGCGATCGCATCCCAAAGAAAAGACCGCATATCTTCGTCTGATATTGATAAACCACTCGAAGAGTATTAGTAAGGCTTGAGTGAACCAGTGGCGAACATTGTTTTTTCGTAGACTTGAGTCCTCAAATATTACTGAGTCAACAAGTATGAAAAAATATTTAATTGCCATCTCGCTGACTACTAGTACTTTCAATCTGATTTTGTCTCATCCAGCCTTCGCTGTTACCCTTTACGGTACTGGTAGTTTGCGCGATAGTCTGACAGAAGTCGCTAACTCTTTTACCCAAGAGTATAAAATCCCAGTAACAACGCGATTTGGGCCATCTGGTTTAACACGAGAACTCATAGAACAAGAGTTATCACAGACAGGAAAATCCGCAGATGTTTTTGCTAGTGCGGATATAAACAACCCACTCACACTATTTCAACAAGGTTTAAGTGAACCAGTAGAAACATTTGCCAGCAATCGTTTGGTCGCCGTTGCGCGATCGCGTTTGTCACAGAGATTTTAAAAGATAAATCAAAAAGTGTATCTTGCATGACATTTTACCCCATAAGATTAGTATAGGATTTACTACCAGATAAGTTGGTATATAACCAACAACGAGATATTCTATTTAACGCAAAACCCATAGACAGTGAGGATTAGAAGAATAGGTAATTTGAGATGCAGCGAGAAAAACTATTCTGAACCAGCATTCTCAATTGCCAGTTTCTGATTCCACCCCTTGCCAAAGTTCTCAAACCATTGAAAATAATCAATTCTGTTAAAAATGAAAAAGCCTATTGGTCAGCCGAAAAGACCGGAACTGAGATCGCGTGTAGACGCACTCCTGGACTCAATGATTGCGAAATTCTATAAGGAAGTTCCGTTTTCTCAACATATGTTGAACGGATCGCAAATCAATATGGATTACTACAAACGGCACAACATTGAAACTATTCTTCGGTTGCGGCTAAAACGTACAGTAGACGCACTAGCTATCCGATACTTTACTAAGCATGACCCTGTGCAAGCCAAAGCATGGGCGAAATACACCGAGGAAGAGATGCTTCACGATACCGAGTTCTTCGTTAGGGATCTTGAGGCCGTAGGCGTATCGAAGGATGCGATTTACTCGCAAGAGCCATTGCTCTCAACGAAGCTGCTTATGGGATATTTGCTCTTTGACATCGAATATAAAGATAGTCCGCTAGCTCTGATCTCAAGCGTTTACTTCGTTGAATACACAACTGTAAAGACCCAACCGCAATGGCTTGACAATTTAGCGAAGATTCTGGGTAAAGATAAAATTATCGGAGCTAGAGGACATGTGAACCTCGATCTCAAAGATGATCATGACGATTTTGTGTGGGATGTCCTTGTATCTCTAATCAAAACTCCTGAAGATGATGAAAAAGTCCTCGAACATATACGTAATGTTGGTCGGCTTTACGTTGCATACTTTATGGAACTCCATCAGCAGTTAATCGTAGGTAAAACTGAGGATTTAATCCTGGGGAAATCTCTTGATATGAGTCTGCTGGCACAGGTGTAACGATCTATGCAACACTTTGTTGCAGAAGATTTAAGAATGATTCTTGTGTAGTGCAGGGCAAATATCTGCTCTCTATACCTTCAATTGTAAGTCCGATCTATACTTCTCGTTCGGACTAACGCAAGGATAGGGAGAGAATTTGTGTGCGGGAATTTCCCCGTTGAGCAAACTTCGGGGACACCCAGACAAAGCTCATTCAATCATCCTGCTATGCAACTTTTGCAAAAAAACTGGCTTGATTCGTGGTTATTCGATCGCTATATTCTTCACTACGCCACTCCCAAACAACTTATTCAACCAGCAATCAAAGAATGGATTGTGCAGGGATTGATCCAAGCAATGCCAGCCTTAAAGATAGAACAGTATTTTGAGGCGAAGCCAAACTGGTTTGAAGAATGTGATTACTTAATTGTTGCAGTCGAGGCTACATCAAATGACTTAATTGCTGTCTTGGCATCCAGTTGGGTACAAACAGATTCATTGCCCTTTCTGCACATCAAAATACAGATGATTGCAGATCGTTATCAGAAAACACATCTGCTCAAATATATGTGGGGATTTCACCTTTACAAGGTGAGTCAAGGACATTTAGGATTCCCATCAATCGTTGCTCTCAAAACTTGTCATCCTGCTGTTTTCTCAGCAATGCGGGTGTTCTCACGCTTTGATGGCGTTCAAATGTATCCTCGGATTGAGGGTCAAATGCCAGACCCAGAAATGAACGAGATAGCTTGTCTGATTGCAGAGAGTATATGTCCTGGTCTAGAGTTTTGCTTGCATACTGGCGCAATTAAAAATGCTAGCGTACCGAAAGATTTTTATCCTTCGCTACCAACAACAAAAAAAGCTGACGTAGGACACTATTTCCAAAACAATCTAACTCCGGCAGATCGGCTACTTTGTATTCTTCACATATCAACAGATTTAGCAAAACATCGCATACTACAGGCGTTGGGCAAGAAACAATAACCGTTGTTGAAAAATAGAGGTGATTTATGGAGCCTATTAGCATTAGACCTGGTTCTTACCGTCAGTTTGGCTCGTCAGAAGGTTGTACTTTTTGCTTGGTGACTAACACAGATATTGTCGATCGCTTCACCATTGAGAAAAGTGGTTCTTACACAGATTATATAACTGTCACCTATGACCAGGAAGGGTCATTTGAAACAATACTACAAAATCAAATCCCGGAAAACTCCCATGTTTTTGTAGTTTCACCAAATCGTTTCTTCCGTTCTCCAAATCCAGAGGTATTAGGGGACAAGCGCAAGCTGATGGCGATGGCTTGCAATTCCACACCAACACCACTAGAAGCTATCAAACACTTTCTTGGTGTCATCGAGCGAACCGATCCCTATGCTCAAGCAGAGTTTGCCGAGCGTTTTTTTGAGTTAGGACAAAAAAGCGATCGCCTAGAAATTGTAGATGAAGAGTACGGAACTCGCGCCATCTTTGACCATCTTGACGAAAAATACGAATGGAATTTGCAAGCTGGTCCTCTAGAGTGGGGCGAACAACAGATTGCACCATCAGGAGAAATTAGCGTTTTACCTGCCGATATTTGGGAATTTAATCCCAATCTTTACTTGGCAATCAATGGCGAGATTGCATTCCGAGGGCTACCAATTCTACATAGTGGTGAACCGTCTTTTTTACGAGAGGATCAAGCACGTATTTTCAGTCAGTTGCGACATATAAAGCATCACGCGCTGATTGGGAAAGTAGAACATGGTGTTGTAAGAAATTTGCATCCTACTCACCCAGATGTAGAACCAGCAGCAGAAATGCTCAAAGCGATGGGTGCTATTGATTCCCGATATTTGACTATTTGGGAGTTAGGTTTTGCTATCAATACCTCACTCGACTTGCTGTGGGGTAATTATGCGATGAACGAAGTTTATGGTGGTACTAGGGGAGCGTTGCACTTTGGGCTTGGTCTTACACCTTACACCCAGTACCATCTCGATTTGATTTGTCCGGGTATTCGGATATATGGACAGGATAAAAAGCTGCTTCTCGGTACTCCTGAACTCACTACTGCTACTAGATGAGTTAAGTTACTGATTCGTAAAATCGTGGCGAATTGAGGGTTGAGGTTTAAACACAGAGGAGTACAAAGGTAAGCGCAAAGGTACGCAGAGAATTCGCTACGAATTACGAATTATTTTGACAAGGAAGTTATGTTGTCTAGACTTTGAGAGGGTAATTATGATTGACCTCACAGGAAAAGTAGTATTAATTACAGGAGCTGCTCGTGGTATTGGTGAGGCATCTGCACGCGCTGTTGTGGCTGCGGGTGGTTATGTAGTAGCTAACGATGTACTTGCACAACAACTTGCTGCTTTACAAGCTGATTTAGGCTCAGACCGCTGTCATACAGTCGTTGGCGATCTCGCTGATGTTAAGGCTATCCCATATCTTTGGGAGCGTGCAACTGATTGGCGAGATGGCATTGACGTACTCGTAAACAATGCAGGAGTGTATGAAAAAGCCACTATAGAAGGTGATTTTGAAGACTGGCATACCTCATGGATACGTACACTCAACATTAACTTAGTTGCTCCAGCATATTTGTGCCGTGAGGCTATCCATCACTTTAAACAGCGAGGTGGTGGAAAGATTATTAATATTGCTAGCAGAGCAGGATTTCGGGGTGATTTACCTGACTATACGCACTATGCGGCATCCAAAGGAGGAATGCTTGCTCTGTCTCGTACAATTGCGCGGGGATTTGGCGATAAGAATATCCTAGTCTATGCGATCGCTCCCGGATTTGTTCGTACAGAACTCAACACTGAGTACTTCGATAGCTATGGCGAGTCAGCTGCTATTTCCCAGACACCACTGGGGGAGATGGCAATGCCGGAAGATGTTGCGAATGTCGTGATTTTTCTAGCCTCAGATTTGGCACGTCATGTAACAGGCGCTACTATCGATGTCAACGGGGCAAGTTACGTTCGTTGAGTATTGCAGGCTTCTGATAGCAAGTATAGAGATGAAAGTTAGATGGATAGTCAGCACTTTCCGCTTCGAGGTGGATGTCACTGTGGCAACCTCAAACTTATATTTAACAGCACAAAGGCTCCAAACCAATTAGCTGTTCGGACGTGCGCTTGTTCATTCTGTCGGAAACACGGCACGCGTAGTACCTCAGATCCCAATGGAAACTTGCAGATTCAAATTATCAACCCCGAGCAAGTTATTCATTATCGCTTTGGTATGCATACAGCTGATTTCCTATTTTGCGGTTGCTGCGGCGTTTATGTTGCCGCTCTCATGCAGCATGAAACGCAGCAGCCCTTTGCCACTATCAATGTCAACGCCTTAGATTGCGCTCATTTGGTCTCTCAAGATTCGATAACTGTGGACTATGATGGAGAGACTATACAATCGCGACAAGAACGGCGTTTACGAGCTTGGACACCAGTCGTATCGATATCAAAATAAAATCGCAGACGCTTTAGCGAGTAGTAACTCTTCTATATCTGCATTACTCTAGCTAAGTTCCAAATCAAAATAGGCTCGTTAACGCTTTAGCGTGTCTTGACTTCTCTATAACTGCATTAACTCAATAAAACTTTCTGAATCCTCAAAAAAATAAAAAGTTCAGCAATAAACAATTGCTGAAAAATTGTTTGTGTTTTTCAAGTAAGTAATTGGTAACATCAATGAAGTTTTTAACTAATTACTGAAATCTAAAAAAAGATTCTCTTTATTGTCTGGACGATACAAGACAGTGTATTAATTATTTTTGGCACTGTTGATAAATCGTTCTATTTTGGTTGTCTAAAATTAGCTATTTATTTATTTAAAAAATATGCAAAAATATTCAATTTATCGCTTGTTTTTTAATAAAAATAGTTGTATGTTCAATTTAGCTTGTACAAGCAGATCGACATTAACCCAAATCGGTAAATAACCATGAAGAAAGTAAACAAGAATGGTCGTTACCTCGGCACATTGTTAGGCTAATATTTTTCGATTAGCTAACTA
>JAVRCJ020000050.1:16789-49431 GCA_034530875.2 Nostoc sp. DedSLP01
GAAATAACCATGAAGAAAGTAAACAAGAATGGTCGTTACCTCGGCACATTGTTAGGCTAATATTTTTCGATTAGCTAATTAGCATTTAAATTGCAATTTTAAGAGGTTTTTTAATCAGCCTCAAAAATTCAGAAAATATGTGAATCTGAGTTTTAATTAGAGTATGCAATTTAAATACATCACAAATTAATAGGAGGTATAAATCCCTCCTATTAATTCAAAAAATAATATTTTGGATTAACCAAATAATATTAATAGAGTATTAAAATCTCAGAATCAATTAATTGTATACATTTGTCGGTTTGAGTGCAGATATCGCGAAATATAGCATTTCAAGTTGTTTTTGAGTAAGTTCTGTAAAGAATCAACATTTTCTATTTATGGATATTATCAAGATGGAAACTATACTCATCCGCCCACAATACCTTCGTCAATATGGCTCTAGCAAGGATGTTCATTTTTGCCTTGTCACTAACTCTTCTTTAGTAAACCAGTTCCAAATTGCAGAAAATAGTGACTATACTTCCACAAAGATTGTGCCTTATGATGCAGAGCGATCGCTTGAACAGTTGTTTGACGAGAGTATTCCTGAGCCAGCCCATGTTCTTGTCATTTCTCCCCAATACTTCTTGGAGTCTCCTGCACCCGAAAAGCTGGGACAGCGCAAGTTAGTTGTCATGCCTTGCAATTCTACACCAACGCCACTATTAGCGATTGAGCATTTTTTGGGAATCATGGAGCGCACCGATCCCGAAAAACTAGAAGCCTTTGCCGATCGCTTCTTCGATTTGGGAAGGAATAGCGAGTATCTGGAAATTATCAACGAAACTCAAGGTACTAAAGCAATCTTTGAACATTTAGATGAGAGCTATGAGTGGAACCAACAAGCAGGATTTATCGAATGGGGAGAGCAGCAAATTGCCCCAGCAGGGGAACTCAGCGCCTTACCCGATGACATCATGCGATTTAACGCCAACCTCAGACTAGCGGTAAACGGCGAGATTGCATTGCAAGGTCAGCCTACAGTCCACTCAGGAGCAGTTTCCTTTTTACCCGAAGACCAAACGCGAATTTACAAGGCGCTTGAGTGTATGCGCTCAAGCGCAGTCATTGCTACCGTTAAAAATGGTCTGATTACAGAGTTACGGGCATCTCATCCAGAAGCTCAACCAGCAGTTGATATGTTCAATAATATGTTCGTGTTAGATTCGCGTTACCGGATTATTTGGGAAATGGGATTTGGCATTAATACTGCTCACGAACTCCTACCTGGAAATTTTGGTATGAACGAAACCTATGGCGGCAGTAACGGAGTGTTCCATTTAGGAATCGGTTTGACACCTTACACTCAGTATGCGCTGATTCTGCTTTGCCCAGATACCCAAGTACTGGGTCGCAATGGAGAGGCACTTGTTGGTAAATCGGCAATGCTTTCAACAACAAGGTAATACAGAAGAACAATGCAGAATTCAGAATAGAGAATTCAGCCATGAATCAAGAGTTTGGTTTGTTAATTGATGGCAACTGGTGTAATGGCAGCGATAATCGCTTTGGAGAATTAATCGATCCAGCTAACGAACAGGTAATAGGACGGGTAGCTTATGCAAGCCAAACCGATCTCGATCTTGCCCTCGCTGCTGCCAAAAAAAGCTTTTTAACTTGGGGTGACACGCCAGTAAATACTCGCGTGAAGATACTAGATCGAGCAGCAACATTACTTTACGAACGTATTGATGCTGCGGCAGTTTTGCTGACCTGCGAACAAGGTAAACCACTCAGGGAATCTCGCCAAGAATTGATCCGAGCAGCCGAAACTATTGCTTGGAATGCCAAAGAAGCAGAACGAATTCTAGAGGCTCGTAATTTTCCTGTGGGCGACTATCGCAGGTCGATCGTACCTGAACCAATTGGTGTTGTTGCTGCCTTTGCACCGTGGAACTATCCAGCGGTTGTTTGTGCCCGAAAAATAGCACCAGCACTTGCTGCTGGCTGTACAATAATTCTCAAAGCTGCGGAAGAAACTCCAAGTTCAGCTGTGGCGATCGCAACGGCATTGATTGATGCCGGATTGCCACCTGGTGTACTCAATTTAGTTTTTGGCGATCCGCCAGCGATTTCTCAACACCTTCTCGCTTCGCCAATTATTAGGAAGCTTTCTTTCACCGGTTCGACAGCAGTTGGCAAACAACTAGCAAAGCTAGCCGCAGATAATTTGATACGCTGCACTCTAGAACTTGGCGGTCATGCACCAGCGATCGTTTTTGCAGATGCAGATGTTGATGCTGCCGCCGAAGCGATCGCAACTTACAAGTTTAAAGGCTCCGGTCAAAGTTGCAATGCACCCAGCCGAATTTATGTGCATGAAACCCTCTATGAACCATTCCTCAAACGGTTCACAGAACTTGTACAAAATATTCGCGTTGGTGACGGTATGGACGAGAACACTGATATGGGGCCAATGGCAAACCCTCGTCGCCTAGCAGCAATGGAACGCTTAGTTGCTGATGCAGTAACTAAAGGCGGATGTGTAGTAACTGGAGGAAAAAGGCTGCCAAGACCAGGATATTTCTTTTTGCCTACGGTACTTACTGAAGTTCCAGACAATGCAGCCATTATGAATGAAGAACCATTCGGCCCGGTCATCCCCATCGCACCTTTTGCTGACTTCGATCGAGTAATTCATCAAGCAAATAGTAATCCTTATGGACTTGCAGCTTACGTGTTTAGCAGTTCGCCTACAGTAGCAGAAGCCGCCGCTAGGGCTTTAGAGGTAGGTAGTGTTGGCATTAATCAGCTAAGTGGAGTGCCTCCTAATGCACCAGTAGGAGGTGTTAAGGATAGTGGGTATGGATATGAAGGCGGAACTGAAGGACTCGAAGCTTTTCTTAACCTCAAGTTGCTCAGTCAAAAGGTCTTTTCTTAACTTTAATAAACTTGTTTATCCAACAATAATGAAGACGAGCATAGCTACCTATGTCAGCAAAAACAACTTTTAATTCCCAAATCCGTTTAGCCACTCATAATGATGTTCCTAGCATAATCAATATTATGCGCGAGGTTTACATTGAGCATGGTCTGATATTTGAAGTTTCTCAAGAAATACCAGATATTTTAGATTTTGATAATATCTACAATCAAAAATCTGCTGCTTTCTTTGTTTTGTTAGTTAAAGAAGAAATTATTGGGACTGTAGGTATCAAAACAATTAAATCTTCAGAAGCAGAAATTGTCAGGCTTTATCTTAAGCATGATTTTCGAGGTCTTGGTTTCGGCTACCAATTACTTAAAACTGCGATTAACTGGGCAAAAGAGCAAGGGAAAAATCATATAGAACTATGGTCTTTTACTCAATTTACCCAAGGTCATAGTCTTTATAATAAATTTGGTTTTACTCAACTTGCTACGCGCCAAATGAATGATGTTAATAAAACTCAAATGTATGGTTTTGCTTTTTCAAGTTAAATGCTGTAATTATTTAATTAAATATTCAACTATGTAGATATATTTTATCACACTGAGGCGCAGAGACACAGAGAAATATTCTTGACATATTAAGAGGATAATGCCATGAAAAGTAATTATGTTATTTCTGGAGGTAAAAAGGGTAAAGACCGCCTTAAAATCCTAGCAGAAGTTGTGCAAGAAACTACACTCAACCTTTTAAAAGACATTGGAATAAGCGAAGGAATGCACTGTCTTGACGTGGGATGTGGAGGTGGTGACGTAACTATAGAGATAGCTAAATTAATAGGTGCAAAAGGTAAAGTCATCGGCATTGATATGGATAGTAGTATTATCCAGTTGGTTCAAGAAGAATTTGAACAGCAATTTCCGAATATTGAATTTAGGGCATTAAATGCTTTTGATATTGATGAGCGATCGCAATACGATCTGACTTATTCTCGCTTCTTAGTAGCACATTTAACGAATCCTGGAATAGTAACTACAAAAATGTATAATGCTTTAAAACCTGGAGGAGTTGCTATAGTTGAAGAAACAGATTTTTCTGGATATTACTGTTATCCAGAATCCCAGGCTTTTACGAGATATCTTGAACTACACCGCCAGGTGATTGACCGCAGAGGTGGAAATGTCGATCTAGGAGCTAAGGTTCCTAAAATTCTTAGAGCTTCAGGGTTTAAAAATGTTCAAGTTAATTTAGTACAACCAATATTTACAAAACTTTCTGAAAAAATAATTCCTCAAATAACATTGTTTAATATTAAAGAAGCAATTGTTTCAGAAAAGCTTGCCTCACAAAAGGAGGTAGATTCTCTGTTAGCAGAACTAAGTCAATTTATTGAAAACCAACAAAGTATTATAGTCTTTGCGAGATTATTCCAGGTTTGGGGGTACAAGTAAATTGAAGAAGAATTCAGAAGTCAGAATTTAGGAGCCAGAATCAATTAGTGGGGGATTCAGACCCGCCACTAATTGTAGCCTTCTCTTTCAGAGACGCTACCGCGAACGGCAACCCGAAGGGTAGACCACTAAATCAAAGATAAGCGTGGGGGTCTTAAACCCACTTATTCATCTGCGGCTTCGTACAGAATTCAGTATGAATTCTGACTCCTGAATTCTTTCTTGATAAAAATATTTTTAGTTTGATTTAAATATGAACAAGGGAAGTTTTAATACTGGAACTTTTGAACTAACTGTTGCTATGCTTGTGTCAGGAACAGTTGGTATATTATTTGCTCTACTCGCAGCTATTTTTTATGCTCTAACTACACTACTTATCAAGTGTCTTGAGGGTGTGCGTCCTCACCTCATCATTCTGATTCATTTGACACTTGGAGTATTTTTGCTTTTACCTTTCACCTCTGTTGAAAAAGTTCCTCTTTTTGGCAACCATTGGTACTACCTGCTGGGGTTAGGTGTAATTCACACTGGTATTGTATACATCCTGATGTATTCATCCTACCAAAAGCTTACAACACCAGCGATCGCAGTTCTCACTTTTGCAAATCCAGCTAGTGCAATGTTTAGTGATTACGTTATCTACAGGCATATCCTAGAGCCAATACAAGGAGTCGGCGTTGCAGTAAATTTAAACTGGTCATTACTACCAACTAACCTGATTTCAAAAATGTGAACTAATCAACAACTCTAGATGTCGAACATAAAATCTTATGTACTACAAATTTTTTGTGGAGAAAGCGCATGTCAATTACTCAGAAAAAGCCTTCCGTCGCAATTGTCGGAGCGACAGGTATCGTCGGCACGACTTTCTTATCGCTGTTTGAGGAGCGCTCTTTTGAGTATTCCAATTTACATTTAGTCGCGTCATCGCGCTCAGTCGGTCGTTGCTTAACTGTAAACGGACGCGATTATGAAGTTTGCGATTTGGCGGACTTTAACTTTACGGGTGTTGACATTGCTTTCTTTGCTGCTGGAACGCCTATTAGTCGTGAGTGGGTTAACAAAGCAGTAGAGCAAGGCGCACTTGTGATTGACAACACCAATGCGTTTCGGATGCATCCCGATACACCACTTGTTGTACCGCAGGTAAATCGTCATCTATTAGGAGAGCGACCTAAGAGCGGGATTATTGCTAATCCAAATTGCTCAACAATTCCTTTAGTACGGCTTTTACAGCCGATTGAACAAAGCTATCACGTGAGGCGGGTAATTGTTAGTACATATCAATCTGCTTCTGGTCGAGGTGTTACGGGTATTGAAGAACTCAAAAATGGTTCTTTACAAATTATCAAAACTCCATTGGAACCACCAGAAGCAAAGCGCTTTCCTGTGGCTTTGGCTTTCAATCTCATTCCTAGCATTGATGTGCTTCTTGATAATCACTTCACATTGGAGGAGCAAAAAATGCTTCAGGAGTCGCGGAAGATACTCAACCGTCCTGACTTAGACGTTTCTGCAACTTGTGTCAGAGTACCAGTTATTAATTGTCACTCAGAAGCAGTTTATTTTGAATGCGATTGCGATCTAAGTCGCGATCGTATAGTTGAATTGCTCCGTCATGCTCCAGAAGTAACAGTTTATGACGATGAAGCTACGCAAGGTTATCCGACACCGCGAACTATAGGTAATCTCGATTATATTCATGTTGGTCGAATCAGAATTGACCCCAATAATCCCAAAGCTGGATGGTTTTGGCTAGTTTCTGACAATCTTCGCATCGGTGCAGCTTTGAACGCCATCCAAATCGCAGAAGAGATGATCCAAAGGCAGGTGATTTGAAATGCAAATCCGCGTCCTCAAGTTCGGTGGGTCAACTTTTCAACGTAGTGCTGATTTCAATACCATTGCAGCATTCCTCAAATCTCGACTTGAACAAGATAGCGAGAAGCTGGTAGTAGTGGTTAGTGCAATGGCTGGTTCGACGGATGAGTTTCATAAACTCGCTTTGGAAGTCAACACAAATCCATCACCAGAAGCCCTTGACTCACTTCTGCCACTTGCTGACACCATCGGGGCAAATCTGCTGCGTTTAGCAGTTGAGGCGACAGGTATTTCTGCAAAAGTACTGTCTGGCTATCAACTAGGTATTGTTACAGACTCCAACTTTTCTCATGCTTCGATCCAAAGAATTGATGGAGCAGTTTTAAAACAAGCACTAACAGAAGTTGATATTGTAGTAGTTCCTGGTGGTCAAGCAGTAGATGAACGCAACCGTCTCACTTTCCTTGGTAGAAACAGTTCTGACTTTACTGCTGTAATACTAGCGGCGACACTTGAACTTGAAAGTTGCGAGATTTTTTCTGATGTCAATGGCATTTATAGCGCCGATCCAAATCTCATCCAAAACGCTAGCCTGCTTGAGGCTGTTTCTTTTGACACCGCGATTAACTTTTCACTCAGCGGGGCAAAAGTCTTGCACTATAAATCAGTACAAGTTGCCAAAGATAAAGGAGTGCAAATCGTATGTCGGCATAATCGGGACGATTATCGCATTGGAACGGTAATCGGTGAAGGTAAGACATCAAAGGCGACCATACTCGATCCTCGGTCGATTGTTCTAGAGTTTGTGTCAAAACGAGATTTCGAGATTGCCAGATTTAAGCTACAACTAGCCAATGTTCCTGTGATTTTACTCCTAGACGAAAAAGTGCCAATGCTTGTAGTTACTTGCGGTTTTTTTGATGCTGTCAAGTTCTTAGCTGAGTCTGGTATTGACGCACACCGCCAAAATTCCCTGCTAATTAGTGAATTTAATGGTGATAGCCCAGTACAGAGGCACATAGTCAGTACAGGTGAAGCGATCGCATTATGCCAAACAATTCACGATCGCTTGTATAAACATAGCGAAAGTCCAAAACTATCACAAACAAATGTGAGTTAAATGGATGATATTTACTCTTGGTTTTCTCAAGACTACGCCCAAGCTCAAGAACGCTTCCGAAAAACAACACATTTGTTAGAACGTGGAGTTATAGAAATTAGTGATGGTTTGACTATCGACTGGGCTTGGTCGGGAGACTCCCAGTCTCCTCACGTATTGGTCTTCAGTAGCGGACTCCACGGTATTGAAGGATTTTCTGGTAGTGCTGCTCAACTTTATTTACTGTCTCTTAACCCTAAAATCTCTACACTTTGGTTGCACGTACTCAATCCTTGGGGAATGGCAAATCTGCGACGCGTGGATAGCGAAAATGTAGACCTAAATCGTAACTTTCTCGCAGAAGAACAGGAGTATCGAGGGGTACATCCCACTTATAGTCTCCTCAATCCTCTGCTAAATCCACCCTCACCACCTGTAAAGGATTTCTTTTTATTGCAAGTCATGCAAGCAGTGCTTCAATATGGCTACGAGAATGTGAAAAGCGCTGTAGTGACAGGACAATATGAGTATCCCCAAGGTTTATTCTTCGGTGGTAAATCGTTACAGCCTGGGTTATCTCAACTATTATTATTTCTCGATAAGACTCTGAGTCACCGACACAAAATTGTACACGTTGACCTTCATAGTGGTCTCGGTAAGTTTGGCGAGATGTCTTTGTTACTTGAAGGAGAGTCTAATCCAGAGCAAGTCGCACGAGCGCGGCGTGCGTTTGGCTCTAGTTTGAAAAGCCGTTACGATCGCAAAGGTGGCTACCTTGTCCGTGGTGGCTTTACCCGCGCCCTGGCTCAACAACTTGGGGGTGTCCGCTACGATGGGATTACGTGTGAGTTTGGCACTTATAATATGCTCCGTGTTTTGGCTGCGTTACGCAATGAGAATCGACTACATCACTATGCACAGAGAAACTTACTTGCTCACTCAAAGCAGCGATTGTTAGAGACTTTTTCGCCCTCCAATTTGAGATGGCGTCAGAAGGTTTTATTACATACAATAACAGTTTATAAACAAGCCTGTGTAATGTTAAACGATTAGAGCTTTTTCCGGAGAAGGGGTTTTCTTGGAGTGCGACCGC
This sequence comes from Nostoc sp. DedSLP01, assembly GCA_034530875.2. Lineage (GTDB taxonomy): Bacteria > Cyanobacteriota > Cyanobacteriia > Cyanobacteriales > Nostocaceae > Nostoc. The sequence goes on from JAVRCJ020000050.1 coordinate 25,165, forward strand.
ACAATAACCAACAATCAAAATCAAATGTAACCAGACCCAAAATTTGTCAGGGTCTGGTTACACAGCTTCCCAATGCTTTGCAAAAAGTTAAGAATGATGAGGCTGGTCTACTGGTATTAAGTTCGTAGGGTTTTCCAGGCACAGATAGTCCTCAAGACTCTAATACGGCAGAGTCGGATGACATTGAGTTTTAGGTTTGATACTTGGAGATAATATATTACAATACCAATACCTTTGCCAATTTACGAGGTTGAGTTGATGTATTAACATCTTGTTCTCAACGGTTTGGCAAAAACAATAAGTCCTAAAAATTCCTTCCAAGTTTCCAGCAAGCATTTTTTAATGTCTTGCCGCAGTATCAAGGGTTTGAGCTTCAAAGCCACCTTGTGAGCTAAACGCTTATACATAAGTCATTTTGCCGTTTTTGCCAAAATTTTTGTAGGCTCTTATTTTGGCAAAGGTATTGATTAAAGAGCAATTTTGTTGTATGGACTTGCACCTTTGATGTATTAACTTGCAACAAAGTTGTATAGACTTGCACCTTTATTGCATTAAAGTTGCAAAAATTAGCTTTGCTTAGTCGTTATGCATTGGAGGCATTGGCGTAACCCACACTTTGGCTGCGCTCAGTGAGCATCGTAGGTATCGCCACTCTCATCATTCAACATAAGTATTAATTATATAGGACAAAGATCCTAGTCAAAACTTGGATCTTTGTCCGATGCGCTCACAGAAGCGATCGCTATATAATCCATCTCGCTACAGCAAAATTTAGGTAATTATCTAACCTGACAATGAATAAAATCTGGTTTGGCAATACTTTATTGTTTAGTTCAGTTTTAGCGAGTATCTTACTTACTCGTTATCGAACTAGTGGTTTATTTCAATGACCCATGTCTTACTACTGGTATAATCTAGCCAATAAATCAGAATTCTTGGAGTTCTACAACTCCAGTCAACTTCTATAACCATAGAGAATAATCAGGATTGCCATCATGTTTCATCGAGTTCCGGAAAAACAAATGCATTTTGTTAGATGGCTGCTCGTTATTGGCTGGATTTTACTCATTTTATCATTATTTTACGACCCAATTTCGCCATATCTCACGCAGCCTACTACTGATTGGAGTATTTTCCGTCTTAATCCGAATCTCTTAGACTCGATGAAATGCCAAGAGGTTGTCACAGTCCAAGGAAAGTGTGTTGATGTCAAACCTTTTGCATTAGGAGCCAAAATCTTTTGGGGAATTGTAGTTCCTTGTGGAGTATTAATTATCTTTATTTTAGGACATGAAACATGGCGGCGGATTTGTCCGTTATCTTTTCTATCACAAATTCCGAGAGCGTTAGGTAAGCAACGCCAACGCAAAATCACTAATCCTCGCACGGGAGCAGTGCGCTATGAACTAGCTAAAATAGCAAAAGATTCTTGGCTTGGTCGCAATCATTTATACTTTCAATTTGGGTTTCTTTGCATTGGTCTTTGCTTGAGAATTTTATTTATTAATGCCGATCGCCTGTTTTTAGGGTCTTTTATTATTCTGACAATTCTATCAGCAATATTGGTAAATTATCTGTTTGCTGGTAAAACTTGGTGTCAATATTTTTGTCCTATGGGCCCCGTGCAGATGGTCTATAACGGGCCAAGGGGATTGTTAGGAAGTGAGGCTCACCAAGGTCAAAAACAGATTGTTACTCAGTCTATGTGCCGGACATCAGATAAAGATGGTAACGAAAAAAGTGCCTGTGTTAGCTGCCAATCTCCTTGTATGGACATTGATGCAGAACGGTCTTACTGGGAAATTTTTAACAAGCCAGGTCGGAGATTAGTTCAATACGGCTATGTGGGACTAGTTATCGGTTTTTATCTTTACTATTTTTTGTATTCTGGCACTCTTGATTACTATTATTCGGGAATTTGGAGTCATGAAGATAATCAGTTAGCAACTCTTTTAAATCCTGGATTTTATATTTTTGGTAAGCCGATTCCGATTCCAAAATTAGTTGCAGTTCCTTTTACTATTGGGGCTTTTGTTGCAGTCAGTTACTTCTTATTGTCGAGGGTAGAAAAAGAATATAAAGCTTATTGTCAACGGATTAACAAACCTCTCAGTAAACAACAGATACAACACAATATTTTTGCAATTTCTACCTTTGTAGTTTTCAATTGTTATTTCTTATTTGCTGGCCGTCCCGTACTCAAACAACTACCAAATTTCATAGAGCTAGGATTTAACGCTTTAGTCATTCTCGTCAGTACATTATGGCTGTATAGGACACTCAGCCGCAGTGCAGAAACGTATTCGCGGGAAAGCCTTGCAGAAAGTCTGCGTCGTCAGTTGGCTAAATTAACAGTTGATTTCTCTAAATTCTTAGAGGGTCGGTCAATGGCAGACCTGAAACCAGATGAGGTGTATGTTCTTGCTAAAGTACTGCCCAGTTTTAGTAAAGAATCTAGCTTTCAGGTTTACAAAGGATTGCTGCGCGAAGAATTAGAACAAGGAAATGTAGAGCCAGCAAATAGCTTAGACGAACTCAAGCAAATCCGTTTGGAATTAGGACTTAAGGATGAAGAACACTTCAATATATTGACAGAATTGGGAGTAGAAAACCCATCTTTATTAGATCCAACTAAACGCAGAAGTCGGGAAAATCAGTTAAGAATCGAAAGCTATCGCCAAGCTTTAGAACTACAATTGTTAGATTTGATCGAGATGGGAGTTCCCTTGCGTCAAGCACTCCAGCGCCGAGACAAGCAAATTCAAGGACTGAAACAAGAGTATGGCATTACCGCAGAGGAAGAAGCACAAATTTTATCCCAAATGATTGATGAAAACAGTGCTATTCTCCGCAAAGCAGAGATACTACTTACACAGTTAAAGGAGCTAATTGTCCGCTACAAAGCTTTAAGTAATTTTCCAAGTCATCAAGCTCCGGTGTTTGTCTTGCTGCGATTAGTCGCTATTGAAAATAAACAACTAATTATCACCAAGCAATTATTGAGTATTCTCGAAGTTTTGCAAGATGCGCCGGAAGCTGTGAAAATAGCTAGTGCCATTGGCATACTTGCAGAAAATGTATTGCCAAATATTCTGAATGAAGGCAATAATACTTGGCGCTGGCAAGAAAGAATTGCTGAGGAAGCGATCGCACTTCTGCAACCCGATGATTTAGAATTAGCAGCAACCTTTGATACTCCAGCACAGATAGTTGATGACGAAGCACCGACGCAAATATTTGTTGCTGGACAACCAATACCAAAGGTGATACGAGCCAATCATCAACCCTTTGTGATTGATGTTCTTAAAGAACTTTTGCAAGAATTAGAGCCACTCATCCAAGCAGCTGCACTTTACGCCCTAGAGCAACTCGACCCACAGCAAGGGCGCGAACAAGCACGCCAGTTACTCAACTCCACAAAACCCGGAGATTGGCTAGTGCAGGAGACAGCAGAAAATATTTTGGGTCTGGATGAAGGACAGGCTGCTGCTTTGTTGCAAACTCTCATGGCTGAAGTGAAGGTAGAGGGAAAAATACAACAGCTTGTCTTTCAGCAATCAGCGGTGCAAGTGGGACGTAGTTTAGCAAATGATATTATCTTGCCCAGTGCCAGAGTATCTCAGCACCATGCGATATTTCATCTTGACAAGCAAGAAGTGAGATTAACGGCGCTCAAAAGTGCCTATGGCTTACGTATTAATGATAAACGCATACAAAATGATACCGTGCGTCTCCAGGTAGGAGATGTGATTCGGTTTAGCCCAGCAGAGGAACCAGCCATAACTGTGAGTTGGGAAAAGCAATCGCCAGTAGACTCAGGAGTAGCAAAAGAAACTTTCAGCACCCTGGATAAGCTGTTATTGATGTTTGAAACCAGTCTTTTACGAACGGTGAAGCCGGAAGCGACGCTCGAACTGGCTCGCAAGGCTGAGATTCGAGTTTACCGTCAAAGAGAAATTATCTGTAAGGCTGGAGAACCATCTGATGAACTGCTGCTGTTGATCGATGGTGAAGTTGATGTAACGGTTCTGCAAGGAGATATTGAGGTTGTCGTCAATACAATTCGGTCAGGCGAAACTATTGGTGAAATGGGAGTTTTGACTAGGCAAGCGCGATCGGCAAATGTAGTTGCCAAGGCTGAAATCAATCGAGTTTTGGTCATAGAGGCGAAGGATTTTGAGACACTGTTACGCAATGATTCGGAAGTGTCGAGGAGTTTGTTGCTGAATATGATTGGTCGTTTGCAAAGGTTAACTGCACAAGTTAAAGAAAGTCAGAAGTGAAAAGGGGATTGAGGATTGGAAATGAACTTCAGAGCTTCGTCGATGAACCTCAGAGCTTTGTAAATAGACCTCTTGCATAAATATTTTTTTATCTCACGCAGAGGCGCAGAGGCGCAGAGAAGAGAACGCAAAGAAAGACTTTTGTAAGAGGTCCAATGAACTTCAGAGCTTCGTTGATGAGTCTTTAAACTCCACTCTTTTACCTCCTGGTTTCCAATACCCAATACTTCGACTTCGCTCAGTACAAGTGCCCCATAGCTAATGATTGAAACTTAGGAAGGTTAATATGCTCAAAATCAAACTGTTAAACTCAAAAATACCCACAGAGAGACAAGAGTTAGACATATCGCCAGAAGTTATGATTAATGGCGAATGTTTTATAGGTCGCTCCCGCAATTGTGGTATAGTCCTGCCCAGTGTTGAAGTTAGCCGAGTTCACAGTAGTATCCGTTATGAAGAGGGCGAATATTACTTCTGCGATCTGGCTAGCCTGGCTGGCTCCCGCATTAATGACCAAGCGGCGAGTCTAAACCAAAGATATCTCCTGAAAAAGGATGACATTATTCGGATTGGCGAATTTATCCTCACTGTGGAAGCAACCGGATCGGCAACAGATAAGGCAGAGGTCGCACCAGTTCGGGAAGTCCAAAGCCAAACACCAACTCTTCCACAGGCGACATACACCATCCCTATTCCCCAAGTGAGTCAGCAACCAAGTCAGCCGACTCGTTCGCCTAGTGAGTATATGCCGATCGCACTTGTGCCGCTAGAACAAATCAGTCGGTGGACAAAAGGCGATTTAATGGTTCGTTGTGTGGCAATAATTGACGAAACGGATGATGTGAAGACGTTCCGCTTTGCTGCTGACCCACCAATATTATTTACCTACCAACCCGGTCAGTTTATGACGCTGAACCTGGAAATCAACGATAAACCAGTCAAACGCTCTTACTCAATCTCTTCAACTCCTTCACGACCCCACACTTTAGAAATTACAGTCAAGCGCGTTCCTGCACCACCAGATGTTTTGGATGTACCGCCTGGTTTAGTTTCCAATTGGTTGCACGACAATCTCAGAGTCGGTAGTGAAATCAAAGTCAGCGGCCCTTTGGGAAAATTCACTTGTTTTGCTAAGCCCAGTGAAAAACTATTGTTTATTTCTGCTGGGAGTGGTATAACACCGATGATGTCTATGTCACGATGGATGATGGACACTGCTGCTGATTGCGATATTGTCTTTTTCCATTGCGCCCGCAGTCCTCGTGATATTATTTATCGCCAAGAACTAGAGTTAATATCTAGCCGCCAACCTAAGTTTCGTTTAGCGATCGCCATTACCAGACCCGACGCAGGTCAAGCATGGTATGGTTTTATGGGCAGACTCAACGAACAAATGCTGTATGCGATCGCTCCTGATTTTTGGCAGCGCACAGTATATGTCTGCGGCCCGAATGCTTTTATGCAAGGGGTAAAAACTATGCTAGAGCAAATCGGATTCCCCATGCAAAACTACTATGAAGAAAGTTTTGGCGGGGCGAAAAAGGCAAAACTCCAGCCATCGGTTCCGGCTCAAGCGATCGCTGAGCAAGTTACCAAAGTGACAACAGTAGTACCAAAGCCAGTAATTTCCACCCCAGCTACTCTTCCAGTTAAAACAACAGGCTCTTTTACTCTAGTGTTTTCCAAGTCTGGCAAAGAAATTACCTGCACTGGAGAAGATCCGATTCTAGAGTTAGCCGAACAAGAAGGAGTGGCGATCGGCAGTAGTTGTCGCAGTGGAGTTTGTGGTAGTTGTAAAACGCGGAAGCTTCAAGGAGAAGTCAAGTATATAGGAGAACCTGATGCTCTCGATGAAAGCGAACAGGAGGAAGGCTATATTCTCGCTTGTATTGCTCACCCTAGAGACCGAGTTGCGATCGATGCTTAGGATCGAATAAAATAATTGCCTTGTTTCTTGGGCAATTATTTTATATACCTAAATACTGGGAAAGTTAATTTATCAAAAAGATAGTGTCGCGCTTGGGGGCTACCATTAGTAGTGGCGATGGCAAAAGCATCCACACTGTATCCTAGTTATAAATTTATCTGTTCTACAAAATTAGACTCAACTCAAATATTCCAGCTTGAAGTAAGCAGCATCTAATCTTACTTTTACAAGGTGTTTCAGATGTTCGATTCCTAATAGAGATGAATTCACAAAACCAACAAAATTGGCAATCACAGCAACTAGCCACAGAAAATGTACCATACATCAGTAGTAATTTTACTGAAAGTGTTGCTAGGCTGAATAAATTTGTTCTAGCAGAGTTTGAGCGTGAAATTATCCAAAAGCAATTGTATTACCATACAAAAGATCATCTGATGGCTGTACAGCAACGCGCTCAGTTAATTTTTCAAGTCATTTGTCCTTATTTGTCAGCAGATGTAGAGACAATTAACAGGATGAAATTATTACTCGATGTTTGTGCGATCGCTCATGATTTAGTGCAAATCTTTATACCCCATCAACCGCACACATCCAGACGACGAGAAGCGGGTGTCAGTGAAAATGCAACTATAGAAATCCTATTGAATTATATACAAGTTTTAAATCAAGAAATATCAGCATTTTATCCAAAAAGTACGGCTCTTTTCACAGATACAGATTTGGGAATCATTCAAGAAGCGATCGCCGCTACCATTTGTGATTACGATGCAACAGAGCAAGCCATTTATCAACCTTCTCTTTATAATCACAGCCAATCTATTTCACCAATAGCTTGCATCATTGCTCTAGCAGATATTGGTTCTTTAGGAATTGAAGGAATAGCATCTTATAACCAAGAGGGTAGCCTACTCTTTTTAGAAGAAAATCCAGACATTATTCCTATCATTAAAAATCAGAACGTGCAAACTCTGGCTACAGATAACCCAGAACTGTACGAAAATATTAGACAACGTTTACTCAGACGTGCAAAATTTCAAGTTAATTTTGCTAAATCTCGCCTAAATCGCCTCTCTTGTGAGTTGGCTTCTTTACCAGCAGATGCAATCCCCATATTAACCCAAGCAGTTTTTCAGTATCTAACTTTAGAAACCATACAAGAAATTGAAGCAACTACCCCCACAAATGAACAAACATCTTTAGAAGTGTTAATCAAATTTTTTGAATTTGAGCGATTAATCAAGAATTGAATTGGGGACTGAGAATTGTGAGAATTATGGACTCTTATGCAAAAATTCTGAATTCTGACTTTTGAATTCTTCTCTATAACTACCTTTAAGGACATTGCCATGTTAATGCTGCTTTTCTACGTTAGTAATGATTTGTACGCCATCGAAAGTTCCCGTGTAGTTGAGGTGATACCCAGAGTAGCGTTGAGAAAAGTGCATCATGTTCCAGACTATGTAGCTGGTTTATTTAATTACCGGGGTAAAATTGTGCCAGTAATAGACTTGTGTCATTTGATTGGTGGTAGATCTAGTCGCTTATGTCTAAGTACCCGCATTATTATGGTAAGCTACCCTAATCAGAATTCTAGACAACAATATTTAGGATTAATAGCAGAAAAAATTACAGAAACATTAAATAAATCAGAAGGAGATTTTACAAATTTCGGTATTCGTGTTAGAGAAGCACCATATTTGGGAGGGATGTTGATGGATGAGAAAGGCATAATTCAGCGCATTCATTTAGAACAATTGTTTGCTGATGGAGAAAATACCTATTTATTGTCAGCGGGAGAAAGTTATACAAATGAGTTGGGCAGAAATTGAAAACTTATTACGCCAAAAAATTGGAATTGATGCAAATATTATTGGTTCTAAGATTGTTAAAGCTGTTGAAAATCGTCGTTCTATCTGTGGTATCAATAATCTAAACGATTATTTACAGCTTTTACAAAACTCCAAGCAAGAATTTGATGAACTAGTTGAGTTGATAGTTGTTCCTGAAACTTGGTTTTTTCGAGATGGACAACTTTATAATGCGATCGCTAGCTATGTCTGTTCTCAATGGTTAAATAAATCTCACATCGGCAAACTCCGCTTGTTAAGCGTTCCCTGTTCCACTGGAGAAGAACCTTATTCTCTAGCTATGACATTATTGGATTTAGGTTTACTGCCAAATCAGTTTAACATTGATGCAGTTGATATTAGTACAAAGTCTTTAGCTAAAGCCAAAAAAGGAATTTACAGCCGTTACTCTTTTAGAGGTGATAATTTAGAATTTAAAGACCGCTATTTTCATCCTATAGATAAGGAATATCAAATATGCGATCGCGTCAAAAATACTGTTAATTTCAGTCAGGGTAATTTGCTCGATTCGCAACTATTATTACATAGAAAAGCTTATGATATTATTTTGTGTCGTAACGTCTTAATTTATTTTGATTCATCAGCCAGAACAATCACCTTAACAAATTTAAATTCTTTATTAAAACCCGAAGGTATTATATTAGTTGGGGCATCAGAAACCGGAGAACTAGTTAATTCCTGCTGGGATATAATTCGTTTAAATAATGTACTGGTGGGACGAAAAAAAAGCACTAATACAGAGCATATTAATTCCAATTACTCATCTGTAAACGTTCAAAATCCGAAGGAGTATACAAAACATCTAAAGCAACAAATTAATTTCATAAAAACACCTACAGAATTACTAGATAATTCCCAAGCTAACAATAATAAAATTATAGGAAATCAATTAACAAGACCAATAGAAAAATATAATTCTAATCTAGATACAATTCGTAAATTAGCTGATGAAGGTAATTTAACCGAAGCTATATCAAAATGTCAAAACTATTTACAAGCAGATTCTACCAATGCAGAAATCTATGTTTTACTAGGTCAAGTTTATCAAGCCCAAAGACTAGAATCGCAAGCGGAAGAATGCTTTAAAAAAGCGATTTACCTTGACCCCAAAAACTATCAAGCTTTACTACATTTAACTTTACTAAAAGAACAAGGAGGAGACATCGGCAAAGCAAATATTTTACGCCAAAGATTACAACGTTTACAAAACTCATGAACTGGTAAAAATCGTTTATAGCGCTTCTGGGTTGAGTACAATACAGATTTAACAACAACAGCCCTTTTCCTACTAGCTTTGGGGAGTAAAATTCAAAGTTTATCTCCTTCTAGGAGATAGGTTTGGAGAAAGGTCAGAGTGTATTGCATCTCAATGAGAAACCCTATATTTTCAAACTTTCAACTAAACACTAGGGTATTTTATGCTAAAAAATTTAAGCTTACAGAAGCGTTTAATCATCGGATTTTTATTTATTGGGTTAATGGTATTAGTAGTGGGAATTGTCGGGTGGATTGGTTCTACCCGGATGAATGAAGACATTAAAACATTCTCAGATAAAACATTTCCTAGCACAGTTAATTTATGGAAAGTCAAAGAAGCACAGACCAGAGTACAAGCATCTGAGAACACCTTACTCTCACCAGTAGTAGGTACTGAACAGAGAGAAAAAGAAATAACCAAAATAAAAACAGCTTTGCAGGATATGAAAAAAGGATGGGAGTCATACGAAAAGTTGTCTCGTGGGTCTGAAGAAGACAGGATTTATCAAAAAGTTTTGAGTGCATGGGATAAATGGTCAGCCGTTAGCGAACAGTTTCTTCAGTTGAATGACCAGTATATGAGCTTTGGGTTAACTAACCCTAGACAAGTGCAGCAGCTATTAGTACAACAGGGAAAAGCTAACACCCCTGAATTCACGAAAACCGAAATAGCTATTAAAGTAGATGTGAAAATGGTCGATTTTGCAATTGCTGAATTAGAACCCAGCTTCGATACAGCAGCTGACGCAATACTTGAACTACTTACATATAATGCTAATTTAGCAGAAACAGCCCAAAAAAGAGCCGATGTTGACGCGAATCAAACTAATTTATTAATATTAATAGGCTTAATAAGTGGTCCTATAATTGCCATTGTTTTTGGTTTGTATTTTAGTAAGCCCATTGTTCAAAAACTGAGTGAATTAGTAAAAATTTCTGAGTCTATAGCTGATAGTAATTCCACTGCACAGATAGAATCATCAGATAGACAAGATGAAATCGGTAAACTACAAACTGCTTTTTCTACAGTTGCATCTAAAATGGGTGAGTTGGTGAATACTGCCCAGAAAATATCCAGTGGAGATTTAACAATACAAATTCAGCCTTCAGATAGTCAAGACGAAATTGGCAAACTACAAAATGCCTTTTACACCATGAACAAGGATTTAAATGCCTTGATTAGACGTATTCAACAGTCAGGTGTGCAAATTACCACTTCCAGTACACAAATTGCCGCTTCTGGAAAACAATTAGAAGCCACAGTCACAGAACAACTAGCTTCTACTAATGAAGTTGCTGCTACTGCTCAAGAAATTGCTGCTACCTCCAGAAATTTAGTCAATATGATGAAGCAAGTGGCTGAATTAACTAAAATAACTGCTACTGGTGCAAGTGAAAGTCGTGATGAATTACAAGAGATGCAAAACACCATGCAGCAATTAACAGAAGCCACAAATTCTATTACTTCCAAATTAGGAATAATGAATAAAAAAGCCAGCAATATTAATAATGTTGTTGTCACAATTACAAAAGTTGCCGATCAAACCAGTATTTTATCATTAAACGCAGCTATAGAAGCAGAAAAAGCAGGAGAATATGGGGCTGGTTTTGCGGTAGTAGCGCGAGAAATCCGGCGGTTAGCAAATCAGACTGCTGTAGCAACTTTAGAAATTGAGCAAATAGTTAAAGATATGCAATCAGCAGTTTCAGTTGGTGTAATGGAAATGGATAAATTCAACAATTCGGTGAATAATAGTGTTAAACAAGTAGACAAAATTAGTAACCAAATTGGAAAAGTTATCAATCAAGTCCAAAGCTTACCACCGCAATTTATAGAGGTAAGTGAAAGTATGGAAGAACAGTCTCAGGGAGCTGGACAAATTAGCGAAGCAATGGAGCAATTAACAGAGGCTTCTCAGCAAACAGTTGATGCTTTACGAGAGACTAATGATGCTTTAGAACAATTAGAAGAAGCTGCACAATCATTAAGAGAAGAAATATCCCGTTTTCACGTTAAAAATTGAGCAGAAAAAGGTGGTGCTCATGGAAGAAGATAACAATATTAATATAGAACAGCCTATTTTCAATGATTGCTGGAATAAAATTGGTGTAATGGGCGATCGCTCTTGTACCGAGTTAAAAACTGTCATCCATTGTTATGAATGTCCAGTGTATGCCGCAGTTGGTGATAGTTTACTAGAAAGAGAAGCACCAACAGATTATCTTGAAGACTGGCTTCACATTCTTGAAGAAACATCTGATACGCTTATTCTCGATAGTAATGAACCAATTATTCGCACTACTGAAGCTGTTTCTACTATCATATTTAGGCTCGAAAATGAGAGATTAGCCTTACCAGTCCGAATGCTACAAGAAGTTAACCATCCTTGCGTTATTCAACCCCTACCACATCGCAGCAACCATTTATTTTTAGGTTTAGTCAACATTCGGGGAGAAATTTTACTTTGTGCTTCTCTCAAACATCTTTTACATATCCAACCCACTCAGGAGAATATAAATAAGAAAGCAAATAAAAATGATCGACCGACAGTTGAAGAAACTAGTCTTCAACGGATGATTGTAGCAGGACAAGGAGAAGATAAATGGGTATTTCCTGTAGATGAAGTGCATGGAATTTTCCGCTTTCATCTCAATGAATTGCAAGATGTACCCGTCGTAATCACTAAATCTGAAGAAGCTTATACCAAAGGAATCATCTACTGGGAAGGGAAGCAAGTAAATTATCTTGATTCTGACTTATTGTTTTATACCCTCAATCATAAAATTTTATAATTGGTTATTATATCTCTTGAAAAAGTCCTTCTTTGCGCCTAAGAAAGCGGGAACGCCTAAAGGCGAATGTGTGAAACAAAAATTATTTATGCAAGAGACTCCATGAGTTGCACTCACAAGCAACAATGAAAATTTATTTCCCCTACTTCTACTCCCTACTCTCAAGGCAGGTTTATTGGTAAAATTTCCCTCTATTTCCCAGTCATTATTCCTAGATATGTATGAGCAATTACACCATTTTTGAACTGTTTCGTCAGGAAGTGGAAACTAATGTTGCTACCCTGAAACAATGTCTTTCTAGATTACAAAATCAGCCGTTTTCAATGAACGAAATTGAGCAGGCAATACAAGCTGCTCATTCTCTCTGGGGAATTACCAGCATTCTAGAGATGGAAGCAGCTGCTAATTTGTTGCATCTGATGAAAGATTGCTTCATGGCTGTTCAGAAACAAAATATTAGCTTGAGGGAAGAAGAAATTGATACCTTACTTCATGCTAGTGATTTGCTCTTAAACATGAGTAAAGCTGCTGAAGATCAGTTAGATACTTGGATGACAAACCACGCTTGGGATTGGAATACAACTCAAAAAACTATTGCTAATTTAGCAATCAAAGAACAGGTGATAGGTGATAGGGAAAAGGAAAGGGAACAGGAAGCAGAGAGCAACGAGGAAAGTCTCTCTCCTCTGCACCCTGCACCCGTCGCATCTCCTCCTCTTGCGGAAGTGTCACACATAAATGGTGATGGTAGTTCGATGATGGATTTGTTTAAATTGGAGGCAGAAGTGCAAGTTAACATCTTGAATAATGGATTATTAGCTATAGAAAACAAGCCTCAATCAGCACAGGAATTAGAAGCTTTAATGCGGGCGGCTCATTCTATCAAAGGTGCTGCGAGAATTGTCGGGTTAGATGGGGTGGTAGAATTAGCGCATGTGATGGAAGATTGTTTTGTATCTGCTCAAAGCAAAACTATTACTTTGACTCCCGACGATGTGGATGTGCTTTTGCAAGGGGTAGACTTGCTGCAAAGTATTAGTCAACTCAATGATGTAGAATTACCAGGTTGGTTAGGACAACATCAAGCCGATTTTACAAATATTCGTGATGATGTGGCGGCAATTTTACAACCGGGGGGTAGAAAACAAAAAGCACAAACAGATTTTGATGCGGATGCAGATATACTCGATCGGTCCCCAATCCCCAACCCACAGTCCCCAATCTCCAATCCCCAGTCCCCAGTCCCCAGTCACTACTCATGGGGTAGAAAATACTACAAAAAATCAAGATCGTGTGGTGCGGGTAAGTGCGGATAATTTAAATCGGATTATGGGTTTAGCGGGAGAATCATTGATTGAGGCTAACTGGTTACAGCCTTTTGCAGATTCGATGATGTCCCTAAAGTCGCGGATGTTGGATATTTCCCGCAGTTTGGAACAGTTGCAGGAGTCCCTCGATCAGAATTTATATGAGCAAGAGGGTAAAGAATATTTAGTGCAAGCGCGACAGCAAAAACAGGAGTGTCTTGATTATATTGGCGATCGCTTGAATGAGTTAGAGTTATATGTGCGTCGTACTGCTAGTTTATCAGATCGTCTTTATCGGGAAGTCATTAATTCTCACATGAGACCTTTTGAAGATGGTTTACAAGGTTTTCCGCGCATGATTCGGGACTTGGCACGCAAGTTAAATAAACAAGTTAAGTTAGAAATTATTGGTAAATCTATACCTGTTGACCGTGATATTCTCACAAAATTAGAAGCACCTTTAACCCATATTCTCAGAAACGCTGTAGATCATGGCATTGAACTTCCAGAAGAACGCATTGCTTCTGGTAAATCTTCTGAAGGTACAATTCGTTTAGAAGCCTTTCATCGTGGGGGAATGTTAGCAATTACTATTAGCGATGATGGTAGAGGTATAAATCGCGAACAGTTACGCCAGAAAATCATCAGTAAAAACTTAGCAACACTAGACATGGTAGCTCAACTCTCAGATGTAGAGTTGATGGAATTTCTCTTTTTACCTGGCTTTTCCACAGTTAAACAGGTAACGGAAATTTCTGGGCGGGGTGTAGGTTTGGATATTGCTAAAAGTATGGCACTAGAAGTAGGCGGAACGGTACGCGCAACTTCCCAAGCAGCAAAAGGGACAAGCTTTCATTTTCAACTTCCCCTCACTTTGTCGGTAGTCAGAACACTATTAGTAGAAATTTCTGAGAAACCCTATGCTATTCCTTTAGCGAGAATTGACCAAATTGTAAATTTGGAGAGATCGGAAATTACTGATGTAGAAAATCGCCAATATTTCACTATGAATAAGCAAAATATTGGTTTAATTGCTGCCAATCAAGTTTTAGAATTACCAGCAGCAAGTCGGCAAAATACTACAGTTTCTATTGTTGTAATTAGCGATCAAAATAGTACCTATGGCTTAGTAGTAGATAAATTTTTAGGTGAGAGAGATTTGGTTGTGAGACCCTTAGATCCCCGTTTAGGTAAAGTTCCTGATATTAGTGCTACTGCTTTATTAGGAGATGGTTCACCCATTTTAATAATTGATGTTTCCGATATGGTACGTTCTATGGATACCATCCTCAAAGTTGGCAATTTATCCAAAGTGATGATGCCAGATGAATTAGAAAGTATAACTCAACGCCGAAAAATTTTAGTAGTTGATGACTCTATTACTGTGAGAGAAATGGAACGCAAACTCTTAGAAAACCATGGTTATCAAGTAGATACTGCTGTTAATGGTGTGGAAGGTTGGAATGCGGTACGTACTAACGAGTATGATTTAGTAATTAGTGATATTGATATGCCTCGCATGAACGGAATCGAATTAGTCAAGCAAATTAAAAATAGTCCTCGCTTAAATTCTTTACCTATAATCATTATTTCTTATCGCGATCGAGAAGAAGATAAAATTCAAGGTTTAGAAGCGGGTGCTGATTATTATCTAACTAAGAGTAGTTTTCATGATGATAGTTTAGTTAATGCGGTAATTGATTTAATTGGGAATTAGTCATCGATCGTTGCTTATTGGATTATTCGCCCAGTCCTTAGTCTCTAGTTCTCAATCCCCAGTCCCCAATTGACTATATGAAAATTGCTATTGTTAATGATATAAGTATCGCTGTAAATATACTACGACGTATTGTCCAAAGTGTACCAGATTATCAAGTGATTTGGACTGCTAAAAATGGTGAAGAAGCAATTAGCAAATGTCAGGAAAATCTTCCCGATCTAATATTAATGGGTTTGCTGATGCCTGTGATGGATGGGGTAGAAGCAACTCAGCAGATTATGAAATATACCCCTGCTGCGATTCTCATTGTCACTGGAAGTGCAGAAGATAATATTTCTAAAGTTTATGCAGCAATGGGTTATGGTGCTTTAGATGTTATTGATATTCCGGTGATGGATACAGACAATTTTTCCGAGATAACTGATAAATTACTCGGTAAAATAGCGAAAATTGCCAAATTAATTAAAAATAGTTTTACACCCAGCAAAATCAAGTTAGAAGGTCAAAATAAACTATTTACATCCACGCAATTAGTAGCAATTGGTGCTTCTACTGGTGGGCCAAAAGCACTAGCTACTATTTTATCAAAATTACCTACTAATTTTAATGCTGCTATTGTTATTATTCAGCACGTTGATGGCCATTTTTCTAGCGGTTTTGCCGATTGGTTAAACCAACAAACACCTTTACCTGTAAGATTAGCAGTAGTAGGCGATCGCTTACAAAAAGGCACAGTTTTAGTAGCAGGAACTAACGATCATCTCTGTTTAAAACCAGATTTAACTTTAGCTTATACTAAAAATCCTATTGATTACCCTTATCGTCCTTCTGTAGATGTATTTTTTCACAGTCTTGCTCAACATTGGGAAAAAAAAGGAACGGCAATTTTATTAACTGGTATGGGTAAAGATGGTGCTGAAGGATTAAATGCTTTAAAATTTCAAGGTTGGCATACTATTGCCCAAAATCAAGAAAGTTGTACTGTTTATGGAATGCCCAAAGCTGCTATAGAATTGAATGCTGCTGTTCAGGTATTATCTTTGGAATGTATTTCAGCGAATTTATTACAAAGTTTTGCTGTCAAATAATACATAGCTTCAAATAATTACATGGGTTTAAATTTATATTATCCCCTATGGAAGAAAAAATTATAGTTTTATTAATAGACGATCAATCTATCATCTGTGAAGCTATTCATCGAATGCTAAAACCAGAAAAAGATATCATTTTTCACTACTGTAATGACCCCACCAAATCGCTCAAATTCGTGAAAGAATGTCAGCCTACGGTCATTCTTCAAGATTTAGTAATGCCGCAGATGGAAGGTTTATTATTAGTTAAATTTCTGCGTTGTCAAGATGCTATCACTGTCAATATTCCACTGATTGTTCTTTCTAGTAAAGAAGAACCTACTATTAAAGCTAAAGCATTTGAGTTAGGGGCAAATGACTACTTGATAAAACTGCCAAATGCACTGGAATTAATAGCCCGCATTCGTTACCACTCCAAAGCTTATATTAACTTTCTCAAACGACAAGAAGCAGAGGCTTTATTTAAAGCAGAAATCATACGTCAAGCCGCATATATTGAGCAAGTTGGCAAAGTCACAACTGCTGCTTCCGATGTAGAAAAAGATGCTTTTGAACCCGATAAATTAGCAGAAGTTGCTAAACGCAGCGACGAACTAGGACAATTAGCACGGGTTTTTACTAATATGGTAAAAATAGTTAAAACAAGGGAAAAAGAATTAATAACTGCTAATACTCAATTAGAATCTCTTCTCAAAGCTTACGGGCGATTTGTACCTCACGAATATTTACGATTCTTACGAAAAGAAAATATTACAGATGTTCATTTAGGCGACCATGTTAGCAAAGTTATGGCAGTGATGTTTAGTGATATTCGCTCTTTTACAACAATCTCTGAAAACATGACTCCTCAAGATAATTTTAACTTTGTTAATGCCTATCTTAAGCGCGTCAGTCCAGAAATTCGCTCTCACTACGGTATTATCGTCAAATTCTTAGGTGATGGAATGATGGCAGTTTTTCCTGATGGTGCTGATGATGCAGTAGCCGCTGGTGTTGCTAAACAAGAACGGGTTCATGAATACAATGAGCAACGTGTAAAAAAAGGTTACTTACCTCTACAAGTTGGTATTGGTATTCATGTTGGACACATGATGTTAGGGATGGTAGGTGAAGAAAATCGGATGCAGGGGGATGCTTTTTCTGACAATGTTAATTTAACAGCTAGGTTAGAAGGCTTAACCAAATTTTATGGTGTATCTTTGCTGATTTCTGAGCAGACATTAGAGCATTTGAGTAATTCGGAAAAATATCAAATTCGCTTTTTAGATCGAGCTGTTGTTAAAGGACGGAATGAACCTATTTCTGTTTATGAAATTCTCGATGCAGAAATTAATGAAATCAAAAAATTAAAGCTCAAATCCCAGCCTGATTTTGACCAAGCTTTAGATTATTATCGTCAAGGAAACTTTGAACAGGCAAAAGTTTATTTGTCAAAAGTTTTAAGTGTCAATTCTGCTGACAAAACTGCTGATTTATATCTGAGTCGAGTGAATTATCTTTTACAATCAGATAATATTCTAGAGAAATGGGATGGTGTTTGGCGTTTTACTGAGAAGTAAGTAATTATTTTTGTGTTTGGTAATTAAACGAGAACAAAAACATTAGTACTAGAGTACGAATTAGCAGAACACGACTACCGTTAAAACCCCCGACCACGAGATAAATTCTTGAAGGAGGTAAACTGATGGTCAAACAAAAGCTTGACTGTCCCAGTTGGGCCATTGCGCTGCTTGCGAACAATTAACTCAGAAATCCCACGCTCAGGTGTATCGGGATTATGCATTTCTTCCCTGTAGAGCATGATGACAACATCGCTGTCTTGTTCCACTGCCCCACTGTTTCTTAAATCACTCAATACAGGACGTTTGTCATTGCGATGTTCAACTTCGCGGCTCAACTGGGATAGAGCAAGTACTGGCACATCCAAATCCTTGGCAAGTTTCTTCAATCCCCGGCTAATTTCCCCAACCCGCTCAGTCATGTTGTTTCTAGAATCAGTACCTTCAGCCATTAGTTGCAGGTAATCCACAACAACAAGCCCAACCCCACCGTAATGCGATGAAACCCTGCGAACTTGGCTACGGATTTCATTGAGGGAAGGGCAAGAGTTATCGTTGATAAAAATCGGTAGTTCGCTCAAAGAAGCGATCGCCTGACTTAGAGGTTGCCACTGGTTGTTAGAGACTTGCCCAGTTTCAAGAAAATTGTTTTCAATACCCGATTTGCTGCTCAAAAATCGTTGCACGTATTCATCAGTGGACATCTCTAAGCTGAAGATGCAGATAGGCAATCGGCTCGTTTGAGCGATCGCCAGAGCGAGATTACCAGCCAAAGCCGACTTGCCAACTGAGGGACGAGCAGCCAGCACATAGAACCGCCCTTTGCGGAAGCCACCGCCGAGCAAACTGTCCAAGTCATAAAATCCGGTGGGCAGTGCTGCTGTTGCAGTACCAGCGTGACGTGCTTCAATCTCGGTGAAAGCATCAGCCAGGGAGTCCGAAATATGAACCAAATCTGTGGCAGAATGCTCAGACGCAATGCCGTAGACTTTTTGTTCGGCTTCATCAAGGACAATCGGTAGCTCGGTTTCGGTTGCATAGCCCAGCTTGATAATCTCAGTTCCCGCTTTTATCAACTGCCGCCGCTGGTATTTTGTGACTTGAAGAAGATTTTGGACAGATTTTGGAAGGAGAAGTTGGACAAGTTGCAAGCTGAAATACTTATAACTTCGTTAAGGCATTAATCAAGCGATCGCAACTTTGGATAAAGAAAATGGACATAATAACAAAAATGGAAGAAGGATATGGACGCAAATCCATATAAATAATACTCAGATGTCAACTTTTCCCTAACTCCTGGGATTTCTTACAGCGTTGCGATCGCTTGCCGCCCTTGGCATCGCTATTAGCAAAACCTTTATCTTGCATATAGGGAGATAGTTTGAGCAGCTTAACTTCTTTTATGTTATTTTTTGGACGTTTTTGGAACGTAAAGTTGGACATACATTTTTGGAAGGTAAAGGTGGACAACCTGTCCAAAATCTTCTTCAAGTCACATATTTCTCCATCACCAAATCGGCGAAAGCGTCGATGTTCACGGCACTGACAGTGCGATCGACAAGTGTAGCCAGTTTATTGCGTCCACCGATGCGGAACAACAAACCGTTGTCAGATAACCAGCCCGTGACACAAAGTAAATCGGTTGGTAGTCCTTGGCTGTACAGCCTTTGTGCTGCTTGGTATATGTCCTTGTGGGCGTTAATGTAAAATGTTTCGGCAATGAGGCGATCGCTGATTCGGCTCATGGCATTTGGGTCGAGCATGATGCCGCCCAGAATCGCTTCTTCAGCCTCGATGCTTTGTAGTGGTAAGCGGTCTTGTTGGGATGTAAAGTTTAGTTCGTGTGTCATGGTTTACCTCAAAAAGAAGTCGGAGGTCGGAAGTCGCAAGTCGGAAGTTAACAAATCAAGAAAGGGAAGTCAGAAGTCGCAAGTTAAGAGTAAAGAACTGAGGAGCCGGGAAGAAGCCAGAATTTGGAATAAAGTTACTTCCGACTTCCTACTTCCGATTTCAACTCACGCTGCTTGCGGGTACAGATGGGCATACATTTGGGGATAATTGATTTGTAACCAGTTCAACCAGCCATCAGTAGCACCTGTGTGTTGTTGGTCATAGCGAGTACTGAAGTTGGCAATCGCTTGTTCTTGCCCAACTTTGTCGCCAAGGTCAAGCAATTCGCAGAATGTGGCTTTATGCCAGTCAAGAGAACGATTTGAGTAGTAGCCAATGGGTTGGTCAGTGGCTTTTGATTGTTCAGTCTGTGGTGGCCCAGACTCTAGAATTTTTGACCAATAACCCAGCAGTTCTTCTAACCCGCCTTTAGTTGCTTCCAGATTGCCAATGGACTTGATGACAGTGGGGATTTTTTCTTGCCACTCGCATTTACTCCACTTGGCTATCAACTCAACAAGGGCGCGATCGCCTGCATTTGGAGCACAAGGTCGAGAGGGCATTTTTTGATGCGGGTAAGGCTTTGGCGGAATTACGCGAGCGCAGACTGTACAGATCCACTCATCGCACATTTGAGGAGTATTGCCGCGATCGCTTTGGTCACAGTCGCCGCCAGTCTTATCTTTTAATGGATGCGGCTGTTGTTTTTGATAACTTGGTTGAAATTTGCGATCAAATTGATCGCAAATTGCCGACACCAAATTTGTGAGAGTATAATTAATCTGACTACTTAACAAGTACTGGCAATAGTTAAGTTTAGTAAATTTCATAAAATACAGGATTTATATTATGTATCCTCAACTGATTTTCTCATGATTTGAAGAATACTTAACGCAGTCGATTACTGTTACTAATTTCAGCAATCCCTTTTGAGTACGCCATTTCTCCATAGTACAAAAATACTATAAAAAGCGATCGCACTGTGCCAGTTGCGTAAGTCCTGATTTATTTACCCTCAAACAGATGCTTGAGTTCTTACGTCAAGTAGTAGACCGCAACTATGGAGTAAAGAGCGAAGTTTGTTTACCATCTGGGTGATTTTTGTTAATTTCCGAGATAATAAATAAGTTTTACTTATTTATTATCCAGAACAGTCAGCTTTTTTATATTACCTAAGAAAACGGTATCATACACTACTATATTTTAGCGATCGCAGAACTTTTAGGTCTACTGAAAGTTGGTAAAGAAAGCTTGGAGTAATTTATCGTCTACTTCCGGCCAGCGAATGGTGGTATCTGCAAGTCCATTGAGGGTATTTTGGCAATCAAATTTTAAGCTAGATGTTGCATTGGACTCTGAAGATGTATTGTCTTCAGCCAGCGATATAGCTGAATATAAAGCGTTATCAGTAGAAATTTGGTTACTACGAACTAGTTCAGCTTGCCAATCCTCATCGGAAAGCTCTTGCAGTGGGTAGCCCAAAGAGCGGATGCAGTTAATAAATTGTCTCCAAGGAGCAGAATGAGAACTAATTAGATGGAAGGCTTTGCCCAAAGATTCTGGCTGCTGCGACAGGTTGATTAAGGTCTTGGCGAGATAGTCAACAGGTGTAATTTCTATCAAACTGTTCATCTCTGGTGCACTTTTTAGTTGAATGCAGCTTTTGATGAATCTGTAAAACATATCATTTGAATTCCAAACGCCGGTTTGACTGTGCCATGTTATTCTACCAAGCCTGTAGATACTGCAAGGCAAACCGCGATCGCGTGCCATCATAACAATCTTTTCTGCCACCCATTTACTTTGGGTATAGCCTCCAACAAGTCCTTGACCGTGTTCCAGAGGATCATTTTCTTGAACAACTTCTAATTTGAAATACTCATCTGAGGCGAAAACGCTAACAGTAGAAATGAAATGCACAGGCTTGATTTTGATTTGACTAGCTAATCTCAAGACTTCCTCAGTTCCACGAACATTTGCTGCTTTTAACAAAGCGTATGGATAAACATGATTCACCAAAGCGCCATTATGGTAGATTGAGTCAATTTTAAGAGCCATGAGGTGAAACTGCTCATCACCAAGACCCAGAAGCGGTTGAGATAAATCTCCTAATACTGGAATAATCCGCGGATTGAAAGATTCCTCCCAAAGTAAATAAGCTTTTAGGGTTTCTTGAAGTCGTTGTTTCCCTCCGGTAAAATCAGCAGCACGTACCAAACAATAGATATCTGCTTGAGTTTGTTGTAATAATTCAGCCAGCAAAAAAGCACCGACAAAGCCTGTTGCACCCGTAAGAAAAATCGCCGCAGGTTCAGTTACAGGTTGATAAACTAAGTTTCTAGGGTTAATTGTCTGGTCTAAGACGACTTCAGCCTGTAAGTTTACGTTAGTAATTTCATTTGCACTGACGCTAGAGTTTGCCCCAGAGGTAGACTCAATCGTATAAGCAAGTTCAGCGATAGTTGGGGCGGTAAATAAGTGACGCAACGGTAACTTAATCTGGAAAGTCTCATTGATTTGGGACATCACCCGAATTGTGGAGAGTGAATGGCCTCCTAAGTCAAAGAAATTATCCAGAACACCCACTTTCTCTATGTGCAGTGCATTAGCCCAAATGTCTGCCAATACCTTCTCTACAGGGGTACGTGGTGCCACAAAACTCACTGCCAACTGAGTATTTTGGGAATCAGGAACAGGTAAGGCTTTGCGGTCTACCTTGCCATTAGGAGTTAAAGGTAAAAGCTCTAACCTGACAAAAGCAGAAGGCACCATGTACTGTGGTAATTTTTCTTTCAAGAAAATGCGTAACTCATTGGTAGTTGGTGTTTGCTCCAACTGCGATACAAAATAAGCTACTAAGCGTTTCTCTCCTGGGATATCTTCTCTCGCCACTACCACATTTTCCCTAACTCCTGTATACTCACTCAGTATTGCCTCAATTTCCCCTAGCTCAATTCGGAAACCTCGGATTTTTATTTGATTGTCAATGCGTCCCAGGTATTCTATGTTTCCATCTGGTAAATAACGGGCTAAGTCACCAGTTTTGTATAGGCGCTCCCCCGCTCTCCTGTTTCTATCAAAGGGGTTAGGGATGAATTTTTCTTGTGTTAATTCTGGTCGGTTGAGATAACCGCGTGCTAATCCTACACCACCGATGTGCAATTCTCCTGGCACACCCACAGGCACTAGTTGCAAATTTTCGTCTAAAATGTAAACTTTTGTATTGGCGATCGCCTTACCAATAGATATTTTCTCGTCATCTTCAGTGCATTTTGCGATCGTGGCACAGACAGTAGCTTCCGTTGGGCCGTAACCGTTGAAGAAGTTTCTGCCAGCAGACCATTGTCTGATTAGTTCAGCAGAACAAGCTTCTCCACCTACAATTATTGTTTGCAGTGCCGGAAGTTCCTCCATAGGCATAACTGCTAAAGCCGATGGTGGTAGCGTGATGTTGGTAATGCAATGATTGTGTAATTGCTCAATTAATGGCTTCCCTGGCAATAGAGAGTCTTTTGTTCCCAGGTACAGCGTTGCACCTGACCCCAGAGCCAATACAATTTCCCAGATAGAAGCATCAAAACTGAAGGAGGCAAACTGGAGAACGCGACTATCAGAATGCAAGCCAAAAGTTTGAATCTGAGCGAGAGTTAAGTTGCATAGTCCCCTATGCTCAACCATGACACCTTTAGGTCTACCTGTAGATCCTGAAGTGTAAATCACATAAGCTAGATCAGAAGCTTTGACTCCACTGCTTAGGTTATCTTGATTGTTTTGGGCAATTTCTTCCCAGGCTTCATCTAAGCAAACAAGTTTTGCTTGATGCTCAGGAAGTCTGTGAATAAGTCGTTCTTGAGTCAGCAGCACCGAAACTTGAGCATCTTCTAACATGAAGTGCAAGCGCTCTTGAGGATAGTCTGGGTCAAGTGGTACATAAGCTCCACCAGCCTTGAAAATCCCCAACAGTCCTACCACTATATCTAAAGAACGTTCTACACAAATACCCACCAGCGCATCTGGTTTGACACCCAATGAGCGCAAGTAATGCGCCAACTGGTTAGCACGACAATTCAACTGGTGATAAGTCAATTGTTGATTCTCAAATACCACCGCCACGGCATCGGGTGTACGTTCCACCTGTTCTTCAAACAACTGATGAATACATTTATCGAAGGCGTAGTCTACCTGAGTATCATTCCACTCAACTAATAACTGCTGTTGCTCAGATGCTGTTAACATTGGCAATTGAGAAATGCGTTCGCTGGGATTAGCAACAATACCTTCTAGCAGACACGCAAAATGACCCGTCATCCGTTCGATAGTGCTGCTATCAAACAAGTCAGTGTTGTACTCCCACCCTCCCACTAGTCCAGTACTAGTGTTTTCCATTGATAAAGTTAAATCAAACTTTGCCGTGGAACTTTCTATTGGCAAGGAACTGACAGTTAACCCAGTCAACTCTATTTCAGATATGGGAGCGTTCTGGAGACCAAACATTACCTGAAATAGTGGTGTATGACTCATGTCTCTTTCTGGTTGCAGAGTTTCCACCAACATTTCAAAGGGCAAATCTTG
>JAVRCJ020000051.1:0-44749 GCA_034530875.2 Nostoc sp. DedSLP01
ATGTTGCGCCCTGCTTGGGAATAAGTTGCTTTTTTAGACCCGGTTTCGCCGTAGGAACTCCCTGTTAGCGCCAGTGTTAGCCCGCCTTGGTTGGTCGGGGCTTCTGAGTGTAAGGGAAAAGCGAAATCATTGCCTTGTGTGGTTGCGAGAATCATTTTTTTCAAAATACTGTTTGCTCCATTGTTCCTTATTTTCGGATTGGTGTAGAGAAGAATCCTTCTAAAGGGGTACTCACGCCGATTATAAGAGCCTGTTTACAAGCGGGAGCGCAATATCCTAGCTGCTGAATCTTCGCTTATGTATCCGTTACTTAAGTATTTTTTGTTAAAAACTATACTTTTTAGAGGCGATCGCACTTATCCCACAAGCAAACCTCCTAACAGAAAACGAAGCCCTAAAAATCTCCGTTCTTTGGAAGTGCGATTGCACCTCCGGAGGGATTATCAACGACCAGCTATATCACTATCGAGAGTTGATATCAAATTTTTGGTGCTAACTTTTCCTCCAAACGATACCCCTCCTTTTCGGGATTTAAACCCTATGAAAATGAAATAAAATTCAGTTATCAATTATTATTAATAGGAGTCAAAAAATTATGACAATCTACGAACTCAATAAAATCGCTAGAGAAATATCTGAAAAATTAGAAAAGTTTCAAGCTAATGTTGACTGGCTTGAAGCCGATACTCAGACCTTTGCCAAATCCATTAAAACAGCACAAAAAGAAAAATCCTCAGGTGCGTTCGCACCAAAAACTCCAGGAACATCAACATCAAAAATCAGAGAATTATCTCAACAAGAATTCGCCAAACAGCATCTAGAGCACGGTGAGAAACTCCTTAACCAAAGAATGGCAAAACTGGCTAAAATTTCTTCTCCTCAAAATAATTATCAAATCAAGATTGACCCACAACAGGAAGAGATAATCAATGCTTTCCGCCGTGGCGAATCAGTTGAAAAAATAATTGCTAAGTTCACTGCTAAAACTAAGACCTAAAAAGAAAAAATTCGTGATGCTGATGAACTGGCGCAAAAAATTTTAGGTGCGATCGCATCAAAGAAGGTCGTACCTAGATTGTAAACTTTCAATCCGGCGCTCGGCTCGTTCTAAAGCACTGGACTTTCTTTTACGACGTGCCATAATACATCTCTGCTGCTAGTTAATTAGTATATTTTTATACTAAATTATTTTGGACTGTCACGGTAAAATACTGCAAATCAATTGCGATCGCATCTGGAAATTTTTAGTTAATTTAACTTAGATAACTTTGTATTTCAGGTAGCAAATAATTTTATAAGTTCATTACAACAATTGCTGCAATGATTTAAGCCTTTTTTATATATGGAATAGTGTTTGTTGCAAAGTATTAAATATTTGCAGCACAGTTTATACATTTGCAAGAAAAACTTAAGCCTTTCTTATATATCGAGTAATATTAGCTGCAAAGGTTTAAGATTTTTCAGCTTCAAGCGTAGGAGCGATCGCTTTTGCTTGTTGTCTGAGATCGGATCTAGTTTGAAAATAGAGAACGAAGAAGGATTGAGAAAACCCTCATGTAGAGACGCGATTCATCGCGTCTAAAAAGCTCCGATGTTAGAGAAACGCGATTCATCGTGTCTAAAAAACTTTCACGTTAGAGAGACGCGATAAATCGCCTTCTCTACATAGAACTTTGCTGCTTGTGCTGGCGTAATTGCTCTACTATATATACCTGTAACTCTTGCCTTTCTCTGTTACTGGCATTTCGTTGATAAGTTCTTCCTGTTTCTTGAATAAATCGACGTTTCTCACTTTGAGAAGATTTGAGTTTACCTCCAGGCCCTTTGAGTTTTTCTTGTAATTCTTCCCATGTTTTTTCGCCGACACTCTCACCCAATTTTACCAGTACCTTTGGTAGTAATATTGTTGCCTCTCTTTGAAAATCATCTTCTGTCTCCAGGGCAGCTAAATCTATATTGCTGAAGTCGATATCGATTTGAAACTTACTCATAACATCTATATTATTTTCTTAACCATTTTTACCACAATTGACTGATGAGTGTTTAGGGTAAACATCCATCAGCCAACAGTGAAGCTAAAATTACATCCCCTTTTAGTAATAGATAAGTTAACTAATTTAAGTACAGTGGGTGTGGAAATAAACATACCATGTGAAATGGCTAAAGCCTTTATGCAACAGTAATTACGAGTTACGAATTACACGAAGTGGTACTAGTGCAGTTGATAATAGACTTTTTCCATAAATATTGTTGTGTTGGGCTACGCCCCGCTTCTCTACGAGACGCTACGCGAACGCTAACACGCACGAGGCAAGAGAGGCGCAGAGGTACAGAGAGAGAAGAGAACCCAAAGAAAGACTTTTGCAAGAGACTCCATGAGTCGAACTCACAAGTGAACAATGAAAATATCTTTTCCCCAGTCCCCAATCACCAGTCCCCAGTCCTTATTTTCAAGACAGGTCTAATGATTATTTATTCACAAAATATTTACCATTGCTGTACTATATCGCTATCTTGAATTATCAAATAATATTCCGAATTATTTAACTATTCACCGATTCTGAATTCTGAATTCTGGATTTAGCCCAAAATGCTATCTTAAAAGCAAGGTCATTTGCCCAATTTTTGAGGAAAATGCTATGACTACAACGCTCATAGAGGCTAATTCTATCGAGTCATTGCTAGGTAAAGAAGCAGAAGATCTGCTTACCTACAAAGCAAAGGTTTCTAAGGATTTATTACATTTGCCAGGGCCAGATTTTGTAGATCGAATCTGGATTAATAGCGATCGCAATCCTCAAGTATTGCGTAATCTTCAGTCACTTTATTCTAGCGGTCGTTTGGCAAACACAGGCTATTTGTCTATTCTGCCAGTAGACCAAGGCATCGAACATTCTGCTGCTGCGTCTTTTGCGCCGAACCCGATTTACTTTGACCCAGAAAATATTGTCAAGTTAGCGATCGCCGCAGAATGCAATGCTGTTGCTACCACATTGGGAGTATTAGGCATCGTATCGCGTAAATATGCCCATAAAATTCCCTTCATTGTCAAACTCAATCACAACGAATTGCTGACCTTCCCCAATCAATTTGACCAAGTATTATTTGCTGATGTCGAACAAGCTTGGAACTTAGGCGCAGCGGCGGTGGGTGCAACAATTTACTTTGGTTCGGAACACTCTACCAGACAAATTCAAGAAATCAGCAAAGCCTTTAAACGCGCCCATGAATTAGGCATGGCGACTATTCTCTGGTGCTATCTGCGGAACAATGCTTTTAAACAAGATAAAGATTATCACGTTGCAGCCGACCTCACCGGACAAGCAAATCATTTAGGCGTAACCATTGAAGCCGACATCATTAAACAAAAGTTGCCCGAAAATAACAATGGTTATGGAGCAGTTGCCAAAGCCACTGGTAAGAGTTACGGCAAAACCGACGAACGAGTTTACACAGAATTGACAACCGACCACCCAATTGATTTGACTCGTTACCAAGTACTCAATTGTTACTCTGGACGTGCGGGACTGATTAATTCTGGCGGCGCTACGGGCAAAAATGACTTCGCCGAAGCAGTTCGCACCGCCGTCATTAACAAGCGCGCCGGTGGTTCGGGATTAATTTCCGGACGCAAAACATTCCAGCGTCCCTTTGAAGAAGGCGTGAAACTATTTCACGCC
Organism: Nostoc sp. DedSLP01; assembly: GCA_034530875.2. Classification (GTDB taxonomy): domain Bacteria; phylum Cyanobacteriota; class Cyanobacteriia; order Cyanobacteriales; family Nostocaceae; genus Nostoc. The sequence continues at coordinate 3,681 of JAVRCJ020000051.1, forward strand.
ATCCAAGATGTTTACCTATCGCCAGATGTGACGATAGCTTAGGTATTGAGCAAGCAAGGAGTGTGGGAGGTGTGGGAGGTGTGGGAAGCTTTTTTCTAATCTCCCCACCCTCCCCACACTTCCCCATCTCCCCATCTCCCCATCTCACCATCTCCCTGCCCCTCTCCCCACACTACTGGCCATTAGTCATGAGAAGCTTCGATATCTCCGCATGTGCCAACACAGCAGCAGGTTCGTTTTGGAGTGCGTTATAATACTTTCTCTCGAAGGTATTACCCGTTTCTAAGGGGACAATCAGACTGCGGACGTTGGCAATCAACTTTTGCAAATCATCCACGGCTATTGGTTCGTCTGCTGTCAGCTTTTCATCAATTTGCACAACAATTTCAGAAATTCGATGTAACCATGCAAATTGTTCGTGACCTATGACGAGTTGCAGAAGTTCTGTACTCGATACCCGTCCGCTAACTTGTTCGTAGGCAATGCGTTCTGTCTCCAGCAACATCTTATGCAGGTATAGTAATTTGTTTCGCAAGTCACGTAGATATTGATGTTGACGGATTCTTTGTAGAAGCGTATTGGAAGTCAATTTGAACCATCCTCTCGTTACGACAGTATTCAATCAGTTGAATAATTTTTGCTTCGGCATTTATCAACCGAAGTTCATATTTGAGCTTTTTTACTAGGACGCACTATAGTTAACATATCTTTTTATAGTGGTCGTCTCTTATATTTGATTAATCATATATTAGCATAAAATTATAGCAACTATAGAGATAAAAGCTATCGAGCAAACATCAATTATGGAAAAAATGTCTTCATGTCTCTAGCATACGTAATTCTGGGTCTTCTTCAGCAGCAAGCAATGACCGGCTATGACCTGAAAACGAGCTGCTTTGATCGCTGCATTGCCCATTTGTGGCCAGCAGACCAGGCACAAATTTACAGAACCCTCGAAAAGCTAGTTGAGCAAGGTTATATTACCTGCACGATTGAGATTCAGCACGATCGCCCCAACCGCAAAGTCTACAACATAACTGAGTCAGGGAAAACGGAATTAGTCCGATGGCTCGGTATTCACCAACCCTTACCGATTGTACGGGAACCTCTACTGCTTCAGTTGCATTTTGCAGATCTATTGACTAGTGAAACTATTATTCATTTATTAGAACAGCAATTGGCAGCTAGAAGTCAAAAGCTTGCCGAATGTGAAACTATTGATTTGCCACTATTAACCGATGAGTCTGCTAGCCGCGAACAAGTAATGCAAAGGCTAGTGCTGGAATTGGTCATCCGTAGAGAACAAACTTATATTGATTGGTTGAAGACAGCAATTAATGTGATTAATCAAGAGGGTGTAGGGGGTAGGGTGTAGGGTGTGGGGGGTGTGGGAGGTGTGGGGGGTGTGGGAGGAGAGGGAGGTGTGGGAGGTGTGGGAAGACAGAGGGGCATAAATTCTCTTTCTCCCCACACTTCTCCATGTCCTCATCTGTGCCCACACTTCCCACACTTCCCACACTTCTCCATGTCCTCATCTGTGCCCACACTTCCCACACTTCCCACACTTCCCACACTCCCCCATCCCCTCATCTCTCCTATCTCACACCCTACACCCTGTTCTCGGGCAGAGTTCAGAATTGAAAATGTCAGACTAGAATCAGTTGGGGTATTAATCTCTAACTGAATTTTTGTTCGCCAAATTTAAATGTCGGTCAGACTCAAAGTTTTTGCTGAATTCTGACTCCTGACTTCTGAATTCTTGATTATCAAAACAATGACAGCAGTAGCAATCAATTCCTATCTCGATCGCAATTTTGCTCCGGTTCATAAAGAAATCGCCGCTGAAAAATTAACAGTCATAGGCGAACTACCGCCCGATTTATCGGGAATATTTCTCCGTAATGGCCCTAACCCTCAATGGCCGCCCATTGGTGAATATCACTGGTTTGATGGAGATGGGATGTTGCACGGTGTAGAAATTAGCAACGGCATAGCAACTTATCGTAACCGCTACATCCAGACAGCTGGATGGAAAAAAGAACGAGAAGCGGGTAAAGCTATTTGGACGGGGTTGTTAGAACCACCGCAGCCAGATGTTGGCGGCTACAAAAATACTGCCAACACTGCCCTAGTATGGCACGCTGGTCAGATGTTGGCGCTCAATGAAGGCGGTAGCCCTCACGCGATCGGGCTTCCAAAATTAGATACCATAGGTGAATACACTTACAATGGTAAGCTGGTTTCTAACTTTACAGCCCATCCCAAGGTAGACGCAGTGACAGGGGAAATGATCTTCTTTGGCTACTCTACCTTTGCGCCGCCATACCTGAAATATAGTGTGGTTTCAGCACAAGGCGAACTCTTATGGACAGTGCCAATTGACTTACCAATTGGGGTGATGATGCATGACTTCGCCATCACTGAAAACTACACCATTTTCATGGATTTGCCCTTCACTTTCAGCCCCGAAAGAGCGCAACGGGGAGAGCCTGTGGCGATGTTTGAGCGCGATCGCCCCAGTCGCTTTGGTATTCTACCACGCCACGGTAACAACAGTAATATCCGCTGGTTTGAAAGTCCCTCTTGCTACGTCTTCCATACCCTCAACGCCTACGAAGAGGGAGACGAAGTAGTACTGATTGCTTGCCGCATGACTTCTACCACAGTCTTAATTGCTGATGATTCGCAACCCGACCCAGAAGCAAATATTCCCCGCCTGTATCGCTGGCGATTTAACCTCAGCACCGGGACAGTGCGTGAAGAAATGTTAGATGATGTAGCTTCAGAATTTCCCCGCGTCAATGAAAATTTGTTAGGGCGGCAAACGCGATATGGCTACACTAACAAAATGGCGAACAGCCCCCTACCTTTATTTGAGGGTATCATCAAATACGACCTCAGCAGTGGCAACTCCCAAATCCACGAATATGGAAAAGGACGCTACGGTGGTGAAGCCGTGTTTGCGCCGCGTCCTGGTGCAACGGCTGAAGATGATGGTTGGCTGATGACTTTCGTCCACGATGAAAATTCAAATACTTCGGAATTGGTAGTGGTGAACGCCCAAGATGTCACTGCTGAACCTGTAGCGCGGATAATAATTCCCCAGCGCGTCCCTTATGGGTTTCATGGTGCCTGGGTTGCACAAGAATAGTCAAACAATTTCGTTGTTACAGCCTTTTTCGTCTATTTGAAAATTCTTCGCAGTGGCGCACAGCTAGTTGTGCGCCACTGCTCTTTAGAAACTGCAACATACATTATTAAATACTCTATTTTAACTAATACGCTTGGGTTATAAAAGATAAAAGTTTATATAGTATTCCTAAATCGGATTAATATAATAGTATTTAATAGTTTTTTTATCTACCAGTAAGATTAAAATGCCACAGTCCACTCCAAAGACTCAACAAAACCTTGCTCAAAAAATTGCAAAGTGGAAAGCTGGACTGGCTGACTTGGGAAAACGAAATCCTCTCATCAAATTTCGGCAAGATAGCCCTCGAATTATAGAAATTCTCACAGAGGAACCTGATATTCTCTTCAAAAGGCTTACAGAAGAGAAAAAAACACTGCATTTTAAAATCGTTAGTAGCGCACATCAAAATATTACTCAATCGATACCGAATAAAGCATCAGCCGCCGAAAAAAATCCTCTTGAATTAATTACTCGTCAAATAGGTAATGAGCAAATAAAACGGCTAAATAAATTGCGTCTGGAAGCGCGGCGATCGTTTGAAGAAAGAGGGGTAAACAGCCTATTTTTGGCGTTGGCAACCTTGACTTGGTACGACAAGGATAAACCAGAGGAAGCTTTGCTTTCGCCACTAATTTTAGTTCCAGTAGAGTTAATTAAAGAACCTAAACGAGACGCTTATAAAATATCTACTTTAGATGAAGATTTTGTCTTAAATCCAACGTTGGCACAAAAATTCAAGCAAACTTTTGGAATTGAGCTTCCAGAGGGAGACGCAATACAAGGACTAACTTATAACCAAATTATTGCTGAGATTAAGAAGCTATTAGGAGAACAAAAGATATGGCAAATTAAAGAGAATGTATTTCTGTCACTATTCTCTTATGCAAAAGCTGCAATGGTTAGGGACATTATCGAAAATGAAGCTCGAATTTTTGACCACCCGATTTTGCAAGCAATTAGTGGCGATTTAACTACCTATCAGTCTAACTATAGAGAACCTCTACCTGCATCTGCTCTAGATTCACAAGTTAAACTGGAACAAATATTTCAAATTCTCGATGCTGATTCTAGCCAACAAGTTGTCATTGAAGCAGCAAAAGCTGGTTCAAGCTTTGTGGTTCAAGGGCCGCCAGGAACAGGCAAAAGTCAAACTATCGTCAATATGATTGCGGAACTAATTGGCGATGGTAAATCAGTTTTATTAGTTGCAGAAAAAGAGACAGCCCTGAGTGTGGTTTATAAGCGCATGGCTGAATGTGGTTTAGATCGTGTGTGTCTTAATCTCCACCATAGTGGTACGACAGATAAGCGAGAGCTTGTAAATAATCTATCAAAAACTATTGAATATGTTAAACAAATCTATGGCACACAAAATAATCACCTTTTCTTTGAAAAGCTTGTTTCTACTCGTCAAACGCTAAATTTATATCTCACTAGCTTACACGCTAAAGAAAAACCTTTAGAAAAATCACCGTTTGAGATATTTGGTGAGCTTTTGAGAAAAGAACGCGAAGGAGTTCCCAGTATCAATGTCATCTTTTCCAACTTCAGTCAATGGAATCCTAGTAGATTACAACAAGCAAAAGATTTATTAAATCAATTAGCGCAATTTATACCTTTCTTTAAAAGAGAGAAAACAACTATTTGGTCAAAAAGTTCTTTATATTCTTATTCGTTTGAAATGGAATTGAAAATTACAGAGGAAATAGAGGAATTTCAGCAAGCAATTTTTTCATATCAAAAGATTAATCAAGAATTACAGGGTATTCTACAAGTTCAACCTTTGTTGAATTTAGAGTCTCTCGATAGGTGTTATCCAGCCCTAGAATACATACAAAAAGCTCCATCCAATCTGCCAGAAAACTGGACTGGAGTAGATATATCAATTGCCCAAGATGCTTTCAGTATTCTGCAAACAGATGTTCAAGAGATTGAAAAAAATAGACTTTCGCAAGAAGCACAAAATTTGTTGAGTCAGATTTCTTCATTTCTACCATTTTTAAGAGGAGAAAAAAAAACTATTTGGGCACAAAGTACCTTAAAGTCTTGCTCTGAGGCACTGGAATTAGAAATAAATAATAAAATCAATAAATTTCAACAAGCAATTTCTTTAATTCAGACAACTAGTCAACAGCTTCAAATAATTCTCAAGCTTCAGCCTTTATTGAATTTGGGAGATGTAGAAGCTTGCTTTCCTGCTCTTCAACATCTATTAAAAGCTCCAGATAATTTACCTGAGAACTGGACTGCAATAAATATATCAATTGCTCAGAATGCTTTCACTGAATTAAAAGCGGATGTCAAATTTCTGAAAGAAACTGAGCCATATTTAAAACAAAAATATTATCCAGGATTTTTCTCCGCAGAATTACCTGCTTTAGCTAATAGATATCAGAAATACAGCCGCTTTTGGTTTATTCGAGTTTTTAATCCCAGATACAGACGTGATTTCAAGCTTTTAAAGCAACTAAGCACTAAAAAAGGACAGATTTCCCACAACGAATTAAAACGTGATTTGGCACAAGCTGTTCAAATACAAGCTGCACGCAACAAGCTATATCAAATCAATTACCCAGCACGTCAGGTTTTTGGCTGTTTATTTAATCCAGAAGTTTCTAGTGAAGCAGAATTAAAAGAAATCGAACAAGCTTTAAGTTGGTTAGTTGACTTACAAAAGTATTCGCTTGCTGCTGATTCCGTCCAGCATATTGTGAATTCCCCCTCTGGACGGCGCGAACTGGCTGAATTAGTTAAGAAACTTGAATCTCTTGTTGAAGATATTAGCCGGGGAATGGATTTCTTATTTTTATACTTTAATGAGAATGATATTATTGGGCAATATCGGCCTCACAATCAAATTTTATTTACCGAACTAGTAAATTTTTTAAACATAGCTCAATCCAATTTACCCGACTTCCGCAAATGGTTAACGTATAAAGAAATCTCTGGAAAATTAGAAAGTTTAGGACTCCAAGATTTCTTAAATGCTTTGCGAGACAACAAACCTAATCCTATTGAATTGATACGAAATAAGCTACGTCATATTGACTACCAGCCTCGTCAGGTTTTTGGCTGTTTATTTAATCCAGAAGTTTCTAGTGAAGCAGAATTAAAAGAAATCGAACAAGCTTTAAATTGGTTGATTGGCTTACAAAAGTATTCGTTTTCTGCTGATTCTGTCCAGCGCGTGATAAATTCTCCTGCTAAACGGCGTGAATTGGCTGAATTATTTAAGAAATATGAGTCAGTTTATCAGAGTATTAGGAAAGGATTAGATTTCCTATTATCACACTTTGATGAACATGACATCACAGATTCTTACCTATCTCGTAATCAAATTACTTTGGTTGAACTAGAGACATTCCTAAACTTGGCTCAATCTGAACTACCTTATTTTCAAGAATGGCTAACCTATAAAGAAACTTACCAGAAAATTGAAAATCTGGCTAATGATAAGTTTTTGGATGCTTTGCGTGAGAACAAAATTGAACCAAAACAGTGGTTTGCTGTCCTCGAAAAACGAATTTATCAAATATGCTTTGATGCCATTCTTGCCAGAAAACCTGAGTTAAAGAATTTTAACTTTGAAGTACACGAACGGCAAATAAAAGAATTTTCTCAACTTGATTATAATCAACTAGATACTGCTAGAGAACGTCTCAAAAAACTTCACGTACAACGCTGGCAAAAGTGGGAAAAGACCTCACTTGCTCTAGCTGAACTATCAAATTTGAAAAGAGAAGCGGCTAAGAAAAGCCGACATTTACCTATACGTAAACTTCTCAACGATACACAAAAGGGAATACCAAATCTAGTCAAAGCTTTAAAACCTTGTTGGATGATGAGTCCACTTTCTGTTAGCCAATACATAAATCCGGATGTAATTCATTTTGATGTTTTGATTTTTGATGAAGCATCTCAGCTGCGGACTGAAGATGTTGTTCCTGCCATTATCCGTTCTAATCAAGTGATTGTAATTGGTGATAATAAACAGCTTCCTCCGACTTCATTCTTTTCAACTGGAGAAAACGAGGAAGATAGTGATGATGAGGACGATGCAAGCTATGAAAGCGTTTTAGATGAATGTTCAAATTTTATGTTTGGGCGAACCCTGAAATGGCATTATCGTAGTCAAGATGAGCGTTTGATAGCTTTTTCCAATAAGCATTTTTATGACTCTCAGTTGGTTACTTTTCCAAATCCAGTTCAAAATCCAGATTTGGGAGTATGGTTCCGACACGTTCCTGATGGTGTTTACGATCGCGGTGGACGCAGAGATAATCGGCGTGAAGCACTAGTAGTTGCTCAATTAGCCTTAGAACATTTTCAACGCTCTCCCGAACAATCTCTTGGTATTATTGCCTTTAGCGAAGCCCAAGCCAATGCGATTGGAGAGCAAATTGAGATTTTGGGCAGAGAAAATCCTGATTTTGAGACATTTGCCAGCGAGAATTCACCGCAGTTTTTTCTCAAAGCACTGGAAAATGTTCAGGGTGACGAGCGAGATGCGATTATACTCAGCGTAGGGTATGCTCGTGACGATCGAGGTCAGCTTTCTCTTAACTTTGGGCCATTGAATCGCCAAGGTGGAGAAAGACGACTCAACGTAGCCGTAACGCGGGCAAAAAGTAAAATTACGCTGGTTTCTTCCATCTTGGCTGGTGACATCGATTTAACGCGCACAAAAAGCAAAGGTTTAGAAGGACTACGTAATTACTTAGAATATGCAGCCAGTGGTGGAGAAATATTGCGAGGAAACTCTTATACGGATAAGCTTCTTTTTGACTCGCCATTTGAAGAAGATGTCTACCATGCTTTAGTCAAAGAGGGATACACTATCCGCACCCAAGTTGGATGCTCGGGATATAAGATTGACCTAGCTGTAGTCAATAATCAACGCCCAGGAGAGTTTTTACTAGGGATTGAGTGTGATGGTGCATCTTATCATAGTTTACCGACTGCCAGAGATCGCGATCGCCTCAGACAACAGGTACTTGAAAAACTAGGTTGGAAAATTCAACGGATTTGGTCAACAGACTGGTTTCGTAATAAACCTCTTCAAGTTCGTCTGTTAATACAAAGAATCAAACAACTACAACAATTAAAAAATTCGTAAAGAAAATTCTAGGCGTACTTACAGCAATCCATCCTGCTTTTTCAGGTGCGATCGCTCAAGCAACCATCTCATACCATTGTCCCAACACTCCAAAATAATTTGTAATATTTAATATTTGATAAACGAATTATTCGTTTATCATACATTTGTGTTGTCCAGCACATATTTTTTTGGATGTATTGTGTAAACTTTATCTTTAAACGTCTAGTAATTGGGTCAATACCTGAATACCAGACACGATTACTTCAAAGCTTTACAGGAAAACGATTTTATAACTCTGCCATCCAAGTATTTTTGGATGGATGTTAGCACTTGAAAGCTTAATTCTGTCCTCTTGTGATAGGTGAGTTACCAGCAATTTATAAGAGTTTGAGCAAAATACATCAGGCTCTTAGGGTGAATACAAGATACCTCAAATCGAATTCCCACAATTATTAGTGGCATACAAAGCCAGATGAGAGAGAAACATTATCCTCATCCTCTTCATCCTTCCTATTCGCCAAAACTATCGATATGACAACAACGACTAACCCCGATTTCAGAGCTATTGAGGCACTACGTCTAATCGGCCCCGATCCGGAGAATTGGGTAAGCGATCGCCCAGGCATCGATCGCAATGTGACAATAGTAGGTGGCAGTGGCAGCGGTAGTGTCTTTGCATTTGCCCTACGCCGTGCAGGTATCGGCGGCGTGACAGTAATCGATGCAGCCGAAGACGAAGCCCATGCTGGTGTGTGGCTGACACGAGCGCGGATGAAAAAGCTCCGCACGCCCAAGAACTTACCCGGCCCGGAATTAGGCATCCCAGAACTATCTTTTCAAGCATGGTACGAAGCGCGCCACGGTACTGAGGCATACGCGGCCATAGACCGGATTCCGCGAGAAACTTGGGCTGAATACCTCAGCTGGTATCGGCAGTTTCTCGGCATCTCAGTTCGTTACCAAACAAAGTTGGTGCGGGTCGAGCCAGCCGCAGGTTTCTTTCGCCTGCACCTTGAGGTAAACGGTGTGCCGCAGGTGGAAACCACACGTAAGATTATTTTCGCCAACGGTGTGGCTGGTACTGGTGGCCCAAATATCCCTCAAGTATTGGGTGATTTACCACGCACGCTGTACGCACATACCGCCGATGCTATCGATTTTGAAGCACTGCGCGGTAAGACTGTAGCAGTTTTGGGTGCAGCGGCTTCAGCTTTTGACGCAGCAGGGGTAGCCCTAGAATCAGGAGCTAAAGCAGTACATTTATTTGTACGGCGACTGACGATCGCATCTCTACCAGTGATTCGGGCGCGGGGTTATGCTGGCGCTTATTACAACTATCCACAACTACCTGATGCAGCTCGTTGGTTCCAGGCTTGGCGATTCCGGCAGGCAGGCTCTACACCACCACCTGACGCCATTGAGCGAGCGATCGCTTTTCCCAACTTCCACTTGCACCTATCTGCACCTTGGAAATCTGCACAGGAAAAGGGCGGACGCATCCTCGCTCAGGTAAACGATGATGTTTTCGAGTTTGATTTTGCCATCGCTGGTACTGGTTACTTCGTTGACCCGACAAAACGTCCCGAACTAGCCGACTTTGCCCACCACATTGCCCTGTGGCGCGATCGCTACCAACCACCAGCCGACCAGCGCGACGACAATTTAGGAACCCACCCCTACCTCGGTAGCGCCCACGAATATCTAGAGAAAGTACCTGGCACTGCACCCTACTTGAAAGATATTCATGTCTTCAATCCTGCTGGTTTCGTCAGCTTCGGTCTGCCAATTGGTGATGTACCCAGCATTCGTCGCGATGTGCCAGCAATAGTGTCCCGCATCAGCCACGACTTATTCTTCGCTGACTGGGAGCAGCACGAAGCACGCATCACCAGCAACAACATCGCACCCGACTTTGAAGACTCACTGTACGCTACTGCCGTTTGGAAACAGCCAGCTAAGGTTGCGGTTGGCTAAAAAAGTGGCAAAGGAGAAGTTGGAGTAAGCCTTTGCCCTTTGCCCGCATCCTTTTGCCAATTTAAAGCTTAATTTTTAGAAAAATCCTCTTTGTGGCAGGAGTGTGCCGTTGATTTCGTAGTCTCCGATCGCACGAGCCTTAAAATGATTGGGATTGTGTGAGGATAAGGTGCGGGCGTTGCGCCAATGGCGATCGAAGTTGGAGCTTTTCTTGGTAGTAGAAGCCCCGCCAACTTCAAACAACAAGGTAGCCGAACGTAATGCTAAATCATCCACAATCAATTTAGCTTTGGCTGCGCTTAATGAAGCTGCCAGTGCCGCAGCGGTCTGGGACTCCTCTCCTTGGGCTTTGGCAGCAGGAAGGCGATCGAGAGCATCAGCTGCTGCTAAAACAATCGCTTCAGCAGCAAAGGCATTGGCGGCAATCTGACCGACGGTCTGCTGCAAGATGGGGTCGTCTGATGCTTGCTCGCTGACAGCATGGTAGAAAGTCCTCTTTCGAGTACGTACAAGGGCTGTTGCATCGCGCAGAACGCTGCGAATAATGCCAGCATTGATTGCTGTCAGGAATAATTGCGGGACAATGTTGTATGGCAGGTTGTCTTTGTCTGTGTCTGTCTCCAAAATTACTTCATCAGCCTCGACGCGGACATTGGTAAAGATAGTCGTTCCCGTGCCTGTAAGCCTTTGCCCGAAGCCGTCCCAGTCATCTATAAGCTCAATTCCCTCGCGCTTAGTAGGAATGAGTATGAACGCTGTTGTACCATCGGGTACTAATACACGCACAAAAATCAAGTCTGCATAAAGACTACCGGTGCTGTAATACTTCGTTCCATTCAGACGATAGCCATCACCATCAGGTGTTAATTTTGTATTCACAACTTGACCGCCACCGGCTCGCTTGACTTCTAGTTCGGTGGAAGCGAGTCCAATAATCGCGCCATCAACAACAGCCTGGAGCCAGCGACGATTCCTTTGGGTGCGTTCGGAACGCAAAATTCGCTCAGTTACGGAAAAATGATTCCGCACAATATGAGCGACGTTCGGATCGGCATCCCCCAGCCGAATCACGACCTCGAAGAGTTCGCGTGCAGTACTACCACTACCACCTTCGGCAACAGGAATTCGTAATGCACCTAACCTAGAACGCCGGATCGATTCAACCACATCAAAAGGGAGAATCCGATCGCGATCGCGCTCAGAAGCTCCCAGAGCGATAAAATCGAACAGTGTTTGCAGTTCGGGAGAATTTGCTTTCACAGGAGCTGAGAAATGGAAAGTAGAATCTAAAGCTTTTTCTTCAATTTGAGTCATTGTTGTTCTCTGTGATTATCGTAAAACATCTACACCCTCTGTTGTTGACATTGACCTTTAGCCTTTCAACAAGGGTGAAGTATGTCCCCACTGTCCAGTAAACACAAATTCTGTCAACGGTTTGCGGGTGCGGGGAGCTAATTCGCGATCGCGTAGTCCATCAGGAAGGCTTTGTGGATTGCCAGGATAGCCAATTGTAACTACAGTTATAGGCTCATAGTCTTCTGGAATCTGATATGTTTCCCTGGCGGTATCTGCATTAAATCCCGCAATTTGATGGGCAAATAAATCCAAAGAAGTCGCCTGAATGATTAAGTTTTCTAAGGCCAGTCCCACATCATGAAATGCGTGTCTGTTTGTCTTGCCATCGTCATTGCGGATTTTTGCAACCGCGAGTATTAATACCGGAGCATTTATAGCCCATCCTTGATTAAACTCAACCAAGGTACTAAGTAGACGATTGTATTCTGTGGTGTCATCTTTGGTAGCAACAATAAAACTCCAAGGCTGATAATTGTAAGAAGAAGGTGCCCAACGAGCCGCTTCTAGCAATGAAAGTAGTTTATCCTGCTCAACTGGGCGATCGGCAAAAGCTCTAGGACTCCAACGGTGCCGAATCAAGTCATGAACAGGGTATTCCGTCTGGGCAAGTTTCTGCGTCATCTGAATCAATTTCCTTGTTGATACTCTATTGGGGTTTGCAGTAATAAACTATCTCTGCTGCATCAATAATTAACTGCGGTTTTTCAGCAGCTTGTAAGAGTTAACAATACTTTTTTTTAGAGAATTAACTATATACTCCTGTAAATCCGTAGAATAACAGGTGTTTTGTTATAGTACTGCATGAATGAGAGGATAATCAAGCATCAGCTACTACAAAATTAAGAAGGCTAAGAAATATTGAAATAAATTTCAAAAAAGAAATATTTATTTTGAGATAGTGATGGAGTCGACTATGAACTAGGCAGTTAGACTTACAAACTAATGACCAATGCGCCGCTAACGTGTGTGTTTGTTGCGTTATTTTTCAAATTTGTATAAATATGCTTAACGAGTACTATTGCCAGCAGGCTTGATTTTTAATAAATTTATATGATAGTGTGCGTTAATTGCAAAATACTGTTGGTCAATAGATTTTTCCTACTTTAATAAGTGTAGAACTTTTAAATTTTGATTTTGGAGAACAAGATTGAAAATCCAAAGTTGAAATTTTAATACTACTTGTTACCATGTTTTGAGGTATGAGGTTCCCCATATCCCATCAGTTATCCCCTACATTTTTTTGCAAATAATATTGTCAACTGCAAATATGAAAACCCGTCGCTATATCTTAGTGGCGATCGCTGTTTGTGAAAGCCTAATTATTTTGGAACACAGCGAATTATCTTGAGAAAATCTCTCTGTGTACCTCTGCGTTAAACTCCGCGTGCTTTGCGTTGAGAAAAAAAGTTAGGATTTGGCGCGATTTCACAAAGGAATAGTATTACAAGGGTAGATAATAATTCAGTATAATTTTAAAAATCTCTCAATAATTTAATATGAAACTTTATTACATCACCTTGAACAATTCAGACGAAGCCCGTCAGATTGGCCGTGCTTTGTTAGAAAAAAAACTTGCTGTTTGCGTCAATTGGTTTCCTATTACCTGCGCTTATATATGGCAAGGAGAAATTACAGAAGAACCAGAAGTAGTGCTAATTGTCAAGACTCAAGCAGGTTATGGCGATGAGATTGAAAAATTAATTAGCCAGCACATTAATTACACTAACTTCATTGCAGAAATATCACCCACTAATATTAATGAAAAATTTTCAGCATGGTTGAATGCTGAAATTCCCTTACGCGATACACACTGAATTACTTGTGCTGGACTGCGATTGATTAAACTACAGGTTGTAGATATCTGACACGAGGCATTACTTCTTCAGCAAAGCGGGTCATTTCTCGTACAAAAGGATTGAATTGCAGCATAAATGTATCGATACCTGCATCCACAAAAGCTGCAATCCTAGTAGCAACAGTGTCGTAGCTGCCAACCAAGCCTGCGGCTGTACCACCATTGCCACCAACAGCCGGATTTTTAGCGAAGAGTTGGAACATTACTGCTTCTGGGTCAACACCTTTAGCAACGCTTAATTTCAAGTGTTGTTCTTTTTTCTGAAGTTCCATGAGTCGCTGTAGTTCTACTTGCGCCTCTGCATCGGTAGGTCGAGCAATTACAAAGGCTGATAGGCCAAAACGTACCGGCTGGGGTAGCTTGCGCGGTCTGCTCAAAACTTGCTTAATTACCTGACGCACATCTTCTAATGGCTGACCGTTGATAAAGTAAATATCTGCTTGTTCAGCCGCTAAAATCTGGGCCGGATCGGATGCACCACCGAGGTAAATTCGGGGATGGGGTTTAGCAATGGAACTAGGACGCAAACTCAAATCTGTAATTTTGAAATATTCTCCCTCAAAATTAACTTTTTCCCCACTCCACAAAGCTTTGACAACCCGTAACCATTCGCCAGAATAGCGGTAGCGTTCGTCATGGGGAGGAAAGGGAATATTAGTGCGTTCCATTTCTGGACGGAACCATGCACTAATCAAGTTAATGGCAAAACGACCGCGACTAATAGCGTCAATTCCTAAGGCCATCTTCGCCAGAACAGCTGGATGAAATAACAAAGGCTTAATGGCTGCGATAATCTCAATTTTTTCTGTAGCCTCAGCCAAAGCCGCACAAGCCGTCCAAGTTTCTAGCTGTTCTAACTCTAAACTGCGTGGGTTGGCGATGTGCTGCGCCACCAAAGTTGTAGCGTATCCTAAGCGTTCGGCTGCTAAGATTAGCGATCGCGATCGCTCATAACTAGCATCGATTGGTTCTTCTTCAGTATCTAGCGGCCCAAAATTACCACCAACAGGTGTCCAAATACCATAACGTGGTTCTGACATAACGAACTCCGAATTAAGTGGGGATTGGCAGGAGAAAACTGGCAATAAATCTTTCTCCTTGTCCTCTTTCCATCACAAATGAGAGCGATCGCACTTTAGAAAAATGCAATATTAAAACGGGTATGAGGGGGAAAAAATGGTCGTATTGAGTCCAGAAATTGGAATAATTTGTTTTTTAGAATTCCCTTAACAATATAATACGGTAAATTTATCAAGTTACTGTATTATATTGTTAAACTGCGATCGCTTCCTTTGATATATTGGCAACCCAATGGAAGCAAACGATTGCAAACACAGCCCTCTGGGTAAAACTTTGGAGAATTTATATGAGCAACAAGCACATTGAAGTCAAACCGGTAGCTGGTTTCATCGGTGCCGAAATCGGGGGCGTAGATCTTTCGCGTCCTCTTGCTGATGAAGCAGTTGCAGAAATTCGTCAAGCACTGTTGAAGTGGAAAGTCATCTTCTTTCGCGGCCAGAACATCGACCATGCTGCACAGATTGCCTTCACATCTCGTTTTGGCGAAGTGACTTATGCACATCCTCACGAAGATGAACCAATCGAAGGCTTTTCAGAAATACTGCCAATTGACCGCAGCCGCTACGAACGCAAGAATGGCCTGCGTCGTTCCAGCTATGAAAGCCGTTGGCACACAGATGTCACAGCAGTTGTTAACCCACCGACGGGTTCTATTTTGCGGGCAGTTAACGTCCCTAGCTTTGGTGGCGATACACAGTGGACTAACTTGGTTGCAGCTTACGAGGGTCTGTCAGCACCTCTGCGGGCGCTAGCAGACACATTGAAAGCAGAACATCGCTTCAATGCTCGGTTGCGTTTACCAAGCAGCAGCAAACTTGTTCAGCGCATTGCAGCTAATCCCCAGGTTTCTATTCACCCAGTAGTGCGGGTGCATCCGGAGACCGGCGAACGCGCCTTATTCGTCAACCCCGGTTTCACCTCCCATATTCTTGATGTCTCACCACAAGAAAGCGAGTTACTGTTGGAGTTGTTCTTCAACCAAATCACCAAGCCCGCTTATACCACCCGCTTCCGGTGGAACAACGGCGACATTGCATTCTGGGACAACCGCGCTACCTCACATTTAGCGCCCCAGGATCTAGACCATATAGAAGTCGAGCGCGTACTGTATCGCACCACCATTACTGGTGATATTCCTGTCGGTCCCGATGGTTTCCGTTCCCAAATAGTTGAAGGTGAACCCTTAACTAGTCAATTACCAACTGTCTTGAAGAAGAAAGCCGAGAAGCTAGAACCCCAACCAGTGCTTTCGTAAACTATATAGGCAGGGGAGCAGGGGAGCAGAGGAGCAGGGGAGACAAGGAGATGGGGAGAAAACTTACAATAAATCTTTCCCCTTGTCCTCTTCCCATGCCCTATGCCCAATGCCCCATACCCAATAACGTAAAGGATTAACCCGTGGTCAAACTAATTCTACCTATAGAGCTTGCTACCGAAATTGAGCCGCATCTACCATCCGATACAAAATTTGTGCAGGTAGATAGTGATGGTAATTTTGATGGCGATCCTACTGATGCAGAAGTTTATCTGAATGGCTTCAAATTGAAACCAACTACTTTACATAAAGTACTGGAAGCTGCTCCTAAAATACGTTGGCAACAGACTCCTAGCGCCGGTGTAAATCACATCCTGACACCGATTTTTCTCGAACACGATATTATTCTGACTAATGGCGCCGGTGTTCATGCGATTCCGATTTCGGAATTTGTCTTAAGTTTGATCCTCTATCACGCCAAGCAGTTACGGCAATTGCAAGCTGCTCACGACCAACGTACTTGGCGAAAAAGCTGGTTGGTACTGCCAGAGTTGGCGAATTCAACTGTGTTAATTCTCGGTACTGGAAATATAGGCCAAGCGATCGCGGCTCGGATTAAACCATTCGGCGCGAGAGTTTGGGGCGGTCGCCGTCGTCCGGAACCTCTACCAAATTTTGATAAAATCGTCGGCACAAATGAATGGCACGCATTATTGCCAGAAGTTGACTATTTAATTGTGGCGACGCCTTTAACACCAGAAACCAAAGCCTTAATTGATGAAACAGTACTGCGATCGCTACCCAGTCATGCTTATTTAATCAACGTCGGTCGCGGTGCAGTTGTAGATGAATCAGCATTAGCTAAAGCTTTAACTGAAGGCTGGATTGCAGGTGCAGGATTAGACACAGTTTCTATTGAACCCCTACCGCCAGAAAGTCCTCTGTGGTCGTTGCCTAACTTGTTTATTACACCTCATACTTCCGCAATTTCCCCAGCATTAAAAGGACGTATCGCTGACTTATTTCTCGATAATTTAGAGCGTTACCGAAGCGATAAGCCTTTAAGGAATGTAGTCAATAAAGAAGCAGGATACTAATTGAAGAAGGCAGGGGGCAGGAGGCAGGAGGCAGGAGGCCGTTTTTGTAAGGAGGATTTATACCCCGTTCCAAAAACTTTGGACGAAGTACGGTTTTAGACCGGATTGTTTCGATAAATTTATATATTGAATATGGGTACAGAAACTTTTCAGATACCGACAGCACAGAGTGTAATTACCGCTGATGTCCTAGTTCTGGGTGGTGGCCCGGCTGGAACTTGGGCGGCACTTTCAGCAGCAAAGCAAGGTGTCCGTGTTGTCCTAGCGGATAAGGGATATTGCAGTACATCAGGGGCAACAGCTCCATCGAATACAGGGGCATGGTATCTTCCTAAAGGGCCGCAACGCGATTTAGAAATTGAGCGTCGGCTGTTTCGCGCCAGCGGACTTGCCGATCGCCGATGGTTGCAGCGTGTAATGGAGCAAGCGCAAATAGGTTTAGATGACTTAGGCAATAATGGCTATCCCTTTCCTTTTGATGAGGAGGGCAATCCTTACCGGGCTAACTTGCGCGGCCCTGATTATATGCGGTTCATGCGCCAAAGAGCGATCGCAGCAGGTGTACGCATTCTTGACCATCATCCCGCACTGGAGCTACTTGCAGCCGATGGTGTCATTGCTGGTGCGGCAGGTATTCATCCCCGCACTGGAAATCGCTGGGAAGTCAGGGCAGGTGCCGTTGTCATAGCAACTGGGGGATGCGCTTTTCTATCCCATGCACTAGGTTGCGATGGTAATACCGGCGATGGTTATCTCATGGCAGCAGAGGCAGGAGTCAGATTATCTGGGATGGAGTTTTCCTCGCAATATGGCTTGGCACCTGCTCATACTTCCGTCACCAAAGGATTAACATTCACCTTCGCCAGTTTTTATCTAGAGGATGGCTCTCCCTTACCAGACACAGGGGAAGACCGAGCTGTACGCATCGCCCGCCAGTTAATTGCGGGTGAAAAAGTATATGCCTTGATGAATCGCGGCAATCCTACGGAACATGAATGGTTGCGTCAGGGTCAACCTAACTGCTTTTTACCATTTGAACGGATTGGCTTAGATCCATTCCAGCAGCGTTTTCCAGTAACACTACGTTCTGAAGGAACTGTTCGCGGGGTAGGTGGGCTAGAAATTATCAATGATAATTGCGCTACACAAGTACCCGGACTTTATGCCGCAGGTGATGCAGCCTCTCGAGAAAATCTTACAGGGGCAGTGTCAGGAGGGGGAAGCCCTAATGCATCCTGGGCTATTGCAAGCGGTACTTGGAGTGGTCGCGCTGCGGCACTTTTTGCAGCCTCTTTAGGCGACAAAGCAGGGACGCGCTTGGTTCGCGGTTTAGGTCAGGCGGGTTTGCGTCCCCGGAAACAGCCGATAGATGGGCTAATTTCGGAAGCGATTAGTGCGGTACAGGCTGAAACTTTGCCCCTTGATGTGAATTTCTTTCGTTCTGGAGCGAGGATAGCTCTGTCGCGTCAACGTTTAGATACAGTATGGGCAGATATCCGCGATTATCTGGTAGGGGAAGGTCGCAATGCTGTACGGGCAAGGGAAGCGGCGGCAATGGCAGCCACAGCTCGCTGGATTTGGGCGAGTGCGGATGTACGTAAAGAAAGTAGAGGAATGCACCGACGCACCGATTTTACAAAAACTGACGTGCAACAAACAAGACGAATTTTGACAAGTGGTATCGATGATGTTGTGGTTGTTGCCGCAGAAAATCAGTTGCAAGAGGTAGCATAATGATTGAAATTGTAGATAGCGATCGCTGTATCGGGTGTGATATATGCGTCAACGCCTGTCCCCGCGATGTATTCGATTCTGGAGACGATGGCATAGCTGTGATTGCTCGCAAGTCAGATTGTCAGACTTGTTTTTTGTGCGAGTTGTATTGCCCTGTTGATGCGCTTTATGTGTCGCCTTACGCCGAACAGGATGATGAGGTTGACACACAAGAGTTAATCGCTCAAAACTTGCTCGGTAGTTACACCCGTAATATGGGTTGGCAAAGGGGCAAAATGGGAGGAACTGACAAAGATCCGACTCGACAACTGAGGATTTTGAACAGAGCCAGACAAGATAATCCAACGTTGAATCAAACATAAGCTATCAAAAAGCTGGATAATCAGGATAATGCCTGTTTGGCCAGCTAACAATAGCTTAATGAAACTTGAGTCTCTGCTGAAACTGAATCGTACTATTCGCGTTATCGGCTTCGATGATGCACCTTTTGTAAAACGTGTTGATGAGAACGTATCAATAGCTGGGGTGGTGTGTGCAGGAACTCGATTTGAGAGTATGGTGTGGGGTAAAGTTCAACAAGATGGTTTTGATGCCACAGAAGTCATCTGCAAGTTGTCGATCGGTAGGAAGTTTTTACCACAACTACACATCTTGTTATTAGATGGAATTGGGTTTGGTGGGTTTAATGTTGTCAATCTTCCAGAATTAGCCCTTCGTCTGCAATTACCCTGTGTTACTGTGATGCGCCGCCAACCTGATTTAGCTGCTGTTGAAGAAGCAATGAGCCATCTACCGAACTTCCAAGAGCGATGGAAACTTTTGCAGCAAGCTGGCCCGATTTACGATTATTCACCCTTTTTCTTCCAAGTTAGCGGTGAAGAACCTGCTGTAATAGCCAAGGTACTTCAACGCTTAACTGACTGTGGCAAAGTTCCAGAAGCTTTACGGTTGGCTCATTTAATTACATCTGCTGTCATGACTGGAGAAAGTGGAAGTTCGGCTTAAGCAGGTTCTTTGGATGAGGCAGGAGGCAGGAGGCAGGAGGCAGGTGGCAGGGGGCAGGAGGTAGGGGGCAGGAGGCAGGAGGCAGGTGGCAAGAGGGTTTTAGGTTATTTTAAATTTCTTAAGTTAGTTGTGTTTTTTTCTACCAGCTTAGTTGATGCATCAGGTATGCTTTACCACTTTTGGTCGGGAACCCAGTTGTACTTTTTATCTTTGACATCAATTTTCTTGGGAATAACTTTTAGTTCGTAGAAGCTGTCTGCCATGTTTTGCAAGCCTGTGAGAACTTCATCAGTCACAGGTAATACCTTGCGATCGCCACCGCGCTCTTCTACAATTTCCATTGTTGCTAAATCAACTTTATAGAGTTTAGAAAGTAGTTTGGCTGAATCTTTATAGTAGTTTTTAGACCAGCTACCGGCTTTTTCTAGTTCTTGCAAAATTATTTTTACAATATCTGGATAATCGCGAACAAAATCTGGAGCAGCGTAATAAAATGCAGGACTTTCTACAGGAGCTTTTTCACCAAATACCGTACTATTATCTGCTAACAAACGAGTACGAAGCTTGCGTTCAGTTTCAGCAGTATAAGGATCCCAAATTACCCAGGAATCAAAATCACCACGTTCAAAGGCTGGTAAAGCTTCGGCTGGAGTTAGATAAACAGGTTGAATATCTGTATATTTCAAACCTACCTTCTGTAAAGCTCGTACAATCATATATTGCGAACTTGAGCCTTTAGCAAAAGCGACTTTTTTACCTTTTAAGTCTGCAAGAGTCTTGATAGGTGAATTTTCCAACACCAGAATTGCCGAACTTTTAGTACTACTCGTACTCGCAGCCACCCGCACAAAAAGTTTATCGCTGGCTTGAGCAAAGACACTTCCCGTACCACCGCCACCACCAAAAACTATTGCACCTACACCCATCCCCTCAAGTAAAGGTGCAGTCGAGGAAAATTCATTCCAAGTTACAGAAATACCTTGAGGTTGTAAGCGCTTCTCTAGGCTACCTTGGGCTTTGATGATATTCAGCAGTGCCATTCCTTTTTGATGCCCCATTTTCAACACTGTTAACTTGCTGACTTGGGGTTTTTCTGTAAGTGTATTAGCTGAATTACCAGGAGCGCAAGATGCGATCGCTAAACTCAAGCCTAAACCCACAACAAATAGTAAAGCAAACGAGTAAATTCCTGATTGTTTAAAAAGCTTAAACAAACCACTCTGATTTATTAGTCGATTGAACATATTTATCCTTTGCCTTTTGGTATATTTATTGTTTTTTATCCAAATCTAAAATCTATAGGTAAATGAACCACGGCTTTTTCGATCGCGCTCCAGGCGCAGAGTCGCAGAGAGGAATATGAGTATGTGGTCTAAATAGATGAAAACTGCTGTAATCTGCCAATCTGAAATTCTTGTTGCGCGAATTTATCAGTTGCAATCTCCTGTCTGTTCTTTCTATGTTCGGAAAATTTAATGATGTCTTGTGCTAAACAATTTGTTGTCATCCATACATTTTCTACAACTGTGGGATAGTTCTTGGCTCATAACTAGCTAGGGTTTGAAAAATCGTAAATTACCGCATAGTTGTCGTAAATAAGAATCTAAATGCCCTAGCTCCCTTGAAGCAAACCTTTCCAGAACCTTTATAGTTAGTGCTTGGCAGTTAATTTTTAATTTCTTTAATACAAAATACTTTAAATCGACCAACAAACCGTATCTTATAAATATGAGATTTGCATATATGAGGATAAAAAACAAGGGGTCATACTCTCAAGCTTGCTTCTTGAGATGAACTATGGTAGGTTCATATTGCTAAATACAGCAACCCGATTGATTTACCGTATTTTAATAATAAATGTTACGAACCTACTACTCTGTCATATCAACTTTGGGAGTATAAAAAATTTAAAGTCATTTTTGAGTTAACAGATTGCTAAGGTCTGTTGGGAAATTTCATCAACACATTTTGCCGCGAGTTCGATCGTGTAGTTAACAAGAAGATTGTCCCTTATACCATTTCATGACAAATCTGATACAGATGTAAACGCTAAAAGCTTTGCTGTATCTAAGTTTTTTAATTGCGTTTCCCCTGCGAGCGTCATTGCATTAGCGTAGCGGGGCGTAGAGAAGCCCATTGCGACTAAGGAACAGGGAATAGGAAATAGAGAATAACGAGCCTTCAGGAGAATTATCATGCCAGTTGAATTCATCGGGTTAATCCGCACAAAACCTGCTTCGGAGTTAAATAGTGTACCGGGTGGTCTGGGAGATGACATCATTGACCCAGCTTATGTTCGTGAGTTTGCCCAAGCTCATGAAAAAGGCGATTTTGACAAAGTACTAATTGGATATAGCTCTAGTAGCCCTGATGGTTTTACTGTTGCTACCCATGCAGCAGCATTTACCGAGCGCTTAAGCTTTTTGATTGCTCATCGACCGGGCTTTGTTGCACCAACTTTAGCAGCTCGCAAAGCAGCTACCCTCGACCATTTCACTCATGGTCGGATTGCGGTGCATATTATCACTGGCGGTAGTGACGCTGATCAACAAAAAGATGGCGACTGGCTTGACCATGATAGCCGCTATCGCCGTACCGATGAGTATCTCGAAATTGTCCGTCGTGTCTGGACAAGCGATACTCCCTTTGATTATGAGGGTGAATTTTACCGGGTTAAGGATGCTTTCTCTGCTATTAAGCCGCTGCAAAAGCCTCATATTCCGCTTTACTTTGGCGGCGCATCTGGGCCAGCCGTGCAAGTAGGAGCCAAGCATAGCAACGTTTATGCTTTGTGGGGCGAACCAATTGCCGCAGTTAAAGAACGAATCGCCCAAGTTCGTGCTGCTTTACCAGCCGGTCGTTCTATCCGCTTTAGTGTATCTCTGCGTCCTATCCTGGGTGTAACAGAGGAACAGGCTTGGGAAAAAGCCAGAAATATTTTAGGGCAGATTCAAGAACGACGGGGAGGTGCAAAAGTCGCTTCCCCAGCTAGGCCACAGGCAGTAGGATCGCAGCGGTTATTGGACTTCGCAGCTAAAAGCGAGATTTACGATAAGCGTTTGTGGACGCCCATTGCTGCTGCTACTGGCGCCGCAGGTAACACAACAGCTTTAGTAGGAACGCCAGAACAAGTTGCAGAAGCTTTAGTTGATTACTATGACGCAGGTGTGACTACTTTGTTAATTCGGGGCTTCGATCCGCTGCAAGATGCCATTGATTATGGGCGGGAAGTCATTCCTTTAGTGCGGAAAGAAGTGGCGAAACGAGAACGGCAGGCTGTAGCAGTTGGGAGATAGCAATTATGGTACAAACATCTACATCTACTAGTAGTACGCCAAGGGAACTTGGCGAGGGAAAGGGAAAAGGTTAAAGGGGAAAGGGAAAATACCAAACCTTTCCCCCTTTTCCCGACTTCTGCAAGAAGTCTATTTAGTTATACACACAATTTGAACGATGATTCTTAGCCACGATCCCGGTTCGATTGTCGGTTGCGATCGCTTTGCAGGTCCCACAGATTTTGCTAACAGCCCCCTCTCCCAAGCATTGAAACAGCCTGTATTGTTGGGGTTGTTTCTGCCAATCCAGGCAGGTGGCTGGAGTGCTTCCACCCTACCACGCACTACCGACTGGAGCTTTGAATACAATAAAGCTTTGGTGCTACATAGCGAGGCGCTGGGTTTTGATTTGGTGTTTGCGCTGTCACAGTGGCTACCCAAAGGTGGCTATGGCGGCGTATTCAACGGGCAAGCGTTGGATTCTTTTGTGACCACGGCTGCACTTACGAGTGTGACACAGAAGATTCTGCTGATTTCCACGATCCATGTGTTGTACGGGCCAATTCATCCATTGCACTTAGCCAAGTACGGTGCAACACTAGACCATATATCAGGGGGTCGCTGGGGCATCAACGTAGTGACTGGGCATCGCGCTGTCGAACACGAGATGTTTGGCTGGGAGCGTATTGAACACGATCGCCGTTACGAACTTGCAGCCGAATTCATCGAAGTACTGCAACGCCTCTGGGTTGATGACGAGAACTTCTCATTTGAAGGTAAGTCTTCGTGGAAGCTCAATGGTGCTTACGTTACACCTAAGCCAAAATATGGCCGTCCAGTGCTAGTAAATGCCACAGGCTCAGATGCAGGTATTTCCTTTGCTGCACGCTATTCTGACATTGTGTTCGTCACCAGTTGTCGAATAACTAATTATTTGTCGTCTTAACAAAATAATGTCGTCAAATGTAAAACTATTAAAAACGTTGCTACATAAATGTTTGCAGCGTTTTTTAGTATATAAACAGAAATCGTTATTTTAACATTTTAATTGTCGTTTTTTAAGTAAATAACAAAATCTATGTCGCCTTTTAAAATTTTACGTTTTCTAAATTTTTTAGGCTTCATAACAAATTAACTGTCGCTTTTTCGTGTGGATAGTGGTATTATAACAGTATTTAATACATTTGTACTAAATATAACATCCTCATACTGAAAAGTGACTACTTCCATTGAAGGGCCAACCGCTTTAGGAATATTGGATGTTCTCGCACAATAGCGAGACTGATATTAGTGTTTTGAGCATTAATCAAGTTTTCCTATGGATCAAATACCCATCTTCAATCAAGGTGATGAATCTCTGCTTTTTGAAAGCAACGATGATGTAGATGAAATTCGAGATGATGAATCAGAAGAAGCAAACGTAATTTTTACGGAATTATCGGCTGAGGCGAAACTCAAAATGGAAGTGATTCAAGGTCTAGTTGAACCATGCAATCGCAAAACTTATGGTCAAAAGTTAAGGGCAGCAGCAGAAAAACTGGGCAAGACAGTACGAACAGTCCAACGTCTGGTCAAAAAGTATCAACAAGACGGTCTATGTGCAATTGTTGACACCCAGAGAAATGACAAAGGTAATTATCGAATAGACCCTGAGTGGCAAAAGTTTATTATTACAACTTTTAAAGAAGGCAATAAGGGTAGCAAAAAAATGACTCCTGCTCAGGTGGCGATGAGAGTCCAAGTCAGAGCAGAACACTTAGGCTTAGAGAAATACCCTAGCCACATGACAGTTTATAGAGTTCTCAATCCTATCATTGAACGTCAGGAGCAGAAACAAAAACAGAGGAATATTGGATGGCGAGGGTCACGAGTATCTCATAAAACTCGTGATGGACAAATTTTAGATGTGCGCTATAGCAATCATGTTTGGCAGTGCGACCATACAAAATTAGATGTCATGTTGGTCGATCAGTATGGTGAACCATTGGCTAGACCTTGGTTGACGAAGATTACAGACAGTTATTCTCGCTGTATTATGGGTATTCATGTGGGCTTCGATGCACCTAGTTCTCAAGTGGTTGCCCTAGCATTACGTCATGCTATTTTGCCAAAGCAATATAGTACAGAATATAAACTTCTTAGCGAATGGGGAACTTATGGCGCACCTGAAAATCTCTTCACTGATGGTGGTAGAGATTTTCGCTCTGAACACTTAAAACAGATTGGTTTTCAATTAGGCTTTGAGTGCCATCTACGCGATCGCCCCAGTGAAGGTGGTATAGAAGAACGTAGTTTTGGCACGATTAATACAGAATTTCTCTCTGGTTTCTATGGCTATTTAGGCTCTAATATTCAGCAACGTTCAAAAACAGCAGAGGAAGAAGCCTGCTTAACTTTACGGGAATTAAACCTATTACTAGTTCGCTACATTATTGACAACTACAATCAGCGCCTTGATGCACGTACAAAAGACCAAACAAGGTTTCAAAGATGGGAAGCCGGACTACCTGCTCTACCAAAAATGGTTAAGGAGCGGGAATTAGATATCTGTTTGATGAAGAAGACTCGGCGCAGTATTTACAAGGGTGGATATCTCAGTTTTGAAAATATCATGTATCGCGGTGACTATCTAGCGGCTTACGCGGGAGAAAGTATTGTAATCAGATATGACCCTAGAGATATTACAACGGTTTGGGTTTATCGAATAGATAAAGGAAAGGAAGTGCTTCTGTCTGCTGCTCATGCACTGGATTGGGAAACAGAGCAATTATCTCTAGAAGAGGCTAAAGCTGCCAGCCGAAAAGTTCGCTCTGTTGGTAAAACGCTCAGTAATAAATCCATTTTGGCAGAGATACATGACCGTGATACTTTCATCAAGCAAAAGAAAAAGAGCCAAAAAGAACGCAAGAAAGAAGAACAAGCTCAAGCTCATTCTGTTTATCAACCCATCAATTTGAGCGAGAGAGAACTGCTAGAAAATTTACAAGAGACACCAAAATCTGAAACTCGAAAACCCAGAGTCTTTAACTATGAGCAACTTCGTCAAGATTATGACGATTAGTTTTCATTGTATCTATACAAAAATTTTAGTAAACATATTCAGACGCTAAAACATTATTGATTTTTTGCAGCAATCAGAATCATGAAAGACGACTATTGGCAGAAATGGGTACAAAATTTATGGGGAGATGAACCCATTCCAGAGGAATTACAGACAGAAGTCGAACGTCTTCTTACTCCCAGTGTTGTGGAATTAGAGCATATACAAAAAATTCATGATTGGTTAGATGGTTTGCGTCTTTCTAAACAATGTGGTCGAATTGTTGCACCTCCACGAGCAGGTAAATCAGTTACTTGTGATGTCTATAAACTATTGAATAAACCACAAAAACGAGGAGGTAAAAGAGATATTGTACCTGTTTTGTATATGCAAGTACCGGGAGATTGTTCATCGGGTGAGTTATTGGTTCTGATCCTAGAAAGTTTGAAATATGATGCAACTTCCGGAAAACTTACTGACCTGAGAAGGCGAGTACAAAGGCTACTCAAAGAATCCAAGGTTGAAATGCTGATTATTGATGAAGCTAATTTTCTGAAATTGAATACTTTTAGTGAAATTGCACGAATTTATGACTTATTGAGAATTTCAATTGTTCTTGTTGGTACAGACGGTTTAGACAATCTAATAAAAAAAGAACCATACATTCACGATAGATTTATCGAATGTTACAGATTACCTTTGGTATCAGAGAAAAAGTTTCCTGAATTAGTAAAAATTTGGGAAGAAAATGTCTTGTGTTTGCCCCTTCCATCTAATCTCACAAGAAATGAAACTTTATTACCTCTGTATCAAAAAACAGGCGGCAAAATTGGTTTGGTGGATCGGGTATTGAGAAGAGCTTCAATCTTAGCCTTGAGAAAAGGATTGAAAAACGTTGATAAAGACACTTTGACTGAAGTTTTGGATTGGTTTGAATAATGGAAATCGGTGCAGAAGAACCTCGCGTTTTTGAAGTAGAACCCCTGAATGGAGAAAGCTTAAGTCATTTCTTAGGCCGCTTTCGTCGAGAAAATTATTTAACCTCTAGCCAGTTAGGTAAATTGACTGGACTCGGTGCAGTTATTTTACGTTGGGAAAAGTTGTACTTGAATCCATTTCCTACTCGACAGGAGTTGGAGGCTTTGGCATCTGTGGTGAGAGTAGATGCTGATAGATTAACCCAAATGCTATCCTCCAAGGGTGTGACGATGAAGCCTAGACCAATTCGACTATGTGCTGCCTGTTATGCAGAACAGCCTTGTCATCGAATTGAATGGCAGTTTAAGGAGAAAATGAAATGCGATCGCCACAATTTAGGCTTATTAACAAAATGTACTAACTGTGAAACTCCTTTTCCGATTCCCGCAGATTGGTTACAAGGTGAATGCCTTCACTGTTTTTTACCTTTTGCAACAATGGCGAAGCGTCAGAAGCCTCGCTAAAGGCAGGCAAATCGCTTACTAGGATAGATTTCGTGACTGACCTAGAGAACTTGAGGAATGATTCCTGCCAAGTGTAATATTTCAGTGCTATGATAAATAGCTTTTGCATTCTTAATGCTAAATAGTGCAAATGTACTATAAAATTAGGGTACACCGAGTATCCGGTTTCGGTTATAAAATATGGCACGCGGCGAAATTCTCAGAAAACTCTTCAGAAGCTTCTCTCGCAATGAGAGAGAAGAGTTTTTAGCTGCCGCTAAGGAACTGATTGAAGAAGAAAGAAATAAAAATCATATATTGCTTGCTAGGGATCTGGAAAAACTGCTTCAAAACGGAAATGGATACACAAAACCCCTAGCTGCTAATCCTACCCCCTGGAACCAGTTTCCTGAACCACCTAAAGACAAGGATACTGGGCTGGCTTTGCTTGAGGTAAAACAATTCGATCTAACCTGGGATCACATTGTCCTCAGTGAAAAAATTTTTGATATCCTGCAAGAAATTGTCCTCGAAAACCGTAAGCAAGACATACTTGCAGCCTATAATCTCAAGCCCAAAAACAAATTACTATTCTGCGGCCCGCCTGGCTGTGGTAAAACCCAAACTGCAAAAGTCCTCTCCAGCGCACTAGGTCTGCCGCTTGTTTACGTCAACCTAACGGCAGTATTTTCCTCTTATTTAGGTGAAACCGCAACGAATCTTCAGAAGATTTTTACCTATATCGAAAAGGGCGAATGGCTTGTTTTGTTTGATGAATTTGATGCGATCGCCCGCGATCGGGATAATTTAAATGAACATGGTGAAGTGAAACGGTTAGTGAATAGCCTGTTACAACTCATCGATAACGCAACTAATCAAAGTATATTTGTCGCAGCCACTAATCATGAAAAACTTTTAGACAGCGCAGTTTGGCGACGATTTGATGAAGTTATTTTTTTTGATAACCCATCACTTGAACTGCGGACGGCTCTTTTAAGCCGTTATTTATCTGCTATCCGTTATACTGCTATTAATCTGTCTACTTTTGCTGCTCGACTTGATAATGCGACTGGAGCAGATATAGAGCGTATTTGCTCTGATGCAATTAAAGCCGTAATTCTACGGGGTGAACGTACCTTGACTGCTGATGACTTAGAAGTAGCGATAGCGCGTTTTTTAGAAAGACAAAGTATAATAGCAAACTCAACAGAATCATTGAAGTCGAACCAAAATGGGGAGCCAGTTTGAACACCTGAAATTACCGAGAATAATAAACATTGAATTACCTCGGCGATCTACTGGTGGTTTTGGGGGTAAAAAACGTACTAATGTCAGCGAACACGGTAAGGAACTATTAGGTCAAATTTCTACTCTAATTGAGCCTGTCAAGCAAAAGACCAGTCCTTTCCGCCTTGATCCAAAATTGATTTTTAAAATCAAAGTTGCTGAAAATTATTCTTTTTCAGACAACTTGGTAATTCAAACAGGACTCAATGTCCTAGCACGTGAACCTAATAAAGCCATTGTTGTCTTTTCATCTGACAATGAGCTAACTGAATTCAAAAAGCGGTTAGAGAGTTACAGCCAGATTAAAGATGGCCCCAAATATGAATACTTAGGGGCAATTGATGAGCTAGTTCCCCTCGAACCACAAGATCGCATTGGTCGTTTGTTAGAACTAAAGTCTGTAGAATCAGGTGAACTTGCAGCTTTAGATTTGGAACTTTGGCACACAGGCGATCGCAAAGAGATGCAAAATTACTTGAATAAGATTGCCCAAGTCCTAGAGGAATTGTCTACTAGTATTGCTCCTATGAGAATGAGTGATAAATATATAGGTGACTATCTATGTATTGCTCGGATTAAAGTCACTCATGAAGTTTTAGAACTATTGCTGCTTGAGGAAATGGTCAAGGAAATTGACCGCCCTCCCCAACCTGGATTTGAGAGAACTGGTGATTATAATCTGCCAATTTCCAATATTCCCGAAGTTGTTCCTCCACCTGAAGATAATTGCGGTATTCTTGTTATCGACTCTGGTGTACAGCGTGGTCATCCTTTAATTTCTAAGGTACTGGGTGAGGCTGAAGTATTCCCAGATGCAAAACGGCAATTTATAAAAGGTGGCGCGGACGATGTACATGGACATGGTACAAGTGTCGCTGGCATTGCTATCTATGGAAATGTTGAGAACTGTATTCAACAGCGTTCATTCGATCCAACAGCTTGGTTATTTTCTGCTCGTGTAACAGATGAGAATAACAAATATGATGAGGATCTTCTCTTAGAAACTCAACTTGATGAAGCTATTCGTGCTTTTGTTGAACAATATCCTAATTGCAAAGTCATAAATATCTCGCTAGGTAACGCGGATCAAATTTACCGAGATGGTTTGAAGCAGTTTCGGCTAGCCGCCAAAATAGATGAAATTGCTTATCAATACCAACATAAAAACATTTTGTTTGTAATTTCAGCGGGTAATGCTTTCTATGAAGAGGCAAAGTCAAATGAACAACTACGGACTGACTACCCAAATTATCTGCTGAACAAGAATGCTCGAATTATTGATCCAGCAACTTCAGCAATTGCATTGACCGTAGGTTCTTTGTCATTTGGTCGCGGTAGTATTACAGAACCTTCTGATGTTCGTCGTCAGGCGATCGCAAATTTATCAGGATACCCTTCTCCATTTACCAGGACTGGCTTTGGCGTAGATGGAATGATTAAACCTGATGTTGTGGACTTTGGTGGAGATTTAGTGTTAGACCTGAGTTATCGAGAAAGTTTAGGTCTACCTAAGGTCAATGTATTGCCAGATAGTGTAGCTGGTGTTTCTGTTCTAACTCTATGCAAAGATTTCAAAAGTTCTTTATTTCATATCTGTAGTGGTACGAGCTTTGCTGCACCTCGTGTTGCTAACCTTGCTGCTCAACTTTTTACAAAATACCCAGAAGCCAGTTCTAATTGGATTCGGGCGCTTATTGTTAACTCTGCGGTTCTTCCCAAAGAAATTCCACCTGAATTTCAATGTAATAGTAAGCAATCTCAGAGTCAAAAGTCAAAGCAAATCGAGAACCAGCTAGCAATCTATGGCTATGGGCAGAGTGATTTAGAACGTGCAATGTATTCTGCTGAGAATTACGTTGTTTTATCAGAAGACAATATCTTGATTCCAGTGGGCAAGTTTCATATTTATGAAATTCCCCAATTACCACCTGAATTTTTTACAGTAAAAGGTACTCGCATACTATCAATTACCTTGGCATTCGATCCACCAACTCGTCCCACTCGTGGAGACTCATATTTAGGAGTCACGATGGAATTTAAGCTATTCAGGGGGATTGACCGCGAAAGTATTGTGAATGCTTATGTAGATGCTAGCAAAACAGATGTATCTGATAAATTTGCAGAAATCTCTCTGGACATATTGAAGAAAAAACACAAGGGACATAGCATCGTTTGTAACTTGTCTCCAACTTCCACACTACGGAAGAAAGGAACAGTGCAAAGAGGACAAGTAGAAATAACGTCGAAAGCTATAAAATATAATAATTTGCCCATGATCCTAGTTGTAAATTGTAACCGTAAATGGGCAAATCCAGATGAAATCGAAATGCAACGTTATGCCTTAGTAGCTTCCATTAGCCATTCCGATCCTCAAGTTAATTTATACAATAGGATGAAACTTCAGATTAACCAGAGAAGCGATAGAGAACAAGAGCGAGTACGAGGAAGAGTTTAATCGATCGTCCGGCAATGCGAGTCACGGCACTATAACTTTATAAGACAGAAAAATTACAGGTTGACTTGTTTTTAAGGATACGATCGCAGCTCCCAAGCCAAACTCCACCAGTTCAAGCGATCGCCTCATGAATTTGGCTGCGTAGTACCTGTTTCACCAATAAAAGCTTGTGCAGAGATGGCAGGCTGTAAAAAGCCGATTTAGGAGGTTTAGATACTCACACTTCTTACCTAACCAAAAGTTTGCCTTGGCTTGTTGCAGCTGCGATTGGATATCGCTTGACAATAAAAATAAATAGTTAATCTTTCTATTATAAGTGATAAGATAGATTTGTGGGCGAACGTCGGCTTCATGCCGTGTGTCTGGGTAGCTTGTCTGCTTAGACCTAGCCCACTACCCACTTTAATTTATCTAGCGACAGTAAATTTGAATCTGTATACCACTCTCCATATCCTTTATTTCGCCGATCATCTAAATCCATAATCATTCTGTATTTCTGGGCAAGCGGAATAAAATACTTCTCTTCCTGACGTTCATATAATCGCTGTAAAGCCCACAGATAGTAGTCAACAACCTGCAAGCCAGCGAACTCTGATGGGTAGGCTGGTTTAATAATTGTTTGACTATCTGAGCAGATTTGCCACTTAGTTTCAAAGTTCTTTTTTGCTTGATTAATAGCTTGTTGCAGTGCTTCTTCCCGTGCTGTTTTACCGCGTCTAGCAAAAACAATATGATTAGCACTGGCTTTGTGTAATCGATCCTTAAACAATCGTTTCACTAAGTCATCATATATATCATCTTGATTTATTTTTTTGCTCAAGGCTTCGTAAGTTTTTTGGGTTGCTAAGGCTAACTCTGCTTTGCATCTGATAGCCACAAATATTTTTACTTCAAAAGTTTGCATCAGTTTGAAGACTTCCAGCCTAACATCATTGTGATCGTCTTTAGCATGGAAAGTAATTGCAGTTTTTTTGGCAGACGGTTGCATTGAGGGGATATCTTTAAAACGTGGATCGTTGCAAAGTTGTGTTCTCAGTTCTGCAAGTTCTAAAATTACCCGTTCTGGTTGACAAATCTGGGCTATACCTACCATAAAAAACTTAGATGCCCCTGGTTGTCCTACTATAATTCGTCCTTTTTTGTCAAAAAAAGTTAAGTCTCCTGCTTCGTCAACGAAGTAATGGCGAATATTCACTTTTTCTTTCATGCGTAAAACATTTATAGTTTAAATAAATTTACCAGCGTTGGATAAAGCTCCCACCCTTTTTTTAGTGACAATTCGCTTTAGAATGCTTAAGCATTGATAGCAACAGCACATCAAGTTTTTTTCTCATATCTTCTCTGAGATTATTTCATTGTGTTAGTTTACGCTTGTACCTCATTGAAGTAGCTAAGACATAACGCTGTGAGTGAATTGGGAGCAAATGCAAGCGCCAATGTACTATCCATCTCGCAAAACCCAGAGTTGACAGGGCTTTACAGAGATTGCAACTAAAGTATAATTCTAATTTAAAGAATTATACTTTTCAAGAAAAAAGTATAATTTAAGTAAATTTACTCGCTAATCACTTGTAAAACTTTTGGTGCAATAAATATCTTTCCGTAAGAACCTTCACTAGCCTGCACCAGAATACCTGCATTGACGAGCTTTTCAACGTTCTGTTGTGCAGAGCGATAGCTAACATCCATAATTGTCTGGGCTTGGGTAATTGTGAGAATAGGAGACTCAAACAAGCTGTCTGCAAGACGCAACAATAGGGCTGTGGCACGGGTTTGAGTTAAGTCTTGCCTCCATTGCAACTGCAAATCTTGTAACCGTTTCGACCGAACCAAGGCATCTTTAGATTGTTCTGTTACCCCTTGTAGAAAAAATATTAGCCAGTCCCGCCAAGCCCCACAATGACTGATACTGAGCATTAAATCATAATATCTTTGTCTATGACGTTCAAAAAACGCACTGAGATAAAGTAAGGGTTGGGGTAATAAGTTCCAATGCAAAAGTAATAATGAGATTAGTAATCGCCCAATACGTCCATTGCCATCAATGAAAGGGTGAATAGCTTCAAATTGATAATGAATTAAACCTATCCGAATAAGTGGTGGATAGCCACAGTCACTATTAAGATATTTTTCTAATTCCTGAAGGCATTCTTCCATTTCTGGCACAGGTGGAGGAATAAATCGAGCGTCGTTGATAGTTAGCCCCTGTACTACAATCCAGTTTTGAAAACGCCGGAATTCTCCAGGAGCCGCTTTTTCTCCCCGCACACCATCTACTAAACGTTCATGGAGTTCACACATAAAACGTAAGCAGATAGGCAGAGTTGTGAGTCTTTCTAAGCCATATTCTAAAGTACGTACATAATTCAACACTTCTCTTACATCAGATTCTGGTGGAGAAGGATTTATACCTGGAATGCTTAACTGTCCGGTTTCATAGGCGTAGAGGTTGGTAATATCTGCTTGGGTTCCCTCAATACGTGAAGACAGCACTGCCTCCCGGCGAATAAATGGACGGATGAGAAGATTAGGATTGGGCATAGTACGTCCTAACCCTGCAAGTTCACCTAAGGCTCGATCAGCATCAGAAAGTGTGCGCCAAATTTCTGTATCGAGTTCTAGCACTGGTGGTAAAGGATTAGGAACAAAAGCAAAACAAGGATTTTCTCCTTGTATAATTTGAACTAAACGACCTGTTGGGGTATTTTGAAAGTCTTCTGGCTTCATACCGTATTACTATTTTCTGTGCCAACTATTTATTGATAAAAAATCTTGTTCCTGCTTTTCTTCAAAGTTCCCCTTTAAATGCTTTGTCCAGAATGGAAGGTAAAAGTGCATCAAGTTCTTTTATAGCCTGTTCTCTGAAGCGTTTCATTTTATCTACTTTGGTTTGTAGTTCATCAAGGTAGGTGACTATGCAGTGTTGTTCGGGGAGAGGTGGAACTGGAATTGAGAAAGAGGCAATATGTCCCTGATTAATTTTCCATATACCAGAGGTTGTTTTAGCAACTTCAGTTATTTTTTCTCGCATTAGTGGATTATTCCACCAAGCTACAAAAAATGAGGGCAAGATTTTATGGCTATCTAAAGGAACTTGAATAAATAAATCAGGAAATATAGTTCTTTCTGCAAACTTCTTAACAATCCCTGCTTGACCAACTAAATCTTTGCTACCATTTCCACGAACGATAAAAACATCTTCAGGTTTGACTAAATACTGTTGTGCTTCTTGGTGACTCATTGGAACTGGCTTAGAGTCAGTGCAATCTATCTGACCATCTCTGATTGCAGATAGCCTTATGCACTTAATTCCTGATGCTTGCTCAGTTGCTCTGATGGATTTTCCATTCTTAAGATTTGCACGTCCTATTAGCTTTTCTATAGAAATGCTACTTTCTATATAATTATTAAAAATTTGTCTAGCAAGATTTTTATAAATAAGATTACTTTCCTCAACTGCTTTTTGACGAAGCGATCGCACTTCCTCAATCTTCCCCACCAGTTCCTCAATCCGTGCCACAATCCGCCGTTGTTCCTCTAGCGGTGGTAGAGGGATTTCAACAGCCAGAAATAAATCTGGTTTAATCCTATTTTTACCACTAGTACCTTGCGAAAGTTGAGCGCATTTATCCCAAAACTCTCTCGTTTTTGTATACCAATGTAACCACTTGGGCAAAACTTCATTTAAATCAAGTTCAAATGTTGGAAACTCTCCAGACGCAGCACATCCATCAACATCTTTTCCTGCAATTGCAATAGAGCCATGTCTAACCCATATTTTATTGATGATTAGGTCGCCTTCTCTAACAATGGATAAAGTTTTAGCTGCTGTCTGAGAACCATCAATAGTTTCTCGTTCATATGCACCTTCTCCCCACCACTTAACACCCATAGTGCGATATGAAGTGCCAGGCAATACATCTATAGTTCGTAAAACTTGTTTTGCAATCTTCCTCAAAGGAATTGTGGTAATTATCATGTCTCTGTCTATGTCAATAGCTGCTGAATCTCTTTCATAATCTCAGCAACCCGTCTATCCTTCTCCAAAATATCAGCTACCAACTGCTCAGGCGGTAAATGTTCAAAATCCTGCTGATTATTTGGATTTTTGCGGTCAAGATTATAAATTGCCCAGTAAATAGCATCTCCTTTAGCATTTTCATCTTTAGCAATCTCGCGCTGACTTCGCTCCTCAGTTTGAGCCTGTTTAACCTCATCTTTAACAACCTGAATCTGATTTTTAATCTGTGCAACTTCTTTCGGTGGTGAAAAGTCCAAAATTGAATTCTGTAAACCTTGGATTTGATCAGCTAATTCTTTAACTGTCTTTGTAAGCTGATTAGCTATTTCTTCTGCTTTCTTACCAGCATCCCAATGAGGCGTTGCATCTTTTATCGCCTGATTATAAGCTTCCCTAAAGTTATATTTATAAGCCTGTCCATTCTCTTCTCGGTTCTTCCACCATCCCACACATACAGCAAAATCTTCATCCTGTATCGGCTTAGTTTTGGTATAAGTTTTCCGTCCTTCTGGTAAAGGTAACTCATAGTACCAAATCTCGTTCGTTTGTCCAGAACGGTCAAAAAATAACAAATTTGTGGGAATGCCAGTATAAGGCGCAAACACCCCATTAGGTAAACGGACAATGGTATGCAAATTAAAATTATTGAGCAAATCTTCCTTAATTTTGGCGCAAACATTATCCCCAAATAGCACTCCATTGGGAAATACTACTGCTGCGCGTCCTGGTTTTGGTCTTTGCTTGAGACGACGCATAATCAACTGAAGGAATAACAACGCCGTTTCCTTGGTTTGTCTATCTGGGGGAAAGTTATTTTTAATTCTGTCTTCCTCCTCACCCCCAAACGGCGGGTTAGTGAGAATGATGTCTACCCAGTCTTTTTCACCCATTTCGGCAATAGTAAACCGCAGACTATTACCATCATCAATATCGGGATATTCAAACCCGTGTAACAGCAAACTCATGTGCGCTAACATCAAAGGCAAGGATTTCGCCTCAGCACCAATGATGCTTTTTTGAAGTATCTGCCAATCTTGTGCGCTACACTGTTTTTTCAGGTATTCATACGCCTCAACCAAAAAACCACCTGTTCCGCAAGCAGGATCAAAAATGGTTTCTCCCAGTTGTGGTTCCATCACCTGCACAATAAACCGCACTACCGGACGGGGGGTGTAAAACTCTCCCGAATCTCCCGCAGCGTCTCGCATTTCCTTCAGCATGGACTCATAAAGATTGCTGAGGAGATTCACCTCTTCTGATTTATCAAAGTGAATATCATTTACCTTACTCAGCACATCCCACAGCAAAGTCCCGCTAATCATGCGGTTAGTGACATCTTTGAACACCTTGGCGATGACATCAG
Source organism: Nostoc sp. DedSLP01 (assembly GCA_034530875.2). Lineage (GTDB taxonomy): Bacteria > Cyanobacteriota > Cyanobacteriia > Cyanobacteriales > Nostocaceae > Nostoc. The sequence continues at coordinate 40,190 of JAVRCJ020000051.1, forward strand.
CGCGATCGCGTCCGGTTTTGCTTTTGAGATTCCGCAAATAGGCGAGTAGCCCTGCACCTTTGGTGCCATCTGGTAAAATTGCCTCATCATTGTTGATGAAACTTTTCAGGCGATCGCCCGTAAAATTTTCATTAGCAGCCCAATCTCGCCAGCGATAAGGCCGTTGAATTGTTGGTTTATAGGAAATTCCTTCCAACTCTGCCTCCACCTCATGCAGTTTCTCGGAATCATCCAAAAGTTTCAAGAACATGATCCAAGTCAATTGCGGGAGTCGGTCTAATTCTCCATTCAATCCTTTATCTGTCCGCATGATGTCACGCGCTGACTTAATCACGCCTCCCAGTTTTTGGGCTGTAGTTACCGCTTGGTTAGATGTGCTTTTTCGCTTCATTGCCTTATTATTTATTAATCATTATTCGTCATCTGTCATAAAGAAGATAATTCTATCAATTATGAGAATTAAACGTAAAGAATTTGTAGCCACACCAAAATCAGTTTGTACCCCGTGGCATATACCGTGACGATAAAGACCTGTTTTAATTGCTGATTCTGAATTATAATTTTGATATAAACCCCCTACAATTTGCGGTAATTTTTTAAGTAATCTAGTTAGATTTTCATTCTTCTCCAACAGCAAATTTTCATCTATATCATTATGCTTTTTATTTTGAGTTTTCCATTTATTTATCAAAGACGTTGTTGCAGATTGCATCGTACTAGAATCTAAAGAATTATATTCAGTTGTTTTAATATTATTTGTATCTCGTAGTAGGCCTTCTATTTGAGGTATTAATGCAGATACACTTAATAAAAATTTACCATCTAAATGGGCTTTAACTGCTTCTTCCAATATTGGAATTCTTCTTATAACAGAACTATTATTCTTAGACTGCCAAAAATTTAAAGTATCTTCGATACGAGAATTAACCATTAACTTTTTAATAAAAATATCATCTATTGTTAAGTTTTCTTCGGTAGCTTCTTGAAGAATTCCTAAAAATGTATAACCGTCAAAAGTAGAAGTTGGCAAAATCCATATAATTGAGGAATCAGACAAAAAAATATCTTCTATTCCTGTTACCATCTCTATTTGAATCAATTCGTTTATATTGTCAAATTCTATACTAATATCACCAATAGCTTGTGTAATTCTTGTTAAAGATTTATCCCGTTTGCTATAGTCTCTTATTTCTAAAAAGGATATTTTGATATTTAATAAATCTAACAATTCATAGGTATTTATTTTATCGGAGCATTTCATCCTAAAAAATTCTAAATACCAGCCTATATGCCAGAATAATACACTTTTTATTTTACTAATATCATTCTGAACTTGTTCTAAGCTCCTTCTAATTTCATTTAATAAGACAATTGTTAAATTTAATATTTCCACATTTACTGGATCGTTAGGATTTATTTGAATGATTTCATCGGAGATTTCTGCTGATATGGTGTTTATTTTGTCCAATAAATTTCTGATCCGTTTCTTGCTTTTAACTTTATACAGATTCTTTTGATAAAGTAATTTTAATTTTCTTAGTGTATCTACTTGGTATTTTTTTAATACAGCAGTTTTAATTTCATCATCTGAATAAATCATTGGACAACTCTAATTAATAATATTCTGCCAACTTTATGCAGTATAAAGTATATTCTGTAATTGATTTACTGCTTCTCTAAGTTGCTGAACTCCACCAAACCGTTGAGCAATTTCCGCCACATTGCCATATTTCTTAAATTCGCGGTTAGCCTTAAACGTCGTCGGAATATTAAACTCCTCAACTCCTTTTTCTGCATACTTGTCCAAAAGTATCTCTAAAATTGCCCTAGTATCTTCCCCATATTGCTTAAAAAAGTCAGCTTGGCGACGACGCAACCTTTCAGCCCGTTGCTTGTAAGTCAGCACTGGAGCATCAAAGGCAATATGACATAGTAAATCAAAAGGGTCAGCTTCGGGAAGATTAGTAACTTGTTTTAACTCATCAAAATCGATTCCCCGGTCTGCCAATAACTCAATAATCTCGGAACGCTGTTCTGGATCTGCCCAGCGTTGCTGGATTTCTAGAGTGGAACGATACAGGATGCGAACTTGTTCTCTGGTGTAGTCAATTAATCGAGACAAGCGCAGTTGATTGTCTGGGTTTAAATCATAAATTCTTTCCTCGACAATTTCTTCGCTTCCCCCATCGGCGTAATATTTCCGAGGTGGTGCGTCATCGTCATCTGGGAGTCCCCAAAATCCAGACTTGTCGTCATCATCTTCCAAATCTTCTGCTTCGTCTTCTAACTCTGCTGATTCCAGTTCTTCCTCATGTTCCGAGAGTATTTCCCCCCGATCGTCCATCTCTGATTCATTAATGAGGGCGGGTTCTCCGTCAAAATCTCTATCCTCAAACAATACTGTGCTGTTGGTGTAATCGAGTATATTAAAAGACAACTTACCCCGTTCTTCTCGCACACGAGTTCCCCGTCCAATAATCTGCTTAAAGTCTGTAGGTGAACGAATTACACGGGCAAGCACAACATTTTTACAGGTTGGAACATCCACTCCTGTTGTTAGTAACCTAGCAGTTACAGCAATAATATGAGTTTCATTTAAGACATCTTTAAATTTGTAGAGATGTCCCTTACCCACGTCACCAGCTTCAGAGGTAATGCGAGTGATGTAGTCAGGATTTGTTCTAGTGATGTCGCTGTTGAGGTTGCGTAATTCCTTGATCATTGCCTTAACGTGCGGCTCATCCACACAAAAGACAATGGTTTTAGCATAGCGATCGCTACTTTTGAGAAAATCAGTAATATGTTGTGCGATCGCTTTCGTCCTGACTTCTCTCACCAATTTCCGCTCAAAGTCTGGTGTCAGATAAACTTCATTAGGAATTGTTCTTCCATAGCGGTCAATCTGTCCAGCACTAGGTCGCCATCCTTCCCGATCGGAACGGGTAGTAACCCGATAAACTCGATAGGGTGCTAAGAAACCATCATCAATCCCTTGTTTGAGAGAATATATGTAAAGGGGATTACGAAAGTAGCGATAGGTATCAACGTTATCATCCCGTAGCGGTGTCGCCGTCAGTCCTAACTGATAGGCAGGTTCAAAATGTTCCAGAATTTGTCGCCAGTTACTTTCATCCCTGGCACTACCTCGATGACACTCATCAACAATAATCAAATCAAAATAATCAGGACTATATTCTCTGTAAAGTCCTAAGCTATCTTCTCTATCACCAATAGCTTGATAAATCGCAAAGTAAACGTCACGTCCTTTTTTCGCTTCGCCCTGAATTTTGTAAATTTTCTCCTGATTAAAGGCAGAAAAATCCTTATTCATCGGGTCATCTACCAGCACGTTCCGATCTGCCAAAAACAGAATTCTAGGAGAACGAGATTCTCCAGAAGCATTCCATTCCAAACTTGACAGTTTCCAAGCGATTTGGAAAGCAACAGTAGTTTTACCTGTTCCCGTTGCCAATGTCAGCAGTAGACGCTTTTGGCCTTTGAAAATTGCTGCCAGTGCTGCATTAATCGCATTCCTTTGATAGTAACGCAGTGGTTTTCCTGGTGTTGGATAAAAGGGAGTTAGCAATTTTTCGGCTATGTCGCCTCTAATTTGCTCCCTAGCTTCCCCTCTTAACCGTTGCCAAAGTTGATCGGGGCTAGGAAACGCGTTCATCACCTCAGACTGCTTACCAGTGATGAAGTCATACTCTACAATTCCTTGCCCATTAGTAGAGTAAGCAAACTTTACGTCAAGAATTTTGGCATAAGCGATCGCCTGTTCCAGTCCCTCATCAGGAGTTTTGTGTTTCTTTTTTGCCTCTACTACTGCTAAGGGAAATTCTCCGTTATATAGTAGCAAATAATCTGCAAATTTACGCTCTCCGCGAGGCTTTTGCTTATTTTTTGGGCGAATTTTGCCATCAGTGAAGTAATACTGCTCAGTATAATCATGTGGTTCTTGCTCCCACCCAGCATCTCTTAGTTTTGGCTCAACATACTTACGACAGGTATTAGCTTCATTGCTCATTGCTTGCTACTTTACTAGTTACTTTTATAACTTAACTGCTAGTTACCTCTACCCACAAGTAAATAAAATTGCCTTTGTTATTTAAGAAGATATACCTCAGAAATAAGCACCGCTGGCACAACAACCCGTTTTTTGGAAAGCGATCGCACTGTTTTTCTACACATATCGTGACTCATAGTATTTTTTAAATAGTCACGAATCGTGAGTTTAAGTGTCTTTCAAACTAAAAAGGCTAATAGACAACAATCCCCAGACCAATGAATATAGAATCGATGCGCTCAGTGATTTGCCTTTGGAGCCTTTGGAGTATTGCCAACGATGGGTTGAGATGTCCCCTGATGAGCGGGGATACAGAAAAGCTTGTATTGCATCTCTAGCTGAAGCAACAGGGCTAAGTGAAAGGACTATAGGGAATTGGGGACAAAATTTTGAGAGGCGACCTAACTATGTAGTGCATCTGACGGGGTGACAAAGCGGCTGAAGCCAAGAAAATAGAGGACTGTGACAGTTTTGGGGTAAAAAAAGATAGGTCA
>JAVRCJ020000052.1:0-42048 GCA_034530875.2 Nostoc sp. DedSLP01
AAGTGCTGTATTGAGTTAAATTACTGAAACCCTTATTGAATAAGTACTTTACTTGAGTTTACAAATTAGCTCTTAGAACGTCATCCAAAACTGAAAGTGGCTTTTTTGAAATCAGGCTGTAGCTGGCTTCCCTACTGGCTGTGGCAACTAGATGAAGAGTATGAAAATTTAGCTTGGGAGGATAAAATTAAGAATAATTTCAGAATAAAACCCTCGGAGTATTTTCTTTCGTCGCTAGTGTTTTATTGCAATTGAGCCTTCAGAATCATTACTAGCTCGGGTAATTGAATATATCGGCACGGACAACTTAATCTTTGCTTCGGACTATCCCCATATAGATCGCAAGCCGAACATCGTTACAGAAATGGTAAAACTTGAGGAAAAATTATCAAAAGAAATTGTGCAAAAAATTCTTTGGGATAATCCTCGCCGTTTTTATAATTTGTCTTGAATTACAGCTTATATAGGAGGAAAGGACAATGGCTGCACAAAATCCAGATCCAATACCGCCAGAACAAGCGTTTTTTGACAACACCTATTACCAGATACTACTTGTAGACCGTCCAACAGAAAAAAACAAGAAAATAACTACAAATATATTGATAAGAACAAGAGGTGATGTTAAGCAAAAACCGCAAACGAAAGAAAACGATCGCCCTGAAAGTTTTAATGACTTTTTGCTTGATGAACAGACAGTCAACAAACTAAAAGATTATCGGAGAAAAGAAGACGATCCAGAAGATAGATTATCTTCATACTTACCTTCGCCAGGAATTACTTTTCCAAAAGCTTTTATCGACTCAGTGTTCACCGAAAAAAATGACCAAACTGAGTTAGGTAATTTTTATATTCCAATGCGGACTCTGCTGCACGCTCGCAAGCTATCTCAGTTAATTGCTAAAACTTGGTGGTCTTATTTGGCAGCGAAAGAAAAGGACTTGTTGGGTAAATTTACTGCTGGTGAGTGGGATACAATTGAACCTGATATCCTGGATGGTCTAATAGCTAGGGAAATTTTCCTTTTTGGTGGGGGAGAGCCTCCTAACGAAATTGAAAATGAAGAAGTTTACTTGCCTTTAAAGCTTAAAGACAAAACTTTAGAAAAACCGAGATTTATAATTTCCCCTAACAGCAAATCTTGGCAGGGAATTTCTTTGTCTCTGTTATTAGCTGGGCAAGCATATTACAAAAGACAAGATAATAATAAATACCACCAAATTGCCCAACCGATTTTTAGTACAGGTGAAATAGCTCTTAACTATAGTTTAGAGGTAGATTGGAATAAGTTTACTGGTGATATCAAAGAGATTATTATTAGCAACGAAAAACCTTGGGTAGCTTATCATGCTGTTATTCCCTATCCCCCCATACCAAATGATGCCAAGCCAGACGAGATTAAAGAATGGGCATACGCAGAAGATGATGGTGAAGAGTTTCCTTTTTATAGTAAGAAGGACGGTAAATATTTAATCGACGTGGAATATTTTAGGTCTCCCTATTCCTATATTCCATTCACTTGTAGTTAATTTTAAAAGTTACTCCTGAAAAATAGGTTGTAGCTTAGAATATACGCAGAATGATAAAATCCTGGAAAGCCTGTAAAAAAAGGATTCCAGGTTTTTTCAACCTTCTTATGGATGGACAGTCAGACAAGATTAAAACAGACTATCGGATTACCCAAAAAATCTATGAAAGTGCCAATTCATTAGTCTATCGAGCTATCCTTAAGTCTGACAACCAACCAATTATTCTCAAGATTCTCAAGGACAACTACCCCACCCCCTCAGAACTAACTCGATATAAGCAGGAGTATGAAGTCACTCGCTCCTTAAATACCGATGGAGTAATTAAAGCATACAATTTGCAGCGATATGAAAATAGTCTAGTCATGTTTTTAGAAGACTTTGGCGGTGAATCTTTAAAATTGTTAATGTGCGATCTGGCTTCGCCAGCGCAAAGCAATCGCCAATTTTTTCTCAAAGAATTTTTCTCGATCGCTATCAAAATCACTGAGAGTTTGGTAGCTATTCACGCTGCCAATATTATCCATAAAGATATTAACCCCTCTAATATCGTTTATAACCCAGAAACCGGACAACTTAAAATCATTGATTTCGGTATTTCCACTTATTTACCGCGAGAAAATCAGACAGTTGGCAATATCGAGCAATTAGAAGGAACTTTAGCTTATATTGCTCCAGAGCAAACTGGAAGAATGAACCGAGGGATAGATTACCGCAGTGATTTTTATTCCTTGGGTGCTACTTTCTACGAATTGCTGACTAATCAACTACCTTTTACAACTACTACCGACTCTATAGAATTAGTCCATTGTCATATTGCTCAACAACCTGTTCCCCCACATGAACTTATAGAAACGTTAAATTCAACGTCTCAACCAATACCTAAAGCCGTTTCAGACATTGTGATGAAATTATTGGCAAAAACCCCTGAAGAAAGATATCAAAGTGCTTGGGGAATCAAAGCCGACTTGGAAACTTGTCTGGCTCAGTTACAGAGTCTAGGACAAATTGACGAGTTTTGTTTAGCAACCCAGGATATTTGCGATCGCTTTGTGATTCCCGAAAAACTTTACGGTAGGGAAAAAGAAGTTACTCAATTATTAACTACTTTTGAGCGAGTTAGTCAAGGCAGCAGTGAGATAATGCTGGTTTCTGGTTATTCAGGAATTGGCAAAACTGCCTTGGTTAATGAAATTCATAAACCAATATTACGCCAACGAGGGTACTTTATTAGGGGAAAATTCGACCAATTGCAGCGAGATATTCCCTACGGAGCGATCGCTTTAGCCTTTCAAGACTTAATACGACAGTTACTTACCGAATCTGAAGCAGCACTACAAACTTGGAAACAAGAACTTTTAGCAGCCTTAAATCCTAATGCTCAGGTTATCGTCGATATCATTCCTGAATTGGAACAAATTATCGGTAGACAGCAGCAAGTTGAGCAATTAGGAGCAACTGAGGCTCAAAATCGATTTAACTTATCCTTTCAAAGATTTATTAGTGTTTTTAGCAAAAAAGAACACCCATTAATTATCTTTCTAGACGATTTACAATGGGCAGATTTAGCATCTCTGAAGTTAATTGAGTTACTAATAACTGATGCTGATAGCCAATATATATTAATAATTGGGGCTTACCGAGATAATGAAGTCGATGCAACTCATCCTTTGATACAAACCTTAGAGCAAATTAAAAAAGAAGATGCTAGAGTCAATAATATTTTGCTCCAACCGTTGAAAATCGAATATATTAATCAATTAATTACCGATAGTTTAAACTGTTCTCTAAAAAAGTCAAAACCTTTAGCAGATTTAGTCAGCAATAAAACTCAAGGTAATCCTTTTTTCTTAATTCAATTACTACAATCTCTATATAGAGAAAAACTTTTTTTATTTGACTATCATAAAAATAATTGGCAGTGGAATATTAAGGAAATTGAAGGAGTAGGTATCACAGATAATGTTGTGGATTTAACTATTGGCAAAATTATCAAATTGGATAAAAAAACTCAGAAAATTTTACAACTAGCAGCCTGTATTGGCAACCAATTTAATTTAGAAGTTCTTTCTGTAGTTAATAATAAATCTCAAATAACTACAGCTAGAGAACTTCAGCCAGCACTAAAGGAAGGTTTGATTTTACCTCTGAGTAATGACTATAAAATACCTCTGCTTTGGAATCAGAAAGAAATATCAAAAAATACTTCAGAAACATCTGACGTTTTTATTCCCAAAATACCTAATTGTATTACCTACAAATTTTTACATGACCGAGTTCAACAAGCTGCCTATGCTTTAATTCCAAAAGAACAAAAAAAAGTAGTTCATTTACAAGTAGGCCGTCTGCTTCTGAAAAACATTCAAAAATCTGATTTAGAGGAAAATCTTTTTGCTATTGTCAATCACTTAAATGAAGGGAATGAATTAATTATCGAACAATCTGAAAGAAATCAATTAGCTAAATTAAATTTGCAAGCTGGTAAAAAAGCGAAAGCATCAACAGCCTATCAACCTGCTCTAAAATATTTAGAAACTGGATTAGGGTTGTTATCTTCAAATAGTTGGAAAGAACAATATCAATTCACTTTAGAAATCTATGAAGAAACCTTAGAACTTCTCTACTTAAATACTAAATTTGACCGGATTGAAAAGTTTTCTGAAATTATCTTAGAAAAAGCTAAAAATATTTTAGATAAAGTCAAAGTTTATCAAATAAAAATTTCATATTACTACACTATATTTGAAAGTCATAAATCAATCAATACTGCTTTTGGAATTTTACAAAAGCTAGGAATAAATATCTTTATTCAAGTTGATAATGTAAATACAAGGCTCGAAGAGCAACAAAAATATATTAAATCCTTTTTAAAAAATCAAAACGTTGAATATTTAATTAATCTTCCTCAAATACTTGAGCCAGAAAAACTATCAGCTATACAAATCTTACAGCAGATTGCATCAGCAACAAATACAACAAATTTTCCATTATTTGTTGAGGTTATATTAACTCTAGTTGATTTATGCCTGAAATATGGAAATTCTCCGCAATCATCTAGTATTTATGTTACTTATGGAGTACTTTTATGTGCAAGCAAACTAGATATTAATTATGGCTATGAATTTGGCAAAACATCTCTTAATTTTTTAGATAAAACTAATAATTCCAAAGCTAAGATTTTTGTTATAGAAGTGTTTTACGGACAAGTATGGCATTGGAAGAAATGGATTGGAAACATACTCGCACAAGACAAATTACTTAATGGATTTCGCCAAGGGATAGATATAGGAGAGTATGAGTATGCTTCTTATGCAGCTATCAACTATTGCTTAATCAAATTTTTAAAGGGAGAAAGTTTAGAAGAAGTTTATATTTCTTGCAAAAAATATACTACTATAATTGAAAAGTTGAAGCAAAATTTTAGTTTTTATAATATACTAATTTTTTATAATTTAACAACATTATTGTCACAAATAAATAACCAAACTCCAATTATAGTTAGTACATTTCAACAAAAAGAAAATGAATATTTGAAAGAATGGACGAATCAAAATAATGAATGGTTATTATTTTGTGCATATTTTTCTAAAACAGTTTATTTTTATATTTTAAAATATTACTTTAGTGCTTTTGATAATAGTATTAACGGTGAAAAATACTTAAGAAGTACAGCTGCATATCTAACGACACCACAATATAATTTTTATTCTTCTCTTTCCTTTCTGGCTAATTATCATAATTGCAATTCAGAGCAACAAGAAATAATTATAGAAAAACTAGAAATCAATCAGCAAGATATGAAAATATGGGCCGAACATTGCCCCGAAAATTTTCAAAATAAATACGATTTAGTAGAAGCAGAAAAAGCACGAGTATTGACAGAAATTTGGCAAGCCCAAGAATTTTATGAAAAAGCAATTCAAGGTGCTAAAAAATCGGAATTTATTCACGAAGAAGCTATAGCTTACGAACGTGCAGCAGAATTTTATCTCTCTCTAGGTAGAGAAGAAATAGGACGACTATATCTGAGAAATGCTCATCATTGTTACTCTCGTTGGGGTGCAAAAGCCAAAGTTCAAGCTTTAGAATCGGAGTACCCACAGTTTCTAATGGATATAAACGATCGAAAAGAAAACCAAAGCATTAATATAACTGAATCTACTGGTAGTACAAATCCTCAAGCCCTTGATATTGTTACAGTTACCAAAGCCTTTCAAGTATTAGCCAGCGAAATTAAATTAGACCAACTGCTGACTAAGTTAATGAAAACTGTAATTGAAAATGGAGGCGCTCGAAAAGGTTTTTTGATATTGGAAAAAGATCGTAAATGGGTAATTGAAGCTGAAAATACTGTAGATTCTGATGATGTTACTCTACTACGATCGCTTCCTATTGACTCTGTAGATGGTGAAAAGCAGACACCTATCCTACCAGTTGCGATCGTTAATTATGTTGCCCGTACTCAAGAAAATGTAGTTCTTAATAACGCTACCCAAGAAGAACAGTTTATCCGCGATCCCTACATCGTCGCCACTCAACCAAAATCGATTCTCTGTACTCCTTTGTTACATCAAGGCAAACTCAGCGGTATTTTATATTTAGAAAACAATTTAACCACAGAGGCATTTACTAGCGATCGCATTGAACTTTTAAGAATTCTTTCTGCTCAAGCTGCTATCTCCATTGAAAATGCCCGTCTCTACGGACAGCTAGAAGACTATAACCGAAATCTAGAGTTGAGGGTACAAGAGCGCACTCAAGAACTCTCACAAACCCTAGAAATTCTCAAAGCCACCCAAGCCGAACTGCTTTTTGAAAACGAGTTACTCAAGAGTGGCGAACAACCCTCTACCTTTGACTATCAAGTGGGAGGAAGTTTGCCGATGGACGCTCCTACTTATGTTGTGCGTTCAGCAGACCGTTATCTCTACAAGGCGTTGAAGCGAGGAGAATTTTGTTACATTCTCAATCCTCGACAGATGGGAAAATCAAGCTTGATGGTACGCATGATACACCATCTCCAGCATGAGGGATTTAACTGCGGAGCGATCGATTTGACCCGCATTGGTAGTGAAAACGTCACACCCGAGCAATGGTACAAAGGCTTGACAGTAGAGCTATGGCGAAGTTTTGGTTTGTTAAAAAAGGTTAATCTCAAAACTTGGTGGCAAGACCAAGGAGATATTTCTCCGGTGCAGAGATTGAGCCAATTTCTTGAAGAAATTTTGCTAGTTGAAGTTGCTCAAAAAGATGAATCTATCGCTAAAAATTTGATAATTTTTATCGATGAAATTGATAGCCTCTTGAGTTTGAATTTTCCAGTTAATGACTTTTTTGCTCTAATTCGTTCCTGCTATAATCAGCGCAGTATTTATCCAGAGTATCGGCGCTTAACCTTTGCTCTGTTTGGAGTTGCCGCTCCTGGCGACTTAATTACTGACCACCAAAGAACACCTTTTAACATCGGTCAGACAATTCAATTAGAAGGCTTTAAAGAACATGAAGCGCAACCTTTACTTCAGGGATTGGCTGAGAAAGCGAACAATCCTCAAACAGTTTTAAAAGAAGTGTTAGCCTGGACTAATGGACAGCCTTTTTTAACTCAAAAGCTCTGTAGACTTATCCGCAATTCTTCATCTCCTATTCCTCCCAATAAAGAAACCGAATGGATTGAAAATTTAGTGCAAACTCAGGTAATAGAGAATTGGGAATCACAGGATGAACCAGAGCATTTTAGAACCATCCGCGATCGCCTTCTCAAAAGTAAACAATCTGTTCGGCTACTAGAACTCTACCGTCAAATTTTGCATCAAGGAGAGATTATTGCAGTTGATAGTTCACAGGAAAGAGAATTGCTTTTGTCAGGGCTAGTAGTCAAACAACACGGAAATTTAAGAGTACAAAACCGTATTTATGAATCTATCTTTAGTTTGATTTAGCAAAACTTATCTGATATCTTCAAATTGAAGCATTCATAAATCAGAATCAATTAGTAAGGGATTGCAAGCAGAGCTTCTTTGGCTTTCCTCCTTATTTGTGAATTCTATTTAGATAAAAGGGTTGATTTACTAGTGCTTAATCCGTAAACTCATAAATGGCAGCGCACTCTGCCAGTTGCGTAATTCCTAACGTTAATCCTGTTATCTCTAAGTAGTATTTGGCTGTAATCTCTATGAACCTTGATTGTCTCTTTGAGATTGTTGACCGCCAGCTAATTGAGAGCCACAATCGCCCCCTTAATTCTACAGAAAATCTGATTCTACGCGGTATTTGGCACTATAGAACTTATAACCAAATAGCTATAGAGGCAGGTTATAGTCCTGGCTACTTTACCAATGTTGCTGCTCCAGAATTGTTTGGGCGACTCTCCGAAATCATTGGTCAGCGCGTGACCAAGAAAAATTGTCGGGAATTACTGGAGTCTTATGCCATCACTAAAGCAGCCCCAAAGACAGAATTTTTGAAACAACACCTAACGCAATTTTCCCCTACAGTTAACCAGGATACGTTACCTTGCTACCCCAGTGGTTCAGTTCCTCTTGACTCTCCCTTTTACCTCGATCGCTCTTTACTTGAGGAGCAAGTTTATCAAGAAATTCGGAAACCAGGAGCGTTAATCCGAATTAAAGCTCCCAAAGAAATGGGCAAAACTTCACTCTTGCTGAGGATTCTTGATTATGCGAAGCATCAAGGTTACTGCACTATCAGCTTGAATCTAGAACAAGTCGAACAGAAAATCTTAGATAACTTAAATCAACTTTTGCGCTGGTTGTGTGCTAATATCGGCCGCCAGCTTCAGCGTCAACCGATGTTAGACGAGTATTGGGATGAAGATTTGGGAAGTAAAATTAGCTGCACCCTATATTTCCAAGAATATATCTTAGAGTCAATTGATACTCCTTTAATCTTGGCGTTGGATGATGTAAACCATATTTTTGAGCATCCGCAAGTAGCCAAGGATTTTCTGCCCTTGTTGCGTTCTTGGTACGAAGAAGCAAAAAGAATACCCGTCTGGCAAAAGCTCCGTCTGCTCGTAGTTCACTCAACAGATATTTATGTTCCTCTCGAACTGAGTCAGTCTCCTTTTAATGTAGGTTTGCCGATTCAGTTAGATAGCTTCAGCCAACAAGAGGTGCAACAGTTAGCCCAACGCTATAGACTTGATTGGATAGATGAAAATGAAGTCAGCCAATTAATAGCAATGGTTGGGGGACATCCAGCACTAGTACACTTAGCTCTCTATCATTTGAGTCGAAAAGAAATAACACTGTCGCAACTGCTAGAAACTGCTCCCACTGCTAGGAAAATTTATTCTCATCATTTGCAGCGTCACTGGGTAACCTTGCAAAAACAGCCTGAGTTAGCACAAGCTTTTGATACCGTTGTTAATAGCAATGAAGCTATTACCTTAGATCCGATCCTAACTCACAAGTTAAGCAGTATGGGGTTGATTAAAGTGTCTGGATCTCAAGCGATCGCAGGTTGTGAACTATATCGACGATTTTTTACAAAACAGGAACAGCAACATCTAATTTCGATGCAGAGCTTTTAAGCTTTTTTGGCTTTGTTTGCTTATACCTATTAAACCCAAAAACTTACCAGTACTACCTTCTGCTGTTTTTTCATTCGTCCAACTCCTAAGAAATAAGGCAGGAGAGAAGAAGATTTGACTTATTTCTTTTGCTCTTACCGCAGGTGTGCCTTCGTTGGAGACTCACGTTTCTATGAGTTTTTCTATGAGTTTTTCTATGAGCTTCACAGACTAATAGAGAACTAACATTATAAATGATGTAGTAAGACGTAACATCTAATTTCTCTTTAAACATGGCATAAATACTAAACCACAAATAAAAGATACACCTGAGGTCTTGTGGAAAATAGATGCTTATACGTAAGCCGTAAATTGAATAGCATATAGTGCTAGTTTTGGACTATCTCCTTACAGCACTCTCATTTTGGCTCAATAACCTAAATAGGATGTTGCAATTTATCTACGGGTGCGATCGAAAGTAATTGATTGAGTGCGCTCGCTATTCGTCTGAGACGCGATCGTTTGAAGTCTCAAATTAAATTTGTCAATTTGTAAGTTCTAAATACTTAACCAGAGATTGAACAATGCCCATACAACCAACTTATCCAGGCGTTTATGTAGAAGAAATTCCTAGTGGGGTACGCACGATTACAGGCGTATCTACCTCTATTACTGCCTTTATAGGTCGTGCCTTACGAGGCCCTGTAGATGAACCAATTACTATCAACAACTATGGCGACTTTGAACGCATTTTTGGCGGATTATGGCTGAATAGTACCCTTGGCTATGCTCTACGAGATTTTTACCTCAACGGTGGTAGCCAAGCAATTATTGTCCGACTCACTCACTCTAAGCCGAAACAGGCAGAAGGTCAGGCTCCACCCGAAGGTCAGGCTCCACCCGAAGGTCAAGCTCCACCCGAAGGTCAGGCTCCACCAGAAGGTCAAACTCCGGGACAAACCGAACCCACGGCTAAGAAAGCACAACTAAATGTTAACGGTCTTAACTTAGAAGCAGCAAATGAAGGCAGCTGGGGAAATCTGTTAAGGGTGCGGATTGAACATCTAGATAATAATATAGTACGAGACGCAGAATCGCAAAAACTATTCAACGTTAAAGTTTTCGATCGAAATACAAATCAACTGGAGCTATTTCGCAACGTATCGGTGCTGCCAAATCATCCTAGACGAGTAGATAAAGTTTTGTTGAATGAGTCTTATTTAGTTCGATTTAGAGATGAATCTGTGCCAACAGATGTACCAGCTGCTCATGCCGATCCAGCACCGGATAAAAGATTGTGGGATGATAACGATACCAACACCAAAGCAGAAGAAAACAGCGGTGCGGATGGTGACGATCTAGATGTGAATGACTTCACAGGGTTAAACAAAGAAGCAAGTAAACAGGGTCTTTACGCTTTAAATAAGGCTGACCTGTTTAATATGCTTTGTATTCCGCCTTACAAAAATGATGGCAATATAGATTATGAATCTTTAGTCGATACAGCAGCAGAATTTTGTAAAGACCGTCGCGCATTTTTCATCATCGATCCGCCTACTAGTTGGACTGATAAGGATAAGGCCAAGAATGGTATTCAGAACCTTGGCGAACCGACTAGTTATGCTGCTGTTTTCTTTCCTCGAATCAAGCAGCCAAATCCTTTACGGGAAAATCAAATAGAAGAATTTGTTCCCTGTGGTGCGATCGCGGGTGTATTTGCTCGTACTGATGTTGAACGCGGTGTCTGGAAAGCTCCAGCAGGTACAGAAGCAACATTGACCGGTGTACCCCAATTGAGCGTACCTCTAACAGACGCAGAAAATGGGGAATTGAATCCTCTGGGAATTAATTGTTTGCGAACTCTACCAGCTTTTGGTCGGGTGATTTGGGGAGCGCGGACGCGCAAGGGAGATGACCGTCTTACCGATGAATGGAAGTATATTCCAGTTCGCCGTTTGGCGCTTTTCTTGGAAGAAAGCCTTTATCGCGGTACGCAATGGGTTGTCTTTGAGCCAAATGACGAGCCGTTATGGGCGCAAATTCGCTTGAATCTTGGGGCTTTTATGCATGGTCTGTTCCTTCAAGGAGCTTTTCAAGGTGGTAAGCCGGAAGATGCTTACTTTATAAAGTGCGATAAAGAAACAACAATCCAAAATGATATTAACTTAGGAATTGTCAATATCATTGTTGGCTTTGCTCCTCTCAAACCTGCTGAATTTGTCATTCTCAAAATTCAGCAAATAGCCGGACAAATAGCAGTTTAAGGAGAAATATATGCCTTCTATTGACAGCAAGCGTATAGACTACTACAAAAATTTTAAATTTGTTGTGAAATTCGCTGGTAAAGAAGTAGCTGGGGTAAGTAAAGTCAGTGGTCTAAAGCGAACTACTGAGGTTATAGAACACCGTTCAGGTGGTGATTTTAGTACTGTTTATAAGTCTCCAGGACAAAGCAAGTACGATCCCATTACTTTAGAACGAGGTGTTAGTAGCAAAAATTCTGATTTTCAAGAATGGGCAAATAAGGTCTGGAAACTTGGTAGTAAACCAGAAATGTCTCTGGCAGATTTCCGTAAAGATATCACTATTGAGGTTCGTGATGAAGCTGGTGAGAAAGCGGCTTCATATACAGTTTTTAGTTGTTGGGTTTCGGAATATCAAGCTTTACCAGACCTTGATGCTAGTGCTAATGCTGTCGCTATCGAGTACATAAAGATAGAAAACGAAGGTTGGGAGCAGGAGGGTGGTGGCTGATTAACTGAGTCGAGTTAATCAAGCTGGCGTTGCTGAAAGTATGAATTTGTCTCACGCAGAGAGAAGTTTGAGCGGCGGCTTCCGCCGATCAAAACTTCGGTGGACGCAGAGGCGCAGAGAGTAGGAGTTTTGGAGAATTTTCATACCTGGATTCAGCAACGCCATCAAGCTTTAATAAATTAGCAGGGAAATAGACTATGCGATCGCTATCAACCTCAGAACTGTTCAATATCTGGGAATGGGGACGTAATCAGCCATCTTGGTCTAAAGCAATTAAGCTACTAAGTGGTGCTTGTCCTGAAACTTCTGTAGACATACTTACTCAACTCAGTCTCGGTCAACGCGATGGTATGCTGCTGACATTGCGAGAGTGGATATTTGGTTCGCAATTGGTTAGTCAAGTCACTTGTCCGAGTTGCGGTGAAGTCTTGGAACTCAATTTTGATGTTGCAGATATGCGTGTAGCATCACGAACGCTTGAACCAGTTGAGAGATATTACCTTGAACTTGCTGATTATCAGGTGAGTTTTCGTCTGCCAAACAGTTTAGATCTGATAGCGATCGCCCAATACAAACAGCCAGAAATTGCTCAAGAGATTTTATTAGAACGCTGTATTTTGCAAGCAGTGTGTAACAGTAAATATCTGCCGTTTCAGCAATTGCCTTCTCATGTAAAAGATGGAATTATTGCACAAATGGCTCAAGCAGATCCTCAAGCAAATGTACCAATTGATATTTCCTGTTGTGCTTGCAACCATCAATGGCGATCGTTTTTTGATATTGTATCGTTCTTCTGGACTGAGATTAACGTTTGGGCATTTCGAGTTTTACGAGAGGTGCATACTTTGGCTGTTGTTTACGGTTGGCGTGAAGCTGATATTTTGGCTATGAGTCCCAGACGGCGACAATTGTATTTAGAGATGGTGACGAACTAATGAGCAATTATCTTTTTGATTTGATAGCTAAAAGCTTTAATCTAATCGATACAGTTCAACCTCTTGTCCTATCAGTCTTTGAACCGTTACCGGAAGCTCACCTTGACTGGGAGCAATTGATTACCACAGAATCAACTGAGTTAGAAACATCAGAAACAGATAGATTTTCTAATCCTGAGATTTTGGAATCGTTGGAGTGGCGATGCCTGCGGCAAGCTTCGCTAACGCCTACAACAAATTTGCAAATATCTGAAGAGATAATTAACCCGTTTTTAACTAATTTATCTTCAACACCCATTCAATCTTCCCAACACATACTAAAGTCAATTTCTAATTTGGTACGCAAACCTGACTTAGAATTATCCTCCAATCGGTCTTTTTCAGAGTCAGTATTAACTCAAATCAGTACCGAGAATCAGCAATTGACTTCAAACACAGAGCAAAAACCAAGCACTACTTTACCAACTTTTGCTCCTGTTTTATCAGATAAACAACCGACTAAAATTAATCCTGTTGTTTCTTTTGTCCAATCCGCAAACATAGATAATCGGCAATTAGCTTCAAACACAGAGCAAAAGGCAAGCACTACTTTACCAACTTTTACTCCTGTTTTATCAGATAAACAACTGACTAAAATTAATCCTATTGTTTCTTTTGTCCAATCTATAAACATTGATAATCAGCAATTAGCTTCAAATACAGAGCAAAAAATAACAACTACTCCACTAACTTTTACTCCTGTTTTATCAGAAAAACAACCGACTAAAATTAATCCTGCTGTTTCTTTTGTTCAATCTGCAAACATCGATAATCAGCAATTAGCTTCAAACACAGAGCAAAAAACAACGACTACTCCACTAATTTTTGTTCCTGTTTTATCAGAAAAACAACCAAATCCAATTAATTTGGAACCATTTTACACTCAACCTTTTTTAGAATCAAAAATATTTTCAACAAATTTAAATCAAATACTACCTCATCCCAATACACAAATATTGAAGTCTGTATTTGTACCACAAACAAAGACTTTTTTATCAAATCGTCTTATTTCTGTACAGAATACAGAATCAAATACTTCTCTCTCTAACCCAATCTCAAAACAGAGGCAGCTTACACCTAAATTTTTGCTCCAGCAACCAATTGAGATTAATCATCTAGATTTATCTTTGCAAATACCTTTCAACGAAAACTCAACAAAGCCAGTAATATTTCCATTTGCTCCTCAAGAGAAAACCTTTTCACAACAAAATCTGAATACGACAATTTTCAGGACTGCGATCGCAAATGAAAACAATGCCCCTGTCTCAAATTTAGTTGCAGAAAAATCAGGAGAACTTACAACTCAATTATTAAATAACCAATCGCTTGAAATTAGTCGAGCAGTTTCTCTTCATCACTTACCAAAGGTATTGAATTTTAAAGAAACTAGTACTATCTTATCAATCCCTAGCGTTATACAACAGGGAAAATCTACAACTGAAAACTTACATAAGCAACCTAGAGACATTAATCCAGTCTTTACCCATTCTCAGTTACCATTGGTCGAAAGTTCTAAAGCATTTTCCTCTCAACTTCAATCAGAACTAACAGCGATACCTTTAGTAAATTTTGCTAACGCACCTACTATTACTCAATTGTCGCCTTTAACACCTGCCTTAGCAGTTGAAACTAGCACTCCTACTTTTAGTGCGTTTCAACCACAGGAACAGCTTATAACTGAATCATCACAAAAGCGATTATTACAAACAGGAAATATTTTAAATTCAGAAATATTATCAAGCCAGATTGTAGAACAACCAACAGCGATACTTCCGGTAAAATCCGCTAACACATCTACTATTACTCAAGAGTCGCCTTCAACACCTGGTTTAGTAGTCGAAACTATTACTCCCATTTCTACTGCAATTCAACCACAGCAACAACTTACTAATGAACTACCACAAAAGCAAACGCTACAAACACCAAATATTTCAAGTTCAGAAATATTGTCCAGTCAAATTATAGAACAACCAACAGCGATAGCTCCGGTAAGCTTTGCTAACACATCTGCTATTACTCAAGAGTCACCTTTAAAACCTGTCTTAGCAGTCGAAACTGTTACTCCCATTTCTACTACAATTCAAGCACAACAACAACTTACCAGTGAATTCCCACAAAAGCGATTATTACAAACACCAAATATTTCAAGTTCAGAAATATTGTCCAGTCAAATTATAGAACAACCAACAGCGATAGCTCCGGTAAGCTTTGCTAACACATCTGCTATTACTCAAGAGTCGCCTTTAAAACCTGTCTTAGCAGTCGAAACTATTACTCCCATTTCTACTGCAATTCAACCACAGCAACAACTTACTAATGAACTACCACAAAAGCAAACGCTACAAACACCAAATATTTCAAGTTCAGAAATGTTGTCCAGTCAAATTATAGAACAACCAACAGCGATACTTCCGGTAAAATCCGCTAACACATCTGCTATTACTCAAGAGTCGCCTTTAACACCTGCTTTAGCAGTCGAAACTATTACTCCCATTTCTACTACAATTCAACCACAAAAACTTACCGATGAATTCTTGCAAAAGCAAACGCTACAAACAAGAAATATTTCATCTATTCAAGTGCAGCAGCTGATGGGTTCACAGTTATCTATTCCAGAAAAATCTGCGGACAACACACCTGTTGCTAATAAAATATTGCCTACAAACCAAAAAACATTATCACTTGGATTAACAGTAGAAACTAGCACTCCTGTCTTAAATTCTGTAATTTTCCACCAAGAACAACCTGCAAGTGAATTAACAAAACAGCAATCACGGCAAATAATTGGGAATGTTTTATCTTCGCAAGTACAAAAGCTCATCAGTTCACAACTACATTCTAGTGAGATTTTAGAAGAACCTGTGGCGATACCTACCCTACGGGAACCTATTAAAAGAACGATAAGCTCCGCTAACGCATATATTCTCGATCGGACATTATCGAATTCACACAAACAGAGCTTAATACCTAAAATTATTACAGAAACAAACGCTACACTACTGCATTCTACTGTTGAACCACAAGAAAAACTTACGCCGGATTTGCCAAAAATTCAGCAGAGGTTTGTCCACAAAAATGTTGCATCAATTCAGCCACTTCTGACAGATGCCTCTGCTAAAATATCTTCATTTCACACAAACATTTCTACTCTACCATTCGTAGATAATCTACCATCGTCTGCTATTAATTCAGATATAGTACCAAATACTATCTTAGATTCTTCAAATGTAGGAACTGACATACAATCGCGAGTAAACTTTTCTGACTCTCACTTGTCTGATTTCCGTAGGGAAAAAGCTTCTGCTCAAGAAATCGGATCGCAAAACCATAATCAGAATTACCGCAAACATATTCCTATTGAAAAATTTGGTGTTGCACAACGGTGGGGTGAATTGGGGAAAGGTGAGGGAGAGATGAACGTTAGTTACGCGCATCATCCTGGAAATATGCAACTTCATAACATTAATTCTAATGAAGCTATGTTGACCAATCCAGTTGAAAACTTAATATTACCCCAGAACGCACCTCCTAATTTTTCTATGTCTGCGGATAGAGGCAAAGATGGAGTGAAGTCTTCCGACTTTAGGCAATTAGAAGAATCTGATTTAATATCAAGTTCGGATAGTCACTTCTTATTAAAATTTCTCCCCGTCAGTCCTAATGATAAGTCTTCATCCGAACATGATATAAGACCGCTATCCGAGCCTATTAATGACCTTGCTGTAAAAAATTTGTCAGTCATTGCACGTAGTAGCGAAAAACTCCAAAAGCGTTGGCGTTCGCGTAGCGTCTCGAAGAGAAGCCCGTTGCAAACATCGCCCCTAGTGGACGCACCACCTGCTATTCAAGTCACAATCGGTCGGCTAGAAGTTCGCAGTGCAGCCCCAGCACCACCTCCGCCTCGACCAAAGCCCCGGCCAGCGCCATCTGTGATGAGTTTAAATGAATACTTGCAACGACGTGCGAGAAGGGGGTAAGCGATGAGCAACGCTTTAGCTATTGCGGCTGTCACAATTACATTGCGTCACTTGCTCCAGCAAAGATTTGACGTTGAGAGTTCGGGTGGAATCACTGTCACCACACGACCATTGGATAAGGTACGAGATAATACTGTTACTAGTGGTGACCAAGTTAATCTATTTCTCTACGATACTCAAATCAACCCAAGTTGGCGGAATATGAATATTCCTTCTCAAGTGAAGCCTGGTGAAACCGGACATCAGCTTTTGCCGTTGAACCTCTATTATCTGCTGACTGCTTATGCCCAGAATGATGACTTTCCAGAACCTACGAGTCATCGTTTGTTAGGTGTGGCGATGAGTGTTTTTAACGATCGCCCCATAATTTCTGCTGCCGATATTAGGGCTGCCTTGCCTACTACCGATCCGACCGAGTACGACCTTGATTTACAAGAAGAAAAGTTGCGAATTGATTATCAACCACTATCTGTGGAAGAGGTGTTTAATCTCTGGTCAACTTTTCAAGTACCCTATCGAGTTTCAGCCGCTTATGAAGTGTCAGTAGTGCTGATTGAAAGCAGTTTGCCTGCAAAAACTCCGCTACCAATTATCAAACGTCAGTCTAGCGATCGCGGCCCAATTCTGCAATCAAATTTATTGTCTCCCTTGCCCACACTAGTTTCTCTGCAATTACCTAACCAACAAGCTAGCGCGAGATTGGGCGATATTCTGATTCTTAATGGTTTTCACTTAGACGCTGAAAATGTAGTTATATCTTTGACTAATATTCGTTTAGAAATTTCTCTGGAATTGCCACCTTTAGCAGAGAGAACGGCAACAGATATGAGAGTTCAATTACCTGATGAGTCTGCAAACTGGGCGGCGGGTTTGTATTCTGCGGTAGTCAAAGTAACGCGGACTGGCGAACCAACTCGGACTACCAATGAATTATCTTTTGCCTTAGCACCAAAAATCTTGGATATTATACCACGAGAGGCAACAGCAGATGCTAATGGCGAAGTAACTCTCACATTGATTTTAAGCCCGCAAGTGCGACCTAGACAGCGAGTGGCGTTATTGTTTGGCGATCGCGAAGTACTGGCTCAACCACATCCAAATCAAACAGACAGGCTGGAATTTCGGATTGCAGATGTTACACCAGGTGAGTATTTTGTGCGGGTGCGGATTGATGGAGTGGATAGTTTACTAGTAGATCGCACAGTCACACCGCCTGTTTTCGACCAGAATCAGAAGGTGGTGATTTTATGAACAACCTCTATTTTTGGATAGCAAACAATGAAGAATATCTAGCAAATGCAATGGCTTGGTTACGCTGGCGTTTGTGCGAGTCTACAGAGTTATCTGATATTGAGAAGCCTGCTAAAGTCACAGAAATAGCAATAGTGGAAGAGATGCATCCACCTCCAGCACTACTTCTTTTAAGCCAGAAGTTAGATTTATCAGACTTTGAACAACAGATATTATTGTTATGCGTGGCAATGGAATTAGATCCAAGCATGGCTCGTCTTTGCGCCAGAGCTTTAGATAATTCTCATCCGCCTTATCCTACCTTTGCCTTAGCTTTATCGCTATTCGAGCAACCTACTTGGGATGCCCTTTCTTGGGAACGCCCTTTACGTTACTGGCGATTAATTGAAATTCATCAATCAGGAGTTCAACCGCTGACTACAAGCGGCTTACGGGTAGATGAACGGATATTAAACTATATCAAAGGATTAAATTCTCTAGACGATCGCTTGGCATCATTACTAATGCCACTGCAAACAGAAGAATGGTCTGTAAAATTGCCCCCATCGCAAAATGCTGTTGTCGAAACAATTATTCTGCAACTGCATCAAACGCACAGACAACAACGTTTACCAATTATTCAACTAGTAGGAGCAGATTCCCTCAGCAAGCAACTAATAGCCCAACAAGTAGCAGCCCAACTAGATAAATATATCTATCGTTTGTCAGTAGAATTATTGCCCACCCAGGCGGGAGAATTAGAAACAGTTGCTCGTTTGTGGCATCGAGAAAGCTTGCTATTGCCGCTGGCACTGTATTTAGATGCCCAAGAAATTGACCCTAAACCGACTACAGAAGGACAAGCACTTCCCTGGCAGCGATTTCTTACCCGCAGTGGTGGGCTACTGTTCCTTAGTACTCGTGAAGTTAGGCAATTAGGTCTGCCCACAATTGTCGTAGATGTTGAAAAGCCAACATCTACAGAACAAAAAGCAACTTGGACTGAGGCATTAGCAGGAGTGGCAGATAGTAATCCGCAGCTTTTGGCGACTCAGTTTAACCTGAATTTAGTCAAGATTGAGCAGATTACCCAGCAAGTGTTAGCCGAAACACCCAACTGTGAAATCCAAAATCGTTTGTGGTCAGCTTGTCTTACAAGTACTCGTCCGCAGTTAGATACTTTAGCTCAACGCCTAGACCCGAAAGCAACTTGGGATAATATTGTCCTACCAGCAGAAGAGACAAACTTACTGCATCAAATTGCTGACCAAATCAGGCAGCGTAATCTAGTTTATCAACAGTGGGGTTTTCACAACCGCATGAATCGGGGCATGGGAATCAGTGCCTTGTTTGCCGGGGAAAGCGGCACAGGGAAGACAATGGCCGCGGAAGTGATAGCCAATGATTTACAGCTAAATCTTTACCGGATTGACCTTTCATCTGTGGTCAACAAATATATTGGAGAAACCGAGAAAAATCTGCGGCGTTTGTTTGATGCGGCGGAAGATGGCGGGGCGATTTTGTTTTTTGATGAAGCAGATGCATTATTTGGCAAACGTTCTGAGGTGAAGGATAGCCATGACCGCTACGCCAATATTGAGGTGAATTACCTGTTGCAAAGGTTGGAAGCTTATTGCGGTTTGGCAATTCTAGCAACCAATCTCAAGAGTTCGTTGGATTATGCCTTTATGCGTCGCTTGCGGTTTATTGTGAATTTTCCTTTTCCGGGTGTGGCTGAACGTCAGGTGATGTGGCAAAAGGTATTTCCACCCCAGACACCAACACAAGATTTAGATTTTAACCGCTTGGCACGTTTGAATATGACGGGGGGCAGTATTCATAATATTGCTTTGAATGCTGCGTTTCTGGCTGCTGGCACTGGTACGCCTGTGACGATGCAGTTGGTGTTAGCGGCAGCACGGGCTGAGTTTCGCAAGTTAGATAGACCAGTGAATGAAGCAGATTTTCGGGTTTTAGTATCTACGGGGATAAGAGTATGAATATCAATATTGATATAGAAAAGCTGATTTTAGAGGGAATGCCGATTTCTCCAAGTCAGGCGCGGTTGTTGCAAGCAGAGGTGGAGAGTGAATTGGCGAAGTTGCTGGCTAATGAGGGTTTACCAGACAACTTGCTCTCCGGTGGGGTAGTGCCTGGTGGTGCAATTCAAGTAAAGCCCGGAACTAATCCCGCCCAAATGGGGCGACAAATAGCACAAGAAATATATCGAGGAATGAAACCATGACTAGTAAAAGAATTGCCCAAACAAATGGGCAGCAAAAAAGTGAGAAATCACAAGAAAGTGGAATTTTACAACGTGCTGCCGTGCGTTCTGTTGCGGATGCAGGGGTGCAATCAACAGAAGATAAAGAAGCACAGCCATTAAGTAATTTGGCTTTATCTAAAGACTTTAGCCGCGTGCCTATTAGCACAACAAAACCACAGCCGATTATGGCGAAGCTGATGATTGGGCCAGCGGGAGATAAATACGAACAGGAAGCTGATAGGGTAGCGGCGCAGGTGGTGCAGCGAATCAATGCACCTGCGTTTGTGCACTCAGGTAAAGATGAAACAGTTCAGCGACAGGAGATGGAGACAAAAAATAACGAAGCAAGACTGATGAGGTCGCCAATCTTACAGCGTAGGTCTAGTGATGGTGGGATGGCTGCTACACCAGACCTGGAAGCCTCCATCAACCGAGCCAGGGGTAGCGGACGACCGATGGAAAATAATGTCCGGAAACGGATGGAACAAGGGTTTGGGGCAGATTTCAGTGGAGTAAAGATTCACACGAATGCTCAAGCTAACCAGCTGAATCAATCAATCCAGGCTCGTGCTTTCACAACGGGACAAAATGTGTTCTTTCGACAGGGGGAATATAATCCTGGTAGTCAGGGAGGGCAGGAGTTGTTAGCGCATGAGTTGACGCATGTGGTGCAGCAGAATGGAGAAGGAAATGCCGTGCAGGGTAAATCATTTTGTTCGTCCCAAATACAACGGAATGGTGACGGCAGTGACCAAGAGCCAAGCGAGGGATCATTGCGACCGGCATTAGGAAAAGAATTGATGAGAACTATGTATGGCCCCAATTGGTTTGCTAAGGGTGTTTTTAAGGCGATGAATTTCGCAATGTATGTAGAAGGACAAGAATTAACAAAAGAGCATAACAATGTGTTAGAAGATTCTTTAATTAAAAATAAAAAGGGCGTATTAGATACATTGATAGCTGAGAACCCTCACGTAATGAAATCAACCGGTAAAACCCCGATATACTTACTAGGAAAATATGCCGTACATAAGCCTCTCGAATATTATTTGAAGAATCAAGAGAAGAAATAAAAAAACAACCGCAAGGAGATAATACCGTTTAAACGTCAATTTACTTCTTACGCTGTTAAGTGACAAATAGGTTTGTTCTTAATTAGAGTGCGATCGCAGTCACTCTGCAAAAGTGTAATTTAACGTAAATTTGACAAAGCTAAAAAAGCGATGATGGTAAAGTTTTTCACATTACATATCACTACAAATCATTAAGAGGATGAAACAATTGAGTAATTTAGATAGAGTTTTAGAAGCGGCAATGGAGCTTCCTTTAGAGCAACAAGAAATGCTGGTAGAAATTATCAAAAACCGAATTATTGAAAGTCGGCGAGATGAAATTGCATCAGATGCAGCAGTTTCCATTGCTGAATTCCAAGCAGGTAGGTTCAAAGTCCAGACTGCTAGTGAAGTAATTCAAAAATTACGAGAATATATGACGATTTCAGAATCAGCATGTTGAACCCAGAATTCCCGCAATTTCACTTTGCTGATTACGTGCATCCCGAAAGTTAGAAATTTGTGATAATCATAGCATTGATTGAGAGTCACGCCAGGGGAATAGGGCGATCGCAGTAGTTCTATAAGGTGCGTAACAGATTCTACAAAGACTTTTATTTCCTCACCAAAAAGCTGATGTTAAACTTTATTCTCATCACTGGCGATCGCGCCATATTCAACCCCACATTTGGCAAAGCAATAGTTGTAGTGCGTCCTGGCATCTTAACCGGTACTGGCATACCAACAATTAACAAAAAGAAAATTTGCCTTTTTGGGGACGAGAAAAAAGTTATTGTCCCTGGTTGTTCTTACACGAGTCCGCCAAATGTTACTCCCGGTACAGTGCGATCGCCCGTAGGTTGGGTTGAAGCATGAAACCCAACAACTCAAGATTCAAACTTTCCTAAAACATTACGATTTACTTTAACTAAATGCCTTTCTTATAGTGACAGTCTTAAAAGTCAAGTGTTCGCTCATATATGAAAGTTGATGAGGGTGCGATCGCTAATAGAGTATAAAACTGATTTTAAATGCGATCGTTCATTTGTAAAATAAGTCGAGTTTCATAACCTATCAATTGCCCAACAATCCAAGTTTTTTATTAACTTGAGGAATTTAAGGATGGCCCATAAGAGAATTACACAATTTAATCAGCAGCGTAAAGGTGAGGCATCCCAAGAGAGTGGAATTTTACAACGTACTGCCATTCGTTCGGTTTCGGATGCAGAGGTGCAATCAACAGATAAAGAAGCACAGCCATTAAGTAATTCGGCTTTTTCCAAAGACTTTAGCCGAGTGCCTATCAGCACAACTAAATCACAGTCGATTATTGGGAGTATAGTGCAGCAGTATAACCGTAACAACACGATTCAGCGTGCAGCACCCACCGGACAACTAGTCCAAAGAACCAATAGTGAAAATGAAAATTCTTCTCAAACAGACACAATACAACGATTTCAAGCAAGTATTGGAGGCAACAACCTAAAAGAATGCAAAAAGAAGCTAGAAGAGCGGTTTCCAGACAACGGGCCATTGTTTAGTGATACCCAACTAGAGCAAATCAGATCGATGAGCAATGACGAATCGACAACGACAATCAAGTGGCTCCAGGAAGTCGGAATAGGAAAATACCAAGAGGCACAAAAGTATTTGGAAAAAGAACCACCAAATTTCGAAGATTGGCTAAACCTAACACTAGGCAAAAGACTTCTCATAACAACCTTAGCCTGGAATAAGGGAAGAGGAGACTCAAACAATTCGCCATCACCGGCCTATTCACTAGCACGTAAAATGATGATAAAAAAAGGCGGTTTGAAGGAACAAGAACAAAAGTCACTAATAGAAGACGAGAACAAGGATATACGCAATTCATTTCTAAAAACATTTCAAACAGAGAAAAATGAAGAATTTGACGATAAACAAAATAATATGGCTATAGCAGCTAGTAATATCCTGACAAAAATATTTCTGATTCTCCAGTCCGGACTACAGATATACAATAAACAAAAAAGTAAGCACATTGACTATAAAGATGGAGATGTTGCCAGAGCTCTAGCTCATGGGGGACGAGTTAATATCCGTATTCCAGCACTCCAGGAAGGCGAAAATCCTAAAGCTCTGATGGAATGGATTGGTATTACCAAGGAAGGAGAGTTAGCCGACACAGTTTTCAAGCGCAAGTTTGCAACCCATGGGACAAAGATTACAAAAAATAAGGGAGATAAACGGGGAAAGTTTGAAGAAACAGGAGGAAGAATAGTTGCAGTGAAGAATTATCTAAAACCCAACGTAGAGCTTTTGGGGCAAAATCAAGCTGCTGGGGGTCTAGGTAATTTAGATATCAACGGAAATATAATTCTTGTAGATGGTGCCCACGGACATCTGTTTATTGGGTTTAATTCTCCAACCAAAGATAGGGATGGGTCATTACAAATCGGATTGGAAACCACGGCGCCTGGTGCAAATAGTTTAGTAGGATATGTACATAACTGGCGTTCAACGGAGAAGACTGCCAATCCCGAGTCAAGTTATCACGGACACAAGACGGATAAAATAGGCGAGGGTAAACTAAAGAACAACCAAAGATATATAGATCTAAAGAGGTATGAGAAGGGAGAAGGTCAAAAGTGGCTTGATTATCTAAAAAAAGTAGAGGAAGATTGGAACGAAATTCTAAAAATAAACAAAGAGCAGGCATTTGAGGAACTCATTGGTAACAGAAAATATTTTGGATATGATAATGAGGGGAATCTAAAGCGCCAATCAGAGGAGTCGTAGTTTCGCTGCACCCAATCTACATAAGAATGCGATTACTCAATGATTACCTAATCTTGTAGCAACTATCTTAAAACTCAAGCGATCGCCCACACATAAATATAGATAAACGTGCGCTCGCACCATTATTTACTGATTCAACCTGACTTAAAAGTGCGATCGCCCTCCCATAAATATTGATAAACGTGCGATCGCTCCTATAGCAAACTCGACTTAATCTTTTATTTTCTCACCAACAACCTATGTTAAACTTTATTCTCATCAGTGGCGATCGCGCCATATTCAACCCCACCTTTGGCAAAGCAATAGTTGCAGTGCGTCCTGGAATCTTAACTGGTACTGGCATACCAACAATTAACAAAAAGAAAATTTGCCTTTTTGGGGATGAGAAAAAAGTTATTGTCCCTGGTTGTTCTTATACGAGTCCGCCAAATGTTACTCCCGGTACAGGAACACTTTCCATTCAATCTTTAGCCATCAATCAAAAAGCCAGAAAAGTTAAATCTAGGCTAACACCAGTGTTGCTCAAAGGTACTACCTTCACAGCGAGATTTCAAGTTATCGTGCCGGCGACGACTCCAACAGTACCACCACAACCCGACACAATGCTGGTATATTTTGGTACGGGATTTTTTACTACTACAAATAGGAAAGTAAAAGCGATTTGATAAATGAAGTTTGGAAGTATAAAAATGTAATCTTTTGGTTTTTGAATTTGTTACTTAATTGAAATAATTTAGGAATAATTTTATGTCCAAATTTACCCGTTCGCCGAAGACATTAAAAGCAACGATCGCCATCCTTAATGCTGTTACTTTGTTACCCAAAGGATTGATTGTATTGCAATACAATCCTGAAACACTCAGACGCACTTTACAGGTACGAGGTGCGGGTTCTGAAGGAGGCGATCGCCTAGAAGCTTTGCGTCTGGTTGCACCACCGCAAGAGACAATTCAACTAGACGCCGAAATTGATGCTACAGATCAGTTGGAGTTTCCCAAAAAAAATCCTCATACAGTGATGTTTGGCATATATCCCCAATTAGCAGCCTTAGAAAACCTCATCTATCCTAAAAGCAGCCAAATCAAAAAAAACAATCAACTTGCCCGCAGGGGTGTTTTAGAAATCCTACCAATTGAGGCAGATTTAAGTGTTTTTATATGGAGTTTAAATCGTGTAATGCCAGTGCGTCTATCTGAGTTCAGCATTACAGAAGAAGGATTCGATTCTAGACTAAATCCCATTCGCGCCAAAGTCAGTTTAGGTATGCAAGTATTAAGTACAAATGACTTAAGATATAACCATAAAGGTAGCAAGTTATTCCAAGTTTATCACAAGCAAAAAGAAGTTTTGGGAAAGGTAAATGCTGCTGCGAGTGCTATCAAAACAGTTGCTCCTTTATTAAGATAAAAAAGCAAGTTTACCAAAAACTAATTAATGTTTTATTGTTAATTTTGGAGAATCAACATAGCGTAAAATGTTTAATGAAAACAGCCGTTACGACGATATAGAAATTGCCAATCTGCAAACGACATCAAATCAAACTATCGTTTATCTCCGGCGTAGATTTTTACCATCATCACATAGTTTAGAAACTTTTGAAGAACATCAAGTTAGCGAGGGCGATCGCCTAGATAATATCACTCACAATTATCTGAACGATCCGGAACTTTTCTGGCATTTATGCGATATTAACAACGCTATGCACCCTGATGAATTGACTGCTCAAATTGGTCGGCGACTGCGTATTCCTCTCCTCTAAAAAGGTTAACTTATGCCTCAACCCGATATTTGCATAAAACTCCTGATTGGTAAGACCATACCAAAACCTGCGCCTTATGAAGTCATAGACGCACTGATAGATTTAGAAGTGACTCAGCAAGACCGCGATCGCAGTGGCTTTCAAATGACCTTTAGTCTGAGTAAAGAACTAAAAAAATTCTCAGATTATTGGTTACTCCAAAAAGGCATTTTAGATCCTCCCAACCGGATCGTCATTCAAGTCATAGTTAATGTCAAAGTCGGTGTCAGGCGCAGACTGCAAAGCCCTGTATTAATTGATGGCATTATTACCGATCATCAAGTTGCACCCAGCAATCAACCAGGGGAATCAAGACTAATAGTTACTGGTGAAGATATTAGTCTAATGTTCGACCTTCAAGATAAAAATGAAACTTACCCAAACTTATCTGATTCTAAAATTGTTAAAAAAATCTTAACCCCTTATAGAATTAAATATGGGCTGAAATTGGATGTTAAAAATTCTAATTATGTACCCAAAAAAGAAGAAAGAATTCCCACTCAGCAAGGTACAGACTTACAGTTTATTCAGGAGTTAGCTGTACGTAATAGTTATATTTTTGAAATCAAACCCGATAAAATTCCTGGAAAAAATATTGCTTATTGGGGTGAAGAAAAACAAAAAATTACTCCCGTTCAACCAGCATTGTCAATGAATATGGGGGCGTTTACTAATGTAGACTCGTCTATAAGTTTCAACTTTAATGCTCTAGCAGCTATTGAACCTCAAGCATCAATTAGCAATGAAAGAACTGGGGCATCAATTCGGATTAAAGTTCCCAAATCACCCGGAAAAATTTTAGTCAAGAAAACCGCTAAATTCTTACGAAAAGAAATCCTACGCTGCACTAACAAACTCGAAAAAATCTTAGCCCAAAACGAAACCGAATCATTTGCTAGTCGTTCCCAAGAAAATGCCGTTACTGCTAGTGGGGAAGTAGATACTGTTCGCTATGGTTATATTTTGCGAGTGCGTCAATTGGTGGGAGTGCGAGGTGTGGGAAACACTTATGGCGGTTATTACTATGTCAAACAAGTAACCCATCGCATCAAACGTGGTGAATATAAACAAAGTTTCACCTTGAAGCGTGAGGGACGAGGTGCAATAATTCCAAAGTTAAAAGTATGAATCTACCAAAAATCGATCCTTGTGGAAGTATCGAACCACAAAAACAAAAACGTTATTTTTACGGCAAATACCGAGGCGTAGTTTTTAACAACAACGACCCTTGGCAACTAGGACGCGTGCAAGCAAAAGTAGAAGAAGTTTTTGGCAAAGATCCTAGCGGTTGGGCATTGCCTTGCGTTCCTTATGCAGGTAAAGGAGTTGGGTTATTCTTGATGCCACCCAAAGGTGCTTTAGTGTGGATTGAATTTGAAAACGGAGATTCAGATTACCCGATTTGGAGTGGCTGTTTTTGGGCAGATGAAAAAGTGAGAAATATAGTACCAGCCATTCCTTATGACCCGGATATCAAGATACTTAAAACCGATATCGGCAAGATTGAAATTAACGATAATTTACGTAAACAAAGCATCACCATTGAAGCCAAAATTGGTAGACAAACTATGAATATAGTCATGGATAGTTCGGGAATTGAAATCAAATATGGAAATATCAGGGGTGCGTTTGTGAAATTGAGTAATTTGGGGATTGAAATCAATAATGGAAAAAATGCGACTGTAGAACTGAATGCTAACAAGGTATCGATTAACAACTTTGATTTGGAGGTGATTTGATGCCAGAATATCTCCTAAATTTGCCCAGGCAGAATAGTGCCATCAATATCGAGTTTCCCTTTCAATTTGATAGATACTATCGCACCGCCAGCACCAGCAATGAAAATAGTCACATCCGCGACTTAATCGAACAATTACTATTTACAACTCCCGGCGAACGAGTCAACCGCCCAGATTTTGGTTGTGGTGTATTGTCTTTGATTTTTGCACCCAATAGCCCGGAACTAGTAACAACTATGGAAATTACGATTCAAGCATCTATTGAGCAATGGTTGGGCGATTTAATCGACCTGCAAACTTTGGAAGTAACAAACGTTGATTCCAGTCTTTACATAATGGTGGAATATTTGGTGCAAAGTTCTGGTGAGGTACAAACAGCTACTTATAGGACGACAGTGCCATGAACAGCCACACCTTTACTTTTCAAAACGAACAGCGCCGACAAGAAATCCGCAGGCAAAGAAAAAACGGGCTAGATTATATAGAAGTTAGCGATGATTTGCGTTCCTTATACGTTTACTTTTTAGATTCAGTACCGCAAGATTTAAAAAAAGAGAATCTTCTCATTGAAGGCGGTCAGCGCATCCGCAATCTTTGTGTGACTAGTTTACAGGTAGAAAATCCCCAAAATTGTGAGAGTTATTTAAGCGTTAATCTTGACCAACCAGGCGATTTCTCTGCCTATACTTTGCGCTTAGTGTCATTGGATGAAAACGGTAAACCCACAAACCAACCATATCCCAATTTTGATCCGCGCTACTCCCAAGTACAATTTAAATTCCGAGATGGTATTTGTAATACTGACATGGATTGCTTGCAACAGCAAGCACCTCCGCCACCGCAACTAACCGAACCAGCTATCAATTATTTAGCCAAAGATTATGCTAGTTTTCGCCAGTTAATTTTAGAACGCCTCTCCCTCGTGATGCCTGATTGGGAAGAACGCCACGTTCCCGATTTAAATATTACTTTAGTGGAAGTCCTCGCTTATGTTGGAGATTATCTCAGCTACTATCAGGACGCTGTAGCCACCGAAGCTTATCTAGAAACTGCCCGCCAACGGATTTCTGTTCGCCGTCATGCCCGTTTAATCGATTATCCCATGCATGAGGGCTGCAATGCACGTACTTGGTTGTGGCTGGAGATAAGTGATGATATTTCCCTGGAAACAAAAAATTTCTACTTTATTACTAGTTATAAAAACGCGCCTTCCTTTGGCACTATTTTGGAAGATAGTCTGCACCTAAGTCATATTCCTCCTAGCAGTTATGAAGTCTTTGAACCGCTAACGCCACTACCGATTCATCTCTACAAGGCTCACAATCAGATATTATTCTATACTTGGGGCGATCGCTCCTGTTGTCTTCCTCCTGGTTCCACAACCGCTACATTAGTGGATGAATTTATCCCCACACAACCAGAGAAAGCTAATTCCTCTGAGCGAAAATTGCACCTGAAAATTGGTGATATCCTGATTTTTGAACAAATTAGAAATCCGAAAACAGGCATCCCAGAAGATGCAGATATGAACTATCGTCATGCAGTCCGACTGACAAATGTTAAGGCGAGTGTAGACGAACTTTACAATCAACCGATTGTGGAAATCGAATGGTCAAAAGAGGATGCATTGCCTTTTCCTCTTTGTATTTCTGCAACAATACCACCAGATTGTCAGTTAGCTGATATTAGCGTTGCTAGAGGTAATACGATTTTAGTCGATTGCGGACGTACTATTATTGAACCGGAAGATTTAGGGACTGTACCGACGAAAGAGATAATCCAGGGATGCCAAGAAGAAGGCGAACCTATAGAAATTTTAGTAGTAGGCGATCGCTTCCGTCCTACCTTGCAAAAAACACCTTTAACTTTCAGCCAACCTCTGTCTAACAATCATTTCCAAGATGCTAAGAGTTTGCTAATTCAAGACCCCCATCAAGCATTACCCCAAATCCAACTTACGAGTAATGGAAATAACTCTACTTGGACTCCCAAGTACGACCTGATAGACAGCAACAGCGAAGACCAACATTTTGTTGTGGAAATGGACAACGATGGACAAGCACACTTACGCTTTGGAGACGGTGAATTAGGAATTAAACCAGCAGCTAATACTCATTTCCAAGCAATTTATCGAGTAGGTAACGGAATTGTTGGCAATATTACCGCCGAAGCGATTTCTTATATTGTTTTTCACAATCAACTAATTACTGGTTCGACATTGCAGCCACATCAACCGTTCCCAGCTACAGGTGGCACAGCACCGGAACCTATAGCTCAAGTGAAATTATATGCACCGCACCTATCTCACGAACAATTAGAACGTGCCATTACTGCTGATGACTACGCACAATTGGTAGTGCAACATTTCCCGACAAAAGTGCAACGAGCCGCCGCCGCCTTACGCTGGACTGGTAGTCGATATGAAGTTTGGGTGACAGTAGATCCCTTCGACAAAGATGCAGCAGATGAAAAATTACTCCAAAATATTGCCACAGACCTCAAAAAATACCGCCGCATTGGTCATGATGTCATCGTTCAATGGGCAGTCTACGTTTATTTAGATATCGCCATCAAGGTTGATGTCAAATTTGACTATTTGCGCGGTCATGTTAAAGCTGCTTTGCTGGATACTTTCAGTAACCGCATTTTATCTGATGGTCGGTATGGTTTTTTCCACCCCGATCGCTTGACTTTTGGCCAAGGAGTTGCTTTGAGTCAGATTGTCGCTAAAGCTGCTGCTATTCCAGGCGTTGAAAGTGTCTCTGTAAATAAGTTAGAACGGCTTTTTGAAGGTTCCAACCGCGAGATTGAAGCAGGTTTTTTACCTATTGGTGCTTGGGAAATTGCCAGACTCGACAACAATCCCAACTTTCCCGAAAACGGTAAATTTACAATCGATTTGCGAGGTGGAAGATGAAATTAAGTTGTAGCTGTAATTGTCACTCTAATTATAAATCAAGCGATCGCCCCAGTTGTGGTTGTTGCGAAGGAGTAGAAATTCTTACTCCAAAATCGGTCGCTAATCAGCCTGGTTTGTATTCCCTCGCTTATCGAGTTGGCACCCATGCAAGCTTTTACCAGACAATGAAAGCGCGTTTGGGTGACAGTCAGTTTTCTCAGCTAAGAAATCTCAAAACACGCGATTCTTACGACCCTTCTATTGCTCTGTTAGATGCTTGGGCTACTGTGGCAGACGTTCTGACATTTTATCAGGAACGTATAGCTAATGAAGGTTACTTACGCACTGCTATTGAGCGACGTTCTTTAGTAGAATTGTCTCGATTAGTAGACTATGCACATAGTCCCGGTGTCAGCGCCAGCGTTTATTTAGCTTTTACCGTTGAAGATGGTTACAATGTGGAAATTCCTGTTGGTTTGAGTTGCCAAAGTATACCTAATTCTGATGAATCACCGGAATTTTTTGAAACATCCCAAAAACTGCGAGCTTATCCTCAGTTGAATAGGCTCAAGCCTCGGCTCAACCAACAGCAGGATGTTAATTCCAAAGCTGCTACGCAAATTGATAAGCTTTATTTAGATGGTATAGGTGCGAATCTCAAACTTAACGATCCCCTTTTACTAATCTTTGGTGATGCTGAAACCGAGCAAATCATTCGGAGAGTTCAAATTATTCAGCCTCAACCAGAAGAAAACCGGACAAAAATTACCTTACAACTACCACCAGAAGCTAGACAACAACCAACTGGTGAGGTGGCCTCAGCAAGTACAAAAGCACAAAAAATCAAACAATTAATCAAACTGCCATCAATACAACCTGCAAATGCTCTAGAACTGGAACGGTCAAAAGAACAAATTTTTGCGCCCGAAAAGATTGATTTTAATTCCCGCTTAATTAATCATACTTTAAATCCTGCTTCCACCAGAGCAATATATCAAATTTTAACTAGCGATCGCCCTAATTCTAATAATCAGTTAAATAGACTTGAGGTTTTAGGAATCAAAGCTGCACCTTTCGGACATGACGTACAGTTAAAGCCGATTTTAGACGAGCAAGGACGAATTGAAAAATACGAAGAATGGCAAATTGCTGACGTAAATGGAACAACATCAAATTCCTCTAATCCGCTACCAGAGGAATTACGAAATATCCTAGCTTTAGATGGTCAATATGATGAAATCACACCTGGGAGTCGGCTGGCAATTGAACGTGTAGATGTTAAAGAAATTGGGATTTATCAAGTTATAAAAGTAGAAAACCTGACTAAAATTGCTTATGACACAGTAGGAAGAATTACACAACTGACTTTAGATAAACCTTGGTTAAAAGAACAAGATACATCTTTAGATGTGATGCGTAAAACTACAGTGCATCTCAAAAGTGGGGATTTGAATTTGGTGGAAAAACCAATTGATTTGAATGATGCACCAAGTACAGAACATCATATATCCGACCAGATGGAAATTGAATTAGACAATCTCTATGAAGGTCTACACCCTGGACGCTGGTTGATTATCTCTGGCGAACGCAGTGATATATCTGGTGTAAATGGTGTGTGGGAGAGCGAAGTTGTCATGTTAGCCGGAGTGAGACAGGATATCAATCAAAATTTGCCCAATGACAAACCGCATACATTCCTCAGATTTGCCAGAGCTTTAGCTTATGCTTACAAGCGAGAGACTGTTACTATCTATGGCAACGTAGTTAAAGCCACTCATGGCGAGACTCGTACCGAAATACTCGGCAGTGGTGACGCTACTAAAGCAAATCAACAATTTACTTTATCACAACCGCCCCTTACCTATCTCCCAGCACCTAATCCTAGCGGCGTTGTCAGCAGTTTGAAAGTATATGTTAACGATGTCCGTTGGCAAGAAGTAGAAAGTTTAATTGAGTTAAGTCCCACAGACCAGGCTTATATCACTCAAACTGATAGTGATGGCAACACAACTATTATCTTTGGCAATGGCGAATATGGAGCTAGGTTGCCTAGTGGAGATGAAAATGTCACAGCAGTTTACCGCACTGGTATTGGCAAAACTGGTAACGTTGCAGCAGAAAAGATCGCGCAATTGGCAATGCAACCTCTAGGTTTGAGTGGCGTAC
Source organism: Nostoc sp. DedSLP01 (assembly GCA_034530875.2). Lineage (GTDB taxonomy): Bacteria > Cyanobacteriota > Cyanobacteriia > Cyanobacteriales > Nostocaceae > Nostoc. The sequence continues at coordinate 32,688 of JAVRCJ020000052.1, forward strand.
TCAACCCAATAGCAGCAACAGGAGGTGCAGACCCAGAAAGCGATTATGAAATTCAGCGCAATGCACCTATTGGGATAACATCTCTCAAACGCGCAGTTTCCGTACAGGACTATGCGAATTTTGCTCGTACTTTTACTGGAATTGGCAAAGCAAATGCTCAACGTCTTTCCAATGGTTCGCGTGAAATTATTCATATTACCATCGCTGGGGCTGATGATATCCCTATTGATAGAAATTCAGATTTATATCGCAGCTTTGTGCAAGCATTATACCAATTTGGCGACCCCTATCAAGCACTAAAAGTTGATATGCGGGAACTCATGCTGTTAATTATTAGTGCCAAGGTACGAATTTTAGCAAATTATCAATGGACATCTGTAGCCCCAAAAATTCGGGCTGCTTTGTTCGATAAATTTAGCTTTGCACGTCAAGAATTAGGACAAGATGTTGTCTTAAGCGGAGTTATTAGCACGATTCAAGAAGTACCAGGAGTAGATTATGTAGATGTAGATATTTTAGATAGCGTTTCCGAAACTGAAGTCCAAAATCCAGACATTTTAAATCAAAAACTTCAACAATTAGCAAAACTAGGTATGAGTAGTGGAGATGGTCAACTACCAGTACAACCAAAACAACGAATTCCTGTAGACTTGGCTGTTTTTGATTCTACAACAAACCAACTTTTTCCAGCTCAATTAGCTATTCTCAGCCCGCAAGTGCCAGACACACTCATTCTGAAGAAGTTGAAATCATGAGCAATTCCCCAGACCGCCTTTATGAACTGTTGCCAGCTGTTTACCGCATCCGCGATGCAGAACTTGGCTATCCGCTACAGGATTTATTACGTGTCATTGCCGAACAAGTAAATATTATTGAAGCCGATATTACTCAACTTTACGAAAATTGGTTCATTGAAACTTGCCAAGATTGGGTAGTACCATACATTGGCGATTTAATTGGTTATCAAAATATTCGCACTTATGGTACAAATGCGATCGCCGATGAAAAAGGCAATAATATTTTAATTCCTCGGCGTGAAGTTGCAAATACTATTCGCTACCGACGGCGTAAAGGGACGCTGGCTTTGTTGGAATTGCTGACTGATAAAATAGCGAGCTGGCCAGCACGAGTTGTAGAATTTCATCAGCTAGTTAGCAAAACACAACATATCAATCACCTGAATTCGTCAAGCTCAACAACAGTAAATCTACATCACGTCGATAAAATTACCAAGTTAAATAACCCATTCGATGAATTAGCTCATACAGTAGATATTCGCCAGATTGGTTCGCTGTATCAACCTGGAAAGCACAACACTCCGAATGTTGGTATTTTTGTTTGGCGATTAAAACCTTATTCCATGACTTTGACACCAGCTTTTTGTTTAGAAGAAGTTAGTTCTAACTGTTATACCTTTAGTATTACAGGTAACGACACTCCGCTTTACACTCGTCCCCAAATAGCAGAAGATGAAACTAAAATTGCTCGTGAATTAAACTTACCGATTCCTATTCAAAGACAAGTTTTGGAATCTCACAAAAACGATTATTTTGATTCAAACCCAAATCCAGAACAATTTAGCAAAAGTTTGCAAGTCTGGAAAGGCGTTGGTTCAAAACTACAACTAGTTTCTCGAGAACAAATTATTATTGCCGATTTGAGCGATTGGAATTATCAACCAGAGCCAGATTATATAGCGGTTGACCCAGAATTAGGGCGGATGATTTTTCCCATCCGCCAGTTACCAAAAAATGGTGTTTGGGTTTCTTATCATTATGGTTTTAGTGCTGATATTGGTGGTGGCGAATATGACCGGACTTTGTTAGATTCTACGGCACATTTTTTACTTGATGTGGGTGATATTCTAGAGCCAGCCGCTTTTATCTCGCAACAAGATGCCTCTGCATTATCGGATTTTTTGCGATCGCAACTTTCTAGTGATACCCAAAGGCTTTTGGATGCATACATTAACCTTCCTGCCGAACCAGCTTTAATTACAGCTTTGCTCAAAGAATTAAATCAACTACTTATGGGTGAAAACCTCTACAACGAACAACGTTTTGCAGCTATCACCTTGAGTACAGAAACTCAAAGATTAGTTCAGCAAAATCTCTACGGCAAAGAACTAATTCGCTGCAATCGTTTGCTATTAGAAGAAGCTTTTCCCTCGCAAATCAGAAAGCATTATGTTTATTACAGCGTCAGCCAAACCTCACAAGCAAATTTTCAAACTATTACCGAGGCAATCTCACAATGGCAGCGAGACAAACCCCATCATGCTGTAATTGAAATTATCGACAGTGGGGTTTATGTAGAACGCATTAATATTGAACTAGAGAACAACCAAAGTCTGCAATTACGTGCAGCTAACCGCAAGCGTCCGGTAATTCGCATTTTAGATTGGCGAACAGCTTTTGGTGATGCTTTAAATGTCACAGTAGAGTCAGGAAGTTGTTTTGTTCTTGATGGTTTATTAATTATAGGAAGAGGAGTACATATAGAAGGTAATCCCAGTCAATTTACAGATTATCTTACCTCTGGCGTGCAAAAACCAACTGCGATTATTATCCGTCATTCTACATTAGTGCCGGGTTGGTCATTACATTGTGACTGCGAACCTCGACGTTCTAGCGAACCAAGTTTGGAGTTATTTAATATTAATGGGTGTGTGACAATCGCACACAGTATTGTTGGTTATATTCAGGTTAACCAAGATGAGGTAGAGGCCGATCCTTTGCCGATACATATTAGCGATAGCATTATAGATGCTACTAGTATAGAAGGTGAAGCGATCGGTGCAGTGGGTTATTCTATAGCCCATGCGCGGCTGACTATTGCGCGTTGCACAGTAATTGGTCAGATTCAAGTTCATGCAATTGATTTAGCAGAAAACAGTATTTTTCAGGGCATAATATTCGTTGCTCGCCGCCAACAAGGTTGTATCCGTTTCTGCTACGTGATGCCAAACTCACGCACGCCACGCCGATATAATTGTCAACCGGATTTAGTCGAGCAGATAGTTAGGCAAGAAACTGAACTACAGCCAGAACAGATAGAGGCGGAACAAATTATTGCTAGAGATAGCGTCCAACCTCAATTCAATAGTACGCGCTATGGCACACCTACCTACTGTCAGTTAGCCTCAACCTGTGCTGAGGAAATTAAAAGTGGTGCTGATGATGAATCAGAAATGGGTGCTTTTCACAATCTATATCAGTCTCAAAAAGAGGCTAATCTACGCATCCGTCTAGAGGAATATACACCAGCTAATACTGAAATTGGCATTATTTACGCTAGTTAACGAGGTTGTTATGCAAGGAGAATTTAGAGGCGATTTTACTCGTGATACCTACGACAAAAGCAAGCACTTTCTTCGAGTATTGATGCAGCAAGGTCGAGTGCAATTAGATGCAGACTTTAACGAACAGACATCGATTTTATTAAATCGTCTGCAAACTTTAGCCAAAGATATATTTGGGCTACAAGGTGGCCCAGAGTATAACTGTGGTTTTGAATTTATTGCTACTGAAGAGCAGATTAATAATATTAATAACCTAAACGATGGAGAAAAACAAAAATTAAAACAACTGCTTCAATCTCAAAGCTACTTAATTAGCAAAGGCAATTATTATGTAGATGGTATACTTTGTGAAAATGAGGAATTTATATCTTATTTTCAGCAACCAGATTTTACACCGGAACTGATAGATACTTGTCAAGTCCAACTCAAGGGAGCGACATATCTTGCTTATCTTGATGTTTGGGAACGACATATAACCCCCATTGAAGATTATGACGATCGCAAAATTAATATTCGTGAAGTTGCTTTAGGAGGAGCAGATACAGCGACTCGCTCTAAGTTAGTTTGGCAAGTCAAGCTCAAACAATTAAAAGACGATAAAGATATTGAAACGGTTGCCAAGCAAGTTAGCAAGGATCGGGACTATTTTTACAATCTGCTAGGTAAAGAATTAATTAAACCTGGAGAAGGCAAAATTAGTGCCAGAGTTACCAAGCCTAGTTCTACAGGAATCAACGACCCTTGCATTATTAGCTTTAATTCTAAGTTTCGCGGTACAGAAAACCATCTTTATCGTGCAGAAATTTTTACAGTTCCTACTGTTAATAACAACAATCAACTATCATTTATCTGGTCGCGGGAAAATAGCTCAATAGTTTTTCCGATTGTCGGAACTGCTGAAAGTAATTCTTCTGCGATCGCATTGACGTTAGAGTATTTAGGTAAGGACAAAAATTGCAGTTTATCAGTCGGTGATTGGGTTGAAATTATCGATGATGATTATGTACTTCAAAATGGCGATCGGCAACTACTAAAAGTTGAACAAATAGACCGGATTGAGAATCAAGTAATTCTTTCAGGTGATTCTAAAAACAAAACATTGCTTCCAGAAAAACATCCGCTATTACGCCGTTGGGACTCTAAAGAAGTCAAAGTAAATTTGTCTGAAATCAATAATAAATGGTTTCCTCTTGAAGATGGAATTGAGATTCAATTTCAAGCAGATACTCAGAATAACTCTTATCAAGTTGGCGATTATTGGTTAATTCCTGTGCGGACAGCTACAGGCAATGTAGAATGGCCAAAACAAAAAAACAAAGAAGGAAAATTAGAGCCTCAACCTCAATCACCGCACGGTATAGCGCATTATTATGCACCTCTAGCAGTGTTTTTAGGTAATCCTAATAATGTAACAGTTTATGATTGCCGAAGAAAGATTGTTAGTCAAGATAGTACTATAACACCTGTAAGTAACAAAGATAATAATCCTCTACCAGCTAATTCTCAGGAAAATCCTGCACCACCTATTTCTCAAGCAGAAACTATTACACCCAAAACAATAGAATTTAATCGCATAATTAATGCTAGTTGGCATCACGATCAAGTTTTAGAAGCCACCCTTGCAGAATCGCAGGAAAATTCTAGCAATATTTCTGAGGATGAATTATTTAAGTTAAAATCTCAGGATTTAAAAAGTTTATTTACTAAGTTAGGTCTAGTAATTCAGTTTGAAAAACCAGTCCGAATTGATAGTTTACATAAGAGTAGTGTATCTGTATTAGCTCACACTGATAATGTGTTGAAAGGCGAAGTTTTTTATATATTGCCAATGAAAGTTGAACCAGTTCAAGTAAAAAAAACTGAAGCAAAATCTATTCGTTGGGCAATTGGCAATGAGATATTAGATAGTAATGTCAATCTAATTACAGAAGTTGAACCTTTTAGAAATGGAAATACTAATTATACTCAAGCGGTTAGATTGATTACACCTGATGATTGGCCGCAAAAAGCTGTTTTTAACCAAAGTAATATTTATCAATTTACTGTTTTACTACATGGTGACTGGATTCTTAATGAGGAACGATTATTTGATAACGCAAATTTGAATTTATTAGGAGATTTAAATCAAGGTATTATTCCTGATGAATTACGCCAGCAGTTTCAAGAAAAGGGAATTTTACTCTCCCAAAATATTATTTTATTTACAGAAAAAGAAAACCTTAAATGGCGCTTAATCGACGGAGGTAAAATTAACACTATTAAAGTAGAGAACAATAAATTAACATTTAGTACGATTCAGGCATTAGATGGTAATAATATCTGGCCTGGTGTTCCTGAAAGATTTAGCGGAAATGGCTCTGAAGGAGGAGATTGGGTAAGTATTATTCATATTAAAACCTAATAGACTGAATTTTATACAAATCTTCACTTAGTCCTAACTCATCTTTAGTTACTTTGAGAAAAGAAAAACAAAGAGAAGATTAACTAGCGGGACTTAAACCTGGAGTTTAAGATTGCAATACAACAAAAAATATTGGCTCTTGAACCATTTGCCACAAGTTAAAAATAAGTAAATCTTGTCAATACATCTTTGTACATAAATATTTCTGCATAAGAATGATAATCGGATGTAAGGGGAAGGAGCGCTGTGACGCGGCTCTCCTTCCCCGCCCCAATACTTAATTATCATTATCATTAAGCTGACACGGTGACAAAGCGGCTGAAGCCTGGAAAATAGAGTATACCAGTTGGCAAGCGGCTTTGAAGTACTTTATTTAAAGCATCTTCCAATGAAGAAAGGTCTGAATATTTCTCCAAATGGTAACGAATATCATTACTGGTCGGAATATTTTTTAGGACTTTAGTAGTGTTTTCAATACTATCCCTTTGGGTCGCAGCCCGAATTAAAATTTCAAAAATATTTTGTTGTTAACACTTACCTTGAGTCTGAATTGGAAGATTCTCTGTTAAACAGTTAACCACTTCATTCAAGACTTTACTATCAGTTAGAACTGGCTCCGTTGTATTCATAGCCAAACTAAATAATCAATCCTCAATTTTGCTTATTTACCTCCATACTTTACAAAAATTGCGTAACACAACACCAGAACTATGTTTTTCTGGGCGCGTTACCCTTAACTTTTTAGGTAATTAATTAGTTTTACTTATTTATAGTTGCTCAAGAAGTTTTCCAAAAAATGTATCTCAGAATACGGTTTTTGGACAACAGTCAGTTTTATAGGTATCACTCTGTGCGCGCTCACAAAAGTTTTCGGTCTACCGACATTTTCATGTATGGCTGTGAAATTTTTTCGTCAGGACTGCCTTGGAGCCTCCTGACTTGTTTCTTCACAGAGGGTTAGCAACACATCTACAACACTAGCCGCTTCTATTTGGAGACTGTGAATGCGTATAGCTTATTATTAGGCGCGCCTTTGCCGTAGCGGCTGTAGCCGGAACCCCAATACACCGTCCCATTAACCACTGCTGCTCCTGCAACCACTGACCCTCCACTGTTAAAACCCCAGAAAATCTTACCAGTTTTTGCGTTCAAGGCATACATATTATTCGCGCCTTGCCCTGATGCCATTGAGCCAGCATACACTACTCCATTTGCTACCGTCATTGGGCCCTCATCCTTCGCACCGACTGGATCGGCAGTTTGCCAGATAATCTTGCCAGTCGCTGCATCAAGCGCACTCCATGACCCACCTGTGGTAGTCTCACCCGAAGGTTGCAGCTTGTACTTCTGGGATAGGGTGTTTACGATGGCGACATAAATTTGTTTACCATCCGTGGCCGAACCCCACTGGATTCCACCCGATGTGCCACCAGGGCCAACGATTTGGCTCCAGACGACTTGGCCGCTATCCGGGTCAAGCGCCCAAAAGACACCACTTTTCTGCCCAGCGCCGACTAAATCGCGTCGTATTCCAGCCTTCGTAACAGTAAATAGCATTGGTGCCTGAGCGAAATCATAATCCTCTCCTTTGGGATCAGGGCAATTCCGCGCAATGCCAAACTGGCAGGAAACAGTCCACGTATCGTAACCCTCCAGCTTATTTGACCACTTAATCGCGCCGGTATTGAGATCGAGTGCCATGATTGCGTCAACATGATTGTTGGGATCGAGGCATTGCGACTCATCGCTGGGCGTTGACGAAGAGAGCTTGGCGATGCAATCTTTTGCCTTCTGAGGCACATCGTTGTTATTGCCTGTTGCAATATATACCAATTTTCGCTTGGGGTCGATTGCTGGTGTACTGCCCCACACTGATGCGCCTGAGTAGCCCCCCACTTGGCCACCGTTGTCCGGTACGGTGTAGGTCTTCCACAATATCTTTCCGGTGGTCAAATCGACTGATGTCATGCTGCCACGGAAGGTACAGCATTGGTAATTTGGATTTACGAAAGCCTCTCCCTCCTCCAGCGAGGCAACCCCAACGTATACACGGTTGCCATAAATAGCTGGCGACTGAGTGATAATCGCTGTTGGATGAGAGTCAAGTTTTGTCTTCCAGATTAGCTTGCCTGTATTTTTATTAATTGCCATCAGGTAGGCACCACCCTGGCTACCTACGATCACTTTATTCCCCTTGACTGCTGGACTTGTGCGCGACATTGCTATTGGGATAGTTGAGTAAGGTGTGCCTGAGCTTGCTGGTGGGATACTTGGGTCATTAATGTAGTTGGCGATAGTATTTGACCAAATCTTTACACCCGTGTGTGCATCGATCTTGAACAAATTTCCCGCCCAGTCAGGCAGGTATATAGCTCCATCTACTACCGCCGGTGTCGCTGATATGTCACCACCTGTAGTAAAAACCCATTTGGGGGACAAGGAAGCTACGTTCTCTGGTTTGAGATATCTCTCAGTCGCTTGATTGCGCGTATTGTTTAAGTTCTGACCACCCAACTTCCACTGGCCATCAAACTTCCACTGGTGACCAAACTTCCAATGACTTTCATCAGCACGGCTAACGATCGCTACCATGACAAGTGTTAATGCCATCGTAAAAATTCCAACCGCTCGTTTGCCAAATGAATAACTTCCAGTCACAATTACCAAGCTCCACTGTTACTACTAAAGACATTTTGTTATGGCTCTGTTGTATACTTGGGGAAATCTATAAAAATATATCCCCAGCCTTGCTGGTTTTGAGTGGGCGTAGTCGGTTATTCGTTTTAATAAGGCTAGGGATTTCTTTCGGGTTTGTGCTTTGGTAAAAAAGCCATAATTACTGATAGTTTATCAGAAAATAAGTATGACAACTATGTAACAAAAATTTAAGTTGGGAGATTAGAATTAAATTTTACACGCTCTGTACTATAGTTTCCTTTTTTTACTCTAGCTTGAATACCGTCAATTAGGGCATAAGCAAGATCTAATTTGTCGTTAAATATTCGCCCAGATAGCTCATCTTTTTTCAGGTGTCGCCATTCCAATTCAATTCGATTCATCTGGCAGCAATACTTAGGTAAAAAGAAGATGTTTAACGAAGGCAGGAGGCAGGAGGCAGGAGGCAGAAGGCAGGAGGCAGAAGGAAGGAGGCAGAAGGAAGGAGTTAGAAAGAAACTTCTTTATGTTTGATGAATCACTCCTGGTTGTACCTCACTTACTTGCAATCTGCTGTAAGCAGCCTCTAATTTGGGAATAAAGTTGATTAAATGATGGCGATTAATTTACATTGATAAGCGATTTAGAGGACTATTGTAAATAGTATTAGCCTGCTAAATTAAGCCACGAAGTAGATTGTAAACCAGTAAATAAACATGAATTTCTTTGCGTACCATTGAAGGTGTTTTACATCGTAAAATATCCATACCCAGGATAGTTTTCAAATGTCTCAAATCTAGTTTAAGTTCCCACCTTTGATAGTATAGTTGAACTATTTTCAAGGTAGGATAGGTTTGTTTATCCAATAAAAGGTAAACCTAAATATGAATTAGATTTATCCTTGAGGATTTGTACTCGTAGTGCCACAGTAGTGTTTATGGTGTTGGCTTGCTCGTCTTTTTGAAAGAATTTCATGAACGAGTAAGCTTTTTCTATCTCCAAAA
>JAVRCJ020000053.1:0-41820 GCA_034530875.2 Nostoc sp. DedSLP01
CCAGCAAGCATTTTTTAATGTCTTGCCGCAGTATCAAGGGTTTGAGCTTCCAAGCCACCTTGTGAGCTAAACGCTTATACATAAATCATTTTGCCGTTTTTGCCAAAATTTTTGTAGGCTCTTATTTTGGCAAAGGTATTGAGTATTAAGATATATTTCGCCAACGGTATCCTCCCTAGCTCCACGCCAGTAAGTTGTGTTCAGGTGACCAAGCCCCGTTGGGGCGGAGTGTGGGGTGTCGGGAAAAATAGCCCCAACACTCTTCGTGGGTACAAGCCCTGCCCTTAAGGGCAATTGTGTTGGTAGGGGTTTCAAGCCCCTTCCAACACCCTCTTCACTACACCCTACACCCTACCCCCTACACCCTGTTGCTGACAAAGTTAATCGCTCGACCGGGAACGTAAACAACACGCCCAAGCTCCTGATTTTTGAGATACCATTGAACTGCTTTGGTTTGTCTGGCGATCGCCATCGCTTCCTCCTTTGAAGCTTCCGGTGAAATGGTAATTCTCGTTCGAGTACGTCCATCGATCTGCACTGCGACTGTCACCTGCTCGGTAATCAAGAATTCTGGATCGAACTGGGGAAAAGTTTGCTGATGAATCGAGCCAGATTCCCCCAATTGCTGCCAGAGTTCTTCTGTGACATGGGGTGCAAAAGGAGCCAACATCAACAGATACGACTTCAATTCCACCTCTGCAATACTCGATTTTGATTGCAACATATTGAAATAACTCATCAAGGCGGCGATCGCTGTATTGTATTTCAGCGATTGAATATCTTTGGAAATCTTGTGGATTGTTTGATGTAAACGCCGCTGCGATACCAAATCAGGCGGATTTGGTTGCAAACTATTTTTGTGTTTGTTCGCCCATTGATACACTCTATCCAAGAATCGCCGGATACCAGCAATCCCGCCATCGGAAAAATCGCCACCTTGGTCGTATGGGCCCAAAAACATCAGATAAGTCCGCAAAGTATCTGCACCATAAAACTCGATGTAGCGATCGGGATTTACCACATTACCCTTCGACTTACTCATTTTGGCACCCTGTTTCGTCAGCAATCCGTGGGCGCGGAACCGTTGAAAGGGTTCATAAAAGGGGATATGCCCCAAATCGTGCAACACCATTGTGATGAATCGACTGTACAACAGATGAAGCACAGAATGTTCTGCGCCACCAATATACATATCCACAGGCAACCATTTAGCTGTAATTGCTCCATCGAATGGAACATCAGCGCGATCGCAACAGGGATAGCGCAAAAAATACCAAGCAGAATCCAAAAAGTTATCAGACACATCCGTTTCTCGCCGTGCGACACCACCACAGCAGGGACAGGTTGTATTGACGAATTCTGGAATGTCTGCCAAAGGCGAATTCCCTGTTCCTTGAGGCAACCAATTCTCAGTTTCCGGCAACTGTACTGGCAATTGCTCCTCTGGCACCGACACTATACCGCAGCGGGAGCAGTAAATAATCGGAATCGGCGGGCCCCAATAGCGTTGCCGTGAGATTAACCAATCTCGCAAGTGATACTGCACTGTGCCATCTATTTCGTCACGCCCAATCCAGTTGCGTTGAGCCGTTTTGACTTTTTCTGACCAGTCCAATCGATCCAAATTGTCCAACAACCGTTGAGCATACTCGGTGATTTTGAAAAACCACTGTTCCAATTCCCGTTGAATGGCGATCGCGCTGCACCGTTCGCATTCGCCGCCAATCACCTGCTCGTCGGCAAGTACTGTCTTGCAAGAAGGGCACCAGTTCACTGCCGCTTTTTTACGAACGGCTAATCCAGCTTTGAACAACTGCAAGAAAACCCACTGCGTCCATTTATAATACGCGGGATCGGTGGTTTGAATTTCATAATTCCAGCAGAAACGATTGCCAATTCTTTGCAACTGCGTTTCTCGAAATCGCTTCACATTACGTGCTGTCAATTCACGGGGATGAACGCCTTGCTTAATCGCAAAATTCTCGCTGTGAATGCCAAAGGCATCAAAGCCCATTGGCTCAAATACCGCTTTGCCCTGCATCGCCATGAAGCGGCCGTAGATGTCTGCTCCGGTAAAAGCATAGACATTCCCAACGTGCAAACCCTCAGCAGAAGGATAGGGGAACATCATTAAATTGTAAAAAGGCTGAGCATTTGTTGCTAAATCGACCTCATGCAGTTGGTTCTGCTGCCAGATGGATTGCCATCGGGCTTCGATTGCGCGGTGGTCGTAAGTAAAAGAAGGAGGAATAGAATCGATCGGATCTCTTCGATCCGGCTTTATAGGTCCCAGTCGTGCATCATAAAATTCTCAATGCCTACTTGTAATATTATTGTAACACAAAGTGCCTTAAAACACCTAGTAAATTTCTGGATTCACACAATGAGGTAATCTTTCGCCTTTCAAGCCAGCTATTAAATTATCAATTGCCATATTCGCCATTTTTTCTCGTGTTTGCAGACTAGCACTACCGATATGAGGAGTGATAATTAAGTTATCAAGAGTCAGCAATGGACTATCAGTAGGTATTGGTTCTGGTTGGGTGACATCAATAGCAGCAGCAGCAATTTCACCACTGCTTAACGCTTTGTATAAGGCATTTGGATTAATAATTGCTCCCCGCGCTGTGTTGATGACAATCGCGGATTTTTTCATCAGTGCAAATTCATTTTCTGCAAACAAATTATCTGTCTCTGGAGATAAAGGCGTATGAATTGTGACAAAATCTGATGCTTGTAATAGACTTTCAAAATTAGTAAACTCTACTCCTAATTTTTGTTCTAACTCCGTATCGCATCTATGTCGGCTAGTATAAAGAACTCGCATATCAAAACCTTTAGCACGACGAGCGATCGCTTGACCAATCCGACCAAAACCAACAATTCCTAAGGTTGCACCCGCAATATTCGGCCCCAATAATAAATCTGGTTCCCAAGTCTGCCACTCTCCAGCACGCACAAAGCGATCTGCTTCTACTATTCTTCGCCCAGCTGCCATTAATAACGCCCAAGTTAAATCGGCAGTTGCATCTGTCAAAACGCCGGGAGTGTGACCAACTGGGATACCGCGTGCCGTTGCCGCACCGATATCAATATTGTCATATCCCACAGCCATCTGGCTAATCGCCTGTAAAGATATCCCCGTTTCCAGCAAGTGTTCATCAATTCGGTCGGTCAGCAAACACAGCAACCCATTTACTTCCTTCACTTTCTCCAACAACACTTTATATGGAGGTGGTTGGCGTTTTGGCCAAACCTCCACATTGGCAATTTCTTCTAGTCGCTGTAATTGGGTGGGTAAACGCCGAGTGATAAAGACTTGAGGTCGGGACATAAGGGACTTCCAATTTCAATCGCTGTGTAGGCAGGGGGGAGAAAGAAAACTATACTAGGACTTACGTATTGACAAATTAGAAAAAAAATGCAATCAAAAATTAAGAAAAAACAGGCGATGGCTGCGCCAACGTCTTCTCTACGAGACGCTACGCGTAGCTTGCTTCCCCGAAGGGGTACGACGAACGCCGATCGCTCTTGGACTCTGGAGTTCAGTTTCATTTGCAAATGATATCGCTGGTGTTGAGCCACCAGTTTAAGAAATACTGTTCTAAATTTTCTTACTTTGCTATCTTTTGGCTTCTGAACTAAAACTCGTTCATGGGTTACTGTAGTCTACGCCGCATTCAACACTTTACGAAACACAATCTTATCAGCTCCTGCCGTGTAGAAGTCCCGAATGCGAGCCTCCTCCTCGTAGCCGCACTTCGCGTAGAACTTCCTTGTGCGATCAAAGCTCGCTAATGTTTCCACCAGTAGCATTCGTCCACCACGCGCCTTCAAAGTTTCTTCAACATAGTGCAGCAATTTGCCACCGCGTCCTTGTCCCTGGTGGTCAGGGCGAATGGCTATCAATTGTAGATTCCACGTCTGCTCGGTCATTCGTTCAGGCTCACAGTAGGCGACCCCCACCGGGCCGTCTTTGTCATCAAAGTCGGTGATCCAGAAGGGATCGCTATCGGTGTTACTGCCGAAGTAGTCAGCCAGCATTTTGCCAAGAGCCTCGATCTCGTGCGGTTGGAAACCGATTGTGTTGGCTACTTCAATTAGTGCCACTGCATCTTCGGGTTTTGTAGGTCGGATCATGGAGAAGTTAAGTAATTGAGTTCCTTAAATGCCAGTTATCTCGTTTTGTAACCAAAAAGGAGGGTGCGGCAAGACTACGGCTGCCGTGCATTTTGCTTTTTGGCTGCATAAAAAACGTAAAAAAGTCCATTTCATTGATGCTGATGCTCAAGCAAGTGGTTCTTTTTGGATGTCCGCCCTTAGTTATACATCTAAATCAATTGGTTAATTTATTCTTTGGAAGTCCCTAATTGCGATCGTCTGGGGTTTTTCATTCTAAATATTATGGAGTTGTTTGCCTTTTAATGTCGTTGTTAGCAGCAACGCCCCAAAAATAGTAATCGGCTTGATAAGGGACTTTAACCTCAAGTTGTTTGTGGGTTGCATCGCAACCGCTGGCTGGAGCTTTGCCGCCAACTGTATTTAGGCGCTGTATCCAATTTACTTTGTTTAAGATACCATTGCCTTGATGCGATCGCTCTGACAACAGTAACCAAGGAATTGTATTGGCTTGCGGTGCATTTGCTTTTGCCTGAGCGACGACTTTAGTACCATCATTCAACTCCCAGGTAGGGCCTGCATAATGTTTGCCTATTTGTTGTCCCTGTTCGTTGAATAATACTGCATCTGGAGCCTTAAGCGTCCACTCAAAAGAGTTGGGATTATCTGACTTAGCCTTGCAAACATATATTTGCGAACCTTTAGCAGACGCTTTCAACAGAAGGCTTTGGCCTGGCGGGACTTGCAGGTTTTTTGGTACCTGGGATGAAGTGGTGGATGTAGTTTGGGCTTGGCTATGACCAGCACTCAACCCGAACATCACAAGGAAGAGACTGATATTCAATAAATAAGTTTTGTTCATCAAAATTTGCCTTCAAGATGACCTCGTAGTTTCTGGATTTTAAGGGATTGACAAACGAGAAACATCTGAAAGAAGTCTCATATCATGGTAACCAAATATATCAGTGAATTGGGCGGCTCGAAGACTCTAGCCTTGGGTTAAGACTAAACACTAAACTCACGTAGCTTAGTTCAAGAATGTAGCTTATTTCCCGCAGAGTAACTCAAAATTTTCGTGGTTTTGTGGATTTTTACTTCATACCACTTCATAGGATTTTTTCCCTTTTCCATATCTTAAAAGTTTGAGTATGTTATAAATGCAAAAACTTATTCACCAGTTATATAGAACTCACATTTGATTGCGTGAAAAAATCACTACATCCAGACAAGGCTTCTACCCTACTTCCCATTCCCTACTCCCTGTCTACACAAATAAATTCTCCAAAGCAAACCGGAATCCTATAGTGATGAAAATTTATCGACTTGCGAAAATATTTATTCTTATTTTTTTAGCTTTTATATCTGCGATCGCCTTGCTTCACTTTAAATCGCCAGATGAAAAACGAGGTAATTTTTGTAGCAGTTTTAAAGCTCTCAATCAAACCCCTGTTAAACATTACGATATGAATGGAATTAAATGGCGTCAAGGAACATTTAATACAAAAGTTTTTTTAAACGAACAAAGAGAAATAAAAGTAATTATTTTCCCTCAAGCACTTTCTCCTAAAATTTGGTCAGAAGTACCTCAAGCCTCAATTCAATATATTGGAAACGGTGGTGATAATAATTGGCGAGAATGGTTGAGTCCCGATTATTTTTATTTACTCACAGTTCCTCCGCAAACAACAGCCTTAGCTTTTGGCAGACTTTGTAATCGGAACGGAGATGTTGAGGTTGAACCTATTAAAAAATTGGAAAAAATTTCTGACACAAAAATAATCATCAATAACAAAATTTATCTTTCGGTTTCATCTCCAGTACCAACGATTAATCAATATAGTGTTATTGTCAATACTGGTAGTAATCGTCTGGATACATTAGGTATTCAAACAGAGGTATATTTCACCAAAGAAAAACTAAAGTATGAGTAAAAAGCAGGGGGATACAAGGAGATAGGTAAAAAACTTGCAATAAATCTTTCACCTCCTCCTGTTTCCCATACCCATTTCTTAAAACGTAAAAGTAGTCCGCAGTACACCTACTGTTGTCGTGTCGTTTCTGCTGTCACCCTCTGGATTAAACAGAACAAATGCGCCAGGAGTAATGCTAATGTTATCGTTCAGTTTGACGCGATAATAGGCTTCTAAATGGTAAGGGGTAGCGCGATTTGTACCAAGTACAGCCGCACCACTAGCATCACTACGGTAAAGCGGCTGACCAAAAAGAATTCCGGCGTTGTTTCCTGTTTTGAATAAATCGCTGAAGTGAAGTCCTACCATCCAACTTGTAAAGGTCGTGGAAGCATCAACGTCTGGAGAGGAATCATCAACAAACAAAGCTGCACCGTACCCAGATAAGGCTAACTTGGGAGAAAATCGCCATGTGACAGTACCACCGACAGAGTTGAGCTTCACTGGTGTCCCAGGCGCAAGACCAGATAAAGCACCAATGTCACTACTAATTAATCCGGTACCTAAGATATTGATTTCGTGGTAGCTGTTAGCGTAGTTCAGACCAATATCAATGGCTGAGCTAGGCTTGAAGGTTAACTGGGCGGCGATAACACTACTACCGCTGAAAAGACCTGCTCCCAAAGGTGTAGTAGACACTCCTGCTAATCCTGGTACATCATTTGGAGATTTTTGAGGAAGATTAGCATTGACGCTGCCGTATAAAGCTCTGAAATCCAAACTTGGAGAAATAGTATAAATAAATCCTGCCGCCGATGCCAAACCAGTACCAGAAGTTCCACCAGAGACACGTAATACAGGGTTCAAACCTGCAAAACGAGAAATTGATTCTTGTCCCTCACCATAAAAAGGTGTGATTGTTGGAAAAGCATCCGATGTCTCGGCCGCAGTTCCAGCAAATAAAGTTAATTTACTAGCGACGGGAAAAATATACAGCAATTTGTAAAGCTGTACGCTATTGGCTCCAACAGCGGATAGAGTATTGACGTTAAGACCAGGAAACTGCGGCTCAAAACTAGTACGAGCGCTACTAGAACTCAATATAGATGAGGATAAGCCGAGACTTTCTTGCAAGCTACCGCTACCATCTGCTCCACCTAAAAAGTTGTAAGCTTGCAGACCGGTAATCAATAAATCTTTACCTGTAAAGCTACTAGTTAGATTTAACCGCACTCTATTGACTAGGATGATATTCGGATCGTCCCTATCGGGAGCGCCGCCACTGGCACCAATACCAGCAATAATTGCCTCACCGGTAAGTTTGGTAGTAGTAGAAAACTGATTTGCTTCTAGTTCTGCTGTACGCGCTTCTACAGCATCTACGCGACCGCGCAATGTTGCTAATTCCGCAGCAAATTCTTCTTGTAATTTTTGTAAGGTTGCTAAATCTTGTTTGCTAACTAAATCGCCAGTGGCGGTAGCAATTAGTTCGTTGATTCTGTCTAAACATGCATTTAAGCCAGCTGCAAATTCGTAGCGAGTCAACGCCCGATTGCCGCGATAGGTAAGATTGGGATAACCGGCGATACAACCATAACGTTCTACTACAGATTGTAGTGCTTGAAAAGCCCAATCGCTCGGCTGTACGTCAGACAATTGTGTTACGGATGTAACTTGTGAAAGTTTATCTGATGAAGAAGGTTTTGTCGAGTTTGGAGCGATCGCTGGCAAAGAATTAGCAGTATTATCTAAGCGTAAATCTTGGCTTTTTTCTTGGCGATCGCTTGAGGATAAATCTTTTTGAGTTGATTCCTGAGCAATCAGACGAACGTTGGGATCTTTGCTAACGTTATCTCGTTCGATTGCTGGGTTTTCTTGGGAAACATTGAAATTAGTAAGGGCTTGTACAGGTAATAATCCGCAAATTAACCATAAAAAGCCAGCTCCACCAGCAGAGGCTAGTAGATATTTCGCCATGATAGCTCCTATATATGAAATCAGAAAAACTTAATTGCGATATTTAAATACGATTGATAAGTAAATTTAAAGTCTAGTTAGCAAGCTCATCTTGTTTACTTTAAATTTCAGGAATGTAGTTCGCTGAAGTAACTCATCAATACATAAATCTTTATCGCAAGCATTAAATTATAGTAAATACTATTTCCAGGAAAATTTTACAATCCTTACTATTGGGAAATTCTATTATTGCTATTGAGAAACTAAAATAATTTCAGGTTAGTGTAGTGATATAACAAACTAAGTGTTGGCGCGCGAGTAGCAACGAACAGAAAACCGGAATAAGAAAATAAACTCAAGAAAATTGCTAAAACCCTTGCCATATATACTTAACGAAGCTGAGGGGGTGACAAAGGGGCTGAAGCCCGGAAAATAGAGGAGTGAATAGCCAGAGATATAGATGTGAGTAGGGATATGGCTCGTTTATGGCGAAACCGATGAGCTACGTCAAACAGCAGTACCAGCAAGGCTCTTTACCAGTGCAGGAACCATTTAAGGCAGGGGAGCAGGGAGACAAGGTGAGGAATTTTCCCCTCTGCACCCTGTACCGTTGCTTCTTCCACTGGGAATGAGGTGATGGCGCAGATTTTCAACGAATGCGAGAAGTGCGGATTGGAACTGCTGGAGGATGGAATTTACCGAAATGATGTGAAATTAGGCTCAGTTGGCTGTACAAATGGCTACTGGTGGGTCATCCGCGCTTCTTCAGGGCAGCACAAGAGGGCGTGTGAGTCGGTGGATGAGGCTGTGCAATTGCTGTTGGTGGTTGAAGCTGTGTCTTACGAAGAACTTTTGGATAGGGCTTTTGACGAGCTAACGGCTGACGAGTGGTTGATGATGATGGAGTCTGAGCCGGTAAGAGAACTCGTTGCGGCATAAGCAAAAAGATCGCACTGTCACAGCTGTTAATATCGATGCTTTGGCCGATTTGGTGATGGAGAAATACCAACGGCAGCAGTTGATAAAAGCGGGAACTGAGATTATGAAGCTGGGCTATGCAACCGAAACCGAGTTCCCTGTCATCCTTCTAAGCTATCAATTAATAGCCTAAAATTTGTTGTGTTCTGTGTGGATAATTTTGGATATCATCAAAAACCATAACTTATTCGGAAAAATTGTAGACACTCAACTTAACGTTTTACCATTTTTCTTTTTCTAAGTTAATATTTCGGGCAAGTCTATTTTATATCCTCAAAATAAATCACACCCCTAATACGCCTTTCAATTTGGAAAGGGGCATGAAAAAAATGATACTCTGCAATGTAGATTGGCAAAAAGTCAGTAATTTTGACTGCCCTGCCAAATATTTGTTAACAAGTTTTGTGGATGACAGTTTCCGTAACAGTCTCAGTAGCTAGCACACTCTTTTAAAGCTTTTTTATGATTTTTATTAAGCTAATAAAAATCATATTACATAGAAAATATTTATTTAATTAAAGTCTCAAAACATTAATTTTGTTGATTTTTTAAGCTTTATATGCCAGATATATTTATTGATTTAGTATAAATTAAATCTCCATATATATTGTTGGGGAACTTGACTTTTAAGTTTTGGTAAAAAAATCGTAAAATCACTTCAAATTACTATTTCAGGATAATTACGCTTATTTTTTTTAAGAGATATAGTCAAGATATATGGATAGAAGAACAAGTAAATGCATGTATTTACTTAAGTTTAATCGTGAGATTTTCAAGACTATTGTCGAACCAACTAACATAAATGCCCAGGGTAAACTTATGGCAGATAACAATCTCTCAATCTTCAACTCAATATTACCAACTACAGCAACAGAAATCATCACTGATTACGACACATCAACAACTACAGCATCTCTTTTACCCAGTTACATAAATGTCACCATCACTAATGGCGGACAACTGAATGGAGTCTATGACGCTTGGTGTGTTAATAGTACCGTTGCAATTAGTAGAGGTACTTATAATCAAGCTAGTGTATATTCCACCTACGGCGACATACCCGCTGGTATCCTTTATGCAGGTTCACAGACAACCAATTCGCCTGCGGCACAATACCTGAATCAACTTAAGCAAATCAACTGGTTGATAAATAACGTTACAGAAGCAAGTAACCTAGTCAACGGCAAATATCGGTACAATAATGTTGACTACACTTGGGGTGATGTACAGCTAGCTATCTGGAAACTGCTAGGAGAAACACCTGTATTAAATAACGTAGACTACGACTCATTGGAAGTTTATAGTCAGCAGAAAGCAGATACGTTAGTGAGTTTTGCTGTAACCAATGGCACTAACTTTGTACCAGTGGCAGGGCAAGATTTTGGAGTAATTGTTAAAAGTGCTAACCTGCAACCGATTTTGATGGAAGTCAAGACAGCAGGTATTGGAGATTTTGTTTGGCATGACTTAAATGCCAATGGGGTTCAAGAGGCTAATGAAGAAGGAATAGATGGTGTAACAGTTACGTTACTTGATGGCAAGGGTAATGTTCTTGGCACCACTCTTACTGGAGACAACCCCTACACAACACAAATTGAGAAGGGCTGGTATCAGTTTGGACCGCTACTGCCCAGTACCTATCAGGTGAAATTTAGCTTACCAACAGGCTTTAATACAGTCAGTCCTTACCTGCAAGGCAACACATCTCTAGATTCCAATGCTGACTTCCGCAATAATTTGACCTCCGCACCTATTACCTTAATTGGTGGAGAGGTTAACAGAACTATTGATGCAGGGTTCTACAAAACAGCATCTTTAGGAGACTTCGTATTCAATGATGCCAACAACAACGGCATTCAAGATGTAACAGAAGCAGGGGTAGCAGGGGTAAAAGTAGAATTAATCAACCCAGCCAATGGTAGTGTCATCGTGACAACTACTACAGATGCAAATGGTGGTTACAGCTTTAGCGGCTTAACCCCTGGAAATTATCAAGTTAAATTTACATCGCCAACAGGTTACAGCTTCAGCACAGCAAATGTAGGAGATGACAGCAAAGATAGCGATGCCGACACTACAACAGGTTTAACCCAAAAAGTCACCCTCACATCAGGCGAATTTAACGGTACATTAGATGCTGGGTTAGTACAACTAGCGAGCTTAGGTAACTTTGTCTTTGAAGACAAAAACGCCAACGGTATTCAAGATGCAGGTGAGATAGGTATAGGCAATGCCACAGTTAACCTGTTGGATACAGCAGGTAATGTGATTACCACCACCACCACAGACGGTAATGGACTCTACTCCTTCAGCAACTTACAACCAGGAGATTACAAAGTTCAATTTGTACAACCCAATGGCTTTAATGGTGTTAGTCCCGTCAATATCGGCAGTAATGATGCGATTGACAGTAATGGACTGATTACCGATGTAATTAACCTTTCTCCAGGGGAGAATGATACAACAATCGATTCAGGGTTCTACAAAACAGCATCCTTGGGAGACTTTGTATTCAATGATGCCAACAACAACGGCATTCAAGATGCAGGAGAAGCAGGGGTAGCAGGAGTAACAGTACAATTAATCAACCCCGTTGACGGTAGTGTTATCAGTACAACCACCACAAATGCAAATGGTGGTTATAGCTTTAGCGGCTTAACCCCCGGAGATTATCAAGTCAAATTTACATCTCCAACAGGTTACAGCTTCAGCACAGCAAATGTAGGAGACGACATCAAAGATAGCGATGCCGACTGCACAACTGGCTTAACTCAAAAAGTCACCCTCACATCAGGAGAATTTAACGGCACATTAGATGCTGGGTTAGTACAACTAGCTAGCTTAGGAGATAAAGTTTGGTTAGACAAAAACGCCAACGGCATCCAAGATGCAGGTGAAACGGGAGTAAGTGGTGTAACTGTTACCTTAACTAGTGGCGGTTCAGATGGCATCATCAACGGCATTGGCGATACCACCATCACCACAATTACCAATGCTAATGGCAACTACAACTTCGCTGGACTAACACCAGGTCAACAATATCAAGTCGGGTTCTCTAATTTGCCTGCTGGATATCAATTTACTCAAGCTAACATAGGTGCTAATGATGCTGTAGATTCCGATGCTAATGCCAGTACTGGCAAAACTCAGATTGTTACCCTGGCTTCTGGGGAAAACAACCTGACTTTAGATGCAGGAATTTATCAAAATGCCGGCGACCTGTCAATTACCAAAACCGATGGTTTGACAACTGTTATCCCCGGACAACAAATTACCTACACCATCGTAGCTAAAAATAATGGTCTGATTACTGTTACCAATGCCTTGGTGAGTGATATCATACCCAGCAATTTGACCAATATTGCTTGGACTAGCTTAGCCACTGATGGTGCAACGGACAATCAAACTAGTGGAACAGGCAACATCAACGATTACGTCACCTTAGCAGCCGGTAGCAGTATCACCTATACGGTGAATGCAACTGTAGCCGCTAACCCGCTTTCTTCCTATACCATTCCCACTACCATTAGCTTGACAAGTAGCGGTTCGAGCGATGGTAGTAAGGGCAACATTCGCACCTTCTCTGCTAATGGTGTTTCCGTCAACGCCAGTGCTTTCAGTAGTACCAGCACGGGAATCTGGAATACCGCTGCTCTGGGTATCTATGGCAGTTGGGGTTTAGGTGTAATTGATGGCACTGAAGATGGTAATAATGGAAGCCATCGCGTCGATAATTCCGGTCTTAATAACTACGTTTTGCTAGAATTCTCTGAGTCGGTGGTTATTAACAAAGCTGCATTAGCTTACGTTGATGGTGGGGACAGTGATATCTCTATCTGGGTTGGTAACTTCAACAATCCTTACAGCAATCACCTTACCTTAAATAGTTCGGTTCTCAATAGCTTCGGCTTTACCGAATTCAACAACGGTGGTAGCACCGATCGCACGGCAGATATCAATGCGAATAACATTGTAGGTAACGCTGTGGTAATTGCCGCTAAAATCGGCGACACCGACGATAGCTTTAAGCTCAAATCTCTTGATATCCTCAAAGCAACGACTCAAATCAGTGGCTCTCTTACTAATACTGCTACAATTACAGGCCCCACTGGGTTCACTGATACCAACACCAGCAACAACAGCGCCACCGACACAGACACGATTATTGCTGCTTCTACTGTTAAAATAGGCGATCGCGTTTGGTACGATGTCGATGGAGATGGCGTTCAAGAAGCAGGTGAAGCAGGAGTTTCTGGTGTAGCTGTTAAGCTGTTTAACCAAGCAGGTACTCAAATTGGGACAACGACCACCGATACCAATGGTCTTTACCAATTCAACGTCAACGCCAACAGCAGCTACAGCGTTCAATTCGTTCAACCCACTGGGTTCGATGGATTTACCACCGCCAATATGGGAAGCGATGCGGTTGATAGTGATGTTGTTAATGCCAACGGCACAACGGCTCAATTCTCTGTCGGTACAACTGATAACCTGACAATTGATGCAGGACTTATTAAAAACATCGGCGACCTGTCAATTACCAAAACCGATGGTTTGACAACTGTTACCCCTGGACAGAAGATTACCTACACCATTGTCGCTAAAAATAATGGTCTGATGACTGCTACCAATGCCTTGGTGAGCGATATTATGCCAACGAATCTCACCGATGTGACTTGGACTAGTGTCGCTACCGGAGGAGCTAAAGACAATCAAATCAGTGGAACAGGCAACATCAACGATTACGTAACCTTGACAGCAGGTAGTAGTATCACTTATACCGTAAACGGTACGGTAGCTAGTAACCCCGTCTCTGGTTCTACAGGTAGTCTCATCACATTTGACCTCGCTACCAATCCTAGTAGTGCGCTGGATGGAACGGATGGAAATACTCGGACGTTTACAAAGGATGGTATTACTGTTACAGCCCGCGCCTTTAGCCGCGTTGATGGGACAAATGGAGCTTGGAGTAATGCTTATCTGGGTAGCTATTCTGGCGGTGGTTTAGGTGTTACCGATAGCAGTGAAGGAAATGGAAGTGGAACTCATCGCGTTGATAACGTTGGAGGGCGAGATAACTACGTCCTATTCCAATTCTCCGAATCTGTTATTTTAGACCGCGCCTATCTGCAATACGTCATCAATGACAGTGATATCTCAGTATGGATTGGTAACTTTAACAACAACAATACCATCACGACTTTAAACGACTCAATTCTTAACGGCTTTGGGTTCAACGAAGTTAACGAAACCAATCTCACAAGCGATCGCTGGGCAGATGTGAATGCAGGTAAATATGCGGGTAACACCATCATCATCGCCGCTTCTGCGGTAGACGCAACTCCCGAAGATGAGTTCAAGATCCGCTATCTGGATATTCTTAAACCTACTCCCGCTTCTTTAGTCAACACTGCTACAATTACAGGCCCAACTGGTTTCACTGACACCAACACCAGCAACAACAGTGCCACCGATACTGACACTATTCTCTCTGCTTCCACCCCATCAGCCCCTGGTGTACGTACTCCCGGCTTCTGGCAGAACACAACCTGGCAAACCTTCTGGGACGGTATTCAAGGCAACGAACCATCACAAAAAACAGAGTTCAACTTCGCAGACGGCGATCTTCTGTTCGCACCTTACACTAATTCTGCACAACCTGGAAAAGTTCTCGATCCAGTAACCGGACAATATGAAATTGGTCTACTAGTCGGCGATTACAACCGCAATGGTAAAACTGATGCAGGTGAAGATACTCTCTTCTATTCTCGTAAACAGGCACTCCAGATTGTTGATGCCGCCCAACACCCGAACGGAGATAAGCGTTACGATCTTGGTCGCTCTTTAGTTGCTGGTTGGTTGAATTACCTCGCTGGCAACCCCATTGACACCGCCAATACAACTGATAAAGATGCTCGATACTACATTAACGAAGGCATCAATTGGTTGCAAGCCATAACTCCAGACGAAAATGGCGATAAGAAGGGCGATGGCGCATTGAACAGTATGACTGGTAGCAGTGTTAATAGCCCTCTTGCTGATACTTACTGGAATCAAGGCATTTCGAGTGCTTCCAGCTTGCCAAATCCCTACAGTTCCAACACCAATGTTCTTTATGGATTAGAGGCTGGTAGTGTAATTAATTCCAATCTAGATAAGTACAACAACGGTTTGGGTCTTGCAGATCGTGTTTACTACGGAGGAAACGCATAACTCGCAAGAAATAACAATTTTATAACGGCCGTTCAGGATGCCCCGGAGTTAATCATTGTAGAAACGTTACATGTAACGTCTCTACAATGACTTGGGGCAGATTAATTTTCTTAACTACAAAATCCCTCATTACACTTAAATAAAAAGAAAATTTTTATACTTATTTAAAAATTTTGTTATACTCTAATTACAAAAAGATACATATTTTCTATGTATTAACACTTAATTAAATTTTAAAAAATATACTTATGAAAAATACAGAAGATACTTTTCTAGAGTCTTATGCAAATCCTGAACAATTCTGGTGTGGTTTCTTACATGGTTTTACAGCCCCTGTTACAGAACAGGAAAGACATCAATTATTAATTGAATGGAATCAAACTCAGACAGATTATCCCCAAGATAAGTGCATTCATGAGTTATTTGAGGAACAGGTAGAGAAAACACCCGATGCGATCGCGGTGGTATTTGTAGACGCGCAAAGCGCGACTTCTCCTACGCATAGCGTCTCCGACAGGAGAAGAGTAAATCGACAACTTACTTATCAAGAACTCAATCAACGTGCGAATAAATTAGCTAATTATTTGCAATCATTAGGAGTAGGATCGGAAGTTTTAGTAGGTATTTGTGTAGAACGTTCCCTAGAAATGCTTATAGGAATATTAGGGATTCTCAAAGCTGGTGGAGCATACCTACCTTTAGATATTGCCTATCCTCAAGAGCGTTTAGCTTTCATGCTGTCAGATTCTCAAGTTTCAATATTGTTAACACAACAGCATTTAGTTGAAAAACTTCCCGAACATCAAGCTAGAATAATTTGTTTAGATACTGATTGGGAAGATATCGTCAAAACACCAAGTCAACCAACAAAGATAGCCGTTAAGCCTAGTAACCTCGCCTATGTTATTTACACTTCTGGCTCAACAGGTCAACCTAAAGGCGTTCTTATTTCCCACTGTAACGTCGTTCGTTTATTTGCAGCCACACAGCCTTGGTTTCAATTTAGCCAGAATGATATTTGGAGTTTGTTCCATTCCTACGCATTTGACTTTTCCGTGTGGGAAATTTGGGGTGCGCTTCTCTATGGTGGTCGTCTTGTTATTGTTCCTTATTATGTGAGTCGTTCTCCTGAATTATTTTATAATTTATTATTGCAAGAAAAAATTACAGTTCTGAATCAAACACCTTCTGCTTTCCAACAACTGATACAATTTGAAGCATCTTTAAGTAATAATATTAATTCTACTAGTAATTTGAACTTACGCTTTGTTATTTTTGGTGGAGAAGCACTGAATATTCAAAGCTTAAAACCTTGGTTTGACAGACATGGAGACAAGTTTCCTCAATTAGTTAATATGTACGGTATTACGGAAACTACTGTTCATGTTACCTATCGCCCCATCAATATAGCTGATTTAAATTCTTCATCAAAAGTAATTGGTTGTACGATTCCGGACTTACAATTTTACATATTAGATTCTCATCTGCAACCTGTACCTGTTGGTGTAGCTGGTGAAATTTATGTCGGAGGTGCAGGTTTAGCGCGTGGTTATTTAAATCGACCAGAATTAACTGCCCAAAGGTTTATTTCCCATCCTTTTAATAATCAACCAGAAGCGCGTCTTTATAAAACAGGTGATTTAGCTCGTTATTTACCTAATGGCGATCTTGAGTATCTAGGAAGAATTGATAATCAAGTAAAAATTCGCGGTTTCAGAATCGAGTTAGGAGAAATAGAAACATTATTAAATCAACATCCAAATTTGAGAGAAGCTAAAGTTATCGCTAGGGAAGATCTTCCTGGAGATAAGAGATTAGTCGCCTATATTATACCCAACTTTATAAAAGCTGAATTTAACTCATTACAATCAGAAATCTCATATCAAATACGCGATTACCTCAAACAGCAGTTACCTGATTATATGATTCCTGCTGCTTTTGTAGTGTTAGAGTGTTTCCCTTTAACTAATAATGGTAAAGTTGACTATCGCGCTCTTCCTGCTCCCAATTACACATCTGTTCGAAGTAATTATGTTGCTCCTCAGAATCCTACGGAAAAAGTTATTGCTGATATTTGGAGTCAGGTGCTGAAGGTAGATAATATTGGAATTGATGACAACTTTTTTGAATTAGGTGGACATTCATTACTAGCGACACAAGTTCTATCTAGGATTAGACAGGCATTTAACCAAGAAATCCCAATCCATTTATTATTTGAATTTCCTACTATTGTTGAATTTTCCAAGCATATTGGCATTACAAAAACAAATAATAATAATAATTTATTAATACCACTAATAGAGCCAAGACAACAGCTAGAAATACCCCTATCTTTTGCTCAACAACGTCTCTGGTTTTTAGACCAGTTACAACCTAATAACACTGCTTATAATCTCGTTTACAGTTTGAAAATTCAGGGTTTACTTAACATCCCTATTTTGGAAAAAAGTATCGCTGACATCATAGAGCGTCACGAATTATTACGCACAAATTTTATTGTTATCGACGGACAAGCGATACAGACTATTAATAATAATTGGAAAAATAGCTTTAGTTTACCCGTCATTAATTTACAATGGCTATCTGACGATCGACTAAAAATAGAAGTTGCAACAATAGCTAAACAGGAAGTAGAAACATCTTTTAATCTTGCGAAAGATACTTTATTTCGCGTTCGTCTGTTGCAATTGAGCGCAGAAAAATTTATATTGATATTTAATATTCATCACATCATTTTTGATGGCTGGTCTTTTGGGATACTATTTGCGGAATTGAACGCAATTTATACAGCTTATTGTGAAGGTTTGACTTCTCCATTAACGAAACTTTCTATTCAGTATGCAGACTTTAGTTTATGGCAAAGAAAGTGGCTTACTGATAGGAGTTTAGAATCACAATTTAATTACTGGAAACAGCAATTAAGTGGAATTTTACCTATATTAGAATTACCGATAGACCGTCCTCGTCCCAGAGTCCAAACTTACACAGGAACAACAAAAACCTTCGTTTTATCACCAGAGTTAACTGCAAGTATCACATCTTTTTCTCAAAAAGAGGGTGTGACTTTGTTCATGACTTTACTAACAGCATTTAAAGTCTTACTTTGTCGTTATAGTGGACAAGAAGATGTGATTGTAGGAACTCCCATTGCGGGACGTAACCGCAGAGAAATTGAGGGATTAATAGGATTTTTTGTTAATACTTTAGCATTACGGATTAATTTAGCTGAACATCCGAGTTTTAGAGAATTACTAAGTCGAGTCCGACGGATATGTTTAGAAGCATACACCCATCAGGATGTACCATTTGAGCAGCTAGTTGAAGTTTTGCAACCAGAACGCGATCCCAGTCATACTCCTATTTTTCAGGTGATGTTTGCTTTGCAAAATGCACCAATAGGAGAATTACAATTACCAAATTTAAATGTAGGAGTTTTAGAACCATTAGTAACAACGGCAAAATTTGACATCACTTTGTCAATGGAAGAACTAAATGGGCAGTTAATAGGTGAGTGGGAATATAATACGGATTTATTTGATGATTCAACAATGGAGCGAATGCTCAAAAATTTCCAAGTTTTATTATCTGAGATATTGACCGATCCCGAACAAAATATTTGGCAATTACCTTTACTAACTGAATCAGAAAAGCATCAATTATTAATTGCTTGGAATCATAGTGAGGTAAATATTAATAATGATAAATATATTTATCAATTGTTTGAAGAACAGGTAGAAAAAACACCTGATGCGATTGCGGTGGTGTTTGAAAATGAAGAAATAACCTATGAAGAACTCAACAAGAAAGCTAATCAAGTAGCAAATTATCTGCGAAAACTAGGAATCAGTACGAATAAATTAGTCGGATTGTGTTTAGAACCATCTTTAGCAAGAATTATTGGGTTATTAGGAATTCTCAAAGCTGGAGGTGTCTATTTACCACTAGACCCAGTTTACCCTCAAGAACGTCTCAGGTTTATGATTGAGGACTCCCAAATTACTATTCTTTTGACCCAAAAATCTTTAGCTGATAAGTTATTCATAAATTTGCTGCAAGTTGTGAATTTAGATGCAGATTGGCTAGATATTGGAATCGAATCTACAAACAATCTGCAAAGTTGTATAAGTGCGGACAATCTGGCTTATATTATTTATACCTCTGGTTCAACAGGAACACCGAAAGGAGTTTTGATTTCACATGAAGCGATCGCTCATCACTGTCAGAATGTTATACAACACTACCAGCTCAATTCGAGCGATCGCATTTTACAATTTGCCTCCCTCAGTTTCGATGCTTCTTTGGAGCAAATTTTAACAACGCTAGTAGTGGGAGCTACGCTGATCGTTGCTGACGCGAAATTATTATCTCCCTGGGAATTTCACCAAAAATTGATTGATTATAGTTTGACTGTTGTTGACATTCCTCCTGCTTACTTAACTCAATGGTTGCAGTCTCTAGATGAAAAGACTTGTTTCGCTCCCATAAATAAACTGAGATTAGTCATTTGCGGTGGTGAAGCACTACCAGCAGAAACCCTAAAAATTTGGTACAAAAGTCCGATAAAAGGAGTAAGCTTAATTAATGCTTACGGGCCTACAGAAGCAACCATAACAGCGATCGCTTTTACAGTTCCTCAAGACATTACAGCAATCGAATCTTATACTAACATTCCCATTGGTCGTCCCTTACCAAACCGCAAAGTATATATTCTCGATCCTCAAAAAAATCTCGTTCCTATCGGTGCTATAGGGGAGTTATATCTTGGGGGAGAGAGTTTAGCACAAGGTTATTTAAATCGACCGACATTAACGAATGAGAAGTTCATTTTTCATCCACTAGAAAATACCAAATTATATAAAACGGGAGATTTAGCTCGTTATTTACCTGATGGTAATATCCAATTTCTGGGACGCATCGATAACCAAGTTAAAATACGCGGTTTCAGAATAGAATTAGGAGAAATCGAAGCTTTATTAAATCAACATCCAGATTTGAAGGAAGCTAAAGTTATCGCTAGAGAATATATACCTGGCGAACAAAGATTAATTGCTTATATTATTCCCTACTCTGCCAAAGAGGCAGTAGATAATAAAGAAATAACCTTATTACAATCACAAATATCCCATAAATTACGTGATTATTTGAAACAGAAGCTACCTGATTATATGGTTCCTTCTGCTTTCGTGACTTTAGAATCTTTCCCTTTGACTCCCAATGGTAAAATTGACTATCATGTTCTTCCTGCTCCCGATTTTTCTGCTTCTCAAATTAAATATACGGCTCCAATAACTCATACACAAAAAATTCTTGCTAATATCTGGAGTCAAATCCTGAAAGTAGAAAATATTGGCATTGATGATAACTTCTTTGAGTTAGGCGGACATTCATTGCTGGCAACTGTTCTTGTCTCGCGTATCAGACAAACCTTTAATCAAGAAATACCATTAAGATTACTTTTTGAATATCCTACTATTTCGCAACTTTCTCTTGCGATCGGTATTACTGAACAAACTAACAATTATTTATTATTGCCACCAATTGAACCCAGACAGCAACAAGAAAATCTACCACTTTCATTTGCTCAACAACGTCTTTGGTTTCTCGCGCAAATAGAACCCAACAGCACTGCTTATAATATGCCCTTCAAGCTACGACTTGAGGGTGTATTAAATATTACTGCCTTAGAAAAAAGTATAAGCGAAATTATACAACGTCATGAAATTCTGCGAACTAATTTTATTTCAAAATACGGAGAACCAACTCAAGTAATTACTAAAAATATTGATTTCAAATTACTTATCATTGATTTACAATCGTTGCCTAATAAACAACGAGAAATAGAAGCAGAAAACATAGCTCAACAAGAAGCAGAAACACCTGTTAACCTAGCAAAAGATGTTCTCTTTCGTGTTAAACTGTTGCGGTTGAAGGCAGAATCGCATCTACTGTTATTTAATATTCATCACATTATTTTTGATGGTTGGTCTGATGATATATTGCAACGGGAACTGGCAGCACTTTATCAAGCCTTTTCTACAGGAAATCCTTTACAATTACCATCCCTTTCCATCCAATATGCTGATTTTGCCTTGTATCAACACCGCTGGTTTACAGATGAATTTTTAGAACCTCAACTTGTTTATTGGAAACAACAATTAGGTGGAGACTTACCTGTTTTAGAATTACCTATGGACTCTCCTCGTCCACAAGTACAAACTTACCAAGGTGCTTCCCATACTCTGTTGTTATCTTCGGAATTAACCGCAAACATCAAAACCCTCTGCCAAAAAGAAGGGGTCACTTTATTTATGACTCTATTGGCAGCATTTAAAGTATTACTTTCTCGCTACAGTGGACAAGAAGATATAATTGTGGGAACTCCCATCGTGGGACGAAATCGCACAGAAATTGAAAATTTAATTGGGTTTTTTGTCAACACTTTGGCTTTGCGGAGCGATTTGAGTGGAGATCCTAGTTTCCGAGAATTACTAAATCGCGTTCGACAAGTTACTTTAGACGCTTATACTCATCAAGATTTACCTTTTCAAAAGCTAGTAGAAGAACTCAAACTTGCAAAAAGTGTCAGTTATAATCCGGTATTTCAAGTTTGGTTTAACATGGTTACCTTGGTTCATAATTCTCTCAAACTTAATGATTTAATAGTCGAACCAATTTCTATTATTGAAACCACTTCTAAGTTTGATTTGAGTCTCTATGTAGGAGAAGAAAATAATCAAATTCATTTGCGATTTGTTTACAATACGGTTCTCTTCAATGTAGATACAATTCAATGGATGGCAACGCATTTCCAGAAATTGCTAGAAAGAATTTCTACTCATCCAGAAAAAACAATCTCTAGTTTCTCGATTTTAACTGAAACGGAGCGTTATGAATTAACACATCAGCGTCATCAAGTTAGTCCTACTAATTCATTTATAGAATTTCCAAAACAAGAAATTGAACAATCTATACCATCGCGATTTGAGCAGCAAGTAGCAAAATACCCTCATCATATTGCTGTCAAAACTCAAAATTATCAATGGACTTATAAAGAGTTAAATACTCAAGCGTGGAGGATAGCTCAAGCACTTCTTGAGGAAAATAACGAGCAAGAGGGTAAAATTGCCTTGTTATTTGACCATGATGCACCAATGATAGCTACAATATTGGGAGTCCTAAAAGCAGGTAAAACTTATATTCCTCTTGACCCCAAATATCCCCAAGATAGGGTTTTATATATTCTCGAAGATTCCCTTGCTCAAGTGGTTTTAACTAATCACAAAAATTTGAGTTATGCTCAACAATTAGTTCAGGATAAATTGCCTGTTATTAATATTGACGATATTCAGATTAATGATTCGTTTTTAGAAATTAACCAAGAAATATCACTAGATAATATTGCCTATATTCTTTATACTTCTGGTTCGACAGGAAAACCCAAAGGAGTTATCCAAAATCACCGCAATGTCTTACATTTCATTAGAAACTATACTAATAATCTTCATATTTCATCAGAAGACAAATTAAGTTTATTTGCATCTTATAGTTTCGATGCAGCAATTATTGATATTTTTTCGGCTCTTTTGAATGGTGCTACTCTGTATCCGTTTGATATCAAATCAGAAGGTTTAGCTCACTTAGCTGAGTGGTTAGAAGTAGAGAAAATTACTATCTATCATTCGACTCCTACGGTTTATCGACATTTTATTGAGATATTAAATTCCAAAGAATCAATTGCCAAAAAGCAGCTTTCTCAGGTGCGTTTAGTGGTATTGGGAGGAGAACAAGTTGTCAAAAATGATGTTGAATTATATCAAAAATTATTTGCAGATGAATGTATTTTTGTGAATGGTTTAGGCTCAACAGAATCTTCTTTCAATCTTCAATATTTAATTGATAAAAACACCAAAATTACTCAGAGGAATGTTCCAGCAGGTTATGCTTTTGAAGACACAGAAATCATTCTGCTTAATCGTGAATGTAAGCCAACCGATATCTATGGAGAAATAGCGATTAGAAGTGCTTATATTTCCCTTGGATATTGGCAGAAACCAGAATTAACAAAAGCAGCATTTTTAGAAGATCCGGAGGGTGGAAATAAAAGAATTTACCGCACTGGAGACTTGGGACGCTTGCGAGCTAATGGTGTCATAGAATGTTTGGGTAGAAAAGATTTTCAAGTTAAAATTCGTGGTTTTCGTATTGAATTAGGAGAAATTGAAGCTTTATTAAACCAACATCCTCAAATTAAAGAAACTGTTGTCATTGCTAGAGAATCTATGAATGGAGAGAAGCTATTAGTAGCTTATATTATTCCTAGAAAAGGTGAGAATATTATCAATGGAATAAAACAGTACTTGGAGCAAAAATTACCTGATTATATGCTTCCTGCTGCTTTTGTTGTACTTGATGTTATGCCTTTAACTCCTAATGGTAAAATTAATCGTCTTGCGCTTCCCATTCCTGATTTTAACAAGTTGAAATCGGCAGAATATACTGCCCCATCTGATGATTTAGAACTAAAACTTACTAAAATTTGGGAAAATGTGTTGGGTGTTCATCCTCTTGGGTTGAATGATAACTTTTTTGATGTAGGAGGACATTCTCTACTAGCTATAAGGCTAGTTACTCAAATTGAAAATATATTAGGTAAAAATATTACTCCAAATACTTTTTTTCAAGCTCCTACAATTAAAAAGCTAGCTAATATACTTCGTCAAAAAGAATTTTCAACTTCTAATTCTTCATTAGTTCCGATTCAACCTCATGGCTCCAAAAGACCTTTTTTCTATATACATACTATTTACGGAAGTTTGATATATAGCCTAAATTTGTTGTCTAAATTAGATGCAGATCAACCAGTTTATGGATTACAAGCAAAGGGTTTAGATGGTATAGAATCTCCCCATACCTGTGTTGAGGATATGGCATCTCATTATATTAAAGAAATAAAAACTGTTCAGCCACACGGGCCATATTTTCTGGGGGGATGGTGTGCAGGAGGTGTGATAGCTTATGAAATGGCACAACAACTTTACGCTCAAGGAGAGACTGTTGAATTACTAACTATTTTTGATGCCTATCCTCCGAAAATGATACCTTCAGCAAATAAAGGTGTGAATTCTGTATCTCCTATCAAAATAAAGTTATCTCGTATCCATGAATCTGTATTGAGTTTAAAGGATATGATTAAGCGCAGCTGTAGCTCTTTTGCTAATTTGACATTTCAACAGCAGATAAAATCGGTTTTGGAAAAGATTAATCACCGAATTGAAAATCTAATTAAGGAAAATGTTTACCAATTTTATGTAAGGAAGAATCTGCCTTTACCTTCTGCATTTATCAACTTAGCAGTGAGAGATGCGATCGCGATTGCTTACAAAAATTATTATCCTACAGTTTATCCAGGGAAAGTAATCTTTTTTAGAGCAGTCGAACAAACTCAAGAATATACTCGTTATCTGGAAAGGTGGGAAGAATTAGCTGGTGGCGGTTTAGAAATTCATGATATTCCTGGTCATCATGATAGTATTATGTCTGAACCTCATGTACGGGTTTTAGCTGAAAAATTAAAAGTTTGTATTGAAAGGTTGACTATCAAGGGGCGATGTCTGAGTTGAGTGATTCTGGATTAATTAGATTTGTCCTAAATATTAACTTAGGAAAAGAAAAATAGTAAAACGTTAAATTGAGTATCTACCATTTTTCAGAATTAGTTATGGTTTTTGATTATATAGAGAAATACCCACACCGGACAAAACAAATTTTAGGAATTAGTTATGAACAACTACAATCACTGTTAAGATGTGCCGAAAAGTGAGACGTATGAGCAAATGATTTTAATAGTCTGTGGGTTGGGTAGATTGAGAATTGGTAGTTTGTTTTTCCAAACTTAGTACTATAAATAATTGTAAAATTTGAAAAATTAGGAGTTGATTTTTATGCCTCTAAACTATCACTAACTATCTTAAACTCTTGTAATTACGTTTTGACGCATATATCAAAGTTTTGTCTCAAAGTTTTGAACAGTCCGGTTTTGGAATTTTCGGACAAGTCTAGAGAATCGCAATATATTCTGCTGATGCGATCGCACAAAGATTGCATCTGTTCACATTCGCCAGGCAAGTAGTTATAAGATTTGAGATGCTGCACCTCAACGGTCACTTCTCCATCCCAAGTTCTTACAATGCAGCTAAACTCACCAACATAAGTAACAATGCACCAACAGCCACCTTTGCCCCTGAGTTCGGGGTTGTCCTTGGCTAAAATTTGGCACACTTCACCGATCTGGTAGCTGTTAGGTACTTGGGTGCGTTCCATTATCTTTTGCACCGCATCTTTTACGATTCGATGAAATGGTACTTTCCCTTTGGCAGAATATTGTTTTTGACAATCGCGATCGCTGCTGTGGGTATTGGTGCTATCTGGCGCATAAGCTATGTTTGCGATTATAAATCGGATCGCGCAATCTCACATTTTTGGTGAAATCCTACCATTTTGGATGCAAGTAATAGCAGATTCAGGCAGATTGGGACAATAAACCTGACATATCTAAGTAGCTATTAAAAGTTCAATTCAATTATTCTAATATTAGGCAAGTAGTACAAATTCCACCATGACCACAAGCATAGCCATTGCAGAAAAAATTACTACCCTTCGCCAAGTCGAAGAGAAACTAGGGTTAAGACTAAGTGAGGATAGTCAATTTTTTACCGAATGGAGGGCTGAAAAACCTGAATTAAGTGAAGTAGAGCAAGCGAGATTAGAGCAAGTTCGACAAAATTATCTCTATCAAATCTCCTATGGAAGTCTTTTAGAAGAAACTATCAAAATGGTTGTCCTGTCACCATTACTTGAACTGGCAGGCTTTTACCAAGCACCCTACAGATTTCAAACCGAGGTATCCGTTGAGATTGAAGCTCAGGGAGATAATCAAGAGATTTTGCGCGGAAGAATTGATGTTTTAGTTTTGCAAGGTAAATTATGGATTGTCCTAATTGAGTCAAAAAAGACAACCTTCGATCTAGAATTAGCAATTCCCCAAACATTAGCTTACATGGCTGTTCATCCCAAACCAGAACAACCTTTGTATGGCATGATTGCCAACGGTAGCAGCTTTTTGTTTGTCAAAACCTTGGGAAAACAGTATGGTATTTCGGATCTATTTGCCACGCGATCCCAGTACCTTAACAATTTATCTGGAGTTTTAAAGATCCTCAAGCATTTGGGTAGCATTGTTACAGAGTCTTAAGCTAGAGAAAGCCAAGCAGCTTACAGCAAAAAAATTTAAGCGTATGACCTTTTTTAAATTCAAAATTCAAAAAAGGTCATAGCGGATAAAGGGTATCAAGGAATTAAGAAAATACATCAATTGAGTCAAACAACAATTAAAAAACCAAAAGGTGGAACGCTGACAAAAGAGCAAAAGAAATCTAATCGAGAACTCAACCGATTAAGAATTACTGTTGAACACGTAAATCGTCGTCTAAAAATCTTTAAAATCTTGGATTATAGATATCGAAATCGTCATCGACGCTTTGGTTTAAGGTCGAATTTAATTGCGGGAATTTATAATCACGAATTAGCCATATAAATTGCAGTTAATAGTTAAATAGATTAGAGAATTTCAGTAATTAATTAATAACTGAAGCGATTTTGGCTCTCAATCTATTTGTTTAGCGATCGCCTGATAATACTTGCTTGAAAAAATTTATAACATCTTACTATTTGAATTGCTAAAAATTGAAATTAAAACGACTACTGATTATATCACAAAATATTTATGCAAGAGTTCTAATCTTTCCATTAGGGCTGAGCACAATTGACCAAATCCGCCCCGTGTGCGCTTCTATTATTTGCATATTGAGCTACAGCCTGAATTTTTAACTTTCCAGATTTTTTACAAAAGAATATATGAGAAAGGAAAAGGGAACAGGGAACAGGGAGACAAGGGGGATAATTCTTTACTTCTGACTCCTGACCGCTGACAACTAACCCCTTAAATTTCCTTACTTAACCTTAATTAACCTTTTTTGTTGTTCAATTTTGGGGAATCAAACTCCTTAAGTTATCCACATTTACTTTTTTGAGTGTAACAGGCAACTTATTAATAACAGCGATTGCTGCTTTGAACAAATATAGCTAATACACAAACTCATAACCAAATCAAAGGAAACATAAAATTATGGCGATTATTAGTGGAAGCATAACCCAAGCGGATGACAGAATTGTAGCTGATGCAGCTAACGATAGAATCGATGCTCTAGCGGGTAACGATACGGTTAATGGTGGCGGGGGTAACGATGTTCTCATCGGCAACTTTGGCAATGATTCTCTATTTGGAGGACTTGGTAACGACTCCCTCGATGGTGGATTCAACAGAGATACCCTTGATGGTGGTGCGGGTAACGACACTCTCAACGGCGGCGACGACAATGACACCCTTTCTGGCGGGACTGGAAATAATCTCGTTAATGGCGGTGCGGGTAATGATATTCTCATCGCTCAAAACGGCAACTTTCCTGGTGTCGGCGATGTTGGCGATACTTTGATAGGCGGTGCTGGTAGT
This sequence comes from Nostoc sp. DedSLP01, assembly GCA_034530875.2. Lineage (GTDB taxonomy): Bacteria > Cyanobacteriota > Cyanobacteriia > Cyanobacteriales > Nostocaceae > Nostoc. The sequence goes on from JAVRCJ020000053.1 coordinate 27,745, forward strand.
GATGAATTGCGGGTTGAGGGAGCCTCAAATTATTTCTTGAGTAGCGATCGCCTGTTTGTCGGTAATTTAGTTCATCAGTTTTCTGAGGTTGAGCGTGTTAGGCTCACTGGTACTTCCGGTAATGACACGATTAATGCATCTCAAGCTTTGTTGTCAGATCGAACCTTTCTCTTTGGCGGTGCGGGTAATGACACCATCACAGGTAGTCGCGGACTCGACCAGATCAATGGTGGTGATGGTAATGACAGCATAGTAGGAGGAACAGGGTTTAACTTCCTGCGCGGTAATGATGGTAATGACACCCTGATAGGTGGCAATGACGACAATAATTTTAATGGTGGAGCCGGGAATGACTTAATGCAAGGTGGAACCGGGAGGGATAGTTTTTCTGATAGTGCCTTTGATGGAGCTGGCGACGATCGATATATTGGTGGAGCAGGTGAAGACTTCTTATTTATAGAGGGCGACAATAACTTTGAGTTGTTCTCGTTTGTTAACGAGCCAAACAAAAGCCAACTCAAAGGCGGTAAGTTTGGCCCCTTTGCCAATCTTGATGACTCGGCCACGGGTACTGATACCCTCGAAGGAATTGAAAACGTCCAAATTAATGGAGGCGCTAGCAGCAATCGCATAGATGCTAGTCGCGCTAGTCAAAACGTCAGTGTTACTATTCGTGGTTTCGATGGCAATGATATTCTGCTAGGTGGTAGCGGTAACGATGACATATCTGGTGGATTTGGTAGCGATCGCGTTGAAGGTGGCGCTGGCAACGATCGCTTAGATGGCGATCTTGGCAATGATACTCTTGTAGGAGGCAAGGGTAATGATACCCTCCTTGGTAGTGGTGGCTTTAATAGCGGAGAGATAGATGTTTTAACAGGAGGAAATTTCTTCCAAGGAGTTCAATCTGTTGATACATTCAACCTCAATAGTTCCTATCGGCAAGCTGGTCATGCCATTATCACAGATTTCTCTTTACTAGATGGAGACAAGCTGAATCTGCGCGGTTCTGCTAGCGATTACACATTTGTCCAGCAAAACTTTACTCCTCGTTCTTTGACGAATGACTCATCTATCTTAGATACCGTTGTCTACTTCGGAGCGGCTGCTTTCGGCGACGTTATTACTGTCCTTGAGGATGTCAGTATAACAGTGGTAACTCCTGGGGTTACATTTACGTCCTAAAATCGAAGGGTTTCAAAGGGTGTGGCGCAACGGGTGTAGAGTGTTACAATCCCACGTTTTAAAACGTGGGATTGTAACAGCTAGGTCTACCTCAAGGATTCTTATCGAGTCGCCTCGGTTGCGACTTTGAGCGAACACCTACTGGTTGTGGCAATGTTTGGTCATCGCCAGCCGTTGATTTTAAAACCCCTATTCCGCACTTCAAGTTGAACTACAAAGAGATTACAGTCAAGAGAAAAGAAAAACAATCAGGAGAATTAAGAAAAGAACATTGAACTAATGTGCGCCGTGAAGAGAAATAATCAAACATACAATATTGGCTATGTAATTATTCGTAATTATTTCTAGGAAGGTTTCTCATTTATCCTAATTAAGGGGTTGTAATTCACTGAAGTGCTGCTTATTTGAGAGGTGCAATGTCTGGAATGACTCTATGGGGATGGGGTTGGCACAGGAAGTTGGCAGTTGGAAGTTGGTTGATAAGTAGTGCGATCGCCCCTGTAAATTGCGTCCTTGCCCAAATTACCCCGGATAACACCTTACCTAATAATTCCAGTGTCATCAGGGAGGGTAACACTTTTAATATCGTTGGAGGAACGCAAGCAGGAGGTAATTTATTCCATAGTTTTGGCGAGTTTTCTGTGCCTACTGGCAACAGTGCTGACTTTAATAATGCTGTAGATATTCAAAACATTATTAGTCGAGTAACAGGTGGTTCAGCTTCTAATATTGATGGATTAATCAAGACCAACGGTACAGCTAACTTGTTTTTAATAAATCCCAACGGCATTATTTTTGGTCAGAGTGCGCGGTTGGATCTTGGTGGTTCGTTCATTGGTAGTACTGCAAGTAGCTTGAAATTTCGGGATGGTACAGAGTTTAGTGCAACTATGCCTCCAACTGTGCCTTTGCTGACTATCAGCGTTCCCGTTGGATTGCAATATGGGAAGAATCCGGCAAGCATCCTCAATCAATCCCAAGCAATTAATAATAGCGGTGAAACCGTTGGTTTACAGGTACATTCAGGTAAGACTTTGGCGCTTGTGGGAGGTGATGTGGAGCTAAATGGCGGAAATTTGCAGGCTCTTGGCGGGAGAGTGGAATTAGGAGGACTAGCAGCAGCAGGAACAGTAGAATTGAACTTTGATAATAATCTACAGTTAAGTTTTCCTGCTAATGTAGCACTAACAGATATATTGTTGACCAATGCTTCTGCAATCAATGTAGTTGCAGAAAATAGAGGGAGTATTGCTATTAATGCTCGGAATTTAGATATTGTAAAGGAGAGTTCCTTAGTTGCTGGTATAGATACAAATTTAGGGGAGATTGGCTCCAAAGCAGGTGATATTACACTTAATGCTACAGGTGCGATTAAATTTGAAGAACGATCGCAAGTTATTAACAGTGTTAATTTTAACTCTATAGGTAATGGGGGAAATATCATCATCCAAAGTGAATCAATCTTGTTTCGCGATGGTTCTACGTTATGGTCTTTGACTAACGGCAGAGGAAATACAGGTGATGTAATACTAAAAGCCAAAGATTCGGTAACATTTGAAGATAGTAGTGGTACATTTACTTTTGTCAATAATGATGCTGTTGGTAATGGACCAAATATTATTATCCAAGCTCAGTCGTTCTCTATGCTCAATGGCTCTGCATTTGTTTCCACTTCAGATGGCGAAGGAAATTCAGGTAATGTAACTATTGATGTCAACGGAGCTGTAACTTTTGCTGGAACGTCAATCAGTGGCTACCCTAGTAGTGTGTTTACCAACTCCAGTAGCATTGGCAAAGGCGGAAATATAACTATTCGGGCAAGTTCAGTTTCCTTGCATGATGGCGCTAATTTGGATACTAGTACTAGTGGTTCAGAACAAGCTGGGGATATAAAGATTGAAACTAGTGGTGCTGTCTCGTTGACAGGAGTAAATGGTGTGGGACTTGTTAGTTTTATAAGAAGTCAGGTTTATTATAATGGCGTTGGCTCTGGTGGAAATATTAATATCAAAGCTAGTTCACTATCTCTGCAAAATGGCACTCAAATTAACTCCAACACGCTAGCTCAAGGAAATGCTGGTAATATAATACTGGAAATTAACGGCGCTGTATCTTTAGCAGGAGTCGATCGAGAAGGGAATGCTGGTGGTATATTCAGCAGTGTAGAACCTAATGCCATAGGTAATGGTGGTAATATTAACATTCAAGCTACTTCACTTTCAGTCACAGAGGGTGCTAGATTATCTGCCAGTACTGTCGGACAAGGAAATGCTGGCAATATCAATGTTAATATTGACGATGCAATCGCCTTTGACAGCATAAATAGCGTTAGCCCCAGTGGAGCATTTACCAGCGTAGAGTCGGGAGCAGCTGGTAACGCAGGCAACATTAATTTAATAACCCGTTCAATTCGTTTAGATAACCAAGCAGCTATTTCAGCAATTACGACATCAGGTAATGGTGGCGATATTAACTTGCAGGTGCAAGATATATTGCTATTACGCCGTAACAGTAAAATTTCTACCTCAGCAGGTACAGTTAGGCAAGGAGGAAATGGTGGAAACATTACCATTAATGCTCCCAATGGTTTTATCATTGCTGTTCCTCAAGAAAATAGTGACATTACTGCTAATGCTTTCATAGGCAAAGGTGGGAGAGTAGATATTCAAGCTTTTGGTATCTTTAGTATTCAGCCTCGTCAAAGTCCAACTTTCGGAAATGACATAACTGCTAGTTCAGAATTAGGCATAGACGGCACTATAGAACTTAATACACCTGATGTTGACCCTAGCAGAGGATTAGTTGAGCTGCCAACAAATCCAGTTGATGCTTCCAATCAAATTGCTCAGGGCTGTACTCCCAGAGGCAAGCAAACTAGTAGTTTTGTTGCCACAGGACGCGGCGGATTGCCGGATAGTCCTAACGAGATGCTAGGCGATGATGCAATTGAGGTAAATTTGGTTACTCTCGATCCGAAAGCAAATCGCTCTATTCCAACTATTTCTACGCTCCCACCTGCTCCCGTGCCAGCTCGTATAGTAGAAGCTCAGGGGTTTGTAATAGGTAACAATGGCGAGGTAATCCTCACAGCCTCTGTCCCTACCGCCACACCCAATCATCCTGGGTTGACTCCACAATTGTGTCATGTATCACAACAAAGTCAGTAGATGCGTCACCAACAAAGGCGATCGCATTCCTTTGTTCCTTTGACAAATCTGCAAAGTGCATTGAGGGCAAAAACGTGAAAAGAAAACGATCGTTATTTTTCCGTTTCCGCCGATTGTTGAAGTATTTGCATATAGGAGTGCATCATTGTGGAGTACTGATACTTTTGGCAATATTCTTAGGTACAAGCGTATTGCCCCCCACTTTCGCCTTGATGGCTACCCAAAACTCCGTTGTTCAATCTGTATCTAATGCTCAAGAGTTATTTCAACAGGGCAGTAAGTTATATGAAGCAGAACAGTTTCATCAGGCATCTTTAATCTTTGAACAAGCATTAATTGCTTTCCAAGCTCAAAGGAATAAACTCATGCAAGCTATGACCTTGAGCAATCTTTCCTTGACATACCAGCAATTAGGACAGCGGTCAAAAGCAACTCAAGCGATCGCCCAAAGTCTAAACTTATTACAGACTGGGCTAGTCTCTGAAGAAAGAGGTTCGCTAACGCAAATCCTAGCCCAAGCTTTAGATATTCAAGGTCGGCTACAGTTAGCACAGGGAAAAGCTGAATCAGCTCTAATTTCTTGGCAACAAGCAGCCGCAATTTATGCAAAAACAAGTGACAACATTGGGTTAATCCGCAGTCAAATTAACTCTGCTCAAGCTTTGCAAACTTTAGGAAATTATCGTCAAGCCCAGAAGATATTAACTCAAATTAACCAAAACCTGCAAAACCAACCAGACTCAACTCTCAAAGCTACAGGATTGCGTAGCCTTGGCAATGTACTGCGAGTCGTCGGGGATTTAGAACAATCTCGAAAGATTTTGCAGCAGAGTTTAGAAGTGGCAGAGCGAATGCAATTGCAATCTCCTCAAGCTATAAGTGAAACTTGGTTAAGTTTAGGTAATACCGCTACAGCCCAACAGGATATCCCAGCAGCTTTAAATTACTATCAACAAGCTGCTACGTCTACTTCGTCAACTACACGTATCCAAGCTAATTTAAATCAACTTCGTCTATTGTTGGATAACAATCAATTGGGTGCTGCTCAAGCATTGATATCTAAAATCCAAGCTCAAATCCCTGACTTACCTATCAGTCGCAAGGCGGTTTACGCTCGAATTAACTTTGCCCAGAGTTTAATAAAACTAAAAGCAAAAGGTGTAGATGGACATGAATTGAAAGAAATAGCCCAGCTTTTAGCTACAGCAGTCCAACAAGCAAGAGATTTACAAGACCAGCGTTCAGTTGCTTATGCTCTAGGAAATCTTGGAGGATTATACGAACAAACCCAACAATTTTATAGCGCCCAAGACCTCACGCAGCAAGCCCTAGTTATATCTCAAGCTATTAACGTGCCAGATATTACCTATCGTTGGCAATGGCAGTTAGGACGTTTACTCAAAGCTAGGGGAGATATAAAAGGCGCGATCGCAGCTTACACCGAATCAGTTAAAATCCTTCAATCCCTCCGCAACGATTTAGTTGCAATTAATCCAGAGGTACAGTTTTCTTTCCGAGATGAAGTCGAGCCAATCTATCGGCAGTTGGTCAATTTGCTGTTGCAATCACAAACAGACTTCCAACCCAGCCAAAACAACTTAGTGCAAGCCCGCGCCGTCATTGAATCCCTACAACTAGCTGAACTGGACAACTTCTTTCGGGTAGCTTGCTTAGAAGGAAAACCCGTACAAATTGACTCTGTTATCGATCGACAAGATCCTAGTGCGGCAGTTATCTATCCAATAATCTTGGCAGACAGACTAGAAGTTATTCTCAAGTTACCTCAACAACCGTTGCACCATTATCAAACCAGCATTAGTGCAACTGAAGTAGAAAAAATTTTAGACCAATTACGCCAAGAACTGATCGAACCTTATACATTGCAACAGACTCAAGCATTATCCAAACAGGTATATAATTGGTTGCTACAACCAGCAGAGAAATACTTAGCTAAATCCCAAATCAAAACTTTAGTATTTGTTTTAGATGGTTCGTTACGAAACATTCCTATGGCTGTCCTTTACGATGGTCAACAGTATCTGATTCAGAAATATGCGATCGCTTTGACTCCAGGGTTACAGTTATTAGCGCCCAGGTCTTTATCAGAGCAACAAATAAAAGCTTTGACTGCCGGAATAACTGAAGCGCGCCAGGGTTTTTCTGCCCTCAGCAATGTGGCACTAGAGTTGAATGAAATTAAGTCTGAGATGCCTACCAAAGTGCTACTCAATCAAAAATTTACCAGCAAGGCTTTTCAACAAGAAATAAACTCTATTCTTTTCCCTGTAGTACATCTAGCAACTCACGGTCAGTTTAGTTCCAAAGCTGATGAGACGTTTATTCTTACCTGGGATGGTCGGATTAACGTTAATCAACTCGATACCTTACTACGTACTAGAGAGACACAAAGACCAAATGCGATCGAATTACTTGTTCTCAGCGCCTGCCAAACTGCTGCTGGGGATAAGCGAGCTACTTTGGGGCTTGCTGGCATAGCTGTGCGGGCGGGGGCACGTAGTACTCTTGCTTCTTTATGGAATTTGGATGATGAATCGACAGCAGAACTTATGAGTCAGTTCTACCGAGAATTAACTTCTAAAAAGCTGACTAAAGCCGAAGCACTCCGCCAAGCTCAACTAGCTTTGTTAAAAAACCCTAAATACCAACATCCATTGTTTTGGGCCGCTTACGTCCTAGTGGGAAATTGGTTATAATATCATGTCTGGTTAATTAGTTATGATTACCAGAACTGTGCAAAAACCAGGAAACCCTCTTTGCCCCTGCTGTCTTAATGATAAGTCTTTAACCGAACACGATATAACTATCGGCAGCAATTTACTATCGGTTCTGAAGCAATGTCATTCAGACCAACTGATTGCAAAAGGTTAGCCCAATTATTACGTTTGGGATCTAGGTAACGAAGTTGAGCTGAAGCAGCCACTAACTCGTACCAAATACCATGAGTAGCATAAAGATTAACGCGCTGCTGTGGTGTTGCTTTCTCTAACTGATTTTTCAAAATGGAGTTGGGTTCGATCCTTTCGATCCAGCCATCAACAAAAATAGGTGGTTGTTGTGGATAGCAGTAAATACTAAAGTACCAATGATAGCGATCGCCAATTTTTAATGAAGAAGCTGTTGATGGCAAAGAGATGCCGACCGCCCCTGGTGTTCCAGATAGTGAAACAGGGCTTTGGTATACAGTTTGTCCCACTTCATTCTGTAACACGAACTCTGCGGCAGCTTTAGTCGTGTAAGGAACATAGAACCAGAAAGTTGGATGGGAAATAGTCGTTAGTCCAAATACTAGTTCCGCATTTAGAGAGCTATAAACCGGAACTAACGCTGTCAATCGCTTTTCTTTAATTGTAGGAAGCTGCTTATTCATGTTCTCACAACCGCGCTTTCCTCCTGCTGTGCGATTACCAGGTGCGCCAATGTCATCTGGGGGAGGAGGTGCGTTAAAAATCTCTGTTTTGGAAATTTGAGATTTTACAGGTTGTATTGGTACTAGTACCAAGCAAAGTGATGCTAAAGCGATCGCCCAGGCAAGCTTAATACTAGTTTGTAATTTGTAATTCATAATTCGTAGTTTTGAAAAATTATATTTAATCTAAATTTTCTGTCAAACCTGTAGCCTTTTTTGCATAATTACTATCAGATGGAAAACTAAGTTCATTTCAACAAATACTCAAATTTATAACATCTTTGTTATTTGTTATTAGTGACTGTATAGTTTTACAGTTCTAGGAGAAATATAAGTACCTAAGCAAAATTAATTGCACATAATAATTGAAAAACAAAACCTCCGTACTCCTTACCTGTTCCCTGTTAAGAGTTCCCTGTCTTAAATATAAAATTTATTTTGCACGACTACTTAATTAGCCGATTAACAAATTCGGTGGGTTTAAGTCCCCCAGTTCTATAATCGGTCAATTTTGTGGTGGGGCCCTTACAAAATCCAGATGGTCGGAAATCTCCGCTCTGGTTTTGCGCTAAATCCCCATTACAAAACTGTACTTCCGACTTCCGATTTCTTTAATAAAGGCTATTTATCTCATCAAAAGCAGTAAAAGTATTTTCGGAAATTATTCGCTTTTATTTGGTTTTCCGAATGAAGAATTACGAATTACTATTACTACACTAGTGCCAGTTACGACTAAGGTAATAGTGGCAGGAATTAACGGTATCCAAATACCTTGAAGGAGCATAACAAAGCTGATTGCAGATATAACCACAACGACAAAAATTCCCACTAGTCCTAAAAGCAAGAAGTTACGAATCCGCCATGCCACTATTCCTCCAAAAACAGACCAGTAAAAAATCCACAAAACCTCACCCCAAACAGGCCAAATCCATAATAGAGTTCGCCCATCTAAAACTGCACTCAGAATTTGACTCACCATTTGAGCATGAACAATAACTCCTGGCATTTCTTGCTTTTGGTCAGTATGGTCACTAGTGTAAGGCGTAGAAAAATAATCACCAGCATTTTGAGTAGTAATGCCAATGAGTACGATCCGATTCTTTACTTGATTGGGATCTATATCACCCTTGAGTGCGTCTGTGAGTGTAATTTGCTCTATAGCCTTTAAAGGAGAATTAAAGGAACGGTAATTCAGCAATACTTGATAGCCCCTATCATCTAATCGTTGATAACCTCCTATATGCGCTCGTAATCGTTTAAACACAACTTTGCCGATTTGCAACTCCTTGTTTTTGGTGTACTGGGCAGAAATGCCCTCTGTTTTTAAGTAATGAAATGCCAATTGAGCACTGAAGGCGTAGGGCGTAGTACAAGGGGAGGGGGCGCTTGGTTTCATCGCAATCAAATGACGGCGGAGAATAGCATCGCTGTCCTTGACAAAATCGCTAAAGCCTTGACGTTCTGTAGGAATTTCTGGAGGAGATGAAACACCTGGTTCATGAATCTGAGGTTGGCTGACTCTGCAAATAGCAATGAAGTTGTCCTTGCGCTGCATCCAAGTCACTAGAGATTTTTCGCTGGGGTCTACGGGGAAATCGTGATAAATATCTAAGCCGATGGCTCGTACTTTGAACTGTTCGAGTTTTTGCACAAGTAAAGCAAGTGCGCGATCCGATAGCGAGCCTTTTCTTTGTTGTTGTTCTGGTAGCTTAAAATCATCTTCAGCGATCCCTACTACCAAAAGGCGCGGATCTGGTTTTTCGCTAGGGCGCAATCGTAGCAGTCGATCAAAAGCAGCTAGTTCCGCGGCTTGTAATAGTCCCAAATGCCGCACTCCCATTATCAAGGTTGTGACAATCACAGCTAACATCAGCACAATTTGAAAACGCTGCTTTCTAGGCAATATTTGAGGCGGTTTCTCGATGACTGGTTTTAAGCTCGCTAACGCTTTCTCAACCCAACTTTGATTAAAAACAGCAGCATAAATGCGGTTATAAACTTTTAACAAACCTTGTTGCTTAACTACTAATCCTGATAACCGCAATTCCATTTGCTCAGAAGTATTATACGCTGCGATTTGACCTATTTGTAAAATTTGTTGGTAAAGCTCTAGCAACTTCTGAATCTGTTGTTCGTCTCTGGAAATGCCATTGCTATCAATGTATTGGCAAAAAAGGCGATCGCGAATCGTTCTCAGATGCTCTGGTTCATCTTGGGATTCCCAGTTTTCAATGACTTGAGAACGTACTAGTTTTTCAACATACTCTGCTTCACCATTTGTTGAAATCATAGAGGAAGAAGTGATAACTAACTGGCAAAGCTTCTGAGTTAGAAAAGGTTGACCACCACTCCAGGCTAATATTTCTTTTAACACTATGTCAGGGTTACCAATTCCCACTAATCCCTTAGCTAATGGTTGAGCTTCAGACAATTGAAAGCCGTTTAGTTCTATAGCTCGACCAATGTTAAAGGGTGTCTGGTGTTTGTCTTGAATTAAATCGTAGGGAGTAGTCACTCCTAGCAGTACAAAACTCAGGCGCTGATAAGCGCCATTGTCGGCTCGTTTGTTATAGCAACCTCGAATTAAAGCCAAAAAATCATCTTTGAAGTCCAGTTTGAGAATGCTATCAATTTCGTCTACAAAAATCACAATGTTTTGAGACACTTCCACTAGCAGCACTGACTCAATAAACTCACTCAAGCATTGTACTGGTGGAAGTCCAGAGCGTTCGCTCCACCAACTTAGTACTTTAAACTTAGGGATGAAACTACGTGCCAGCCTACGCATTACGCCCAAATACCATTGCGATGGGGTAATGTCTTGACTTCCAATCGCCGTAATGTCGATGACACCACAGGCAATACCTTCTGCTTGCAATTTATGCATTGTTTGCACTCGCAGGCTGGACTTGCCCATCTGTCGTGAATTAAAGACATAACAAAATTCCCCAGCCTTTAGCGCATCATAAAATTCTTTGTCGGCTTGGCGTTGCACATAGCTTGGAGCATTAATTTGTAAGCTCCCCCCAACTTGATATTTATAAGCCGAGTTTTCTGTTTTATTTGTTGGACGCATCCTAAGTTAAAGCTTTTAGCAACGTCTGTTAGTCACAATTTATAACTGACTCAGACGATTTTGAAAATACTGGCGGTACAAATCGCAACGTGGGATCGCCTTATTTTCATTACAATATATTACTAAACCCATACTATGTAGTTTAAACACTGACTCCGAGTCTATTTCTATCGCTACTTCACTCTTCACAACTTGGCTAAAAGCTGCTGCTAATTTAGGATGTTGTTCGAGATTACATAAATGTCCCCTCAGATGAACATTGTAAATTCCCGCTTCCGTTGCAGCTGTTTGCAACAACTGCTCAAATGTGATGTCCTGGTGTTGAACGTGATAAATAGCTAACCTTATTAAATAGGGATGTCCTCCTACCATGTCCATCAGTTTTTTAACCTGAGTATCAGTCCAATTGAGCCTTTGATGGCGCTCAACTAAAATTTGGATTTGTTCTTGACTAAACTCTTGTAATTCAATACTCAACCCTACATTAAAGGGAGATTGATTGAAATTTAGCGGAATATAAACTTCTTTAGAATGTACCAAAACTAGCCGCAGTTTTTTCCAGAGTTCGCTACTGCGATCGCCATATTTCGCATACTCGTACCAAGCTCGCAATAAGCTGAAAAAGTCTTCCGCAATGTCGCGATATGGAAAAATCTGCTCGACACCATCTAAACTAATTACTAATGGGCTATCAATTTCTTCTAACAAACACTCTTCAAAGTAAGCAGTGGTTCTATCCTTACTGCCATAAATATTCCAATAATCATCTAACTGATTCAACCGCTTCAATTTCCTGCCAACACTCTCACAGAACCAGCGTAAGAATGCATCCAAGCTAGTGAAAACTGCTTTATCTGCTAAATGAAAGCTTAAGGATAGTGTTTGATAGCCATACTCTCTAGCTTCATTAAGAATCCTTACCATGAGTGAAGTTTTACCCATCTGTCCAGGTGCTTTGATACGAATTAAAGCACCTGGCTGCAAAATCTCTTGATAACAGCGTTCTTCAATTGGAGGGCGTTCAATATAAAAGCTAGAAGTCAGAGGGACTTGACCTACAGGAAATTCTGGTTCTGCGTTCAGTTGGGATAGTTCTTTTGTATGGATAGTTAGTAATGCTTTCCCATTTGTTTGAGAAACTGAGTCGTTGGATATTATTTTCTCCATTTTTAGTGGTGAAGATGAAATCAGCTTTTGAGGCTGTAAAGCAGCCTTTGACTGCTTTAGTGAAGCAGTGTGTGAAAGCCCCAGCCTTTCTATTGCAGCTTGAAAGTTCTTTTTACTGACCTTTTCACCAATTGTGTTTGAGAGCATTTGCCATAGCTTAGGGCCAACATCATGCTGTAGGTATTCAGTCGTGTAGCCGTAATTTTGAGCAATTTCGTCATACTTTTGACCTTGCCAAGCACCACGAAGTATGATAACTTCAAGATCCTTTAAATGTCTTTTTGTCTGGGCAACAATTGCTGCATCTAGTATTTTGAATGCTGTTTCAAAGTCCATTGCTCGGGATGAATAACAACAATTTGCATATTGAGCTACACTCCAGATTCTTAACTTTCCAGATTTTTTACCCAACAATATTTTAATGCTTGAAATTCAGGCAAGCTAAAAAAAGCGGATATTGATAATTTGCTAAAACTAGCGAGTATTTGCTCTGAGCTATCTAGAGAGTTAATAACTATTAATGACCAATACCTTTGCCAAAAAAAGAGTATGAAGAGGTAGGGCTGTCGTAGTAGAGTTATTGTCTTCCCAAACGACAACTCAAAAACTACGATTCAGCCCATGCCGGACATCTTATCACTCTTGCAATGCCTTCTACCGCAGATAAACGCGACAACGATGCGGCAATTAAATCAAATCATCCTGGCAATGTTAGCTATGAGTGGTCGAGTCACAATGTTGGGAATTGCCCGTTGGGCAGGGGAACGCGGTAGCTATCGGACAATGGGAAGATTTTTCTCGACAGTCATACCTTGGGCAACATTGTTTTGGCCGTTTTTTCGTCAATATTTGTGGGGAGAGCAGGATGTGTATTTGCTTGCAGGAGATGAAGTTGTAGTCAGTAAATCGGGTAAGCAGACTTACGGGGTAGATAGATTTTTTTCTAGCTTGGCTAGTAAACCAATTAATGGTTTATCTTTCTTCGTACTGTCATTAGTAAGTGTGGAAAGGAGACAGTCATTTCCTATTGGGATAGAACAGGTAATCAAAAGTGATACCCAAATAAATAGCAGCTTACCAATCAAAAAAATAAAACCCAAAGAGAAACGTGGAAGGGGACGACCAAAAGGCAGTAAAAATAAAAACAAAACCGAAGTGATATTAACATCTGAACTATTACTAATTAAAAAGATGATTAACTCACTATTCGAGCTAGTAGCTAACTTTATCCCTTTGACGTACTTGGTAGTAGATGGTCATTTTGGTAACAACAATGTGAAAGCAGATGGCACGACAAGTTAACTTGCATATAATTTCCAAGTTGCGCCATGATTCAGCATTATACGTCCCTTATGAAAATCCTGACTCCAGTAAACGCTCTCGTCGTAAATACGGCAACAAGCTAGATTATCGTAATCTACCTGACACATATTTATGTAAAAGTGCTATTGAGGATGAAATTAAAACTGATATTTATCAAGCTACTCTTCTTCACAAAGAATTTTCCCAGCCTCTGAATGTAGTTATTTTGATCAAAACTAATCTTAAAACCAATACGCGTAGCCATGTAATTTTATTTTCCAGCGACTTAGATTTGAAGGCTGATAAAATTATTGACTATTACAAACTTCGTTTCCAAATCGAATTTAACTTCCCTGATGCCAAGCAATTTTGGGGTTTAGAGGATTTCATGAATTCTTCCCAAACTGCTGTGACTAATGCGGCTAATCTTGCCTTCTTTATGGTTAATTTATCCCATCATCTTCTCGCTGATTTCCGTAAATATAATCCTCGGTCTAGCATTATTGACCTGAAAGCTTATTACCGGGGTTTTCGATATGTTCATGAAATGTTAAAAATACTTCCTCAAAAGCCTGAGCCTATTTTATTAGCCCAAATTTTTGCCAAGCTCACTTCTTTGGGACGTATTCATCCCCTTTCCACAGGCGTTGAACCCTCGTAAATTGGCTAAGGTATTGTTCTGGGATACAATCATTTTTATTTGGGGTCATACTTCAAACTGCTGGAATTGTTGTGCAATATGCATTTTGGCA
>JAVRCJ020000054.1:0-41374 GCA_034530875.2 Nostoc sp. DedSLP01
GGTGCCATGAAAGTCGCACGCCCAGATTTAACCGAGAGGTGCGGGGAATAATATCCCCCATCGACTCAACCTTAAGACCCTCACTGAACAAGAGTTCAGTGGCTCCAAGTCAGGAGGGGTGCTACTCCGGATCTGACTTGTTCCTTCTGCCCTCTGTCCTCTGCTTTCTGCCTTCTGCCTTCTTCAAATTGCTAACCTGATTCTTATCCCAATTTTTACTATTTTCAGTTAGCAAGAAATGAACGCGAGCCAAATCTCCGTAGTTATAGTCAAGGACTGGCAACTGGGGACTGGATGAAAAATCTTTTTGTGTCTGATTTTGGGCTACCCCAACAGATGTAGAGGCTTTGTATCGTAACGTCTTTACCAACATCTTTACGGCTCGCAAAGACTTATTAAGTAATTTGAATTTATACCAAATTTATTTATTAATTATTTTCCCTAGCTCCTAGCTCCTGTTCTACTAGATCGACATAAAATATTGGCTGGCTATCCATAAACAGAGGCCAAGTAGCTATCATTAGCTAAGTGGTATGGCAGATACAGCGACGGCACTACCATTTAGTCACCGGTCTCTATCAACTGCTTACGCTTGCACCCATAAAATTTAATTCGATCGCTTTTTATTCCCTACTCTTTATTTTGATTGGCATTACGTAAAAGTACTTAATCAAGTACAGGGTGCAAATAAAGACAAAAAATTTCTCAAGGATTCAGATTAAGGATAAGGCTATGGCAACCGAACAGTTGACTAGAGACAACGACAATCTAGATTTAAATCAGCTACTAAGAACGCTGGCAGCTGTTAAGCAGGGTGACTTCTCGGCTCGGATGCCCATAGATCGTACTGGTGTAGCTGGAAAAATAGCCGATACGCTCAATGATATAATCGACCAAAATCAGCGGATGGCGACAGAGCTACAGCGAATTGGCAATGTTGTCGGCAAAGAAGGCAAAATTGCCGATCGCGCCACTTTAGGAGATGTTCGCGGTTCTTGGTCGGATTGCATCAGTTCTGTCAATACTCTAATTACAGATTTAGTCCAACCAACAGCAGAAACTACTCGCGTGATTCGAGCTGTGGCTAATGGCGATTTATCCCAAACCATCGCTACAGAAATTGATGGCAGACCTCTCCAAGGTGAATTTCTGCAAACTGCCAACATTGTGAACACGATGGTAGACCGCCTCGGTTCCTTTGCATCGGAAGTTACCAGGGTTGCCCGCGAGGTGGGAACTGAAGGTAAACTGGGCGTGCAAGCCCAAGTACGCGGTGTGGCTGGTACTTGGAAGGATTTAACTGACAATGTGAACTTGATGGCGGGAAATCTGACCGGTCAAGTTCGTAACATTGCGGAAGTTGCAACTGCGATCGCTAACGGTGACCTCTCCAAAAAAATCACCGTCGATGTTAAAGGCGAAATTCTGGAGTTGAAAAACACCGTTAACACAATGGTGGATCAACTCAATTCCTTTGCATCGGAAGTAACAAGGGTTGCCCGTGAGGTGGGAACCGAAGGTAAGTTGGGCGTACAAGCCGAAGTGAAAGGAGTTGCCGGGACTTGGAAGGATTTAACGGACAACGTGAACTTAATGGCGGGGAATTTAACCGCCCAAGTCCGTAATATTGCAGAAGTGACAACGGCGGTAGCCAACGGCGACTTATCTAAGAAAATTACTGTAGATGTTAAAGGCGAAATTTTAGAGTTGAAAAACACCGTTAACATCATGGTGGATCAACTCAATTCCTTTGCATCAGAAGTAACAAGGGTTGCACGTGAGGTAGGTGCAGAAGGAAAATTAGGCGGTCAAGCAGAAGTCCGAGGGGTAGCGGGTACCTGGAAGGATTTAACTGACAGTGTGAATTTCATGGCGGGAAGCTTGACGGCACAGGTGCGGAATATTGCGGAAGTAACAACGGCGGTGGCGAATGGCGACCTTTCTAAGAAAATCACCGTTGATGTGAAAGGCGAAATTCTTGAACTGAAAAACACCATTAATACAATGGTGGATCAACTGAATTCCTTTGCATCAGAAGTAACCAGAGTTGCCCGTGAGGTGGGAACCGAAGGGAAGTTGGGCGTGCAAGCAGAAGTCCGGGGAGTTGCAGGGACTTGGAAAGACTTAACGGACAACGTAAACTTAATGGCGGGTAACCTGACGGGACAGGTGCGGAATATTGCCGAGGTTGCAACTGCGATCGCCAGTGGTGATTTATCGAAGAAAATCACCGTTGATGTGAGAGGTGAAATTTTGGAGTTGAAAAACACCATAAATATCATGGTGGATCAACTTAGTTCCTTTGCATCGGAAGTAACAAGGGTTGCCCGTGAGGTAGGAAGTGAAGGTAAACTCGGCGTACAAGCTGATGTTAAAGGCGTAGCTGGTACGTGGAAGGATTTAACCGACAGCGTGAACTTCATGGCGGGAAGTTTAACGGCACAGGTACGGAACATTGCCGATGTGACGACGGCGGTGGCGAATGGCGACCTTTCCAAGAAAATCACCGTTGATGTGAAAGGCGAAATCTTGGAGTTGAAAAACACTATTAATACAATGGTGGATCAACTCAGTTCCTTTGCATCGGAAGTAACGCGGGTGGCGCGGGAGGTGGGAACCGAAGGGAAGTTGGGCGTACAAGCTGAAGTGCGAGGAGTTGCCGGAACTTGGAAAGACTTGACAGATAACGTTAACTTAATGGCTGGAAACCTGACAGACCAAGTACGGAACATTGCGGAAGTTGCAACTGCGATCGCCAACGGCGACCTTTCTAAGAAAATTACTGTAGCTGTCAAAGGTGAAATTCTAGAGTTGAAAAACACTATAAATATCATGGTGGATCAACTCAACTCCTTTGCAAGTGAGGTAACCAGGGTTGCGCGGGAAGTAGGTAGCGAAGGAAAACTGGGCGTACAAGCAGATGTGCGCGGTGTGGCTGGTACCTGGAAAGACTTAACCGACAGCGTGAATTTCATGGCGGGAAGTTTAACGGCACAGGTGCGAAACATTGCCGCCGTGACAACGGCTGTGGCAAATGGCGACTTGTCGAAGAAAATTTCCGTTGATGTCAAAGGTGAAATCTTGGAGTTGAAAAACACCGTTAACACAATGGTGGATCAACTCAATTCCTTTGCATCGGAAGTAACCAGGGTTGCCAGGGAGGTGGGAACCGAAGGGAAGTTGGGCGTACAAGCAGAAGTTAAAGGCGTAGCCGGCACTTGGAAGGATTTGACCGACAGCGTGAACTTCATGGCGGGAAGTTTGACGGCGCAGGTACGGAACATTGCCGAAGTGACAACGGCGGTGGCAAACGGCGACCTTTCTAAGAAAATCACCGTGGATGTGAAAGGCGAAATTCTGGAATTGAAGATTACCATTAACACAATGGTGGATCAGCTAAATTCCTTTGCCTCGGAAGTAACAAGGGTTGCCCGCGAGGTGGGAACCGAAGGGAAATTGGGCGTACAAGCTTACGTGAGGGGAGTTGCCGGCACTTGGAAAGATTTAACTGACAACGTGAACTCAATGGCGGGTAACCTCACCGGACAGGTGCGAAATATTGCCGAAGTTACCAAGGCGGTGGCAAATGGCGACCTCTCCAAGAAAATTACCGTCGATGCCAAAGGTGAAATTTTAGACTTGAAGAACACCACTAATACAATGGTGGATCAGCTCAGTTCCTTTGCATCGGAAGTAACGCGGGTGGCGCGGGAAGTGGGCACCGAAGGGAAGTTGGGCGGACAAGCGCAAGTGCAAGGTGTTGCCGGCACCTGGAAAGATTTAACCGACAACGTAAACTCGATGGCGGGGAACTTAACGGCACAGGTACGGGGTATTGCCAGAGTTGTGACGGCAGTTGCGAACGGCGACTTGAAACGCAAACTGATGTTAGATGCTAAAGGTGAAATTGAAACCTTGGCAGAAACAATCAACGAAATGATTGATACCCTAGCCACCTTCGCCAATCAGGTAACCACAGTAGCGCGGGAAGTGGGAATCGAAGGAAAATTAGGCGGACAAGCGAGAGTACCAGGCGCGGCGGGAACTTGGAAAGATTTAACAGATAACGTGAACGAACTTGCTGCTACACTAACTACTCAGTTAAGAGCGATCGCAGAAGTAGCTACAGCCGTAACCAAAGGTGATTTAACTCGTTCCATTGCCGTCGAAGCACTAGGGGAAGTTGCCATCCTCAAAGACAACATCAACCAGATGATTGCCAACCTGCGGGAAACAACGCAGAAAAACACCGAACAAGACTGGTTGAAAACTAACCTGGCGAAGTTTACTAGAATGCTGCAAGGTCAGCGAGACTTAGAAACCGTATCGAAATTAATTCTCTCAGAACTCGCACCCTTGGTAGGAGCGCAACACGGCGTATTCTACCTGATGGACGCCGCGGACAATAATAGCTCGTTTTTGAAACTAATTAGTAGCTACGCCTACCGCGAACGCAAACATCTAGCCAACCGCTTCCACATGGGTGAAGGTTTGGTGGGACAATGCGCCTTAGAAAAAGAGCGAATTCTGCTCACGGAAGTGCCGACTGACTACATTAAAATTGGCTCTGGTTTAGGAGAAGCCACGCCACTCAATGCTGTAGTCTTACCCGTACTCTTTGAAGGACAAGTCACAGCAGTTATTGAGTTAGCATCCTTCCGCCGCTTTAGCGAAATTCACCTGACATTCTTCGACCAACTAACCGAAAGTATAGCGATCGTCTTGAACACCATCGCCGCTTCCATGCGAACTGAAGAATTACTCAAACAGTCGCAATCATTGGCTGAAGAACTGCAAACCCAGCAAAACGAACTCAGAGAAACCAACAAACGCCTAGAACAACAAGCCCAATCGCTCAAAGCTTCGGAAGATTTATTAAAAGGACAGCAAGAAGAACTGCAACAAACCAACGCCGAATTAGAAGAAAAGGCAGAATTACTGGCTCAACAAAAGAAAGAAGTCGAGCGCAAAAACCGCGAAATCGAACAAGCAAGGACGTCCTTGGAAGAAAAAGCCGAACAACTCGCCCTCTCTTCCAAATACAAATCAGAATTTCTTGCCAACATGTCCCACGAATTGCGGACGCCTCTGAATAGCTTGTTAATTTTAGCCAAGCTATTAACAGATAATATTGATGGCAACCTCACCAACAAACAAATCGAATACAGTCAGACAATTTACTCAGCAGGGACAGATTTGTTGGCATTAATTAATGACATTCTCGACCTAGCCAAAATTGAATCTGGAACCATGTCAATTGAAATGACCCAGATGCTTTTAGCAGAATTAGGCGACCAAATTGAGCGTACATTCCGCCAAATAGCTAACGGTAAAGGACTTGGTTTCACAATTGAATTTACGCCGGAATTGCCAAGCACGATTTATACAGATGTCAAACGCTTACAACAAGTGTTGAAAAATCTTCTCTCCAACGCTTTTAAATTTACAGAACAAGGAGAAGTTCACTTGCAGGTTGGAGTGGCTAAACAAGGATGGAGTCCCGACCACGAAATTTTAAATCGTGCGCCGTTAGTCATCGCCTTCTCAGTCAGCGACACAGGCATTGGCATTGCCCCAGACAAGCAGAAAGTGATTTTTGAAGCATTTCAGCAAGCCGATGGTTCTACCAGTCGCAAATACGGCGGCACCGGATTGGGCTTATCAATTAGCCGCGAAATTGCCCGCCTGTTTGGTGGCGAAATCAAACTATCCAGTCAACCCGGTCAAGGTAGCACCTTTACATTCTATTTACCACAGGGAGGAGCATACGCAGAAGCAGGACAGGGAGACACGGGGACGCTCCGACGCGGAGACACACAGAGAATATTTGAGCGATTCTCCGGTTCATCCTTCGGCTTTAACAGCGACGGTTCTTCCTCGCTACCGCTAACCCAACCAGCGGAAACCAGCAAGAGTGCGACTGCTTCACCGCATCCATTCCCCATTCCCCACTCTCCATTCCCAGCGATCGCAGACGATCGCAGTAGTATCGGCGTTGGCGATCGCGTATTATTAATTGTCGAAGATGACATTAACTTTGCCCGTATCCTCCTAGATATGGCGCAACAGCACGGATTCAAGGTCATAACTGCCCAAACCGGCACCACAGGCTTGATGCTAGCCCAGCAATTTTTACCTTCAGCCGTTTTGCTAGATATCAGATTGCCCGAAATGGATGGATGGACGGTATTAGATCGGCTCAAACACGACCCGAAGACGCGTCACATTCCCGTACATATCATGACCGTTGAAGAAGGCAGACAGCGCGGTTTGCAACTAGGAGCGATCGCATATCTGCAAAAACCATTAACCAGTGAGACAATCTCAGAAGCGTTGACCAAAATTAAAGGTTTCGTCGAACGCCAAGTGAAAAACTTACTGGTAGTGGAAGACGACGATACCCAACGTCTTAGCATCGTTGAGTTAATTGGCAACAGCGACGTTGCAACTACCGCCGTCGGCACCGGTGCCGCAGCCTTAGAAGCCATCCGCACCCAGCATTTTGATTGTCTCGTCCTCGATTTAGGACTACCAGACAT
The DNA here is from genome assembly GCA_034530875.2 of Nostoc sp. DedSLP01. Taxonomy (GTDB): domain Bacteria; phylum Cyanobacteriota; class Cyanobacteriia; order Cyanobacteriales; family Nostocaceae; genus Nostoc. The sequence goes on from JAVRCJ020000054.1 coordinate 6,540, forward strand.
GACCGGGTTTGAACTGATCGAGCAAATCAAGCTTTTACCCAACGGCAAATCTCTGCCAATTATTGTCTACACGGGTAGAGAAATTAGCAAAGCTCAAGAAACAGAACTCAGACGCATTGCAGAGACAATCATCATTAAAGATGTGCGATCGCCCGAACGCCTCCTCGATGAAACAGCATTGTTCCTGCACCGAGTCCAAGCCAATTTGCCGGAACCCAAGCGCCAAATTCTCGAACAACTGCATTCTAGAGACCACTTACTCGTCGGCAAAAAAGCGCTAATTGTAGACGACGATATGCGAAATATCTTCGCCTTGACAAGTATGCTAGAGCGCTATCAAATCCAGGTTTTATATGCTGAAAACGGTAGAGAAGGCATTAATTTGTTAGAAATTACGCCAGATATTGATGTGGTTTTAATGGACATCATGATGCCAGAAATTGACGGTTACGAAACAACACGTCTCATCCGCCAAAACAGCCGCTTTCAATCCTTGCCGATTATTGCACTCACCGCCAAAGCCATGCAAGGCGATCGCGATAAGTGCATCGAAGCCGGCGCATCAGATTACATCACCAAACCCGTAGATACCGAACAATTACTATCGCTCTTGCGTGTTTGGCTATATCGATGATTGGGGACTGGGGACTGGTGATTGGGCATGGGGCATTGGGAAGTGTGGGAGGATGGGGAACAAATCTTTCCCCCCTCTCCCCACACTCCCCACACTTCTCTTTCTCCCCCTGCCTCCCCATCTGATTCATCCTGACGATAAAATAACTTTTCACCTTCAGTAGATACGGCGATCGCTTTTCTATGAGTTAATTAATCTGATAAGTAACATAGTCAAAAAAACCAAAATATATAACGAAAAGTTAAGTTACTCAAAAAGCTCTTTCCTCCTGCCTTTTCATAACGACAATTTTCAACACCGACCTACTTAGGTGAATTATTAATGCCATCTAAAAAACGTCTGCATTTGAATCCCAGTTGTTAATATTGCATCCTGGTCAGAAGAATGCCTAATAAATCTTTATCTCTCAACGAAGTACGCTTACTCGTTGTCGATGACGATCCTGACACGAGAAAGATGCTTGCTGTCTTGTTTAAATTAGAAGGGGCAAAAGCGATCGTAGTTGCTTCAGCTGCCGAAGCTTTAGAAGTAATGTCATATTTTCAACCAGAGGTTTTGATCTGTGACATCTGTTTACCAGGTGAAGATGGCTATTCACTTTTGGAGAAAGTTAGAAGGCTGAACAAACAAAAAATGCAACCAGAAATTCTAGCTATTGCTATGACAGCATTTGTCTATGAAGAAGAGCGTACTCGTGCATTTTTAGCAGGTTTTCAGGCCCATTTATACAAACCAATTGACTTGAAAGAATTAATTTCCTCAGTAACTGATTTAATTGAGCCTTCAAGACATTGTACAGAAAATTAGCGAGCAGTTTTAAGGCAGAACAAGCAACATAAAAATCTCGACTGATAAAATTAGAAACTTGCTGATATAATCTACCAAAATGATTGTGCATAATATCAAAATCGTTGTAGAGACATTGCAATGCAACGTCTCTATTTATGGATTCATACTAAGATATTTATAGCAACAGCCAACGTGGTTAGGACATTAACAGACGATCGAACTTAGACACAACAAAACTTTTTACCCAATCCCCAGTCACCAGTCCCCAGTCCCTTGCTATATATAAGGCAATACCGTTCAGTTAAGCTTTTTTCTTCCCCCCTGCTTCCTCTGCTCAAGAACAGCCTGCCTTAACAAATAAATTCTTTATTCCCTATTCCTTAATCATTATGTCTGATATCACCCAAACTGAAAAAATTAACATTTTTGATACAACCTTACGAGATGGAGAATTAGCCCTCGATCGCAAGTTTACAGTCGAGCAAAAAATTCGCTTGGCAATGATTCTTGATGAAATGGGAGTAGATGTAATTGAGGTGGGTTATCCAGGGGCATTTAGCAAAGATGCTGATGAAATATTATCAGTCTGTGGGCAATTAAAAAATGCCACAATCTGTGGTCTAGCAAGTAGTCAATTAGAACAAATTACTGCGGTAGCAACGGCGCTTAAAGGAGCTGAAAAAGGGCGAATCAATGTATTCACTCCAGTTTACATTCCGGAAAATATGGCATCATCAAAGGTAATCGAAACTATTAGTAATAGCGTGTCCTTAGCCAGGAATTACTGTCCGGATGTAGAATGGTCAGCCTTTGATGCTACGCGCAGCCATCCTGACTTGTTATGCAAAGCAGTTGAAACAGCAATAAAAAGTGGTGCAACTACCATCGCTATTCCTGACAGTCTAGGGGTAGCCTCACCATTAGAATTCAGCAATCTGATTGAAACGGTGATGCATCGAGTTCCCAATATCGACCGGGTAACTGTTTCAGTTCACTGCCATGATGATTTAGGTTTTGCCCTCGATAATTCGTTGTTGTCGCTAGATGTAGGAGTCAGGCAAATTGAATGCTCTGTTAATGGATTAGGGGCGCGTGCTGGTAACGCTGATTTAGCAAAAGTGGTCGCCGCGATCGCTAATGATTCGCGCTACCATACTGCGATCGATCCCTCATACCTGAATCGAGCCTCACAGATGCTAACTCAATTTACAACTCATCAATAATCTCTTAGTTAGCAAAAATATTAGAACTTTATTTGTTGAAAAAATTCACTCATTTAAACTACAAAATCTATATAAATCCGATTTGATTATTGAAAAAATTTAAGTATGTGTAAGTGCGTGATTGCGAAGCATAACGCACCAAATCCTGAAGAATCATGCGTTATGCTTCTACCTATATGTCAAAAATCAAATCCTATATTCCTATTCTGAATTCTGAGCCAAGATTTTGCTTAAACGAAAAAATTATGACTAATAAGAAGGTCAGTGTTTTAGTTCTTCTTGGCTCTCACATACTTCGACTTGAAAATGCAAATTGTTAGTATTTGTATCTAGATTGGGCAAAGTTTTGCCCAACCTACAACTAATTAACATTCCTTAGCTTGCGAGTATTATCAACTAAACTCTGAGCAAATTGATCGAATCTTTGAGAAAGCTTCTCATCTAAAAGCTTACCTTCGGGATTAAAAGCACTCCAAGCTTGTCCGATCGCAATTTGTTCCGGAATTACCCAACCATGCACCCACCGGACAATTAACCTTAGATCGTTCAAAGCATTACTATTAGACTGACCGCCCAATACACTAATCAACCCCGTTACTTTATCAGACAGTTGGTCAAAGCTCATCAAATCTAAAGCATTTTTCAGAACGCCACTGACGCCACCATGATATTCGGGTGTCGCTAATATTAACCCATGAGCGTCACTAACTGTATCCTGCAACCGCTTCACATCTGGGTATTCTGGATACTCCTTTGCGCCATTACAAAAAGGTAGCTGTAACTGCCGTAAATCCAGAATTTCTACCTCTGCACCCAAGGCTTGCACTCTTTGCATTGCAACTTCCAAAGCCAACTGAGTATAAGAATTAGGTCTTAAACTACCGCCAATACCAACAATTTTCACCATAATTAACCCACAAACTATTAACTAGCTACTATCGTGAAGAAAAATAAAACGAAGTCGTTATGACTATGTTTATTTTAACGATTTGTATCGCAATGTGTCAAATTAAAATTCTGGAAAAAATTTGAGGTTTTTTCCCCTACCAAGGGTATGGGTTTGGCCAACAATTGAAGAGCCAGTTGCACCAAGTCTTCTAGACTTATGGCTGATGGCCGAAAAAGAGCAAGGGAGTGTGGGGAGATGGGGAGATGGGGAAGTGTGGGGAGATAGGGAAGTGTGGGGAGAAAGAGAATTTATGCCCCCCTGTCTTCCCACACCTCCCTATCTCCTTATTTGCCCAATGCCCAATGCTGGAAGTTAGACTAGATAAGAAAAGTGTAATATCCAGTTACGGGGATTTTTGCTAGAAGAATAGGCATAAAACCATAGCTCAACTTCTGCCAGCAGACAAAGGGTAATTATTATGACAAATTTGCAAAAAAAAGCGTTGAAAAAACAGGGGTCATCAAAGCGTGTTGCTTGGATTGGTGGGCTAGCAGCTAGCTTGATGATGTTGCCAGGAATTTTGGGGGGTACTCCTGTTTTGGCACAAAAGGCAGAGAGTAACTCTTTAGAGTATGGTGAGTTAATTGAGAAAGCGAAGGCTGGAGAAATCCAAAAAGTTGAGCTTGATGAAGCCGAACAGATAGCAAGGGTTTATCTCAAGGGACAAAAAGAAAATACACCACCGCAACAGGTGAGACTTTTGGCGCAAAACACAGAATTAATTAATATTCTCAAAGATAAGAATGTTGATTTTGGTGAGATTTCTTCTGCCAATAGTCGGGCTGCTGTTGGGTTATTAATTAATCTCATGTGGATTTTGCCGCTGATAGCATTAATGCTATTGTTCCTGCGTCGTTCTACCAATGCTTCTAGCCAAGCGATGAATTTCGGTAAATCCAGAGCTCGTTTCCAAATGGAAGCCAAAACTGGCGTGAAATTTGAAGATGTCGCTGGGGTTGAAGAAGCCAAAGAAGAACTGCAAGAAGTTGTTACTTTCCTCAAACAGCCAGAAAGATTTACAGCGGTAGGCGCACGTATTCCCAAAGGAGTGCTATTAATTGGCCCTCCTGGTACAGGTAAAACTTTACTAGCAAAAGCGATCGCTGGTGAAGCGGGCGTACCATTCTTTAGCATTTCCGGTTCGGAATTCGTGGAAATGTTCGTTGGTGTAGGTGCATCCCGCGTGCGTGACTTATTTAAAAAAGCCAAAGACAACGCACCTTGTCTGATTTTTATCGATGAAATCGACGCCGTAGGCAGACAACGCGGTGCTGGTATCGGTGGCGGTAACGACGAGCGAGAGCAAACCCTCAACCAGCTGCTGACCGAAATGGATGGTTTTGAAGGTAACACAGGCATCATCATTATTGCTGCCACAAACCGCCCCGATGTATTAGATGCAGCGCTGCTCAGACCAGGACGCTTTGACAGACAAGTGATGGTGGATGCGCCAGACTTGAAGGGAAGGCTGGAAATTTTGCAAGTCCACGCCCGGAATAAGAAGATCGATCCTAGCGTATCATTAGAAGCGATCGCTCGCCGCACTCCTGGTTTTACAGGCGCAGACTTAGCCAACCTACTTAACGAAGCTGCCATTCTCACAGCTAGAAGACGCAAAGAAGCCGTCACCATCTTAGAAATCGATGATGCAGTAGATAGAGTAGTTGCAGGTATGGAAGGCACGGCCTTAGTAGACAGCAAGAGCAAGCGCTTAATTGCCTACCATGAAGTTGGACATGCCTTAGTCGGCACATTACTCAAAGACCACGACCCCGTGCAAAAAGTCACACTCATACCCCGCGGACAAGCACTAGGCTTAACTTGGTTTACTCCCAACGAAGAACAAGGCTTAATTTCCCGTTCCCAACTCAAAGCACGCATCACAGCCACATTAGGCGGTCGCGCAGCCGAGGAAATAGTCTTTGGCAAACCAGAAGTGACCACAGGTGCAGGAGATGACCTGCAAAAGGTAACAGGAATGGCACGCCAAATGGTCACGCGGTTTGGAATGTCAGAATTAGGCCCCTTGTCCCTAGAAAATCAGAGTGGAGAAGTATTTCTAGGACGCGACTGGATGAACAAATCAGACTATTCCGAGGAAATTGCCGCTAAAATTGATTCCCAAGTCCGCGAAATCGTCAACCATTCCTACATCAAAGCAAAAGAACTATTGGAAGAAAACCGCGTACTTTTGGAGCGTTTAGTAGACTTGCTAGCAGAACAAGAGACAATTGAAGGCGAATTATTCCGTAAAATTGTTGCCGAAAATGCTCAGATAGTGGATGAAAAAGTGGCTGTCTCTCATTAAGAGATGAGTCAATTTTTGGATTCTCTACTTTGCGCTTATAGAAGGAAAGTATGAATCCAAATATAGAGACATTGCAATGCAACGTCTCTACAAAGATTTTTATATCATGCACAATCGGTTTCATACATTAAATCAGCAACGCTAAATTTCAAGTAGGGTGTGTTGTCGCGCAGCGCAACGCACCTTTCTTAATTACAGATGCATTATCCTACTGAAATTTTGAGTATGTAAAGAGATTTTAACCTCCATTGATGAGCCGGATATGATATTAGAATTCATGCTTTTTGTTAAATAAACTTATGAAAAATCAAACAGCGTCTCCTTGGATTTTCATCCCCAGTTTATATTTTACTTCCGGCATACCTTACGTCATCATCAACACGGTTTCCGTGATTTTTTACAAAAAACTCGGAATAGATAACGCCCAAATAGCCTTATGGACAAGTTTTCTCTATCTACCTTGGGTCATCAAAATGTTTTGGGGGCCAATTGTTGATATTTACTCTACCAAACGCAAATGGATAACTTACACTCAATTAGCTATGTTCATCTGTTTAGCTGTGGTAGCTTTTTGTTTACAACTACCAAACTTTTTCTTCATCTCGCTTACAGCATTAACAATAGGAGCATTTATTTCTGCAACTTATGATATTGCCACAGATGGCTTTTATTTACTAGCTTTATCTCCCGAACAACAAGCCTTTTTTGTTGGGATTCGCTCATTGTTCTATAGACTTGCTGTCATCTTCGGCTCTGGAATATTAGTAGTCCTCGCAGGTCAGCTTGAAATATCTCTTAAAAACATTCCTCTGAGCTGGACTTTAGCCATTGGCTTCTCAGGATTAATTTTAGCAATCCTGTTTGTTGTTCATAGCTTAATTTTACCCTTCCCAGAATCAGATACTCAACGACAGCTAAAAGCTACAGAAAAGATAGATTTTTGGAAGATTATTAGTTCGTATTTTGCTCAAAATAAAATTATAAACATCATAGCCTTTATTTTGCTTTATAGATTTGGCGAAGCAATGCTTGTGAAAATTGCCTCTTTATTTTTGTTAGACAAACCAGAACTAGGAGGCTTGGGTTTATCAACATCAGATGTTGGATTAGCCTACGGAACATTTGGTGTAATCTCCCTAATTTGTGGAGGAATATTAGGAGGTTTAGCAATTTCTAAATATGGATTAAAAAAATGCCTTCTACCTATGGCTTTAGCCTTGAACTTACCTGATATCTTTTATGTATATATGGCTTACGTAAAACCTTCATTAACATTAGTATATCCCTTGGTTTCTCTAGAGCAATTCGGGTATGGCTTTGGATTTACAGCTTTTAGTGTTTATTTAATGTATATTTGCGAAGGCGAATACAAAACATCCCATTTTGCCATATCTACCGGCATCATGGCTTTAGGAATGATGTTACCCGGATTAATTAGCGGTTATCTGCAAAAAGCACTTGGCTATCCACTATTTTTTATCTTAGTTTGTTTATTAACAATTCCTGGAATGATTGCTCTCTTCTTTATACCTTTAAAAGAAGAACCAAAACTTTTGAATAATTAACTTTTTACTTGTTATGCCTTATGTTTTGGGAATAGATGGCGGCGGTACTAAAACAGTATGTGTCTTGATGGATGATTCTGGCCAAGTGCTAGGACGCGGTGAAGCTGGTGGAGCTAACTATCAAAGTATAGGTATTGAAGCTACTTTCAAATCAATTGAAGCTGCAATTCATGGTGCGGTGAATGAAGCAATAAAAGTCATAAATACTATTACTATTGAAGCAATATGTCTGGGTTTGGCAGGTGTCGGACGGGCATTAGATATCGAAGTAATAAAAAATTTAGTAGCAGAGTTGCAAAATAGTAAAATATTACTTATTACTTGGGCATTACAACCAGTGAATATCGTAATTTGTAACGATGCATTTATTGCTTTAGTTGGTGGAATTGGGCATGATGTGGGCATTGTAGTTGCTGTAGGTACTGGTTCCATAGTTTTTGGGCGAAATCAGCAGGGAATTACCAAGCGAGTCGGCGGTTGGGGTTATATTTTAGGAGATGAAGGTAGTGCTTATAAAATTGCTGTTACTGGGATGAATGCTGCATTAAAATCTTATGATGGGCGCGAGATATCAACGAGTTTAATAGAGGCTTTTAAACAGCATCTAAACCTGGAAAGTATAGAAGATTTAATAGAAGTAATATATCGACGACAATGGGGAGTTAAACAAATAGCTGCTTTAGCACCAATTCTCGATTTAGCAGCAGCATCAGGTGATGAACTAGCCAATAATATAATTGATGATGCTGTTAAAGAATTAGTAAAGGCTACATCTACAGTAATTGAGGCAATTTTTAGTACAGGCTCAATTTATGAAGTAGTCACAACGGGAAGTGTATGGCTAAGTAGATGCAAAATCCATGAGAGATTTTCAGCATCAATAATTCAGAAGTTTCCTTTTATTCAAGTGATTTATCCAAGGTTTGAGCCTGCTTATGGTGCTGGATTGTTAGCGTTGCAGACTTTAGTGAAAGATAGTATTAAGTAGGTCAACTTGATTAAACATAAAACAATAGTAGGGTGCGTTGTCGCAAAGCGCAACGCACCTCAATTGAGATAGTAGAGTCTATTGAGGTGCCGTACCCTCAGCCGTAACACACCCTACATTTATTTACTTTGCGTTGAAAAAAAGCGGCATATTTGGCGCAGCTTCACAAAGAAATGGTGTAAGTACCTAATTTTGCTATAGGGTAGAAAAAGTTGAGAGTAAATTCTGCGAGCTTTACCGATCGATAATATGAATTTGGTTCAATTAGTAAAGGGGATAGATGACATTCGCTGACCGCAAAGCACCCATCCCCGAATAGCTGCCCAGATCGTGAAACCTGGAATCCTATAGTCCGGTATCTAATAATCACAGTATCGGCCGAGATATGGGGATTGTCACCCGGATACATACTGATTTAAAAGATATGTGCGAACAAAAAATTACATGGGTAATAGCACATGGGGTATTAGGCATTGGGCATTGCGAGTCCTGATAGGTTACGAGTTAAAAATTATTCTTTCTTATATTTCCTCATCACTCCGTTCCTTCGTGACCCTGCCCTGGCTAACAGAGCTGTGCCGTAAGCAGCTTCAGTATATACCGAAGTACTAACAGGTACTTTTAAATGCCTTTGACGAATAGCAGCCCAAGTCTGATTTGCTGCTCCACCACCAGCAGTATAAACACGAGTTAACTTATCCGCACCCAATTTTTGTAATAATTCATACCCTTTTGTTTCTATACGAGCAATACTTTCTAACAATCCATGCAGAAATTCCACTGGGTTATCTGGGCGTGGTTCCAATCTTGGGGGTAGATTAGGATCGTTAATTGGAAAGCGATCGCCTGCTTTCAACAATGGATAATAATCTAACTCGCTGGCTTTTGAGGCATCAATCTCGCGGCTGAGACTTTCTAACTCAGCCTTGGTGAAAAATTGCTGTAGCAGTGCACCCCCAGTATTAGAAGCGCCCCCAGTCAGCCACAAATCACCCAAGCGATGGCTATAAATTCCATACTGCGCATCTTCTACACGGGTGCGACTCAAAAGTTTTAGTACCAGCGTCGAACCCAGCGATGTCACCGCTTCGCCAGGTAATTTTGCCCCACTGGCAAGAAAAGCAGCAATACTATCGGTAGTACCAGTACACACCAAACAATCACGCCGAAAACCAAATTTATCCGCAATTTCAGAACGTAATTCCGCGACAGGTGTACCAGGCGCTAAAACTTGGGGCAATTGAATGGGTATTTGCAATTTTTGCAGCCATTCTGGGTATTTCAACTCTTCCACGTCATAACCCAGCTTTAAAGCGTTATGGTAGTCAGTAACGCCTAAACAGCCATGCAACAGAAATCCCAGCCAATCTGCTTGATGCAAGAAATATCTAGCTTCAGTAAAAGAAGGTAATTGCTTCATCCAAATCAGTTTGCTCAAGCTAGAGGTGGCGCTTAACACAGTATGATTGGGGGGTGCTACGCTCCTTAAATCATCTAGCACAGATGCTCCCCGTGCGTCGTTGTACAATAGCGGTGCATATATTGGTTTGCCAGCGGCATCCACCAGCAAGACAGTGGAAGAAGTACCGTTAATGGCGATCGCTTTGATTTCTCGCCGCAATTGGTGAGGTATTTGTTCCAGTAGCGCGAATAAAGCCTCCTGCCAACGATCCGGCATCACCGCCGATGGTGAATCCTCAAAGGGATATCGTACCTCAGCTTGGATGGTAGCTTCCTGCGCGATCGCCACACCGCGCGCGCCAGATGTTCCAAAGTCGATACCCAAATACAAATTCATAGATTTATAAATTTTTTTAAAGGATAATAACTAACGACCACCGATCGATTACTGCTTTTGTTGCATCTTGTAACAAGATCTTCCACGAATCTGGCAAAACAAGGAAAAGTAGTAAACGAACAGTTCAAAATCTATTCCAGTTAGGAGATTAAGAGCCATGCCTATCTTAGATACCTTGTACATCGCTCAAGTGTCTTCCCTCTCAGATACCCAAGTGTACATCGCTCTAGTTGTGGCGTTGATTCCTGGAGTTCTAGCTTGGCGTTTAGCCACAGAACTTTACAAATAAGGCTACGATGTGACACAGTTGAAGAGCTAATAATCCTGGCATTGCGGGGGTGCAATTTCCAAACGCTTGGGGCTTTATGCCCTAAGTTTTAACGAACTTGCACTTACGTAAGCCAGGTTATTTTTTAACTTGTACGGCACTTGTAGCTATTTTGCAAAAATGAAGTAATATGACAGCTAAATCAAGCATCGCAAAGTGCTGAGTAAAGTAAAAAGACCTGAGTGAGAAGATTCACAAGTACTACTTCTGGCTCAGCAATTCAGCACAAAGAACTCATTACTCTCAATAGTATTTCCCTTCACCAAGGGAGGTTAATTTTTAGCATTATGAACGCGATTCAACCGTCAAACCCACCATCACAACCGATACAAAAACGCCGAATCGTCCCTCGACCAAAGCGGCATCTTCGTCAACGTTCTTACCAAGTGATGGCATGGGAAAGTACTGCCAAGATAGCTGTTAATCTTTTGATTACAGGCGTTGCGGTATCTGCACTAGCACAACTTGTCCCTTATCAGTCCTCACAGCAACAAAAATTGCGAGAAATCACGACTGAAGTCAAGCAAATGGAAGGACACGTCAACAATTTACAGGCAGAATTTAGCCGTAACTTCGATCCCCAGCAAGCAAAAAGTATCAGACAACAACAAGGATACAGATTCGATCCCAAGCAGCGTCGGGTGATACTGATGAATAAAGATGGGAGAGTAATCGAACAAACAGATTTATTACCTTAATAAAATCCAATTTGGTATTATTCTGTTCATTGCGATTTCGGCTACGTATAACTGGGTGTGAATTTATATAATTGCTAGTAAATAACAGCGTCGCTATACTCCAATTCAAAATTCAAAATTAAGAATTCATTTTTTGAATCTTGAGTTTATCAGAATGGCTCATCTACCAATTAGGACGCTGAGGAGATAGAAGAGTATTCAGCCAATTTTCGATTTGTAAACGTAAACGATAACCAGTAATATCTCTAGTATTGTCGCCAGAGGGTAGTTGAGTAAGAGCGCGACGATAATCTGCGATCGCACAATTCCAATCGCCCCAAAGATGGTAAGTTCTGCCGCGTTCAGCCCAAATATGACCTTCTAACTCTCTGAAAAGCAGCGCTACCTCAAAATTTTCAATTGCCTCTTCATATTGACTCAAATCGCGCAAGGTAATGCCTCGGTTAATCCACGCCCGGACGTGGCGAGGATTCAAATTAATCGCTTCATCGTAGTCGCTAAGTGCTGCTGCTAATTCGCCACAAGCAGCGTGGTAATTTGCTCGATTGTTATAAGCGCTAGGCAAATAAGGATTCAATTTCAGGGCAGTATTGTAGTCGCAAAAAGCTTTTTGCATTTCCCCACTTTGGAAATAAATTAGCCCTCGATTATTGTAATCAATTGCATTGTGGGGATGGCAGTAAATTAGTTGATTTAAAAGTGCGATCGCCTCTTGGTAATTTCCTTGTTGAGCTAATCTCAAAGCACAAGAGCGTAAATAACCTTGTGCTAATTCACAGCGATGGTTTGTCCTCCGATCTGAATTTTCTGCGCTCTTAATCTTTTGATATTGATGATTTTGATGGCCACCAGAAGCTAAAAATGAGTTAATATTCATATTTTTATGCCTGAAATGCCTACTTTATAAAAGCAATTTTTAGTTTTTATTTGCGAATGATTTGGTGATATGACTATTTTTAAAGTATTTAGAGTTACGTGTAAGCCATCTTCAGAGAGAGTTTGACTACTCATATCAGCGGACATACACCCGTTAAATAAACATCGCTCCTCAAACCTAATCATGAATACTTCGTCTCTAAAGCGAATTCCAGAAATAGCGAAGAGAAATTTGCCAGATTGGGGTGTGGAGAGTGTGGGAAGTGTGGGGAGTGTGGGAAGTGTGGGAAGTGTGGGGAGTGTGGGGAGAAAGAGAATTTATGCCCCCTCTTTTCCCACATTCCTTGTTTCCCCAATGCCCCATACCCAATTCCCAATACCAGTAAAAAATTAAAAATCCTGTATTTCTAGGCTTTTGGAACATTTGGAATGCTATTCTTATTCCCGTCGCAGTCTACAACTCAAGTAGTAGCAGCGACAAATTGGTAGAATGCCAACAACCTAGATTTAGAGCTCGGGGCTAAAGACTGGATACTAGGAGTGTCAAAGCGGTGGTCTGAAATTCTTTCCCCATCTCCCTATCTCCCCATCTCCCTAATCCCCAGTCCCCAGTCCCCAGTCCCCAATCCTTAAGTTTTGAGAAATTTTCCGATGACAACAGCAATTTCTTATCCCAATGCGCCTGATTTAACAACCGATGATTACATTGTTATCGGTTTGGCAACTTGCTTCATCAAAGAAGATGGAGAAGTTTATCAAATCGAAGTTATAGAACCTATTCCCTCTGCGGCTTTGGAAGCGCTGTTGAAGGGAATTCCTACTTCGTACAAGCTAGCTTGTGCGACAACTTTGGGTAATGTGCTAGATGGCGATTCACAACTAGTACCAGATGGCTTTCCCCAGTCGGCTCAGTTCGGAGAGGAATTTATACCACGGTTGTTTGCAGCAGCCCGGACTTATAAGCGGCGCGAAACAGCAAAATCTCTGATTACCGTAGGTACAAATTACACTGAGTTCAATTATTCTATTGACCGCAAGCGGGTGCTAAATGCCGCTAGAGTTGTTACTAAAGAAGATAACGTTAAGCAGCATTCTCATACTCACAAAGTTCTTTAGGTAATTATGCTAAAACTTTACGGTGGCGCTTTTAGTAGAGCTTCGATTGTTTGCTGGTATTTAGAGGAACTAGAAGTTCCCTACGAATTTGTCAAGCTTGATATGCAGGCTGGCGAACACTTACAACCTGACTTTTTGAAAATTAATCCATTTGCAAGGGTTCCAGCAATTGTTGATGGAGATTTGCAGCTTTGGGAATCTGGGGCAATTTTGCTCTATCTGATGGAGAAGTATGGAAACGCAGCAGTTTCACTAGAAGAACGTGCTGTAATCTCCCAGTGGGTTTTATTTGCCAATTCAACCCTGAGTACGGGAGTTTTCGTAGAAGCAAATCGCGATCGCGAAACACCCCGTATATTGAGTACATTGAATGAAATTTTCAGTCAGCAATCTTTTTTGGTACGCAATAAATTCACTGTTGCTGATGTGGCAGTAGGATCTATTCTCAATTACATTCCCATGATTTTGAAACTAGACTTAAGCCCTTACCCAGCAGTGTTGAATTACATGAAGCAATTGGCTGAACGTCCCGCGTTTCAAAAGAGTATTGGTGGAAAAAGTTAAAAGGGACTAGGGACTGGCGATTAGGGATTGGGGCAGGGGAGGCAGGGGAAAAGGTTAAAGGGAAAAGGAAAAGGAATAAATTTAATCTTTCCCCTTTCCCCCTTACCCCAATCCCAATACTCCATTCATTAGCCCCATGCCCCAATCCCTTTTAACGATAATTTGTAAATTGCAAAGCCACAGGATAGTCTTCTTGTTTTAGCCGTTGAATAACGATTTGCAAATCATCTTTAGATTTGGCAGAAACGCGCACAGCATCACCTTGAATTGAAGCTTGTACCTTTTTGAATTCGTCGCGAATCAATTTAGAAATTTGTTTGGCGATTTCCTGACTGATGCCTTTTTTGAGTTTAATTTCTTGACGGACGCGATTACCACTTGCTGATTCGATTTTGCCAAAATCAAAGATTTTCTGGGAGAGATTACGCTTGGCGGCCTTTTCCCGCAGGATGTTATGTACAGAATCCAAGGTAAACTCGCTGTCAGTGTTAACATTAATCGTTTGATCGGCTAACTCAACATTAGTTTGAGTATCTTTGAGGTCGTAACGGCTTTTGATTTCTCGCACAACTTGATCGATAGCGTTAACCAATTCTTGTTGGTCAAAGTCGCTCACAATGTCAAAGGAAAAAGTAGAAGCCATAAAGAATTTTAGATTTTAGATTTTACATTGGGAATTGGGCATAGGAATGGAGAAAGAGAAAGGGGTAAGGGGTAAGGGGGAAAGGTGAAAGATTAAATTTATTCCTTTTCCCTTTTCCCTTTAACCTTTTCCCCTGCCTCCTCTGCCCCTCATCTCCCCATCTCCCCACTCCCTACTCCCCAATTAAAACTTGAACGATGCTCGGGAAGATGAGCCTCTTTCAGAGGAGCTTTGCTAGCGCAAAAGGGGTATATTCACAATATAAAAAATAGAGTAAAAAAATGGGCAGCCACAAAAGCGATCGCGATCGTTGCTGCTGTAGAATAATTTACACCAGTTACGTATGCCATGAATGCGGCTGCGACAAATACCATAAACGCTTCAAAAGCCTTCTGATGTCGCCAGGGAGGTTGTTGAGTGTATGATGGCAATTTATCAAACATAGTGCGAGGAGCAGAAACTTCGTACCCAATACGCACACAAGCATAAGCTACTACCAAAAATGGCACGTAAATTAGAACGGCAGCAGCAGCGATCGAGTACAAAAAAATTATCATTAGTTATTTAGTCATTAGTCATTAGTCATTAGTGAAATAGATAAATGCGTTTGATTCTGCTTTCCAGATGGTATAGCAAAAGACAAAGGACTGTTGACAAATGACTAATCAAAGTAGAAGAGTGTCACCACTTTTCTTTGTTCTTCTGCATCTTGACAAGTTTGCAACAAAGTGCGGCTGTCGTGAAAGGCAAAGCAAATCAGTTGCTGGCAACGAGAGACAATTTCCTTGTTGCACAAATAACTAGCTTCCGCAAGAGACAGATTATCATTACTGGGATTTTCCACTAGATGCATTACCTGCTCTAGTTGCTGGCGCGATTCTAAAGGCTGGCGTTCCAAGCTTTGGGGTAAAATCACCGTTAACAAGTTCGGATCGGCCCGCGTTGCCCCCCGAATGGCAGCAGAATTTGTACCTGTAGCACCAGAAGTGATGATCCGATTACCCGATAAAACTAGGGCATAAGTCATCATTTCAATAAGATTCTGATGTGTAATCGGGACATGACGAGAACCCAGCAAGGCAATTCTTTTAGAACCTGTTTGCTGGATTGTCGCCAGTTCTTGCGCTAATGTATCGAGGTTAATAAGGTCTGTTGACTGACTCAAAGATAGACAAAATTCAGATTAAACGACCCAGCTATTCTACCAAAGAGAGTGTAGGTGCGAGGCAAACCTGAGTTAAAGGTTGCTACAAATTTTCAATTTTGTGATTCAGTAATTGAATTACTCGATCGCACCAAGCCAACCAATGTGTTTCATCGCTAATGCCATTTAAGAGCGTTAAATACTTATATTTGGATGATTCTGACATTTCTTCTGGATTTTGAAAGTCACGTTGTTCTAAATCCTTATATATTGACAATTTTTCTAAGTGGACTTTTTTATGGCGTTCTAGTTCTGCGACTATCGTCTGGTTACTAGCAAGATGACCAGCAAAAATTTTCACAAGTAAATCATCTTTAACCCTTGTCGGTTCGCAAGGTTGAGCAATCCATTGTTTTAACTGCTCCTCTCCCAACTCTGTAACTCTGTAAAGCTTTTTATCTGGGCGTCCTGCTTGCAAAATCGTCTCGGAATCAATCCAGCCTTGGTCTTCCAACTTTGATAACTCTCGATAAATCTGCTGGTGGCTTGCTGACCAAAAAAAGCCTACAGAGCCATCAAATCGTTTTGCTAAATCATACCCACTACAAGGAGCGTCAACCAGAGCAGCTAATATCGCGTGCGCTAATGCCATAACTTTTAATTCACTAGTTGCTATATGCAATTATTTGCATATAATTTAAATATGCAATTATTTGCATATTAGCTAAAAAAGTAAGGAAGTATAATTTATGCCTCCAGTAATACCAGGAAGATTTACTGCCGAGATTAATGAACCATTTGTTGTGTTTGTGATTGGGGTGAGAATTAATAAGTTATTTGCTTTTTCCAAATGGATTCCTACAGTTAGGTCAATGCCACCGATGCTACGCAGCCTCCGGCAGCATCCCGAAAAGGGATTTTTAGGGGGAGAAAGTTTTGTTTACTCGTGGGGAGTAGGACTGATTCAGTATTGGCGCTCCTTCGAGGATTTAGAGCGTTTTGCCAGAAATCCAGCAGATACACATCTAGAAGCTTGGCAAAGATTTAATCGAGCCGTTGGTGTTGATGGCAGTGTTGGTATTTGGCACGAAACTTATTTAATCGAACCGGGAAGATATGAGGCAGTTTACGGCAATATGCCTGTATTTGGATTAGCCGCTGCAACCAAGCATGTCCCGGCGATGGGACGAAGAGAAACAGCACGCCGTCGCTTGGGAGGTGACAACGAGCCTGGGGTGGCTTCGCCAGAGAGATGAGGAGATGGGGAGCTTCAGGGGCAGAGGGGTAGGGGAGACAAGGGGACAAGGAGAGATGGGGAAGTGTGGGGAGTGTGGGGAGTGTGGGGGAAAGATTTCTTCCCCATCCTCCCACACCTCCTACCCCTCCCACACTTCCTGCTTGCCCAATGCCCAATGCCCAATTCCCTAAGACAATGCGGTTGCGGGAGTTAAATCGAGTTTAGATAAGAGGCGATCGATGTCAAAGTATTCGGCCATCAGCTGGCGAATAAACTCAACTTTAATCGGCTCGTGGAGACGAACTTGACCAAATGTCCGGTCAACTATTTCGACTGTGGTGAGGGTGTCTAAGTCAACAGATAAAATCGGAATTTCTAATTCTTCAGCACGACTGAGAATAAACGGTGGAGGTGGTAGTTGCCCGGTGAGAATTAGACATTGGGTAGAAGTTTCCAAAGCAGCTTGCTGAATTTCCACCCGATCGCCTCCTGTTACCACTGCCATGTTCCGGCGCTTGCGGAAATATTTCACGGCTGAGTTGACATTCATCGCGCCAATTGCCAGACTTTCGACTAACAAATCTAGGCGATCGTTGCGGCATAAAACGTCAGCCTTTAACTGCTTAACCAGTTCGCCAACACTGACACTCTTGAGCAAATCGCTATTTGGCAGCATTCCCAGCACTGGAATATCCCGCTGTTCCAAAAATGGGCGCAACAAAGTGTCAACCGCTTTTAGTTCAGCCACAGGGATATCATTGATGACTACACCAAGCAAGCGATCGCCCACACGTTGTTTAGCAGCCAATAATGCCTCAACTGAAAGCAACGATTTATAGCGGGTTACTAACAGTACCCCAGCATCCAAAACTTCAGCCACTTGGAGCAAAGATAAATCAAACAAATTGCCTTCAGACAAATCACCAGGACCCTCCAGCAACACTAAATCTCCTAAGGACATTTGCAAATATTGCTCTAATAGAGACTGTTGATAATTGGTTTTGTCTTCCCCACGCAAGCGTTTTTGCACATTTAGTTCATCCAAAGACAGCATTGTAGGTGCAATACGGTTTTCCTGCAAATTGAGGCTAAGAGCGATAAACTGGACATCTTCTTCAATTACAGTTCCACTGGACGAATTCAAGCACGTACCGAGTGGTTTACCATAAGCGATATCCAGTCCTTTTTGCTGTAGCTGATGAGACAAACCCAGAACAGTTGCAGATTTACCGCTGTAAGTCTCGGTCGATCCAATCAGCAAATATTTAGGGGACTTGGGCACACATGCACTCCTAATTTCAAAAGTCAGAAGAACCCAGCTAGGTGTTTCCTAATTCTAGTTCCTTCTGGCAAAAGCCTCTCCTTGTTAAAAACTAGGATTTTTTAAAGATATTATCTGGACAGAGGAGGCGGGAGAGGTAGGGGAGGCAGAGGAGGCAGAGGGGGCAGGGGAGGCAGAGGGGGCAGGGGAGGAATAACTCTTGATTCTGCACTCAGTACTTCTAATTCTTAATTAGATGCGATCGCATTTTTAGCGATCTTGTCCAATATGCCTTGAAGAGTATTCACGGTAAATATTTAGCAACTGGCTCTCATCTGTCAACAGTCAACAGTCAACTGTTAACCATTATCAGTCGACAAGTAGCGGAAACGAAGCCTCAGAAGGCGTAGCCACCGTAACCACATTTGTGCAGGTTGTTCAAAAAAGGTAAAAATATCACCAAAACCCAAGTTAGTTTTGTGATGATGTAACCAGTGTCTTTCTGGAGTAGTAATAAATAGAATTTGGCATAAAACATTTACAGGCTTTGGAGTTTCCCAACCCAAGACACTGATGTGTCTCCACCATACATGAAATTGACCAAGCAGTAGTCCGCAGATAACACCGATGGGAGAAAAAGACCATAGAAGTACTGCTATGAGTATGTAAGGTAAAGCTCCTAAGATACCATCTAAAAGAACTTGGGGATTGAAAGTCAAAATAGCGTAGTGACGAAAGTCTTTCTTCCAGGAGTGGTGCGTTTTTAAATGAAGGCTACCAAAAACATGCTCGGGTACGTGGTAAAAGAATGTAGACAGGAAATCGCCAAAAAATAGTAATAACCAAGCAACAGCGATAGCCTCAAGCATTTTTACTCCTCACGTTTACTAACAAAACTCCACAGAAAATATGCAAATTTCATCCTGTCGGCACAAACACCTGATTTTTTACTATGCAACTAGCATTTGTATAGTTTAGGGGTCTGCGCTTCAGTTAAATTGGTCGGCTTAGAGTGTATATAATTGATGGATTTGCAGTTTCATAAATCTGCAATTCTGAACTCACCAAAAACCGATTAGTAAGAGCTTTCAATTTGGCTTCTACCTTTGAGTTGATGGATAAAACACCATTAACTTGATGGGGATACCGTATTTTATCACAGTTACTACACAATCTTCTTACTAAGGGATACAGCTTGAGCAAAGGTTGAGTTAAAATTAGTACAAATTTAGGTTAAGGCTTGCTTTGACATTCTTAATTGTCAATTGGTTGCAATTGAGCCTGTTTTTTGAACTCACTACAACGCTAGAATAAACCTGATATTAAGGAAATTAGATTACTGAAATATTCAGATGAGTAAAGCGGGTTGAGAATAAAATTGCTCTACAGGAAAATCTGGGATATCCGAAATTAACTAGATATCCAGTCAAGATAGTATTTAATATTACCGAAATATTCTCAGGATTTAGTAGGCGATCGCCTCAACTTTTTTATCTACATTTCTGAAAGTTGGGGTTTCAGAGCGCCAATCTAAATCTCTCTAACCTCTGCGAACAAAAAACTGAAGGCTCTTATTAAAGGAAGACTACTTTTTTACCTAAAAAGCATTAGTTTACAACCGTTTAATACACAAACAGATGCGTCTGTCCTCTCCATGTAATACACGATAAAAGCGACGTTTTTATCTTAGAGGATGAGTAGATAGAGTGCCTTTTTTAACTTACTTAACGTAAATTGTGTTGCTTAACCGTTGATTTCACAAATCCACTGGTAATGACTTCGCTATTTTGCCAATGTTCTTCTTATCGTACCAGATACCTAATTTAGGTTATTTTTTAGTCAGGAAGGTAAAATCAGGTTTTAAAATTATCAACACACGATTTATTTGTTTGAGCATGAACAAAAAATGGGCGGTCAAGCGAATTACTATAAACTTGGCATCAAATGAAGCTAAGAACCTTGAAAAGTACTGCGAACAGACAGGCAGACCAGCAACGGATGTGATTCGAGAACTCATTCGAGCCTTGCCAGTGATGAAATGAAAGTAGTTAGACGCTGAGTCTCCTACTAACTGTCATTGATGCGTATCTGGAGACAAACCCCAGATACGCACTTAGATATTTCAACCCGCTTTGGGAATCTTAGAAGTTACCCCTTTTTTAAGAAAAGAGGGATCTAGTTCGGAACTTAATTCCGCAAGTTTTAAAATATTATTTTTTTGGTGCGGCTCTAAACCTACTTTATTAAGTTTTGTGGAATCGCTCCTATTTTTTGTCCCTGTTTTTTATTTGTAAAGAAAATGACATAATCACCACGATCTTTTGCACAATTAACACTCAGAGGCTGTTTCTCAACTTGAAGTGTGGCTGTTGGCGATCGCTACGGTTTGAAACTGACCGTGAAAAGTTAGATCATGGCAATGCTCGAATCAGTTCCCGAACTACATCCTTTGCTGTTTTACCTGTATGTTCGCAATAGTTTTCCAGGTTATCAGCTTCATCTGATGGCAAGTTTATAGTGATTCGCCTGAGCGTCCTTTTTTTTGTGGAGGTTGCTAAGCTGGATAACCTCTCAGAGCTAGTCTTATTCATTGATAAATTAAGTATTTACAAACTTTCTTTATTAAGATTGCCAATTTCCAACCATCTTTACCAGTGAAAATCGAGATTTTAAGATTGAACTTAAGCTTTCTACTCGGATAAATTACTGAAAAGTAAATGTACTAAGCAGCTAACAGCATACGTAGAAAATCTGACATTACTCAAATGTAGTTGCTGCTGTTGCGCTTCGGGTTTATTAACTTTATTTACAATCTTTCGGTTAAAAACTAGAGCATCTTTTGAATGTAATCGCCCCAAGCCCTCTAATTTAGAAATATATAGCCTAATTACACCCTCTCTACCCCAAATTATTATTAGTTCTTGAGGTCATCGTAGTTGGGTCTCAGAACTATATCGCAATCATTCTACCCACAACGATCCCTGTTAACACCTTCTTTAACACGCTCTTACCAGGAATTCTGATGAATACCGTCGCACGCGAACTTGCCTTTGACTACACGAACGCTATCCAAGCTGAGAAAATACAAGAGATACCCCCAACCGCGCTCGATGAACAGTACGACACTGCCACTATAATGGGCGGACTCTACGGCGACGGCATCATTGGTTTGAAAGACGCATTTGAGCCGACGTGGGCAGACCGCCTTGGTGAAGATATTGAGGTTCTTTTGGAGGAAGCGCTTGTGCGTCCGGGAGGAGCTGTAGGGCGCGGCCCCAACCGATACTACGTGGAAATTCACCCAGAGAGAATCAGGGGGTTCCTCGATCTCGTGACACATCCTTGGGTAGTGGCAGTATCAACGGCGATCCTTGGAGAGGACTATAAAATTGTGGAGATTGGGTTCGATGTGCCTCTTCCTGGCTCGATGAATCAGCCGTGGCACCGCGACTTTCCTGCGCCTGATGCCACCCTAATAGGACGCAGGCTCAACTCACTCGCCTTCAACTTGACGACTGTAGATGTTGAAGAGGACATGGGGCCGTTTGAGATTGCACCCGGCACTCAATGGGATCGACCAATCGGTTTCAAACACGAAATGTTCCCGCCCAAATCTCTCTATGAGCGATACCAAGAACGTGCCGTGAGCAAGATGCCAAAACGTGGAGATGTATCTGTTCGGTCAGCGCTGACCATTCATCGGGGTACTGCCAACCAATCGCAAAAATCGCGGCCGGTACTAGTACTCGGCGTGGATGCTCCGGATGCCCAAAACGCACAGCGGCACGATCTCCAGTTTACTCGCGCTTACTACGAAACTATTCCTGTACAGCACCGAAGGCACTTCAGTTGCCGAATCGTTGACAAACTAGAACCTATCGTACAAGCCCATACCATCGAGGGGCTTGTTATGGGGGAAGTTTAGTATTACAGCAGGAGGCAGAAGGCAGGAGGCAGGAGGCAGAAGGCAGGAGGCAGGAGGCCGTCCCGATGAAACAAGTTTCACCACCAAGTATGAAAGTGGGCTTTCCCCTACTCCCTACTCCCTACTCCCTACTCCCCACTTACAAGTCAGGAGGGAAAGCTTACTATTCCCAGCATTCAAGTTTTGAAAATGTCCTAATATATCTGGCTACAGCTTTACCAAAATTTGTAAACATTCGTAAACGCAACTTTTTGGTAGGATGCTTTAGTTGAGCGACCTGTACGACAGCAGTTGGTGGGGTGCTTGATTTTGAAATGGCGATCGCCTAATAATGAGGAGCGATCGCTTTCGATTTCCCTCAAATTTCTTTCAAGGCTTTGCAAGGGACGATCCCAGCCATTACTAATCAATCGCTACCTCATCACTTATGGCAATACTTCAACTGATTGAACCATTAGTTAAAGATTTAGGTGGTTTTTCTGTCCGTCGCAGTTTGCCATATCCTCATCGGCAAATGGTTGGGCCGTTTATTTTTTTCGACCATATCGGGCCGTCGGTTTTGCCACCTAACAAAGGTATTGATGTCAGGCCACACCCTCACATCAATCTGGCAACGCTGACTTATTTATTTGATGGCGCGATCTTGCACCGCGATAGTTTAGGTATCGTACAGGAAATTCAACCGGGTGCAGTCAACTGGATGACAGCAGGAAAAGGCATTGTACATTCAGAACGCTCTCCCGATAGCGAACGTCACAACGAAGTTAGCATTCATGGCATTCAAACCTGGATTGCTTTGCCTGTTGAATACGAAGAAACCGATCCTTGGTTCGTTCATTACCCTGCCGAAAGTCTTCCTAGCTGGGAAGAGAATGGCGTTACCATCAAACTCATTGCGGGAGAAGTAGATGGTTACACCTCGCCTGTAGAAGCTTTTTCACCCATCCTCTATTTAGATGTGGTGCTAGGAGCCAATGCTCGTTTCAATATTCCTACTGGTTACTCAGAAATAGCAGTATACAGTGTTACTGAAGGATTGAGCATCAACGAGCGATCGCTTGAGCCATATTGCCTAGCCGTACTACAGCCAGGTAATGAGATTGAAATTTCTGCTGCTGTTGCTGCTAGGTGTATTGCGATCGGTGGCGAACCATTGGGTACGCGTTACAAATGGTGGAATTTTGTTTCTAGCCGACGGGAACGAATAGAGCAGGCAAAAGCCGATTGGCATGAGGGACGCTTTGCAGCTGTGCCAGATGAAACAGAGTTCGCTCCGCTGCCAGAAGTAGTGACAGAGGCTAACCCATTGTAAAAGAGCGATCGCTCTTATCAAACTGTTAAAAGCTAAATATTAAGCTAGCAATACCTTAGTACTCTTGTTGTACTACTGAAACGGGTAATATTTTGCTTTTGTCATACCAAATATTGAGATCGGCTAAGCTTACAACCCCGTTCTTGGCAAACTGTAACTATATCCTGAACTAGAAACAGCGATCGCCTTCATCAATTAATTCAACCAAAATCCCCCTATTTTTCCATCTTTGAGGCTAAGCCTAGCTAGCACATCATCACTGCCATCAGAAAATGTCAGTTTCCATAAATAAACTTGATAACCTTGCTGATTCAGATTTCCCAAAAAAATTGCCGAATACCCTTTTTTGAAGCGAGGAGCCAATTGCGTGCTAACTTGTGTAAATGTTTGCTTTGTAATGCTTTCTTGAAAAGCAGCATTTCCTTGAGATATGAACTGAGTGTAGTTGTTTTGTTGAACAGCATTTATCAGTTTTGTAAAAATTCTTTGCACAGACTGGTCTGGTTGATTACTATGAGTTCCTTTTACTTGCTCGTTCACAGCTGGCACGTTTTTTGCTACAGCCAAAGTCAAAGGTGACATGGTAACAACTGCTGCAACTATAAATCCGATCTTATTCATTTATTTTGTTTACCTTCTTGAAAGCTTATTTAGTTAAATATATTCGTAAAAGCAGGCTATTAAACTGGTACTATGTCAAAAAATTACCAGCCCACATCAGTAAGCCTTTCGCCAACTGCCGAGATGCTTGCTAATAAAGCAGCGTCGTCCCATACCTTCCATAGTCGGGGTTCTTGTTGTGCGATAAAATTAAATTTAGCTTGTTAGACTGGGAAGTTTTTAAACGCTTCTATTCTGTTTAAATCCCAATATTGTAAACATATATTTTGATTTTATTAATTTAAATAATTCTTAAAAGTCTAGAAATTAAAGCTGGGTAAGACGCGGCAAATATTGGTTGAGTATAATTAAATATTCTTAATATTAACTAAGCTCGGAAGTTTTTAGGTACTGCTAATATAAAATCAAATGCTGTATTGTAGTTTGGCAAAAAACTAAGCCATCTTCAATAAGAAAAACTAGTATTTTGTTAAATATGTAAATACCTATCTTATTTGCGATCTCTAGCTGCTAAGTAAAAACTAGAGTTGAGAGAATTTCTCAGGTTTTATTCAAGCAAGTTTTCAGTTGAATTTGATATCATTAAGAGATTTCATTTTACTACAAAGTACATTTGTCTAGTTGATGAACAGCTTCGTTCGCAAAAATAAAAAATTAGAGCATCTTTTTTGAGATTACATACCAAATTTATGAAAAGTTTGAAACCTTTTATTTCTTTAATATTTCTAGCAGGATTTTGTCTTCCTAGTTATGGACTATCATCCGATATCAATCCTTCGAGAATAGAAGACCAATTAATTGCTCAAGGTAGATATGAATATTTGAACAATAGAGTTAAAGCCACATTAAATACTGAATTCGATCTGAAGTATGGACAGATAGCTGACCTGAGAACTGGAGGTATTGAAATCAAATTTGCCAAAGTCATCAATGACTCTAGGTGTCCTTCTAATGTAACTTGCATTTGGCAAGGGCAAGTTACTATTGAATTAGAAATCCTACAATATGGGAGAAAGGTCTCAACATTAAACCTAAATCTTATACCAGGCCGGGATGGTTTAGGCGTTAAATTTTTAGATAAATATACGGTGAAATTAATACAGGTTTTACCTTACCCAAAAGCGGGACAGCAAATATTTCCCCAAAACTACATAGCTAAAATTGTTGTTACCAAAGAACGTCCCAGGAATCAAACCCCTAGCGAGTAGAAACCTCTGTTTTCGGTTTCTGGACAAATGCTTCTAATCTTACTGGAAGCACTATGTGCGTAGGGAATCGTTGCTACTATCCTGATATCTGCATGTGCCGTTAAATATTCTTGTGGAATCTTGATGTCTTGTACAGCAGCATCAGAGGCGATCGCGCCCGATGTGCTTGTTGGCGATAAGTAAAACCATTCCATGAACCATGACAATTGCCAGATAGCGATCGCTGTTGCGTGCTTGAGTTCATTGCATGATAAACTGCACTACATCTTTGGCGATGCAATGTGCTATGGGACTCACATTTGATTGCGTGAAAAAAATCAGTACATCCAGACAAGGCTTCTGTCCTACTCCCTACTCCCCATTCCCTACTCCCTGTCTATACAAAAAAATTCTCTAAATCAAATCGGATTCCTCTATCTGTTCGTTCCACTTCATCTAATATCCACATTTATGAACATCGACCGATTCCAGGAACTCAAGCAAAAACTGACCTTAGAAGCAGACTTGTCTAATATCTGGTTATTTTATATGGATCGTTTTGCGGAGCAGCCAGAATTTATTGAACTGGGTGAGCCTAATTATAATCAATACCTAAATAATGTCCTCCAAAAAACTTGTCAGCAAATGTTTGGTAGAGCAGTAAAAATTACTGACTTTTTTTCAATTTACATTGCAGAGCATCATTTTTTTCATGCTCCTTTCCAAGTTGAACGACGTATCGGAGGTGTAATTTATTTCGAGGATATAAAAGTTGGGTTAATTGCCGTGTCGGCAGATTATCCTCCTACAGATGCGGTTAAGTATTCACGTTTTTCTGAGGTGATGCAATTGCCAACACCTAATCGCAACGACCTCAATTGAAATCATAGCAACGCACAGGGGACTTACAACAAGTGCGATCGCCAGAATGAATTATACCGTTTCACTTTCAGATTGATACACATAGCAAGCAGGGGAAGGGAAAAGGGGAAAGGGGAAAGGTTAAAGGGAAAAGGAGGGATCTTGCCCTTTTCCTTTTCCCTTTTGATATCGCGTCCGGTTAAAGACTTATCATTTAGACCGCAAGGAGCAGGAGTAAAGAGGCTTTTGGGTTTTTGCAAAGATGCATTAATTATAAGTGGTTAACCGGACTTGATATCATTTATTACTTCTTTTAACTCCTGCCCAAACGGTAAGTGGTTGTCCTACTTGTTTGTAGAGTAAACTTTCTAAAATCACGCCATTATTATTGGCTGTCAAACTTTTATTAGGCTGACGCAGAGATTCATAGAAACCGTTATACCAACCATCTTTTGATTTGAGGTTTCCTTGAACGAAATCAAATAATTGGCGGGTGTAAGCAGTGTTATAAAGCACATGCCAACCTACTGCTGCCTTAGCACTTAAAAAGCGTAAATCGTTACGCTGTTGTCGAGTGTCTGTGATGGTAGCCCAAGGCTCTCCGTTGACAAACAAACTGCTATAAACAAAGTAAGGAGGGCGATCTAAGTTGTCTTCGGTGACGGCAGTTAATTGTTTTGTTGCTTGATAGCGAGATTCTTGAGCAGCTAAAATTCTATCGGCGTAGGCTTTGGGCAAAGCTTGAAATCCAGTTTCAATACCATCTAATATATAAGGTTCGCTCAGAACGTAGTTATTAGCTTCAGATTTTTTATAGTCTCGTCGGTCGTAAGGAATTCCTTGCCCGTAAAGATTTACAAAGGCAGTATTCGACTGATAATCCAAGGCTTTTTTAACATCCAAGCCCCAAAGCTTCAGACCATAAGCAGCATAATTTTCGTAGCCCAAGCGTCCTTCTTGGTTGTATTGCTCTTTACCTTTGATAACACTAGTACCGTACATTTGGCCTTTTTGGGTAAGACGCTTGACTTGCCAATGTTTCCAAACGTCACTCGAGAGCGATTCCATTTGCGGATATTTTGCACCAACAATCTTGAGCCAGATTGCCATCCGTCCCAAATCAATGGCAGACCAACCAATTTCTTCACGTTTTTCTAGTTGACCGTAATTAACGGGTACGAGGGTTTTTGCGTTGTAGACCTTGTTGGGTAGTTCTTCTTTATATAACGGCACAGATGCCAGTGTTTTCAACATTTTGGTCATTTTGGCTTCAAACTCAGCCGCAGACACTATATTGAGTTCTCGCGCACTGACTAAGGCGGCGATCGCTGCTGCCTGATCCCACATAGTCACAGAAGCAAAGCCATCAGCTGAATTAACCAACCCAGTTTCATCATTCCAGTTGCGCTGGAAATACGACCAAGCCTGACGAGCAGTTGCAATCTCTTGTTTGGTTAACGAACCAGCACCGGGAGCAACATAAGGAGTGATGGCTATGGTTAATTGATTGGGAGGAATGGGATCGCCTGATAAAACTACAGATGTAGCGTCAAGCTTGGCAATTGTTTCAGCTTCTTGAGCAGTAAAAGGAGTGTGTTTTGTGGGTTCCTTTGGTTGTGATAGCTCTCGTGAAGCTGTTTCGGATGTTGAGATTTCAGGTTTTTGTAGAGAACTTTGAGAAAGTTGCTTAGACCAAAAATTAAAACAAGCGATCGCCACCACAGCCGTCACAATTCCTCCTACAGAAGCCAGTACGGACAAGCTTTTAGGCGGCGGTTGAAAATCAGAACTCATTGGGATTAAAGCCTCTTTTTATGAATTACAGTTGCTTGCGTAATCTCGCCAGAGCCTATTGTTCCCAACTTTGAAATCTGATTAACGTAATTTTACGCTGATAGCTGTAAGTAAAAATATTAGTCCCGAGTCCCCAGCCTCTTTACCAAAGCCAGGGATATTTCAGGGTGCTTATCTTGGTTGATGGGTAGCAATTTTAGCTTGCTCCATCTAACCAATACAAAGCTCCTATGCACTCTGCACATAGGTCAAACAACTCATCGACACCTTAATGAGGGGTGCGGCACATCTTGCTTAATTTTTGTAAGAATAATGGCGATGGGGTCGTTGCCTGTAGTAGGTTATTACCTCAAGCAACGTTAGTACCAAAGCAAATAGGTTTATTTAAAACGTCTTTTGCGTCTAGCTGCCACTGCCTTACGTTTGCGTTTTTCCAACGGTGTTTCAAAGTGCCGATGATATTTTACGTCAGCCAATATACCAGCTTTGGAAACCTGGCGTTTAAACCGACGTAAAGCTGAGTCTATTCCTTCGTTCTCTCCTAGAACAACCTGGGTCATTCTTGCCTTGTCCTCATAATCAATAGTTTCCATTGTAATAGTAGCCTCAACCTTAGTAAAACCCCCCCGAACAAAGCCATAATTCCCAGGCTATTTGTTTGGTTGAGATTGTTTATGTGTGGTTAATGTCGAACATTTACTAGGAATACGTTCAACGATCGCTGCTAATAAATATGATGTTTTGGCTAAAAACCTATAAGTATGGAAAAAGCAAGATTTAGGCTATAAGTTTGATTAACAGCCTGTCTATAGTATTTGTATATTATTTTTAGTAGCTGAACCTAATTGCAATCAGTTGATGGTGGAGTAATATATTAAATTATTTTTAATTTTCTCAGTAAATATACGTAAAAATTTTAGGTCGTGTGGAGATGTTAGCGTTAGTAAAGCGGATTACAGAAAGTAATCCTTGCCAGCGTGCGATCGAGGTGCTTTAATAGCGATCGCGTTCCGTAAAAGTTTCCTGGTTGCAGAATACATAATAAGACACTCAGCAGTTCAATATATTAGATATTGCTGCTAGCCTTTATAAAATTACAGACTCAAAACATTTAACTCAAAGGTATGACAAGCTAGTAGCATATCCTTGATATTAAATTCTCTCAAATAGCTAAATAGGAGCATATATGGAGCCAATCATTGCTATAGTCTTAGCCCTTATAGGTTATGCATTAGGTTCTGCAAAACTGATTAATCAAGGAAATGAAGCCCTAGTGGAACGCCTGGGACGGTATCATCGAAAACTTAAGCCAGGGCTGAACTTTATTGTTCCCTTGGTAGATCAAATTGTCATGGAAGATACCACGCGAGAGCAGTTTATAGACATCAAACCCCAGAATGTAATTACCAAAGATAATATTTATGTAGAAGTAGACGCGATCGTATACTGGCGGATTATAGATATTGAAAAAAGTTTTTACGCTATAGAAGACCTTCAAGGAGCATTGGTGCAGCTGGCTACAACCACACTGCGGGAAATTATTGCTCAAAATACCCTAGAACAGACCAATGTCTCTAGAGCCGAAATGGACAGAGCAATCTTAGATCAATTGAATGAAATAACGGCAGATTGGGGAGTGCAAATTCTGCGGTTAGATCTTCAAAGAATTACTCTACCTGAGAGTGTACGCAAATCTAGAGAAGATGAGCAAGCTGCTGAAATCAAAAAACGGGCTTTGATTACCGAAGCGGAAGGACAAAAGGAAGCCGCGATTCGCAAAGCAGAAGGAACAATGACTTCAGTTGAAATCATTGCTAAAGCCTTACGTTCCAATCCAGAAAGTAAGGAAATTCTCCGCTATCTCGTGGCTCAAGATTACGTCAAAGCTAGCCAACAACTCGGGGAAAGCACTAATGCCAAAATTGTCTTTGTAGACCCAGCCAACTCCACCGACATGTTCCAGGAGTTGATTGCTGAATCGGTGGCTCAAGAAGATCGCCCCAAAAACTCAGAAAACGGAAATACCTAAAAGTAGCCGCACTAGTAGCGCACCACCTACTACGAATAAAAGAAACACTTTCTTCCCCGACTCCCTACTCCCTACTCCCCACTCCCCATACTTCTTAAGAATCACGCTGTGCGGTTTGTCGAAATATTGCATCGGCTACCAGAGAAACATCATGCATTTCTTGGACATCGTGAACTCGGAGGATATCAGCGCCATTGGCGATAGCAGCACAACAAGCTGCTGCGGTTCCCCAAACTCGTGCTTTGGGGTCTGGTTGATTGAGAATGCGACCAATGAAACTTTTACGAGATGCTCCTACTAAGATAGGACAGTTGAGTGACTTCAGCGATCGCAATTCCTGAAAAATTTGTATATTTTGTTCGTAATTCTTAGCAAAACCAATACCAGGATCGATAATCAATTTATCCCGGTCAACACCCGCAGCAGTTGCAGCCGCGATTTGTTTGTGCAAAAAACTCAAAATCTCTGCCATCAAATCCTGATAATCAGTCATCTTTTGCATGGTTTGTGGCGTTCCCCGGATGTGCATTAAAATAATCGGCACGCCCAAACTGGCCACCGTTGGCAACATTTCCGAATCAAAGCTACCGCCAGAAATATCATTGATCGTATCTGCCCCAGCTTCTACAGATGCCCTGGCTACAGCCGCACGGGTAGTATCTACAGAAATGGGTACTGAAATTTCCGGTCTAAGTACCTTTAACACCGATAGCACCCGTTCCAGTTCCTCTTCCACAGTTATTTGTTTTGCCCCTGGTCGAGTTGATTGACCGCCTATATCGATAATGTCAGCACCAGCAGCCACCAATGCTTGCGCCTGAACTAAAGCCGCAGAGGTCGTATTATACTCACCTCCATCGCTAAAACTATCAGGCGTCACATTCAAAATGCCCATCAAATAAGTCCGCTGTCCCCACTCGAAACAGCGTCCCCGGATTATCAAGTTATTTGGCATAAAAAACAAGTCAGAATTCAGAATGGGCTACGCCCCGCTGCGCTAACAGAATTCAGAATTCAGAATATTTAAACTCAAAAATCAAAGCTAATACCAAAGACCATTTGTAGAGACGCGATTCATCGCGTCTTGATTCATCGCGTTTTGATTTGCGGCGCGGTCATTCCCATGCAGAGCATGGGAACGAGAAAAGGTACATCAAAGTGATTTATAATTCACGATCCGGGCAAAACTCTCAGCTTCGAGACTTGCTCCTCCCACTAAAACGCCATCAATTTCTGGTTGAGCCATGATTTCATCAATATTATTCGGCTTGACCGAGCCACCATATTGAATTGATACATTTGGATTGCTCAATTGACTACGAATTAAGCCAATTATTCGATTAGCTTCGACGGCTTCACAAGTATCACCAGTGCCAATTGCCCAAATTGGTTCGTAAGCTATCACCAAATTTTGTTGATCGATATCTACCAAACCTTTGTCGAGTTGGAGACTAATCAGTGATTCTGTTTCTCCCTTATCTCGTTGTTCTTTAGTTTCGCCAACGCACAAAATTGGAGTCAAACCAAACCTTTGAGCTGTTCTGAGGCGCAGATTAACGGTGGCGTCTGTTTCACCGAAGTATTGACGCCGTTCGCTATGACCAATAATCACAAAGCGCGCGCCAATTTCTGTCAGCATAGGGGCAGAAATCTCACCCGTGTAGGCTCCATATTCTTCCCAATGGACATTTTGCGCCCCCAGTTGTACGCGACTACCATGTAAATTCCTCGACAAAACGCTGAGGTTAGTGAAAGGAGGGCACAATAGTACTTCACGTTCTTCAGGCGTTTCCTGTAGGTAGGGCAGAAATCCTCGTAAAAAGTCTTCGGATTCTGCCTGGGTTTTGTACATTTTCCAGTTACCGGCAATAACTATTTTTCGCACAGGTAATTTAGTCAAGATCTTAACGCTACTAGATGCATTTTTCAGTCTAGAACTTTTTGGGATGCAATCAGCATTTTAAATAAAAGCTTGACTGCTTTAATTGCTACACGCATTCTTACTAGCTTGACCGGCTTACCGAATGACTTTTGAGTATCTAAGAATTTACCCAACTGTTTTAACAGTGGGTTTGTCCGACGGCGGGCGGGTTCGACTGCACTAAAAACCCATTGCCAAAGCGATCGCCTACACAATGCAGAGCCACCGCTAACTTTAGACTTGGAGATATCACCGCTAGACTCCTGGGAGGGGGCAACGCCCAAAGCCTTCTGGAATCTCCTCAGCGACAAGTGGCGTTTAGTTGGTTTACCTGATTTTCTGCCTTTGCGAATCTTAATTTCAGGCTTACCATCTTCCCCTAAGAAATTTTCTAAGGGGAAGATTTGCGAGAGGATAACAGCTTGTACCCGGTTCCCAAAATTGAACTTTTTAAAAATCTCGCGGTAATTACGAAACCTCTCATCCATAAGGATTTGGAGCAATTCATCCTCTATTAGCTGTTCCTCGCGTTGCAAATTACAAATGCGCTGCGCGTGAAACCTAACCGAATCAGTTAACCCTAGTCCAGCGGTGGCAGCATAAATACGATCGTATTTTTTACTTTCCCTCTCCCCGGCTAACCATCCCCACATCAGTGGTACTTTTCCAGATCGGCGTTCTGATTGAACAAGTGCAATTTCTGGAAACTGCCAAGCTAAATCTTGTCTAGCGCGGTTGATGATTGGGGATTGTATTCGATTTAAGTGGTTAAGTCTAAGAACTAATTCCCTCATTCTCGAAACCAATTTGTCCTTAATTTGGACAAATCGACTTAATTCACTACCATAATCAAACTGGTAACAGGCAAGTGCTAGCGAGTCAGCGTCATCATCTTTGTCGGGTAGACCAAGTTGATTTTCGCGGTAATTTCTCAGCTGCTTGTGTCCAACCAGACGAATTTCTACTCCAATACGGGTTAAGTGTTCAGTCCAAAACCTTGAATAGTTAACCCCAGTAGGTTCAATTATGGCAATTTCTGGCTTGAGTGCTATTAGCCCAGTTAACCCGGCGCAATTATTTTCAAACTTGTAAAATCGACATTCATAATAAAATTCTCTTGGAGATACGGGCTTTTCCAAAAGTAAGCAGCAAGAAACGCTAGACTTGGAAACATCCAACCCTACAACTCTAGTCATTTTGTTTTCTCCTCTAGGGTGTTGATTGTGTCAAAAAGCTTGTGAATCACCCAAAGGCCCGCACAGCCTGATTCAGTCTCAAAGCAATCCCAGTGCTGTAAACGCTGGGAGACACAATTAAAAAACACAGGAGTAGCCGAGCTTATGAAAAATGAAAAGCCATAAGCTTAATTCACTGTAAAAACCCTAAGCTACTTGTGTTATTTGCGGAACTGTTTTGGACACAACCCGCGACTCTGGGTAATCCCAGAGTTTCGGCTACTGTGTCAGGTAGCCCGCGCATGTGGCGCGATCGCAATTTGAAAAACTGCAATTCATCAGGCGGTTATTCAGTTTCAATTTTTGGCAGTGTTGAATTTAAAGTCTTGAGAATTTTTGATATATGTTCTTCAACATATTCATTTTCTGGAACGGTTTCTTCCTCAAAGTGTGAAATTTCCTCAATGAGTTGATTGAGTTGAGATTTGGCTTTTAATAACGTGTGATAAGTGATGTAATAGCCCCAAGATGGATCTGGTTCGGGAATGTTCTTAGTTTCGGAATTTTTATTAGTCATAAATTGTTTAAGCCTCACGTTGTTCTAGAAATTGCAATGCACCTGCAAGAATTTCCATTCTTTTAATGTCAGTAAGCTCATAATCAGTCATACTGATTATTGGATAATCACGCCGTTTGTACCTTAATTTCAGATGCCTGATGTGCATGGGTGGATATCCAAACGCACCTGGAATAATTTGTTCGCGAACTATTAAAACTCTTTTCTCTTCTGGAATTTCTTCGGAAGAAAAACCGTGTTTAGCTTCTTTGTCTAAATCGTAATAAACGATGTAATCTATTTTTTTGCTCATCTTCGGTTTTTTAAACGGTGATTATTACAATTGCAACGTTGCTCTAGGAGTGCTATGGCATCAACCCAAGCTTGCATAATTACTGTGGCATTCTCGCGCTTAAAAGCTTGCTTATCGCCGTTATGCCAGGTAACGATCGCAACAGGATAACCGTGTGTTGCCTCGTCATATTCAAGTTGGCGAATTTGGGCCAGATTTATCCACCCGGCGCTGGGTGTTTTGCAGCTAAACACAGATGGGGTATTAATAATGGTGTGCATGGTAAACTAATGCATGGTGAGCAATCCTGGCGATCGCAACTCCTCCATCACAAGCAATGCGATCGCTAATATTCAGTTAAAAATCCTCAACCTCTTGTCCTTGTTGGGGTGCAGGATTGCGAACGGCACCATAAAGCTGACCACTAACAAATGACATCAAGTGCTTGGCTTCAATTGCTGGATCGTCGCCTTCCTCAATAGTTGCAGTAGCCTGGAAAGTTTCGTTTTCAAAATTTCCCAGGTTTTTGACCCGTTTGTAAGTAATGGTTTCGATTTTCATATTTGTGTGCTATTTTTTACGTGCGAGGTAGCAATCCACAAAAAGCGATCGCTCTTGCGTTCTCCTAGCGATCGCTTTTGAAACCTACCCTTGATTAGCTGGTTGGGGTTGATTGTCGAAAATCACATTAAATACCCCACCACCCATGCGGAGAATGCTTGCATAAGCATCGGCATCAGAGCGAGTACGAAATCGACAAACGCAAACATTCTCACCAGTGGGCTTGCGTTCAAAAATTGCCCACGGTCTAATCTCATCGCGGTAAGTCATAATTCAAAATCCAAATATTTTCAAAAAAGACCAGCGCAAGTTCTACCAACTAACGCTGGTTTCCCTATAAATCCAAAAACATCTGAAACTGCCAGTTCAACGGGTACTGACAGATGCGAATAATGGTTGGGTTAGTTAGTGAGAAATTGTGATTTTCGTCTAAAGAAACCTCCTACGAGACAACAAAACTTGTGGCGTAACAAGTGATGA
>JAVRCJ020000055.1:0-41345 GCA_034530875.2 Nostoc sp. DedSLP01
CAATTTAAACCCTGTTATGCTTCTGGATGATTTAG
This sequence comes from Nostoc sp. DedSLP01, assembly GCA_034530875.2. Lineage (GTDB taxonomy): Bacteria > Cyanobacteriota > Cyanobacteriia > Cyanobacteriales > Nostocaceae > Nostoc. The sequence continues at coordinate 36 of JAVRCJ020000055.1, forward strand.
CTTCTTTACTACTTGCTTATCCCGGAAAGTGACAGAAGAGGGATATATCGAAACAATCAAGTCTAAAACCGGGCTTCGTCCCGCTACAAAGACAGCCTTTTAAGACAAAAAGTTTTTGGAATGGGGTATAAATCCTCGTTACAAAAACGGCCTCCTGCCTCCTGCCTTCGTTATATCGAAAAGTTTTCCGAACGAATGAGATTACCATTTTGCCAGACTTCTACTTTTTGGGCAGTAACTAAATAAGAAAAACTACCATTGTGTGCTTCATATCTGCCTTGGCCAAGATTCACAGCTGGTATTTTAATAGGCTGACTTGGGTTTTGTTTAACCTGTCCAAGATAAAATAACTGACCATTTTCTTCACACACTTGGACGCGAATTTTTGCAGTTTCCCCTTTAATTATTGTCGCTCCATTGCATTGAGTACTAGTATTTAAAGGCGTAAGACCAATGACAATTGGCTTTGCTATTGAGGATGTCGAAGTTGGGCGGTTAGAATTACTCAGTTGCCCTACTTGAGAACCAGAGGTAATATTTGCAGTTGCAGATGCCAACAAACGAAGCGGATCGACTGCAATTCGACTTTGTAGATGAACTTCAAAGTGGAGATGAGGCGCTGTACTATTGCCAGTAGATCCCATTTCAGCAATAATTTCACCTTGAATGACCTGTTGACCTTTCCTCACCAATAAACGGCGATTGTGACCGTAAACAGTAATGCTGCCGTCAGGATGTTTAATACTAATGGCATTGCCTAATCCCCAATCGTCCCAACCTGCTTTGATAACTGTACCCGATGCAGCAGCAACAATAGGAGTTCCAGATACTCCAGCGATATCAATTCCTTCATGTTGATATTTCCGAAAGCCTTGAGAAATAAATCCTTGAGTCGGCCAGATTAAGTTACTAGCAGGGATGGAAGTTTGCTCAGTTGAGGAATTGCCAGCTAATTGTGTGAGGACAGATGTATTTGTACTCAATACACCTGCTAAGGATATTAAGCCAATTAGTCCGTAATTGCAGTATCGGTAAACATGAAGTTTTTTCATAAATTATAGTTGATAGAAATTAAAATATTGGTTTAGCGGCAGGGTGGATATAAAATATTGCATTGTTGATTTCATGTATGAAAACGATTGTGTGCGTCTCCAAAATCCTTGTAGCAACGTTGCATTGCAATGTCTCTACATTTGCATTCATATTGCAATCGGGTAATGGCAAACATATATTCTCCTCCTTACACGCTAGTTTTGCCCATTTTCGGCTCGTCAACAAAATTACAAGGTTTTTAGATTAGACGTAACAAGTAATAAAATGTTTGGATTAAGTATGCATGTTAACAGTTGCCCTCTGTTCCCTGTTTTCTACTTACAACTCACAATCGGCCTCATTTCAATACGACTGAAATTGCTGTATTCCTTAACTTTTTATTGTTCCCTTTCTGAGCTAGATAATTTATTTAGCACCGCTACTTATCAACAGCGAAAGTATTACTCTCGAACGAGGGAATCGCTGCTTTTGCAAAAAGTCTATTATCGCTTCACGACAAGTAAAATTTATGATACTTTGCCCCTGGTGTCAGCTATGCTATATCTACACCATATTGAGCCAGCCATTTACAAATTCCTTGTTAATAATATCTAAAGATAACTGAATTATTATTTTAAGATTTCTTCAAACTACCGGGTGCGACTGTTTCTAAACTTTGGGAATTAGGTATGTTAAGTATGTCAACTCACCGAACTATTGTTGTAATTGCTGGTTGCCAACAAAGTGATAACGATTATGAGTATCAATTACAGCAAGATGGGGGTTTTGCATACAGTTTTCTCCAAGAGAAATACGACAATAAAATTTTGCCACTGTTGGAATCGCAGCAAATTGACGGCATTCTTTTAGAGTTGTATTCTCCCCTTGACGATCGCTTTCATATTCTCAGGCAACTTAAGCAACAGATGGGGGAACACTCTCCACCAGTTGTGGTAATTGGCAGTGGAGAAGCTGAGGTAGCAGCACAGGCGTTTAAAAGTGGAGCAGTAGATTATCTGGTAAAAGATAGGATAACGCCTAATGAGTTGCGTTTAGCAATGGATAGTGCGATCGCCAATGCCGAATTACAACGAAAACTGCTTTACAGCCAGCAGCAATTTCAAGTGTCAGTGGAGAATATGCTCGATTGCTTTGGCATTTTCTCATCCATTAGGAATGAGTCAGGGGAAATAATAGACTTTTGCATCGATTATCTCAATGCCGCAGCCTGCAAAAATAGCCAGATACCCAAAGAAATGCAGATTGGCAGCAAATTATGCCAAATTTTACCAACTCATCACAAAAGCGGGATGTTTGCTGAGTATTGCCGAGTAGTGGAAACGGGAGAGCCATTAATCAAAGATTTATTAATTTACGAGGAAACCTGTGGCGGGCAACAATTGGTGCAGGCATTGGATATTCGAGCCAGCAAATTAAATGATGGGTTTGTTGCATCCTGGCGCGATATTACAGAGTATAAGCGTTTGGAATCGCAACTGCATCAAACCATAGCTGCTTTACAACAGCAGCAATACAGAGTGCAACATTTGATTGAGAAGGCTCCAATCGGCATTTGTATCGCCTCAGTTAGCGGCGAAGTTACAGCAATTAACGATGCTATGCTCCACTTGCATGGTTGTACGCGGCAAGAGTTTGAGCAACAGGGTATCAACTGGCGCAACTTTATCCCGCCAGAGTTCTCAAAAAACAGCGAACAAGCACTCAAACAAGTGCAGGAACAAGGCTTCTTCCCACCCCAGGAGACGCAATTGCTACATCAAGATGGAACGCGTCTGCCAATTTTGCTGAGTGCAACCCAGTGGATAGAACGCAGCGACGAGCATTTAGTCTTTGCGATGGATTTAACGCCGCAAAAACAAGCCCAAGCTGCCATCGAACAACTGAACCGAGAATTGGCAAATCGGGTGAGCGAATTGCAAACTTTGTTAGACATTATTCCAGTAGGAATTGCGATCGCCACAGATCCTACTTGCGTTCAAATGCACTCTAATGCCTACATTCGCCAATTACTAGGCGTTCCCCCTGCTAATAAAATCTCCAAAAGTGCGCCTGTTGAAGAACAACCTCCTTATCGAGTCTTTCAATCGGGACAAGAAATAGCAAGCGAGAACTTGCCGATGCAGGTTGCTGCCAGATTGGGTGTAGATGTGCGAGATACAGAATTTGAAATATTACTCAGCGATGGCACAGTGCGCCATCTATTGGCTTATGCAACTCCCTTGCGAGGCGACAACAAGGAAATCCGGGGTGCCGTCGGTGCTTTTTTGGATATCACAGAGCGCATTCAGACAGAAATAGCACTGCGTCAAAGTGAAGAACGATTCCGTAACATGGCAGATAACGCACCGATAATGGTTTGGATGACGGATGCTGCTGGTAAGTGCAATTACCTAAGTAAAATGTGGTACGAGTACACTGGACAAACCGAAACAACCGGACTCGGGTTTGGTTGGCTGGATGCATTACATCCACAAGAAAGGGAATTGTCTGAAAACATCTTCTTGCAAGCAAACGAGCGTCATGAAGCATTTCGCTTAGAATATCGTTTGCGCCGCCATGATGGTGAATATCGCTGGATGCTCGATGCAGCTAGCCCTTGGTTTAATGATGATGGGGAATTTAAAGGATACATTGGCTCAGTCATCGATATTCACGATCGCCAGCAAATTGAAGTCGCCCTACAACAGAAAATCCAAGAAGCAGAAGCAGACAAACAAATTCTCGATGCCCTCATGGAATATATTCCCGAAGGAATTACCATTGCCGATGCTCCTGATGTGATGATTCGCCAAGTCAGTCGCTACGGACAACAATTAATCGGGCGATCGCCGGAGGTAATTGAGGGTATTCCTGCCGAGAAACACGTACAAGTGTGGGATATTTTCTGTACTGATGGGGTAACTCCAGCTACAGCTGAGGCTTTACCGCTAACTCGTGCCGTCCAGCAAGGTGAAGTCATCACTAATGAAGAATGGGTGGTACGCAAACCAGACGGACAAAAACTTGTGCTTTTATGTAATGCCGGCCCCATTTACAATAGCAACGGAGAAATTACTGGCGGCATCGTTGCTTGGCGAGATATTAGCGATCGCAAACAAGTCGAGTTAGAACGTCAGCGTTCTGAAGCCATTATTCAGGCATTTATGGCAGCATCTCCCATTGCCTTAGCTCTATTCGATCGCGAACTACGGTTTTTGTATGCCAACGAAGCTTTAGCAAAAATTAATGAATTCCCCTTAAACGAGCAATTAGGGCGAACTTTGTGGGAATCTCTGCCGCAAATAGCATCTCAGTTTGCACCTTTACTTCTTAAGGTGATGGAAACTCAACAACCAGTCCTGAATCTGGAGTTCAATGGCGAACTCAGACCGGGCGTGTTTCGTCATACCATTGCCAATCATTATCCTGTTTGTTTGCCCAATGGTGAAGCGATCGGGGTTGGCGTGGCGGTGATGGAGATTAGCGAACTCACCCAAGCACAAGAAAAACTTAAAGAGAGTGAAGAACGCTTCCGCACCCTGGCAGACAATATTTCTCAGTTTGCTTGGATGGCAGACAACAAAGGACAAATCTTCTGGTATAATCAGCGCTGGTTTGATTATACAGGCATACCCTTGGAAGAAATACAATCCAAGGTTTCTAGCCAGGTGTTACACCCAGACCAGTTGGAACGGGTGAATAAAAAGTTTTACGACTGTATCGAAACAGGGCAAACCTGGGAAGATACCTTTCTCTTACGCGGTAAAGATGGAGAGTATCGTTGGTTCCTTTCTCGTGCCATTCCAGTACGCGACGAAGGCGGCAAAGTGTTGCGCTGGTTTGGCACTAATACTGATATAACCGATCGCCAACAAGCAGAAGCAGCTTTGCGTGAAAGTGAAAACCGCTTGCGGCTGGCACTAGAGTCAGCCGAGTTAGGCACATGGGACTTCAACCCAATTACCGAAGTATTGCGATGGGACGAGCAATGTAAAGCGATGTTTGGGCTGCCGCCCGCAGCAGAGGTGACTTACGATATTTTTCTGGCAGGCTTACATCCAGAAGACCGCGATCGCACCCATGAGGTTGTGTTGCGATCGTTCAATCCGGAAAGCGGTGGAGAGTATGATATTGAGTACCGCACGGTGGGCATCGAAGACGGCGTAGAAAGATGGATTGCCGCGAAGGGAAAAGCTTTTTTCAACTCTGAGGGAGTAGTTATCCGCTTTATCGGTACAGTCCTCAACATTACTCAGAAGAAACTAGCTGAGGCACAACGCGAAGAACTACTGCAACGCGAACAAGCCGCACGGGAAGCTGCCGAACAAGCAAATCGCATCAAAGATGATTTTCTGGCTGTTCTCTCCCACGAGTTGCGATCGCCACTCAGTCCCATACTGGCTTGGACGAAATTATTGCAAACGCGCAAATTAAGTGAAACCAAAACTGCCGACGCCCTAGCTGCGATCGAACGGAATGTCAAATTGCAAACTCAATTAATTGATGACTTGCTTGATATTGCCAAAATTCTGCGCGGCAAACTCAGCCTGAATGTCACCTGTGTCAATCTAAAATTTATCATTCAAGCTGCTCTAGATACCGTGAGAACCGCAGCTGTGGCAAAATCAATTTCACTCAATCCCGTATTACTCAATATCGGGCAAGTATCTGGTGATAGCGCCCGCCTCCAACAAATTGTTTGGAATTTGTTATCTAATGCCATCAAATTCACACCCAAAGGTGGGCAAGTAGACATTCAACTCCAAAAAGTCGCTAATCAAGCAGAAATTACAGTCACAGACACGGGTAAAGGCATCAGCTCAGACTTCCTGCCTTACATCTTTGAATCGTTTAGACAGGAGGATAACTCAATCACGCGCAAGTATGGCGGATTGGGCTTGGGGTTGGCCATTGTCCGGCAGTTGGTTGAGGCACACGGCGGCACCATCAAAGCTGACAGTCTTGGTGAAGGGTTAGGAGCTACGTTTACAGTCCGCTTACCACTGCTGAATGTCGAACCCGAAATCAACTATCAACAGGAGTTGTTACCTCAAGAACTCACTCTTACGGGGGTTCGAGTTTTGGCTGTCGATGACGATCCTGATATTCGGGAGCTATTAAAGGTACTGTTTGCCGACTATGGAGCTGAAGTCATGGTTGTAAAATCTGCTGCACAAGTACTAGCAACCATAGAGTATTTCCAGCCAGATGTGTTAGTCAGCGATATTGGGATGCCCGAAGTCGATGGTTATTCCCTAATCGAACAGATTCGGGCTTTACCTTCTCATCAAGGCGGACAGGTAAAAGCGATCGCTTTAACTGCCTATGCCAGATCTGACGATCGCCAGCGTGCCTTAAACACTGGCTTTCACCAACATATTGCAAAACCAATAGATCCAGAACAATTAGTTCAAGCTGTGGCAGCGCTGGCACAAAAATAAAGTTGAGTTAAAAAAATTATCTGTGAAGGCAAGGGAACAGGGGGAGAAAAAATAATACCAATCTCTGCATCAGAATGATAATCGCAGGTAAGGTGAAAGAGGCAAGTGTCGTTTGCCTCCTTCACCACTCCTCTATATTTAATTATCATTATCAATTCCTCTAAATACAGAGAGAAGACAATAAACCCCCACAACTACATCGCATTATGGGAGGATGCAGTACTAGAACGCCAGCATACTAAATAGGTAGGCAAGAAAAAATCAAACTATGTAAAGATAAGTAAATACGGAAAATATATCTACTCAGGTAACGAGTGATATGGGTGCGCGAATCAGGGTATTCCTCAGCCACGAGCAAGACTAAACCCTGTTAAACCTAAAAAAAGCTCATGTACCACAGAAAGTTAAAGACCGAGCAGAGATCGTCAGGTTAAACGCACATAGTTGGTATGTAGAGAAGATAGCTTCTCACTTTAACTGGACTCCACAAACCCAGAAACTTTGCCTAAAAATTCGACTTAGTTTGTTATGACCCTTGTTCCTGGTATTAAGTATAAAGAAGTAAGAAACTTATATGGTTTAAAAAATTGGTTTGAATACTGACTTAAACAAAGTAAAAAGGAATTAGGATGGGCTGATTTTCGAGTAACTGACTATTCCCAAATCTCCAGTGGAGGGAAGTCATCATGAGTGCTTATCTAACGGTAAGTCTTCACTCCCAAATTTTAAATAATCATCCAGAACAAGGGGTCAATAAACCTACAGATCCAGTTGTGGCAAAATTCAGAGAACATGATTGATAGGATTTTGGTTTGGGGTAGAAGAATCTACTCAATAATTTACGTCTAGTAATTCAACTTTTCATCTTCTTTAATTTACTAAAATATTGGTTTAATCTCTTTCCAGTTTCACATTTATCGATTGGGTTTATCACATTGATTGCATTAATGAATCGAATGCAAGGTGCTATTCCATATCTATACGAATCCGAGAATTTCTTATTTTCCTTTCCCTAGAGTGATGGCGTTAAAGCTAGCGGATAAAAGGGAAACTACAGTACCAAGCGTGTTAAATTTAACTCTAATTACTTGAGTTAACTTTTCATTACATATTTGGGTATTTTCCTGCCCACTTACTTAACTTTTTACTTTTGTTCCATTCTTCATCAAAAATACATAAAAGATATATTTACTAGATGTATAGTATTTAGAAGAAAGTTTTCTGACTGAATTGCAATTAAATACGAAAAGTTAAACCCAGACAAAATTAGTAATTCTACAATTTTTTCCAGTGAAAAAATAATCAAAATTAAGTTATTTAAAACTTAAAAATTTTTTTGATTATTTTTCCAATGGAAAATAATCAAAATTAAGTTATTTAAAACTTAAAAGTTTTTCATTTGCTTTGTAAAAGCAGTGAAATTTGTTCACGCTTAGTTAATTGGAAATCGTTAAATATGTCAAATCTAAGTACGAATGAACTGGTTTCGTTTAAATTAAAAGACGTTGTAATTCCAGCGCAGTCAGGTGTAGCCAACGTCACCGTCAATCTAGACTACAAAGCGGGAGTAGGCAACAGTCAGTTCCGTTCAGTCCTACCAATTGCCGACTTTGTTAGAGATAGCTTGACGAATTCTCAAAATCCCAATCAATTCTACGAAGTCATTAACAAAAATGTCGCCAAATCGCTGCTTTCCAATAGCAGCTTCAAATTGTCATCCGTCCTTGACTCTGCATCGGTGAAACTGGATGTGGCACCAAATTCAGGCATTCCTTTTGCATTTAGCGACACTGTTAAAATCACTCCTGATGGCACAACCGATCAACTGGTTTCGTTTGAATTAAAAGACGTTCTAATTCCAGCGCAGTCAGGTGTCGCCAACGTCACCGTCAATCTAGACTACAAAGCAGGAGTAGGCAACAGTCAGTTCCGCGACGTTCTACCAATTGCTGACTTTGTTAGAGATAGCCTGACAAATTATCAAAATCCCAATCAATTCTACGAAGTCATTAATAAAAATGTAGCTGAGGATACATTCTCTGATTTAGGATTGTCGTCAGTGTTGGACTCCCTAACTATTACGTTGGGTGTAGCACCAAATGCGGGTATTCCTTTCCCCTTTACTGACACAGTTACCGTCACCTCGAACGGGATTACTCAATCTCATGGGGATCATTTACTCGCACTTAATTAACAGTTTGACTGGCGGTATAGCAATCCTAAATCATTTGTAAAAAATCACATCCCAACACAGTAGAGTTAAGATGTGATTCTTAGGAGCAACCGCAGAGATAACGATATTGTTGGCGAAAGTGTTACAAACACATAAACAAAAGTATTACAACTAAAAACCGCAATGACAGATTGAAGGTTTGAGCTTATGTAATACTTGTATTTAGCAATATGTAGTACATTTGCCAACGGTATCGTTAATTACCGTAGCCAAGGCATCGGGGAGGGTGCTGTCAGCTGGTGGGGTATCTGTCGCAAAAATGCGATCGCTAATAAAAAACTCGCGATCGCATTTTCAGATTAGCTTGATATCTGAAGAAAGCGACAACGAGTCACATATAATCTTTTTCTTTCTTCTCCCCCTGCCCCCAGCCTTTTTAAAATTACGGAGTTGAGGAATTACTAGTTGCCACTGCCTCGTTTAATACTAACTCTGGTTGTGGTGTCTCCTCTTCTTCTGGTGGTAAGCCGTAAATTGACCTGTACAAGTTCACGTATTGCTTGGCAGATTCATACCAGCTAAAGTTTTCACTCATACCCCGCTTTTGTAGTTCTTCCCATTGGGGTTTGAAACGGAAGCCTTCCCAAGCCCGAATCATACAGGTGAAAAGGTCTAGCGGTTCGTAGCGGTCAAAACAGTAACCAGTACCCTTGGCATTGATGGGGTCGTGGTGCGATACGGTGTCAACTAATCCACCAGTGCGGCGGACAATGGGGACAGAACCATAACGCAGCGCCAGCATTTGGCTAATACCGCAAGGTTCAAAACGGCTAGGCATTAAGAAGGCATCAGTGCCAGCGTAGATGCGACGAGACAAGGCATCGTTATACAACAGGTAAGTTGCCATGCGTCCGGGATAGCGAGACGCTAATTGCCACATCTGACTTTCATAGTAGCGATCGCCTGTCCCTAAAAGTACAAACTGTGCGTCTGTATAGGCCATAAAGCGATCGAGAATTTGCAATATTAGATCGATGCCTTTTTGTTCTACTAATCGCGTCACGATTCCGATTAAAAATGCACCGGAATTCACTTCTAATCCTACTTCTTCTTGCAAAGCAATTTTGTTAGCTTTGCGTTTTTCTAGAGTATCAGCTGTGAAGGTTTGGGCAATGTATTTATCTGTTGCTGGGTCGTAAACTTCGGTATCAATACCATTGACAATCCCGGATAACTTACCGCTGATAAAAGACAACAATCCTTCTAATGTTTCGCCATAAGCAGGCGTTTTGATTTGCTCTGCATAAGTAGGCGAAACTGTATTTACTTTATTGGCATATTGCACCGCAGCTGCCATTGTGTTGTGTCCTTGCATATACCAAGGACACCAAGTAATTTTTTCTAAATACCAACGCCACGGCCCTTGATAAGCTAAATTATGAATCGTAAAGACGGTAGTGATATCAGGATCTTGGTGCATCCACACAGGAATCATTCCTGTATGCCAATCGTGGCAGTGAATAATTTCTGGTTTCCAGTAATTCCAGGCAAACTCCGCTGCACCATTGGCAAACAAGGTGAACCGCCAATCTTCATCTTCTCCTGAATAAATGCGGCGGGGCGTAAAGGCGGGATGTCCAAATAAGTATAAGGGAACATCAGTACCAGGCAAAACGGTTTCGTAGACTGCAAAGTGCTGGAACATTGCATCTCCCCACCAAACGGGTTCTTGGGGAATCTGCATTTTGTCTGGCAAGAAGCCGTAGTAAGGCATGAATATCCGCACATCGTGCCCCATTGCTCTGAGGAATTTGGGCAATGCGCCAACAACGTCGCCCATTCCACCTACTTTCGCAATGGGTGCTGCCTCTGCTGCAACAAATAAAATCCGCATGGTAAGTTTTGTTTCCCCGGTTCTGGCTGTACAGTTATCAGTTCTCAGTTATCAGTTTTTAACCGTGCCAATTTTAGATTTGAGATTTTAGATTTTGGATTAATTATTTTGCTTCACGTTCCGTCGCTAGTGAGTGGAACAAATTTTTCATCCGAAATTTAAAATCCTACGCTTGATGACTCGCTGACGCTGTGCTATCAAGCCTCTACCCACAATGGTTTTTTTCAATCTAAAATCAGCAATCCAAAATCCAAAATTGATTGACTCTGGCTACTAATTACTGCTGACTGATTACTTACTTATCTAACCACATCCCCTTGTGCAATTGCTTAGGAGCCGCGCTGAATCACCGCAAAAATTTCTTCTAAAATTTCTTGCGCTCCTTTGCCGCGTAACTCGTGTGCTAGTTGCGTGCCTAGTGCTTCGGCTTGGTTGGCTTCGCCGCTGACGCTACCTTTTACCAGCTTTTTGCCATCTATACTGGCGACGATGCCTGTTAAAGTTAATTGTGCGCCAGAAATTTCTGTATTTACACCGATAGGTACTTGACAGCCGCCCTCTAAATCGCGTAAAAAAGCTCTTTCAGCGAGACAGCGATCGCGTGTTTCGGGATGTACGATGGCTTTGAGTAAGGAGATTAATTCGGTATCATCGCTACGGCATTCGATTCCCAATGCGCCTTGGCCGACGGCGTGGAGAGAGATTTCTTGGGGTAAGATTTGATGAATGCGATCGCTCATATCCAATCTTCCTAACCCTGCGGCTGCCAAAATCAAGGCATCGTATTCACCCGCATCGAGTTTTGCCAACCGTGTAATTAAGTTTCCCCGCACATCCTTAAAAGTAAAGTGGGGAAAGCGATGGCGTAACTGTGCCAACCGCCGCAGCGAAGATGTGCCGATGACTGCACCCTCTGGCAGAGTTTCGATTTGTTTATCTTTATGCTTTTCATGCACCACTAAGGCATCGGCTGGGTTTTCCCGTTCGGTAATTGCTGCTAGGGTTAAGCCTTCTGGTAAGTTAGTCGGCAGATCCTTGAGGGAATGAACAGCAAAGTCAATCTCGCCGTTGAGCATTCCCACTTCGAGTTCTTTAGTAAAAAGTCCTTTATCCCCAATCTTGGCCAATGCTACATCCAAGATTTTGTCGCCTTGGGTAGACATAGTATGGACTTCAAAAGTGATATCTGGATAGGCTTTCTGTAGTTGCTCTTGTACCCAGTAGGTTTGAACTAGAGCAAGTTGGCTTTTGCGAGAACCGATACGAATCGTGCGCGGAGGAGAAACAACTGAAGTCATAAAACAATATATCAAACCAGGCGATAAATTCACTCTCATCTAGACTACCGTAGTCGGTGACTCGTACCCATTTGGGATTTTAGATTTGGGATGAAGGATTACAATTCTTTACTTTTTAACTCATCCCCCAGCTTGAAGCCGGGGGATTTCGAGTCATTAGTAGCTATACTTAATTTCTCGTGTTTAGTAATACTAATAACTAATGACCACTGACTAATGACTAAATTGTTATCTCGGCTCAATGCCAATATGGTTTTGTTTCTTTATATATATCCCACTTGTAAATATTAATTTCTGTAACCTAACTATATGCAACAATAGCTATTTATTGACAAAAGTAATAAATGATACTTAAATTTGCAAGTAAAAATAAAGTTAAATGCAATCTGTGCAGCTTCTACTAATTAAAACAACGGCTAGCTTTTGCCAATAAATAAGTTAAATATAGGAAGTATTAGCAATATTTCGCTAAGAATGATAGTAAACAGCAAATATCATCCTTTTACTTTTAATTGAAACTTCTAAGATAATAATTTATAGCAGAGTTAGACTTAAAGAAAGCTTTGGCATAAGTAAACAAAAAGTAATATTAATTACTTAAGTACAGGCTTTAATTACTTTTTTTGAATACGTAATATTATTGACATTTTTTTCCTCATGTTTGATAAAATTTTACATAATATCAATAAAATATCTGTCGATTTATTCTGTCAACTTTTAGGACAGCCTAGTATTAGCGAATTAAAAGCTCAATTATCCGAGAAAAACCTGCAACTTCAGCAATTAGAAGAGCAAGAAAGGGCGCTTTTTCGAGTTATTAGCAAAATTCGAGCTTCTTTGGAGTTAGAAACAATTTTTCGTACAGCTACTAAAGAAACTTGCAAGTTACTCCGCATCGAGCGAATTGCTGTCTATCGTTTCCATGAAAACTGGGGTGGAGAATTTGTCAGCGACTTTGAGTTTGCAGAGCCAGGATGGGATGATATTGAGACATTAGGAAAAAATACGGTTTGGAATGATTCTTATCTCCAAGAACACCAAGGTGGACGTTATCGTAATAACGAAACTTTAGTTGTTTCAGATATCTACTCAGCTGGCTTGTCTCAATGCCATTTAGATATTTTAGAACAATTTCATATTCGAGCTTATGCAACTGCACCGATTTTTGTGGGAAAAAAACTCTGGGGAGTATTAGCTGCCTATCAGCATTCACAGCCACATGAATGGAAAAAAATAGAAATACAGTTTCTATCTCAGATTGCAATGCAGTTAGGGTTTGTAGTCAAACAAGCAGAATTGTTAGCTCAAGCAGAACAAAAAGCAGCAGAACTGCATAAAGCAAATCAGCAACAAGAGATTTTGTTTGCATTAGTTGCTGAAATTCGTGAATCTCTGAATATAGAAACTTTGTTTAAGACAACTGTACGAGAAATTCGTAAAGCTCTGCGCGTGGATCGCGTGGCTATCTTTCGATTTGATGCTGAATCGAATTATAATTTTGGTGAATTTGTCTCAGAAAACGTATTGCCAGACTTCGATTCTGTGACTTCGATGAAAGTGGTGGATCGTTGTTTTGGTGAAAAATATGCAGCTGCTTATCACCAAGGACGGATACAAGTATTATCAGATATTTATCACGCTGGACTCAAATATTGCCACTTGGAATTATTAGAGCAATTTCAAATTAAAGCACAAATTATTGTACCGTTAATGAAAGGAAAAACTCTGTGGGGATTGCTATGCGTTCATCAGTGTTGTTGTTCCCGCGAGTGGAAAACATCAGAAATTCAATTTATCCGCCAATTAGCAGCTCAGTTTAATGTCGCTTTAGAACATTCAGAACTATTAGAACAATCGCGCTCTCAAGCTAATCAATTGGCTCAAGCTAATCAGGCTTTAGAATTGGCAAATTCTAAGTTAGAAAAACTTAGTAAACTAGATGCTTTAACCAAAATTGCTAACCGTCGTTGTTTTGATGAATTTTTAGAACAAGAATGGAATCGACTACAACGAACTGGGAATTGTTTATCTTTAATTCTATTTGATATTGACAATTTCAAAGATTATAATGACTGCTATGGGCATCTAGCAGGAGATGAATGCTTAATACAAGTTGCTCGTACCGCAAAATCTGTATTAAAGCGTCCAACAGATCTACTAGCTCGTTATGGTGGTGAAGAATTTATTGTGCTTCTCCCAAATACAAATGAATCAGGTGCAATTAAAGTCACTAAGTTGATTCATAAATCAATTGAAGAATTAAAAATTTCTCATCCGAAAAAGGATAGCTTGCAAAATTTTGTAACTATTAGTTTAGGCGTTGCAACTCAAATACCAACAGTTAAAAATTCTGCTCAAGAATTAATTGATGCAGCCGATAAAGCTTTATATAAAGCCAAAGAACAAGGACGAAATCGGTGGATTTGTGCTGCAAAAATTTAAGCTCAGGAGCTTTATGACCTCATCTAAGACTAAAGCTGATTGACCGTCAAAGTTTATCTGCTTTTTTTATCTAAGTATATCTTGATAAAAATTAATATAATTCTTTCCTGAGTGCATCCTACATTTAATTGCCGAATTTTCCTAGCAAATTTTAATCAAAAATTCAGCCTCGTTTCCGGTAAAAAGGTGATACTCCAATACAGTTCAGTTAAGGAAATTTATCTCGCTTCGCGAGGGAGGCCTACCGTGTACACGCATCTGTGTAGGAAACCAAAATCCTCGTAGATCCGTCATTATCCTCCTTAAAAAGGAGGACTTTGAGAGATTTTTGCCCCCTTTCTAAGGGGGGTTGGGGGGATCTAAAGTCTGCGGTGCAACTCTAAAAGACTTGTGTGTACACCTACGCAAGGAAGGCAGAGGGCAGGAGGCAGGAGGTTAATAGCTAGTTGAGTAGCCTTATTGACTCCCTCGCATTTGGGTACAAGACCCCCCATCACAATCTCTGATTTCCTCCTGCCTCCTGCCTCCTTCAACTGTTAAGGGAAGCATGGGAAGAAAAAAGGCTTAACCCAAGCGTATTGGGTGATACTTCATATAGAAAATTGATTAAAGTGCAGATATGCATGGAGGGATGGGATTATGACTACTCAAGAAGAGATCAGATTAGCACAAAGCTTGGAACGCGTAGCTCATTGGCAAAGATGGGGGCCGTATTTGAGCGATCGCCAATGGGGAACGGTACGCGAAGATTACAGTCATGATGGTACTGCTTGGGACTATTTTACCCACGACCAAGCCCGTTCTCGTGCCTACCGTTGGGGGGAAGATGGGATTGCTGGTATTTCTGATAATCATCAACGGCTTTGTTTTGCGATCGCTCTTTGGAACGGCGAAGACGCTATTCTCAAAGAAAGATTCTTCGGCCTAACTGGTAGTCAAGGGAATCATGGTGAAGATGTCAAAGAATATTACTTTTATTTAGACAATACTCCCACCCATTCCTATATGAAAATGCTGTATAAATATCCGCAAGCAGCATTTCCCTACTCGCAATTAGTTGCTGAAAATCAACGCCGCAGTCGCCGAGAATTAGAATTTGAACTACTAGATACAGGTGTATTTGATGATAATCGCTACTTTGATGTTTTTGTAGAATATGCTAAAAACTCTGCGGAAGATATTCTTATTCAAATTAAAGTAGTTAACCGAGGATCTCAAACAAAGACACTGCACTTATTACCTACTCTTTGGTTTCGCAATACTTGGTCTTGGAATGGAGATGCTAAAAAACCTAGTTTAAAAGAGGTCAAATTAAGCGATGGCTGCAATACGATTGAGGCATCTCATGAAACTTTAGGAAAAAGGTGGCTTTATTGTCAAGAAGGAGGAGAAGTATTATTTACAGAAAATGAGACAAATTGCCAGCGATTATTTGGTGATGCCAATCCTTCTGATTATGTAAAAGATGGCATTAATGACTATATTGTACAAGGAATAAAAGAAGCTGTTAATCCAGAAAAAATCGGTACTAAAGCATCTGCTAATTATATATTAACAGTTGGTGCAGGCGAAACTAAAATTGTGAAATTGCGACTTAGCGATACAGCAAATTTAGTTAAGCCGCTAGGCAAAGAATTTGATGCCATATTTTGGACGCGACAACAAGAAGCAGACGAATTTTATCAGCGCATTACCCCACATTCCCTGAGTGAAGATATGCACAATGTGCAGCGTCAAGCATTTGCTGGAATGTTGTGGAGCAAGCAATTTTATCATTACATTGTAGAGAATTGGCTCAAAGGCGATCGCAACACGCCACCGCCACCGCCAGAACGTCAAAATGGCAGAAATCAAGAGTGGTTTCATCTATATAATGAAGATATTCTTTCCATGCCTGATAAGTGGGAATATCCCTGGTTTGCTGCTTGGGATTTAGCATTCCATACTATTCCTTTGGCGATGCTCGATCCAGAGTTTGCTAAATATCAATTGGATGTTTTAACGCGCGAATGGTATATGCATCCTAACGGGCAAATTCCTGCTTATGAGTGGAAATTTAGCGATGTTAATCCACCAGTTCATGCGTGGGCAACTTTGCAAATTTACCAGATTGAACAAAAAATTTATGGTCGAGCAGACCGACAATTTTTAGAAAGAGTATTTCAAAAGCTGATGCTCAATTTTACCTGGTGGGTAAATCGAAAAGATGCTAAAGGTAACAATGTTTTCCAAGGTGGATTTCTCGGTTTAGATAATATTGGTGTATTTGACCGTAGCGCAGAACTGCCCACAGGCGGACATATAGACCAATCTGATGGTACGAGTTGGATGGGAATGTATTGTTTAAATATGTTGGCGATCGCGTTAGAATTAGCCAAGGAGAATCCTGTTTATGAAGACATCGCCACCAAGTTCTTTGAGCATTTCCTATACATTGCTGATGCCATGAATAAAATTGGCGAAATGGAAGCTAGTTTATGGAATGAATCAGATGGTTTTTATTACGATGTACTGCATTTAAACGAACACCAGACTACCTTAAAAGTCAGGTCAATAGTAGGATTAATTCCTTTATTTGCCATTGAAACAATTGAACCAGAAACCTTAAAAATACTTCCTGGTTTCAAAAAGCGTTTGGAATGGTTTATCCGCAACCGTCCTGACTTACGACAAAATGTAGCTTGCATGGAAACCAAAGGAATTGGTGCAAGGAGATTGCTGGCGATCGTTTCTAGAGATAAACTCAGAAGTATTCTGCAAAAAATGCTCGATGAAAGCGAGTTTTTAAGTGACTATGGTATTCGCGCACTTTCGAGATTTCACGCCGAACATCCTTATATTTTTGATGTTAACGGTTGTCAATTCCGTGTAGATTACGAACCTGCTGAATCTAGTAGTGGTTTATTTGGCGGTAATTCTAACTGGCGCGGCCCTATTTGGTTTCCTGTGAACTTCTTACTAATTGAATCTCTACATAAGTTTTATTCTTACTTAGGAGATGATTTTAAGTTGGAATGTCCTACAGGTTCCGGTAAAATGATGACACTCAGTGAAGTTGCATCAGAATTATCTCAAAGATTAACTAGAATTTTCTTAAAAGATGTTTCTGGAAAACGACCAGTTTATGGTGCAGCGCAAAAATTTCAAACCGATCCGCATTGGCAGAATTTGATTTTGTTCTATGAGTATTTTCATGGTGATAACGGAGCCGGAATTGGAGCTAGCCACCAAACTGGATGGACAGGTTTAGTTGCTAAATTAATCCAGAATTGTGGCGAGTATAAAACACAATATCGCGAGCCAAAATTTGAGGATGAGAAAAAAGCGATCGCTTTAGCATAGAAACACGCTAACGATTGAAACAAATGTAGAGATGTTGCATTGCAACGTCTCTCATATTTCTGTGACAGATAAACGCTACAATCTATCGCAAAAGCAAAAAAAATAATTCAATCCTCATGACAGCTGATTTAACATCTACAACTGAATTTATAACCGTAATATCCCAAGCGGCGGATGCATATCGAGGACAAAAAAATATACGTCCTAGCGCTGAAATATTAGTAAATGCCTTATTACAAGCAGAAAAAGCTGCCAAACAACAACGCCTCAACTATCCTTTTGAGTCTCTTTTGGGAAAATGGCGGCTTTGCTTTGCTACTGGAACTAAGAAAGTTAGAGAACGAGGAGGAATTGTATTAGGCAAGGGTTTATATGTGCCAAAATTTGTACCAATTCATATTTCTTTTAGTGCGAATTTAGAACAGGATTTAGGTAAAGGCGAAGTTGCTAATCAAGTTGAATTAACCCCTATTTTGTTAAAGCTTACCGGACCAGTGAAATACATCGGTAAGAAAAATTTATTAGCATCTGACTTTAACCAGATGTTCATCAGTTTGTTTGGTCGTCTTGTTTACAACAAACAGATTCGCTCTGGTAAAGTCCAGTCCGAGGATTTCTATAGCCAGCCCATAGCTAAACTATCATTTTTTGCCTTCTTTTTAGTTACAGAAGATTTCATTGCAGCTCGCGGACGTGGTGGAGGACTAGCGCTTTGGATTCGAGAAAGCTGATAAAAAAAATTCAGAATTTAGAATACTTAGAAATCAAATTTAAAGAATCTGCGAATGAGACTGACTCAAGATTTCTAAAAGCGATCGCTCTATAACTTCGCTCACAAATTTATTGCCTTGCAAGTTCAGGTGAATGTGGTCGTGAAACAAACCTTTCGAGTCCGGATTGGAATTAAATATCGGTAAAAAGTCAATATAGTTAATTTGCTGCGCTTTAGTAAAATCACTTAAGCGCTGGCGTGCTTTAATTTCATAATCGCGGGGGCCTGGTTCGCCAATTTCTCGTAGTAAGGGAGTCATCACCAGCAAAAATTTGCTGTTACTTTGGCGAGTTAGCGCTTGAATTTTACTTATCGCCTCCAGATTAATCCCGACACGATCGCCTGGTTCATTCTGCACTGCTTTTAGTTCTGGAATTGGCTTTTGCTTGGTTAGATAACGCTGCCAAACTTCCACTAATGCCAAGGGCGGTTTACTATCTGGATAATTGCGATCGCGTCCTACTGGTAAAGAAGTCGGAGCAGTAGCAAACAAGTCATCGGTATTAATTAGTAATATTATTACCTGCGAGTTGAAATTGCTAAACTTCTCTAAATAAGCTAATTCATTCCTCGGCCCCCAAGAATTAGCGGAAGCATTTAATACTTCTAAATCTAGATAATTACTGTTATTTAACGATGCAAAAGAACGCATCATCAAGCTAGATATTGTATTCTCTCCATCTGTCCACCAACCACCATTGGCAATAGAATCGCCTAACAGCAGAATTCGCAGCGTGGAAGGCGCAAGCGTTTTGGCGATCGCACTACCCCGCATAGAATATTCGTTAATTTCAATACGATTCCCAAAACGACGGGTACGCTGGTTAGGAGCCAACAAATAACCAATTTGCTCGTCAGCAACGTAAACCAGAGGATTGCCAAACCCAAACAGCGATCGCAACCCTATCTCCAACACCACAAACAATCCCACAACTACCGCCAAAATTCCCAACAGCAATATTTTCATTAATTTAGTCCTTAGTCATTAGTCATTAGTCATTGGTTATTGGTCATTGGTCATTGGTTATTCCTCCCACACTTCCCACACCTCCCACACCTCCCACACCTCCCACACTTCCCACACCTCCCACACCTCTCACACCTCCCACACCTCCCACACTTCCCACACCTCCCACACTTCCCACACCTCCCACACTTCCCACACCCCCCACACCTCCCACACCCCCCACACCTCCCACACTTCCCACACCCTGTATAAATCCCACTCCTCCCTCCAAAGAAGTAAGTAATTGTGGCGATGGAAAAGTTGCAAAGCTTAAACAAAATAGTATTGTTGCTTTAACGTTATTTGCCAATAGAAGGACTACAATCAAAACGGACAATTATCTGATGTCGTAAACAGAGGAGGATTACAAAACTGTGTCCGACTTAAACCGAGGAATTATGAAGTTTGAGGGAGCTGATTCCCCAAAAGTAGTCACTATCTCTACCGTGTTGCTTCTGGGATCTATCGCTGCTCTGATCGTCTGGGCGCTGCAAGCCGCATACGCGCTAAACTAAAACGATTATTAGCCTAGAAGGACACTGGCAAAAACGGTCTCCGTCTTCGCCATGTGTCCGTCAAGCAGCTAATTCTTAAAGAAAAATACAGAATTCACCAATCCAGAATTCACAAGGTAAACAGGGTTGAAGGCTGGGTTTAAAAAATATTTTATTTACTTGACAAACCTAAAATATCCTGTAATTTTAGAACTTTAAATTCCCCGTTCGCGTAGCGTTTCGCAGAGAAGGGGTTGACTCTGGAATTGTTTTTGCTCAAAGCGCCCTTAAAACCATCAAAAATTTCAGAAAAATTTTAGAGTTGAGATTTGAGATTTTAGATGGCACATTTAAATCTAAAATCCATAATCCAGAATGTTAGAACTTTGGGGTATCTTAGTTATTTTAATTGCCTGCCCGCTACTAGGCGGATTACCCCTGATTGCATGGATTACTTACGCCCTCAAGCGTAAGCAATTATCACAGGTTGGTACAGGAAACATCAGTGTATCTGCTGCTTTTTATCATGGAGGTACGCTGGTAGGTATTCTGGCAGTTTTGTCAGAAGCTTTTAAAGGAGTTGCGGCAGTCTTAATCAGCCGTATTTTCTTCCCAGATGGCTCGTTTTGGGAATTAATTGCGCTTATTGCTCTGGTTCTCGGTAGATACTGGATAGGCAGAGGGGCAGGTACAACAAATGTGGTCTGGGGATTTGTCGTACACGACCCACTGGTGGCAATATTTGTATTTTTCTTTGCAGCCATTAGCTTTGCTTTTCTGCAATCCAGACAGGTAGTTAAATTTGGAGTATTGCTGCTATTTCCTCTATCTGTAATGCTGCTGCATCTGGGCGAGATTCCCAGAGTCCTTGCTGCTGTGGCTTTAGCTGGTTTAATGGCCTGGATTTATACGAAAATCCCTGATGATATGAATCTGCCAGCCGAAGAAGCACAAACAGAATCGCAGGCGATGTTGGAATTTTTAAGTGGCGATGTCTACGACGGGCTACGCCAACGCGCTATGGTTTCTTTGGATGAAGAGTTGGACGCCGCCATTGTGGGCGAAAAGGCAGCAAGTTTATCTCAAATTAAGCGCTGGGGTTACTCAGTACCAAAAGGATGGGTACTTGCCCCGGTTGACGAAGATCCGCAACTGTTAACGGAATTTCTCCAACCATCACCATTATCTCCCTTGGTGGTACGTTCCTCTGCCATTGGCGAAGATTCAGAAAACGCTTCGGCGGCTGGGCAGTATAAAACAGTGTTAAATGTTACCAGTCCCCAAGCATTACAAGAAGCGATCGCCGAAGTCAAAGCTTCTTACAATCATCCATCTGCCGTGCAATATCGCCGCGATCGCGGTTTAAATGAAACAGCAATGGCAGTGCTGATTCAACAACAAGTCCAGAGTGTCTTTTCTGGCGTTGCTTTCAGCCGCGACCCCATTACCCAGCAAGGTGATGCGATTATTATTGAAGCCCTGCCAGGTAGCCCTACACAAGTTGTTTCCGGAAAAGTCACGCCAGAACAATACCGCGCTTTTGTTTTTGAGGCAGAAAATTCTTCCTCCGTACAATTGGAAGGTGAAGGACGAGTTCCCCAAGCATTAATTAAGCAAGTTGCATACTTGGCTTACCGACTGGAAAAACGTTTCAATGGCGTTCCTCAAGATATCGAGTGGAGTTACGACGGACAAACGCTTTGGGTGTTGCAATCTCGACCAATTACTACTTTGCTACCCATCTGGACGCGAAAAATCGCCGCCGAAGTAATTCCAGGAGTAATTCACCCCTTAACATGGTCGATTAATCGCCCTTTAACTTGTGGAGTTTGGGGAGAAATTTTTACTTTAGTTTTGGGCGAACGCGCCTCAGGGTTAGATTTTACTGAAACAGCAACTCTGCATTATTCCAGAGCCTACTTTAACGCATCCCTCTTAGGAGATATTTTTATCCGCATGGGATTGCCACCGGAAAGTCTGGAGTTTTTAACTAGAGGAGCAAAAATCAGTAAGCCGTCTTGGAAATCAACTTGGGAGAATTTCCCAGGATTATGGAAATTGCTCAAGCGAGAGTTAAGTTTAGAAAAAGACTTTAAAGAGGATTATTACAAACGCTTCATTCCTACGCTGTCGCAGTTGACGCAGGAAGATGTAAATAACTTGGAACCACCCCAGCTGTTAGCAAGAATTGACTCAATCTTGGAATCGGTGCATCAAGCAACTTATTACAGCATTTTAGCTCCCTTGAGTGCTGCCTTGAGACAGGCGATTTTTCGGGTGAAGGATAAGCAAATCGATCGCAGCGTTACCCCAGAGGTAGCAGCATTGCGATCGCTAGCTGCCATCGCCGCAGATGCCAAGGAAATATTAGGTGAATCTCAACCACAGCAAGTATTTGAGCAATTAAAGCAAACCCTTCAAGGAAACAAGATTCTGCAAGAATTTGACGAATTGCTTCAGGATTATGGCTATTTAAGTGAAGTCGGAACTGATATTTCCGTTCCCACTTGGCGGGAGAATCCTCAATTCATCAAACAGATGTTTGTGCAGTTAATTCAGGGCAACGAACCACCAGCAGGCACTAAAGACGGTAATAATGGCATCTTTTTTCGCACTCGCAAACGTGGGTTTGTGCAGCGGCGCGTGGATATCAAAGGACGAGTAACGGAAGTTTATTCGCGCCTTTTGGCTGAATTGCGTTGGAGTTTTGTGGCTTTAGAGAAAATATGGTTAAATTCTGGTTTACTCAGGCAAACAGACGATATCTTTTTGCTCGACTTTGATGAAGTGCGCCGTTTAGTTGGGGGTGGAGATTCCAGCTTTATCGAACAATTGGCTAAGTTAGTGGAATTTAGGCGATCGCAATTCGTCCAAGATAGCGAAATTCCTGAAGTACCTTTCGTCGTCTACGGCAATACGCCGCCTCACCCCTTAGCACCCTCTGCACTGTACTCAGACCAAATTTTACAAGGGATTGGAGCCAGTCACGGGCAAGCCGAAGGGCGAGTAAAGGTATTACGAAATTTACAAGATGTGCCAGAGATTGACCGCGATACAATTTTGGTAGTACCTTACACAGATTCCGGCTGGGCACCATTATTACTAAGGGCTGGAGGATTGATTGCCGAAGCTGGAGGCAGGCTTTCTCACGGTGCGATCGTTGCTCGTGAGTACGGCATTCCCGCAATTATGGATGTTCGTGGTGCTACATGGTTATTGCAAGATGGTCAACGGGTACGGATTGATGGAACTAGGGGTATTGTGGAATTATCCAACGATTTGAGACCCGAATGATTACTACTTCGCTGAATAACCTATTAGAAGAGTCTGTTTCTCACAATCCCGAAATCAAGAAAAAGGTGATGCTGCGCTTCGGCGATTTGCCTCACCTGACTAACTTTTCTCAAGCACGTTTTGCTCCCGGACAAACTGCACCAGCACACGCGCATCAGGATATGTGTGAAGTCTTCTTTGTAGAAGCTGGTTCGGGAGTAATTCATATTGATGGTAAAGAATATCCTCTACTTCCAGGAAACTGTGTAGCGATCGAACTGGGAGAAATACACGAAATTGTTAACACTGGCTCAACTGAACTTGTTTTGACGTACTTTGGCTTACGAGTCTAAAGTGGCTCAAAGGACGGATAATTTAAGCAAGGGAGGCAGGAGGTAAAAGTATGACTATTCCTGGTATTCAAGCTTTTAAAATGTCCTAACATATCTGACTACGGCTATATCACTTACTTGCAATGTGCTGTATCACGTAGGGGCTTTACAGCTGTCAAGCCCCCTACCCATGTACTTCATTGACCTGAAAAACGCTGTAAATTTGTTACGCAGATATAAAAACCTTAATATTAACATTATATTTGCTATATGTATAGCAAATATAAGTTTTTTATATATACTAAATATTTAGCATTGTATTAACTGCATATTTGCCATCAATCAAAGGGTTTACCAATGGGTAGTATAGAATATGGTAATGATAAAATTCTTTATAAAAAATCATAATTGTTGATATTGTAGTTGAAAGTACTAATGAGGTGCATGACAATACTGATGGAAGAAAAACAGCAAATATAATTTGTCAGGCAGTAGGTCACAACGCTGCAAAGAAGATTAAAGAAGGTAATTACAGGGAATACTTCGGACAAGATTCTAGTTGAGCCTACTCATATAAAACTAATACACTGCTTTCAGTCCTGAGATTTGTAAATTTCTATCAGTATCTGATTTTTCACAGTTAGACATTTGTACTGTCCACTTCATCTGATTTTAAACAATGGCTCTTTTTACAAACAAATCAAATAAATTGCAAAGTCCAATTCAAGAATATTTCCAAAATATTCAGCAAATATTTTTGGGTTCGCCAGAGAAATGTCTTAATCAAGCATACAGAGCCGCATTAACGATTAAATCTATTGAAGATGAGTATTTTGATGGTCACAAAATATCTGCTGAATCAGCCCAATACAGTAATAGCGTTATGTTATTACTGCAAGCAGAACTAGATAAAAATATCAATATTGCAAAAAAGAAATTAGCGCAGTTAAAAGCTAGCCAATCATTCATAAGTATTTCTAATTATATTTGTTTAGAGAAAATTAGGTTTATTGATGAGGTAATAGATAAATATTCTGTTTTAGAAACTACATCAATAAGTTTGGTATCTAATCCAGAACCAAAATCAACTTTGTTAACTCAAACCAATAACCAGTTAAGTTTACCTAGCGAAGATATTAATAATTTTGAGTTCCAAACTCAAAAGATGTCTCCGTTACCAAGATCTATTGGTAGAACAATTAACAGAATTAAATTAGAATTAAAACCACAAGCAGAAAGAGAAGTTATAAAAGATTTCCGTAGTTCTAGCGTGAAAACGAAAACTGCTGTGACTTTTTTGCTGTCGCTGATTATTATACCAATATTGATTCAACATTTATCTAAACAATTCATAATCAGCCCAATTATTCATCAAGTTAGAGGCGAGCATAGCACTGAGGTTTTTCTCCACGAAGAGATGAAAGAGAAAGCTTTTGGAGAGCTAAAGCTTTTTGAGGAAGAACTCAGATTTGCTAGTTTAATCGATAATTCACCTAGACTTTCACAAGAAGCGATCGAGGAGAAAGTCAAACATAAAGCATCTGAGATGTTAGAAGAATTTCGAGAAAAAAGTACTGGTGCAATTAGCAATGTCTTTGCTGACATCTTAGCAGTTATTACTTTTATTATTTTACTGGTGACCCAGAAAAAACAATTTATTGTTTTTAAGTCTTTTCTAGATGATACTATCTATGGTCTGAGTGACAGCGCTAAAGCTTTTATTATTATCTTGTCAACGGATATGTTTGTAGGGTTTCACTCCTCGCATGGTTGGGAAGTAATTCTTGAAGGCATGGCAGACCATTTAGGAGTCGCAGCAAATCAAAGTGCAATTTATTTATTTATTGCAACATTTCCAGTTATATTAGATACGATTTTTAAATATTGGATTTTCCGCTATCTCAGCCGTATATCTCCTTCAGCCCTCGCTACTCTGAGACACATGAATGAGTAGGTTTATATAATTAGTAAAAACGATGAAAATGGCGAACACATATTTTCATTTTAATTAATACTCCTAACCTCCTGCCCTCTGCCTCCTGCCTTCTTTGCTAGCAGTTTGGTCAACGAGATAAAATTATTTAGCCATCAACCATGTCTTACAGTTTACTTCTAGACCAAATTATCTATACTAGCTTTGCTGAAACTGGCTTGAAAGCAGTTGCTAGTACACAGCTTCCTGTTGAAGTTCAGCAAACTTTTATGGAAAAAATAGTTGAGAGGTATTGGAACTCTCAGCAATCCCTAGAAGTAGGACAGCAAGCAGTTTATTTGTATCAGATTAGTCCAGAACATACCTTATTTGGATGGTTATACAATGTGGGCACAGACGAGTTGGATGGCGGAGATATACCCTACTTTATCTGCTACTATTTAGCCGAACCTTTACTGTTCTATTTCCAACTAGAGAAAATTTTTATTTGCTTGCACAAGGGGCCAGTAGGATTAATAGAGCGCGATACTTCAAATTTCACCTTAGAAAGCGTTGTAGTTAGAAATGCCTGGGATTATCAGGCTGTGCTTCCTGGGTTGATTATTCCCATATTGATGCGGGCACGTACTAATATTGCTTTAAAACAAGGAGAGTTACTAGATATATTTGTCTCCTTTGACGAACAAGAAAATATATTTAACGCAAATGCTCAAACTCCAGACAAAGAGATAGATAATCTGGCTATTTATGCTCGTCAATTAATAAAAGCTGTAGAAAATGGTATTGTCTCTTTGAATGAAGATATTCATGCTATTAAAGCTAAAATTAGCCAACCATACTTAGAGTACAAAAGAAAATTACAGCAGTACGAGCAAGCTTTTGTTTCGGCAATGAAAGAACAGCAACCTTTAGCGGAACAAACTCGCAGTAGCTTAAAAAAATTACAGCGAGTTTTGCAGTTAAGGTCTGACGATATAGAGCGTATAGAAGCTTGTTCTCACAATATCAATTTATCTAGTTCATTGAAGGAAAACATTAAGCCTAATTTTATTTCTTATGCTTATAACAAAAAAGCATTTTTATTGACAGCCAGCATTGTTGCAATATTTGCGATCATACTCGGCTTCTTTAATGAAATAGCTCAAAAAAAGCGCTATCTGCCCCAGGTAAATGAATTTAGTCCTTTAAAAACTGTAGGGAGAGAAGAATGAATTCCGTACCAACATTTAACTTACTCAGTATCGGTCACAGAGGAGTAGGCAAAACAGTTTTTCTAGCTGGTAGCTATGCAGAGTTACATGAAGCTCGTGAAACCAACCATAAGCAAAAGATGTGGTTTGATTGTAGCGAACCTCAAGTACAAGCAAATATAAACGATATTCTCAGCTATATTTCTGAAACTGCTCATTATCCACCAGCAACGATGAAAATCACTAATTTTCGCTTTAATCTAAATCGCCGTTCTTGGTGGGGGACTGAAACTGTATGCCATTTTTCCTGGTCGGATGTACCTGGTGAAATCTGCACAATTCATAATCATGATTTTCGGGCAATGGTTTCTAACTCGGATGGTTGTTGTGTATTTATCGATGCCTATGCTTTGGTGTGCAGGGGTAAAGCATATATCGAATTTTTGGAAGAGATTATCAAACAGGTAATGGCGATCGCTAGTGTAGCTTACCTACACGATCGCCATTATCCCTTTGTCTTGATCCTGACCAAGTGCGACTTGCTAAAATCAGACCGCCTCAGCAAAGACCTCCAGCAGCTTATTCAACCATTAACTAGCCGCCTAGATGCTGTTAAAGCCCAATATCAGATATTTTATTCACTGATTCCAATTGTCCGCACGCTAAATAGTGCTAGGCTCGAGCCAAAGGGTGCAGCAGCTCCAGTATTATCGCTTGTTTGGGAGTTAGCTCAAGCCAATCGACTTGATTTAATCCAAGACCATTCGCCAACAATTGATAGTCTATGGTCAAACCTGCTGCAAAATGTTCAAGGTTTCATTACCCAATTACTACAAAAGCCGGAGGCTAATACAAATTCTGAACATGTCAAAGTTCCATCTGATGCTGCCAAAGTATCATTTGAGGGACTTGAAGTTAGAAAACAGCAGCAATCTCATCAAGGTTGGATTCCTAATTATACTAAACCCAAAAATATCATAGCTGTAGCTCTTGCTGGTATGGCTATAGTAGGGCTGAGTCTAACTTATCGTTATATCAAACTTTCTCAACCTTGCTCGTCAGAAAATTGTTTGCTTCTTGATAAAGTTGGAGCTTCAGATAATTACTCTACCAAAAATTACAAAGATAGCAAAACCGATAAGTAATAATCTTACTGGTTATCAATCGCACAAAGATACCCTGATTTTTCGCATTTGCTTACTAACTTGTAAAGTTTTCCAGTATCCTCTGAGAAAGATGAACAAGTTAGGAACGTCCTTTGTCAGTTTTCTATAGCGTTTAGTTATCAATTTTATGAATGCACTAAGAATTTTAATGGAAGCTGGACGCAACAAAAATTTCATGCATTTAGTTGAAGGTCTAGTAGAACTTTTAGCCAAAGCTATGTCACTATTACTTATAATGGTGATCCTAGTTTCTGTTATAGATTTAGCAAAAAGTTTATGGTTAGATTTGTTTTTTCAACCTGTATTCTTTTTTAAAGACAAATTATTTGAAATTTTTGGTTCTTTTTTAACTATATTAATCGCTATAGAACTATTAGAAAACATTACTGGTTATTTACAAAAACACATTATCCAAGTTGAATTAGTTCTCGTCACTTCTTTAATCGCAATTGCTCGAAAGATTATTATCTTAGATTTAAAAAAAGTATCAGATAATGAATTATTTGGTTTAGCAGCCGCAATTGTTGCTCTCTCAATTGGATATGGAATTGTTAAATGGAGTAACTATAAAACTATAGTACAGAAAAACCATGAATAAATAAGGGGGTTGTGAAAAATAACAAGCATTTATCGGAATATAAACATTGTTTTTGATTGATTTTATTACAAAAGATGTATATAATAAAAAATTATTCCAGCTTGTATATAAGGTTGTGAATAATTTTTGTATTAAATAGTAAACTACAAATCAATTTGAATTTAGTTTACTAAGCTGTAATCTCTTTTATAAATTGCGGTGTCTACTATGCACATCAATTTTAGCTTGCAGAGCAAGAATTTAATGGGAAACATAACGTTAGAGATTACGGATTTATTTTTTTCAAAAAATACTCAATTTATAAAATCCTTTTCTTCTAGCTGTTAACCATGTCTCATAAAATGCTCTTAGGTCAAATCGTCTATAGCAGCTTTGCAGCTATTGGTTTTAGGACGGTTACGAGCGCACAAATCACCCCTGAGATTCAGCAAGCCTTTATGGAAAGGGTGGTTTACGAGCACTGGAATTCTTATAAGCCGCCGAAATCTGGTTTCAGAGGCGTTTACATACATCAAGTGACCCCAGAGCAGGTTTTATTTGGCTGGTTATATAACGATGGAACAGATGATATAGCTCGCGGTGATGTCCCATACTTTGTTTGTTACTACTTAAGCGCACCGTTACTATTTTATTTTCAGTTAGAGGAAATTTTTAACTGTCTGCACTCAGGGCCATTAGCATGGATAGACCGATACCGTCCGCCAGTAATGCCGCAAAGCATTGTGTTGCAAAACGCGAGGGGTTACAAACCCGTGCGTCCCGGAGTAGCAATTCCTGCGCCGATCCGCGCACGCAGCCATATTGCTTTGAAGCAAGGAGATTTACTAAATTTATTTGTTCCGTTTAACCCGCAAGAAAATAACGTTGAGATGAATCCTCAGGCTCAAGCAGAGGAGATAGATAACTGTGCAATTTATACTCGTTATTTAGTTAAAGCTGTAGAAACTGGTCTTGTATCTCTCAACGATGATTTTAATGTTATTAACGATAAGATTAAGCAGCCCTACCAAGGATATAAAAAAAATTTGCAGCGCTACGAGCAAGCCTTTGTGTCCGTAATGCAACGCGATTCACCGATTCCACAGGACATTCACAATAAATTAAAACGTTTGCAGCACAGTTTGCATTTAATCAAAGAAGATATAGCAAGAGTTGAAGCTCGTTTTCAAAATGCAAGTTTATCAAGTGTAAATAGTAGCAGAGTTAAATATAATTTTCCTCTACATATTTCTGGAAACTTCCAATTATCACGTATAGCAGGTATTACTGCGGCTATTTTAGCTATTACAGCAGGAGCGATCGCACTCAATCAAATCAAAGCCCCACTTAAGCCTCACCTAGAACCACGGGCAATCAATAGATCTATAATTAGCGAAAACTCCGATCGCATACAAAATATACCCCACGGAATATTTAAATATAGTGGTTCTAGTACATTTGCCTTTTTGCAATCGCGGAACGTAAGATC
This sequence comes from Nostoc sp. DedSLP01, assembly GCA_034530875.2. Classification (GTDB taxonomy): domain Bacteria; phylum Cyanobacteriota; class Cyanobacteriia; order Cyanobacteriales; family Nostocaceae; genus Nostoc. The sequence continues at coordinate 29,890 of JAVRCJ020000055.1, forward strand.
GCTTTTTAATCAAGCTCATCCTAAATTTCAGCTACGCTACATCGAACCAACACTAGGCAAGCCTTATTCTGATATGGCGATCGAAATGCTGATTGAAGGAGAAATTAGTTTTGCCTTGTCTTCACGAGAGATCGAAACAAAAGAGTTTAAACAAGCTACCGGACGTGGTTTTCTCTTAGAAGAAATTTTAGTAGGTATTGATGCCATTGCTGTATATGTGAATCCGCAATTATCAATACCTGGTTTAACGATTTCTCAATTAAATGACATCTATGCAGGCAAAATCAGGAATTGGAAAGCAGTAGGCGGCCCAAATTTGCGAATTACTCTTATTAGCTACGAGCTGAATACTGGCAATAGAGAAAATTTAGAAACAGTAGAATTCTTTCAAAAAGAAGTCTTAAAAGGAAAACCATTTTCTTTAAAAGTCCAAAAGGTGCGAGATACCATCGAGTCTATCCGCAAAGTTGCTACCACTCGTGGCAGTATTAGTTATGCCAGAGCCTCAAAGGTTATTTCTCAGCACGCTATACGTCCTCTGCCCTTGTCGGATAACTTTAAGCAATCTTTCGTGGCTCCTATTGCTCAAAGTAATACTACTATGGCTAACAGTTCTGCTTTTATTAACGGCTCTTATCCCATCACAAAAAAGATATTTATTATTGTGAAACGAGATGGTGGTTTAAATGAAGAAGTTGGTTTAGCTTATACTGACTTATTGTTAACACCTCAAGGACAAAGACTGATTGAAAAAGCTGGTTTTGTACCTATTCTCTAGAAAATTTGTGGAACAGTCGTTAGTATTTTCAACTGCCTGTTCTCCATCGCAATTATTGAAGAAGAATTCAGAATGGGCTACGCCTCGCTGCGCTAACAGAATTCAGAAGTCAGAACAAGAAAGTCTCTTATTCAGACCCGCGATTGATTGTTTTGCACCAAATCTACGATTTGGTGGGGGTCTTAAACCCAGTTATTCAGACGCGACGCTCTAATACTCGCTAACGCTGCGCTATCTGCCAGTTGTACTCCAATTCATACTGAATTCTGACGACTGACTCCTGAATTCTATCTTGATAATGTGGCGTTTTAGGACGAGTAGCTTGCAGCTTATAGATTTATTGTCAGCAACTCCACAGAATTTATGCTGATAACTCGAACCACTACCAGTCAAGTAACTATATTATTAATTCAAAATACTACTTAGATATCGGGATGCTGGGCGATGATTGCTAAACCTAAAATTTACATTGATGGGGAATCCGGAACCACAGGCTTACAGATTTACTCGCGGCTCAACCAACGGGATGACATTGAGTTAGTAAGCATTGAGCCATCTAAACGCAAAGATGCAACCGAGCGAGCTAAACTAATTAACTCCGTGGATGTTGTCATTCTTTGCTTACCTGATGACGCCGCCCGTGAAGCTGTGAGCTTAGTTATTAATACTAACGTTAAAATTCTTGATGCCAGTAGCGCCCATCGCACAGCTGAGGGTTGGGTATACGGCTTTCCCGAAATCAATCCAGGACAGCGAGAAAAAATCGCCAGCGCCCAGTTTGTTAGCAATCCCGGCTGTTATCCTACGGGATTTTTGGCTTGTATTCGTCCCTTGATTGCCAAAGGAATTTTAAATACAGACTTTCCCATTACCGTGAATGCAGTCTCCGGTTATTCTGGTGGCGGTAAAAATTTGATTCAAAAGTACGATGCTTTCCACCAACAGCAAGCCGGGGGAGATTCGCTTTATCCATACAGCATCTACGGTTTACAGTTTGGGCACAAACACGTTAAGGAAATGCATTACTTTTCCGGGTTAGCAACCCCACCGTTATTTGTACCGTCAGTGGGGGATTTTGAGCAGGGGATGTTAGTACAAGTACCTTTGCCCTTGGGGATTTTGGAGAATCCGCCATCAGGTGAGGTAATCTATGAAGCGATCGCTGACTATTACCAAACTGAAAAGTTTGTCCAAGTTGCTCCATTTAAAGAACCTACGCTGCTCAGAGACGGAACATTTCTAGATGCTAAAGCTATGAACGGCACCAACATTGTTCAAGTTTTTGTCTTCGCCAATGACGCTACTAAAGAAGCCTTGCTAGTCGCTCGTCTTGACAACTTAGGCAAAGGCGCATCCGGAGCCGCAGTGCAAAATCTCAACATTATGTTAGGTCTTCCAGAAGAGTTGGGATTGTGAGGGGCAGGGAAGGCGGGGAAGGCAGGGGAAGAAATGACCAATGCTCTTTGCCCTTTGCCCATCTCTATTATTTTGCTTTTTCTTTGAGTTCTTTAAGTAACTCAATTACATGGTCTTCAAATCCTTTATTGCGTTCTGTAACTGATTCAATCGAGGGTTTATCAAACAGATTCAGGACTTTGTTACCTGTTTGAATACCTAGAGGTTTTAAATGTCCGCCTGCCAAAGTTTCGAGAAATTTTTGAGGTGGTTTTTTGAAAATATTAACAAACCAATCAGTGGTTGATTTAGCAATATTATCTGATTGGAAGCGGACTAAACCCATGATATTAAATAAGTTGCTATCCTTGATTAAATTTTGAGTTTCTTCGATGGTTGGTTTCACACCAAAACCAAGTTTATCGATAAAATCAGCTAAAAATTGAGGCCGGATAGCGCTGGCTGTATTTGTAATTGCAGGTGCGAATAAGATAGAAACTTGCCCTTTAATAAAGATGCTGTTAATTTTGACTTCTCGACCTACATAAATGCGAATTAATTTCTGAACTTCTGCAATTTTTAGCTTTAGTTCGTCAACGAGAGTATTTATATCTGCAATAACACTTTCAATCTGTGACTTATCTGAAGTGTAAGCCAGCAGTTTACGAATAAATAGTTCTCTATCTTCAGTTTTTTCGGGTAAAGCAGTAAATCCTTCTAAGAGAGAGATGTATTTACAGCCAAGGCTATGTCCGATCCAAGAGAAGTTTTTATCATCTAGATAAGCTTCATAATCGTATCCTTCGACAGTTGCCATTCTCACAAGTTCTGGGAGAATTTCATACTGCTCTCTCATGAGAAAACCAGCTTCTACATAATGGTTAAAAGTAAAGTTAAATGGCAGAATAACAATCGTATATCCCTGTTCGTATAAAGATTGGAGCAGATAGCGATAAAAAAACATGGGGAAAAACGTACCAAAAAAAGCTCCTGCAATAAATTGAATTACCCCTTTAGGCTGTGGGTGAAGGGCAACCCAACTGTGAGAAACTGGTTTAAATCTCAATTTTAGACTCATATTATCTTTAGCTTATTTGTAGGTATATGCTGAATCTACAAATTGAGGTTGTTGGGTTTCGGATTTTTTTACGGAAATCTAGACGATGGGGAAAGGTAAGGGGGGAAAGCATTGAATTACCGATGTTTTTTAATCCATAACGGGTGGCAAGCTCCCCTTGTGATACCAATTCACTAAAATTTGGAAACAGATCTAAATCCAGAAAGCCTTGTAAAATATAGATTTCTTAATTTTTAATTTTTAATTTTGAATTGGTATAACCTGGTATGCACGAGTGTTTGCAGCGTGTATAGTCAGCTATGCGTTTAGTCCTCTTGGCCAGATCCTTAATGCCATTTAATATTCTTCGACATCAAAAGCGGTTAATTGCCTTAGTGCTGGCTTGTTTTTTAATTCTTGTCGGTTGTCATCCAAGCAAGTTTCAAACTAAAGCAGCTCGAGTATCTCAAATAGTTCTAGTTTCTCTGAATGAGCCAGCTACTTTTAACTATGCCATTAATGACTCTCCCTATAGTGTTTTTTCCTTCATCTATAAAGGATTAGTCGATGAGAATCCGATTACTGCTAAGTTAGAACCAGCACTAGCAGAAGCTTGGTCAATCTCCCCAGATCGAAAACGTATTACTTTTACCCTTAGAAAAAACCTCAGATGGTCAGATGGCGAACCATTGACAGCAGATGATGTTGTCTTTAGCTATCGAGACATTTATCTAAATCCAAAAATTCCCAATATATATAAAGATTTTCTTCGGATTGCAAATACAGAAGCTTTCCCATCAATAAAAAAGCTCGATGAACTCAGAGTTGAGTTTACTTTACCAGAACCTTTCGCCCCTTTTTTAAGATATACAGAAAGATTGGCAATTTTGCCTGCCCATGCTTTGCGTTCCTCTGTGTTTTCTTATGATGCTCGAGGCAATCCTCAATTTATGTATATGTGGGGAACTAATACAGATGTACAAAAAATTGTCTGTAATGGCCCTTATAAAATTGAAAGCTATACTCCTTCCGAACGAGTAATATTCCGGCGCAACCCTTATTATTGGCGCAAAGACACACAAGGAAAATCTCAACCTTATATTCAACGTATTATTTGGCAAATTATTTCTTCAACTGACAATCAATTATTGAGATTTCGTTCTGGAGAATTAGATAGTGTAGTTGTAACACCATCAGATTTTTCGTTGTTGAAGCGAGGAGAAAAGCGCGGAAAATATACTATTTATAACGGCGGTCCTAGTAATGGTTTTTCCTTTGTGGGATTCAATCTCAATCAAGCGCGTAATGCTCAAGGAAAATATTTCGTAGACCCAATAAAATCGCGGTGGTTTAATAACTTGGCTTTTAGACAAGCAGTCGCATATTCTATTGACCGCGACACCATTAAAACTAATATCTATCGAGGATTAGGTGAAATCCAACATTCACCAATTGGTGTGCAAAGTCCTTATTATTTCTCTTTGCGATCGGGGTTAAAAGTTTACGATTACAATCCCGATCGCGCTAGGCAAATACTGATAGCAGCAGGTTTCAAATACAATTCCCAAAAACAACTGCTGGATAAAGATGGAAATCGGGTTGAATTTGAACTGTTAGTGAAATCTGAAGACCGATCGCGGATAGATGCAGCCGTTCAAATCCAACAAGATCTCAGCCATATTGGAATTAAAGCAAATTTGCAGGTAATTAATTTTAATGTTGTGTTGCAAAGGCTGCTATCTCGGCGCGATTGGGATTGTTATGTAGGAGCATTTGGTGCTACTGGTGCAGATTTAGAGCCTCATCTCCTGTATCTATTTTGGTCTAGTCGTGGCTCTTTTCATCAATTCAACCAAGGCCCCCAACCAGGCGCACCTCCAATACAAGGATGGGTAGTTTCTGATTGGGAACAAGAGATTGACAATCTATTCAACGCAGGAGTTCAAGAACTAAATGAAGAAAAGCGCCGGGCGATTTATGGCAGATTTCAACAAATAGTTGCCGAACAGCTACCAGTATTTTTTTTAGTGAATCCCATATCTTTTTATGCAGTCCGCAATCGCCTCGATCCTATCAAATACTCTAGTTTAGCCTCTGTGTTATGGAACATTGATGAATGGCAAATCACAGACACAGACTCTTGAACTGAGTAAACAAGAGGGTAATTGCAGCGATCGCACTTGTTTAGCATAAAATTACGCCTAATGTGAATTAAATTGGTTGAGACTGGAAGGTGAGAACGTTGATACCAAAACGAAGACGAAGCAATAAACGTAGGGTGTGAGAAGCAATTTTAGCCGTAATATGGACATCTCTTCGAGAGGCTTCTCTTCGAGAGGCTTCGCCAACGCCAACGCCAACGTGAAGGCTCACTACGCAAGTAATTTCTCCAAAAATCGGATTGCTATACTATATTAATAAATTATCAAGATGCGTATAACTTACTCAAGAAACTGTAATTTAAATAGCTGATATCAAAAAGCTTAAACACAGGTAACTTGAGTATGAAATGCTTATTTATAGTTTGGGTAGTTGTACTATTTTTAGTCTTTCCTAATTGTGCGATCGCCCAAACCAAACAGCCCCATACTTTAATCCCAGGACTAGGAACATACCATCATGGAGTTTCTACTCAAAACCCCCAAGCGCAAAAGTTCTTTGACCAGGGTTTAAATCTCATTTACGGCTTTAATCATGATGAAGCTGTGCGTTCTTTTCAACACGCTGCTGAACTCGACCCACAAATGGCAATGGCACATTGGGGAATTGCTCTTGCCCTTGGCCCCAATATTAACTCAGTAATCACCAGTTCTAAAGAACAAGCTGGCTATCAAGCCATACAACAAGCTTTATTCTTGGCTGGGCAAGCATCAACAAAAGAAAGAGATTATATTCAGGCTTTAGCAAAACGTTATTCTGCAAATCCCAATGCAGATGTACATTCCCTAGATGTGGACTATGCCAAAGCAATGGCAAGTCTGGTTCAACGCTATCCTGATGACTTAGACGCGGCAACTTTATATGCCCAGAGCTTGATGGATTTGCATCCTTGGCAGTTGTGGACACATGATGGTCAACCACAACCAGGAACAGAAAAAATTGTTGCTGTTTTAGAATCTGTTCTGCAAAGAAATCCGAATCACCCAGGCGCGAATCACTATTATATTCATGCAGTAGAAGCCTCATTACATCCAGAACGCGCCCTCAAGAGCGCCAAGCGATTAGAAACCTTAGTTCCTGCGGCTGGACACTTGGTACACATGCCTAGCCATATTTATTTCCGCGTCGGGGATTATACCGCAGCAATGCGAGTCAACGAGCAGGCGATCGCTCAAGATGTGCCTTACATTTGTCACAATCAAATTCAAGGTATTTATTCTCACCTATACTTGACTCATAATATACATTTTCTGACGATCGCTAGTAGTATGGCAGGTAAACATCTTGATGCCCTGCAAGCGGCTCAGAGATTAGTTGCTCATGCTAATTCTATAGATCCTCACTTACCCATGTTAGAGGGATTTCTAGCGAATAAATTATCGATACAAGCGCGATTTGGGGATTGGGATCAAATTTTACAGACTCCTCGACCTGATGCTACACTTCCAACTACTAATGCGCTGTGGCACTTTACGCGAGGTTTGGCATACGCAGCCCAAAACCAGCCAGAAGATGCAGCATTAGAAAGCCGTGCTTTACTAGCTGCTAGAAAGATCCTGCCAGCAGAGTCTACCATCGGTTTTACGCCTGCTAGTCGCATTTTAGACATTGCCCAAAAATTTTTAGATGCCAAGATTGCCAAATCTAGGAATGATTACCAGAGTGCGATCGCTATATTGGAACAAGCAGTAGTAGCAGAAGATAACCTAGACTACGTAGAACCACCAGACTGGTACTTCCCCACGCGGGAAGCATTGGGGGGTGTCCTGTTAGCTAAAGGTGATTATGCGGCAGCAGAGACAGTATTTCGCGCTGATTTAACTAAATATCCAGGTAATGGACGTTCCTTATTTGGCTTGCAGGCAAGTTTGCAAGCACAGGGTAAAAATAAAGCTGCAAAATTTGCACAAACAGAATTTGCTCAAGCATGGCTTGACTCAGATACTCAGCTAAAGATTGAGAATCTTTGAAATGGGAATGGAGCATAGGGAATTTGAGATTTTAGATTGAAACCTAATCCAAAATTTCAAATCCCAAATTGGCGAAACTTTGCCAATTTTACCCATGAAGATAACCGATCGCAGAACCTAATCCCGCTTTGCACCCCCGAGCGATCGCTGTTTTTTTTATACTTTCTTGCCTTGTATTTTTTGTTTTATTTGTCAATGCGTAAGTTCTATTAATGGGAAAAGTCAGATTGTGATTTAAAGCAGACGATCGCTGCATAACAACGCCCATGTACACCATCGACATCTCGGCGATCGGTTATGATGCAAAGGCTGTTTGCCGCTGCTGATTGCAACGGTAGTATGAATTGCCAAAGGAGGAAAACTGATGAGTTCGTTTGTCCTTTGTTTTCAAGATATTGACAAAACAAAACTCTCCTTTGTTGGGGGTAAAGGCGCGAACCTGGGGGAACTTACCAAGATTGAAGGAATACTCGTACCGGATGGCTTTTGTATTTCTACTGAAGCTTTTAAAAGAATTATTGGAAAAACGTCGCCGATTAACGAATTACTCGATCGGTTATCGCATCTATTGGTGGAAGACCGGGATAAAATCAGTGAACTTAGCGGTGAGATTCGCTCTTTCATTGAAGCGATAACCATTCCTCAAGACATTAATGAAGAGATCGCCCCCCTTCTCTCCAGGCTTGGAGAAAAAAATGCCTATGCAGTACGATCTAGCGCAACTGCTGAGGATTTACCGACAGCCTCTTTTGCAGGACAGCAGGATACGTATTTGAACATTATTGGAAAGGAAGCAATTTTAAAGCATATCAGTAAGTGCTGGGCATCGCTATTTACCGAGAGAGCAGTAACCTACCGCCTCCAAAATGGCTTCGACCACCGTAAAGTCTACTTGTCTGTGGTTGTTCAGAAGATGGTCTTCCCGCAGGTGGCAGGAATTTTATTTACTGCCGATCCCGTTACTTCTAATAGGAAGGTGTTATCCATTGATGCGGGCTTCGGACTTGGTGAAGCTTTGGTCAGAGGTCTGGTGAATGCTGATATCTATAAAGTGTGTAACGGCAAGGTTATCGATAAGAAGATATCCACCAAGAAACTAGCTATTTACGCCTTAAAAGATGGCGGTACGAAAGAACAGGAGATTGAGCAACAGAGACAGAAAAGACAAGCGCTGACAGACGAGCAGATTTTGCAGCTTGAGCGCATCGGTAGGAAGATTGAAGAACATTTCGGCTGCCCCCAGGACATTGAATGGTGTTTGGTTGATGACACATTTTATATTGTCCAGAGTCGCCCCATCACGACTTTATATCCCATTCCTGAAGCGAATGATGAAGAAAATCACGTTTATGTATCTGTCGGTCATCAACAAATGATGACTGACCCCATCAAACCATTGGGATTGTCTTTATTCCAGTTAACAGCAGCTCGCCCCATGTATCAAGCTGGTGGAAGGTTGTTTGTTGATGTCACACACGATTTGGCTTCACCTGTGAAAAGAACAATTCTGGTAGATGTTTTAGGAAAATCCGATCCGCTTATAAGGGACGCACTTATGACCATACTAGATCGGGGAGATTTCATAAAATTGTTACCAGATGACAAGCAAGAACAAAGTTCCGGTAACAGCAATCAGGGTGCATCGTCTTTGGATTTTCAAACGCTGACCGAATACGATCCGGCGATCGTTCCCGATCTGATTGGGCGCAGTCAAACATCGATAGACGAGTTAAAACATAACATCCAGACGAAATCAGGATCGGATCTGATTGATTTTATCTTGGAAGATATCCAGCAATTAAAGAAGAGTTTATCCGATCCACAAAGTTTTGGTGTGATTATGACTGCTATGAATGCGTCATCATGGCTCAATGAAAAAATGCAGGAGTGGTTAGGTGAAAAAAACGTAGCAGACGCGCTTTCTCAATCTGTACCCAACAATATTACTTCGGCTATGGGTCTGGCGCTATTGGATGTCGCGGATGTAATTCGTCCTTACCCGGATGTAATTGAGTATTTACAACAGGTAAAAGATGATAGCTTTTTGGATGAATTGGTTAAGTTTAATGGAGGAAAGGAAACCCAAGACGCTATCTATGCTTATCTCAACAAATACGGAATGCGATGTGCCGGTGAGATCGATATTACAAGACCTCGTTGGAGCGAAAAACCAATGACGCTTGTCCCCATAATTCTCAATAATATCAAAAACTTTGAGCCTGGTGCTGGCGATCGCAAATTTGAGCAAGGGCAACAGGAGGCTTTGAAAAAACAACAAGAGTTATTAGATCGATTGCAGCAATTACCGGATGGTGAACAAAAAGCCGAAAAAACAAAACGAACGATCGACCTAATTCGGAATTTCATCGGTTATCGTGAATATCCAAAATACGGCATAGTTAATCGCTACTTCGTTTATAAGCAAGCTTTACTGAAAGAAGCCGAACAACTCGTACAAGCTAACGTTATTCATGAAAAAGAAGATATATACTATCTCACTTTTGAAGAACTTCGCTCAGTTGTACGCTCCAATAAACTTGATTACCAGACGATCGGCAAACGAAAAGACGAGTACAGATTCTATCAAAAGCTAACTCCGCCACGTGCGATCGCGTCTGACGGTGAAATTATTGCAGGTCGGTACAAACGAGAAAATCTCCCTACCGAAGCTATTGTAGGTCTACCTGTTTCTTCCGGAGTTATAGAGGGACGAGCACGTGTCATCTTAAACATGGAAGATGCCGATCTAGAAGATGGAGATATATTAGTCACCTCCTTTACTGACCCTAGCTGGACACCATTGTTTGTATCTATAAAAGGCCTAGTCACCGAAGTTGGTGGACTGATGACTCATGGAGCAGTTATCGCACGTGAATATGGTATAAGCGCAGTTGTCGGAGTAGATAATGCTACCAAACTGATCGATGACGGACAGAGAATTCGGGTTAATGGAACCGATGGCTATGTAGAAATCCTAAGTTAGGAGTAAAAGATATGAATCAAAATATTAATATTGCTGCTCATGGGGTTTCCGTTGGGATGACAAATAACTTATTTGATTTATTGAATAAGATTTCTACAAAACTCAAGCATACTATCATTTGGAAGTTTGTTAGCAGTTGGATTCATATGTTTTGATTCAATTGTTTAAAATAATATAGTATTCTTTGAAGAAGGCAAGAGGCAGGAGGCAGAAGACTTTTATGGAATCTCCATAAATAAATTTAGAGGATTTAACTTTTGACATAGTATTTCTCGCACTACGTGTCTCGAAATACATGTTTTCATCTTTGTTCATAAATAAATAATGGTGCTTTAAACTCTTTTAGCAGAAGGCAAAAATTATATTCTCTTCCAACTGAGCCTCCTGCCCTCTGCCCTCTGCCTTTCTTCGGTAACGTAAGGATTCAGGTGAGAGAGTATTGACAAAGGGGACAGTTGAGGTGGAGTATCACAAATATGAACCAAAACGTGCCTCAAGAACTAGACAGAGAAAGTTTAAACCAGTTATCGAAGGAAGAACTGGTAGAAATAATTATTGAACAGAGCAAGGTAATACGTGAGTTACAAAAAATCATCATAGAGCTACAGCAAGAAGTAGAGCGTTTAAAAGTCAGTAGAGATTTAGACAGTTCTAATTCGTCGAAACCACCATCACAAGACATTCACAAAAAAAGCGAAAACAAAAAAGTGCCTCCCCAAGAGGAATCAAACCCGCCGAAAAAGAAACCAGGTGGGCAGCCAGGACACCAAGGTAAGACTCGTAAAGGTTTTGGCAGAGTAGATCGCTATGAAATTTTACGTCCTACGGATTGTGTTTGCTGTGGTCACTCTTCATTTGCACCCCTAGCAGTAAAAGTAGAAAAACACACGGTAGCACAACTAGTAGAACGTCCCATAGAAATAGTTGAGTATCAACGCCATACCTGTATATGTGAGTGTTGTGGCAATTTACAAACTTCCCCCTGGCCACAAGAAATTATTCCAGGACAAGATTTAGGAACGTCATTACAAGCATTTTTAGGGTGGGCAAATAATTATGCACATATACCCTATGAGAAACAACAAGAAATGTTGTGGGAACTGGGGCAAATTG
>JAVRCJ020000056.1:0-39950 GCA_034530875.2 Nostoc sp. DedSLP01
GAGTTGAGTTTGCAGTACATCGCCTTGCAACCAGTTGCGCTGCCAAATGGCAAAATCCGCATATTGAATCGGCAACGGCGCTAGGGGTGACGGTTCACCTTGGGAATAAGCTTTGTAGAGTGCAGCCAGTTCTTCAACAAACACACCCATTGACCAAGCATCAGAGACAACATGGTGCATACATACTATTAGTATGTGTTCTGTCTGAGACAGCACTACTAATGTTGCCCTGATTAATGCTCCTTTTGCCAAATCAAAAGGTCGAATAGCCTCTTGTTGCACTAATTGCTGTGAAGTTATTTCTTGTTCGGTTACTTCTGCTGAGGCAGAGGCTTCTCTTCGAGACGCTTCGCGAACGCCAACGACTTCGCTCAGTACAAGTGTAGATAAATGCTTTAAGTCAACAACTGATACTATTCCGTGTTCCCCGTTCCCTGTTAAAAGTTCCCTACTATTTTGAATGATTTGTCTTAGTTGTCCATCAACTGTAATGAAGTTTGTACGTAATGCTTCATGGCGATGAATAATTTCAATTAAGCTTTGTTCTAAGGCAGCCCGATTAAGATTTCCCTCCAGACGCAAAGCTGTGGGTATATTGTATGCGGCACTGTTCGGCTCTAATTGGTCTAAAAACCACAAACGCTGTTGCGCGTAAGATAAAGGTAATTCTTCTGTATTCTCCGCTCTTGGTAAGATAGGCGGTGCAGATAGTTCTAATTCTTGTTGCTGTAACTGCTCAATTGAGCGCGCTAATTCGGCTAGTGTCGCTGTGGCAAACAACTCTCGTAATGGTACTTCCACTCTGAAGAGAGTACGGATGCGTGAAACCACTTGTGTTGCTAGTAGCGAATGTCCCCCTAGTTCAAAGAAGTTATCATAAACTCCTACAAGCTCTATTTTCAGCACTTGCGCCCAAATTTGTGCCAAAAGTTCTTCAACAGGCGTGCGTGGGGCTACATATTTTTCTATGCGATCGCCGTATAAATCAGGTGCGGGCAGTGCACGACGGTCTACTTTGCCACTGGGAGTGAGTGGCATTGCCTCCAGCATCATAAAAGCATTGGGTACCATGTACTCTGGCAGTTTTGCTTTGACGAATTGCCGCAGTTGTTGAGTTGTAGGTGTACAGTCGTGGTCTGCTACTATATAGGCAACTAAGCGCTTATCACCTGGGGTATCTTCGCGAACAGCGATCGCACATGCGTGTACATCTTCATGCTGACTTAGTACTGCTTCAATTTCTCCCAACTCGATGCGGAAACCCCGGATCTTTACTTGATTGTCAATCCGTCCTAGGTATTCAATATTGCCATCTTCTAAATAACGCGCTTTATCCCCTGTTTTGTAGAGGCGAGAGTCAGGATCGGCGCTAAAGGGATGAGGAATAAATCTCTGTTGTGTTAACTCAGGTCGGTTGAGGTAGCCCCGCGCCAAACAAACTCCACCAATGTACAATTCACCTGGCACACCGACTGGTACAGGCTGTAAGTACCTGTCCAAGATGTAAGCTTGGGTGTTAGCAATCGGACGACCAATAGGAGGTAGTAGCGGCCATGTATCCACTGAAGAATTCAGTGTAAAAGTGATGACGACATGGGTTTCTGTTGGTCCGTAATGATTGTGCAAAGTACAATTATTTGTCAGTTTGCTCAACCACTGACAAATGGCACGAGTCATCTGCAACTGTTCCCCAGCAGTAATAATTTCCCGCAAATGATTATTAACTAATTGACTATCAACCGCCACTTCAGCCAATTGCTGTAAGGCAACAAACGGAACAAATAGCCTCTCGATAGCTTTTTGTTCCACAAAACCTAATAAAGCCACTGGATTTCGTCGTAATTCCTCTGAAATGAGGAACAATGTGCCTCCACCAAACCAGGTAGAAAACATTTCTTGGAACGAGACATCAAAGCTCAGGGGAGCAAATTGCAGCGTTTTTGCTCCACCAGAAATTGTCTGATTTTCCAGTTGCCACAACATGAGATTGCAAACAGCTTGCTGATTCAGGGCTACACCTTTAGGTTGACCTGTAGAACCGCTAGTGTAAATCACATAAGCTAAGTTATTAGCTTGTACCTCACAGATGAGATTATCCTCACACAATTGGGAAATCTCTGGGGCATCTGTATCTAAAAAGACAAGTTTTGTTTGTAGTGGGGGTAGTTTCTCAATGAGTGATTGCTGGGTCAGCAACACCCCAACAGCAGCATCTTCAAGCATGAAACTCAGGCGTTGGGTGGGATACTCTGGGTCAAGCGGTACATAAGCCCCACCTGCCTTGAGAATTCCTAGCACTCCCACCACCATTTCTATTGAGCGTTCCACACAAATGCCTACCAACACATCGACTTTGACTCCTAAAGACTTCAGGTAGTGCGCCAACTGATTTGCACGACTGTTCAATTGGTAGTAAGTAAGTTGTTCATTCTCAAACACTACCGCTACTGCATTTGGGCTACGCTCTACCTGTTCTTCAAACCACTGATGAATACATTTATTTAGTGGATAATCTACCTTGGTATGGTTCCATTCTGCCAGAAGTTGATGACGCTCCTCTAAAGAAACAAGGGAGTGCAACTCATAACGTCCTTGTGGCTCGTTCGCCATTGCGGCAAGAACAGAATGGAAATAATCACCAATCTTGTTAATTTGTTCCGAGCATAGCTCACAGGGGTCGTACTTTAAAACCAGTGCTAGCTCATCGGAACTAATACCGAGGTTAAATTGAGTAAGAAAAGTAAAGTTGGTTTGATCGAAAACCTTTCCACCTAGCGCCTGCAAATTATCGAGTTCCATCACCTGTTCGTAAACATGGAAATGGGTGAAATTAAACGCCGTCTCAAGTAGAGATTCACCACCCAAAATCCTTTGTATTTCTGCCAAAGGATAACGGCGGTGCGGCAACATTTCTTGTTCTGCTGCAAATACTTGTTTTACTAGGTCTATCCAAGTGCCTCCAGTTAATTGCAGGCGGAATGGCAATGTATTTAGGAATAGTCCCAATACTCGCTCACCATCATTTTGCTCAGGTCGTCCGTTAGCTACCACACCCGTTACTAGATCCTCTTCACCGTTGAGGAAATTTAACACCCGCAAATGAGCAGCTAATAAGACATTTTTGAGTGGAACTTCTGCGGACTGAGCCAGTCGTTTTAAGCCAGTAAAAATCTCAGGGGATAAAGTTACCTCTTGCTCACCAATTTCTTGAATAGCAGTGTTTGTTGGTATAGAAGACCAACGAGGCAACTTGGTAAAAGTGCTATTATTTAACTTTTCACTCCAGTAACGCTGAGTCTCGGTTGAGGCAAGTGCTTGTTGTTCTAAAGCTACAAAGTCCCGGAATGTAACACTTAATGGTGGGTCTACATAATTAACTCCTTCGCCTAAAAGTGACGAGTAACGCTTCAGCAATTCACTCATCATCGAGGCAAAACTCCATCCATCGAGAATGGCATGGTGGAAGCTTACAGTCAAATTAAATGTCTCATGTGTACGACGATGAACACAGAAACGCACTAACGGAGGACGAGTCCAATCAAAATGCTGTTTCTTTTCGGCTTCAAACCAAGCAGCTAAGGCAACTTCTTGCTCAGCATCATTTAAATGGCACCAATCTTCCACCTGGAAGGGAATCTCAACTTGCTGATGAATCAGTTGTAACGGAATGCTGAAATTACTAAGATGGAACGAAGCCCGCAGTACAGGGTGATGATTGACTAAATCTTGAACAGCAATCTGTAAAAGTTCAACATCAAGAGGAGTTTTGAGATGTAAACTGAAAAGATCGTGATAGACTGCACTATCTTTGCTGTACTCACTGTGGTAAATCATTCCCATTTGCAACATAGCCAAGGGATAAGCATCCTCTATCCCTGAAGGTACTTGCTGAAAGTCTGCTTGAGAAATGAGGCTGAATGGCTGAGTTAATTCTAATTTTGTGGAGTTATTCTCTTGTGTTTTCAGTTTTTGGATTAGCGAGTGAATCGTCTGATGTTGAAATAACTGTTGTACAGAGAAATTCAAACCTTGTTCTTTAGCACCAGACACAATTTGAATACTACGGATAGAATCTCCACCCAAAGCAAAGAAGTTATCATTAATACCTACATTCTCAACGCCGAGAACGTTAGCCCACACAGCAGCTAATATTTTCTCTTCTGGTGTGCTGGGCGTGACAAAAACATCTTCTAGTTCTGGTCTTGCAGTGTCGGGGGATGGCAAAGCGCGTCGGTCTACCTTCCCATTCGGTGTCAGTGGTAGAGCTTCTAACTGTACAAAAGCATTTGGTATCATGTATTCTGGAAGCTTTTGTTTGAGAAAGCGGCGTAGTTCTGAAGCGTTTACAGATTGTTCGACCTTTGGCACTACATAACCCACGAGACGTTTGTTACCCGGTTCATCCTCTCTTGCCACCACCACGCTTTCCCAAATAGCCGGGTGTTGCACTAGTAGGGTCTCAATTTCTCCCAATTCAATGCGGAAACCGCGAATCTTAACTTGATTGTCTATACGTCCTAAATACTCTAATTCTCCATTGGGCAAATAACGTGCCAAGTCCCCTGTTTTGTATAGTCGCGCTTGGGGATTATTACTAAAAGGATTCGAGATAAACCGTTGTTGCGTCAACTCAGGGCGATTGAGATAGCCACGCGCTACTCCAGCGCCACCAACGTACATTTCACCTGCAACCCCAATTGGCACTGGTTGTAAATATTCATCCAGCACATACACCTGTAAATCTGGTATCGGACGACCAATCACACTTGCTGTGGCATTTAAATCAGCTTTGTTCAATGGACGGTAGGTGACGTGTACGGTGGTTTCTGTAATCCCGTACATATTCACTAACTGAGGCGATTGGTCGCCGTGACGCTCAAACCAAGGCTGTAAACTTTTTAATTCTAAGGCTTCTCCACCGAAAATTACTAAGCGTAAACTCAAATCGCTTGCAATTGCTGTTGACCCTTCGGCTCCGCTCAGGGTCAAGTGTTCTGCTTGAATCAACTGGCGGAATGCGGAAGGTGTTTGGTTGAGAATTGTTACTTTTTCTTGACACAGTAACTTATAGAAGGATTCAGGCGATCGCGTCACCAGATACGGTACTATTACCAGTCGTCCACCGTACAGCAAAGCCCCCCAAATTTCCCAAACAGAGAAATCGAAGGCGTAGGAGTGAAACATTGTCCACACGTCTTGGTCGTTGAAATTGTACCAAGAGCTGGTCGCGGCAAATAGACGAACTACATTTGAGTGGTTAATTAAAGTGCCTTTAGGTTGACCCGTCGAACCGCTAGTGTAAATGACATAAGCTAAGTTATCAACTATAGAGTCACTAATAAGATTATCTATACTTTCTTTTGAGATATTTTGCCAGTCTTTATCTAAGCAAACTACACGTGCTCTATATTCCGGTAAACTAGCGAGCAATTTCTCTTGAGACAACACAACTGAAACTTGTGAATCGTTGAGCATATATGCTAAACGTTCAGTTGGATAGTCCGGGTCAAGTGGCACATAAGCCCCACCAGCTTTAAGAATACCAAGCAGTCCCACTAGCGTTAAGAGCGATCGCTCTACACACAACCCAACGAGTACATCCGCTCCCACGCCCAAAGACTTCAAGTAATGTGCCAATTGGTTAGCACGAGTATTCAACTCCTGGTAGGTTAGTTGCCGATCGTCACACACCACAGCCACAGCATTCGGGGTGCGCTCCACCTGCTCCTCAAATAACTGATGGATGCACTTATACTGGAGATAATCCGCTTCAGTTCGATTCCACTTAACTAATAATTGCTGTTGTTCAACTTGTGTAAGTATTGGTAATTGCGCTAGGCGCTCTTCTGGGTTAGCAACAATACCTTCAAGCATTGTTACAAAATGACTACTCATCCGCTTGATAGTACTTGCATCAAACAAGTCAGTATTATATTCCCACCACCCCACCAATCCAGTAGTGGTGTTAGTCATTGATAAGGTTATATCAAACTTGGCACTTACACTTTCTGTCATCAACGGAGTCACTGTTAATCCAGTCAGTTCTACTCCAGACATAGGCGCATTTTGAAGCACAAACATTACTTGGAACAGTGGTGTGTGGCTGAGATCTCGTTCTGGCTGTAATGCTTCTACCAGCATTTCAAAAGGCAAGTCCTGATGAGCATAAGCATCCATTGCAATAGAGCGAACACGACTTAATAATTCATTAAAAGTGGGGTTACCGGCCAAGTTAGTGCGCATTACTAAGACATTGACAAAAAAGCCAATTAACCGTTCAAGCTCTAAGCGATCGCGGTTAGCAATGGGAGATCCCACCAGAATATCTTCTTGTCCTGAGTAGCGGTAGAGTAAGGTATCATAAGCTGCCAACAGAGTCATGAACAGCGTTACCCCCTGCTCTTGACTCAGCTTTGTTAACCGTTGAGTTAACTCCAGTGAAAGTGCAAACTCTTGATTTGTGCCTGCGAAAGTTTGTACAGCAGGTCTGGGTCGGTCTGTAGGTAACGACAACAAGGCTGGCGCATCTTTTAGTTGTTGTTGCCAGTACGAGAGTTGAGTTTGCAGTACATCCCCCTGCAACCATTGTCGCTGCCAAATTGCAAAATCTGCGTACTGAATCGGCAATGGCGCTAACAATGGGGGCTGACCTTGAGAATAAGAATTGTACAGTGCTGCTAGTTCCTGAACAAACACACCCATTGACCAACCATCAGAGACAATATGGTGCATACATAAACTCAAGACGAATTCTGTCTCCGATAGTACTACTAATGTAGCTCTGACTAATGGTTCGTTTGCCAGATTAAACGGTTCAATAGCTTGTTGTTGTGCTAATTCCTGTGTAGCAATTTCTTGTTCAGTTAAGGATAAATGCTGCCAGTCAATTACTGACATCCTCCAAGCTGCTTCTGTATGAATAATTTGAGTTGATTGTCCATCAACTGTAATAAAGTTGGTGCGTAACGCTTCGTGGCGATCGATGATTTCATGCAAGCTTTGTTCTAGAGCAACTTGATTAAGATTTCCTACTAGACGCAAAGCTATGGGTATGTTGTATATGGCACTGTTCGGCTTTAACTGATCTAAAAACCATAAACGCTGTTGAGCAAATGACAGTAGTAATTGAGCATTTTCTGCTCGCCTTAAGATAGGCGGTGCAGACAGTTCTAAGTTTTGTTGCTGTAATTTCTCAATTACTTGTGCTAATTCGGCTAGCGTTGCTGTGGCAAACAAATCACGCAATGGTAGTTCCACTTTGAAAAGAGTGCGAATACGTGAAACTACTTGCGTTGCTAATAGCGAGTGTCCCCCAAGTTCAAAGAAGTTATCATAAACTCCTACAAGTTCCACTTTCAATACTTGCGCCCATATCTGTGCCAGTATTTCTTCAATTGGGTTGCGTGGGGCAACATATTTGTCTGTGCGATGGCTTTGTAAATCTGGAGCAGGCAATGCGCGGCGGTCTACTTTGCCATTCGGAGTTAGCGGCAAGGATTCCAAGATAACTATTGCATTTGGCACCATGTAATCTGGGAGTTTTGCTTTGACAAATTGCCGCAGTTCGCTGATTGTAGGTGTATAGCCCTGTTGTGCTACTACGTAGGCAACTAACCGCTTATCACCCCTGGTATCTTCTCGGGGGATGACTGCACAGACCCGCACATCTTCGTGCTGACTTAGTACTGCTTCAATTTCGCCTAATTCAATGCGAAAACCGCGTATTTTTACTTGATTATCAATCCGTCTTAGAAACTCAATGTTTCCATCGGGTAAATAACGCGCTAAGTCTCCACTTTTGTAGAGGCGAGAATGGGCTTGATCGCTAAAGGGATGAGGAATAAATTTTTCCTGTGTTAAATCTGTTCGGTTGAGATAACCCCTGGCTAATCCTGCACCACCAATGTACATTTCTCCTGGCACACCCATCGGCACTGGTTGTAATTGCGAATCTAAAATGTAAATTTGCGCGTTGGCAATGGGACGACCAATGGTAATTTTCTCGTCTTGGGGAGTGCATTTAGCAATTGTGGCGCAGACTGAGGCTTCTGTCGGGCCATAAGCATTGAAGAAGTTTCTCCCAACAGACCACTTTTTAATCAGTTCAGCAGGACAAGCTTCACCAGCCACGACGATTGTTTGCAGTTCGGGAAGTTCTTCAGTAGGTAGGACTGCCAGGGCTGATGGTGGTAGGGTGACATGGGTGATGCCATCATCGCGTAACCGCTCCATTAAAGGGAGACCAGGCATAATAGAGTCTTTTGTTCCCAGGTATAATGTTGCTCCTGCTCCCCAACTCATTAAGATTTCCCATATACAAGCATCAAAACTCAAGGAGGCAAACTGGAGAACTCGGCTAGAAGAATCTACACTAAAAGACTGAATTTGTGCTTGAGCGAGGTTAACTAATCCCCGATGCTCAACCATGACTCCTTTGGGTTTACCTGTGGAACCTGAAGTGTATATTACATTTGCTAGATGAGATGCTGTGACTGAAGTCACAGGGTTTTGCTGATGATTTTGGTCAAGTTGTGACCAGATTTCATCTATAAAGACTAGCGTTGCCGCAGTTGCGGGCAGTCGATCTAGGAGTTGTTTTTGGGTGAGGAGTACCGGAACTTGAGTATCATCTAGCATAAAGCTTAGACGTTCAGTGGGATACTCTGGATCAAGGGGTACATAAGCTCCACCCGCTTTGAGAATTGCCAACAGTCCGATGACCATTAAGGGCGATGCCTTCGGCAACGTCTTCGACAAACGCTCTACACATAACCCAACTAGTACATCTGTTCCCGCTCCCAAAGACTTGAGATAGTGTGCCAACTGGTTAGCGCGGCAGTTTAATTCATAGTATGTAAGTTGTTCATCTCCAAATGCAACTGCCACTGCGTTGGGTGTGCGTAGACACTGCTCCTCAAACAACTGATGGATACACCTATTGGACGGATAATCCGCTTCAGTTCGATTCCATTCAATTAACAACTGCTGTTGCTCTGGTGCTGTTAGCAATGGCAATTGTGAAATCTGCTCTTCTGGGTTAGCAACAATTCCTGCTAGCAATGTTTGGAAATGCCCGCTCATCCGCTCTATGGTGCTAGCATCGAACAAATCTGTGTTGTATTGCCACACACCTACCAGCCCAGTGGCAGTGTTCTGCATTGATAAAGCCAAGTCAAACTTAGCAGTTGTCCTTTCTGTCGAGAAAGGACTGACAGTTAATCCAGTAAGCTCCAGCTCAGACATAGGCTCATTTTCAAGGGCAAATATGACCTGGCATAGTGGCGTATGGCTGAGGTCTCGTTGTGGCTGCAATGCTTTTACCAATTCCTCAAAGGGTAGACTTGCATGAGCATAAGCTTGCAGCGTCACCTGCCGCACTCGACTTAGCAACTGTTGAAAACTGGGGTTGTCTGACAAATCAGTACGTAATACTAAGGTGTTGATAAAAAAGCCAATTAACCCTTCAAGTTCCAAGCGATCGCGATTAGCAATGGGCGTACCCACCAATATATCTTCTTGTCGTGTGTAGCGATAAAGCAAGGTAGCATAAGCTGCCAACAGCGTCATGAATAGGGTAGCTCGCTCTTTCCTGCTGAAATCGCTAAGCGCTTGGCTCAGTTCAACTGAAAATTCGACGTTTTTGTGTGCTCCCCTGAAAGATTGAATAGCTGGTCTAGGTCGGTCTGTGGGCAATTCTAGTAAGGTAGGCGCGTTTTTAAGTAGCTGCTTCCAGAAATCAAGCTGCCTTTGCAGTACTTCTTTTTGCAACCATTTCCGTTGCCAAATAGCAAAGTCAGCATACTGAATTGGTAACTCAGGTAGCTCTGGCGACAGGTTATTGCAAATGGCTGAGTAAACGGTTGCTAACTCGCGCATCAATACGCCCAATGACCAACCATCGTAAACAATGTGATGTACTGTCAGTAAAAAGACATGTTCTACCTCTGTGAGTTTAACCACAGAAGCTCGGATTAAAGGAGAACTCGCAAGGTCAAAAGGTCGAGAAGCTTCACTCGTGGCTAATTTTTGGCAAGCGATTTCTCTTTCACTTGCAGGTAGTTCTGTTAGATCTACTATTGGCAAACTTAAAGTTAAGCTGTCGGCAATGACCTGGACTGGCTGCTCGCAGAAGGTTCGGAAGCTGGTACGTAAGACTTCGTGGCGAGCGATAATTTTATTGAGGCTTTGCTCTAGTGCTACGACGTTCAATTGACCGTGAAGTCTTAAATCTGCTCGTTCGTTGTAGACGGGATTATCTGGTTCCAACTGGTTTAATAACCAGAGCCGTTCTTGGGAAAAAGACAGAGGTAAGTTCTCTTGACGCTCAGCTTTTATCAGGGGTAAATCTGTATCAGAGGTGAGACCTTCGGTACTTTCAGCTAACACATTTTTTTCATGCAGCAACAAAATAAGTTCTGCTTTATGCTTAACCAGCAAGTCTCGAATTTCTGGTGTTAATACTCCTTTTGGTGCATTAACACGCAACTGCTCACCTTCAACCCACAGCTTCACACCTTGCTTAGTCAGATCAGATATAAATTGCTTGATATCCATAGAACCATTACCTCTAAATCTTTACCCAATTCCTAATTAAAAATTATTTGTTATTTATATTGCGATTTCTTCTCTATCAATTGCATCTAAGTTCGGCTCTGGTTCTGGTTGTTTATCTAGCTTAGATGCTATTTCAGCTATTGTAGGAGCTTCAAACAAATTTGCTACAGATAATTTAATAGAATAAATAGTTCGTAGCCGAGATAGAACTTGAACACCTGTTAAAGAATCTCCTCCTAATTCAAAAAAATTGTCATGAATTCCCACTTGTTTAATTCCCAATAATTCTTGCCAAATCTCAGCGACTTTTTGCTCAACCTCATTACGGGGAGCTATGTAAGAATTAGGTAAATTAGGTCTTGAGTGGAGAGTAGATAATTTTTCCTGCTGAAAAATATCGGACTTTGTTTGTGATGAAACTTGTGGTTTCTGGCCAGTCTCTTGCTGCCCATAGTTTGTGCTAAATGCAACTGGTGCAGAAGCTTGAGCCATAATAATTTTATGCTCAAATGCTTCAGATTCAGGAAAAGCAGCAGCTTGAACAAAATCTTGATTGCGTAGTACTTCAAACCACTGGTCTAGCATGATAAAAGGCTGACCCGGGCTGCGTCTTTTATCATCTAAAGGTTTCAGCAGCAGACCCCAACTGATATCAAAATCTATTTTAGGCTGAGTTATTTCCCACGCTAACAGGAAGCCACCAGGAGCTAATAAAGAGCGCACATGATGAAGGGTTCGATCTATGTTCCGAGTTGCGTGTAACACATTAGTAGCTATAACTATATCGAAGCTATGCCTCTCAAACCCTTGATCGGTTGGAGACTTGTCTATGTCTAGTAATCGATATTCAACAAATGGATAATTGTTAAAATTCTGCTGCGCTTGCGTCAGGAAACCGCTACCAATATCAGTAAAAGTATAGTGGGTCTGTTGAGGTCGCAACACAGGTAATAATGCTTGTGTAGACGTACCAGTACCTGCGCCAATTTCTAGAATTCTTAGATGAACCGATGATGGCAATGACTTAACTACCTGTTGTAAACTTGAGCGCAAAATAGAGTTGTAATAAGTAGTTAAAGAAGATGCTTGGTGTGAACCATTGCGTTCTTTTTGGTAAACCAGCTCATTGAAGACCTCTAATGGTTCTTGTTCACCAACAACAATCGCAGCTAAATTTTCGCCACAGCTTTGCACTAAATCTAAATCTACTAGCGATGTAGAAGCGAACTTCGCTCTAACTTTGTATAAATGTTCATTAATATAATCTTGTGAACATGGCACTAGTCCAGTAAATAATCCCTCTTGTTGCTGTAGTTGTCCTTGTTCCACCAAGATTTGCAACCACCTAGACAACAATTGCTGATAGCGGGGAATAATACGACATTGTGCCAATAAATTCTCTAAAGAAAACTTTTCTTCAGCATTGATAAAAGCCCCTAACTGTCTGAGTGCAGTGTTTATATAAGCTATACATAAACAATCCAGCCACTGTCTATTCTGTTGATATGTTAACTCGCTAAGTTCGGTATCTCTGATATTGGCTTGATTGCGACCTGCTTGGATGAGCGATGTCCACAATTTTGATGTTGTGGGCATTTGCGAATTTTCCCAAGCTGCTTGTTGAGGGGGATCGATCCAATAACGTTGGCGTTCAAAGGGATATGTTGGTAAGGGAATACGGTAATACTCTTGGTTGTTATAAAATCCAAACCAATCTACCTTGACTCCAGCCAACCAGAGTTGACCTAATGTGTTAAATAAAACACGAATATCGGATTGCTTTTCTTGAGGATGACGTACAGAATTCAACACTGTTTGTGCTGCTGCTTTGTCTGGATGTCTTTTAACTAATGTATTTAGTGTATGCCCTGGCCCTACTTCTAGTAAAACTTGCTCTGGCGTTGCCAATAATTTCTCTACACCAGAGGCAAACAGTACTGTGGAACGCAGATGTTGAGCGTAATAATCAGGATTTGTGGCTTGGGTAGTTGTAATCCAAGTACCAGTCAGGTTGGAGATATAAGGAAGTTTTGGGGAATTTAAAGTAATTTTTTTGACTCGCTCTGTAAATGCCTCTAAGATTGGTTCCATCATCGGCGAATGGAAGGCATGGGAAGTATGCAGTCTGCGAGATTCAATCCCTTGAGCAGCAAGCTGATTTTGTAGTGCCTCTATTGCTGCTATCGAACCGGAAACTACGCACTGCGAAGGCTGATTAATTGCTGCAACAGAAAGTTCTTGTCCAAGTAGAGATTTTACTTTGTCTGCGGGTAGGGGAACAGAAAGCATTGCTCCCGTCGGTAATTGCTGCATCATCTGTCCGCGTGCTGCTACCAGAGCTAAGGCATCTTCTAAGGAAAAAACTTCTGCTAGAGTTGCTGCTACGTATTCGCCAATGCTATGACCGATCGCAGCCTGTGGTTGCACTCCATAAGACTGCCATAATTTAGCTAGGGAGTACTCAATTACAAACAGCGCAGCTTGTGCAATTCCTGTTTGTTGAAGTTGCTTGGAGTTTTCAGCAAACTTTTCTTCACTAGAGTAAATGATATGACGTAAATCTAGCCCTAGAAAAGGTTTAAGAATTTCTGAGCAATAATCAACTTGTTCTTTAAATACTGTCTCAGTTTCGTAAATTTCCCGCGCCATATTAACATACTGAGAACCTTGACCGGGAAACATAAAAACAACAGACCGTTCTGTAATCTCTGTATAATTTGTAAAAACCTGTTTGGGATCTAAACTACTAAGAGCTTTAACAGCATCTTCTAAGTCTTGACCAATTAATATCCGTCGGTAATTAAAACCCCGACGACCAGTATTAAGAGTATAAGCTACATCACCTAAGTTAATTTCTGGATGCTCTTTTAAATGCGTAACTAAATTAGCTGTCATTTTCTCAAGAGCATTCTCACTTTTAGCCGACAAACACAATAAGTGTTCTTTTGAATTTTGAATTTTGAATTTTGAATTTTGAATTTCTAAAGGTGCTTCTTCTAAAATGACATGAGCATTAGTACCTCCTATACCAAAAGAACTAACTCCAGCACGGCGAGGGGTATTATTCGTTTTCCATTCTTTCAGGGTTGTGTTGACATAGAAAGGACTGTTGGCAAAATCAATTTTGGGTGATGGTGTCTCAAAGTGCAAGCTAGGAGGCAACATTTTATTTTGCAGTGCTAATACAGTTTTAATCAAACCTGCAACACCTGCTGCTGTATCCAAATGTCCGAAGTTGGTTTTTACCGAACCAATAGCACAGAAACCTTTTTTATCGGTAGTTTCATTAAAAGCTTGAGTTAAAGCTGCAATTTCAATTGGATCTCCTAAAGGTGTAGCGGTGCCATGAGCCTCGATGTAGGAAATCGTTTCAGCATCCACACCAGCTAAAGCTTGAGCCTCGCCAATCACTGCTGCTTGACCGCTACCACTAGGAGCAGTGTAGCCCACTTTCGTTGCACCGTCGTTATTAATAGCCGAGCCTTTAATAATTGCATGAATATAGTCGCGATCGGCGATCGCATCGTTTAATCTTTTCAAGACGACAATACCAGCACCGCTACCGACAATTGTTCCTTGTGCTTTAGCATCAAAAGCACGGCAATGTCCATCAGGGGAAAGAATCATTCCCTCTTGATACAAATAACCTATTTTTTGGGGAACGCTGAGAGTAACTCCCCCAGCTAAAGCCATATCACACTCACCATTTAGGAGACTTTGGCAGGCTAGATGAACAGCAACCAAAGAAGTAGAACAAGCTGTTTGCACATTTATTGCAGGACCAGTCAGGTCGAGTTTATATGCGACTCGTGTAGGTAAAAAATCTTTATCGTTCGAGAATACTAACTGGAGAGGGTCAACTGTTTCTAGTAATTGATGATGAGGGTAAAGGTTGTTGAGAAAATACCTATTCATCCCCAAACCGCCATAAACCCCTATTAAACCGTTGTAGATTTGCGGGTCGTAGCCAGCTTTTTCTGTTGCTTCCCAAGCCAATTCTAAAAATAGGCGTTGCTGTGGGTCTATTAACTCAGCTTCTTTTGCGCTATAAGCGAAGAAATTTGCATCAAACAATTCAATATCTGAGAGAACAGCACTAGCTTTTACATAATTAGATTGATTGAGTAAATCCAGAGAAACGCCAGAATTTAACAATTCTTCATTCGTAAAATTGGAAATAGATTCTACACCATTACATAGATTTTGCCAAAAAGATTCTATATCTTTGGCTCCTGGAAATCGACCAGCAACAGCAATTATTGCTATTTCAGAATTATGCACTGAATTTATTGTCATTTTCCACCTTTTCTCTGAGAGCGATACTGTTGTCTAGATTGTAATTGTTGGTTTCTTAAAGACTTTTTATCATTATGGAATTCCGATCTAAATTTGTCTTTGCTAATTATATCTTCTTTTTTAAATTTATTATTTAAATATTGGCTTAAGCTATGTATGTTCGGGTAATTAAACATATCAACTATTGACAGTTCTAAACCAAATATTTCTTGTAATTGCTGATTGATTCTTACTAGCAGTAACGAATGACCTCCCAATTCAAAGAAATTATCATAAATTCCCACATGCTCTACTTGTAATGCTTTTTGCCAAATGCCAGCAATGATTTTTTCTGTTTCTGTATTTGGCATTACATAATCTGATGGTTCCTGTTGCAAATCTGGATTAGGCAAAGCACGACGGTCTACTTTACCGTTGGGTGTCATGGGTAAGAACTCCAGCATCACAAAAACATTTGGCACCATATACCCAGGCAGTTTATTGGCAAGAAACTGACGCAGTTCATCCTTTGTTGGTATCGCCTGTAAATGCGGCACTACGTAGGCGACTAAACGCTTATTACCTGGAGTTTCTTCACAAGCAATGACACAACATGCCTGTAGGTCTTTATGTTGGCTCAGTAATGCTTCGATTTCTGCCAGCTCAATACGGAAGCCCCGCACCTTAACCTGATTGTCAATTCGTCCTATGTATTCAATGTTGCCATCTGGTAAATAGCGTGCCAAATCCCCGGTCTTGTAGAGGAGACCAGAAGCAAACGGATTGGTGATGAATTTTTCGGTCGTTAATTCTGGATGGTTGAGATACCCTCTTGCTAACCCAACACCACTAATGTGTAACTCTCCTGGTACACCCACAGGAAGTGGTTGTAAATTTTCGTCTAGGATGTAAACTTGTGTATTGGCGATCGCTCGTCCAATGCTTGGTGATATCCGATCTTGCTCGTTGGCAACTACCAGTCCAGAAGTTGTGACAACAGTATTCTCTGTTGGTCCATAATTATTCACTACTTGGAAGGGAATTAAACCTGATGGATATTGATGAAGCTTATCCCCTCCAGTCAACATGCAACGCATTGCCAAACTTTCGGTCGGCCATTCTAGCAATAATAATTCCTGTGCCAGAGGTGTTGGCACAAAACTAATAGTAATATTGTTTGAAATCAACCAGTCTCGTAGATTAACTAACGAACTAAGGATCTGAGATTTGACTAAGTAAATACTTGCTCCTATCGTTAGGTAAGGCCACAATTCCCACACCGCTGCATCAAATGCTGTTCCTGCTAGCTGAGTAGCTTTGTCAGATGAAGTGATTTCAAAAGTACGCTGATGCCAAAACACTAAATTTAACAATCCTTTATGACCAATCAGCACTCCCTTCGGTTGACCGGTAGAACCGGAGGTATAAATCATATAAGCCAAATTAGTTGCTTGTGCCTCAGCTACTGGATTGTCCTGACTGAACCGAGAAATAACCGGAGCATCGGTATCTAAACAGACAATATGTGCTTTTTGCTCAGGCAGTCTATCGAGGAGTGACTGCTGGGTTAATAATACCGGAACTTGAGCATCTTCAAGCATAAAGCGCAAGCGAGCGGTTGGATATTCAGGGTCAAGTGGCACATAAGCTCCACCCGCTTTTAATATCGCCAACAGTCCTACCACCATCTCTAAAGAACGTTCTACACAAATCCCTATGAGTACCTCTGCTCCTACACCCAAAGACTTAAGGTAGTGTGCCAGCTGGTTAGCACGACTATTTAACTGGTGGTAGGTGAGCTGTCGATCTCCCAACACAACTGCCACAGCATTTGGTGTACGCTGAACCTGCTCTTCAAACAATTGATGGACGCATTTATCTAGTGGGAAATTTATTCCTGTATTGTTCCACTCTAGTAACAGTTGATGTTTTTCAACTTCTGTTAACAGTGGTAATTGAGAGATTCGCTCCTGTGGGCTAGCAATAATACCCTCAAGCAATGTAACAAAATGACCAGTCATTCGCTCAATGGTACTAGCATCAAACAAATCTGTGTTGTACTCCCACACTCCTATCAATCCAGTAGCAGTATTCTGCATGATTAAAGTTAAATCAAACCTTGAAGATGCGCCCTCCATTGCCAATGGACTCACAGTTAGCCCAGTCATTTCTACTTGAGATGTAGGTGCATTCTGGAGGACAAACATCACTTGGAACAGTGGTGTATGACTGAGATCCCTTTCTGGGTGCAAAGCTTCGACTAGCATTTCAAATGGTAAATTCTGGTGAGCATACGCTCCTAAAGCAACTTCTCGAACACGAGTGAGTAATTCGCTAAAACTGGGGTTGCCTGCTAAGTTGGTACGCATGACTAAGGTATTGACAAAAAAGCCAATTAACCCTTCTATTTCACTGCGATCGCGGTTAGCAATTGGCGAACCCACCAATATATCTTCTTGTCCTGTGTAGCGATAAAGTAAAGTATCATAAGCTGCCAACAGCGTCATAAAGAGAGTACAACCTTGTTGCTGACTCAGTTGTGTGAGTTCACTAGTTAGCTTCTGTGATAGTGAAAACTGTTGATATGTCCCTGCGAAAGTTTGCAATGCTGGTCTAGGGCGGTCGGTGGGTAACGACAACAAAGCTGGTGCGTTTGCTAGTTGTTGTTGCCAGTACGAGAGTTGGCTTTGCAGTACATCTCCTTGCAACCAGTTTCGCTGCCAAATAGCGAAATCTGCGTACTGAATCGGCAATGACACTAGGGGTGAGGACTGACCTTGAGAATAAGCATTGTACAGCACTGTTAGTTCTTCAACAAACACACCCATTGACCAGCCATCAAAGACAATGTGATGTATACACATTAATAGAGCGTGTTCTGTCTCAGACAGGATTACTAATGTTGCTCTGACCAATGCTTCTTTTGCCAAGTCAAATGGTTGAATAGCTTGTTGGTGGGCTAATTCCTGCAAAGTAATCTCTTGTGCGTTTGTCGATAAATGCTGACAATTAACAACGCTCAGTTTCCAATTAATCTCTGGTTGAATAATTTGAGAAGGTTCTCCGTCAACCGTGATGAAGTTGGTGTGTAGGGCTTCGTGGCGACGAATAATTTCAATTAAGCTTTGTTCTAAGACAGCTTGATTAAGCGTCCCGACTAGGCAAAAACCTATTGGTATGTTATAAAAGGCGCTGTTTGGGTTTAACTTGTCTAAGAACCATAGCCGCGTTTGGGCAAATGACAGTGGTAATTCTGCATCCCTTGCCCTTGGTAAGATCGCTGATGCTGTTAGTTCTAAGTTCTGTTGCTGGAACTGTTGAATGTTTTGGGACAAATCTGCAACTGTTGGTGCAGCAAATAAACTACGCAATGGTAGTTCAACTTTCAAGGTGGTACGCACGCGGGAGACTAGTTGTGTTGCTAGTAGCGAGTGTCCTCCTAGTTCAAAGAAGTTATCATGTATACCAACTTGCTCTACTTTCAGCACTTGCGCCCAAATCAATGACAAGATTTCTTCAATTGGGTTACGTGGGGCAATATATTTGTCTGAAAATTGGCTGTGTAAATCAGGTATGGGCAAAGCGCGCCGGTCTAGTTTACCGTTGGGGGTAAGCGGTAGAGCATCCAAGACAACTATTGCACTTGGTATCATATACTCTGGTAACTTTTCTTTGAGGAAAGCACGTAACTCGCTGACTTTAGGCGTTGTGTGTGGCTGTGGTACTACGTAGGCAGCTAGGCGTTTGTCTCCAGGAACGTCTTCGCGGGCGATGACACAAGATGCTTGCACGTCACTATATTGGTTCAGAACTGTTTCAACTTCGCCCAACTCAATGCGGAAACCTCGAATTTTAACTTGATTGTCAATGCGTCCTAAGGATTCGATGTTACCATCAGGTAAATAACGCCCTAAATCCCCTGTTTTGTAGAGACGACCAGAACCAAAGGGGTTGTATATAAATCTTTCAGCCGTTAGTTTAGGTCGATTTAAATAGCCTTGTGCTAAAAGGACACCACCAATGTACAATTCTCCTGGTACACCAATAGGTACAGGCTGTAAGTATTTGTCTAAGATGTAGATTTGTGTGTTGGCAATGGGGCGACCAATTAGAGGCAGTAGCGCCCAAGTTTCTACTGAATTATTTAGAGTAAAACTGGTGGCTAAATGAGTTTCTGATGGGCCATACTGATTGTGCAATGTACAATCACGTAGTCTACCAAACCACGCCGAAATAGCGGGAGTAATCTGCAACCGATCTCCAGAAGTAATAATTTCTCGCAAATGAGTATTAACTAACTCACTACCAACAGCGACTTCCGCTAGTTGCTGTAAGCCAACAACAGGAAGAAACATTCTCTCAATTGCTTTATTTTCGAGAAAACCTAATAACGCTGATGTATCATGGCGCAATTCCTCTTCAATTAGGAATAATGTGCCTCCAGAACACCAAGTTGTGAATATTTCTTGGAAAGAGACATCAAAGCTAATAGAAGCAAATTGCAGAGTTTTTGCTCCACGAGAAATTTTGAGATTGTCGCCATGCCACAAGATATGATTGCAAAGTGCACAATGGCTCATGGCGATACCCTTGGGTTGACCTGTAGAGCCAGAAGTATAAATTATATAAACTAAGTTATTAGGTTGTACGCCAGAGATGAGATTATCCTGACTGCACTCGGAAATTAGTTGAGCATCAGTATCTAAACAAACCCTGCACTGAGAGGAGCCGAAGTGAAGCTGCGCTGGATGTGGCGGTAGTCTATCGAGGAGTGACTGCTGGGTGAGCAACACTTTAACTTGAGTATCTTCTAAAATAAAGCTTAAACGCTCCCTCGGATACTCTGGGTCAAGTGGTACATAAGCTCCACCCGCTTTAAGAATTGCCAGCAGTCCTATGACCATCTGTAGCGATCGCTCGACACACAACCCGACTAGGACATCTGCTCCAACGCCCAAGGAGCGCAAGTAGTGAGCTAATTGGTTAGCGCGGTTGTTTAATTGCTTGTAAGTAAGTTGTTGATTTTGAAACTCTACTGCTACTGCATCTGGTGTCAGATCCACCTGTTCCTCAAATAACTGATGAATGCACTTATGTAGTGGATAATCTACTTCTGTATCGTTCCATTCCACTAATAACTGCTGTTGCTCAACTTCACTCAGCAAGGGCAATTGAGAAATTCGTTCTTCTGGGTTAGCAATAATACCTTCTAGCAAGGTGACGAAATGGCTCGTCATTCGCTCGATGGTACTAGCATCAAACAAGTCAGTGTTGTACTCCCATATTCCTACCAAACCAGTAGGAGTGTTCTGCACGATTAAAGTTAAATCAAATCTTGCATTTGCGCCTTTCATAGGGAATGGACTTACAGTTAACCCAGTTAGCTCTAATCCAGATGTAGGCGCATTTTGAAGGACAAACATCACTTGGAACAGTGGTGTTTGACTGAGATTTCGTTCTGGTTGCAATGCTTCTACCAGCATTTCAAAAGGTAAATGCTGATGAGAGTATGCTTCCATTGCCATTTCACGAACGCGACTCAACAACTGCAAAAAACTGGGGTTAAGAGCTAAGTCAGTCCGCATGACTAAAGTATTGACAAAAAAGCCAATTAACCCTTCTATTTCACTGCGATCGCGGTTAGCAATTGGCGAACCCACCAGTATATCTTCTTGCCCTGTATAGCGGTAAAGCAGAGTATCATAAGCTGCCAACAGCGTCATAAAGAGAGTACAACCTTGTTGCTGACTCAGTTGTGTCAGTTCACCAGTTAGCTTCTGTGAAAGTGCAAACTGCTGATACGCCCCGTTGTCAGTCTGTACAGCAGGTCTGGGTCGGTCTGTAGGTAACGGCAACAAAGCTGGTGCGTCTTTTAGTTTTTGTTGCCAGTAACTCAATTGGCTGTGTAGTAAATCCCCTTGCAACCATTGCCTTTGCCAAATAGCAAAATCTGCGTATTGAATCGAAAGTGGTGTTAAAGGTGACGACTGACCTTGAGAATAAGCATTGTACAATACGGCTAGTTCAGAGATAAGCACACCCATTGACCAGCCATCAGAGACAATGTGATGCATACACACTAATAAAACGTGTTCTGTCTCGGATAACACTACTAATGTTGCCCTGATTAATGCTCCATTAGCCAAGTCAAAAGGTTCAATAGCTTGTTGTTGTGCTAACTGCTGTGTGGAGATTTCTTGTTCCGTTGCAGGTAAATGCTTTAAATCAACAGTTGATATTGTCCAATTCGTCTGTTGTTGAATAATTTGGGCAGGTTTGCCTTCAACTACGATGAAGTTGGTATGTAGGGCTTCGTGGCGATGGATAATTTCAATTAAACTTTGTTCTAAGGCGGGTATATTCAGGGTTCCGACTAGATGCAAAGCTAGAGGTATGTTATAAAAGGCACTGTTTGGATTAAACTGATCTAAAAACCACAAACGTTGTTGAGCGAATGACAGTGGTAGGTCTGCATTATCAGCCCTTGGAACTATGGGTGTGGTAGAAAATTCTAGGTCTTGTTGCTGCAATTTCGCGATCGGTTGCGCCAACTCTGCAACTGTTGTTGTGGCAAACAACTCGCGCAATGGTAGATCCACTTTGAAAATATCGCGAATACGCGAAACTAATTGCGTTGCTAGTAGCGAGTGTCCTCCCAAAGTAAAGAAGTTATCATAAATACCCACTTGCTCTACTTTCAGCACTTGCGCCCAAATTTGTGCTAACAGTTCTTCAATGGGAGTGCGTGGGGCTACATAATCCTTTTTGAGTTCGCTGTTTAAATCTGGTGCGGGCAAAGCGCGACGGTCTACTTTCCCATTGGGAGTAAGCGGTAGGGCTTTTAGGAGGACAAAAGTCTGAGGCACCATGTAGTCTGGTAGCTTAGCTTTGAGAAATTGCCGCAGTTCGCTAATTTTCGGTGCTACCTCTGTTTGGGGTACGATGTAGGCTACTAGGCGTTTATCCCCGGTACTATCTTCGCGGGCAATGACACAGGATGCCTGTACATCACTTAGTTGGCTCAGTAGTGCTTCAATTTCCCCTAACTCAATCCTGAAGCCACGTATTTTTACTTGATTATCAATACGCCCTAAGTATTCAATATTGCCATCAGTTAAATAACGTGCTAAGTCTCCGCTTTTGTAGAGGCGAGAATTGGCTTCATCGCTAAAGGGATGAGGAATAAATTTTTCCTGTGTTAAATCTGTTCGGTTGAGATAACCTCTGGCTAATCCTGCACCACCAATGTACACTTCTCCTGGCACACCAATCGGCACTGGTTGTAATTGCGAATCTAAAATGTAAATTTGCGCGTTGGCAATGGGACGACCAATGGTAATTTTCTCGTTTTGGGGAGTGCATTTAGCAATTGTGGCGCAGACGCTGGCTTCTGTCGGACCATAAGCATTGAAGAAGTTTCTGCCAACAGACCACTTTTTAATCAGTTCAGCAGGACAAGCTTCACCAGCCACGACGAGCGTTTGCAGTTTGGGAAGTTCTTCAGTAGGTAGGACTGCCAGGGCTGATGGTGGTAGGGTGACATGGGTGATATCATCATCGCGTAACCGCTCCATTAAAGGGAAACCAGGCATAATAGAGTCTTTTGTTCCCAGGTATAATGTTGCTCCTGCTCCCAAACTCATCAAAATTTCTGATATACAAGCATCAAAACTCAAGGAGGCAAACTGGAGAACTCGGCTAGAAGAATCTACACCAAAAGTTTGAATTTGTGCTTGAGCGAGGTTAACTAATCCCCGATGCTCAACCATGACTCCTTTGGGTTTACCTGTGGAACCTGAAGTGTATATTACATTTGCTAGATGAAATGCTGTGACTTCAGTAACAGGGTTTTGCTGATGATTTGGGTCAAGTTGTGACCAGATTTCATCTATAAATACTAGCGTAGCCCCAGTTGCGGGCAGTCGATCTAGGAGTTGTTTTTGGGTGAGGAGTACCGGAACTTGAGTATCATCTAGCATAAAGCTTAGACGTTCAGTGGGATACTCTGGATCGAGGGGTACGTATGCACTACCCGCTTTGAGAATTGCCAGCAGTCCGATGACCATTAAGGGGGATCGCTCTACACATAACCCAACTAGTACATCTGTTCCCACTTCCAATGAGCGCAACTCGTGTGCTAATTGGTTTGCCCGAGTGTTCAACTGCTCATAGGTAAGTTGTTCTTTTGCAAAGACAACTGCTACTGCATCTGGGGTTAGCTCTACTTGCTCCTCAAACAACTGATGAACAAGTTTATCCTGGGAATAGTCTACTTGAGTTGAGTTCCACTCGACCAACAACTGATGACGTTCTGCGATCGCCAACATCGTTAATTCTGCAACTCGCGCTTTGGGATTGGCGACAATTGCTTCGAGTAAAGTTTGAAAATGTTGGGCTAGGCGAGTAATTGTACTTCTATCAAATAAATCAGTACTATAATTCCAATGACCCTCCAGACCTCCTGGAACTTCCCAGTAGCTTATGTCCAGGTCAAATTTGACCATTTCATCAATTGGCAAGGGGATGTTCTCGATAGTTAAACCTGGCAAATTCACACAAGATAATGAGCTACTCTGGAGGGCAAATATTACCTGTACTAAGGGATTACGGCTCAAATATCGCTGGATCTGTAACCTTTCTACCAACATCTCAAAAGGCAAATCCTGGTGGTCGTAGGCTGACAAAGTTGTTTGCCGCACTTGCGCTAAGAAATCAGTAAAGCTTGGGTTGTCAGATAGATCGCCCCTTAATGCTAGGGTATTCGCAAAAAACCCCATGATTTGCTCTACACTTTTATGGTTGCGGTTAGCAATTGGGGAGCCAACAACAATATCTAACTGACCGCTGTAACGAGAGAGCAAGACTAAAAAGGCTGCCAGTAGAGTCATAAACAACGTTGCGTCTGACTCCTGGCTCAATTGCTTGAGGCGTTGGGTGAGGACACGATCTAGTTGAAAACGCTCAACTCCACCTCGGAAGGTCTGAACTGGAGGTCGTGGTCGATCTGTAGGCAATTCTAGTACGCCAGAGACACCTGTTAACTGCTTTTGCCAGTAAGCTAATTGCCGTTCCAAGACTTCTCCTGTCAGCCACTGGCGTTGCCAAACTGCAAAGTCAGCATACTGGATGGGTAATTCTGGTAGTGGGTTGGGCAATCCTTGAGTGAAAGCTGTATACAATTGAGATAACTCACGGTTGAAGATGTCCAATGACCAGCCATCGTAAATAATGTGGTGCATCTTCAGCAGCAGTATGTACTCCCGATCGCTCAAATGGAGTAAGTGAAATTGTATTAATGGTTCACCAGCTATATCCAAGACCTTGGATGCAACGGACTCAGAAATTTGCCGAACCCGGTCAGTTTGTTTTTCGGCTGATAACCCCCGTAAGTCATAACAGGGCAAACTTAAGTCAGTGGGAGGAGCAATTAGCTGGACTGGTTTTCCGTCTACTGCGGGAAAATTCGTTCTTAAAATCTCATGGCGGCGAACGAGTTCGCTAAGGCTTTGCTCTAGTGCAGCTATATTTAGCGACCCTTCTAACCGCATAATCAGTAGCAGATTATAAGAACGACTGTCGGGTGAAAGCTGGTTTAGAAACCAGAGTCGCTGCTGGGCAAAAGATAGCGGTAGTTCTCCATCTCGTGGTACCTTTTGAATCGAAAACTGATGAGCCGCCTTAACCTGCTTTGCTTGCTGTAAAAGCAGTATAATTTCTGTTTTTCGTCCAGCTATTTCCTGGCGCAGTGTTGGAGTTAATACCCCTTCGGGTGCATGACAACGCAAGCGTTCTCCATCAGCCTCTAGTTCAATACCCAAGCTGGTCAGGTGACGAACGAATTCAATAGTACTGTTAGTCATGCTTAAAACTCCACTACCTCGCTATTGACTTCTTTAATTGATAAATCTTGTGTTACTAAACCGACGATTTCTATGTACGCCGCTATCTCCGCTATTGTGGGAGACTCAAACATCGTCTGTATAGATAAGTTCAGATCAAAAACTAAGTTGATTTCTGACAGAACTTGGGTAGCTAGTAGGGAATGACCACCAAGCTCAAAGAAGTTATCCTTAACACCAACCCGTTCAACACCCAAGATTTCACTCCAGATCCGGGCCAGTTGTGCTTCAATTGGGTTGCGAGGTAAAACAAAGCCAGTTGAAAGATTTCTCGTGGCTGTATCAGGTGTTGGTAAGGCGCGACGATCTACCTTGCCATTGGGTGTTAAAGGCAAGGCATTCAGGAGGACAAAAGCTTGGGGAACCATGTAATCTGGTAGCTTTTGTTGGATGTATTCGCGTACTAAGGGCACTAGCTTTTGAACTAACTTACCGTGTAAGGGGTTGTTAGTGTAGTCAGTCCATGATTTGGTAGTGAAGGCTGAACTATCCCAAAAAGCAATTGCTTCTTGCGCGTTTGAACTATTGCGGCAGAACACGACATCATAACAACCATCTTGGCTACTCTCCCACCAACTGGAGCGAACAGTGTAGCCGAGTTGCTGCCCCAACTGGTAAAACTGCTCTGGATTAACTTCATTTGTGGACTTTTGTGCTAGTAGTTCCCGCAGTTGCCCGACTGTATCCACATCGGGGGGGTTTTCTAACCACTGACAAATCTCTAATGCTTCCTGCACCCGTTGATTAGGTACCCGCCTGATTCCCAACAGTTCTGGTTGTTCCTGTTGCAGCTGATTTTGAATTTGTGTTAACGACAGCTGATCTAGTTGCCAATTTAACCAAGGAGCTACTCTGGCTTGGACATCAGTACCTATATGGATGGTAACATCATATCGAAATTGGGTTAACTCATTTAGGCTGTTACCGCGTTTGGGCTGAATCTCGACCCAACCAATCTGAGGAAAGTGAGTCCGCAGGGCAATGAAGAAACCTGGATCGATGACCAACTCTTCTTCAACAGCTACACTCTGATGTACTCGCTGCTGCCATTGCTCAACAGTTTTGTCATCACCAACTTGTGACAACTGCACGGCTGCATGGTATGGTGACAAAAGAGGCAAGGAGCGGACATCGCCTACAAATAGCGTACCTTGATTGTCGATTGCCGCGATCGCTCCTTCAATTACCTGTAACAGATACTCAACGCTGGGGAAATACTGCACGATTGAGTTCAAAATTACAGTGTCAAAGTCTCCTTGGGGAATACCTTCAAAGTTATCTGCCATTTGGTGCAGTAGCCGCACATGAGCTAAACCGTCAACCGTGCTGCATAATTTCTCAACGTACTGGATGGCGGCGATGGAATAATCGGTTCCCCAATACTGTTGACAGTGCTTGGCAATACGAGATAAGAGTAACCCAGTTCCACAACCAATTTCTAATACTCGCTGGGGTAAGTTAGCTTGAATGCGACTGACTGTATTCTCCACCCACTCCTGCATTTCCCAATCTGGTATTGGTTCTTTGGTGTAACTACTATTCCAACCACTAGTATTAAATGTTAG
The DNA here is from genome assembly GCA_034530875.2 of Nostoc sp. DedSLP01. Classification (GTDB taxonomy): domain Bacteria; phylum Cyanobacteriota; class Cyanobacteriia; order Cyanobacteriales; family Nostocaceae; genus Nostoc. Next base: position 26,294 of record JAVRCJ020000056.1, read on the forward strand.
GTCATCTGTGGATGCTTGATTTTGACCGTAGAGTTGTTCGTAGAGTGTTAGCCAATCACTAACATACTCATTCTGCCATTGAGCAACCTGCTGGGGTAATGTTTGACTATAAAGTGCAGGAACTAAGTAACCTACCAGACGTTTATCACCAGGGCTGTCTTCTCTAACTACTACAACACTCTCTTGCACTAAGGGGTGTTGACTCAAAACGGTTTCAATTTCGCCCAATTCAATGCGGAAACCGCGTATTTTTACTTGATGATCTATGCGACCGAGAAATTCAATATTGCCATCACGAAGGTGACGTACTTTATCCCCGGTTTTGTAGAGGCGATCTCCAGGCTGCGAACTAAAGGGATTGGGGATGAATTTCTGTTGTGTTAAATCTTTACGGTAGAGGTATTCTCTTGCTAAACCATCTCCCCCAATGTACAGTTCTCCCGGTACAGCAATGCCTACTGGCTGAAGTTGAGAATCTAATACATAGATTTGCGTGTTGGCGATTGGTTGCCCGATGGGAATAGTTGTCGCGTCTTCTGGCACATTCTCCACCAAGTACCAGGAAGTAAATGTTGTATTCTCTGTTGGCCCATAAACGTGCAGTAGTCGTTGCGGCGCACCATTTTTCAGTACTTCTTTCACCCATTTAGGATCAACTGCCTCGCCCCCAAATAGAAGATGCCGTAGCGAACTAAAAGCCCAAGGGACTTGTTGGACAATTTGATTGAACAAAGCAGTCGTTAAGAATAAGATACTGATGCCTTGCGATCGCAAAAATTCAGCAAAGTTCTGGGGCGAAAGTGCCACCTCTTTGCTCACCCCGACTAACCGCGCTCCGTTGAGTAATGCTCCCCAAATCTCGAATGTGGCTGCATCAAAGGCGCAATTTGCCGCTTGTGCGATCGCATCTGTTGATTGTATTTTTATGTAGTTTGTGCTGATTACCAAGCGGTTCACGGCTTGGTGAGTCACAGCAACTCCTTTGGGTTTCCCTGTCGATCCTGAAGTGTAGATGACATAAGCGAGAGCGTCTGATGTCACTTCGGTTGTGGGGTTGTGCTGGCTTTGTTCAGCAAATGCTGCTGCATCAGTATCAAAACACACTACCTGCGCCTGGTGTTTCTCCATCCTATCGGCTAATTTCTCTGTCGTTAACAGTACCGTTATCTGAGTATCATCGATGATGAAACCTAAACGTTCTTGAGGATATTCTGTATCTAAAGGTACATACGCTCCACCCGCCTTAAGAATTGCCAACAACCCGACCACCATAGATACAGAGCGTTCTACACAAATGCCTACTAGCACCCCTGATTGGACACCTAGTTTTTGCAGATAATGTGCTAGTTGATTTGCCTGTGTATTCAACTGTTGATAGGTAAGTTTTTGTTCTCCAAACACTACGGCGACTGCATCGGGTGTCCGTTGGGCTTGGGCTTCAAACAAAGAATGAATACATTGCTTACTGGGATAATTGCTATAGGTGTTGTTCCACTCTACTAACAATTGCTGCTTTTCTTGTGCTGTAAGTAGGGGCAATCGATCGACTAGTCGTTCTGGGTTGCTAGCGATCGCCGCTAACAAATTATGGAAATGCTGCATCATGCGCGCAATGGTTGCAGCATCAAATAAATCACTGCTGTAATAGCAAATCGCTTCCAGACCCTTCGGAACTTCAAAAAAGTGAACTTCTATGTCAAACCGCACCGCATCAAGTCCCCAAGGCATTTCCTCAGACTTTAAACCAGGTAAATCCCAAAGGTCACTCGGAGCATTCTGAAGGGCAAACATCACTTGCACCAATGGGTTACGATCTAAGTTACGCTCGAGTTGTAACTCTTCGACTAACATCTCAAAGGGCAAATCTTGATTGTCGTAAGCGTTTTGAGTAACTTGCCGCACCTGCTCCAATAAAGCTTGAAAAGTCAGTTCCGGGGAAATATTGAATCTCAGTGCCAGAGTATTGACAAAAAAACCAATTAACCCTTCTATTTCTTTGCGGTTGCGATTTGCAATTGGGGAGCCAACTACAAAATCTGTTTGACTAGTGTAGCGAGACAGTAACACAACAAAACCCGCCAGCAGGGTCATAAACAAAGTACCGCCTGCATCTTGGCTGAGTTTATTAAGCTGTTGCGTCAGCTTGCTATCTATTTCAAATCTTTCTATACCTCCTCGAAAAGTCTGGATAGCTGGGCGCGGGTGGTCTGTAGGTAGTTCTAGGACAGGCGGCGCTCCTGCTAAATGTTGCTTCCAGTAGCTTAACTGACGCTCTAGTATTTTATCGGTTAGCCATTGGCGTTGCCATTCGGTAAAGTCAGCATACTGTACAGGTAATTCTGGTAACTCAACAGAGCTACCCGTTAAAATCGCTCGATAATGGGCAGAGACTTCGCGGATCAAAACACCTTTTGACCAACCATCAGCAGCAATGTGGTGAATAGCGAACAGGATTATGTACTCGTCGGTCGCAACTTGCCACATCTTAACCCGTAACACAGGATCGTTCGCCAAATCAAAAGGTTCGTAGGCTTCTTGGATTACCTGTTGCTCGACTTGTTTCCAAGGTTCTGTTGCGTTTCTTAGATCCACCACTGGCAAGGTTGTGCTGACATTGGAGGCTATTACCTGTACTGGCTTGTTATTCTTAATCTGGAAGCGAGTACGCAGAACTTCATGGCGCTGCACGATCTTCTGGAACGCCTCTGACAATGCTTCAATATTGAGATTGCCTACCAGATGCACGGCGAAAGATATTGTGTAGGCTCCACTTTCGCCTTCTAATTGATGCAGAAACCACAGGCGCTCCTGCGCCCAAGATAGAGGTATGTCTGCGTTCCTAGAAACGGGTGCGATCGCCGGAAATATTAGACCCGAACCAGTTTGAAGTTCGGTGGCGATCGCCTCACTTAACTGAGCAATTGTCGGGAATTGAAATAGACAACGCAATGGCAAAGAAATTCTAAAAGCTTCCTGCAAGCGAGAAATCACTTGCGTACCTAGCAGTGAATGTCCCCCAAGTTCAAAGAAATTATTGTGAATGCCTACTTGCTCTAATTTCAGCACTTCTGCCCAAATTTTTGCTACGATTTCTTGAATTGCGGTGCATGGGGCTACATAATTGTCTTTAAGTTCGCGTTGGAAATCCGGTGCAGGCAAGGCGCGGCGGTCTATTTTTCCATTTGATGTTAGCAGTAGAGCTTCTAGAAAAACGAAAGCATTAGGTATCATGTACGCTGGCAACTTTCTTTTCAAGAAGCTACGCAGTTCCGTTGTTGTGAGTGTCTCCTGTGTTTGTGGCACTACGTAGGCAACTAAGCGTTTTTCACCAGAGCTATCTTCGAGAGCAATAACACAAGATACTTGCACATTGCTATGTTGATTTAGTACTGTTTCAATCTCCCCCAACTCAATGCGGAAACCGCGTATTTTAACTTGGTTATCAATGCGTCCTAAGTATTCGATATTCCCATCAGGTAAATAACGTGCCAAATCCCCTGTTTTATATAATTTTGATTCTGATACACTGGCTCTTTCTGGCTTGTCAAAAGGATTGAGGATGAATTTTTCTTGTGTTAACTCGCTTCGGTTGAGGTAGCCTCTTGCTAATCCCAGACCACCGATATGCAGTTCTCCTGGTAGACCCACAGGAACTAGTTGGTTGAATTTATCGAGTATGTATATTTGGGTATTGGCGATCGGGCGACCTATGGGGACAGATTTTCCATTGAACTGCTGCTTACAATTCCAGAAAGCTGAATAGATACAAGCTTCCGTTGGCCCATAGAGATTGTACAAATTCACATCTAGCTTGTTTAACAAGGCTTCTTGTACAGCAACTGGTAAAGCTTCACCTCCACAGAAGACTCGTTTGAGGGAGCGGCAAGTTTCGATTCCTCCCTGTTCTAAAAGCACTTGCAACAATGATGGGACAAATTGAACAGTAGTTACCTGATGTTGGGCAATTAATCTTAAAAGGTAAGCACTGTCAGTATGACCTCCTGGTTGAGCCATTAACAACTGTGCGCCTGCTATCAATGGAGCGTAGAATTCCCAAACCGACGCGTCAAAGCCAAAAGGAGCTTTTTGCAGTACTTTGTCTGTTTCATTTAGGGGGAATGTTGCTTGCATCCAGGACATATAATTGCAAAGACTACTGTGACATACCATTACCCCTTTAGGTTGACCAGTAGAGCCAGAGGTATAAATGACATAAGCTAAACTACTAACTTGTACCTCAGTGATTGGATTGTCCTGACTCCATTGGCTAATAACCTGCCAGTCAGTATCTAAAGAGACTATACGCGCTTGATGTTTAGGAACAGACTCTACTAATTGCTGTTGAGTTAACAACACCTTCACCTGAGTCTCCTTTAATATAAAGCTTAAGCGCTCAGGCGGATACTCAGGATCGAGGGGGACATAAGCTCCACCTGCCTTGAGAATTCCCAACATTCCCACAACCATTAAGGGCGATCGCTCCACATACAGACCGATTAACATATCGGCTCCCACACCACTAGAGCGCAAGTAATTTGCTAACTGATTAGCGCGAGAATTCAATTGCTGATACGTCAGTTGTTGATTTTCAAATACTACTGCTACTCCATCAGGAGTACGCTGCACCTGCTCCTCAAACAATTGATGAATACACTTATCCTGTGGATGATCTGTTTGAGTTGAGTTCCACTCCACCAACAATTGATGACGCTCTGCTTGAGTTAACAGTGGTAATTTTGAAATTCTCTGCTGTGGATTAGCAACAATACCTTCGAGCAAGGTCAGAAAATGCCCTGCCATGCGTGCGATCGTACTAGCCTCAAACAAGTCAGTATTGTATTGCCAACATAGCTGGAAAACTCCCTCAGCTTCCATGACTATTAAATTCAGATCCAAGTATGCACCACGTTGATACCCGAGTAAATATGGCTCCATCTGAAGCACTGGTTCTCGACTGGGTAATGAATTTTTTGTTAAGTTGCACCAAAATTGTTTTTGCCAAGTAAAACCAACTTGACATAAGGGGGGACGACTTAGATCTCTTTGTGACTGAACTTTTTCTATTAACATAGAAAAAGGGTAATCTTGATGGTTTTGGGCTTCTTTAACTGTATTGATGACTTGAGCAAGAAAGTCTTGAAATGGGGCGTTTTCCTCTACAGAAGCTCGTAAAACAACCAAGTTTCCAAAGTAGCCAATAACCCCTTGAAAATCTTCACCCCAGCAACCTCTCATTGGACTTCCTATGAGAATGTCTGTTTGATTGGTGTAGCGATAAATTAGTATGTAAAATGCTGCTAAAAGAATCTGATAAAGGCTTGTTCCAGAAGCTATAGCTAGGTGCTTAAGTTTTCCAACTAACTGTTCATCTAACGGTAAAAGATATGATGCACCTTGATAAGTCTGTACTGGGGGGCGGGGTTTATCTGGAAGCAAATTCAAAATTGGCAACTCATCGGCTAATTGTTGTTGCCAGTATTGCCATTGTTTTTCTCCCCTTGAACTCGATAGTATTTCCGATTGCCAGTTGATAAAATCGGCATAAGATTTATTACTGCTTAAAGAATTTGCTATATCTGTCTGCTCAAGACTTGCTTGCTCAATCTCTCTAGCATACAAAGTTTGAAATTCACTCAGCAGTAAATCAAAAGACCACATATCCCCGGCAATGTGGTGCATTGTTAGCAAAAGAATGTGTTCTTCTGCTGAACGAGTAAATAAATTAACCCTCAAAACTGAATCTTTTTCTAAGTTAAAAGGGTGGTCAGTTATGGCAAATATATTCTCTTTGAGTCTGGCTTCACTCCACGTACTTGCATCTATCACTTCAAAAGTCAAATTAGGCTCTTGATGAACTTGCTGAACTGGTTTACCGTCTTGACTGATATATGTAGTTCTAAGAATAAGATGTTTTTCAACAATTTTTCGCCATACATCTTTGACAGTAAAAATATTTAAATAAGAATTAATTTTTGCAGTAATATATATATTATAAGCAACATTTTCTGGAGCAACCTGGTAAATAAACCATATTGCTTTTTGTCCAGATGAGAGCGGATAAGTTGTTTTTACCAAACTATTCATAGTAATTCACTAAAATATTAATAATAATAGAGTCAGGATTACAATTTTTTTCGTAAGAATTCAGGTCTAATATTGCGAAATTAAAGAAGGACGAGACCGATCGTTATTAGAGTCAGCAAATAGAGTTTGTGCAAAAAAAATCAATTATAGACCAATCTTGACGGTGATACGGCAGTCGTTTCAAGTCGGCAGACTTGCCCAAGCCCCTACCTCAAGTCTGTACCACTGCCAACAAATTGGTAGTGTGACAAAACCGTTCCATCGGACGGGAAGCAACACTAACATAAGCGTTTTGTCACAGCTAAACGCAGTAGAAGATTACAACTTGGATTTGAATTGATTGACCCAATCGTTATAACTGGTAGAGTCAAAAGTTTCAAACCCGAAGATCATATATAGCAGTGCATTCTATCATTTTTTTTGTTTAAGTTTCAATAGCAGTTTATGTAGTAAAACATTTTTATAAACAAAATACAAGGACATTTAAGACACTTAAAAGGACAGTTAAGACAGTTAAGACAGTTAAGACAGTTAAGAATTAGCCGCTTGATAAATTGGAGTAGAAACAAAAAATTAAAATGTAAAGAAACAAAAAATCAAAATGTAAGTTGGTATATACTGCGTTATACAATATGATGCATAACGCAAAAATTATTTGCTGAGAACTAAATATCTACACTCCTGCAAGCTATCGGTACCAAGAGGAGCGCTCCATTGAACGGAAACCACCACTAACTTTACGTTTTGTCACAGCCAAACGCAGCGATCTTTCAGCCTGATTATTATCTGGAGGAACTTCTGAATGCTCAAGGAAATACCACTATTGAAAAGTTTTATCCCGCAACGAACGTAAAAGCTGGCCTGCGGTAGTCCCTTCTAAGTCAATCGGCCGATTGATTGAGGAGTCTAACTTAGATTTGAATTGAGTGACCACTACGTTGTAACCGATGCAGTTAAGGGCCTCAAACGATTGGGCGTAATTTCTAAAAGCTTCATGAATTAAATTCACAAATGCTTTGCCGATAGCTTGATTGTGAAGAGATGGAAGTTGAATTAATTTATTAAAGTGACGGTGTAGATGAGCCAGAAATTTCTGTTGACCAAAAGCTGGATAATCATTATAAACAAGACTTACGCAACTGGCACAACGAGTGCCATTTCATAGTACATATATATTATTAAGAATTAACGTCCAAAAAGGCTCTTGCTCAAATATAAAATAATTGCATTTTACAGAGGTGATATTGTGGTATTATTCCAGCACTAATATTGACAGAAAAGCCAATTTTTAGTTTGTGCAATTTAATTAATAAGACTTTAAGTGAAACAATTCTGGTACGCACACTAAATAAAATTTTGTATATGATTAATCTTTTAATGAAATATGTAAATATTTTAGTTAACTAAAATGGACAAAAATGTTAAAACTTTAGACCACATTACATAGATGTTAAGTGGGTTAAGTTGAGTTGAAATTTAAATGTAAGGAACTGGAACATGACTACTTCTAATCAGATTAAATCGGCGCTGTGGGAAAACAAGCAAGAGTATCCTCTAACTACGGAATCTTTAAAAATGCTGCTGGAACACCGAATTCCCCTGATTCGGTTGAAAGATTTCGCAACGCCCGAAGAGTGCGAGATGTTATATGCTCAATCTCAATTGCTCAATTTTAATGCTTATCAAGATGTGAGTCCTAAAATTGAAAAAGTTGGCATCACAGTATTTGAATATAACAGCATTAGTAAAGGAGATTATTTTAAAAGAGTAGAACAAGCAACTAAATTAAGAGACTCCATTACGGCAGCCTCCTTCAATCCGTTGGAGCGCATAATGGCAAAATTCCGAGAGTGTGGTGCGAATGTGCGAATTGCTTCGGAACCATTCTACGGTAGTTATTATGCAGGACTGATCAGAAAAATAGAGCATGGTACTCAACTCCATATAGATTTTGCCCCATTGGAACAATCGGGATGGGAAGTTTGTACAATTACTGCCCAACTTTCCTGGACTTTGTACTTAAAATTGTCTCCCAACAGTCATGGTAAAACGTATATTTACGATCGCCAGTGGCAACCAGAAGATGAGCAATATAAACTAGACTCCTATGGATATAGCGATAAAGTGCTTGCAGATGCCGATGCGATCGCCTTCCAGCCTTATGTCGGAGATGTATTGCTTTTCAATACAACAAACTTTCATTATGTTGAGCCGATGCATGGACAACGTGTAGCTTTTACTTCCATGATCGGATTACTTCCTAACGGTGAAATTATTTTCTGGTCTTGAAGTTGATAAGTAGGAGACAAAAGCTAGTAAAGATAATTAATAACTTTGTTTACCTGCTTATGATTGTTTTGCCTGCTAAAGAAATCCTAATTTAGTATTGCTAACTATACCGAGAATAAAACCTTTATAAGGTAGTTGTTAGCCAGTTTGGTTTTTCACGCAATTGAATAGAATTCCTATAGCTAGGTAAGACAATTGGCAATTTAGAAAATATAGCGAGGAAGTGATTCATGCCCAAAGCAGCCGTGATGACTGCACCGAACCAACCAGTTGAAGTGCAACAATTACCGTACCCGATTCTGGAAAAGGGTGGAATCATTATTGAAACCTTATATTCTGAAGTTTGTGGAACTGATGTACATTTACTGCGTGGACATTTAGAAGGGGTTCCCTATCCAATTATCCCCGGTCACTTCTGTGTTGGTCGTGTGGTAGAAACAGGGGGACAAGTTACTGATGTCAATGGTAAATTAATTCAGCCTGGAGCGATCGCCACTTTTTTAGATGTTCACGAAACCTGTTACAACTGCTGGTATTGTCTAGTAGCTAAAGCATCCACTCGCTGTCCCCAACGCAAAGTTTATGGTGTCACTTACTCCGCAAATGATGGCTTACTGGGCGGTTGGTCCGAACTAATTTACCTCAAACCAGGGGTTAAAGTTTTAATTCTACCCGAAGAAGTCACACCAAGACAATTTATTGCTGGGGGATGTGCTTTGCCAACTGCACTACACGCTATCGATCGAGCGCAGATTCAAATTGGTGATGTTGTTGTCGTGCAAGGTTGTGGCCCTGTAGGTTTGAGTGTGGCAATTCTAGCTTTGCTATCAGGCGCGGGCAAAGTAATTGTCATTGATAAATTTGAGAGTCGATTAGTAACTGCAAAATCTTTTGGAGTCGATGAAACCCTTGTAATTCAGGCTGACGATCCACGACAACATATTGAGTGGGTTTTGGAACTAACACACGGACATGGTGCTGATGTGACTATTGAAGCTACAGGTATTCCTGTTGCTGTCAAAGAAGGCTTGAATATGACGAGAAATGGAGGTCGCTATGTTATTGTCGGGCATTACACAAACACCGGTGAGATTCTCATCAATCCACACTTAGAGATTAATCTCAAACATATTGATATTCGCGGAACTTGGGGAATTGATTTCAGCCATTTTTACAGGATGATTGAATTACTAAAACGTCATAGTGATTCTAGTAAAAATATTGCTTGGGAAAGTCTAATTAGTCGTTCATACACACTACAAGAAATTAATCAAGCTCTAGCAGATGTAGAAAAAGGCTCTGTATTAAAGGCTGTGATTGTTCCCAATCTATCTTGATCACAATAATAGATTGATTTGTGTAATAGGGAGAAGATATGCTTGGAGATTTAGAAATTGCCTTTATCGGTGGTGGGACGATGGGCGAAATGATAATAACTAGATTGTTATCGACGAAAATTGTTCCAAAACCCGATCTAATTATTGTCAGCGATCCACTTGATGCGCGATGCCTGCATTTGGAACAGGAATATAGAATCCGTACTACAACCAGCAATATAGAAGCGGTAAAAGGTGCATCGCTTGTGATATTGGCGGTGAAGCCGCAGGTTTTAGGATCTGTTATGGCTATGCTGAAGGATAAAATTTCACCTGAAGCTTTAGTAATTAGTATTGTGGGTGGAGTAAGTATTGCATCTCTGTGCCAAGGGTTAAATCATGCTGCTGTTGTCCGTACAATGCCGAATATTGCAGTACAAGTAGGTCATGGAACTACAGTATGGAGCGCATCATCAAGTGTGACAGAGATACAGCGATCGCATACCCAAGTTATTTTACAAGCATTAGGCAAAGAATTTGCTACCCAAAGCGAACATTACCTTGATATGGCAACGGCGCTGAGTAGCGCGGGGACTGGATTTGTGTTTCTGTACATCGAAGCGATGATTGATGCTGGGGTTCAGATGGGTTTAACTCGTACACAAGCTCAAGAGCTAACCTTGCATACTATTGCTGGCAGTGTAGAACTTATGTTGCAGACTCATGAACATCCAGCAGTTTTACGAAACAAGGTAACTAGCCCTGGGGGAGTGACCGCTACTGGTCTTTACGAATTAGAAAAAGGTGGTATGCGAACTGTCATCTCTAATGCAGTACTTGCTGCTTTGAGCCGCACTCAAAAAATAGGTGATATTAGTTAAAAATTCTACTCATATAAGCACTAATTAAAAGTTTTTTTATGCAGTACTTATTACTAATTCTTCAGTGTTAAAAATACTAACCAAACTGATAAAAACTTTAGCTTAATTCCAAAATATGCCAACTCTAGTTGTTCAGCTAGTTTAGCTACTTATACCAATTAACTAAAACTATGAAGCAGATAGAAGCTTTGAAAAGCTTGCTGTGTCTAAGTTTTTAATTGTGAATTGTAGGTTGTGAATTGTGATTATCTGTATCAATACAGACATTTTGAAGCTCAATTCAGTAATCGATCTCCTGCTAAAAGTTTTTCCTCTACAGATATTTCTATTATTCCCTGTTTTTACAACAATTTCAGTTACAAGAAATTATGAGTGAGAAATTTAACATGTTAAGAACAATCAAGTGGCAAAAATTAAATGACTGTGAAATGAATAATCAAAATTTCCAAGCATTGCTGAAAAACGAGATTCCATCAATTCGCATTCCTAAATTTGCTTCATCTGAAGAATGTAACAAATTAGCTCTAGCAATTGAAAAAGTTGGCTTTGATTTTTATAGAAATGTGGAGCCACCAATAGGAAGAATTGGAATTACTCAATTTGAATATAGAAATAGGGATAAGTTAGGATATTTTGATGCAGTTAAAAAAGCCAACACAACTTACAATCAGGTAACTTCTTTATCTTTTGACCCGCTAAAACGTTTGGCAACAACTCTGCGCCAAAATGTCTCAAGTAAAGTCAAAATTGCTTATGAAGATGAAGCTTATGGAGATTATTTTGCAGGATTAATCCGTCAGATTAATATTGCCTTACTACACATAGACTTTGCTCAATTAGATGCTCCAAATTGGAGAATAGGAAATATTACTTCACAGCTAGTATGGAATCTTTATGTTAAAGCACCTAGCCAAGGAGGTATCTGCAAAGTCTACAATCGACAGTGGCAACCCAAAGATGAAAAATATAAAATTCCTGATTCCTATGGCTACGATTCTTCTTTAGTAGCTAACTCAGAAGTAAAACATAATATTCCACTCATCGGAGATTTAGTCATCTTCAACAGCCGGAATTTTCATGAAGTCTTACCAGGCATTGGAGAACGTATAACAATTAGCTCTTTTATTGGACAAATGCCGGGAGGTGATTTAGTTTTTTGGTCATAAATTATTTGATAGAATACAAAATAGACAGTTGTACTACATCAAAGAAGCTAGTGAATATGATTTAAGAAATGAATATCACAACACAACCATTAAAGAAAGTCAAAAAAACAATTCTTGACCGAGTAATAAAAAGCCTGAACTTACTCAAATTTATAACTGACCTTGAAATTTCCTTTTTGGCGTTTGGCTTTAGTAATTATTACACTTTTTAATTCATTAAGTGATTTTAAATGAGTTCCTCCACATGGTGTTGGATGAAGATTGCCAATTGTGACAACTCGTAAAGGTTTGCCTGGAGGTAAATTACTAGGAATATTAGACCAACGCGCTGCTAATTCTTCTGGTGTAATTCGTGAAGCTTCTACATTAGTGGCTTTATTTAAAGCTTCACTAATTTTTGTATTAACTTCAGCAATAAATGTTTCCATATTTTCCAATGAAGGGCTGCCTTGAAACTCTACATAGGAACCATCGGGAAAATGATATCCTTTAACTGCAATTAAGTTTTGATCGAGGGATTCAACTATAGTGTACATAAGATGTCCAGCCGTATGAGCCTTAGCATTTTGCATCCGACGAGCTTCATCAACATATAAAGTTACCTCTTCGCCTTTTTCTAAAGATACCGATGAAAAGTTTCCATAATGACGAACTTCTCCATCTACAAAGCTTACAAAAGTGATGGGAATCTGAACTCTTTTGGCTTCAATAGTACCTACATCCGAAGGTTGACCACCACCTTGCGGATAAAATATAGTGCTATCAAGTACGCAATAATAACCACGCTCATCATTGGCAATATACTCAAAGTGAGCTTTATCGCTGAATTTATAAGTATCTTCAAGATAGGCAAGCACTGTGGACATAGATAAATCTTTCTATTTAACTCTGATAACAATCATTTAGAAAAAGACAAGAAATCACAAAGAAATAAACTACTTGAATACCCAGTTTATGCTTAAGGAATTTCCAAAAAATAAATTATCCAGTCTTGTGAGATGGGTGTCTTGCCCACCCGTTGATAGGGGTGGACAAGATGTCCACCTCACAAGAAAAGTTGTATATTTTTTATTTAGAAGTCCCTAAATTAAAAGTATTTTTACTAAAATAGGTAAGTCATTTTCAGTACTACCTTTAATTTTAAATGAACTAGTACGACAAACATAAGCATTAAGCTTATAGTTCAGTAATTTACAAATTATAACATTAGATCTGATTCGTAAAGAAAATATTAAGGATACTCAACTCATTACTATGTCTGGGTTTCAGCGAATAAGTGATGTATTGGCTCAAACTCTTGCAACCCTTACAAGACAACTACTTTACTTGAGTTTACAAATTAGCTCTTAAGTTAGAAGGAACCCATAGAGATTTACCATTTTAAAGTATTACAAGTTATCATAGTCTGTAAGATCAATTTCGTCTCCTGTTAAAGTATTTTTAATTTTGACAATATTTATTATAGAAGTAGGATAGAAAAGAAAAACATATCCTTCTTCTACCGTTCCATAATAAACTTCTACTTGTTGTCCAGTTTCTAATTGCTTCCTAATTTTACTTAATTGATTTTGACTAAGTTTTTCTCCGTCGAAAAATCTTTTTCCTGTTTCTAATTCTTGTATAATTATACGCTCTTCTATTTTTCGTTTCCACTGAATGTATTTTAAATATTGCTCGCCAGAAACCTTAAAAATAATTTCATCTATTTCAGCTTCAGGTAGAATTACTTCTTCATTATTAACTTGTAAAACCAGTTTATCTTTATAATGTTTAGTCATAATTTACTATATATTTTTAATATAAATCAGGCTGAACTAATGTATAAAGTAGGAAATCAAGATATTAGAGCTGATTCGTAAAGAAAATCTTAAGGGTACTCAACTCATTACTAGGTCTGAGTTTCAGCGAACAAGTGCTGTAT
>JAVRCJ020000057.1:0-36626 GCA_034530875.2 Nostoc sp. DedSLP01
CTGAACGATTCACTGTTGACCAAATTCATACATAGCAAGCTTTTTGCACCTTCCTATCCGTCGAACTCACGTTAACTAGAGGATTTACCCAATTAGCAACAGAATTAATTGCCCTCTCCCAAATTGAAGAACAACAGTTTCAATATGGAGCAGTGACAATTGGTGATGTGTGGAGATTTGGATTGCTAGATGTGAAAGCACAGCAAATCAGTGAAGATATCACCATTTACTCACTACCTGACGATCTAGAAGCATTAGTTAGGGTTTTAGTGGGAATTATAGAAAATGATTCTGTAAAATGAAAAATTAGAGCTTATGAAGCCGCTCACTTTTTAAATGTGGGGTATGCGGTTTTTTTATTATTAATTATTTTCTAGTGTCGCTAACGGGACTTAAACATTTTTGAGGAAGAAATAAGCCTCAAACCTTTGTGGAGTAAGGTAAATACACCAAATGCCCAAAAACGCCTGAAACCCAGATATACCAACAAACCAAGCAAAACGATGTCAAAGTCCCTTGGGATATACGTTTGGGGCTATTTTATCGGCGTTTTTTGCCTAAGTCCCACTAATCCTCATTAAAAGCAAAAATAGCTAATTGCTAGTTTGAAATCTACCAGCAATTAGCTATTAGTTATAGTTAGCAATTGACTTATTCCTAAGTTAATGCTTCGGCACCACCCACAACCTCAAGCAGTTCTTGGGTAATTGCCGCTTGTCGGGCTTTGTTGTAAGACAGGGTAAGAGTGTTAATCAATTCACCAGCGTTGTCACTAGCATTACTCATCGCTGTCATCCGGGCTGCTAATTCGCTAGCGGCGGATTCTTGCAGCGCCCGTAATAGCTGGTTACTCAGATACAGGGGCAACAATGAATCGAGAATCTGTAGCGGATCTTGCTCGAAAATCATGTCAGCAGCTAACGGCCGCACTTGCTTGGTGACTTTCTCACGTTCGACTTGAAATTGACCGCCACGGGTTGTCAAGCGGAAGATTTCGTCATCGCCTGTTTCTAGACCTTGGGCATCTAGGGGTAATAGAGTTTGCACCACAGGACGAGAGCTAACCAAAGACACAAATCTGGTATAGATTAATTCAACCCGGTCTACTTCTTCCGAAAGGAACAAGGAAAGTAGCTCATCGGCAATTTCAGTGGCTTCGGCTGCGGTGGGGATTTGCTCTAAGCCGCTGTATGTGCGATCGATGGGTTGACTGCGGCGTTGAAAGTACTGTGCAGCTTTGCGGCCGACAATCACAAATTGATAGTCTACACCTTCTGCCTTGAGTTCCTTGGCGCGGTTTTCCGCACGACGAATAACGTTAGTGTTGTAGCCGCCGCACAGACCTCGATCGCCAGAGACGACCAAAAGTGCCACGGACTTAACTTGACGTTTTCTCAACAGTGGCAAGTTGGCTTCTTCAAACCGCAGACGGGTTTGCAAACCATACAATACTTGTGCCAAGCGATCGGCAAAGGGGCGAGTTGCTAGCACTTGTTCTTGCGCCCGGCGCACTCTCGCCGCCGCAACTAGGCGCATGGCTTCTGTAATTTTTTTGGTGTTTTTGACCGACTGAATGCGATCGCGTATTGCTTTAAGATTGGCCATGTTCTGATTTTAGATTTTAGATTTTAGATTTTAGATTTGGAATTTCGGATTTTAGATTTAATCCAAAATCGAAAATCCAAAATCTAAAATTGTTATGCTGTTGCTTTGAAGGTCTTCTTGTATTCGGTAAGTGCTTCCTTCAAGGCAGCTTCTTCTGTGTCACCTAATGTTTTGGAGCCTTGCACTCCTTGGACGTACTGGGGTTTCCCTGTCTTTAAGTATTCCCGCAGACCTTGAGTAAAGACAGTGACTTTATCTACTGGCACATCATCTAAGTAACCGTTAATACCAGCATACAGAATTGCTACTTGCTCGTATACCGATAGAGGAGCGTTTTGGGGTTGCTTGAGCAATTCCCGCAAGCGTTGACCCCGTGCCAACTGGTCTTGGGTGGCTTTATCTAAGTCCGAAGCAAATTGCGCGAAGGCTTGCAGGTCGTCAAATTGCGCCAGTTCCAATTTAATTTTACCGGCAACTTTTTTCATTGCCTTGGTTTGAGCCGCAGAACCTACGCGGGATACGGAAATACCAGGGTTTACAGCGGGACGGATACCAGCGTTGAACAAGTCAGAAGACAAGAAAATCTGACCGTCGGTAATAGAAATTACGTTGGTGGGGATGTACGCCGAAACGTCACCAGCTTGGGTTTCGATGATTGGTAGGGCGGTCATGCTGCCTTTGCCTAATTCATCGCTGAGCTTGGCTGCCCGTTCTAGCAAACGGGAGTGGATGTAGAATACATCACCAGGGTAAGCTTCCCGTCCGGGCGGACGACGTAGCAGCAAGGACATTTGCCGATAGGCTTGGGCTTGCTTGGAGAGGTCATCGTAAACTACTAGGGTAGCTTTGCCTTTGTACATGAAGTACTCAGCGATGGTTGCGCCTGTGTAGGGAGCTAGATATTGTAAGGTGGCTGGGTCACTGGCGTTAGCGGCGACGACGACGGTGTAATCCATCGCGCCTTTTTCTTGCAGTGTCTGTACCACGTTAGCTACGGTGGAAGCTTTTTGACCGACTGCAACGTAGACACAGATTACATCTTCTTCTTTTTGGTTGATGATTGTGTCAATGGCGATCGCAGTTTTACCAGTTTGACGGTCGCCAATAATCAATTCCCGCTGACCCCGACCGATGGGAATCATGGAGTCGATAGCTGTGATACCCGTTTGCATGGGTTCGTGTACAGACCGACGGGCAATGATACCGGGTGCTGGAGATTCAATCAAACGGCTTTCTGAGGTTTTGATGTCTCCCTTACCATCGATGGGACGACCCAAAGCATCCACAACGCGACCAATTAAACCTTCACCCACGGGTATCTGAGCAATTCTACCAGTGGCGGTTACAGAGCTACCTTCTTGAATCTCTAGCCCTTCACCCATCAGTACCGCGCCCACGTTGTCTTCTTCTAAGTTTTGGGCGATACCAACTGTACCATCTTCAAATTCCAAAAGTTCCCCAGCCATAGCCTTTTCCAGACCATAGATCCGGGCAATACCGTCACCCACTTGCAGGACAGTACCGACGTTAGCAACTTTAACCTCTTGGTCGTATTGCTCGATTTGCTGTTGGATAATACTGCTGATTTCGTCTGGTCTAATTGATATGCTCATGTGTCTATCTTTTTTGCTTTCGAGACTGAATTCAGTGCTGAGCGATGAGAGACGCGATTAATCGCGTACAAGAGTGCTTTGACAATTTTAGATTTTTAATTTTGGATTTACGGAGAAATCTAAAATCTAAAATCTAAAATCCAAAATTCATTTCTAGCCACTAGTTAAGCGCAATGAAAGACGGCGCAGCTGACCCCGGATACTGGCGTCAATAACTTGAGAGCCGACTTTAATAATCACACCACCAATTAATTCGCCGTCTACTCTGGTTTCGAGTTCGACTTGACGAGCATTGGTGATGGCAATCACTTTTTCTGTAATTGCTTGCTGTTGAGCTTCTGTGAGGGGAACGGCTGAAGTTACTTCCGCTAATACGGTTTGGTTCAGCTGGCGCAACAGCGCTAGATATTGCTGTAAAATCGGTTCCAAGAAGGCAATGCGCCGCTTATCTACCAGTACCAGCAAGAAATTGCGTAAGTAGGGATTAGCGCCTTCACCAACTACTTGTTTGATGAGAGATTTTTTGTTCTCAGGCTGAATAAATGGGTTGCCCAGGAAGTTTTGTAGCTCTTTATTTGCTGAGAGCAGACCGAGGAGAGTACGCGCATCTTCTCCGAACTCTTCTGTCAAATTTTTCGATTGCGCTATTGACAAAAGTGCCTGTGCATACGGCTGAGCTATTTCGACGAATGCAACTTGACTGGTCATGCTCTGCCTCCCAATTGTGCGATGCTGCGGTCAATTAAACTTTGTTGAGCATCGTCAGCAATTCCGCCTTTGAGTTGCGACTCGACTCTTTGTAATGCTAGTGTAGCTACCCTCTGCCGCAGTTGGGCGATCGCTCGATCTCGTTCGGTGTTTAAATCTGCTGCTGCTGTTTGTTTCAAGCGTTCTACGTCTTGTGCCGCCTTCGTCAATAAAGCTTCTTTCGCTTTTTGGGCGTTTTCTTCAGCAGATTTGCGGATGCGTTGTGCCTCTGCTTGAGCTTGCGTCAACTGCTCTTGGGCTTGGGATAGGGCAACCTTTGCCTCTTTTAAGCGCCCTTCTGCTTCCTGAATGGCGGTGGCAATATTGGATTGTCGCTCGTTCAGGATATTGCTTAAAACTTTACGTCCGAAGTAGAATAATATGCCAATCAGAATCGCTAGATTGATCAGATTGGTTTCTAATATGTCTAAGTTTAGACCGAAACCACCTTCTGCTGCGCCTTCTGCCAATTCAGAGCCAACAGCGTTCGCTTCTGCGGCAAGTAATAAGAATGTGCCCATGATACCCATCTACAAGTGCGCTGCTTGCTAGTAAGTTCGTGTTTTCCTTATGGAAATCAAATATCTTTCATCCCGAAGGAAAAAAGTGCCTTTTTTTGACACTCAATTTTGCGCTCTGGAACTAATGCCCATCTGCGCATATCCTTACACAGGACTAGTCCTGCAAGGTTATCTAACTACAGGTTGTCCCAATAGTTTTTCTAGAATTTGTCTGCTTAGAGAATCAACTTGTTGCTCTAAGGTTCGCAAAGCTTCCTGCTTTTGTTGTTCTATTTCAATAGCAGCTTGTTCTCGTTGAGACTGAGCTTCTTTTTGCGCCTCAGCGATTTTTTGGGCAGTAATTTTCTTAGCTTCTACTTGAGCTGTTTCTACAACAGCTTGCGATTGTCTGCGAGCATCTGCGAGCTGCTGCTCGTATTCTGCGGCCAAACGCTCAGCTTTAGCCAAGCTTTCCTTTGCCTCAAGGGTATTCGTCCGGATGTAATTATCGCGATCGTCTAGTACCTTGGTCAGTGGCTTATAGAAAATTACATTCAACAAAGCTGCCAATAGCAGGAACTGCAATGCCATGAAGGGCAAGGTAGCATCGAAATCAAACATTTCTCTCCTCTTTGGCTGGAGTAGCAATTTTCATGGCCAGCAAAATCATCCAACCTTTGATATTTTTTTTCCAGACCCATAGCCAACAAGGGTCAATGAATAAATACCCAATACCTCCTAGATTGTAGAGGCGTGATGGTTCACGTCTCCACATTCATCAAACTTTGAGGTCTTATGCTGAGAAGGGGTTAGCAAACAGCAGCACCAGAGCAATAACCAGACCGTAAATGGTCAGGGATTCCATGAATGCCAAGGTTAATAGCAGAGTACCGCGAATTTTTCCTTCTGCTTCTGGTTGACGAGCAATACCTTCTACTGCTTGTCCAGCAGCGTTACCTTGACCGATACCAGGACCAATTGCAGCTAAACCGATTGCTAGAGCAGCAGCTAGAACTGAAGCAGCAGAAACTAATGGATCCATTTTGATTTTCCTTGGTTGATTACAGAACTAACAAAAGTAACTTAACGATTAGAAACGTGGTTTCCACGCTGCACCGGGTTCTCACTAATCGCGCTTTGCGATGTTTTGAGCGCATACCGCTCTTGGAACTGTGCTATCAACTGAGAAGCTTAACAGTTATCAGTTATCAGTTGTCACTTGCGCCGCAAGCTTGATAACTGTTAACTGTTGACTGATTTAATGCTCCTCATGCTCTTCTCCACCATGTCCCTCCATTGCCTCATGAATGTATGCCCCAGCTAGGGTAGCAAAAACCAGGGCTTGGATGGCACTGGTAAATAAACCCAAGGCCATTACAGGCAGAGGTATGAATAGAGGAACTAGCAGAACCAGCACCGCTACTACCAATTCGTCCGCCAATATATTCCCGAATAGACGGAAGCTTAGGGAGAGGGGCTTAGTAAAATCTTCAAGAATGGCGATCGGCAACAGTACGGGTGTTGGCTCTATATATTTCTTAAAGTAGCCCAGACCCCGCTTGCTAAAACCCGCGTAAAAGTACGCTAAGGATGTCAGCAGTGCCAATGCAACAGTCGTATTGATGTCATTGGTGGGAGCTGCCAATTCACCCGAAGGTAGCTTAATCAGCTTCCAGGGAATTAGCGCACCAGACCAGTTCGATACGAAAATAAACAAGAATAAAGTACCAATAAATGGCACCCAAGGGCGGTACTCTTTCTCACCAAGTTGGTTTTTTGCCAGATCTCGAATAAACTCCAGGGCATATTCCATCAAGTTTTGGATGCCCTTGGGAATTCTCTGGGCGTTGCGAGTAGCAGCTATTGAAGCCAATACTAATATGCTAATCACAAACCATGAGGTGAGAAAAACTTGCCCATGAATTTTAAGATTGCCCAACTGCCAGTAGAAATGATGACCTACTTCTAATTCGGCGAGGGGAAAAGAATTAAAGGCGTTTAAGACACTAAGCATTTGCATTCTTCAACATTTCCCCAACGAGCGAGGATGGGAGTATTCTTTAGTGAGCCTGAGTGTTTAAGAATCAGGAATGAACGCAGTTTGCACCGTATAGACGAGGAGCGTGGCTTTGTAAGTGAGAAATCCCAAAAATATGGGCAAAATCTTCAGATCGTGCCATTGAGTTGCCAATACAAACACCCCAATAAACACAGCAAAACGAGTTTTGCTCAGACGCCTTTTCTCACCACCGAGTCGCTCAACATCTTTAGCCAGCATTTTTAAGTAAACCACACCTGTACACGCTCCAATTAAATAATTGAGAGCGATGTTTAAGGAATAAAAAATCCACACAGAGATAAAAATAATCCCCGTCAAGACAAGTGTGATTACTAATAGCTTCTGGTAGAGTTGGAAGAACTCTCCCATAGAGTTATCTGATTCTGTTTGTGTGTTCTCAGAATCAGTTTTAGCATCTTGTCGTGTCGTTGGAGTTGGTGCAATCGGTTCTTCTGACAAGCTCACGGGACTCGAAATTAGTACAGTTAACGGATGATGACTGCACATTCAGTCAGCTGAATCATATCACGATCCGGTAACAATACTTTAGAAAAAAACAATTAACTTCTTGCGAACATGAAAAACTAAACAAATTCACGCCCTCTTGCAATAACAGCGCGTTTGATGATGAAATACGATAAAATTGGCAGTAATTAACAATTAATGCCAGTAAGGTTCCCAATTGTTGAAAATTTGCACTTTTTTAGTGAACGATCGCCCTCCAAGGTTTTTGTATTATTCAGCATCTTGGTGTTGAAACTAAGTCGGTGTTGAGGGGTAAAGACGCTGACTGCAAAGCAGAATTTGTAGAGTAGCGCCTTGTCGTTAGACATTCCACCATTGCTGAATTCCAAAAAATTCCAAGTTTTTCGGATTTGCAATACCCAGTTTTTAGGGCACTTTTCTAATCTACACCAGATTGGCGAAAAGTCGTGATGGGCGATCGCCCATCACCAAAAGTATAAATTTCATTGCGATGCAGCTGGCGTCAATAAAATAACCTGCTGTTGCACAAGGTTTCTCACGCCATCTAATTCCAGTTCCCCACCTGCCAAAATCTCTGCCACAGTGGAATTAGCATCACATCTTTGCATAAATTCAAACTCTGGAACTGACAATTTCACAATCTGATAATCGTAATTAAAGAAAGATTGACTCGGAAATCCTTCGATACAAGGATTCAGTTCCGGAATTGCTGCCAAAAGTGCGTTATCGTCTGACCAGTCGGCTTTAACCAAGGGAGGACGACCGAGGAAGAATTCGTAATGGCTAACTTCTGGATCTAGTAATTCTATCAGCCGATAACGTTGGCGATCGCTTAATCCTTGTGCCCGTTCTATCAACTCTGGTGCTTTACCCAAAAGTCTCTCTAAATTCCAAAAACTCGGATTCGAGAAACCAATAAACTCCAATCCCGAAGCGTCGATTAATTCAAACAGCGTCTCGATGTTGTAGTCAATTTCCTGGGGATGAACGTACATATCAGCAAAGTGTTCGTCCTTGTGGTTTTCTAACGACCAACGCTGTTTTTCATACTTGACAATTCGATTATTTTCTGGTAGCGAGTTGAATATCTTTCGCCCGACTTGAACGCCATCGCGGTAGTCGCCGCGTTTATCACCTTGGAGAATGGCGATCGCTTTTTGCATGAGTTGAATTTCCCAGCGTCCCAACTCACCGTAGACAAAAATGTGCATCAAGCCGCCTGGAGCTAACTTTTTCGCCAAGGCTTGAATACCAGCGATCGGGTCGGCGGTATGGTGCAAAACACCAACGCAGTTAATTAAATCAAACTCACCCGGTAACTGTTCGGCATCAAACAAGCTGAGGTGATGAAACTCAACGCGGTTAGCACCAGAACGCTGACAACGTTCTTTCGCTACATCCAAAGCACCGCTACTGAGGTCAATTCCCACAACAGCAGCCTGAGGATTGAGGTGAACCAAGTACTCTGTACTTACACCGGTACCGCAACCAGCATCTAAAATGCGAACATCTTGCTTTTGGGGTTTTTGACCTGTGCAAAAGTTATAAGCGGCTAGCCAATTCCAGCGCCAATTATAGCCTGGGGGTGGTTCGTCCAACAAAGCTTCTGGCGGAAATGGGTAGGTATTGTAGAGTTTGGCAACAGCAGCACTAACAGTTTGGGAATCCGACATGATGAGGAATAACGCAGCAGTTTTGAGTTTAGCGGATGGTGGATGATTAGGGCAAAAATTACTCTTGCCTATTTTCTACTACTTATCCAACAGCAAAATCAGTAAATTGGCGTTTATAAGGAGCGTGAAATCCTAATACAATATCTTCTTTCGATACCCCAGCAGCGATTAATTCGTTAGCGATGCCGATTTCTGTACCATCTCTTTGTATCCAAATTTTTTGGTCTTTAATATCAACATGAATGATGACTCCATAAATTCTCCGTTGTTCTTTCCAGCCAATATTTAAGACTTGATAATGATGGCGTTCTGCATCAAATAACAATTGAATCTCTGTGCCATTAGCCACGTCATTAGCGGAATGGTTACTTAAAATATCTTGAATAATTTGAGAGTAATTTATTCTTTCCATAAAACAATGTCCTGACTTAAGTAATTAAATATTAAAAGTTTAATTTGATATTCTTTTAAAGAATCTTGAATAAATTGACGTGAGAAAAAGTCTTGGTATGTATCTTGGCTAACAGCTAAATATAAAATGCGTTCTGGTTCTTCTTTTTTCAATGCTAGCCGATAATTCAGGGTTTGACCTAAAGCAAGATGAAATTCTGTTACTTCCGATGCACCTACAAAAGATTTAATTTCTACAGCTATTTTTTGACCTTGTTTTTGTGCTGCTAAGAGTCTTTCTGCTCCTAAATCTACAAAAAATTCAATGTCATCAACTTTCAGATGCAGTGGATCGTGGGTAATCATCCAACCATCTTTTTCTAAAGCAATGCGGACAGATTGATGGAATATATCTTTAGATGGCATAGGCAAATGTATAGGTATCATAGATTTTGGAAACAGCGGCGCTAACGGTTTGAGAGTCTGACATTTCAGGAGTAAAATTACAGCAATTATGAGTTTAGCGAATACGGAACCTTCAGGTATACAGATAATTGCGTAGGCACAGCCCGTCGTAGACATCGCCATTAGTCAATATATTTTAAGTAAGGAACTTCTTTCAGTAAAAACACTACTGTTTAAGTATTTATTAGCTAATAAAATTTAGTTTATGAAATTTGTATAATAATTTACTTAATCAGGAACATCGAATGGCTGTAGGATTCCCTGAATTCGTTGAAAATCCAGAAAATCGTTGCCCTGTAATTCTCTTACTCGATACTTCTGGTTCTATGTCAGGTCAGCCTATCCAAGAGTTAAATCGAGGACTTGCTGCTTTCAAAGAAGATGTAGTAAAAGATTCCCAAGCATCGCTGAGTGTGGAAGTGGCCATGATTACATTTGGCCCTATAGTTAAACTGATACAAGACTTTGTAACGATTGACCAATTTACACCGCCTAAATTGGAAGCAAATGGTGGTACGCCAATGGGCGGGGCGATTGAGTATGCTTTGGATTTTCTAGAAAACCGCAAACAGACTTATAAAGATAACGGTATTCTTTATTATCGCCCTTGGGTGTTTTTGATTACAGACGGAGCGCCCACTGACTCCTGGCAAGCAGCCGCGCAAAAGCTCAGAGAAGCAGAAGCACAAGGCCGACTGTCATTTTTTGCGGTTGGTGTAATTGGCGCTGATATGAATATCCTCAAGCAAATTTCTCCTCCTCAACGTCCACCAGTTACACTAAATGGCTTAGATTTTCGTGAGTTGTTTGTCTGGCTTTCTGCTTCGGTGAAACGGGTTTCTAGTGGCAAAGTAGGGCAAGCTGTAGCTTTACCGCCTATGGGATGGGGTCAAATTACTATTTAGAGGAAATTTTGTGAATTGGAAATGGAAAGCTGTTGCGCGTTCCGCGATGGGAACGAGTCATCAAGACCAGGGAATAGGTTGTCAAGATTGACAATACCTACCACTACAACTACTTCCAATTCTGATATGAACGTTTTGGTATGGGTGGTTGTTGGGATTGGATTATTTATATGTTTGGTTAATGGTTGGTCTACTATGTTTGCTTGCTTTTTTTTTATTTTGCTCTTTTTCAGTCCATATATCAGGGGTTCATGAGTGCGTTGCGTGACTAGTGGATGACTATTTTGAAATAAAGACAGATGGTCTGTATCTAATATCCAGATAATACTCACTCTGTCTCGTTCTCCAAGTCAATTTGACTCCGTTCAGCTTCTATATATTCCAGCACCTCAGCAAAAAGAGGGTTATCTTTGTGCATACCTGCAAACTTCATCCAAGGATGTTCAGTTTGGGGAACCTCAATTTCTAAAGTTACTATTTCTGGTTCTCGCTCTTGTAAAATTTGAATTAGTTTTTCTAGTGCTTCTTCTTTAGTCACACCATAGCCTTTAAAATCTGGCAAGCCTAGCACCGTCGCAGTAACTCCGCCATTTTCTTGATTTTCAATCAGCACATCATAAGTTAACTTAGGTGCAGTCTTGCTAGAGGAAGTTTTTACAACTAAATTCATAATATTTTTATCTTTGAAGTTTTATACCGACTATAACATTACTCAATAACCAAGTTGTCTTTGATGATGCACGCAGTTTTTTAGTTTGTAACTTCAAAAAAAATAAAATATAAATTAGGGTGCGTTAGCGACAGCGTTACGCACCACTAGAGATAACTATTCTGCATCAAACAAGCTAATAGGAATCGGACATGATAAGGAATAACGCAGCAGTTCTGAGTTTATCGAATGCTGGACACTTCAGTTAGGCACACATATTGACTTACACCGACAATAACCAATTAGTTAAATCAGTAACCGAGTTAAAATCAAGTAATGCCTCACTCAATTCTTCCAACTTTTCAACAGATAAAGAACGTACCTGCTCAAGTAATGCCTCATCAATACTGCCTAAACGGCGATTAAGTAGCCGTGTAACTAATAATAATGCTTCTTGCTGCTTGCCGATTTCAATGCCATTGCGAATACCAATGCGCTCGAAAGAAGTTACGTATTTCATGGTTCGTTCAGCCTCAAGTTGTTGTACTTCAAGTTTAAACTGTTGTTCTAAATCCAGTGGTAAAGTCAACATCCAATCAATAAATACCACTAAATTTAAAACATCCTGTTGTCTTAATCCCTGTTCGTATAATCTTCGTACCAAAGCTAGTTTCTGCACTTTTCGCTCGTTGCGGTTACTTTGAGTATTCAGTGCAGCTAAATGTGCCATCACAACTGTTGCAAATGGATTGCTTTCGTTTTCGAGTTCAGATAAACGTTCTTGGTAATCTACTAATTTGACGATGGGAAATTTAAAATTCAACTCACATCCAAACAAACTATAACCAAATTGTGCAGGTCGCCAATTTGGTCTTTCATCACCAAGAATAGCGAACGATGCTACCCTTTTTTTATATCTATCATAGATACGATAGTTGTAGTTATATATCCTCGCTGCAAAATCTGATTCTTCTTGAGACTGGACTTCAATATGCACCAATACCCACTCTTGTTGACCATTATTGAGATATAATTTGACTAACTTATCTGCAAAACGACGCCCGATTTCGGCATCTTTAACAGCTTCCATAAGTTCTTTATCTAAAAACTCTATCTCCTTTGTCCAATCAATTTCCTTGTATGCAGCCGGAAAGAAAAATTGCATAAATTCGGGAAAATATGTTTGTAAAATGTCTTTCCAAGGAGAATCATATTCAGTAGATGGATTTTTAGTTTTGTTATCGTTATTATCAGTCATTCTTGTGAAGGTAAATTTCTTAATTTAGGGATCGAACTCAGATTAAATTCTGAGTAGTACTAGATAATGCAGTTTTTTAGTTTATAAATTTTAAGATATAGTCCAATCTTCTAAGCGCAAATTAGGCACTTTTTCAAAATCTCTGCGATTGCGTGTTACTAAAATTACATTTACTGAGAACGTAATTGCTGCAATGCGTAAACCTTGTGTACCGATGCGGATTCTTTGACGAATCAAGTCTTCGTAATAATTAATAGCATACTGGTCAAAACCTAGCGATCGCACATTTTTGAAAAGCTCTAAAGTAGCCTCTAGTTTGCATAAGCTAATATCAACGATCGGATGAATAAGCCTTTATGATAAGCAGATTTTATTCTAAGTATATTATTCCTAAGATTAGCACTAAAGCTATGGCTAAAAAACTTTAATTATTTACGCTAGCGTACTATCTATGCTTGAATTTTTATAATATTGTATGAAAGGGATCGCTCTTATGATTTACGACCAATCAGAGTTTGATTTACGCTGCGAATGGGGCGCACAAGGAGTTTATCAACTTGCTTCTATCAGCGATGTAGTAATAATAGTTGATGTTCTTTCTTTTTCTACTTGTGTAGAAATTGCCACTAACAATGGTGCGATAATTTTTCCCTACGCATATCAAGATGAATCTGTTATAGATTATGCCAAATCAGTACAAGCAGAATTGGCGAGTCATAGACAACGTTGGACAACAACTGGATATTCTCTTTCTCCAAAGTCACTAGAACAAATTCCCGCTAGAACTAGACTAGTTTTACCTTCACCTAATGGTTCTTTTTTAACTTTACATACTGGAAATACACCGACTTTGGCTGGCTGTTTGCGAAATTGCCAAGCTGTAGCCGAGTTTGCTCAAAGGTATGGCGATAAAATCGCTGTGATTCCTGCTGGTGAAAGATGGAAAGATGATGGTAGCCTCCGACCAACTTTTGAAGATTTGATTGGTGCTGGGGCAATTCTTAGCTATTTACGCGGTAGTTTATCCCCAGAAGCCGAAGCAGCCGTAGCAGCGTTTCAAGCTTTCCAGCAGGATTTAGTAGGATATTTAAAAAAATGCAGTTCTGGTAAAGAGTTGATAGAAAAAGGTTTTGAACCAGATGTTGAACTGGCGGGTGCATTTAATATTAGTGATTGCGTACCTTTATTAATCGATAAAGCCTATATTAATTCTAATTCTAGAGTTAATTGAAAAATTCAAAAATCAGCAATCTTTTATAGTTAATTTAATTAAATTTATTACTTTTATTCATAAATATTTTTTACTAGGACAGTTTTAATCTAAAGATATGAATCCAGATGAGACGTTGCATTGAAACGTCTCTACACGGTCAAAGGTCACATTGATTGGTTTGGCAATATTTTGCACTATCGATAAATTCTTGTAAGTTTCTCACGGGAATTATTTGAAATGACGACCCGCCTTGTACCTCAGCGGTGATGTAAGCAAACTTTTGCCCGCGATAATAGAGGTCGCGACCAACTTTGGTAACGTAGCGAGACTTCTGGAAGTCATTCGCAACCTGAGAATTATAAATATTTTGTAACAATTTCAAGGCATTGGCATTTTTTGTGGTGAATTTGAGACCGCTACCACTAACAGTGATTCCTTCTTTTGTTACTGTCCCATCTTCGGCAGTGACATCGGCATAAAAGTAGAGTTTCCCCTTTGTACCGTCATAGCCGTGGGCTTCGCTGTTGTATCTCAATGTCGGTAGCTGAGGTCTTGTTTTTGCCCACTTGACAACGGTGTTGATATTTTGACCGGGAAGGGCGTTTGCAGGAGTGACAGCAAGTAAAATTGCGATCGCAGACGCTGTAGCATTGAATAAATAGTCGATCTTAAAACTTTTGCTCATACGTATTTTCACTATAAATAATGTTGATAGCTAAAGCCTAATTTCCATGAAGCCAGAGGAATTTGCACGGTAGCGTTATTTTATGAATATTAGGCTATTAGTAGCAAAAACAACTTAGCACTGACTAATAACCACTGTCCACTGAGGGTACTCTAGGGCAGTTGTACAAAGGTTGCCCATTCTTCATTAGATATATGACAAATGACCATACCAATTAGTTACAAAACTTAGTTTTGTCTCAGGCAAACAACATTATCTATTGGGATTTGAGGCATTAAAGCTACATATTCTACATACTTCTTAATAAAGCAGCCTTAAGAACCCAAAACGTTTTAATCTAAAAGCTAACTGGGTTAATTTACTGGCAGTTTTGCAGGCAGTACTCTTAGGCTAATAAGCATAGACGCACCAATGTGTCAAGCCTCAAAGCGACCCAGACTTAACACATAAACGATTATGATGGGAGTTTTACAAATCCGATGAGTGTTAAGGCAAGTGGTGGAAGCTCAGTTGCGCGTCCGCAACTATATCAAACCCTAGCTGTAGCGACAATTACCCAAGCGGAGCAGCAAGACCGCTTTTTGGGTACTGGCGAACTCAATGAACTGGCAACCTATTTTGCATCTGGTGCAAAGCGTCTAGAAATTGCCCAGACGCTCACGGACAATTCCGAGATTATCGTATCTCGGGCTGCCAACCGGATTTTTGTCGGTGGTTCGCCAATGGCTTTTTTAGAAAAGCCCAGAGAACCAGAACTAGTAACTGCTGGTGCTGGCGGTGGTGATGTTCAACAAGGGATGCAGCTGGGAACAATCACATACGTTGAAAGCCGTGGTGGGTTCCTAGAAAATTTACGCTCAATCTTTAACTCATCCCCCTCAGGCCCCACACCTCCAGGTTTTAGACCAATTAACGTTGCTCGTTACGGCCCGAGCAACATGGCAAAGAGCTTGCGGGATTTGTCCTGGTTCTTACGCTATGCTACTTATGCGATCGTTGCTGGCGACCCCAACATCATCGCAGTCAATACACGCGGTTTGCGGGAAATAATTGAAAATGCCTGCTCTGGTGAAGCGACAATAGTGGCTTTGCAAGAAATTAAAGCTGCGTCACTTTCTTTTTTCCGTAGAGATCCTGAGGCTACAGAGATTGTGTCTCAGTACATGGATGTTTTGCTGACAGAATTCAAAGCAGCAACACCATCCAATAAACTGCGCCAACGTCCATCTAGCGACCAACAAGGCTTGCAACTGCCACAAATATACTTTAATGCGGCAGAACGACGTCCCAAGTTTGTGATGAAACCTGGTTTGTCAGCTACCGAAAAAAATGAAGTAGTTAAAGCAGCCTATCGGCAAATCTTTGAGCGCGACATTACTCGTGCTTACAGCTTGTCTATTTCTGACTTAGAATCCAAAGTCAAGAATGGCGACATCTCCATGAAAGAGTTTGTTCGCCGTCTAGCTAAATCTCCTCTTTACCAAAAACAGTTTTACCAGCCTTTTATTAACAGCCGAGTCATCGAACTAGCTTTCCGTCACATTCTGGGACGGGGGCCAAGTAGCCGCGAAGAAGTACAAAAATATTTCTCAATTATTTCTAACGGTGGTCTGGCAGCTTTAGTAGATGCTTTAGTAGATTCTGCGGAATACGGCGACTATTTTGGTGAAGAGACAGTACCTTACCTGCGGGGTCTGGGTCAAGAAGCCCAAGAATGTCGTAACTGGGGGCCGCAACAAGACCTGTTTAACTACAGTGCGCCTTTCCGCAAGGTACCTCAGTTCATCACCACATTCGCTGCTTACGAGCAACCGCTACCAGACCAGCATCCTTACGGTTCTGGTAACGATCCTTTAGAAATTCAGTTTGGGGCGATTTTCCCGAAAGAAACTCGCAACCCCAGCACTAGTCCGGCTCCTTTTGGCAAGGATACCAAGCGCATCCTGATTCACCAAGGGCCAGGGATTAATAACCAAAATAGCAATCCTTTGGCACGGGGTGAAGCTCCTGGTAGCCTTGGACGTAAAGTGTTCAAGCTAGACCAACTACCCGGAACTGTTGGCAGAAAAGCTCCTAAAAATTCCAGCGTTAGATTCTCTGAAAGCTCTACCCAAGCAGTGATTAGAGCTGCTTACCTCCAAGTTTTCGGCCGGGATGTCTACGAAGGTCAGCGGCAAAAGGTATTGGAAATCAAGCTGGAAAACGGCAATATCTCTGTAAAAGAGTTCATCCGTGCTTTGGCTAAGTCGGATGTATTCCGTAATTTGTACTGGTCATCGCTGTATGTTTGTAAAGCGATCGAGTACATTCACCGTCGCTTGTTGGGTCGTCCTACTTACGGTCGTCAAGAAATCAACAAGTACTTTGATATCGCGGCTAAACAAGGTTTCTATGCGGTGGTTGACGCCATCATTAACAGCGTAGAGTATAGCGAAGCATTTGGTGAAGATACAGTTCCTTACGAACGATATCTGACTCCTGGTGGTGTATCAGGGCGGCAATTACGCGTTGGTAGCATTCGTGAAGATATTACTCCGAAAGTCCAGAAGGAAGAAACACCAGCCTTTGTGACACTGGGTACTGTTAGTGAAAAACGGACAGAACCAGATATTCAGTTCCGCATTAACCAAGGTGTTAGCAAGCAGCGCGAACAAACCAAAATCTTCAAGTTGGTCGCAAATACTGGCGACAAAGTTGCAGTGAAAACTTTAATTAGCGCTGCCTATCGTCAGATTTTTGAACGCGATATTGCACCCTACATTGCCAAGAATGAATTTACGGCGTGGGAAAGCAAACTGGGTAACGGCGAAATCAGTGTGAAAGAATTTATTGAAGGTTTGGGTTACTCAAATCTCTACCTGAAAGAATTCTATACACCTTACCCCAACACCAAAGTAATTGAGTTGGGAACCAAACACTTCTTGGGACGTGCGCCGCTAGACCAAGCGGAAATCCGCAAATATAACCAAATTTTGGCTACTCAAGGTATTCGTGCCTTCATCGCTGCTTTGGTAAATAGTGTGGAATATAACGAGGTCTTCGGTGAAGATACTGTGCCTTACCGTCGCTTCCCGACCCTACCAGCAGCAAACTTCCCGAATACTGAGAAGCTTTACAACCAGCTAACCAAGCAAAATGACGACGTAGTTGTACCGAGCTTTAAGCCAGTGCAATCCCGTCCAGGCTCTAGCGATACACCGCTTATAGCCCAGGCGATCGCAGATATAGCCAGCCAAAACGCCGCGAATGGGAACAAACAGCCCTCATACGCTGAATTGGGTCGTTCTTACAGCAATGGTAGCGGGCAAAGCGTAGAAGTAGGTGTGCGTAAACATGCACGTATTTACCGTTTAACGGAAACTACAACCCTAGCCGAAAGACAACAGGCAGTTAACGCTATTTACTCCCAGGTATTGGATATTTATAGCAGCCAAGTGCCCGATAATTTCCGCCTGAGCGAGCTAGATAGCAAACTCGAAAACGGTGAAATTTCCGTCCGGGAGTTTGTACGTCAACTGGCTAGTTCCGAAATCTATCGCCAGCGCTTCTTTTTACCTTATCCCCGGGCTAAGGTAATTGAGTTCCTGTTCCGTCATCTATTGGGACGCGCACCCGCAACTCAAGAAGAAATTCGGCAGTACAACAAGCTGCTAGATAATAGCGGTTTGCCAGCGGCTGTAAAAGCAATAGTCGAAAGCCCAGAATATAACCGCTACTTTGGTGAAGATGTTGTGCCTTACAACCGCTTCCCATCCCTGCCAGCAGGTAACTACCTTGGCAGCGTCCAGACGGCTGAATAGGGAATAGTTACTGGGAACTAGGAAGACAACAAGACAAGGAGGCAAGGGGACAACTTACAACAAGTCTTTTCCCTTGTCTCACTATTGTCTTGCGAATAGCTAGTAACCAGTACCAAATCCCCAGTCCCTAATACCCTTCGCAACCTTTCGTAATACTGCTCTCAGATTGCAGTTAGAAGAGTAAATCTGAAAAGTAATATTACAAAGTGTTAAGAGCAGTCATAAATGCTCAACAGAATGCCGGAAAATGTTTTGCGGAAGGTAGCTGAGTTTAAAAGCTTGTGTACTTATGTTGACTCAAGCAAACTCGTAAATTTATTAGTCGTAACAGTTATGAAACTGTTGTGTCTAAAACAATGAGAAAATAAACTCAGTCAACCAAATCAAAGTCGCACCAGTTTAATTAAATCCTGGTTTCATTCGTATTGGAGGAATCCATTAATGAGTATCGTCACGAAAGCGATCGTGAATGCTGATGCAGAAGCCCGCTACCTAAGCCCCGGTGAATTAGATCGGATCAAATCCTTTGTAGCAGCTGGTGAGCGCCGTCTGCGGATTGCTCAAGTTTTGACAGAAAATCGCGAACGGCTAGTTAAGCAAGCTGGCGACCAACTGTTCCAAAAGCGTCCTGATGTTGTGTCTCCTGGTGGTAACGCTTACGGTCAAGAATTGACAGCTACTTGTCTGCGCGACCTAGATTACTACCTCCGCCTCGTTACCTACGGTATCGTTGCTGGTGATGTTACCCCCATCGAAGAAATTGGCGTTATCGGTGCCCGCGAACTGTACAAGTCTTTGGGAACTCCTATCGATGGTGTTGCTGAAGGTATCCGTGGTTTGAAGAATGGTGCTGCTACACTGCTGTCTAGTGAAGATGCTGCTGAAGCTGGTGGCTACTTCGACTATTTAGTTGGCGCCCTACTGTAGGCTGAAGCTATTTAGCTGCTGAAACAGAAGTATTGCAATACGGTTGGAAATAAGGAATTAACAACATGGCTCAAGACGCAATTACCGCTGTCATTAACTCCGCAGACGTTCAAGGTAAATACCTCGACTCTGCTGCTTTAGAGAAGCTAAAAGGCTATTTCTCTACTGGCGAACTGCGGGTACGTGCTGCTAGCACCATCAGTGCCAACGCTGCTACCATTGTCAAAGAAGCTGTAGCAAAATCTTTGCTGTACTCTGACATCACCCGTCCTGGTGGCAACATGTACACCACCCGTCGTTATGCAGCTTGCATTCGTGACTTAGACTACTACCTCCGCTATGCTACCTACGCTATGTTAGCTGGCGATCCTTCTATCCTAGATGAGCGCGTACTCAATGGCTTGAAGGAAACCTACAACTCCTTGGGTGTACCCGTTGGTGCTACCGTACAAGCTATCCAAGCAATCAAGGAAGTAACCGCTAGTTTGGTAGGTTCTGACGCTGGTAAAGAAATGGGCGTTTACTTAGACTATATCTCCTCTGGTTTAAGCTAGGAGCTAGTTTGCGCTTAAGAATTTAGGTGCGGCTTTATTAAGGTCTGGAAATCAACCGTGAGTGCTAGAACGTTATATTGCTTATCTTGGTTAATTATCAGTGATGAGTGTTGGTGGTCTAGTATTGATGTTTGATTTCCAGCCTTGGAAAAAATAATTTAAAGATTTGCACTCAACTATTTACAGATAAAAAAGTTTCCACAAAAAATACAGGAGATTTTCAGAACATGGCCCGTTTGTTTAAGATTACTGCTCTTGTTCCTAGCCAAACCCGAATTCGTACACAACGCGAACTGCAAAACACTTATTTCACTAAGCTAGTTCCCTACGAGAACTGGTTCCGCGAACAGCAACGCATTCAAAAAGCAGGTGGCACAATCATCAAAGTTGAACTAGCAACTGGTAAACAAGGTGCTAATACTGGTTTGTCGTAATTGTTGTAGACAGAACATTTTTTTAGGGAATTGGTAAGAGGTCATTTTCGACCTCTTTTTTGTTAGCGAAAATCTACTGAAATTCTCAGACCTTCGTTCTTTCGTCTTACCGTTTGTTGTAATCCACGGGCATCATTAAAGTACATCGACCGTGTTGTAATTGTGCTTCAGTGTAGGAAACAACCATTGGAATATCTGAGCCAGAATTATAGCAGAAGGCAAAAGGTAAAAGTATTAGTATTCCTGCTATTCAAGCTTTCAAAATGTCCTAACATATCTGACTACTGCTGTACAAATGACAAATTCAGAAGTCAAGAATAATACAGACTTAATGCCTAGCTCGTAAACTGAGTTTCTTTTATTTACAAATTATGAACTTGATATTTCAGTAATTTTAAGTCATTAGTAAAAAATTTATTAAATCAAATAATATTAAGTAGAAGGCAGGAGGCAGGATAGCGCAGCGTAAAGCCTTCGGCATGGCTTCGCTTAGAGCGAGTCCGCGAGCGTCGGCAGGAGGCAGAAGGTAAAATCCTCAACAGTAAAAGGTTTCGCTGGTTTGGATTTTACATTTAATTATGTCTGCTTACTTACTATTTAGATATGTGTTCTCTAAGTGTAGATTTGGTAGCATTGACCTCACAAAAATTAAGCGATCGCCACAGAAAAACAGCTTGCAAAAGTTACTAGTCGATCGCTCTGGAGTAGATGTAGCAACTTACACTAAGAGTACAATCGAAACAGTGCATCAAATTACTGAGTTATGAGTTATGATTTATGAGTTTTATTCCTAAGTTTTAATTCGTAACTTTTTACCTATAGCGATCGTGAATCTACGCCGTCTGATTCCAATTTTTGATAATTCCGTCTCTAACTGGGCGTTAGAGGCGCGATTGTTGCGCTGGTTAATATTGGTTTGGCTGTTCGTTGGCTTGATTGTGCTATTTTCAGCATCGTATCCAGTGGCTGATGCGCGTCATAACGATGGGTTGTACTACTTTAAGCGGCAACTACTTTGGGTTTTAGTTGCCTTAATCGGATTCAATAGTATTGTTAATTCACCATTGCAGAAAATTTTGGGACAATCCCATTGGTTTTTGATGGTGTTTTTGACCTTAATTTTTGTGACACTGATTCCAGGATTGGGAAAGAAGGCTTTTGATGCAGCACGTTGGATCGCGATCGGGCCAATTCCAATTCAACCTTCAGAATTGATTAAACCATTTCTAGTGCTGCAAAGTGCGCGGCTTTTTGGCCAGTGGGAACGAATTGGTTGGCGGGTTCGCTGCGGTTGGCTGGTTATTTTTGGTTTGGTACTTTTAGGAATTCTTGCCCAGCCTAACTTAAGTACAACAGCACTTTGTGGCATGACTATTTGGCTAATTGCCTTAGCGGGTGGGTTGCCGTACAAGTACTTGGGGGGAACAGCAATTGGTGGAGTGATGTTAGCAGTACTGAGTATTAGCATCAAAGAGTATCAGCGTAAGCGGGTGATGTCGTTCCTGAATCCTTGGGCTGATGCTACCGGAGATGGTTACCAGTTAGTGCAAAGCTTACTAGCTGTTGGTTCTGGTAAAACTTGGGGAGCGGGATTTGGACTTTCGCAACAAAAGCTATTTTATTTACCAATTCAAGACACAGATTTTATTTTTGCAGTGTTCGCTGAAGAGTTTGGTTTTATTGGCGGCATAGTTCTGTTGGCACTTTTAGCGATATTTGCAACTCTGGGATTAGTCGTGGCGCTGAAGGCGAAAAATTCAGTGCATCGATTAGTGGCAATAGGTGTGACAGTTTTGATGGTAGGACAGTCATTGTTGCACATTGGTGTGGCTACTGGTTCTCTACCAACTACTGGCTTACCTTTACCCTTGTTTAGTTATGGCGGTAATTCAATGATTGCTAGCTTGATAGCTGCGGGGTTGCTGATTCGGGTAGCGCGCGAAAGTAGCGAAGCGGAGGTAGTACCCCTACGGAAACCTGTATTGTCAAATAGACGCAAACGCCGAGATTTTCATAAAACTAGGAATTGAGCCAGCAAAAGTCACGGCAAACTACAAAATGAAAGACCTAAAACAATTAATAATTAGTTATTCCAACACAGATCTCGAACAGCGCAAAAATTGGTATTCCCCAGCAGCAGAAGCTTATAACAAGACAAGACCCCGCTATCCTCGAGATTCGATCGAGCAAGTTGTGGAAGTTGCTCAACTTTCCAGGAACTCAAAAATTCTGGAAGTGGGATGCGGCCCTGGGACTGCAACGGTAGCATTTGCTCAATTGGGTTCCTCTATCATCTGCTTGGAACCCAACCCAGATTTTTTTCAGCTAGCTCAACACAATTGTCAGCCGTATCCAAATGTAGAAATTGAGAACACATCGTTTGAAGAGTGGAAACTGAAGCCGCTTGAATTTGATGCTGTTTTGGCAGCAAGTTCTTTTCATTTGATATCGTCGGCAGTCGGTTATCCAAAAGCTGCAAATGCTCTAAAACAAAGCGGTCATCTTATTTTATTGTGGAACAAGGAACTTCAACCTAGCTACGAAGCGTACAAAAGTTTATCGGAAATCTATCAAATATACACTCCATCTCTCGATCGCTATGAAAATCGAGAAACGCAAGAACATATCTTGAAAGAACTAGGAAATATAGCTATTGAATCAGGGCAATTCAAAGACTTGGTATCTGGACACGTTATCTCAGAAGTAACTTACACTGTTGATGAATATTTAACGCTTTTAAACACTTACTCGCCTTACATAAAATTAGATACCCATACTAAAGAGTCTTTATTTTCAGCACTGAGGCATCGTATAGAAGATGATTTTGGTGGAAGTCTGCAACTTTCGTATATCTCTGCTTTTCACATTAGCCAAAAAGTATAGCCAAATCAAATCTTCGGTAAAATTAGATGCCAAAAATGCTGGTAAAGCGACGGGGTAATTTCTGATGCTTAAAAACCTGTGTTATTAGCTGGAGGACGCTTAAATGGGTTACTGGGTGGCAGAGTAGGGGGAATTTGGTTCGGGGGAAGTATGGGAGTAGGCACTACTTTTTTGAGGACTGTGATGGCAAATCCTCGCTGCTGGGGTTGCTGCTTACCAGAGATATCGTTGACTTGCAGGGCAATTTGAGGCGGAAAAGCTAGATTAACTGGCAGCTTTATGGAACCAACTGGTTTAACATCGTTGCCATAAGGTTGAAGTTTAACCTGAATATTTTCTCCTTCTACTATCCAGTTGAGAGTGGCAGTTGTTCCTTCATTAAGAACTACATTTGGTTGTTCGCTACCGTTAATTGTGAAAGAGACAATCTTAAATGGTTTCGGTAAGATTTCGATTTTAGATTCAGTCTTTTTAGCATCAATTTTGGGGCTGCCATTATTCGGAAAAGCTTTAATTTCAAATGCAAATGTTCCGGCTTTATATGCTGGCAGAGGAATATTTTTACATAAAAGTTGTTGATTTTGCTGCGTGCAGAGTTTTTGTAGCTTGGGGTCGGCAATACTACCGCGATTGAATTTATAAGTAATTGGTTGTCCGTAAGATGTACCATCATCTGCACTACCGATAACTTGAATTTGTCCGAGCAATAACGGACGAGCGATCGCCCAACTTAAAAGAATATTTTGACCTTTTGTATATTGGGTTTTATCTGCTTGAAAAGCAATTATTTGAGCAATTTGTTTTTCAGCTACTTCTACTTGAGTGGTTTGGCTTACTACCTGCTCTTTTGGAGAAAATAACTTTATGCCATTACGATAAAAAGCTTGTAATTCAAAAGTATAATTGCCTTTGGTTTTTACTCCGGTTTTGACATTGCTACAAATTAGCTGTTGTTTTTCTTGCACCTGACAAGGAGGTATTTCATTTGCATTGGCTTTACCTAGCGATTCTGGAATACCATTGCTGAAATCATAAGTAACTGGCTGAACGGGTTGCGAACCTCTGGTTGTCAGAACCAGCCTGCGCAATTGTTGATAATTCTCAATCTCCCACCTCAAAGCTACTTCATCTTCGTCTTCAGTGATTCGAGGGTTATTAGCAGTAAAATTTTCTAATCTCAAAGGATCGGGATTTAAAATTCGCCAAATGATGAATCCTATCCCTCCCAATAATCCCAAAATTACTAAAAGTAACAAAAGAAATTGCCACCAAGGACGAGGTTTCCATATCAATGTTCCTTGCGGCAATGCGTTAGCTATAGGTAAATTTTGTTGGTCTTTGATATCAATTTGAAAGTTGATAGTTAACCCCGTACCAAACCACGGCCGTCGCCACCAAGGTCTAGGTTTGATTGTCAAATTGCTAATAGCATTTTTATTAGGTAATAATCTTATCTCAGTAGTTTCAAAAGTATAAGTATATAATTGTTCTTCGTCTCGACTTTTGAGGCTTAAAATCAGTTCGCGGACAATGTTACCGCGATTAGCCAGTACTAAATCATACTTGCCAAGACTGCGGCTAATTTGCCCCAAAATGGTATGAAGTTCTATATCTAAACGATAATTTGTCGGAATTTGAATGTATACCAAATCTAGTAACACTAAGTCTGGAGAATTTTCCGAATACAAGCGAATTGTCGGAGAATAATTTCCAGCCAGGGTATCAGCGGGCGGGTGAAATTTCAACAATATTTGACCTTGAGTACCAGGGTTGAGTTCGAGTGCAGTCACGTCAGATATTAACCCTTGTCCCTCGTATCCCGTTGCCGGATAATTAATCGCGAACCATTCGTCATCTAAATCTGGGCAAGCCAAGCGGAAACGGTCTACACGAGGAGAACGATTGTCAACTACTACCTCAACTTGCAAAGGCTCGCTAAAATTGAAAATTAATTGCTTGTTGGGGTTGGTGTTAGGTCTAATAAAAAATGTCGGGTCATTCACCCGAATTGCGGTCTGTTCTTTTTGTAGAACTTTAACTTCGTTGCGGAAAGTTAGCGGCGTGTCTTGGGGATAATGCAGAGGTGAGTCTACAACTAGGGTATAGTCATAAGTTCCTTCAAAAGCATCAGGGGCAATTTGAAATTCAAATATTACTTCGTCGCTATTTTGCCCTGGAGCTAATGCTATACTTTCTCGCGGAGAACTAGACCAACCAGTTATCTTTTGAAAGATTTCATCAAAAATAAAATATAAGTCAATAACTGCACTCTGGTCTCCCTGATTGCTGACAATTACATACAGAACAATGGTATCTCCAGGCATCCCAAATTGGATATCAGGTGGGTTGATATAAACTTGCAGTGGACTGAATTTAGCTTGCATGTCATCACTCCCTTATTTGATGCGGTGTAGTTTGACCTGAAAATCTTCGCTGCCACTGACAATCATGGTTCCTTGGTTGGTTTTCAAGTCGATACTATTGATTTTTTTAGAGGTTTGATAGATTGTTTGACCTTCTGCTGCCTTGGTTTTATCGAGTTGATGTTCGGGGGTGAGATACCAAACTACGACTCGTCCATCATCGCCACCACTGACTAGCAGATTACCATCTTCACTAAATGCCAGACTACGCACAGATGTTTTTGAGGCTTGCCAGCGGTCTAGTGGGGTACAATTTAGTTCGTTTACTTGTTCCTGAGGATCGCGATTTTTGATAACTTTGCAGCTATTTAAATTCCAAATTGTGATGTATCCCGCAGAATCAGAGGTGGCAAGGATTTTTTCTACCGAGTTAGGAACAAAAGCTAATGCCCAAATATAATCTTCACGCCCTACTCTTTCATCTAATTTTTCCAGATTTTGGACTGATAAATTTGGAAATTGTTTATTAGTTTGATTGGGATTCCACTGCCATAATATGAAGCGCTTAAAGTTTCCAGCAACGACAACAGTTGTAGCGTCTGGACTCAGGGCTAAGGCGCGGACTTGGAAACCTGATAATTTTAATGTAGTTTGGATATCGATCGCTTGCGGTTGTGGCTGAAAATCGGTATTGGGCGCTGGTCTTGACCATAATCTCACTTTACCACTGCCATAACCACTAAATAAATTAAGTGAGTTGGGAGTAAAAGCTAAATCAAAAACGCGATCGCCTTTTGCTTTAGGATCTTTAAAATCTTGCAACTCGCTAATCTTTTTACCTGAGGGTACATCCCTTAATTCAATTACACCATTATCTAGACCAACCGCAGCGCGATTGTTTTCTAATGGCATAAAACGTAAAACTTCTACGGCATCATCGGTAATTGCCATCAGACCTTTAGGCTGTTGCAGTTTATCGCAAGCTACAGGCTGCCCAGAATATGTTACTCTGTCATCGGGTTCTAAGCGATCGGTGCCAATGCTCCAAAGCCTCAAGGTGCAATCATCCGAACCACTGACTACAGACAAACCAATGCCACTAAAACGCACTGAGTTTACAGAACGCGTGTGCATAACACCGCTTGGTTGTAATATCCATGCTATCAATGCTGCTAGTAATGCGATCGCTGCTAACTGCAACCACAAAGGTATAATCGGCAAAACCCGCACTTCTAATGTCTGAGTGGCGGGGTCTGTACTACCTAAACGTTGGTCGGATAATTCCGATTTCGCTTCTAGCAATAAAGTTTTGCCTATTCCTACCCAAGGGCGTTTTGTTTTCACATCAAGGATGACTTTGGTTGTTTCTCCTAAATTCAAATTAGCGGCTTCAGGAAATTTCTTAAAACTACATTTTCGTTCGTCTCTACCTTGAATTTGCACGTTAAGTTGCTGATATAAGTTACTAGCATTTTTAAATAGCAATTCAAAGGACGCTGTATCAGATTTCCAGTTAGGCAGCCATGCCGATTTTTGGGGAATTTTTAGCTGTTTTTGTGTGGTGGTAAATTCTACAAAACCCACAGGTAAAACTTCAATATTGCCTTGGATACTAGTCGGGTAACCATTATTGCTAACAGCTTCGATCGCAAAAGGATAGTTTTGACTCGGCGCTTGCACCACAGAAGGAGGTTGACATTGAAATATAACTTCTGCTAAACCACCCGGGTCTACAGGTAATCGCCGTTCTGCATTGTTAGCCAGCCAAGCAGGATCGATACCTGTAAAACGTAGCACCACATTTGTTGGCTGTTGGCTCAAGTTTCGTACTCGTACTGGTATATCTACAGAATTGCGAGGATAAACTTGGAACTCTCGCACGGGTAATTCTAAACTTAAATATGTTGGTCTATTGTCTCGCTCAATTTTCAGCCGCAGTACAAGTCTGCATTGCTGTGCTAGCTGTGGTGAAAAAATCTTCACCATCAAGTTAACAGTACCGACAAATCCGACTATCGGTGTATTAAATATGAAAACTTGGAATACCGTACTGCTGCCTGGAGGTTTAGCGGCTGCCACTTCTGGTTGCAGCCTATACCAGCGATATCCTGGGTCGCGGGTTTCTCCGGCGGCAGTAATTTCTATCTGGAAATTCACAAAGCGATCGCTGTCATTATTGACAGTTACCTCAAAGGAGGCAGGAGTATCGCCCGGACGAAAGGTTAAATTTTCAGTTGAAAGGCTGGCATTGATAACACTTTTTTCCATATTTTTCCATATTGTTTATTATTTATAATATTTATTTATATTTTTTTGCACAATTAGTAGTATTAGAAAATTAATATTTGCAACAAACCAACATCAATCTATTTGGCTTAGTTACTGTAGTTTATATATTAAGATATATTTTGCGATCTATCTATCAATTGATAGAAAACTATGGGTAAAATTATTAAATAATATAGTGATTAATTAATCCTATCTAGGATTATTATCAAGAAATTAAAAAAACTGAGTTTTGGGCATAAAAAACCAGATTGATGATTTGAAAACCTCACGCGTGGGTTTTTAACAATTATGATATAGCAATATGATTTGATTGATGAAATTATTTGTGCGATCGCACAGTAAGGAATCAAACTTTTTTTCAAAAATCAAATATGAGTTCTACAGATATGATTTGATTAACCTAGTAATATTACTTAGATTTGCTACTTTACAAAATCAGTTTTACACCTAAAATGGAAGTAATATATTAATTACGAATTGCTACTAGGTGTATTCCCTTGATTTGGCGTGAACTGAGTCGAAAAAGCACGTTAAAGTTGACAATATTTTTACTGCTACTGTTGATAGCATTAGTTGCGGTGTTACAACTTTCCGCAA
Source organism: Nostoc sp. DedSLP01 (assembly GCA_034530875.2). GTDB lineage: Bacteria > Cyanobacteriota > Cyanobacteriia > Cyanobacteriales > Nostocaceae > Nostoc. Next base: position 28,096 of record JAVRCJ020000057.1, read on the forward strand.
GACAACCGCAGCTAGTAGAACATCAAAGCAATTATGCGATACATACTCAACAGGATTTTAATCAACCTAGTTTTTACCCCGTTACAAAAATTCCTCCTGCAAAGCTTTACAAACCTGTTGCAGACTGGGTAGGAAGATTGATTTTACCAACAAAGCAGCAATTAGCAGATACAGCCGATTGGGTGTGGCTGGAAGTGCAACATGCACCACCGACAGCACAAAGTTTGGTAGGCAAGATTGTGCGTCTGGAGTGGAAAAAAAATCAAGATTTACTAGCTCAAATTCAAGCTGTCAAGCGAGATATAAATTTTAGTACCCAAGTAATTGAAAGCCAAAAACAAGGAAATATTCATCCTTTTCGACTCAATGGAGTTCGTCAGGTAGGGAGGTTACGTTCTTTAGCTGGGGCAAATTTTCATGATGATACAATTGTTGCTTTAGATTCCGATACAATCATTGCAGAAAGTCAAGGAAATCCGCTTTTACAAATTGAACGCGAACCCGTTTTGGTGACTGGTAGATTTTATGGTTTGGTAAAAATTATTAAACCCCATCGCTCAACTTCTTCCTCTACCAAAAATCAAAAGGATACCGATTATTTTTTGGTACAGCATTACAATCCTATTTCTCAAAAGTTTGATGGTGTTTTAGAAACTATTCGTATTCCCCAACAAGTTATAGATTCGCGAAATTTTGCCCCTTCAAGTCCGCAGCAAATTGAAAAGTCACCTGCTGGGAATGAAGGGTGGTATATTTACGGTGCTGAAGATATCAATAATGTATTTACTGTAGGAGCGATCGCACCTCGTTCTCTCTTTGGTATCGAACCTACTCAAAGCATTACTGGCAAAGAATCAGCGCTGAATTACATCAAAACTGCGAATTGGCAAAATACAGAGAAAAAGAAAGGTAAAATCAATACTCTTTTCTTAAACCCAGTAGAAACTGGCAATCAATTGAGATCGAAATGGCAAGAAGGCGACAAAGCGATTTTACTGCACCTATTTGGTGGAATTGGCGGACGTAAAGCTGAAACACTCGGAGTACCTTATACTGTCACCGGGCATTTTGCTTTTGGAATTGCAGAAGTTGTACGGGACGAGTTTACTGACGAATTACGCTTCGAGACGAAATATCACCAAATTTATGCCCATAACCCAGATGGAATTATTGCTGCAACGCATACATGGGCTGATTATATGGGTAACTTACAACGCGGTTGGCTGGCGACACGTCCGGTATCAGATATTCTGATAAAATTTGACCCTGTAACCCAAGATTATGATTTTGATGGAGTCAAACTTTCGCCTTTAGACCAGTTCCAGCAACAATTACAGCTGACAATGGCCCGTTATCGGGTCGGTGATGGTATTGGTGGGGCAATGGTATCACCTGCAACGTCCTGTATTCAAGACTCTAGCCAAGCGCTATATGCAGCGATACTAGCAATTAAAAATCAAGTTGCTGCAAGTCCTAAAATTCAAACTTGGTTAAATGCCAACCCTGACCGCCCGCAAGCCTTACGCTTTCAACAGTTAATTAAATTAGGTCAAGCTTTAGAAAAACAATTAGTACCTTTGGGGATAGTCCGGGCTGACTGGCAGAGTCAAGCAAGTATACTCGCGGGTACAGGAATCGGCAAAACCACGAAACCATTTCAAGATAGGAGTATTTGGGCTGGTTTGACAACATGGCGAACAATTATGCCAAGACAAGCGCAGGACGAACTTACGGCAATATTTTTAAAACACGGTGCAATGATGCAAATATGGCGAACAAATCAAGTAGGGGGTTGGCAGGCTGATATTGCGCCCATTGCACCAACAGTAGTTTTCGGACAAATCCAGATTCCCTTTACCAACATTTCACCACTATCAATTCTTTTGAATCGTTTTTTAGCATCGTTAGTAGTTCCCAGGTTCCAAGATTGGTTAATTGTTGTTTTGTTGTTGGGAATTTATAGTGCGATCGCCATACCTATTGGCTTGAAGTTTAAATTTTTACATATACAAATTTGGTCTGCGAATTGGACTAATAAAAGTTTATTGATATTGCGTTGCTTATTTGCGCCTGCAATTTTAGAAGAACTAATTTTTCGAGTTTTTCTGCTTCCTCATCCAACAGAAATTATTAATTACTTTGATTGGGTATTGTGGGGAATAGTGAGTTTATTATTATTTGTTGTTTATCATCCATTGAATGCTAAGACATTTTTTCAAGCCGGATTGTCTGCATTTTTTAATTTAGTATTTCTGGGTTTAGCTGCATTATTAGGAATTGTATGTACAGTTGCCTATGCGCTTACAGGTTCGTTGTGGGTGATAGTTTTAATCCACTGGGTTGTGGTAGTAGTTTGGTTAATTGTTTTTGGAGGAATGGAAAAATTATCCAAGGAAGGCAGAGGGCAAGACGCAGAAGGGAATTTTGATTTCTGACCTCTGCCGCGACCTTAGCGAACTTGGGATTTAATGTGTTCGCGTGAGTTCGATGAACCTCTCCCTGCCTTGAACTTTAGTTCAAGTCTATCCCTCTCCGATTCGGAGAGGGACGGTTTTGCGTAGTAAAACCAGGGAGAGGTTTTTTGATTGAGCTTAGGAAATAAGCTATCGAACTCACGTTGTGTTAATAAAAATTAGTTGAGCTGACTTTGCTCGTTGTTTGAGTTTCTAGAAGATTGCCATTGATAGATAAAGGTTACTGCTGCTAAAGTCAGTCCAATTGCTAAGATGACTCCCAAGATTCGCAAAAAATTCGGACTACCTACCGCACTGGAGCGATCGCTTGCCCTTGGTTGGAAAATAGTATCATCATTTTGTACGTGTGGTCTGTTTACAGGTCGCGGTTGATATAAAGTCCTATCTAGTGGTGCTTCTGGTCTACCTTGATTGGATGCAGGTCGCGGCTGAAACAAAGTCTTATCTGGCGGTACTTGCGGCGTACCTTGATTGGATGCGGGTCGCGGTTGAAATAAAGTCTTATCTGGTGGTGGCTGTACTCCGCCTTGACTTGGTACAGGTCGCGGTTGAAACAAAGTCTTATCTGGCGGTACTTGCGGCGTACCTTGATTGGATGCGGGTCGCGGTTGAAACAAAGTCGCATCCGGTTTGCTGGGGTTGGAATTATTCACAGAACTCTGTTGAGGATTTTTAGTCTCTGGTTGATTTTGCTCGATTGGGTTTAATGGTCTGGGAAGAGTTTCGTAATTTGAACCCCGATCGTAGGCATCTGGAGGACGAATAATTGTATCGTCACCGGATTGTCTGGGAAGAGTTTCGTAATTTGAACCCCGATCGTAAGCATCTGGAGGACGAATAATTGTATCGTCACCGGATTGTCTGGGAAGGGTTTCGTAATTTGAACCTTGATTATAGGCAGCTGGAGGACGAATAATTGTGTCCTCGTTTATGAGTGTTGGAAGGGTGTCGTAATTTGAACCTTGATTAGAGGCAGGTTTTGGCTGCAAAGTAACCCGTCCTGTTACACTGCTAGCGTTTGTGGCAAATTTGGCAGCAGCTTGTAGAGCTAGGTCGAGTTCGTGTACTGTGGCAAATCGGTTAGCTGGGTTCTTGTGGAGGCATTTCATCACCACAGCTTCCAATTGTTCGGGTAAATTCTCACAGCCTGGTTGCGATCGCAGTGGCTTTGGTGGCTCGTAAGCATGAGCTAATACCCAGGAAGCTTCGCTTACTTGATTACCCTTAATACTAATCCCAAAGGGATCGGCGGCACTGAGCATTTCATATAGAATAATCCCTAAGCTGTAAATATCACCCCTAGCATCCAAATTTTTATCGCTTTGGATTTGTTCCGGAGGTGCGTAACGAAATGTGCCGATGAATGTACTCGTGATATTTGTAATGTTGGTGTTTTCGGAAGATTCGTTACGGATTTTGGCAACACCAAAATCTAAAATCTTTACCCACTCTCCCAAATCTGTGGGCACCAAAAAGATATTATCTGGTTTCAGGTCGCGATGAATTACCTGAATATGCTCGGCAGTTTTTCCGCCATCGCGTTGCAGAGTCACTCCTTGATGGGCAAGCTGTAAACCCTTACAAACTTGCGCCATAATTTTGACAGCCCTCTCCACAGATAACCGTTTTTCCCGCAGCAATAATTGTCTGAGGGTTTGTCCCCGTAAATATTCCATCACATAAAATGGAAAGCCTTCTGGAGTGACTCCGCAATCACTAATTTTTACGATATGGTCGCTTTGCAGAGCCGCACAAACTGCGACCTCTCGCTCAAAACGCTTTCTCATTTCTTGTGAAGCCACCAGCGTATCTTTGAGTAACTTCAACGCTACCTGCTGACCTACACGGGTGTCCATTGCCAGGAAGACTTCTCCCATGCCACCTCCACCTAACCGTCGGTCTAGACGATAGCGCTGATTATCGCCGACGAAGCGGCCATTCCAAGAATTTGAAGAAGGTGGGGTTTTCATTTGGGGGAACCCATCCTAAGGTATTTTTAGAGTGTTAAGTTTAATCAGAAATAGTACTAGTAGGAATCCGCTTTGATTTTTGAAGTTATTTGTGTACTTAAGAAATAGAGACGCGATTCATTGTGTCTGTACAACTTAGGTAATCACGGCGTTCGAGTAGAAATCGAGTTTTCCAAAAATCAAATAAAAATCCTGTAGTATTACGTAATAATTCAGACATTAGGAACAAAGTATCTTAAACTAGGCTCCTTATTTATTACAGTATTACAAATTTTTCGGTTCTTTGATTGTTGATTGTGTAAAGTCTTAGTAATTTATATTACTCATACTTGTCTAGTTATACTCAGCTTAGCATATCAGCAACTTAAAGTAATGCTAATAATTTGATAAAATGCTTAAAATTAAGCCCTATGATAGTTGATATTGGTTCCTGAATAGACATCGAGCTACAGACTAGGGAGTGGGGGCACAGGAGCAAGGGAGGCAGGGGAGGCAGGGGGAGAATAACTCCTGACTCAGCACTCGCTCAACGCTCCAAAAAAAGCTAACAGCACTGTTAATCCCTGTTTAGTCAATCCAGTTAGTTTTGTTTCCCACCCAAATAGTCTGCTTTACGGAATATTTAAAGATTTGCAAAATATATTCTGTGAATGTGTCCTGGCGTACATGATTAATATGTGCTATTGCCATGAGGAACGAGGATGAGTAACGTACTCTCTATAGCCGCCGTGACAGCAGTACTCAAAGTTTTGCTGGAAAACGGTTTAGTCAGCGATCCGATCGCTGCTAGTGTTGGTGATGCGATCGTAACTGCCCTACCGCCCGATCGCATTTCAGTTGAAGCGGATGAGCGCGCTCAACTCAACCTCTTTCTCTACCAAGTTACTCAGAATCGTAATGTTGATTGGGTATCTCAGGAATTTCGCAGCAGACATTCACGCGTAAATGGAAATTTGCGCTCTACAACTCCACCACTCGCTCTCGATCTCCACTATGTTGTAACAGCCTACGGAGCTAAGGATTTTCAAGCAGAGCTTTTACTAGGATACGCAATGCATTTGTTACATAAAAGCCAATGTATCACAGCGGATATTATTGAAAATAGTTTAATTAATGCCTCTACAACCAATACCTCAAGTGCTTTTTCGCAAGCTGTTGCTGGTGTGTCTGTATCCGATTTAGCACAAGCAATGGGACAAATTAAGCTGACCCCAGAGTTTTTTAACATGGAAGAAACTTCTAAGTTATGGTCTGCTTTACAAACGCACTATCGACCTTCAGCTACCTATTTAGCATCAATGGTATTGATTGAGAGTACTAAATCTGATAACCTTCAAGGCTTCTACATAATGCCTTTGTCTCAACCGAATATCGAACAAGTGATAGCCTCGGCAAAAACTGAATACGAACAAATGATTGTTGCTGATACAACATTAATTATTCGTGGTAAGCGGTTACGCGGAGATATCACTAGAGTTCGATTAGGTAACAGCGATAAATTACTCGTACCTCAAGATGTTAAAGAAACGCAAATCAGCTTGTTAGTCCCAGCAGATTTGTACCCCAGCGTGCAAAGTATCCAAGTTGTACATCAGGCATTGGGCAACACAGGACAAACGAATCGGATAGTTGAATCCAATGTTGCTGCTTTTGTCCTCCATCCAACAATTACGGCATTTGTGGGTCAGGTGGAAAATAATGGCAATAATTTATGCTCGGCAGAAATTACCATCAAATTCCATCCCAAAGTTGGCAAGGCACAGCGAATAATTTTGCTGCTCAGTGATTTATCAGCCCCAAGTCTGGTAGCTTACTCTTTTTTAGTTGCCCCGCGCGCTGAAGATACTGATGCAATTGATATTCCTGTTAACAATGTCAAGCCAGGAACTTATATCGTGCGGGTGCGGGTAGACGGAGCCGAAAGCCCGTTGTCCAAAAATCAATCTGGAGAGTATGATTCCCCACAGGTGACAATTCCATGAACGCTACAACTATCGATTGGGATCGGGCAAACTATCGCTACCTCTCAGCAGCCTTAGCCGTCGTGCGTGGGATTTTAGAAAATCACACTGCCAGTTTGCAAAATCAACCTGAGGTGCAATACGAAAATTTACAGCACGCACTCCAAGAAGCTGCTGCTGCTATGCCTGCACCATCGACATTAGATAGAGTCTGTAAAATGTTTAGGCTCTCATCCTTTGAGAGGGATTTGTTGCTGCTATGTGCGGGGATCGAATTGAATGGAGATTTTGCAAAATTATGCGCTAAAGTACACAACGATCCACAACGAGCTTACCCGACGTTAAGTTTAGCTTTAGCAACTTTACCTCACGTCCATTGGGATGCGATCGCCCCAAATGCTCCCCTACGTCATTGGCGATTAATTCAAATTGGCGATGCTCATGCCCTAACCCTCAGTCCCCTAAGGATTGACGAGCGAATTTTGCATTATCTCACAGGTATTCAATACCTTGACGAACGCCTAGCTGGCATCATTGAACCATTATCAGAAGTTAGCGATTTAGTACCCTCCTACCAAGAACTTGCAGAACGAGTTGCAGCTGTATGGTCGCAAGCTCATAAGATAGATAGCTTGCCAATTATACAGTTATGTGGTATCGAAAGTAGCAGCAAACGCGCCATTGCGGCGAGAATTTGTCAAATTCAGGGTTTGAGTTTGTGGGTAATGCCTGCACGAGTTATTCCTCAAGTACCAGGAGAGTTGGATAATCTGATTCGGTTGTGGACTCGCGAGACGATTTTAAGTAGGTGTGCTTTACTGCTGGATTGCAACGAACTCGATAAAAATGATACAGCGCGGCTGAATGCGATCGCTCATTTCATCGAACGCACCAACGGCTTTTTAATCGTTACCAGTCGGGAACGAATGCGCCTACCACAACGCTTGTTAGTTAGTTATGACGTACATCAACCAACCAATCAAGAACAAGGTGTAGTTTGGCAAGATGCACTAGCAACGTTTGCACCCCAAATGAACGGGCAAGTCAAAACCTTAGTAGAGCAGTTTAACTTGAGTCCTGCAACTATTCGCGCTGCTTGTGCAGAAGCCGCAGGACAACTGTCACAAACGCCCGAAAAGGATATCGGCAATATTTTATGGGATGCCTGCCGCGTGCAAGCACGTCCGCGCTTAGATGAACTCGCCCAGCGAATTGAGCCATCTGGTGATTGGGACGACTTGATATTACCAGAAGCCCAGAAACAAATTCTCCGTGAAATCGCGGCACACGTGCGGCAACGCAGTACTGTATATCACAATTGGGGTTTTGCTGCTAAAGGTGGGCGGGGCTTGGGAATCAGTGCCTTATTTGCAGGCGGTAGCGGCACAGGTAAAACCTTGGGGGCAGAAGTTCTGGCACATAGATTGTGCCTCGATTTGTATCGTATTGACTTGTCCTCAGTAGTCAGTAAGTATATTGGCGAGACAGAAAAGAATCTGCGACAGGTATTTGATGCCGCAGAACAAGGCGGAGTAATATTGTTATTTGATGAAGCTGACGCCTTATTTGGCAAACGTAGTGAAGTCAAAGATGCACGCGATCGCTATGCAAACATCGAAGTCAGCTACTTATTGCAACGTATGGAAAGCTACCCAGGTTTAGCAGTTCTTACTACTAACCTCAAGAGTGCAATTGATACAGCCTTTCTGCGGCGGATTCGTTTCGTAGTCCAGTTTCCCTTCCCCGACACAGCCCAAAGAGCCGAGATTTGGCGACGCGTCTTCCCAGCCAACACACCAACCGCAGACTTAGACGCCCTGAAGCTGGCACGATTGAATGTCGCTGGCGGTAATATTCGTAACATCGCTTTAAATGCAGCTTTTTTGGCCGCCGATGCCGACGAACCCGTGCAGATGAAACACGTATTGCGAGCTGCTCAGACAGAATATACCAAATTAGAGAAGCCTTTGACTGACGCCGAAATTGGTGGGTGGATTTAATGACACATATATTCCCCTATTTACTGAACGTACTGCCAAGCATCACAGTACTGACGGGGTGACAAGGAGTCTGGAAGGACTGGTATATCAAGATGTGACGATTGTACGGTAGAAAAAGATAGGTCA
>JAVRCJ020000058.1:0-34675 GCA_034530875.2 Nostoc sp. DedSLP01
TACTCAATAGCAACAATTTGGATGACTACAGCACTCAGTTACAACAGTGGAGAAATTATTTAACTGATGATGCTGACATTCTGCTTTATGGTTGCAACGTGGCATCTTCTGATACAAGTTTTATCCAACTTTTGAGCCAAATCACAGGGGCAGATGTGGCGGCTTCTGATGACATCACCGGTAGTACTGAACTGGGTGGTGACTGGGATTTAGAAGTGAAAATTGGCTCAATTGAGTCAGATTTAGCCTTAGCACCAGAGGCAACGACGGCTTATCGCTCAATTTTACCCTTAGCATTTACAACTGGCAGCAGCTTTGGCGTCGGAAGCAGTCCGGGTTTTGTCACAGTGGGGGACTTCAACAAAGACGGTAACCTTGACCTGGTGGTAGCGAATGCAAACTCCGACAATGTTTCAGTGCTGTTGGGCAATGGCAGTGGTAGTTTTGGCGCTACCAGCAATTTTGCTGTGGGAGACCATCCTACTTCGGTAACAGTGGGAGACTTCAACAAAGACGGTAACCTTGACTTAGCAGTGACTAACTATTTCTCCAACAACGTTTCAGTCTTGTTGGGAAATGGCAGTGGTGGTTTTGGCGCTGCCAGCAACTTTAACGTAGGAACTGCTCCGCTTTCCGTAACAGTGGGTGATTTCAACAAAGACGGCAACTTAGACTTAGCAGTAGCTAACTCTGGCTCCAACGACGTTTCAGTGGTGTTAGGCAATGGCAGTGGTAGTTTTGGCGCTGCCAGCAATTTTGCCGTGGCAATGACTCCTTATTCGGTGACGGTGGGTGACTTCAACAAAGACGGCAACTTAGATTTAGCGGTGGCTTCGATAGACTCCGGTAACATTTCAGTACTGTTGGGCAATGGCAGTGGTGGTTTTAGCGCTGCTAACAACTTTGGTGTAGGAGGTGCTTCACTTTCGATAACAGTGGGGGACTTCAATAAAGACGGTAACTCTGATTTAGCAGTGGCTTTGGTTGACTTCACCAAAGTTTCAGTGGTGTTGGGCAATGGCAGTGGTGGTTTTGGAACTGCCAGTCACTTTGACGTGGCAGACAGTCCCACATCCGTGACAGTAGGTGACTTTGACAAAGACGGTAACTCTGATTTAGCAGTAGTTGACTTCAACAAAGCATCAGTTTTGTTGGGCAATGGTAGCGGTGGTTTTGGAACTGCCAGCACCTTTGATGTGGGAAGCAATCCCTATTCTGTGATAGTGGGGGACTTCAACAAAGACGGCAACTCTGACCTAGCGGTGGCTAACTCTGGCTCCAACAACGTTTCAGTGCTGCTCAATATTAGTGCCCCGGCCAACACAGCGCCAACACTGAATAACGCAGGTAATCCTAAACTTGCTACCATTACCCAAGACATAAGCAATGTCAACAACTCTGGTACTTTGGTTTCTACCATCCTTGCTACAGGTGCAGGTGGTAACCCTATTACTGATACCGATACAGGTGCAGTAGAAGGAATTGCCGTCATTGGTGTAGATAATGCTAACGGTACTTGGCAATACTCAATAGATGACGGTAACAATTGGATTAATTTCGTTGTATCTGAGACTTCCGGTACATTGCTCAGAGATACAGCAAAAATTCGTTTTGTCCCCAACCCTGGCTACAACGGTACGTCTGAAATTACCTTCCGCGCTTGGGATGCGTCAGACGGAAACCCCAGCGGCACCACTAACGTAGTTCCTGGCGTTGGTGGTGGTACTACACCCTATAGTACTGCTACTGAAACTGCTAGTATCTCAGTTATACCTAGCACGTTTGAGGTGGGATTAAGACCCTATTCCATTGTTGTTGCCGACTTTGACAAAGATGGTTATGCAGATTTAGTAACGGCAAATAAGTCTTCTCAAAGCGTTTCGGTACTGTTGGGAAAGGGCGATGGCACTTTTCAAACTGCCAAAAACTCTAGCATAACCGGGATCAGCGGGATAAATCCCTATTCTGTCGCTGTAGCTGATTTCAACAATGACGGCAAATTGGATGTAGTAACCGCAAACAATGTCTCTAATAACATTTCGGTGCTGTTTGGTAAGGGTGATGGTAGCTTTGAAACTGCTGTGAATTTTGCTTTGGCATCAGCATCAGCTCCGGTATCCGTTGCAGTGGACGACTTCAACGGTGATGGAAAATCTGACATAGTAACGGTAAACAACGCTTCCCAAAATATTTCAGTGCTGTTGGGAAATGGTATCGGTGGTTTTACAGCTGCTCAAAATTTTAAAGTTCCCAGCCGTCCCACTTCTGTCACAGTAGGCGACTTCGATGGTAATGGAATATCTGATTTAGCAGTGACGAGTTCTTACTTCAATAACGTCTCAGTGCTGTTGGGAAATGGTGATGGCACTTTTAATTCAGCCACTTCATTTGCTGTGGGAACAAATCCTAATTCTGTCGTCGCAGGTGACTTCAATAGAGATAACAAATTAGATTTGGCAGTGGCAAATTCAGCCTCTAACAATGTCTCAATATTGTTGGGCAATGGCACTGGTGGTTTTGGAGTTGCCACAAACTTTGATGTGGGGTTAAATCCGGCATCCGTGACAGTAATTGACTTTGATAAAGACGGTAACGCTGACTTAGCAGTGGCAAATGCAGGCTCCAACACAGTTTCAGTGCTGCTCGGAGATGGCAATGGTGGCTTTGGAATTGCTACAAACTTTGATGTCGGGACAAAACCCTATTATGTCAGTGTAGGGGATTTCAACAATGATGGTAAATCTGACTTGGCAGTGGCAAACAGCGAATCTAAAAATGTTTCGGTGGTACTGAGCAAACCTGACGATCCTGTTCCGCCTCAAGCGATACTCATCAACGAAATTCTCTTCAGTACTTCAACTAATCACGAATATATCGAATTACGCGGCACTCCCGGTGCTATTTTAGCAAATGGAACTTATTTAGTTGCTGTTGAGGGTGATAGCGCATCTAATCCTGGTGATATTCAGAATATTTTTGATTTGTCTGGTAAACAGTTTGGAAGCAATGGTTTGTTGGTTCTTTTGCAAAAAGGGAATACTTACACAGGCAACCCTGCCGCAAATGTCCTAACTAATACCGGAAATGGAGCCGGATGGGGGAATGGAACCTCTGGTTCAAACTCCAGTTCAATCGGTCACAGTGGTGATACTGGTACAACAAATAACATTGAAAATGGATCTGCAAGTTTCTTGTTGATTCAAAGTACTGGTGTACCAAGTTTGAGCAATGATATCGATTTAAATAATGATGGTATTGCTGATGGTGCTACTTACTCAAATTGGATTGTACTGGATTCAGTTTCAGTTTTAGATGGAGGAACTACAGATTTAGCATACGGCTCGATTGTATTTAGAAAAGGTGCTGTGGGTTCAGCTCCAACTAATGCCACAGTTGTTGACACTTCATTTATCGCTGGATATGTAGGGCGTTCGGGTGATACGACAGGTTCAACAGCTTCAGATTGGGTGGCAAGTTTAGTCACTGGCACAGCACCGAATTTGTTATTAGGTAATGCTGCCAATACATCACCTGCAAAATTTGCTAGTCAACCGCTAAATCACATAGGCGATACTAACTTTGTTCCTCCTGCTAATATCAATTACGCCATCTCAACTAGTACTCCAACTTTGACTGAAGGTAATAGTGGTACGCAAACTGTTACTTTCACTGTGACTCGTAGTGGTAATACTGCTGTTACCAGTACTGTAAATTATGCCTTCGATGGCACAGCAACGTTTATCAGCGATTACAACACTATTAAAGTTGCAGGTGTGACAGCTAGCTCATCTGGAGCTTTAATCTTTGCTGCTGGGGAAACAACAAAGGCTATTACATTAAATGTAATAGGTGAAAAGGTCACTGAAGTTAACGAAACCATTAATCTAACGCTGAGCCACCCGAACCAGCAAAATCCTATTACCAATCCAGCTACAGTTACCATAGTTAATGATGACGACCCACCAACTATCTCCATAGTGGATAAAAGCGGTACGGAAGACAGTGGTAGTTTTCTTGTGACCGTCAAACTCTCTAATGCCAGCAGTGAAATAGTCACAGTCGATTACAGCACTAGTAATGATACTGCGATCGCTGGCGTTGATTACACCCCAGTCACAGGAACCCTGATTTTCAATCCTGGAGTTACTACTCAAACAATCGCCGTACCAGTCATAGACGATTTTATTGACGAAATCAATGAGCGCTTTTTCATCAATCTGACTAATCCTACCAATGCCACGATTGTTGATAACCAAGCTAACGGTACAATCACTGACGACGATACAGCAGGTTTCACGATTTCTCCTGTGAATGCATTAGTAACTACTGAAGCTGGTGGTAGTGCTAACTTCACTATTCAACTTAATAGCCAACCCACTGCCGATGTGACCTTAAGTTTGAGCAGTTCCAAGCCGAGTGAAGGTACTGTTTCAGTTTCCAGCGTTACATTTACCGCAGCTAACTGGAATACACTCCAAACCATCACAGTTACAGGTGTTAACGATGGTGTTGCAGATGACAACATTGTTTACCAAATTATTACTGGCACAGCAGTTAGTAGCGATGCCAAATATAACAATGTCAACCCCAGCGATATTGATGCCGTCAACATTAAAACTGGCAACCAAATTAGTAGTATCATCACAGGTTCAGCTTCGGTTAATAACTTGCAGGGAACTAGCTCAGACGATCTGATTTTCGGCTTTGCTGGTGGTGACACTATTGTTGCTGGAGGGGGAAACGATCGCATTTATGGTGGTTTGGGTGCTGATATTCTTACAGGAGGCGCAGGTAATGATATCTTTGTGCTTGCCAAGACTGAAGGTAGAGATACGATCAAAGACTTCAACATTAATGAAGATTTGATTGCTTTATCAGGGGGTTTGACCTTCTCAAATTTATCTATTACTCAAAGCGTCAATGATACCTTAATTAAGGTTACAGCTAATAATGAAAGCCTTGCTTTGTTAACTGGAATTACTGCATCAACTATCAACGCTAGTCATTTCATTACTTACTAGTAAAGGACAGCATTAATCAAGTAATTATACCCGGTTTATTTAGATAAACCGGGTTCCTAAATTTTTGCTCACAATATAGGTTTGCAACTTTTTTGTAGTCAAACTATTATCTTTGATTGCAATGACGATAAAAAAGTTGAAATTAACAAGAAATATGGTGTTGTGAATGTTGCGATCGCTAATAGCCGATTGATTGTCAAAATCTAAAATTTTGACAGCTAATACTTTTACTATACATAGATGAATACTATTTCTAAGACTTCTTAGATATTTCAGTAAAAATACCCTAGTAATTATTACATTTTTAGAGCTAAATGAGCGATAAAACAGTTTTCTAGTAGCCCTTATATCTGAAATATATCTTAATCTCTCGAAAGTTTTATCAAAGGACAAAAATTATGACGAAACAGCTAAAAAATAGTTGCCTGGAAAGCCAAAATAATTCTATTAAAAACTTCCTAGAAGCAAGCAGAAATATTGTTTTTATAGATGCGGCAGTTATTGATTACCAAAGCTTGCTAACTGGTATCGTACTCGGTAGTGAAGTTGTTATCCTTGACCCCAAGAAAGATGGTTTAACGCAAATCAATGAGTTTTTAGCAGGATGTAAATCTAACTCAGTTCAATCAGTTCATATTGTCTCTCATGGCAGCCAAGGAAGTTTGCAATTGGGGTCAACTTACCTTAACCTCACCAACCTCAATAGCTATGCAAATCAGTTACAAAAGTGGGCAAGTGTTTTAACTGATAAAGCTGACATTCTACTTTATGGGTGTGATGTAGCTAGCGGTTCTGGTATGGAATTTGTGCAGCTTCTTAGCCGAATTACTGGGGCAGATGTTGCTGCTTCCACTAATAAAACAGGAAGTGCAGCTTTAGGTGGCGACTGGAATTTAGAGGTGAAAACAGGGAAAATCGAGGCTTCTCTGGCATTTCAACCTGAAGTAATACAAGCCTATCAATCTATTTTGCCAGCTAGTTTTACTGGTGCATACTCTCAATACTTTAATTCATTAGCTAGTTCTGGAACATCCATTTCTTGGGTTGATGATTCAACCATTTCCGGTTGGTATACCACAAGAACAAGTTACAACCCTGGTGGTGGTACTAATAATACAGGTGGATTGTATAGTTTTGGTACTACTGTCGGCGATCGGGCGCTTGGTTCTGTGGCTTCTGCTAGTACAGGAGCTATTTATTATGGGTTACGCCTCCAAAACAACACAGGTTCATCAATTACTCAATTGCAAGTAGGTTACACAGGCGAACAATGGCGTAATGGTGGTAATACATCTTATCAACAGCTGAAATTTAGTTATCAAACTGGGTCAACTCTTACAAGTTTGACAACAGGAACATGGACGCCTGTGACATTGCTAGATTTCACCGCGCCAATTGCAGGTGCAACTTCAGCTGCCTTAAATGGCAATCAAGCTGCCAATCGAGTTGTTATAGCACCCGTAATATTGAATCTAGCTACCCCAATAGCTAACGGTCAAGAGATTATATTGCGTTGGGAAGACATAGATGATGCAGGTAACGATCATGGTTTAGCGATTGACGATGTATCTGTCAAAGTAGATTACACCACGTATACAGTAACTAACACCAACGACAGCGGCGTTGGCTCGTTAAGGCAAGCTATTATCAATGCCAATAACGATCCAGGGATTGAGACAATCATCTTTGATACGAATGGGGTATTTGGTGATGCTACCCCTGATACCATTACCCTGACTTCTGGGGAACTGAATGTTACTCAAGGAATAACTATTCAAGGAACTGGGGCTAATAAACTTACCATCAGTGGTAACAATACTTCTCGTATTTTTAATGCTAGTGCGTCCCTCAGTATTGATGGATTGAAGATAACTGGAGGTAATGCAGGAAATAATAACGGTGGTGCCATCTACAGCACGAGTAGTGTCACACTGAGCAATAGTATTATTTCTAATAACATTGCAAACCTTAGCGGTGGCGGCATCTACAGCAATAGTGTCACACTCAGCAATAGCACCATTTCCAGCAACACTGCAAACACAAACGGTGGCGGTATCTACAGCAGTAGCGCCACAGTGAGCAATAGTACTATTTCTGGTAACATAGCCAACGTTGGGGGAGGCATTTACAGCAGCAATGCCACAGTTAATAATAGTACTCTTTCTGGCAACACAGCAAACAGCAATGGCGGCGGCATCTACAGCAATACTAGTTTCACCATCAGTAATAGCACTATTTCTAGCAATACAGCCGTAACTTCTGGTGGCGGCATCTATAGCAGTAGCGCCACAGTCAGTAATAGTACTATTTTCGGCAACACTGCTGATAGTGACAACAATGGCATAGGTGATGGTGGTGGCATTTACAAATTTAGCGGTACAGCGACTATCAGCAATAGCATCATTGCTGGCAATATCGATCCGGGCAATCAAGGAGCCGATGTCTACGGTAGCAGCTTCAATGGTAATGCTTATAACCTGATTGGTAAAACTGTTGGTCAATCATCGGGGACTTTAGGCACGGGTACAGATATTGTTAACCCCAACCCCGGACTTAAACCGCTAGGAAATTATGGTGGTTCTACACAAACTCACGCCCTAAACTTTAACAGTCCTGCCAGGAATGCTGGCAATCCCAGTTACAGCGGTGGCTTAACTACCGACCAACGCGGCACAGGTTTTAACCGTATTGAAAGCGGCAGACTTGACATTGGAGCATTTGAATACATACTTCCAAAGGTCAACTTTGGTGCTGCTACGTACAATGCAACAGAAGATAGTACCGCTACTATAGTAACTATTCCTGTTACCTTAGATGCCTCTCCTGAAACGGCTGTCACAGTTCCTATTGTTATTAAAATTAGTAGCACGGCTAGTAATGGCAACGATTACACTTTTTCGCCCGCTACTATCTCTTTTGCTGCTGGGGCAACAGGCTCAAATTTAACCCAGCTAATTACTTTTACTATTAATCCAGACGATTTACCTGAGAATGCTGAAACAGTTGTACTTAACTTCGGGACGCTAGCGGGGGCTGATTTAGGGACAATAACTGAAACTACTTTAAATATTGCTGCTAACGATTCAATTTTATATGCAGTTTCTAGTGCTATCTCAAATGTAACTGAAGGTAATAGTGGTACTCAAACTGTTAGCTTCACGGTTACTCGTAGCGGTGGTATTGGGGTGGCTAGTACCATAAATTATGCTTTTAGCGGTGCGGGAAGTTTTGGCAGTGACTATAACAATATTCAAGTTACAAATGGAGGAACTACTTCATCTGGAACTTTAAACTTTGCTGTTGGGGAAAAGACAAAGACAATTACAGTCGATGTTTTGGGTGACAACATATTTGAAATCAATGAAGATATTATTCTTACTCTGAGTAACCCAAATCTCACAGCTGCACCAGAAAATTCCACAATTACTAATAGTTCGGCAACAGTAAACATTAACAACGATGATAACCAACCAACTATTAGTATTTTGGATGTCTCAGTTACTGAAGGTAATACAGGCGCAACAACTAATGCTAATTTTACTATTGCTCTCTCCAATCCTAGTTATCAGACAGTTACTGTCAATTACAACACTAGCGATGGCACTGCTCAAATTGCTGATTCTGATTACAATTCTGGTTTAGGAACGATTACTTTTAATCCTGGAGAAACCAGCAAAGTTATTAGTATTGGCGTCATCGGCGATAACAAATTTGAAACTGATGAAATATTTTCTGTCAATCTTTTGGGTGCGACAAATGCCAGCATTACAGATAGTTTAGGAATTGGTATCATCATTAACGATGACAATCAACCAACTATTAGCATTTCGGATATTTCAATTAATGAAGGGAATACAGGGGCAACAAGTAATGCTAACTTTACTATTACTCTCTCTAATCCCAGTTCACAACAGGTAACTGTTAATTACAACACGAGTGATGGTACTGCTCAAATTACTGATTCCGATTACAATTTTGCTTCTGGGACGATTACTTTTAACCCTGGCGAAACTAGCAAAGTTATTAGTATTGGGGTTATCGGTGATAATAAAACTGAAGGCGACGAGACATTTTCTGTAAATATTTTAGGCGCGACAAATGCCACTATTGCAGATAGTTTAGGAGTTGGTACTATTATCAATGATGATACCCAACCAACTATCAGCATTTCGGATGTCTCAGTTACTGAAGGGAATACAGGCACAACAACTAATGCTAATTTTACTATCGCTCTCTCTCATTCCAGTTCCCAGCAGGTAACTGTTAATTATAACACGAGTAATGGTACTGCTCAAATTGCTGATTTCGATTACAATTTTGCTTCTGGGACGATTATTTTTAATCCTGGCGAAACTAGCAAAGTTATTAGTATTGGCGTTATAGGTGATAAAAAATTTGAAACTGACGAGACATTTGCTGTCAATCTTTTAGGCGCGACAAATGCCAGTATTGCAGATAATTTAGGAGTTGGTACTATCATTAACGATGATAATCAACCAACTATTAGCATTTCAGATGTCTCAGTTAATGAAGGGAATACAGGCACAACAAGTAATGCTAACTTTACTATTACTCTCTCCAATCCCAGTTACCAGCAAGTTACTGTCAATTACAACACGAGTGATGGTACTGCTGAAGTTGCTGATTCGGATTACAATTCTGATTTAGGAACGATTACTTTTAATCCTGGTGAAATTAGTAAAACCATTAGTATTGATATCATCGGCGATGACAATTTTGAAAATGACGAAATATTTTCTGTCAATCTTTTGGGTGCGACAAACGCCACCATTGCAGATAGTTTAGGAATTGCTACTATTCTTGATGATGACAGCAACTTATTCCCCACTCTCAAAATTTCGGATGTCTTTGTTAATGAAGGTAACACAGGCGCAACAACTAATGCTAATTTCACCGTCACTCTTTCTGAAGCTAGTTCCGACCAGGTTACCGTAAATTACAACACTAGTGATGGTACTGCTCAAGTTGCTGATTCAGATTACAATTCTGCTTCAGGGACGATTATTTTTACTCCTGGCGAAACCAGCAAAACTGTTAGTATTGGTGTCATTGGCGATAATCAAGCTGAAATCAACGAAACATTTTCTGTTAATCTCTTCGGTGCAACAAAAGCCAGAATTACAGATAGCTTGGGAGTAGGTACTATCATGAATGATGACAACTTACCCCCCACAGTTAGCATTTCCAATGTATCTATCAATGAAGGTACTATAGGGAGAACAACTAATGCTAATTTTGCTGTCACTCTCTCGAATCAATTCTCTCAACAAGTAATTGTAAATTACAGTACGAGTGATGGAACTGCCAAAGTTTCTGACTCTGATTATATTTCTGCATTAGGAACAATTATTTTCCAGCCTAGCGAAACTAGCAAAGTCATTAGTATTGGCGTTAAAGGTGATATTAAAGTTGAAACTGACGAAATCTTTTATGTCAATATCTATGGTGCGGCAAATGCTACGTTTGGTAATAGTCAAGGTGTTGGTACTATTTTAAATGATGACCGCTAGTAGAAGGCAGGAGGTAGGAGGCAAAAGGAAAGAGGATTTGAGCTAAGTTAACCTTTATTAACATAGTTTGATTTTTTCACACTGGCTTACTTATTTAGTAATTCAAAATTCAAAATTAAGAAACTAGGACTTACGCAGGTTCCACGAATTCTTCTCTACGAGACGCTGCGCGAAGGCGTTCTTCTCTTCTCTACGAGACGCTAAGAGCGAACGAGACGCTGCGCGTTCGCGAAGCGTTCCGCAGGAAAGGCGTCTTGGCGGTTCGATAAATTAAGCTTTTCAGCTATTTTTGCGTAAGTCCTGGAAACTTCTTCTTGAAATCAGGTGTTACTGATTTCAAGATATAAAAAGCTGATGTACAGAAAGATATTGTGTTTGAGAATTCACTACATAATATTTAATGGGTCTACATCAATAGTTAGGTTAACAAATGAAGGACAAAGCGATCGCACTTGTTCCCAATCTGGTAATTGCGGCAATTCTTCGACAGCAAATTTAATTAATATTTGCCAACGATAACGATTAGCTACTCGTAAAATTCCCGCTGGTGCTGGCCCCAATATCTCTAATTCCTCGTTTTCACTTAAAGCTGTAGCGATGATTTGGGCTGTGTTCTGCACTTGAATGGGATCGAGACTACTCAAGCGCAACAAAATCAACCTTCCATAGGGGGGATAATTAAGGGCTTGGCGCTGTTCTAATTCTGCCTGAGAAAAAGACTGATAATCGTGCGATCGCACTGCTTGAATTACTGCATGTTCTGAGGTATAAGTTTGTACGATAACTCTACCCGGATCGTCTCCTCTGCCAGCACGTCCCGCGACTTGAGTCAAGGTTTGAAATGCGCGTTCGCTGGCGCGATAATCTGATAAATTCAGCAAACCGTCAGCAGCGACGACGCCCACAAGTGTCACCTGCGGTAAATCTAAACCTTTGGTAAGCATTTGGGTACCTACTAATAAATCTGCTTCGCCATTGGCAAACTGCGTAAGTAAGGTACGGTGTGCGCCTTTGTTGCGGGTGGTATCGCTATCAAACCGAATTAAGCTTAATTGCGGAAACTGTCGCGCTAGTTCCTGCGTGACTCGCTGAGTACCGCTACCGAAGAATTTCAGGTAAGGGGAACTGCAATCGGGGCAGAATTTGGGATGCGATCGCGTATAGTTACAGTAATGACACCGCAATAATTGTGGCGCTCCTTCTTCGGCGTGATGATACGCCAGCGAGACGTCACAGTAGGGACATTCCAGCACATAGCCGCAACTGCGACAAGATACAAAAGTACTGTGTCCGCGACGATGGATAAATAAAATTCCTTGCTGCTGTCTTTGTTTTAGCTGTTGCAAAGCTTCTTGCAAGGATCTACTAAATATAGAACGATTTCCCTGCTGCAATTCTTCGCGCATATCCACAATTTCGACTGGCGGTAGCGGGCGGGAGTTGATGCGTTCGGGGAGGGAGAGGTAATGAGTGGGGAGTGAGGAGTGAGAAGTTAGGAATGAGGAGTGAGGAGTTAGGAATTCTTCCCCTGCTCCCCTGCTCCCCTGCTCCCCTGCTCCTCTGCTCCTCTGCTCCCTGACACTGAGCCAACTTTCCAACGAAGGGGTAGCGGAACCTAAAACTAGGGGACAGTTTTCTAATTCGGCTCGCCATTGGGCGACGGTGCGGGCGTGGTAGGTGGGGATCGGTGAGTCTTGTTTGAAGCTGCTGTCGTGTTCTTCATCTAATATTATTAATCCCAAGTTGGGCAAAGGAGCGAAAATGGCGCTGCGGGTGCCAATGACAACTTGGGGTTCTCCTGCAAGCATTTGTCGCCAGGTGTCGTAACGTTCGCCTTCTGAAAGGGCGCTATGATAGACGCTGACTTGATTGCCAAAACGGGCGCGAAAACGGTCGGTTAGTTGGGGCGTGAGTCCAATTTCTGGGACTAAAACCAGGGCAGATTTGCCGATTTGGAGTATAGGGGCGATCGCTTGCAAATATACTTCGGTTTTTCCGGAACCTGTCACGCCATGCAATAAAACTTGAGCAAATCCGTTTAGCGCTTGGATTGTCGCTAGGGCATTAGCTTGGGCTGCATTTAACGTCTTTGGCTCGTCTTGAGCTAATACTGGGTTTTGTTCTCTTCGCAATACTTCCCTTTCTTCGATGACGATGTAACCCTTTTGCGCTAATGTCTTCACAATTGAGGTACTGGCATTGCAAAGTTGCAATAATTCACTTTGCCACAACTCTCCACCTTGGCGTCGCAGGACTTCCAGAATTTCTCGTTGGCGAGTTGTTAAGTCACGTTCAAATGTACTCGCCACTAAAGTTACTGCTTTTTCAAATTTGGGCTTAGTCAGTTGGGGCGGTTCTACATAACTTTCTACTAAACCTCGCCGCAACAGTTCCCGGACTCCTTGGTAAGCTCGTTGGACTTGATTTTGTAAATACCGAAAGCTATAATCTCCGTCTGGTTGTTGCTGTAGAAGTTGGAGAATTTTATTAGCATCTTTATTGTTGACTTTGGCTACTAAAGTTTGAAAGCTTAATAAAGCTAAAATCTTAATAAAATAATTATTTTCGATTGTATTAAATAAATAAAATTTAATTAAGCAAGAATAAGCTTGGCGAACAACACCTATCAAAGGCGTATCTAACAAAGCATTAATGTTAGTGTTAGGAGATACTGCCGCGCCGGCTACAGTTAAGCGGATGCGACGCTGCGATCGCCCCAATAATCCCGGTGGTAGCGCTGTACGTATCACCTGAAGTATATGTGTGTAGTAATACTGCGATACCCGTTCCATGAGATTCCAATATGTATCGCGGAAAAATTTTTTTTGAATAATATCTTCCACATCCCGAATTTTTTCTAGCGGTAAGTCTGCTGGAGGTTTTGCCACCAATCTAATAGCTATTCCTGTTAGATGCTGTGCTCCAAATGGCACACTCAAAATATCTCCAGGTTGTACTTCTAACCCGCTTGGCAATCGATATAAATATAGATTTCCACCTTTTTCTGTTTCTGTTACAGATGCCGGACAGTCTACCAGTACTTCAATCCATCGATTGATGATTGCATCTGACTGATAAGAACTCCCAGGTTCTGCTACCACTAAAGGAGATAAATTTAGACCATTAATATACATAGTTGCTGAATTAAAAGTTAAATATTTTACTCATCTATATTGCCAAATTAATCTTATTAGCTCAACTATTTTTAAACATAAATGGTATTTGCCAATACTGTTATTCTTCATAATACTTGATAAGTTTCCTTTTATGTAATCTACTAGACAAATTCGTATCAACTTTACATGCAATAAATATTTGGTGCCCTCTATACAACTAAAAGCATCTCATCTATCGCTACAAAAGTTGCTCTATCTACTAAATAGGGAGTAGCCCTTTTCCGCCTCTCGATAGATATTCAACGCTTTATGTATATGAGATGCTTTTATACAAATAAGAATATCCCGAAATTAAGCTCCCATCATTGTAAATAGTATTATCAGGGGAACTGGCAATCGGGAAGGCATAACCCCAACACCAGGTTTTGTTTTTATCTATCCAGTAACTTTCAACACCAAAGCATTAAAAATATTTAGAAAAATATATGAAGATTTAAGAAATCTGAAATTTAGCTGACATTTTTATATTTGTTAAGTTGAGAAAGTTTGAGGGGGGTTTGACATATTTGGTAATTAAGAAAAAAATGAAGAATATCTCTGTTGTCAGCCTGAGAAACAAGTTTTGTTGGGTGCGAAGGCCAGTTAAGTAATAGCTTGTATTTAACTGTAACCCATAGTTACTAAATACATGGCATTTTTATTCCCAAAGAAAAATTAGCATCAGCTTGTATTTGGCTATATAAACGGGTGCATTCGTCCCTTAGGGAAAACTACCAAGCCTCAAACGAGTAGCTGTTACTAAATTATGTACCAAACAAAGCAACAATCCCTAAAGGAAACTATGAATATTGTTGAATTGGGCAAAATGGAAGTACTGGAGAACACTGCTGATAGTGAAGAACTATTACTTGAGAATTTAGATGCAGTGGTTGATGAAGAGTCTCCAATTCTATTAGAAAATCTGGAATCAGAGGAACGAGATGGAGACGAAATGGCGGCGGCTCGTCCTTCAGGATACAACAAGACCGAACATGATGATGCTGTCGGCGCATTTTTTAAAGAAATGGCGCGTTATCCGTTGCTAAAACCTGATGAAGAGGTGGAATTAGCGCGGCGAGTTAGGTTTCTCGAAGAAGTTAGGGAATTACAAGAGGCATTAAAGGTAAAACTGGGACAGGAACCTAGCAAATTAGAAGTGGCTTCTGAGCTAGAAATGACGGAAAAGCAATTAGAAAGTCGCTTATATCAAGGTAGAGTAGCGAAACGTAAAATGATTCGCTCAAATTTGAGATTAGTAGTTTCTATTGCTAAACGATATCTTAATCGCGGAGTGCCTTTTCTGGATTTAATTCAGGAGGGAGCAATGGGTTTAAATCGCGCTACAGAAAAGTTCGATCCCGATAAAGGATATAAGTTTTCTACTTATGCGTATTGGTGGATTAGACAAGCGATTACTAGAGCGATCGCTAATGATGCGCGAACCATCCGCCTACCGATTCATATTGTTGAAAAACTTAATAAACTCAAAAAAGCACAACGAGAACTCAAGCAAAAACTCTCTCGAAATCCTTCGGAAGCTGAAATGGCACAAGCGTTGGAAATTAGTGTCCAACAACTACGCCAATTACAACAATTACGCCGTCAAGCACTGTCTCTCAACCATCGTGTTGGTAAAGAAGAAGACACAGAATTGATGGATTTATTGGAAGATGAAGATAATCTATCTCCTGAAGCAAAAATGAACGAAAACATGATGCGTCAGGAAATTTGGGAAGTATTGGGTGACGTGTTAACTCCACGGGAGAAAGACGTAATTTCTCTGCGCTATGGTTTGACAACTAGCGAACCGTGTACTTTGGAAGAAGTCGGCAATATGTTTAATCTTTCGCGCGAAAGAGTGCGACAAATTCAAAGTAAAGCCATGCGAAAATTACGGCGTCCCCACATAGCGAAACGGTTAAAAGGTTGGTTGATCTAAAAATTTCACCAGACAATTAAGATTTAATACCAAATGAGGATAAATAGCGCGCTAAAAGTGTTAGCGAAAATCCTAAATTGGTATGAAATCTGACTTAATTAACTCTAATATTGAGTGTGGGCGATCGCCAAGTGCAAAAACTGGGTGTTTTGTACCTTTTTTCGGCTTTTGTTTAGTCATTAGTCAATAAAAATTGCACATTTAACTATAGACTATGGACTATCAACTATAGACTATAGACTAATGACTGCAACTACCAATTTGATTGTGCGTTTTGCCCAGCCAGATGATTACACCGTACTGTTTAAATTAATTGAAGAGCTTGCTGAGTATGAAAAATTATCTCATGCTGTCACCGGCAATGCTCTAGCACTTAAGGAACATTTATTTGGTATCCACAGATATATAGAAGCAATATTAGCAGAATCAGCCGGTCAAGCTGTTGGTTTTGCGTTATTTTTTCATAATTATTCAACATTTCTGACCAAGCCAGGAATTTATTTAGAAGATTTATTTGTCTTACCAGAATATCGCAGGCAAGGTATTGGTAGAGCTATCCTGACTAAACTAGCTCAGATAGCCGTAGAACGCAATTGCGGCCGCTTAGAATGGACTGTCTTGGATTGGAATGAATCTGCTCAAGCATTTTACCGGAGTATGGGAGCTTCTATATTAGATGATTGGCGAATTTGTCGCGTTACAGAAGATGCGCTCAATAAGTTAGGAACCATCTAAAAATTCAACATAGAACTTCGTTCGCTCTTGATGATGTCAAGCTATTAACAAGAGCGAATAAAATTAGCTGTTTGCATATCGATTTATGAAACTTTTTTTCAGCGTAAATTTATTGCATCGACAGTTGAAAAATATCAATTACGATTGATGTTTTACGATGTACAAGAGGAGACTATTCGTCAATGGCTGTAGAACAATATCGGCAATATATCCGGCATCTTCTTTCGGAACGACAAAAGCGAGCTTCCATGTCAAAAAATGCCGAAGAATATGAAGTGCAAACAATTTTTGACGAACAGCAAGACCACTATCAATTACTTTATGTAGGTTGGCGTGGAAATAAACGCGATTTTGGCTGTATTTTACATCTTGATATTAAAGATGGGAAAATATGGATTCAACATGATGGTACAGAAGAAGGAATAGCCAATCGCTTGGTTGAAATGGGAGTTCCCAAACAAGACATTATTTTAGCATTTCACGAACCATACATACGTCAATTTACCGAGTTTGGAACTTAAGAAATATGGTAAGTAGAAGGCAGGAGGCAGGATAGCGCAGCTAAGCCGTGTCCGCGAGCGTCGGCAGAAGGCAGAAGGTAAAAACCAGTTGACCAGAGGATTTTAAAGATTGACATTTTACATTTAATTATGTCTACCTACTTAGAAATAAAAATAAATAATGTGGAGATTAATTAGCAGATTAGCAGTAATCTTCAATTAAAAAAATTTAAAGACGAAGTTTGACAGCTTGTCTTTTGACTATAGCAGCGACTCAACTGACAATAATTGTAGAAGATATTCCAGCGAATCAGCTGTTATTGCAGAGAGAACACAAAATGAAAAAAATTATTAAGGTCATGCTGTTAGGCATAGCAATCTTCACTTTTGCCTTCAGTAGTCCAGCCTTAGCCGCAAATAGTGTTAGTGGAGCTAAAGTATTTAGTAGTAATTGTGCTTCTTGTCATGCAGGGGGCAAGAACTTAGTGAAAGCTGAGAAAAGTTTGAAGAAGGATGCTTTGGAAAAGTATGGTTTGTACTCAGCAGAAGCGATTATTGCTCAAGTGACAAATGGTAAAGGTGCGATGCCTGCTTTTGGCAATCGTTTAAAATCCGAGCAGATTGAGGATGTAGCTGCTTATGTACTTTCACAAGCAGATAAAGATTGGAAGTAGAAGTGAAGTCACGATCCTTCAGAAATCAGCAGTCAAATAACCTTCGTATCTAGCTGAAAATCTGAGGTTTTTGGCTTAATGTAGTTGCAAACTGCCGGAAAATTAAGAATTAAAAAATAGCGGGGCTTTTGTCCCGCTATTTTTATTGTTGCTGATATTTTTATACTATTTTAAAAGTAGGATAAGTAATACTGAGTTATACAGTGATAGTTATACGTAAAATTCAAATTAAATTTATATTTGATTAAGTAAAATTTCTAGTTAATAAATAATTAAG
The DNA here is from genome assembly GCA_034530875.2 of Nostoc sp. DedSLP01. Classification (GTDB taxonomy): domain Bacteria; phylum Cyanobacteriota; class Cyanobacteriia; order Cyanobacteriales; family Nostocaceae; genus Nostoc. The sequence continues at coordinate 17,833 of JAVRCJ020000058.1, forward strand.
TTTACGATTAAATCCATACTTGTATCTACCAAAACTGATATCAAGGATACGTAAAGGGGAATACTAAGGCTGAGTCACAATATTATAAGTAACACTGCAATGATAGTACTATCCAATGAGATACTTCCCCTTTCTGAATATCGCATCACAGAGCAAATTTATTCTGGTAGTAAAACCTTAGTTTATCGAGCGATCGCAAAGCAAGACCAAAAGACAGTAGTCATTAAAGTGATGCGCAATGAGTATCCTACTATCCATGAAATTGCCCAATTCAGAAATCAATATACAATTACTAAAAATTTGAATTTGCAGGGGATAGTTAAACCTCTCGGCTTAGAGAATTATCGTAATGCTTATGCCCTAGTGATGGAAGACTTTAACGGCATATCCCTCAAAGATTGGGTCAAGAAAAAACAAAAAAATGTTATTAGCTTGAGCGAGTTTTTTCAAGTTGCTATACAAATAGTATCTATTCTAGAGGAATTGCATCGCGATCGCATCATTCACAAAGACATTAAACCCGCCAATATTCTGATTAATCCTAACACTCTCGAAGTTAAACTTATAGACTTCAGTATCGCTACACTACTACCAAGAGAAATTCAATTCCTTACTAACCCCAATGTCCTAGAAGGAACATTAGCTTATATTTCCCCCGAACAAACTGGAAGAATGAATCGTGGTATTGATTACCGTAGCGATTTTTATTCCTTAGGAGTCACATTTTTTGAACTGCTTTCTGGACAGTTACCCTTCACTAGCACTGACCCAATGGAGTTAATCCATTCTCATATTGCCAAGCAACCAGACAAATTGAAAATTAAAGTTGGGCTTCTAGCGCACCAAGGGTACGACTCAAAATTCACAAATGAAGAGATTCCGAAAATTGTTTGCGACATTGTAATGAAGTTAATGGCAAAAAATGCTGAAGACCGCTATCAAAGTACCTACGGACTCAAGCATGATTTACAGATATGCTACAAGCACTGGGAAGAAAATCGCAATATTCCAGATTTTCAGTTAGCAGTTAAAGATATTTCCGACCGCTTTTTGATTCCTGAAAAACTTTACGGACGTCAACAAGAAGTAGCAAATCTTCTTGCAGCTTTTGACCGCGTGACACACGGTAGAACAGAAATGGTTTTGGTTGCAGGTTTCTCTGGTATTGGTAAAACTGCGGTAGTTAACGAAGTTCATAAACCCATTGCCCGACAACGTAGTTACTTTATTAAAGGTAAATTCGACCAGTTTCAACGAGAGATTCCCTTATCAGCATTAGTACAATCTTTTAGCGACTTAATCGGACAAATTTTAATAGAAAGCGAGGCTCAAATTCAACAATGGAAAGTCAAAATTATTTCAGCACTAGGGGAACAAGCTCAGGTAATTAGTGATGTGATACCTGCCCTAGAGCAGATTATCGGCAAGCAACCAAGTTTTGCTGAACTGTCTGGTAATGCTGCCCAAAATCGCTTCAATTTATTATTTCAGAAATTCATTCAGGTATTCATCAGCAAAGAACATCCTTTAGTAATCTTTCTTGATGATTTGCAATGGGCAGACACAACATCTCTGAAGTTTATTCAACTATTAATGAGTCAGAGTAATGCAGCAGCTAACAAATCTTTGTTGTCTTCTATTGAAAATCAAGAAAATCTATGGATTTCTCAATTTGAGGGAGAGAATTGGCAAAGCGATCGCACACAGAATCTCGATAATAATGAAGGTGCTTTATTATTAATTGGTGCATACAGAGATAACGAGGTTTCTCAAGCACACCCACTTTATTTGACAATCCAGCAAATTGAGAAAACAGGCTCATCTATTAATTATATTACTTTAAAATCTTTGAATCAAAATACTTTAAATTCTTTGGTTGCTGATACTCTCACTTGTCCAGAAAATTTAGCTGTTACTTTATCGCAAATTGTTTTTGCTAAAACTAAAGGTAATCCGTTTTTTACCATTCAATTTCTGAAATCTTTACATAAAGAAAATATTATTAAATTTAACTACAGCCAAGGCTGTTGGGAATATAATATTGCCGACTTGCAAGTTTTAGCTCTCACAGATGATGTCGTCGATTTTATGGCACTCCAAATAGAGAAACTGCCCGAAATGACGCAAGATATTTTAAAATTTGCAGCTTGTATTGGCAATGAATTTGATTTAAGAACTCTTTCCATAATCAATGAAAAATCTGCGATATATACGGCATCAGAAATATGGAAAGCTTTATATGAAGGGCTAGTTTTACCTCAAACTGAAGCTTATAAAATCTTTCAAAATGCTAATGTTTCAGTAGAAGCTTTTGATACTCAAAAACCGCAAAACTTACTAATCGAAAGCTCTCTGTATCCTCGCTACAAATTTATACACGACCGAGTACAGCAGGCTGCTTATTCTCTTATTCCACAAGACCAAAAAAAGCAGATTCACTTGCGTATTGGGCAACTACTATTAAAAAATATTTCAGTTGCAGAACGAGAAGAAAAGATTTTTCAGTTAGTGAATCAGTTTAATATTGCAGTTGAAATTATTACAGATCGAACTGAACGCGATGAACTAGCTCAGATGAATTTAGTTGCTGGACGTAAAGCTATAGCCTCGACTGCTTATGTTGCTGCAATTAATTATTTAAGTACTGGTATAAAACTGCTGTCAAATGATAGTTGGGAAAGAAAATATGAGATAAGTATTGCTTTGTATGAAACAGCAGCCGAAGCTGCATACCTGAGTGGTGACTTTGAAAAAATGGAGGAATTAATAGAGGTAGTATTAGCACAAGCAAAAACATTATTAGAAAAAGTAAAAGTTTATGAAATTAAAATTCAAGCTGATGGAGCACAAAATAAAGCATTAGCCTCTGTCAATACTTCTTTAAGCTTTTTAAAATTATTGGGAATAGAATTTCCCAGCCACCCAAACCAGCTTGATGTGCAATTAGCGATGGAGGAAATAACATCTAATTTAGCTGGAAAGCAGATTGAGGAATTAATTCATATCTCAGATATGAAGCAGCCTGAACTATTAGCAGCTATACGTATTTTATCTAGTACTGCTCCTGTTGCTTATCAAGTTGCTGGGGAATTATTTTTACTTATTTGTCTCAAGCAAATAAATTTATCAATACAATATGGGAATTCTCCCTTGTCTGCTTATGCTTACGTTGTTTATGGAGTGGTGCTTTGTGGGGTAATAAAAGATTTTGAATCTGGTTATCAATTTGGTAGGCTAGCTTTAAATTTAATGGCTAAATCTGGCGCTAAAGAAATAAAAGCCAGAGTTCTGCAAGGATTTTATTCTCTAATCGAAATTTGGCGCAAGCATGTTAGAGAAACCTTAAAACCTTTACTGGAAGCTTACTCTGCGGGGTTAGAGACAGGCGATTTAGAATTTGCAGCCTATTGTTTAATGTATTATTCTAGCTTTTCATATTTTATCGGCAAAGAATTAACAGGATTAGAACCAGAAATAGAGAATTACAATCATGCCATTAGCCAAATAAAACAAGAAAGACCTTTTAATTGGAGTAGTATTTACAGACAAATTGTTTTAAATTTATTAGGAAATGCAGAAAATCCATATTATTTAGTTGGTATAGCTTATGACGAAAATAAAATGCTGCCTATTCATCTGGAAGCTAAGGATGGAGTAGGTCTTTTATATTTATATCTAGGCAAATTACATCTGTGCTATTTATTTGAAGAATATTTTCTAGCAGTGGAGAATGCTACTTTAGCTGAGCAATATTTAGCTGGTGGTATAGGACAACTAGTTGTTCCTATTTTCTATTTTTATGATTCGCTAGCTAGATTAGGTGTATATCCTAATATTGAGGAAATTCAGCAGCAGCAAAATCTCGAAAAAGTGGCTGCTAATCAGGAAATGATGAATCAATGGGCGCATTATGCCCCAATGAATTATTTACATAAATTTTATTTAGTAGAGGCAGAAAAACACCGGATTCTTGGTGAATATCTTGAAGCAATGGATGATTATGACCAAGCTATTACCTACGCTAAAAAATATGGATATCTGAATGAAGAAGCTTTAGCTCAGGAGCTTGCAGCTAAGTTTTATTTACAAATCAATAAACAAAAGATTGCCCAAACTTACTTGACTGATGCCTACTATAACTACTTGAAGTGGGGAGCATTAGCAAAAGTTGAAGATTTACAAAAACGCTATTCTCAATTACTTGCTGCGATTATCCAGCAAGAAAAATTTAATATTAATATTAACGATAATAGCACTGCTTCCATACGTATATCGCATTCAATTCCTACTAATAATGAAACACTTATGAGTACTAGTGTTTCAGATATGCTAGATTTGACATCTGTGATTAAAGCCTCTCAAGCAATTTCTGGAAAAATTGAGATGCAACAACTGCTTTCTGCATTAATAGCAGTTGTAATTGAAAATGCAGGAGCTTCCAAGTGCGTGATGATTTTGAGCGAAGGTGATAAATTGAACTTAACTGTTGCAGCAGTGGGTTTGAGTTCAACCTCTGGAGGTATTTGCACGCAGTTTCCATCAGTTGATTTAGAGTCGAGTTCTGATGTTCCAATTACTTTAATTAACTATGTTAAACGTACAAGACAAATCTTTGTCAGCGATAATGTAAAAACTGTTAACTTTTTAGTAAATGATTCTTATATTCTTGAAGAGCAACCCAAAAGCTTCTTGTGTATTCCGATTATCAATCAAGGTAATTTGCTGGGTATTCTTTATCTGGAAAACAATTTAACAACGGCAGCATTTACACGCGATCGCATTGGAATTATCAACCTCATTAGCACTCAAGCAGCAATATCTTTGGAGAATGCTATCCTCTATAAAAACTTAGAAAAATATAGCCAAACTCTGGAAGATAAAGTTAATGAAAGAACGCAAGAATTGAATGATAGAAATCAATCTTTGCTAAAAGCTATACAAGAATTGCACAATACCCAAACTCAATTAATCCAAAGTGAGAAAATGTCTTCACTAGGGCAAATGGTGGCAGGTATCGCACATGAAGTTAATAATCCGATCAACTTTATTCATGGAAATATAACTCATATTCATGAATATGTTGAAGGCTTACTAGATTTAATCGATAGCTATCAACAAGAATGCCCAAATTCTTCTATTTTAATTCAAGACAAAATTGCCAGAATTGACCTTAATTTTCTAGTAGATGATTTACCCAAAATTCTTGATTCTATGAAGCTTGGAAGTTCCAGAATCCGAAATATTATTTTGGGTTTACGCAATTTCTCGCGCTTAGATGAAGCGGAAATGAAACCTGTAAATATTCATGAAGGTATTGATAGCACTTTGATGCTTTTACAGCACCGACTCAAAGAAAAAAGCGGACGCTCTGAAATTGAAGTCATCAAAGAATACGGACATTTACCAGAAGTTACTTGTTATGCAGGTCAACTTAATCAGGTATTTATGAATATTTTAAATAATGCGATCGATGCTTTGGAAGAGTTATTTGTCACATTAGTAGACAAACAGAAAAGTCATACAGCAGACTTGCAGGAAGGTCTGCAACGAGCTTCTCTACGAGACGCTACGCGTAGCTTGCTTCCCCAAAGGGGTACGCTTACGCAATTTCAAGGACAAATTCATATCGCTACTGAACTCACAAATTCCAATACGGTGAAAATTCGGATTGCTGATAACGGTTGCGGCATGACTTCCCAAGTACAACAAAAAATCTTTGACCCATTTTTTACCACTAAATCAGTAGGAAATGGTATAGGTTTGGGGTTGTCGATTAGCTATCAAATTGTTGTGGACAAACACAAAGGCCAGTTAATCTGTTGTTCTGTTCCAGGAGAAGGAACTGATTTCATAATCGAGATACCGATACGGCAATGATAACTGGGTATGGGGCAAGCGGGGAGTGTGGGAGGTGTGGGAGGTGTGGGAGGTGTGGGAGGATGGGGAAGAAATCTTTCCCCCCACACTCCCCTCTCTCCCCACACTTCCCCATCTCCCAGCCCCCTCTACAATTGCGTAACCACAGACAATTTTTTAGGAACGTCTTGTTCGTCAACAAGCTGCTGATTTTTCCTTTGCCAATTCATGACTCGCTTCAACACTTTTGTGCTGATACTGGGATGGAAAAATGCAGTGGGTGGCTTTAGCATGTGTATGACTTCTAAAAATGTCTTGTGAATCTCGGCATTTTCAGTTTGTAGCAACAAAACTCGATTGACATACCGCTGCATAACGCGGCTGATGAAATCTGATTTTCCCCCTTCAGTGGTATGCCAACGTAAATCTTCGCCTGTTGTCATTAACCAAGGTGCAGCAATTACTTTGTTCAGTTCTTTTTGAAAGTATCGAGATAAACCGATTAAACTCCCATCGTGGTACTTAAATAATTGCTGATTTAAACATTGGTCTAGAGTCAATGCTTCTAAAGCAGCAACTGTCATACCCTGTCCGTAGACTGGATTAAAAGCACAGACGGCATCGCCCACTAACAAAAAGCCTTCTGGGAATCTTTTAAGTTTTTCATAATGACGGAGACGATTTTCTGTTCGCCGGTATCCATATATAGATGAGAGTGGCTGAGCATCTTTGATAGCTTCGTATATGGCTGGCGATCGCAAGCTACGCGCAAAGTCTAGAAAGCCTTCTTTATCAGTAGGTGGATAATCTTTACCTACACCTATGAGTGTGAGAATCCAACGATTACCTTCAACTTTATAAATTACACCACCACGATTGTTATTTGGTGGTTGTACTGTCACATACAAACACTGCCAATCATATTGCAAATTAGTTGGAGGTTCATACCAACAGCTGGCATAGCCTAAAAAAGAATTGATTACTGTCTCTTGGGGCGGCGTGTAACCCATTGCTTCTAACCATTGAGGTGCCGGCGAGTTGCGTCCACTCGCATCCACAACTAAATCGGCAGTGAAATCTGTTTCTGGTTGATTGCGAAAGCGTACTCGCACACCTGTAACGCTAGTCCCGTCTGAACTAGACAATAAAGAGACTACTTGTCCTCCTTGGATAAACACAAGATTGTTTTCAGTAGCTAATCGCTGTCGGATAGTTTTCTCTAGAAGATTGCGACTGCAAGTATGAGTAATTAAACCAGAATTAAAACGAGGTGCCCAACCTGCAAAACCCAGCCAGGGTAAATCATTTCCCCAATCTAAAGAAGATGCACCAGAGTCAGCTAATTGAGTCTCTATACCAGGAAAAAGTTCTTCCAAAACCTGCAAACCACGCTTGAGTAGGGTATGGACATGAGGAGATTGGGGTACACCGGCACGGTGTTCTGCTTCTTGTGTGAAGTTATCCCGTTCGATAACTGTTACTCGCTCAAAGTATTTGGTCAGTACTTTTGCACTTAACAATCCAGCAATACTTCCCCCAATGACAACAACGTGTTTAGGCTGGCAAACAGATGATTGTAGAGATGAAGTTAATACTTCTAAATTGGTCATACTTCTTACCTTTTGAAAAAACTTGGTTGGACAATACCCCTGGCTGAATTCTGCTGTATCACTTAAAGAACAACAATCGCACTAGCTAGAACCAGACAATACCAGTAAGTAAAGAGCATGTAAGTCTGATGATCTTCTTGTGGAGAACAATTAAATACAATTCGCGCTGCAATAAACCAGCTAAATACCGCCAGTACAATATCGCATAGTAAAGTACTTACGGTATTTACCGTCGGTATCAATAGTATGAAATGGATAATAAATGGTAGTAATCCGAAACCCAGACTCAGTAAAAATCTGCTTGCTGTTTCTCCAAAGGCGATAGGAAATGTGCTTCGGTTAACAGCCAAATCGCCTTCAATATCCCGGAGATCCTGAACCGCGACTAGCGTACTCCAAATAGCACCGATGAGAAACAGCCAACGCCAGGCGATGGGTGTAATTGGCGTCACTAATTGCCAGACTGCTGCTAAATGCGCGAATGTACCTAATCCAATCAAGAAGTTTTTCGTAATCCAGTACTTATCCCAACCGCCAAAATTATGCAGAACTACAACCATCTGGCAAATTAAAGCCCATTCTAAAACCCCAAAGTACCAGCCTACAAACGTAAAGAAGGCCATACTCAAAAACCATCTCACTAACGCCCCATGAAGTGAGATTTTTCCCGTAACCAATGGGCGATTTGGCTTGTTAATTCTATCTTCTTCAACACCAGCTATTTGGTTAGATAAACAAAATGAGAAAAGGTACAACCAAACAAATAGTATGCCAGGTGTCAATGCAAAAAGTAATTGACTAAAAGGCGCTTGTACATAATGCCACGCAGCTACTATAAATAGTATTGGCGGTACGACCGTACTTGAAAGATCGCGCCCAGTAAATTGCCAAAGCAAATGCAACTCTCGAAGCAGGCTTTTATATAAATTTATTGCAGCAAAATTTGAAGATACAACTCTAGTTTGTGCATCCATTGAATTTTCTATCCTTGAGTAATTATGAAATCAAATTAGTAGTATAGCTATCCTAGCTAGACCGCAAACATAGATTTTCAGAATAATCTCACGCGCCAGCAGCACCAAGTTTAACAAGTCGTTTGGATAGGTTCCCCGACTTGCGATCGCTATGGTTGCATTGCAATATTTCCAGACATAGATGCCCAGAAAGGAGATCGCAAAAAATCTGTTGTTTTCACAACCAACTAAAGATTGCTATAGTAATAAATAGCAAGCAGGATCGTCAAAGAAGCTTTTTTGCTAAAAGCTACCAAGTCAAAAAACTGCTACTTCTATACCACTACTAAACCAAGCGTTTTAATCCACCTTCCAAAATCAAATTTTTTTATTAACTGAAATGTCAAAATCATCGAAACTGGAAGCTTATAACTAAAATTTTGATATCCAAATATGTAGATATAAAGCTAAAATATTTATATCCAGATATTTATTTTAGTTTGTAAAAATGTTTGCCTAAAAGCAATATTCAAAGATATGATACAGCAGATTTCATTTGCATGAGGTACAAATTGACTGGTTTTGAGGCAGGAGGGAGAAGAAGAATTTTTATCTTTGACTTCTCTAGTTGTGTACCTCATTTAGTTGCAAACTGCTGTATGTAATTTTTTCTTTAAAAAACTGAAAAATTAGATACCCCAAAGTACTTGCTTTTTTGAGCATATTTATATAGATTATGATTTGTTTAACATTTTATTAATATCTCACTGAATTTAATAATTCTTTAATAGGAAAAATCTGACTTGATTACTAGAGTAGTCAAGTAGAAGAATTATTTTTTAGCGGGATTTACTTAAACTTCTTAACTTATCAATAATTATTTAACTTTATTTTTATAATCGTAACCGTATTTTTAATTAATTTTAATCAATTGACAGATATATTTTTAACAATGTAGTGTTTGTAATACCTAGGTATGCTCTAAGTACTTAGGTAAGTACTTAAAATTGATTAGTTTATACATATTAGTTCAGCAAATTTTAATATATCTATATTTTCGATCGCATCTGATAAACAAAATAAATATCCTATTTTATATACGCTAAGCTTAAGTATTTACACTTAAAAGTCAAGGTTTTATCACATTACAGTCTTTTTTTAAAGAGATATATTTCACAGAATGAAAAGCTGTTAAGGCTAACAATAGCTAGAATCTTCTACCCAAAGATAGAGATTTATATATATTTTAGTTATAGTATAAAATAAACCAAGTATTAAAAATCTATTGTTTTTACGGTTGACAAAAAAGATAAAATATAAGTTGAAAGATGAGTATATTCATTATCTATATTAAAGCCTGTAATAGTAAGTATATTTGATAGCTATTTGTTACTTAAATAGTAGTCTAAAATTCGAGCAAAATTCCTGTAAAAAGCATTATATAAGGATTCTAGGTAGAAAACACACATGTATTTAAATTGCAGTACTAGTTAAGTATGAAGAGCGATCGCTAATTCAGGTAATTCCACATCAAAAAATATCTAGCTACTCCTTTTGGGGTACCTGTGAAATCTGAAGCTTTGTACTCCTGCTTGGTAGAAATACGACAGTATGTCTTTTGACATAGTTGTACTCCAACCGTAACAATGCCCGTGGTGACTGTTTTAACTTGGTGTGATAGAGAACGTGAAAAAATATTTTTCCTTGCTAACAGTAGGTTTGCCGAGCTTACTGATAGGCTTTCCTGGCTTGGCTGCTGATACTGAAATTCAGCAGAGAAATAGCGAGAAATCAACTCAAACCATTGCAAATATTCCTACTTTAAGCGAAATTGAGCTACCCGCCACTAATGCTCAATTATTAACTCAAGAATCTGCACCGAGTGAAATTGAGCCGGAAACTCAGCCGGAAACAGAGTCAGAACCTAGCGATGATGAAGACATTAACATAGAAGCGATCGCAGAACCAGACAGCCTGCCTCAGTCCACACCAACTTACATCATTGAAAAAGAAGAAATTGAAAAGCAAGGCGCTACAAGTTTAGCTGATATTTTAAAACGAATGCCTGGTTTTGCTATCAATGATGTAGGCCTTGGTGCAGATATTCACACAGGAACATACTATCGCGGAGCCTCAATAAATCAGTCTGTATTTTTGATTAACGGCAGACCAATTAATAATAATGTCAACACTTATCATGGTGGAACTGATTTAAATAGCATTCCTGTAGAAGCTATCGAGCGAGTCGAATTATACAGCGGCACAGCCTCGGCTTTGTATGGTTCCTCAGCCTTTGGGGGAGTTGTGAATATCATCACCAAAGAAGGTTACGAACGGCCGAAATTTTCTGGTAGTACGGAATTTGGCTCATATAGTTTAAATAATCAACAAGTAACTTATGGTGGTTCGGCTGGTTCTGTAAAATACAATTTTAGCTTTGAAAGATTTTTTTCAGATAACCGTTATCGCGTTCCTGTTGGTGCAGCAAATCGGGATTCTCAAGGATATTTATCAAATGCAGACACAGCTACAAGTACTTATTTTGGTAGCATTGGTATCGATTTAAATGAAAAAAATTCTTTGAATTTAGATATTACTAAACTCAGCAGCCGTCGCGGCTTAATTTATTTTGGTTTTCCTCTCCAACAAGATAGATTAGACCACGATGGTTTAAACGTCGGCTTATCTTGGAAAACTCGTCTCGGTAATGGTGAAAGTTCTAATTTGACAACATCAATTGGTTATAACCAAGATTATTTCAGCACCTATGGCCCTACAGGAGCATTTTACCGTACAGGAGTTTTAGATACGCAACAACTCTCAGCTAGAGTAGATCATGAATGGAGAATTACTACTAATAATAAATTGCGCTGGGGTTTAGATTTGAAAAGCACCGATTTAAATGGTGATGTTTTGAGTACAAGTCCTACTAGAATTGGCAATAACGAAACTGAAAATAGAAATTTGTTCAACACAGCTTTATTTGCTGTAAATACTTGGAATATTAGCGAAAGTTTTCTAGTAGATTTAGGACTAAGACAAAGCTTTGACAGCGAGTTTGGAAGTTATTTGAATCCTAGTGTTGGTTTGCGTTATGACGTTACGCCAATAGTAGCAGTGCGTGGAAGTTGGGCTGGAGGACAGCGCAATCCTGGGTTAGATCAGTTATATGTTTATGATACGGTTCATGGTTGGGAACCTAATCCCGATCTAGAACCAGAAATCGGTTCCACTTGGACTGCGGGAGTGGATGTCAAGTTTTCTAATAATTTGATCGGGCAGTTTACTTACTTTGGTAGTAGTATACGCGATCGCCTGGGAATCATCGCAGGAAGATGGGCAAACATTGGATTAGTAGATACCAATGGTTTAGAAGCAGCATTGCAATTAAAAATTGCTTCTAATTGGTCAACTTTTCTCAACTATACCTATACAGATGCCCAAATAAAATCAGGCCCAGAAAGAGGTTTACAGTTAGGTTTAATTCCTTATTCTGTTCTCCAAACTGGTATAGGTTATCAAAGCGCAGGTTGGCAAGCTAACTTATATGTTACTTACAACAGTGGCGCTCGCAGATCTATCTTTACGAATCCAGGTGACAGAATTACAGATTTTGCACCATCTTTTGTGAATTTAGATTTTACTGGACGTATACCTTTAACTAGCAATTTAGGACTAACAGTTTACTTAGAAAATTTGCTAGGCGAACAATACGAGCGAGTTAATCGCATATATAGCCCTGGTTTTACTTTTCGTATCGGTTTAAGCTCAAGTTTGTAGTTATTAAATGTAGAGGGTTGCAGTTACAAACCCTCTACAGAGAAATTGCATTACTATTTGCTGGCGGAGAAATTATATTCTCCAAGGCTACCACCACTACCGTTCTTTAAAAAAGCTGAAAAAGATCCTCCGATTCTCAGGATAGAACCTGTTTGTGAAAGATTGCCTTGATAGTACTGATAAGGAAAGTTATTAGCAAGCTTACGGACAAAAGCAATACGTCCGGAACTAGGACAATAGAAGCCTTCAATCGCCGTAGTTGAAAAGATAGTACCAGAGATGGGTTTGCAGTTGAGAGTGCTTGTAGGTTGGCTAATAACAAGAGAGCCTGTACTTTGATTTGCCACTACAGACCAAGTGCCGGCTACGCTTGTCGGCCAGCCATCAGCATAAGCTGAACTTCCCCATGACAATGTTCCACAACAGACAGCAATGGCTGTATATGTTTTGAAATTATTCTTCATAATTTGTTCCAAAAAAATTATATAATCAGCTTTATTAAGTAGTAAAAAGCTATCATCAAATAGCCTATTAATTACTAATAAATTTACAAATTTTGATTCAAATTTTAGTTGTTTAAATTATGTTTATTTATAATAAGAATTGCAGGGAAGGGGAAGGCTTCGCCGAACAACCAACAAGTCGGCACTGCCCAAAGCACTGGCTCTTGTGCGTGAGACAAAAAATGTTTATTCAACAGGGGGAGTAACTGAAATTGAGATTATTTCTCTCACCTCTTCTACAGAATCTTGTTGCAATGCCAATGCAACGATCGCCTCACTTTCCTTTAAACTTAACTGATGAATCGCCTGCTTAATCGCAGGTATACTTTGGGGATTTACACTCAATTCATCTAACCCCAAACCCAATAAAATCGGTGTTGCTAAAGGATCTGCTGCCAATTCACCGCATAATCCGACGGAGATTCCCAACCCATGAGCAGCTTCAACAGTTTGCTGTACCATCCGCAATACTGCTGGATGTAGCGCATCAACTAAATTTGCCACGCGTGGGTTAGTACGATCGCCTGCCATAATATACTGGCTCAGGTCATTAGTGCCAATACTAAAGAAGTCTACTTCAGCAGCTAACCGATCTGCGATCGCCACCGCTGATGGCACCTCTACCATAATCCCTAGTTTTATCTGTGGATCGAAGGGTATACCAGCTTGAGTGAGTTCCGCATGGACTTCGCGCAAAATTGCCTTCGCTGCACGTACCTCAGCGAGCGTGGCAATCATCGGTAACATAATTTTAATTTGGCGTCCTACACTAGCTCTCAAAATTGCCCGCAACTGAGTTTTGAAAATTTCTGGATGACCCAAGCAAAAACGAATTCCCCGCCAACCTAAGAATGGGTTGGCTTCGGGAAAACCTATCCTTAAATATGGAAGCGGTTTATCGCCGCCGATATCTAAAGTCCGAATCATCAGCGGACGATTATCCAAAACTTCTGCGATCGCCTGATACACTGCTAATTGTTCTTCTTCAGTTGGGGCGCTTGTTCTGTCCAAATACAAAAACTCGGTGCGCAGTAGTCCCACACCTTCAGCGCCGTTAGCCACAGCAACTTGTACGTCATTGATACTCCCAATATTGGCAAAAACCCTAACTTGCCGACCATCACGAGTAATTGCTGCTTCGTGTGCTGTAGCTAGTGCTTGCTGTTGGGCAGCTTGCCAAGCTTCTCGTTTGACAAGAAGCTGTTCTAGAATATCCGATGCTGGTTCTACCCAAGCTTTGCCGCTTTCACCATCCAGCGCCATCAGCGTCCCATCTGCTAAGTGCAACACCTGGGGATCTACTCCCAAAACTGCGGGAATGCCCAAGGTGCGGGCGATAATTGCGCTGTGGGAAGTCGCACTCCCCGAAGTCGTACAAATTCCTATCACCTTTGTTGGGTCTAGTCCTGCGGTATCCGAAGGCGTTAAATCGCTGGCTACCAAAATCGCTGGTGACTCAAGATGCAAGTTGGCAGGGGCATTCCCAGTTAGCAACCGCATTACCCTTTGCCCCACATCCACAACATCGTCAACTCGCTCTTGCAAATAAGAATCCTCAAGTGTGCGGTACGAAGACGCCACTTCGTCGACTACAGCTTGCCAAGCGGATTCGGCATTTATACGGTGTTCTAAGATGCGCTCATGAGCCGCTTCTAAAAGTACGGGATCTTCTAAAAATAGCAGTTGGGCATCAAAGATGGCGGCTTCAGTATCGCCAATTTGAATAGATGCTTGGGAAAACACCGCCTGAATTTCTTGGCGGGCAGTGTTAATTGCTGAGTGTAAACGTTGCCACTCTATCTCTGGCTCGTCTACGTGGTATTCCGTAACTGCAATTGGAGTCGGTTGATAGCGAACGACAGGTGCGATCGCCACTCCGCCAGAAGCCGGAATTCCCAACAGTTCGCCGTCAGTTGCCGCAGTAGTTTCGTGTTGTAAAACTGGTGAATAATCCACAGCAGCATTGTCTTCACCAAAGTTTGTGGTAAATAATACTTGCAATGCCGCCAGTGCTTCATCTGCATCAGGGCCGTTGGCAGTAATCAGCAATTCGTGTCCTTGACGCACCCCTAAAGTGGTGAGTTGGTTAATACTGTTGCCCCTGGCTAATTGGGTATTTCTAGTTAAATTTTGTACTAAAATTTGAGATTGAAATCGGGCTACGGTTGCCACAAACTGAGCTGCGGGGCGGGCATGTAATCCTAAACGATTGCTGACAATTATATGGATTTCTTGGGTTGGAAATTGTGTATTGCTTGCTGGGATGTTGCTATCCCCAACCAAAAACTGATTGCTAACTCCACTCAATTGAGTAGCTTTTGCTAGTAATGCGCCTCGTGCTTCCGCCATTACTTGCTGAATGTTCCTACCAGCCGCCGCAGCTACCACAGCAGCGATCGCACCTTCTACTAGAGGTGCTTCGCACAAATAGACTTTTTCTCGTTGTCCTGGCGAGAGAAATTCCAGTGCCATTTCTGCACTCAGCAAAGCACTACCCAAATCCATTAATACCAAGACACCATCATCAGAGAAAACAGTAGCGATCGCTTCGCTAACTTGGATGGGATCTGTACCCAAAGGATTTTCGGGATCTTCAATACCTGCGGCAACAGCGATGGGGACTTGACCCCGAACCATCTGCGCGGCGAGTTCCTGCACGCCCAAAGCTAGTTGTTTACTGTGAGATACTATGACGATTCCGACCACTACAACACCACCAATTTTATTGAGAGGTTTGTGCTTAGCCAGTTATCCATTTGATTTTCCCATTTTGCACCACTAAAAGCAGTACCTAATCAAAATTGCAACTGCCCGAAAATATTCCGGTCTTTCAAGCTAGAAACTCGAACAAAATAGCCCTGTTTTACAGAAATACGTGGCGTCCACTCATGAACGCCATCACTAGCGGTACGGGAAGAAATGTTTTGGATAAGTTTGTTCTCATAGTACAACTTAATCGAGACATCGCCATCAAAATTGTCTCGCCACAATATTAAATAAGGTTGATCTTTCTTTGTCAGGATTTTATTAACTGGCTGACTGAGTAATATTTTTGGCGCAACTTGAGTTTTACTCTTCTTACGGAATCCCAGGTAATGAGGTAGGTGTCGAAATACAGGATTTTCTTGCGAATTAGAAAGTTGTGGAACAATAATATTTCCTTTCTGGGAATTAAATAAATAAGTCGATCTGCCGCCGTCAACGGTAACAATATCGCTTTTTACTCCTAAGTTCCGTAATAAATCTGCTGCCTCATCCAGAGTTGCCTGATTTACCGTCACAATCAACAACAACTCGTCACCCGGAACGCCATCTTTGTTTAGAGTACCGATGACTTGGTACTTATTCACTTGATTTTGAGCTAAGACTTTTGCTGGATGGTCGCTGTATTTGTAAGTAACAATCGCATTTTTTACTGCTTTTTGATTCAGAGGCGCACCGCTAACTTGGTCATAATTTGTAATGTATGCTTGCTTATCGTCCCAGACTAAAGCTTTGAGGCGAATATGACTATAATATTTATCTTTTGGTTGGGCGATGGGGCCGTAGGGACTACTACCGCCAGTAATAACGACACCATTAAGTTTAATTGGAAAAGATAATTGGGTACTAGATTGATACTGCTCGAAAAAAGAACAATTAATTAGAGAAAAAACGTTATTGGCATAAAGTTTTTGATATTCATCTGCAACATCAGAAAATAACTTATTTTGGAAAAAAGGGCTGTAATGTTTACCTTCTCCTTGATAATAATTACCTTGAGTGTTGCCCATATTATCGACCTCTCCAATAATTTGGTCGATGTGTATTTTGCGGAGGTCAATAACTTGTAAATAAGCTTCGTTCCCGTTTGTTAATTGTTTTTTATATAAAGCTGCGCCGTCTATAACCTGGAGAGGCTGATAAGAAGAAAAAGGATCGATACTTTGAACAATCCAAAGGCTACTCAGAATTGGCAGCAAAAAAAGTAATAAATTGATGACAACATTCATCAGAACTTCTTTGAGACATAAATATGTCTCAGGAATTATAATCGAAATTTTTATATTAGCTAGGTTTTGAAATCAAAGTTGAGCCTCAGAAGGTCAACGTCGAGCCTCAGAAGGTCAACGTCGAGCCTCAGAAGGTCAACGTCGAGCCT
>JAVRCJ020000059.1:0-32828 GCA_034530875.2 Nostoc sp. DedSLP01
GCCTGAACGATTCACTGTTGACCAAATTCATACATAGCAAGCTTTTTGCACCTTCCTATCCGTCGAACTCACGTTAAATTAATTGAGTACGTTGTTAAGCACAGCAATTATTCAGGTTTGGCTTTCAGCCAAACCTTTTTTTCTGAAATAACTAAAAATCGCACGAGGCTGACTAAAAATCTTTAATCTAAACCAACGCCGCCACCTTCTCTAACAATCCTTGAAACAACCGTAAGCCATCGCTATTACCCAACATCGCGTCAGACGCCCTTTCTGGGTGGGGCATCATGCCTAAAACATTGCCTTGGCGATCGCAAATCCCGGCAATATTGTTCAATGAACCATTGGGATTATCTCCTGCATAGCGGAACAAGACTTGTCCGTTATCTTCAATTGCTGCCAGAGTAGCTGCGTCAGCGTAGAATCGTCCTTCACCGTGGGCAATGGGCAAAGTGATGATTTCTTCATCGTTATAAGCTTGCGTCCAAGGGAGATTGGTACGCTCAACTTTTATCGAAACGCGATCGCAAATAAAATGCAAATCTCGATTTCTAGTCAACACCCCTGGTAATAGGCCAGCTTCAGTTAATACCTGAAAGCCATTACAAATACCGAGGACAAACTTACCCTTTTGAGCGTGTTCGATAACCTGCTGCATCACAGGGGAAAACCGGGCGATAGCACCACAGCGGAGATAATCGCCGTAACTAAAGCCACCAGGTATAACAATCACATCCAAATCGGCAATGTCCGTATCTTGATGCCAAACCATACGAGTTGGTTGGCCTAACAAATCTCTGGTGACATAAGCGACATCGCGATCGCAATTAGAACCGGGAAAAACAACAACACCGAATTTAGTCATTTGGAATGGGGAATGGGGAATGGGGAATGGGGAGTAGGGAGTAGGGAATGGGGAATGGGTGATGGGGATGGGGCATTCGCAGTGTGGGGAGAGTGGCAAGCTTTTTGCTAATCTCCCTACACTCCATCATTTTCCCCGCTCCCTACTCACCACTCCCCACTCCCTATCCCCTAAAACACGCCTGTCTGTGATTCAACTTCAATCAACTCAAAGCGATAATTTTCAATCACCGGATTTGCTAGCATTTGGTCACAGATGTTATTAAGGTCTTGACGCGCTCTTTTCTCATCCGGGGAGACGATGAGTAGTTCAATGTACTTACCAATCCTGACTTGTTCAACGTTAGCGTATCCCATTTGCTGAAGCCCGGATTGTACAGCGACACCAGCAGGGTCTAAGACTGAAGGACGAAGTGTCACATGAATTTTGGCTAGATACTTCCTTTGCACGGCTTTTTGCTGAATGCTGCGATCGCTATACTATAACTTTCTGTTCCAACTGAGTGAAAATAAGATTACGAAGCGGCCAGAGTTAATTTATTAATTAGCCAGTCCAACAGCTTCAAACTACAGTGGCATATTTAAAGAATTGTCTATGACAGTCATACGCACCCGCAGTCAAGACCGTATTTTGAACCTGCTAAAAACCATCAAAAAAGGCATTTCTGCTCAAGATATTTACGTAGAGCTACGTAATAACAATCAGGGTATGGGTTTAGCAACAGTTTACCGTTCCTTAGAAGCCTTAAAACTAGAAGGCATGGTACAAGTGCGGACTTTGGCTAACGGTGAAGCCCTCTATAGCCTAGTGCAGCAAGACAAACACCACCTTACTTGCTTGCAATGTGGCACTTCAATTCAGATTAATCAATGCCCTGTCCATGACCTAGAAGACCAGTTAGAAGACAGCCATAAATTTAAAATTTTTTACCACACCCTAGAGTTTTTTGGCCTGTGTAGCCAATGTCAGACTTTGTAAAGTGGAAAGGGGAAAGGGGAAAGGGAAATGGGCATTGATTTTTCATTATTCTCCTCTGCCCCTCTGCCCCTCTGCTCCCCTGCCTCCACCTCTCCGTTACCCAGCCCGATTATTCCCTAGTGATATTTCTCCAGTAAACAAAGGGTTAGAAGTGCCATTACTAGCATCGGCAACAATCGAGCGCATCCCCTCTAGGGTGGCAGGAATGGTGCGCGGATCCATAAACATGACCTTGCTACTCTCGCTGCTGCCAATCTTCGTTCCCATTTCTAGATAATTTTGAGCGAGTAAAAACTGTAAGGCTTGCTGTGCGTTTGCTTCAGATTTGAGAGTATTGGTAATAATTTGCAGAGCCTCTGCGGTTGCTTGGGCTTTGAGAACTTGTTGCTGACGTTCTGCTTGCGCTTGTAAGACAATGGTTTTTTGTTGGGCTTCTGCTTGCAGAATTGTCGCTTTTTGCCGAGCTTCCGCATCTAAGATTTGTGCCTCAGCTTTACCTCTGGCGCTATTAATGGCAGCTTCTCGTTCGCCCTCAGAATTGAGAATTGCTGCCCGTCGTCGGCGTTCTGCCGACATTTGCAACTCCATTGATTCCTGCACTGCTTGAGAAGGAATAATATCGCGCAGTTCTACCCGCGTCACTTTCACACCCCAAGGATCGGTAGCAACGTCCAAATCCCTTAACAAGAGTTCGTTAATTTGGCTGCGGGCAGTAAAAGTTTGATCTAACTCCAGTTGTCCCATTTCCGAGCGAATTTGAGTTAGCACCAAATTCACCATTGCTGACTGGAGATTTTCAACCTTATACCAGGCTTTTTCCATATCCACGATGCGCCAATAAACTACCGCATCTACTTCAATGCTCACGTTGTCACGGGTGATGCATTTTTGAGGAGGAATATCTAAAACTTTTTCGCGGATAGTTTCTTTGTAAACAACTTTATCTAGAAAAGGCATGACAAAATTCAAACCTGGTTCTAGCTTTTTGTTATAACTACCTAATCTTTCGACTAAAGCTTCATTACCTTGATTGACTACTTTCACAGATCCCGCCACAGCAGAACCACCAAGGGCTAAAAAGACTAGTAAAAATAACTGTTCCATTGTAAATCTCCTGATTTTTTAATTAAATATCTATCACTTGAAAGGGGAAATATCGGGGAGTGGGGAGCAGGGGAGATGGGGGTGTGGGAGGTGTGGGAGGTGTGGGAGGAGAGGGAGGTGTGGGAGGTGTGGGAGGTGTGGGAGGTGTGGGAGGAGAGCGAGGTGTGGGAGGTGTGGGAGGTGTGGGAAGCATAAATTCTCTTTCTTCCCACACTCCCCACACTCCCCCATCTCCCCACTCCCCATTCCCCACTTTCCATTACGAATGCAACAAATTTTCCGGTATCACAATCAACGTAGTGCCTTCTCTCCTAACCACATAAACTCTTTGATGGGGCGCTATGCTGAATTTGTCATCGTCACATCGTGCTTGCCAAGAATTTCCCTCGTACAGAACTCGCCCTGTTTTCCCAGGTGGAATTTCTGTCAGGGTTTCAGCTATGACTGCATCTTGAATTTTTGACTTGCGTCTTCGCGGTTGCAAAAAGCGACGGGAAAGCACAATTAATATTGTGGAAAGCAACAGCCAAACCACAATTTGCAACCACAAACTTGTTAAACCGACTCCAGACAGTAGCGCCACGAGAAAAGCGCTAATTCCCATCAAGAAGCCGATGAATGCTGATGGTAAGAACAATTCTGTTAAACATAGAACTGCTCCTGCAAGAAGCCAAATTAAAGTAAAACTTGGCATAGCGCTATCCTAAGCCTCTACATTGACGTAAATGCATTTATACGATTAGATACACCCAGACGTAGGCTATTAACGGAAAGCAAAATTTGGTTTTTTTACCAATAATTTTGATTAATTTCAGTAATATGGTGTAGCCAGGGGTACACAAGTCCAGTCTATTCTAGCTTCCAAGTTGTTGACAGCTAAATTTAATCGAAATTCATGAGTTGATTCGCTATTTAAATTTATACCCTTATGATTTTTACCCAAGCGATAATTTATTGTATAAATCCAACCTGTAGCAACCCCACTAATCCTAGAGAAAATACTATTTGTGCTAGTTGTCAAACTCCCCTAGTTCGCCGCTATCTCTGGCCTGTTGGCTCGTTATCTGCCAAAATCCCGCCTGGGAAAAAGGTAGCAAATAGATATAACGTGATTCAACAACGAGTTTGGCTAGATACTCAACCAGGACTGTTACCAGATGTGCCTGATAAATTGCCAAAAACGGTAATTCCTTACTTACGGTTATATCAAGAACGTTTACACTTACCCCAGGTTTATGGGTTTGCTCGCGATGTTGAGGGAGGTGCAGATGATATCCTCTTATTGGAAAATGTGCCGATAGATGAAACGGGACATATTTACCCGACTATTGGTGAGGCATGGGAACAAGCAACGGCGGTACGGCAAGTTTATTGGCTGTGGCAAATTCTCCAACTTTGGACTCCCTTATCAGAATTGGGACTCGCTAGCAGCTTATTGCTGCGAGATAATTTGAGAGTCCAAGGTTGGTGCGTGCGACTGTTGGAAATTGTAGAGACAATTCATGAAACCTCTCTACAAAATTTAGGAAAGTGTTGGCAGCCTTGGGTGGCGTCTGCAAAAACACCTGTAGCCAAACAGTTGCAGAATATAGTCCAGCAGATGTGCGAAACTCAGGTCAAGTTCGATGCGATCGCTACTCAACTCAATCATTTATTATTAGCATCTGCGGCAGAGTTGCCTTTGAGTGTCAAGGTAGCAGGTTCGACTGATACTGGTCTAGTAATGTTGCAGAATGAAGATAGTTGCTATCCTAATGATTTTACTGACTTGAGCGATCGCTTAGTGCGTCACTTATCTATTGTTTGCGATGGTATTGGCGGACATGAAGGTGGTGAAGTTGCTAGTCGGTTAGCTATGGAGTCTGCAAAGTTGCAAATTCGCGCTTTGTTGCTAGAGGTAGCAGCACAAAGTCAAGTTGTATCACCACGGTTGTTGCAGGAACAACTAGAAGTTAGTTTACGTGTGGTGAATAATGTCATTTCTGCCCGCAATAACGAACAAAAACGCGAAGGCAGAGAACGTATGGCGACAACCATTGTCATGGCTTTGCAAATTCCCCAAGCAATTGAGACTGTTTCTGGCTTGCAGTCAGACAATAGTCACGAACTATACTTAACTACTGTTGGCGATAGCCGTGCTTATTGGATTACTCCTGACTATTGTCAGCTACTCACGATAGATGATGATGTGGCGGCGCGGGAAGTACGTTTTGGTAGAAGCTTGTATCGCCAGGCACTCTTAAGACCAGATGCAACTGCCCTAACTCAAGCTTTGGGAACGAGAGATTCAGAATTTTTGCGGGTGAGGGTGCAGCGTTTTATCGTAGAAGAAGATGGTATATTGCTGCTGTGTTCTGATGGTTTAAGCGATCGCAATTTAGTAGAACAATCTTGGCAAGATTATGCAAAACCTCTGTTTGCGGGGGAACTGACAGTTGAAGATGCTGTTCGCAACTGGGTTAATCTGGCAAACGAAAAAAATGGACGCGATAATATCTCAGTTGTTGTTAGTTATTATCGTGTTTCGCCAGAATATATAGCACCTGTTACTCCGACACTACCAGAAGAAATTATAGAACCAGAAATAGAAGAACCAGAAGAACCAGAAGAAGTACCAGAACCAGAAGAATTAGTAGAACCTGAAGAAGAACCAATTTCTATTACAGAAAGTTCGCAAGCGCTACTAGATTTGGATATTCCAGAAAAACCAGTTACAGCCGCAGAAATTCCACCGACTTTAATTGAAAAACCTCGTTTGGGTAAGCGTTTGCTAATGTTGGGGGGAATGTTGACGTTGCTTGCAGGGGGTACAAGTCTGGGATTATTTGCTTGGTGGCAAATTAATCCTCAAGGGTTTGAACGAGTGTGTCGGCAACTTCCTTCGAGGGTACAGCAAGTGTGTTCGGGTAAGAAATAGGGCATTGGGCATGGGGTGTTGGCTGAGAGTAATTGGTTTTTCTCAACTCAATAGCGGCTTGGCTTAACTCGAAAGCGGTGTAGTAAAAGTTTAATTGGTGAGGTGAATAGTGTGAAGCGATCGCATCAAAAATAACTATGTTTTTAAACGCAAAGGAAGGCAAAGGTTGGCCAAAGGAACGCTGAGTTTTTATGGAGGGCAATTTTTGTGACGATTTTGGTTTTCTACAGATCGTTTGAATAAGGTACATGGGTAGGGGCGTACAGCTGTAAAGCCTCTACGAAGATCTATTCTTTTGTGTACCTCACCTATGCGGGAACTTCTATATTTGCGAAATATAGGACTCATATTTGATTTGGTGAAAAAAAATCACTACACCCAAACAAGGCTTCTTTGCCACTCCCTACTCCCGATTCCCAACTCCCTGTCTACGCAAATAATTTCATGAATCAAGTCAGATTTTTATAGCATCAGAATAGATTATTACTCCTAATTGAGACTTTTGATAGAGGAAGGAACCAGGCACATCTATATTTTAGATAGATGAACTCAGCTCCCTACTGTTATTAAGATAAGCACAAGAGTAAATAATTAGGAATCTAATAATGACTGAACAACAAAAATCTAGTAATCAAGATACTACACCTGCTTCTTCTGGTGGCTACCAAACTACAATCGACGAAGAA
This sequence comes from Nostoc sp. DedSLP01, assembly GCA_034530875.2. Classification (GTDB taxonomy): domain Bacteria; phylum Cyanobacteriota; class Cyanobacteriia; order Cyanobacteriales; family Nostocaceae; genus Nostoc. Next base: position 6,551 of record JAVRCJ020000059.1, read on the forward strand.
ACCCGCAAAACTGGGAATGCTGAAAAAAGCGATGCTAAAACCACTGCTACACCAGAATCACCAGAAAATGATACCGTACAAGGTAGCCCCAATCAAGGAACTGAGTCACGGTAAATAATTAAAACTTGGAATAAGTTTAATTATTTGGTGGTACTTAATTAATGAATGAGTTGATTCTAGTAAGTTGAAGAGTGGAAATGTGGTATAAAGACCATAATTATCCACTCATTTTTTATGTTTTCAACCTTTAAAATCGGATGAATGATGCGCCAGCGATTGAATTTGTCTTGATAAATACAGCGTATTTCAGATAAATGAAATCAACTTAAGCTGTGGTGAATAGAATTCGCGCGCCACTTGCTACCCTGCGGGAACGGCTTCGCCGAACAGCAAACAAGTCGGGAAACCGCAAGGGCGCAGTGGCTTAGCTACACAGGCTTTCGTCCGGATGGTGCGCGGACTAACGCAAAATTAGGGTTTTGAAACCCAGGATCGGTAGCTTTTGTTTGTGTAGACGCGGTTTATAACCGCCGCTTTCGCTAATGAAAAAATCATCAGAAATGCGTGATTTTTATATAAAACCAAGTTATAAACTAGTTGACAATTGATTATTCCGCAAACGTGAATTAGCAGGTTTGGCGAATTTCCAAACGCAATAATAATTATCGCTGTAAACCATCTGTGTCTGAACGTTATACTTTTTTTCTATTACTTCGCGCCAATTATCTGGAGGATTGAATAAAAACACATCGCTAAATTTATTAGAAATTTTAGGGATATTTTGATTCTTTACTAACAAAATTCTTACTTTCGGTTCCAAAAGATAACTTAGAGAAAAGATATGTCCATAATTGTTGTCTAAAGAATTACTAACTAAAAGTGGACTAGGACTCTGGTTGATAATTATGGCAACTTGTGGGTTACCATAATTCATGCCTTTATTCCACCAAGTTTGTGCTTGGGAAATAGCTTTACAAGAAATTAGCCCACAAATAATTACCAATACTAAGATTATGTGCCAAATTGTCCGAGACAACATACTCCCCTTATATAGTTTCCTAGCCAATAAATAAGCAACAGCTACTTGAATGCCTAAATAAGATGGAATGAAATATGGTTCGCTCAATGCTCGTATACCTCCAGCGCTGAAAGCTGGTAGTATTACAGGCAGTGCCGGAACTATAATTAATGTAATAATAAATAACCAAGTTTTGTAATTATTGGTAAAACAAAGAGAATAAATTGCGTATCCTACCAATACTAAAAAAAGTAATGTAATTAAATAGGTGAGAATATTTTCTAAGCTCAAGTTTATATCAAAAAAAATTCTGCTTAGCTGCATCATCAAAAAAGGAAATATTGGCATCAAAGATGACTGCGTTGTTGCTTTTTCTCCAGAAATTATAAATGTGAAAAACTCGCCGATCGCAACTGTCATCCAAGGCATAAAAGCGATAAAACTCACTAGCGTTGCTACCAGATAATTTCTCACAGTTTCAGTAAACTTAAATCTGGCTGTAGCAATCACATAAATTCCGTGAGCAAGCGCAACAAAGCCAGTCCACAGGAATGTATAAAGACTAATTGCCAAAGTTATTGCATAAAGACTCCAGGCAGTAAAAAAATCTGGCTGTCGTCGTTGTTTTTTTAGTTCATCTTTATCTTGTAACTCCAAATGCATTGCTCGTAGTAGGGAAATACTACATAGTAAGATAGTGACAAGCCAGAGAATATATTCTTGTGCTTCCTTGGCATAGACTAGATGAATTGGAGAGATAATCGTAATTGCGATCGCCACATCAGCAATCGGTAAGGGCGAGTTATTGAATAACTCTCGGCATAGCCGATAAAGGCAGGGAAAAACCAGCAAGCTAATGAAGGCGGATAAACTTCTAATTGCCGTTACCGAATTACCAAACATTTCCATCCACAGTCTGGCAATGATGAAATACAAAGGCGGATGCTGAGAATCTTCTCTTGCCAAAGACATAATTGTGTCATTTAAGCTTTTTGAAGAATTCGCACCTTGAAATTTCGCAAAGCTTTCTTTGGCAATGACACGATTGTTAAAAAGATTCTCTTTAACTTCAGTGATGGTAAAGCCAGAAATTCTCAATGAGGTATACGTTTCATCATGCGAGTAAACCTTGGTATCAAGGTTGAAAAAGCGAAACAATATACCCATCACCAACAAAAACATAATTAAAAACCGCAACCAACTCGGAGCATATTTGAGATGGCGCATAAGTTGAGTTTCCTAAAAAGTTTTCTAAAATAATCCAGCCACACCCACTGTGTAAAGTGCAAAGTCCCGAAAATGTCGATCGACAGCGCCAAATAAGGCTTTTGGGGTGAGGGGTTATACCCCGCAGTTAATTATGCCACAGCATGATGAATTTCCAAACAGTTGTTGTGACAGGTGTAAGACTTGAGCTAACTTGAGGATCGTTTGACTTGACAGATTGGCGATGAACACCTCAGTTCTATTAACTCTAAAAATAATTGAGTAAGTTTGTATCAAATCCGGCAAAACGGCTTCAAACTGCAAGTTTTGTCAGCAGCCATAGACAATATCTTTGACTTTGCCTGTGCTTTCAAATCTACGTAAATATCTTGGCAAATTCCTCTCTAGTCTGCCGAGATTGAGTAGGAGATGAACTCAAAGGCATATTCCTTCACAGAATTTTAGTAGCAAGCAAAAGTATATTTTGCAACATATAAATTTCAGAAAATTTGGTAACCCCATCTGACAAAATCTTTACTATTAGATATAGTTAAAAAATCAATAGTTTTAAACTGGCGATCGATAGCTGGAAGGCTGCATATTTTAGCACCAATATTCAAGTATGCCTGCAAAATTTTAGGAATTTCTAAATCGCATAAATCCGAACAATTTTCAGGTAATTCTACACAATATTGCGAATTGGGATAAACTAAAACACTCGGATGCATCAAGCCGTTCTGTCGAAAATAATTATAAACGCAACTGGCTTGCCAAGGAGATTGTGTTAATAATGATGCACAGCCAAAGAAGTATTGATTTTTAGTCCAGATGAGATAATTTGCTAGACCTTCCCAGAGTAGTAAAAGTGTTTGACTATTGCGATATTCTTTAGCTATACACGCACGCCCAACTTCTACTGATGCTTGCAGCACAGAATTAGGAATTGTATTAAGATTAAAAATATCGGCAGCATCAAAGCCTAATCTTTCAGAAGCCATTTTATAGGTTTGCATCCGATAAGTGCCAATGGTTTTATCGGTCTGTTTGCAGATAAGAATCAGATGATGGCAAACTTCATCAAACTTATCTGTATCCATCTCAGTCAAGTTAGAACTAGAAAATCCTAACCCTAGTTCAAGATTAAAAACTTCAAAACGCAATCGAAAAATTGATTTCAATTCTTCTTCAGTTGAAGCAAGCCGTAGAATATATTTTTGAGTTTGAAGGACAGGAAAATCTTCAATATGAGGAGGATTCAGTGGGTAATTAATATTGCGTTCAGAAACTTCCATCTGTCTTCCTACTTATACAATTTTGGATTTTGGATTCTTAATTGATAATTTCTTTTTCTTCTAGTAATGTCAGAATCCATCTGTCAGCTTCATTTTCAAATTGGTATTAGATTTGCGAAAATATCGTACTAGGATTTAGGCACTATACAATTAATGCGTCGAAGCGCGATCGGCACAGTTATTCATAAAAAATCCTCTAGAGAGTTTTCTACTCTCCAGGATAGAGTGTTTTTATTATGGACATTAATGGCAAAAAAATCTGGCAATAAGATACAAAATTTTTCTTAAATATAGGGTATAAATGCAGGTAATACTATTTGCAAAAACCCGATAAATCAAAAGACGCGATTTATGGCGTCTGTACAAAAGATTGATTATTGTAGAGACGGCGATTTATCGCGTCTCTGTCACAATCAGATAAAAAAGCCCCTAGATTTATCTAGAGGCTGGGATAATTTTGATTGGAATGCTTGGGTTGAGGTTAGCGTTTGCCATTTCTAACAAAAGTCCTCTCAAACACTTTCAATTACGGTGATTATTGCTGTAACGAACCCTTGTACCTGCCCACAGTAACTTCTCCCGCAGCGTTTGATAGTAAGAATTGTTCTCGCGCAAAATAATAAATTTAGCTCGGCAATCTGCCATTCGCACATCAACGCGGTGTCCAGGCCAAATTGAAGTCCCCAACACTCCATCTGTCCACAGCTTAGTACTGAGATCGTAATCCCCCAAAGGCCAAACACTCACCACAGAACCAGGGGGTAAAACGAGGGGACGACTAGAAAGACTCATTGCACAAATCGGAGTAACGGTAATCGCCTCCATACCATCGTGCATAATTGGGCCGTTAGCAGAAACGGTGTAACCAGTGGAACCCGTGGGAGTGGAAATAATCAACCCATCTCCAACGTATTGGTCAACTACCTCACCATCGATTTCCATTTCTAAAATCGAGGTAATCATGCGGTCAGCAGAAGCCGGTTTGACACAAAATTCATTCAAAGACAAGTAACGTTCGCTGACTGGCTCTAAATTAGACCCATGACCCTCATACACCGCAGCTTGTAACATCATCCGTCGTTGGACAGCATAGCGATCCTCAAACAGCCGATCCCAAACTTTCTCGGTATCCTGAAACTCTTCCACTGACTCAGTTAAAAACCCCAGATGGCCTCCCACATTCACTCCCAGAATTGGGATACCAGCCGGGGCTAAATGTCTGGCACTTGTTAAAACAGTGCCATCGCCACCAAGTACCAAAGCGAGATCGATTGGTTGATTCACCGAAGCCAAAAAGACTGGATAAGGATTGTCTTTCGGCCCGCTAGGCCCCATCAACACCTGGCACTGGCGATTTTCAAGTTGTTTAGCGCACATTTCTGCCCATTCTTTGCTTCGGGCATCCCGCGCTTTATAAGCAATGATTACCTGCTTGAGTTGCACGCACAATTACCACTTCAGGAGATTAAACTGCTCCATATCGACGGTATCACGGTTGCGATAAATGGCAAGCACGATCGCTAAACCCACCGCCGCCTCGGCTGCGGCCACAGTAATCACAAATACGGTGAAAACCTGACCCTTAATTAATGTTGAGTCGAGGAAGTTGGAAAATGCCATTAAATTCAGATTAACAGCATTGAGTAACAACTCAATTGACATCAGCACCCGCACAGCATTGCGGCTGGTAATTAAACCGTAGATGCCAATACAAAATAAAGCCGCTGCTAATAATAAAAAGTACTGGAGTTGCATGAATCTGAGTATTCCTTCTGAAAAAACGCCACTTTCTATGAAAACAGAATTCAGGAGTCAGGAGTCAGGAATCAGAATTCAGGAGTCAGAATTCAGGAGTCAGAATTCTGAATGAATTATACTTCCACTGCTGAAGCAGCGCAGTCTTGAGGTTTTTTCATTTGATGGTGCTTCCAAGTATGTCCCAATCCCTCACTAGCAGTGATTCTGAATTCTGAATTCTGAATTCTGAATTCTGCATTCTGCATTCTTTACTCCCTGGTTTCGCTGCTTGATACCAGTTCTCTGGGGCGTTCTGGCAAAGTCAAGATGGTTTGCGGTAAATCGGATGGTGTGAGGTCTGGCAAATACTCGCGACGTGCCAAAATAATCGCTCCTACCATTGCCATCAGCAGCAAAATGGAAGCTAGTTCAAAAGGTAGTAAAAAGTCACTGAAGAAATGTTCGCCAATTACAACTATAGAACCTTTACTACTTGCAGGAGTAGTTGAGTAAGCCCAAGGAGTCGCCAGTACCATCGTACTCAAAAGGCCAAACAATCCCAGACTAACTATGCCTGTTAATGCCTTCCGCACCCAAGAATTGGGAAATGGCACAAAATTCTGCCGCTTGTTCACCAACATAATGGCAAACAAAATCAGCACGTTAACCGCCCCAACATAAATCAGCACTTGTGCGGCTGCAACAAAATCACCATTCAGCAACAGGTAAAGCCCCGCCATGCTGATGAACACGCCCCCTAGCATAAAGGCAGAATAGACGATACTAGGCGACAGCACTACGCCAAGGGCTGCCCCAATCATCATCACACCCAGTACGCCAAGGGATACAATCTGTACTCCTTCCGCTAGATTCACTGTTTTTTGCCCTCAGTCAATTTCATTGGTCGATCGATTTTGGATTTTAGATTTTAGATTTTAGATTTTTCTTTCAATCCAAAATCCAAAATTTAAAATTTAAAATTGCTTGACATTTATTTTTCGGTTTGTTCCACCAGGTCTTGTGGACGCGCACCCGCGGGTGGCGCATCCTCAGGCAGTCCGTGGGGTTCGAGGACACCTTTGGGTAGGTAAACTAGTTCGCGTAGTGGTGTCACCATTGGGTCATTTGTTACCTTATAAGGCAGACGACCTAGTGCTACGTTGTCATAGTTCAATTCATGGCGATCGTAAGTGGAAAGCTCATACTCTTCTGTCATGGATAGACAGTTAGTCGGGCAAAATTCCACACAATTGCCGCAAAAGATACAAACTCCAAAATCAATACTGTAGTGCTTGAGTTTTTTCTTTTTGCTGGCTTTGTCGAATTCCCAATCTACTACAGGCAGATTTATCGGACAAACGCGAACACAAACTTCGCAGGCGATGCACTTATCAAACTCAAAGTGAATTCTACCGCGAAACCGTTCGCCAGGAATCAGTTTCTCGTAAGGGTACTGTACGGTAATCGGACGCCGCCGCATGTGGTCGAAGGTAACAGAAAGTCCCTGACCAATGTAACGCGCAGCTTGTATTGTTTCTTTGGTGTAATCACCAACTTGTTTCAGGAACTTTAGCATTGTGTTTCACTCTCTCTATCAATTTTGGATTTTGGATTTTGGATTTTAGATTTTAGACTTCATCCAAAATCTAAAATCTAAAATCTAAAATTCCTTTACCCACCAAAGGCGAAAGGAAAGGCTAGTTTCAGGGCGGCAGTTAATAAAAGATTAACCAAACCAACTGGCAACAAGAACTTCCATCCTAAATCTAACAATTGATCGATCCGTACCCGTGGCACTGTCCAGCGTAACAAAATAGCGACAAACACTAGTAAATAAGCTTTGATTACCGTCATGGTGATACCCAAAGCAGCAGTTACTACCTGCAACACAGGATCGGCTTCGCTGATTCCCAGCCAACCAGCTATGAGGTTGAGGGGAATGGGAAAGTCCCAGCCGCCCAGGTAGAGAATTGCTACGAGTAGAGAAGAAAGGATTAAGTTAACGTAGGAACCCAGGTAGAACAGACCGAATTTCATGCCTGCGTATTCAGTCTGATAACCTGCTACTAGTTCTTCTTCTGCTTCGGGTAAGTCAAAGGGCAGTCTTTCGCACTCAGCTAAGGCGGCTATCCAAAAAATCAGAAAACCGACTGGTTGACGCCAAATGTTCCAGCCCAGGATGCCGTAGCCTGATTGTTGATTCACAATGTCAACGGTGCTGAGGCTATTAGACATCATAGCGATCGCTAACACTGCCAGCGCCAACGGAATTTCATAACTAATAGATTGCGCTGCTGCCCGCAAACCCCCTAACAGAGAGTATTTGTTATTAGATGCGTAGCCAGCCATCAACAAGCCAATGGGCTGAATGCTTGACAAAGCAATCCATAAAAATACGCCCATGCCCACATTGCTAATTACGATGTTCTGTCCAAAGGGCACAATCAGGAACGACAGAAACACCGGAATCACAACAATAATTGGGCCGAGGGTAAACAGCCAACGGTCAGATTTTGCTGGCACGATATCTTCTTTAAATACCAGCTTCAGACCATCCGCTACAGGCACCAGTAACCCAAAAGGCCCTTGGTATTCTGGTCCAATCCGTTGCTGTGCGGCGGCGGAAATTTTTCGCTCTAGCCAGGTGGCGACTAATACCCCCACTGTTGCCCCAATCAGCATTAGTACCATTGGCAGTGGCATCCAAATTGCTTTAGCTGTTCCTGCTGGTACGCCTAATTCAGTGAGGGATTGAATAAAAGTTCCTTGGAGGTCAATTCCTGAATTCATGTTTCCGCTCTTTAAGACATGAGTCAGAGTGAGTTACAAATATTACTTAATTAATACCTGTAAATTCACTCATTGATAAATTTTGCCTAGATGAGGTCTAATTGAAGATTTGTTGCCAATTCCCATGTTTAGTATATCGTTGGATGGTTTTACCACCCTGAAGCGAGATATCAACTTCTACTTATGGTTGGCATTGACGTTGGCTATTGAGTGAAGAGAATGGGGAAAGGAGCAAGGGGCAAAGGGGAAAGGAAAGATCCCTCCTTTTCCCTTTTACCTTTTCCCTACCCGAAGGGTTTTGCCAATATCAGTTAACGTTGGTCGATGGGAATATAAGGAACTTCGTGGTGACCGTTGTAAACCTGGGTAGGACGGAAAATCCGGTTTTCTGCTAGCTGTTCTTTCCAGTGGGCTAGCCAACCGGCAACGCGGGCGATCGCAAATATTGGTGTAAACAAGTCTGTGGGAATTCCCATTTTTCTGTACACCAAACCAGAATAAAAGTCAACATTAGGATAAATCCCTTTGCCGCCGAGTTTTTCCTCTACCACTCGTTCCATTTCTTGGGCGATGTCATAGTACTTGTCATACCCAAACTTGTCAAACAACTGTTCGGCTAACTTTTGCAAAATTGTGGCTCGTGGGTCTTTGACTTTATAGACGCGATGTCCAAAGCCCATAATCTTCGATTTACGTTGCAGACAGTCCTCGATGTAGGGGCGGACATTTTCCACAGAGCCAATCTCTTCTAACATCTGAATAACTTCTTCATTGGCTCCACCATGCAAGGGGCCTCCCAACGTTCCCACAGCACTAGCAACCACAGCGTAAGGATCTGTCAAGGTAGAAGCTGTAACCCTGGCGCTGAAGGTAGAAGCATTCATTGTATGCTCGACATGTAATATCAAGCAGATATCGAAAATTCTCGCTGCCAAAGGATCCGGTTCTTGCTCGTTGAGCATGTATAGGAAGTTGGCAGAGTAGTCTAGGTCATCACGGGGACGCACAGGATCGTTGCCTTTTCGCATCAGTTGGAACGCCGCTACCATTGTGGGAATGGTTGCTATCAAGCGCACTACTGAATCTCGAATGTAGGCAGGATTATGTAAATCCCGGAGCGAATAAAACAACCCTAAAGCAGCAGCAGAGGCTTGTAGGGCATCCATTGGGTGACCGCTTTCTGGGAAGCATTTCATCATATCGCGGATGCGGTATTTTATTCGCCTATGGTGACGAACTTCATGTTCAAATGCTTCCAGTTCTTGTTTACTGGGCAGTTCACCCCAGATTAAGAGATAAGCAGTTTCTAGGAATGTACTTTTTTCTGCTAATTCCTCAATCCGGATGCCACGATATTCTAGTATTCCCTTTTGCCCATCAACATAACTGATACTCGATTGGGCGGCGGGAATGCCTTCTAGACCAGGCTTGTATTCGCACACCATCATGGCAACACCATTTATTTTTTGAAATATCCGATCAAGTTAACTTACCAGAAATTTATTGTCGCCATAACAGTAGCCCTTCTAACAACAATCGAAAATGTTGAAAAACTGCTATAGCAAATACTTGGGTGGTGTCAACCAAAACATCTGACTACGACCCAGAGGAGAACCACTTTCTGGTAGTTTTATCCCAATCATACCTGCTTTTTTCAAGACTAGGCTGGCTTTGACTTCCCCCCAAAGGAGAATTTCTGCCCAATTGGTTAAACCAGGTTCGTGTCCAACCAAGGCCAGTTGCGTATTTTGGGAATAATTTCTTGGCTCTAACCAATCTACCAGCCAATTAGAAATTTTCCCTCCAGGAGCTAGGTAACTAGATTCCTCTAGCTTGGGGCTTAATTTTTCTGCTATCAGGATTTCAGCCGTTTGGCGGGCGCGTACTAAGGGGCTGGTGAGAATCAAATCAAAGTTTAAACCCAATTTTACAAGTTTGTGGGCAACTTTCTCGGTTTTTTCCCTTCCTTCTTTAGTAAGGCTGCGCTCCTCATCTTTGATGCCTAAATCTTTATCTTCGGCGATGCCGTGACGAATCAGATATAGTTCCATAATTTTGAATTTTATTAGCGTATCTTATGCTGAGTTATTTAGTTACGCTGATTGTGTATTCATCTATCCTAACCTTAATCATCATTACTGATTCGTTTATCTGCCATCTATCTTGTGTAGCGAAGTGTTAGGCATTTTAAGATGTTAGGGATATGGTAATAGATTTAAATAGAATTTCAGTATCGATTTTTCACAGGTCAGGACAACGCCCTTCTCGCAGATGTTTGAGTGCTTTCTGTGGCAATGCATCTAACCGACCTTCAGCCACATCTTTTTCAATCTGTTTATCCCAGGCTGCTGCATCGAATTCCGCAAACCAGACACGAAAAGCGGCGAGAGCCTCTGGTGAAAGTTGACTAATAGCGAGTTCTACTTCCTTTAGGGTACTCATATATCTAGGTAAATCAAGCTTGTCATTCTCTAACTTCAATATACAAAGACTTCCGACCAAAATAGCTGAATTAATTTAGGCTAAATATTTTTGCACCATTGACACTGCTCAAATCTCTGTTTCAAAAATTGTTGGTTTGGACGGCACATTTCATCTTTTGGTACTTGTAGTTCTTTACCATCGATTGTTTTATATTCAGTATTTTTGAGAATAGGAGAAATATGTACCCTCATTGTTTTTGGATTTATTGCAATGAGGTTTAAGTCAAATAAGGTGTGCAAGTCAGCACGTAACAACAAACCATTTGAGGGATGATTATTTTCCGTTTCAATATAAGGAATTATATGGGCAGCTTCAAGCGCAGCCTCAGCATCAAAATTTGTAATAGCACACTTACTAGAGTAAGCATCTAGCAAATATTTACGAAATTGTGATTGTCCCTGTCTCCGAGCTATTGATACAGTAATTTTTTGGCGAGCGTCAGCATCACTTTTAAAATCGAAAAATTTTTGTTTATCAAGTTCTTCTCTAGCAAGTAATATTTCGTTAATCTCTGGCAACGGTTCCGGATCTAATGGCGGTATTTTAGGCTCTGGTACTATCAATGGTTCTGGAGACCTTGGTGTTTCGCTAATCTTCCGCAAACTTGATTCACAGGAACTTATTCTATTAATTGCTTTAACATATTTAGGATCGACTTCTAATGCTGATTTGTAAGCGTCTCTTGCAGCTTTGTAGTCCTTTTTTTGCTTAAAATCATCTCCTCGTTCCAAGAAGATGTCAACAAGCCTACGTCCTTGTTTTTGCCTTTGTTGTATTAGGGAATGCTTGTCCCACTCTGAATCTAAAAAAGCAGCAGCTTTACTATTAAATCTACAACCACTTCCTCCAAAATTGAAATTTACTCCTTGAAAAGGAGGTAATTTTTTCAACTCTTTTTGTTCTAGAGGAAAATCAAAATCAACAACTGAGTCTATTTGAAGATAAATAGAAAAATATCCATCATAATCATCTAAGTACGCTGCACTCAAATTTGAATATTTTTTGCTATCTAAAAATTTTAATTGCTCATTTTTTGGTGCAGCAATAACATAACCAGCAGCAATAAAGCCACTAGGCTCGTTGCTAATATTTCCACTTCTTTGAAGATAGGCTCTATCTCCAACTTGTATAAATTTGGAATTTCCACAACTCCAGGATGTTATATAGTAATTCCCTGATGAAATTACCGACTTTATCAAGCCAGGAAGTTGCTTATTTTTAATGATTCCTTTTTCGCTGTAATATTCTGCTTCACCGTTGCAAAGAAAAATTATAGTTTCCATTAGAAATAAAACTGACTAATCATGATAATCATGATGCTAGCCATTTAAAATACTAAAGATAAGCCGTATATTTACCTAATTTTAGACACGCTTTACGGTCGTTGTTGCGTAAATAATCTTACGGTTGTTCGTTAGTGTTAGGATAAAAGTCTAAAATTAGGTGTTCTAAATCCAACGCCTCCCATTGATGCGATTCTAAAAGTGCTGCGGTCTGTTCTACCCAAGCATAAAAATCTTGCTCGTACAGGGTTTGTAAAAGTTGAAGTTTTATAGACTTCATGGCGCTCCTTTTTAGCAAAAAATATCAGGTACGCACTAGTTAATTTTATTTTTATTGGCTTACTTAAGATTAGGTACGAACTAGATTTCTAATTACATAATAAAAGTCAAATTCCCGACTTTAAAAAAAGCCGGGAAGGGATTTTATAGAATGGAACACACTTTTACTGATACATGAATTAGGAGTTATCCCCATCTCCTTCACCTTCCTCTACTCGGACTGAATCGGGTTATCCTTGGGGTTAACTAATCTCAGTAGCTTTTGCTTAATTTGAGCGTCGAATACTTCCCATTTCATCTTGGCATAAGCGGAATTTTCGTTACTGCCAGATAAGAAACCCATCGGAATTTCAAAGCCACCTGCGCTTGTTCTTCCACCACCAAAAAAGCGGCCGGTGCTATCTTGTCCAAAGGCTTCTTTGATGAATTCATCGGGGTCAAGAGTGAGTTTGGTGGTTCTTAAAGAACCGATGACTATTTCTAATTCTTCGTCTTCATCGTGGACAATGCCATAAACTACGGCGGTATGGACGTTTTCTTCAGTGACGAGAAAATCAGCGGCTTGGGGGATGGCGTCGCGGTCGTCGTAGCGCAGGTAGCCGACACCGGCAATGGAAAAGTTATTTTGAACGATGCGATTTTTAAGCGATCGCTCGATCACATCCATCACCCGCTTGGAACGATTCGCCTGTAAAATGGCGTTCAGCAATTGCGCGTCATAAAATCGGCTTAAATATGCAGCTGCCATAAAGTCTTCTTCTTGCGCTTGCATCAACCGATTTGTATCGGAACGCAAGCCATGCATTAAGGCAGTAGCACATTTTACATGTTGATTTATGCTGCTATCTAATGTTAGCAATCCCGCTTGCAGATATTGAGTAAAAATTGTTGCTGTTGCTCGTACATAAGGACGAACATCAACAAATTCTGATTCGAGTTCGCCTTGTATACTGTGATGGTCAATCAGCGCCACTAATGGAATTCCGGCTTGCTGAACCGCTGATATTAGCTGTGAGGTAGTTCCTTGGTTATCAATTAATACGAAACCTTGATAACATGACAAATCTTTGCTTTTCAAGGTTTGCTGCGTCCAGCGTTGAATCGGTAAATTAGTCAGTCTAACCAAGGCAATATTTTCTTGATGACTCAAAGCCCCAGCATAAATAATTTCACACTTGATATCATATTGCTGGGCAATTAATTGATAAGTCCAAGCACAAGAAAGAGCGTCTGGGTCGGGAAAATCTTGCAAAATTACTAGTTGGCGGTCGTGCCGATGCGCCAAGAGAGTTTTTTGCAGTTCTTCTGATTTTTGTTGTGCTAGGGAATTACCACGCTGACTAAGATAGATAGTTCCTTCACTGAGCGATGGTTGTAATGATGGACTTTTAAGTGCAACTTCCACTGGGTCTTTCTCTATTTCAGATTCCTCGGGGCTTGGTTCTGGAGTTAATGACAAATTGTCAAACTCATTTACGGGAGTATTTAAGTACATAGGGAACTTTTTATAAAGTGTGAGGCTCTATTGATTCAGAAACACTACAATCAGCTATTCACTGAATCTAGCCACATTGTTTCGATCTTGGCAAAAATATTAAAACATCGCACTATACATCTGAGTATATTTTTTGTCAATAACAGCGTTCAATAATTAACTAAATTCAACTACAATGCCTATAGATGCTAGAAAAAAGGAGGTTTTGTATATCTGGTTGTATCTGCTAGCATAAACCTTTTTAGGAGCTTTTTTATTTTCTTTAATTTTCACTCTAAGGACTTTTATTCAAGTGTCGATTGCAGACTTTAAAATTTATCTTGCTTAGGGTATACTTTCCATCTAATACTTTAGAGTTAACCTTTGATATTTAAAACAATCTTAAGTTCAATAGTCTCATTATTTGGACTATTGAGCAATTAATAATTATATCTTTAAAAACTGGAGTATTACCATTACGAGTGCTGTCAGGCGCAGCGGGGCGATGAGCCGCGTTTTGAGTGAGGTAAAGACGCGATAGTACTTAAGTCTGTAAGGGAGTTGTTCTTGCCTCCGTCTCCTCAGTCCCCAATCCTCAATCAAAAAACAGTGAAGACTAGTTTTTTGCCACTCTGTTGAGATATACTAGGTAGCCGTTGCCTTTTTTGGGTGGATTTTATCAAACTGCTATGTCAGCTTGTGCCGGACAATGTGCCTTAAAATCTGCGGACAAACCTCATCTGACACGCGATTTGTCAAAGCCAAATGCGTGGAAATTAGGCTTGGCCTTATTTTCAAAGAAAGCACAAAGGCAAAGCTGTGACTGTTGGGTTATGATGTTGGGGCTGTTAGGCTATGTCATATCAAAGTCCAATAACGTACTTTTGCCACTCTGTATGCAGTCCACTTTTGAGATGTTTGCTGACCTCAAAATACAGACTGCTATAAGGTTGGCGAGGAGGATGGCGCAAAGGCATGTGGGCTTCGTGGGGAGTACGACTGCCTTTTTTGACGTTGCAACGGACGCAAGCTGTGACAATGTTCTCCCAGGTATCTCCTCCGCCACGCGATCGCGGTATTACATGGTCTAAGGTCAACTCATCTCCTGTGTAACCACAGTATTGACAGGCATGACCGTCACGATGCAATATATTCCGGCGAGTAAGAGGAATTTCTTTATAAGGGACGCGGACATAATGACGCAACCTGATGACGGTTGGCAGCGGAAAATCCGAATAAAGGAATTTACCGTTGTGTTCCACGCGTTCTGCCTTGCCCTTAATTAACAGAACCGCAGCACGACGCCAACTCGTGATATTGAGAGGTTCGTAAGAGGCGTTTAAGACTAAAACCTTCCCCATTGATCTGCGCTCAGGGTATTAGTTTTACATATATTAACACAAATATACCCTTCTAGGGAGATGATAAGAAATTATACTTTCGGCAGAATTACGAAATTGAGCTAAAAATCGGACATTAGAAGCGCTCAATTTTGAGCGAACAGCTTTAAGATTTATTCCCCCCTGCCCCCTGCCTCCCGTACTTTCCCTGAGCCTCATCTTTTCATATCCCCACTCCTTCACAAGCATCTTGTATCAATTCCGAGTCGGGGTTAAACTTCCTGTTTAATCTGATATCGCTTTTAAAAGCGTGTATAGATAATTTGGAAGTCTAGCTCTGGTGTTATAGGAGTCAGTACAAATGTTAAGCCGCAACCAAACCCCCGGTGTAGTTCCTAACGAGCAGTGCGATACCTACGCGTGGTTCTCGCAACGAGCTTGGGTAGAAATTGATTTAGGCGCACTGTCGCACAACGTAAAGCAATTAGTGCAGTTTTTATCGCCAGGTACTCAATTGATGGCGGTGGTTAAAGCTGATGCTTACGGTCATGGCGCTGTAACTGTGGCTCAAACTGCAATCCAATCGGGAGCTAGTTGGCTGGGAGTGGCTACAGTTCCAGAGGCTATTCAATTGCGAGAAGGCGGGGTGCAAGCTCCAATTTTGATTTTAGGGGCGACTCATACACCAGAGCAGATTCATGCGATCGCTCAATGGCAACTTCAGCCGACACTGTGCAGTCCCAAACAAGCTTTAGTATTTTCCGATACCTTAGAATCTATGAAGTATGGTTCTCCCGTACCCGTACACATTAAATTAGATACGGGAATGTCTAGGTTGGGAACTAATTGGCAGCAAGCGGCTGAATTTGTGCAGTTAGTGCAGCGCTTACCGCATCTTTCTATTGCCAGTATTTATTCTCATTTGGCAACAGCAGACGATCCCGATCCTACTGCGATGAAGGAACAGCATAGACGATTTGAGGAAGCGATCGCCCAAATCAAAGCAATCGGAATTCAACCACCTTGCTTGCACTTGGCTAACTCAGCCGCCGCACTTACAGACCGAGCATTGCACTACGATATTGTACGAGTGGGTTTAGCGGTTTACGGACTTTACCCAGCGCCACATTTACAAAAAGCGATCGACCTCAAACCCGTTTTAGAACTTAAAGCCCGAGTTACCCAAGTCAAAACCATTGCCGCAGGAACCTCTGTCAGCTATGGTCATAAATTTGTTGCCCCGCGGGAACTTCGTCTTGCTGTCGTGGGAATTGGCTACGCTGACGGCGTTCCTCGCAATCTTTCTAATAAAATGCAGGTGTTAATTCGCGGTCGGCGAGTGCCGCAAATTGGCGCAATAACAATGGATCAGTTGATGCTGGATGTAAGTGCTATACCCGATATCCAGGAAGGAGAAGTAGTCACCTTGCTTGGAGAACAAGGAAGAGAAAAAATTTCCGCAGACGATTGGGCAGAGCAATTAAATACTATTTCATGGGAAATTCTCTGCGGCTTTAAGCATCGTTTGCCTCGTGTTGCGGTTATGTAATTGGGAATGGGGGAAAACCCTTCGGGTAGGGAAAAGGGGAAAGGGGAAAGGGAAAAGGGAAGAATCTTTCGTTTAGCCTTTGCCCTTTCCCCTTGGCGAAGCCATCTCCCTATTCCCAAAAAGAATTTCTTATGGTAAGATAGGAACCTATGCGGATGTGGCGGAATTGGCAGACGCGCTAGATTTAGGTTCTAGTTCCGAAAGGAGTGAAGGTTCAAGTCCTTTCATCCGCATTCTTAACTTAAATGTTTAATACTGCATGAGCCTGTTGGCTCATGCAGTAAATTTTTGAGTTAATTTATCCTGAACAGCAAACAACAGAGTTGGTAGAGTTAGAATTTGCTGCGGTCAGAAGATTAGTGTCTGTGTTTTTTTTACATTGCGATCGCAAGCAAAATTGGTTAAAGATGTGGTGATGTCTACGATGGGCTATGCTTAAGCACTCGCATAGCATTGGCAAGAAAAATAAACTGGCGATCACACATACAAATTTTTTGATAACCAATTCTGCCTTTAATAAGGTAGGTACACTTTTTTCCCTGTTCCCTCTGTGTACAAGCGATTCAGGGATCGCATCCGAGCGCATATAAAATTTTACTTAATATTTTTCTAACTCGTAGGTTCTGATTTATAAAAGCTGTTTTATTTTTACTGGTTAAAATCAGTATTATTTCTGTTGTCAGAACAGTAGTACTTAATCAAAAGTGGCTTTATTTAGTACAAATCTATTTCAAAGTTTGATTTTACTTAAGTGGAAATACAGTAGTTCAAAGATATTATTTTAAAAATCAGTATTATTTCTGTGGTCAGAATGGGGTTAATCAATGGAAAGTGGCTTCATCTGGTCTTGACATTTCTATGTCTTATTTTTCAAGAATGCCTAGAAATCTCAGTAACAAAAAGTAAATTACTGACAATTTACGATTTTACTGAGATTTGAGCATTTCAAGATAAAGCCGCTTTCGTTGAGTTTCACCACAAATCTCAGAGGCCAAATTTATGTACTTTAAAACTACAAAATTTTGAAGCTTTTACTTAAGTTGAATTGTGGAAAGACTCTGCACGAATTTAGCTGACACCTACTGAATTTAGCTGAGTAAAAGCAAAATGAGCACAACTCCTATAGGTAGCTACAAGTTGTTTCAAAAACTACATCCGCTATCTCTGTTGGCACAATTAACTAGTCGGCGTGCTACAGGTTGCTTAAGCGTATTTACTGGCATAGTTTATTGGTCAATTTATCTAGAGGACGGTAAACTTACTTATGCCTCCTATTCAGATAAACTGTTTGAACGGCTTGATAGTCACTTGCGGCGCTTGAGTCAGCAAATTCCTGCTCTCAACAGCGCCACTCGCGTACAGATGCGACTGATGTTTGAAACAAAAAATGAACATCAATCAATACCAAATGCAGATTACCAAGCTATTTGTTGGTTAGTCAATCAGGAGTTGATTACGCCTGTGCAAGCAGGAACTCTGATAGACGAATTAGCAAAAGAAGTACTGGAATCATTTCTTTGCTTGAAAGAAGGTAGCTATGAATTTAGTCCAGAAAATTCTTTGAACGAACTACCAAAGTTTTGCCGCCTGGATTTACGCTTACTTGTAGAACATTGCCAAAAGCAGTTAAGAAATCGACAAAATATCCAGTCATCAATTCCTGCTGGTGGGAACACTCAAGTTTTGCCACAATTACAAATCAAACTTGGTCAAAAATCCCCCATACAAATCAACCTTGATATTTCTGACAATAATAATCTAACTAATCAGTTACCTGTTGCTAAAAGTACATATACAATTGCCTGCATTGATGATAGTCAAACAGTGTTAAATTCCATTAAACATTTTCTGGATGAAAACACATTTACAGTTGTCACAATCAACGATCCGGTAAAAGCTTTAATGCAAATTCTCCGGAGCAAGCCGGATTTAATTTTGCTAGATGTTGAAATGCCTTCTTTAGATGGCTATGAACTCTGTTCTTTATTAAGGAAGCATTCAGCTTTTAAAAATATTCCTATCATTATGGTGACTGGCAGAACCGGATTTATCGATAGAGCAAAGGCTAAAATGGTCAGATCTTCAGGATATTTGACCAAGCCTTTTACCCAGTCAGAATTGCTAAAAATGGTTTTTAAATATCTTGATTAAGTTAGTAAATTTAATCGCCTTAAATTAGTTTTAGGAGATTTTATAGTGAGCCTGACTTTGCTTGGCACAATTCTAATTGTTGAAGATTCTCCCAGCGAATTGGAATTAATGAGCCATTATCTCAAAGAAAGTGGTTATAACGTTATTAAAACTACTAGTGCAAAAGAAGCTTTAGAAAAAGCTGTCTTAGAAAATCCAGATGCAATTGTTAGCGATGTAGTAATGCCAGAAATGAGTGGATTTGAGTTGTGCCGTTCTCTGAGGAAAAATCCAATTACTGCAAAAGTGCCGATTGTAATTTGTAGTTCTAAAAATCAGGAAATTGACCGTTTGTGGGCAATGAGGCAAGGTGCAGATGCCTACATAACTAAACCTTACACGCGCGAACATCTGCTACGCACTATTAAATCAGTGGTAATTTGAACCAATGACTACTACAAAAATTACGCTTTCTTCAAAATCAGTAGAAAATAACTTAACAGACGGTTATTTAAAATTCCAATTAAATCAACAAACTGCTGCTGTTTTATCAATGAAACATACTCAAGAAGCTATTTTTTTGCCTGTTGAGTCTGTTACTTCCATGCCTAATATGCCACCTTGCATATTAGGATTAATGAATTGGCGGAGTCGGATAATTTGGGTAGTTGATTTGCCAAGAATGTTGAATTTAGAATCTCTCGATTATCGGGTACGCCAGTATAATGCGATCGTTGTTCGAGTAGAATCATTGCTGTTAGCTTTAGTTGTACAAGAAATCAGAGGTACAACTAAATTTGTTGCTGAGGATATTCATTCTCCTATAGGGCAAGTGGCATCTAGTTTAGTTCCTTATTTATGTGGTTGTGTAGTGCAGCAAAAAGAAATATTACTCGTGTTAGATGCTCAGGCAATTGTGCAGTCTTCTATTCTCCGCAGTGATTAGAATTTACTAAAAAGAATTTAGGAGTCAGAGTTCTTTATAAGAAATAATTTTTAGCGTACTGATTCACGTATTGGAGAAATAATTTTATGTTTAATAAAACTAACACAAACAACGGTACTGGTTCTCAAAATCGGTCATCGCTAATTTCATCTCAAACAGGTATTAGTAGTGGAGTAAAGCTTCAAGGTAAGGCTACTACTGAAACTGGTAGTAATTCTAATCAAGGTTTTGGGTATTTTACAAAGCTCAGTTTAGCGACGAAAGCGACAATTTTAGCGATCGCTATTGGTACAATACCAGTATTGGGTATAGGTGCGATCGCTTTTACTGTTGCTCACAAATCTATTAGTAAGCAAATTACCCAGTCTCAGCAAGCCGCAGCCATCGGTTTAACCGATAAAATAAACCGTTTCATGTTGGCACGCTATGGAGACATCCAAGTAATATCTAGTTTGCCATTTCTGACAAACTCTCAACTTAGCAACAGCACAAGTACGAAAGAAAAGCAAGCAGTTTTAGATCGGGTTGTAGAAGCTTACAAAGCTTATGACAGTGTTGCGATTTTCGATCGCGAAGGTAGCTTAATAGTTCAATCTACAGGCGAACCTCTGGAAAATCAAAAAGACCAGAAATATTTTCAAGATGTTCTGTCAAAAGATGCTCCTGTTATTAGTAATCCAGAAGCAGCAACAAGTAATCGTGTAGCGAATATTTATATAGCTGCACCGATTAAAAATACATATAGCGGTCAAACAACTGGCATAGTTCGAGCGCGGATGCCTGTAAAATCTTTAGATGAAGTCATCAAAAACTACGCGGTTAATGGACAACAATACCAAGTACTTGATGCTGGCGGAACAGTTTTCTTGACTCCACAACAAAAATTATTGGGCAAAGATGCAAAGACAGAATATCGAAATTTAGCTAAACTGCTTACAGCAAAAAAAGCAGATAGTTTTATTGAAACTCCTAAAAATTATCAAAAACAACAACTAGTTAGTTACGTACCATCAACTAAGTTAGATGGTTTGCCGGATTTGAATTGGCAGGTACTTTTGTCTACAAACACAGCAATTGTATTTGAGCCGCAAAGACAATTGCTGTGGGTTATAGGTATCGGCACTGGATTGACGGCTTTGATTGTAGCAGCGATCGCATCTAAATTAGCGAAAGTGGCTACACAACCAATTCTCAATGCAACTGCGGCGTTAGCAAAGCTACATCAAGGAAAATTAAATACCCGTTTAGACAGCCAAAGAGCAGATGAATTAGGGGTATTGAGTGCAAATATTAACCAGATAGCCGAACAATTAGAGGTATTATCTCAGGAAGAAGAAGTAGAGGTTCAAGGGGCAGATTTACTAGCAGATATTACTCTAAAAATTCGGAAAGTTCTGAAAACAGAAGATATTTATCAAGCATCAGTTAAAGAAGTTCACCAAGCAATAAAAACAGACCGAGTAATTATTGTTCGTTTAAATTCAGATGCTAAAGATGGTGTCATAGTTGCTGAATCAGTAAGTGGTAATTGGCCCGAAACTATGGGAGCGCAAATTGGCGATCGCTATTTTTGGGAACACCATATAGAAAATTATCAAAATAACCGCCTGCAAACAGTTGCCAACATTTATTTAGACCAAAACTTGAAAGATGCTGAGAGTTATCTTCAACTATTAGAAAAATTTGCTGTTAAAGGTTATCTGATTGCACCGATTTTTATCCAAGAGCAAATTTTCGGCTTATTAATTACTCATAATTGCCAAACTTCTCGTAATTGGCAACAGCCAGAAATTAGCTTGTTTCAACAGATAACAACTCAAATTAGTTATGCCTTAGAAGAAGCCAAGTTACTAGAGGAAATAGAACAAGTCAAAAATGGTGCAGTCAAAGTTTCTAATGAAGAAAGCCAACAAAAAGAATCACTGCAACAACAACTTTTAGAACTACTCGATGACATAGAAGGTGCAGCCAGAGGTGACTTAACAGTGCGTGCAGACGTAACTGCTGGGGAAATAGGCACTGTTGCCGACTTTTTTAACTCCATTGTCGAAAGTCTGCGGGATATCGTTACCCAAGTTAAACAAGCAGCTACTCAAGTAAATACTGCCATCGGCTCTAACGAAGGAGCCATCCACCAATTAGCCGAGGAAGCACTCACCCAAGCTGCTCAAATCAACCGCACCCTCGATGCTGTTGACGTAATGACCCAATCTATCCAAGCCGTAGCCGCAAGTGCCGAAAAAGCAGCCTCTATTGCCAATCATGCTGCTCACAACGCCACCCAAAGCGGACATGCAATGGATTTGACAGTACAAAATATCCTGTCTATGCGGGAAACTGTTGGTGAAACTGCCAAAAAAGTCAAGCGCCTTGGCGAATCTTCACAACAAATTTCCCGCGTGGTTTCTTTAATTAACCAAATCGCCATTCAAACCAACTTGCTGGCAATTAACGCTGGTATTGAAGCAGCGCGCGCAGGTGAAGAAGCTCAAGGTTTTGCCGTTGTTGCCGAAGAAGTCGGCGAACTAGCAATTCGCAGTGCGGCTGCAACCCAAGAAATTGAAGAAATTGTCGAGAATATCCAACGAGAAACCAGCGAAGTGGTGCAGGCGATGGAAATCGGTACTAGCCAAGTGGTGGAAGGTACTCGAATTGTAGAGGAGGCAAAGGGAAGTCTAAGTCAGATTTTCGATGTATCGCGTCAAATTGACTTTTTAGTACAGTCAATTTCCAGCGCAACTGCATCTCAGGTAGAAACATCACAAAGTGTCAGCCAATTAATGAAAGACATTGCTGCTGTATCCCAACGCACCAGCGATTCTTCTGTACAAATTTTCCAATCTCTGCATGAAACTGTGGAAATCTCCCAACAATTGCAAGAGACTGTGGGAACTTTCAAAGTTAGCTAAGTTTTCTCATTAGTCATCGATCGTTTGTTATTTGTCCTTTGTCTTGTGTCATTTGTCTTCGTATTTTGCTCATGGACTAATAACTAATGACCAATGACTAATGACCAATAATCAATCAGCAACGACTAAGGACAAAAACCATGCTCAATGACAAAGAATTAGAAATCCAGATGCAGTTTCTGGAAGAAGCAACTGATTACTTGAATACTCTGGAAGGAGTATTACTAGAAATCGATACTAGCAACCGCATTGACTTAGAGAAAATCAATGCTGCACTCCGCGCTGCTCATTCTATTAAAGGTGGTGCGGCGATGATGGGATTTAAATCTCTTAGCGATTTATCCCATCGTTTAGAAGATTCTTTTAAAGTTTTAAAAACTCGCAAAAATTCCTTAGAAATTGATACTCAACTACAAAGTTTATTGCTTTCTGGTGTTGATTGGTTGCGTCAAATTGTTGAGTTGCTGGCACAAGGAAATCTTGTTGAAGAACAGTGGTTAGCAACTTTTTGCTATCCAATTTTTGATGAGTTGCATCAACGCTTGGGCGACCCCAGTCCTGAAGATGCCACAACTATGTTATCTCCAGAAGATGGGCAGGATGTGATTCCTTTGCTATTTGAAACAGAAGTAGAGGAATGTTTGCAGCGTTTAGAATCTGCGTTGGCAAATAGCCAGGGGTCTAATTTACAAGAAGAATTTGCTGTGATGGCAGCGGAATTAGGCGGCTTGGGCGAAATGCTCCAGTTAACAGCTTTTAGCAAGCTTTGTGAGTCGGTAACCCAGGAATTAGCCACTGCAAATAGCGATCGCAGCATTTACGAAATCGCTCAATCGGCATTGCAAGCATGGCGGCGATCGCAAGCTTTGGTATTGACAAATCAATTAGATAATTTACCTACAAAAATTCAATTTGGCGATTTTACCCAACCACAGCCACTATTAGAACCAGAAGCAATACCACAGTTAATTGACACGAATGCAACTGACACAAATATTCTGGAGACAGAATTAGTCTCAACATCTACAGAAAATCAACATGAAACAGTTGCGGCTAATTTTACATTTTTAGATGCAGAATTTACTGAAGATATTAATGCTGTAAATATTACAGAGCAAAATACAATATTTGCTAGAGAACATCACACTACAGATACGAAGTTAACTGTTGGTAAAGAACGGGAAATTCAAGATAATACAGTTCGAGTTCCCAGCAAACAGTTAGAACAAATTAACGATTTATTTGGGGAACTGGTTGTTCAGCGCAATGGTTTAAATGCACAATTAGAAAGATTACGCAAACTCGTGCGCAATCTCAACCAGCGAGTGCAAATTCTCGACCGAGAAAACCGAGAATTACGCACAGCTTACAGTAAAATTTCTACTCAAATTCCAATATCTGGTAGCGAACAAGCTTCAGTTGTTGAAAATAATCATCACATAGTAGACACAGAAAATAATGGCTTACAAACGGAACGCTATAACGATTTAAACTTGCGATCGCAGGAAGTTATGGAAACCATTGTTCAGCTACAAGAAGTCACAACTGATGTGCAATTAAGCGTAGATGATACAGACCAAATTGCTCGCAAATTAAATAAAACATCAAAACAATTACAAACCAAACTCAACCATATCCGGATGCGACCGCTATCGGATTTAGTTGACCGTTTTCCGAGAGCTATACGTGACTTAAATGTAGAGTATGGTAAGAACGTACAGTTAAAAATTGAAGGCGGTAATACTCTCATTGAACGCAGCATTTTAGAAGCATTGAATGAGCCTTTAATGCACTTATTAAGAAATGCCTTCGATCATGGTATCGAAGACGCTGCTACCCGTCACCTTCTCGGAAAACCAGAACAAGGATTAATAGAAATTAAAGCAACTCATCATAGCAATCGCACGCTTATTAGTATACGTGATGACGGTTGGGGCATTTCTCTAGAGAAAATTCGCACCCGCGCCTTAGGTATGGGATTGGATGCTTCTCTTATTACTAATGCTAGTGATGATGAACTGTTATCGCTAATTTTTGAACCAGGTTTTAGCACTTCCGAACAAGTGACAACATTATCTGGTCGCGGTGTGGGGATGGATGTAGTTCGTAACAACCTTAAATTGATTCGAGGAGATATCAAAGTTGATACGGAACCAGGAGTTGGTACAACCTTCACCCTTTCAGTACCATTTACACTTTCTGTCGGACGAGTATTGCTAGTAGAAATTAACAAAATGCTATTGGCATTCCCTACAGATGTTATTTCTGAAATATCGCTACTCCAAAACGACCGAATTTTTCAAATGGCAGAAAGCGAAGTTTTGAATTGGCAAGGAACTATGTTGCCGCTAATTCGCTTGAGTCGCTACTTACAATTTAATTGCCTGCGTTACGATAGCGCAGAACTAGAAACTCCGGCAGCAATTAATGTTAATAGCGTCTTAGTAGTTAAAGGAAATAATCAGCCAGTAGCGATACAAATAGATCGTTGTTGGGGTGAACAAGAAGTTGCTATTCGCCAAGTCGAAGGAAGTATAACTCTACCCCAAGGCTTTAGCAACTGTACAATTCTTGGCGATGGTCGAGTAGTACCGCTAGTTAATATTAATGAATTGCTTTATTGGATTGCTAGCAATCAGCGCACTCCTAGAGGTACTCAATTACCATCAGCAAGATTAAAAACACCGTTTTTGATATTTGATGAAGAGAAAGTATCAGCACCATCTAACAAATTCAAAGGCACAATTTTGATTGTCGATGACTCAATTAACGTTCGCCGCTTCTTAGCTTTAACCCTGGAAAAAGGAGGTTATCAAGTAGAACAAGCAAAAGACGGTCAAGACGCTTTAGAAAAACTCCAAAATGGATTGAGAGTTGAAGCAGTAATTTGTGATATTGAAATGCCTCGTCTTGATGGTTATGGCTTTTTAGGTAAGGTAAATTCCGACGTTGAAACAAAAAATATTCCAGTTGCAATGTTGACTTCTCGTAGTAGTAATAAACATCGACAGTTGGCTATGCAATTGGGTGCCAGAGCCTACTTTTCTAAACCTTACAACGAGCAAGAATTACTCCAAACATTGGAAGAAATAATTCACAATGTTGCAGAGAAAGCAGCTTCAAATTAAAATTTGTAATTCGTAATTAAAAAAGAAATTCTTGTAGGGTGCGTTATGCCAAAGGGTAACGCACTACTTGTTTTAATAAGCTGTTTCACATTTAAGTTGCATAACTAGGGCGGGCAAGATGCCCACCCCACAAGAGTTTGATTTAATACAATTATGCAATTTAGATTTTTTAGCTTATCAGTAATAATCGCCCAAGTTTTACGTAATACTATTTATATGAAATAATTTTTCTATCAATTCAGTTTATAGTGAATTTATGGTAACTGTAACACTGACTGCTGTTGCTAGTGCGATCGCCACCTGTTGCAGCTAACAAAGTACCGAAGTCTAAATCGTGAGTAAAGACGATATAACCGTTAGTTCTTGCCCACTCCATAATAATTGCATCTTTCTCACGGGGGTTGCCAATGGTAGACCAGTGGACAGATGAAATATTGTACCTCTGAAAAACCGCAACCCAATCAGGGGAAAGATTCATATCAATCAAAATTTTCATGCACTTTTTAGAGGAACTTCAATTTCTTCAACTCGCCATGCAGCATAGGCAAGTGCCTCATAAATGTCAGCTTCTTCTAGGTAGGGATATGCTTTGAGAATATCGCTATTGCTGTGTCCAGATGCCATTAACCCAACAATTTCAAGGGGCGACAAGCTCCCTAAAGTGCTTGCTGTATAAGCTTCATAGCCCTTAAACCTCGCTGATAATATGCCTG
>JAVRCJ020000060.1:0-32517 GCA_034530875.2 Nostoc sp. DedSLP01
ATGGAAGTAATGCACGAGCGTAACGCTCACAACTTCCCCTTAGATTTGGCTGCTGCTGATGTTGCTCCTGTTGCTCTGAGCGCTCCTGCTATCAATGGCTAATTAGCGATAGCGTCAAGTAAAATCGAAAGCGCTCTCCGCAAGGGGGGCGCTTTTTAGTTTAGCTAGCTCTGGGCGATCGCTATGTAGGTTTTGAAAATAAGAGTTCTATATAATAACGTCTACTTTTTAAGACAGCAGCCTCTCAACTAAGACCTGAATCTCTGGAAATGATAATGGTGTAATCGTTCCTTTGTCTATTATTTGTTCTGTGCTGTATTGTCCATTCTGGGGATTTTGGAACACAATTATATGCTTGGCAACCAAATTTAAAACCCAGTATTCAGGAATTTCAGCAGTGGCATAGATAGCAGCTTTAATCGCTAAATCTTTTTTTAAACTTGTTTTGGCAACCTCTACAAGCCAAAAAATATCTTCAGCAGCAGGGTGACGATTATTGTAGTTGGATTCTGGTAGCCGAACGATCGCAATATCAGGTGCGGGTTCAGAATTGGCTAGTGTGACTGGGCCATTGAAACGGATATCGGCTTTACCTATAAGTAACTCTTCTAGGTATTTCACACCTCGTTTTACTGTACTGTAATGAATTGGAGTTTCTGGAGCTATTTCTACAATTTCCCCTGCTAACAACTCCACGCGGCGATCGCGCAAAATCCCCGCTTCAATCATGCGATGATAGTCGTCTACAGACCATTTAGCTAGCGTTTTCATATCATTTGTGCGAGTCTGACTTAATTTTACGCTCTCTCAACGAGCGATCGCGCTTTACAGGTAACCCAAAATCCTTTAAGAATGTCATCATAGTTAAGGTAAAAACATTCTGGAGACAAAACCACGGTTTACGCACGTCCTTTAGCACGGTTAATTGAGCAATTGCAACGCTTACCGGGAGTTGGGCCTAAATCTGCTCAACGACTGGCTTTGCATATTCTAAAGCGACCAGAAGCAGAAGTAGAAGCTCTAGCACAAGCTTTAGTAGAAGCAAAAAAACAAATCGGCTTGTGTTCTGTCTGTTTTCACTTATCTGCTGAACCAGTTTGTGAAATTTGCCGCAATGTCAACCGTGATAACAATACTATCTGTGTAGTAGCAGATTCTCGTGATGTGATTGCCTTAGAAAAAACCCGCGAGTACAAAGGGAAGTATCACGTTTTGGGCGGAGTAATTTCTCCCATTGATGGAATTGGCCCGGAACAGTTGACTATTCAAGCTTTAGTACGTCGGGTAAGTAAGCAACAACCCCAAGAAGTGATTTTGGCAATTAGTCCAAGTGTCGAAGGGGAGACAACAACACTTTATCTCGGTCAGCTGCTCAAGCCATTTACCAAAGTGACACGAATCGCTTTTGGTTTACCTGTAGGTGGTGATTTAGAATACGCCGATGAAGTCACCCTCGCAAGAGCTTTGGAAGGGCGTCGGGAATTGGATTAGAGTTAAAGTCAAAAATCCACTAATTTTAATGGGGGCTGTACATGACATCCGATCGCAATACGTACTTCCGCCCCTGAATAACAGTAGCGCCCTCATGTGCTAGTTCGTGGACAAAACACAAAGCCATACCCGTTACTGGAACGACAGCTAAATTAGATGAATCTACGTGGTATTGTCGAAGATAAAAGCGGGTTTCCCCACCTTCAAAGCCTTCGTTGAGATAAATCATGAAAGTCAATAGACTTTCTTCACCGTTTGGTCTTCGATAAGCACCATCATGGTGAATTGCAAATTGCTGACCTGGATCGTAGCGATAGAAACGAAAACGCTCATTTAGCCCAACCGCGTGCCATCTGCCAATGGTTGTGGGGATATAATTTGACACGCGCTGCCATAGCTCGAAAGCACGATCGCGATCGTCGAGGATAACCCGTTGATTATTGCGGATATCGGGACGGATTTCAAAACCTCGTATGGTAGTTATAGGAGCATCTGTATAGCCAATTTTCTCCGTTAAACTAATATACTCTGCACATTCCGCTGGCGAAAGAATGTTCTCCAAGGTGAAAATTTCGTTACGAAACAAATCTTTCTTAATCATGGTTGAGCCGATTGAGATTTAAGCCTTCTGATAGTGTATTGCTGATAACCAACGAGTTTAGGCTGAGGGTAGATTTTGATTTACCTTTCCACACCGGAGGAAATAGCTATGCCAGGCGGTAATGCAAGCCATAAAGGTAGTTCTGATAAACCCAACGTTAATGCATCTGGTCAGATTAATGGTTCTGCTGCTGACAAATCAACTGACCCTGACGATGTTTTGCTAGAAGGTATCACTACAAATACAACTAGAACTCAAGAATTTGTTGATTTTCCTCCAGCTCTAGAACGGCCAAATCAAAAGCCGGATACTGAAGATACCGAAAAAGATAGCCAGTAATATTACAATTTTTGCTGTATTAAATTTGCTATCGAAGCTAGTAGTTCGGCTGACTTTACTGGTTTGCCAACGTGTTTTTCAAAGCCAGCTGCCAAAACTCGCTCGCGATCGCTTTCTCCCACATAAGCTGTCAGAGCGATCGCCCGAATTGCCCCACCCTGTTCTTTTGGCATTGCTCTGATCTGTTTTATCAAAGCATAGCCATCCATCTCAGGCATTGCTAAATCGCCGATCAATAAATCGGGTACATTCTTTGCTACAGCAGCTAAGGCTTCACTTGCCGATGCGACGGCAGTTATTACCGCCCCTTTGTGTTGTAGCAAGAAGGATACAAACTCCCTAGTATCAGCATCATCATCGACAACTAATACTCGTAGTCCGTCGAACAACGAAGAATCCAATTTTTCTGTAGCTTCGGATGTTTTGCCCGTTTTGCCCTTAGTCTCCTGCATCAAGGGTAATTTGACAGTAAAAATAGCTCCCCGGCCAATTCCCGGACTATCGGCGATCGCACTACCACCATGCAACTCTACCAGGTGGCGAACTATTGCTAATCCCAATCCCAACCCGCCAAATTTTCTGGTTGTACTGCTATCAGCTTGACGAAAATGTTCAAACACGTGGGGTAGAAATTCGGGTGAAATACCTTGACCTGTATCTTTGACTTGAATTACTGCCCAGTGGGAAGTCAATTCATTACTTAATGAAAGGCTAACTTCCACTGTTCCACCAGAAGAAGTGAACTTGACTGCGTTGGAGAGTAAGTTTCCTACAACTTGTTGTAAGCGATAAAAATCGCCAGAAATTTTACCTACATTGCGGTCAAACTTGCTTTTTATCTGGATAGATTTGGCTTCTGCGATTAGCCGGACTGTTTCCAATGCAGCTTCAATGACAGCAATCGGGTTGACAGGGGCAAAAGTCAGGGTTAGCTTACCGCGAATGATGCGGGAGACATCGAGCAATTCATCAATTAATTGAATTTGCAATTGAGTATTTCTTTCGATGGTTTCTAAGGCGCGGTTTGTAGTAGCCTCATCAAATTTGCGGCTTTTGAGTAGAGATGACCATCCCAAAATCGGGTTGAGGGGCGATCGCAATTCGTGGGAGAGGATAGCGAGAAACTCATCTTTATTGCGGTTTGCTTGTTTGAGTTCTTCTGCTTGTTGCCTGAGTGCTTTTTCTAATTCCTTCCTGGGGGTAAGGTCGAGAATAAAACAGATCCAAGACATTGGCGATCGCGTAACCATTGCACCACCAATTAAAATCGGAATGCGCGAACCATCTTTGCGGATGTATTCTTTTTCATAAGGAGTGCATACGCCAACTTTTAAAAGTTGTTCTATGCCTTGGCGATCGCGGGGGTGATATTCAGGAGGAGTAAGCTGTTCTCTGCGTATCTTACCCGCCAATAATTCCTCTCGCGTATAACCTATCATTTCCAGAAAAGCTTCATTCGCCTCAGTGATGTAGTCAGGAGTAGCGAAGATAATGCCGATAATGTTGGAATCAACTAATCGTCTCAATTGAGTTTCGCGCTGACGCAAATCATTTTCTGCCTGTTTGCGCTGGGTAATATCCTGAACAGTACCCATCATCCGTAATGGTTTTCCGTCAGTATCCCAAAAGACACGACCTTTGGCATCAATCCAATGAATGCTGCCGTCAGACCAAACGCAGCGGTATTCAACTTCACAATCAACTTTTTCTTCCAGAGAACGAGCGACCGCTTCTTCAATGAGCCAGCGATCTTCTGGGTGTACGCACTTCAAGAAAAGTTGATAATTAATTTCGGCTTCTGGCGATAGTCCAAACAGCTGCTTACATTTCTCTGTCCAAATTAATTCGTCAGAGGTCAGATTCAAAAACCACATACCAAGTTTAGCAGCGGTAGTTGCCAAACGAATCCGTTCTTCGCTTTCACGCAACTTGGCTTCGGCTTGTTGGCGATCGTGTAGCGCGAGTTGCTGTTCGGTAATATCGGTTGTAGCACCAACTACTCTGACTACCTGACCTGCTGCATTCGTAATTGCAAACCCGTGGTCTTGCACCCACAAATAGCGGCCATCCTTGTGACGCACTCGATACTTGATGGTATAACGGTTTCCATTGGCCATACTAGCGATAAACCCATCATTGACCATTTGTCGGTCATCAGGGTGGATGAGTTCTTGCCACCACTCCAAGGTAGGTTTAGCTTCTTGTTGCGTATAGCCAAATACCTGAGTTATACCCTGAGTTCTTTCTACAGTATTTTTTTCAATTTCCCAATCATAAATCAGGCAATTAACTGCTGCTGCTGCCAACTCAAACCTTTCGTTACTTTGGCGCAGGGAAATTTCTGTGCGTCGTCGTTGCGTAACATCAAAAGCGATTCCCAACAGATGATGTATTAAGCCATCAGCAGTTCTGCTGAACACAGTGTCATAGCTACAAAACCAGCGCCACTCTCCATTTGCGTGTCGAATTTGGTATTCAAAACTTAGGACTTCTCCTTGAGGAGCAGAATTAAATTTTTGTAAATAGCTAGGAAGTCGAGCTAAATCATCAGGGTGTAAAAGATGGTTAAACAACTCACTTCCCATAGCTTGGATTTCTTCTGGCGTGTAGCCCCAAGCTTCAGCTATTTCGTAATTTACGTAACAATTTTGCTGCTCGATGACATCATAGATGTACAGTAAACCCGGAAGAGTGCCAGCAATTTGTTGAAACAGACGTTGACTATCCCACTGTAGACGAAAGCCATCTGCCTCAGGTTCTTTGGTGCTTTCAGCCTGAGGATGCTGAGATTCAGTAATATCCGAAAAAGTTATGGCGATCGCGTAGGGAGTAGTTCCTGTAACTTGAAATAACGGTTGTGAAGATAATAACAGCCATACTAGCTGACCATTGGGCTTATAAAAGCCACATACTACATTCAAATAAGGTTTACCCGTCCTCAGAGCAACCATCGTTGGGTGCATCTCACACAGCAAAGGTAAACCATTTTCATCAATAAATTGCCATTTCGCATCGAGCAAATTTTGTCCTACAAACTGCTCGATTGTCACTCCCAGAATGCTCTCAACTGCGGCATTGCACGCCTGAATTCTGCCATCAGGCAGCACAAGAATCGTTCCTTCTTGTTTGCTTGCTACTAATGAATAATTAGATTCTTTACTAACTTCCCTAGACAGCAGCTTTTCGATAACCAGTTGGTTTTGAGACTTTTCCGCGTCTGGCATTCTCTAAAGTTAAAGAAATTTAAAGTAAATAAATATAAGGTTTAGAACCTCATATTTACATAAATTTTAGGGCAAATTCTTCTAATTCAAAGATGAATAACTCAAGTGTTAGTCATTAATTATTTTCCTCTGTGCTCCTTCGATCTCCATCTCCTAATGCCTGAGATTCAGTTAACCTAGTTCAGTAGATCGCTTGCGTTATCGGTTTAGGCAGGGTTGCAGGTTCGGGTGTAGAGAAAACTTGTATTCATGAGTGGTTATAAAAGTTAATTAATCTGAGCAAAACCCAGCCTTCATCATTAAAAGAGCATTATTTATGGAATTAATCGTTAATAATCCCAAAAAATACGCGCATTTTTCCCCTTCACCCTACACCCCACACCCCACACCCTGTCTTCATGTACACCACTATCTGGAAAATCTACTTTCACGAGGATTTATCTAGTAAAGGAATCTTGGACATACTGACGGAGTTGGGTTTAGTTACCCTTGCTGCCACAGGTACAGCTTATATCGTTGGCAAAACAACTACAGCCGTCATCAGTGAAATTGTAGATTGGCTAGGCCCGGTAGGATGGGGTGTTGCAGCAGTAATCGCTACCTCTATAACTGGTTTATTTGCTGCAAGCTGGGCAGTGTATTGCGATCGCCTTTATTCTGAAAAAGAACCTCAATCGATTTAATTCCACCTTTAATACTCGTTCATTCTGAAGGATGGCGATCGCTAATAATTATTTCTCACTAACCAAATTTTTTCAACATCATCAGCCCCCTGTCTCCTGCCCCCTGCCCCCTGCCTCCTGCCTCCTGCCCCCTGCCTCCTTCAAATCAGCATCCCAGCAATACAAGCGGTGATAAAACCCGCTAACAATCCGCCAATCATTGCCCTGACACCCATACGAGCTAAATCGTGCTGGCGATTGGGTGCTATGCCAGTAATACCGCCGATGGTAATACCAATGGAGCCGATATTTGCAAAGTTACATAATGCGTAAGTCGTAATAATTACCGAGCGTTGAGAGATTTTACCGCCCTCGATTAGTGTCTTTAAATCCAAAAAAGCAATAAACTCATTCAAAATTGTCTTTGTACCCAATAGCGCCCCAACTTGTCGGCAATCAGCCCAAGGTACGCCCATCAAAAATGCTACGGGAGCCATCACATAAGATAAAATCCACTGTAATGAAAGTTGCTGCAAACCAACAAATCCGCCTAACCATCCCAACAGCGCATTTACAGCAGCTAATAATCCCAAAAAAGCAATAATCATCACCCCAACATTAACTGCTAGTTTTACGCCGTCGATTGCTCCACTACTAGCAGCATCAATTACATTTACATAATTGGTTTCTACATTTACCTTCACCTTACCAGCGGTTTCTGAGACTTCCGTTTCTGGGTACAGCAATTTTGCTACTACCAATGATGTGGGAGCAGTCATAAAAAAAGCTGCAATCAAATGTTCTGTTTGTAGCCCAAAAGAAAGATATGCTCCTAGTACTCCACCTGCAATTGTCCCAAAACCAGTAGTCATGAGTGCATGGAGTTCCGATTGCGTCATATTCGCTATGTAAGGTTTAACTACCAGCGCTGACTCTGTTGGCCCCAAAAAGATGTTACCCGCACAGGATAAAGATTCAGAACCCGATGTTTTCATGGTCTTCATCATCAGCCACGCCATGAGGTTGACTACTCGCTGTAAAATGCCGTAGTGATACAAAACGCTGATGAAAGCAGAGAAAAAGATAATTGTCGGTAGGACTTGGAAGGCAAAGAAATGATCTTTAAAATTTTCTCCAAAAACAAATTTGGCGCCGACATCCGAGAATGCTAAAAATTTACTGACAATATCTCCCAGAGATTTAAAAATATTCAAACCCCAAGGAGTTCTCAGAATCGCTAGGGCAAATATAAACTCTAATCCCAAGCCCCAGGCTACTATTCGCCAACGCACCGCCTGACGGTTTGCGGAGAAGGCATAAGATATGCCAATAAAAATTAAAATTCCCAACGCAGAAATGGCGCGTTCCATATTTTCTCTTGCGATAAGTAGAGGGTAGGAGGCAGGGGGCAGGGGGCAGAAGGCAGAACATAAAACCCTCAACATTAAAAGGTTTTGCTGTTTTGGATTTTACATTTAATTATGTCCGTCTACTTACAACTTTTTTATAACTTTGTCGTCATTGAAGAGGGCAAGGGGAGTTGTCCTTTGGCGATCGCTCCTTGAAATCCTCGTTCAAATTTATGAACCTAAATTCATGTACGCATAGCGCTTGCACTCTCAATACTGTATTCTCTGATAAATTAGCATCTGCAAAAACAGGAATTAGCAGTAATTCCATTCCGGTTTATACCAGGAAAAGTAACTTTGTAGATTTGTCTATAAAATTACAAACTCTCAAGAGTAAAAATACTATCAATTTGTTTATCTACTGACCTAATTTAGGTTAAAAATCTCACTAAAAAAGCGTTTTAGATTTATCCAAACCCCAAGATGCCTTCTAAGCGAATCTTGTTTATCAGTAACGGCCACGGAGAGGACAACCACACCTCTCATGTAATTCAGACTCTCCGCCAATTGTCTCCTTCCATTGAAATGGCAGCAATGCCGATTGTGGGGGAAGGAAAAGCTTACCGCAGCTTGGACATTCCGATTATTGGCCCCACGCAAGTAATGCCTTCTGGCGGATTCTTTTATATGAAGCGCCTTTATTTGCTCAAAGATTTTCAATCGGGATTGATTGGGTTAACGTGGCGACAGTTACAAGCGGTGTTGCAGTATGCTCCCAACTGCGATTTAGTGATGGCGACTGGGGATTTTATCTCTCAGACATTTGCTTACTTAACTAAACGCCCCTTTGTCTCATTTATCTCTTGTCTTTCTGCGATTTATGAAGGGCGATTGCGTATCAATCCGCTACTGTGGCACGATTTGAATTCTCCTCGCTGTCTGACAGTTTTTACCAGAGATTCTTATACGGCTTCTGATTTGCAACGGCAAGGTATAGCTAAAGCTCAGTTTGGTGGAATTCCGGCTTTAGATCGGCTTGTTCCCACTGGCAAAGACTTGCAGCTTAAATCTGGCGTTCCAACGATCGCACTCTTACCAGGGTCACGAATGCCAGAAGCCGCAAGAAACTTCTGTTTGCAGTTGCAACTTGTCGTAGAAATTGCCAAGGTGATGCCGGAGTTAGGTTTGCAGTTTCGCGCCGCCTTAGTACCAAAACTGATGGCAGAACTAGACGACATTGCTAAAAGTCAAGGTTGGCAACTGAATCAAGGCGTACTCACCTATTCTTTGCCGGGTAGTTCTACTGAGAAATCACCGCTTGTAGAAGTTAAATGTTACTCAGATGCATTCAATGACATTGTATATTACTCTACCCTTGTCATTGGTATGGCAGGGTTGGCGGTGGATTTAGCAGTGGCGATCGGCAAACCAATTATCCAAATTCCCGGAGAAGGGCCGCAATTTACCTATGCATTTGCAGAGGCGCAAACCCGACTATTGGGTATTAATGCCCAAACCATCGGCACAGGGCCAGCAACTCCTGACACTCTCAAACAAGCAGCTAGACGAACAGTCGAGACTTTACAAGATGCAGACTACCTCGCTAAATGCCAACAAAATGGCCCCGAGCGATTCGGACCCCCTGGTGCATCTGAAAGAATTGCCCGCTTTTTGCTAACTTCTCTAGGAGAAATTGAATAAAAATTACAAGCAGGCAGAAACAGGAGGCACAAAGGGCAGAAGACACTTAATTCCCCCTTATAAAGGAGAGAAACAAGAAGATCTAGTTCCCTCCCCTTTGCAAGGGGAGGGTTAGGGTGGGGTAATTCGATAACTTGTGTGTAGGCGTTAGCCTTGGCAAAAAGAGAGTACCATCAGGCGAGTGGGTATCTGCCCTTAAACACTTTTTGAATCGCTATTGCCTAAAAATAGCTGTAACGTAAGGTGGGTTAACTTTTGCTCTTCGATGCAACAAAGGTGCAGGTCAATGCAACA
Organism: Nostoc sp. DedSLP01; assembly: GCA_034530875.2. GTDB lineage: Bacteria > Cyanobacteriota > Cyanobacteriia > Cyanobacteriales > Nostocaceae > Nostoc. The sequence continues at coordinate 9,662 of JAVRCJ020000060.1, forward strand.
AAGGTGCAAGTCGATGCAACAAAAGTGCAAGTCGATGCAACAAAGTGCAAGTCAAGAGACTTATGTGTACGCTGTAGCTTGCTAAGTGAAGCGGTTGGTAAAGGAATGCTAAGGGCTTTTGCAAAAGATGCAATTTACAGAAACTCTTACAAAAATTACCGCTGCTGCCAAATTTAAATGATGAAGGAGATTATCAAGCGGTTATGAAAGTCCGTTCTAGTTACTGGCAACTGTTACCTTATCTGTGGCCCCAATGGCCGCTGTTAGTTCGGGGATTCGCTTGTATTATAGGATTTGTTTTGCTCACCCTAGCGCTGCCCTACCTAGCAGGTCAGGTCGCTTTTTTTGTCGGTCAGGGAAATGTTAACCAGATTGCCTATTGGCTCGGACTAGCTACTTTAGTATTTTTGCTTCGAGGGCTTTGTCAATACGGGCAGAATGTCTTTACGATCGCTGCTGCTCTAAATATGGTTTTAAACTTGCGTCAGCGAGTTTACGCTCACCTGCACAAACTTGGATTAGATTATTTTGAAACCGCACAAACGGGTGACCTCACTTATCGGCTGACTGAAGATATCGATCGCGTAGGCGAGATTGTAGAAAAGTTATCCCATCAGTTTCTTTCCAATTTCTTGCAGCTAATTGCGATTCCCATTTATATGCTCTACCTGAATTGGCGACTCACCCTTGCAAGTTTGGTTTTGGCTCCCTTGATGGCTTGGTTAATTGGGTTATTTGGCCAGCGATTACTTGTGTTATCTCGCCAGAGTCAAAATCAGGTTTCCAATTTGTCGGCGATGCTAACTGAAGTATTTGGCGGGATTCGCGTCGTTCAAGCTTTTGCAGCCCAAGGTTATGAAACCAAGCGATTTAATCGAGAAGCAGAACGCAATCGTCAAGCTAAGTATCGCGCTCTACAACTCAAATCAATTCAATTTCCTGTTGTCGGTTTTTTAGAAGCAGTTAGCATTATGCTGCTGTTTCTTTTGGGAGGGTGGCAGATTTCTCAGAATCAGCTGACAGCTCAAGGCTTTATCAGTTTCTTAGCTGCTGTGGCTATATTGATTCAGCCAATCGATTTGTTGATTAGCAATTACAACGAGTACAAACAGAGCGAGGCTTCTGTAGAACGTATCTTTGAATTGATGGCGAAGCAGCCAAGTTTAATTGAAAAGCCAAATGCGAAGGAACTACCGCGAGTTATCGGCAAAGTAGAGTATCGCCATGTCAATTTCGCTTACAATCCCGGTCAGCCAGTCCTTAAGGATCTCAGTTTTCACGCTTCTCCTGGGAATGTCATTGCTTTAGTTGGTACTTCTGGGGCGGGCAAATCCACGTTAATTAGTCTTTTACTTCGCTTCTACGATCCCCAAGCAGGTGAAATTCTGATTGATGATATTGATATCCGCGATTTGACAGTTACTAGTTTGCGCCGTCAAATTGGCATTGTTCCCCAAGACATTACGCTTTTTTCAGGAACGATCGCCGAAAATATTGGTTACGGTCAGGAAGAATTAGATTTTGCAGCAATTGAGGAAGCAGCGAAGATCGCCAACGCTCACTCATTTATCACTCAGTTTTCGCAAGGTTACCACAGCTGGGTAGGCGAGAGGGGAGTTAATTTGTCTGGAGGACAACGGCAAAGATTAGCGATCGCTAGAGCGATCGTTAACAATCCGCAAATTCTCATTCTTGATGAAGCTACTTCTGCCTTAGATTCCGAATCAGAAGCGCTAGTTCAAGAGGCACTAGAACGAGTGATGCAAAACCGTACCGTGTTTATCATCGCCCATCGCTTGAGCAGCGTTCGTCGCGCTGACTGCATTCTCGTACTAGAACAAGGACAAGTTGTTGAAGCTGGTACTCACGCTTTTCTCCTGTCTCAAGAAGGACGCTATGCACGTTTTTATGCCCAACAGTTTTACTCTACGGATGAGGGTGATGTCGGTAGCCAAAGCTGAGATGCCTACCAATGAGCCTGTAAAATTCGTTGAGGAATAACAATGTACCCAGTAGCGCGATCGCCAAGTACCAAATTACGTTCTTCTCCCCAATACCACCAGTATGCACCAACATAAGCGCAAACTAGACCATCTAGTTTATCTTCAATTGCTTTCATAGCTGCACCTGTGGTAGGAATTTCCACCAAAAACGAATCGCCAAGATGCACGGGAGGAGAAAGAGAAGGGAGGACATTGAGAAGATAATTTTGCAGTTTGATTAATTCTAAGCGGCGTTCGCCCAGGCGTCCTTTTTTGTATTTGAGGATGCGTTCTAAGTTGAAGAGGTGAACAATTGCTGGATGGGGGAAAACTTCTATTTGATATCTGCCAAGTTTTTGCGGTTCGATGGTGGGTGCATGTACGTAGCCACGAGATTCTAATTCTAAGCCAAAGTTGATGGTGCGATCGGCAAAGGGTAGGTTTTTGTTAGCTGGGTAGCATCCAGCGTGATATTTACCGAAGTATTTATGTGTGAGTTTGTCGGGAAGGCGACTTCCAGCATCATTGGGGATGAGGGTAGGCGCATCTACAGCGATGATGGCTGGTTCGTCTGGTTGTACGCTGTTATCAATCCATGCCAGGATGTCTGCAATGGCTTCTTTACGGTCTAAATCGAGTAGTTGCAGTTGTCCATCTATCCATCCTAAGCAGCATAGCCCACTTGGTTGGGATTTCCAGCCTAAATCAATACCAATAAATTTCATAGCGATCGTAGGAATTTGCGATTATTTTCGCATTTTCCGCCAACCCTTCCGCAAAAGAGTGCCCTATTGCAAGTTCTGAGTATTCCAGAACGACTTAGGTAAACTAATATTTAATTGCAAAAAATCATTGCAAATAATCTGATAATCTTAAAAAACTTGTCACAATTGAGGAGCCACAATGGTTAAAGAATTCCCAGAACTGATGATGAATCTATATAGCCCTATTTAATTGTTGCTATAAAAAATCTCGACGACCTAATTTGGCATTGGGAAAATGATATTGCAAAATTTTCGCTAATTATCAAATAGGATTGCTCTATACTAAAATACTTCTGAATTCTAAATTCCTGTTACTATTATATTTCAAAAAAGATTAATTAAAATTATCCAATGAATATTTTATTTTTACATCCCAACTTCCCCGCGCAATTTCGTAATCTTGCTATGTTTTTGGGCAAGGATAATAATCATAAAATTGTCTTTGGCACAAATCGCCGTGAAGGAGAAATATTTGGCGTTACTAAAGCGATTTACACTCCTTCTCGGGAAGCTGCTCCCCAAACTCATCATTACGTTCGCAGTTTAGAAAATGGCGTGCTGACTGGTCAAGCCGTTTATCGCATAGCAGAAAAATTAAAAGCAGAAGGTTTCTTTCCAGATATAGTTTATGGACATTCTGGTTGGGGGCCGACTTTATTTATGAAAGATGCTTTTCCTAAAGCAGAATTGTTGTGTTATTTTGAGTGGTTTTATCACGCTCATGGTTCCGATGCAGATTTCGATCCCAACGAACCATTAAATGCTGATGATGTCTGCCGAATTCGCGTGAAAAATGCGCCAATTTTAATTGATTTATATAGTTGCGATCGCGGACTTTCTCCTACTAATTGGCAGCGGCAACAGTTTCCTAAAGAATATCAAGATAAAATTGCTGTTTGTCATGATGGTGTCGATACCAAATTTTTTGTTCCCCAACCAGGCGCAAAATTAATTTTACCAAGAATAAATCTCGACCTTTCCCATGTCGAAGAATTAGTAACTTATGTAGGGCGAGGAATGGAACCTTACAGAGGTTTTCCTCAGTTTATGGAAGCTGTAGCATTACTTCAGCAACGCCGACCGAAATGCCATGTAGTAGTTGTGGGAGAAGATAGAGTTGCTTATGGTAAAAATCTCCCTGATGGCAAAACTTACAAACAATTAATGTTAGAAAAATTATCTTTAGATTTATCAAGACTGCACTTTACAGACAGCCTACCTTACCATGAGTATCTTCAGGTCTTACAAGCTTCTTCTGCTCATATTTATTTAACCCGTCCTTTTGTTTTATCTTGGTCAATGTTGGAATCTATGGCAGCAGGATGTTTGCTAGTAGCTTCCAGAACTGCGCCAGTATTAGAAGTTATAAAGGATGGCGTTAATGGATTGCTGGTTGATTTCTTTTCTCCTGAAAATATTGCTAATCGGGTTGAAGAAGCGCTGGATAATCCCGAAGAAATGAACGTAATTCGTACCAATGCGCGAGCCACAATTCTCAAGCATTATGATTTGGCGAAACTTTTACCACAGCATTTGCAATGGATGTTTGCTGGTAAAATTTCTGATAGTAAAAAACGCCAAACCCCTAAAGTTTCTAAAGGATTCGGCGGAAATTAAATATTGAGGATATAGCATGGGGCATTGGGGAGGCAGTGCGTTGGACGGGTTTCCCGGCTTGTAGCAACTGCCGTCATTGACCATTCAAAAATAACCAATGACCAATGACTAATAAATAATGACTAATAAAAGCGATATTAAAAATGCGAATTTTAATTACCATCGCCCATTTTTTTAAACCTAGCGATGAGGGTCGCCATGCTTCCCAGCGTAAAGACCCGCAGCCTCGTTTGCAAGCTTTAAGTAATAGCATCGCTAGTTTGCACCAATTATTTGGTAAATCTCAAAGTATCATTAACATTGCTCAAAGATTAGCTTTCCCTGCTAATCAACCACAATCTCACGAATTAGATATCGTTATTTGTACAACCCAAAATAATCATCTTTTGAATCAGCTTCCCATACCATCCCATTTATATAAGCATCATACTAGCAATGCAGAACCTATGCTTTTAGGATTTGAGTGCCAAGCTGTTTTACAAAGTTGTCTCGGTCAATATGATTATTATTGCTTTTTAGAAGATGATTTAATCATTCATGACCCTTGGTTTTTTATCAAACTAAACTGGTTTACCCAACAAGCAGGTGACTTAAACTTACTGCAACCAAATCGTTATGAAATCTCACCTTATAGTTTAGTTCATAAAGCTTACATTGATGGGGATTTAGCTTTGCGGGTAACTGCTCCCTTTCAGAACGTGCAGGAACAACAGCAGCTAAAAGGTACAATTATGAATACACCAATTACCTTTTTACGTGCCTTGAATCCCCATTCAGGCAGTTATTTTTTAAATGCAAATCAGATGGCTCAATGGGCAAATCAACCTTATTTTCTTGACAAAGATACAAGCTTTGTTGGCCCTTTAGAAAGTGCTGCTACTTTGGGAATTATGAAAACATTCCGAGTTTACAAAACCTCTCCAGAACAAGCTAGTTTTTTGGAAATTCAGCACTTTGGAACCGGATTTTTGGGTCTAATAGGAGGACAGGTGGGCTTAGCACAGAGGTAATACTAATTTGAAATAAGAATGCAACAGATATATATTGACTCCAAAAAGTTGTTGTACTGTTTTTCAGTCTATAAAGAAAGTTATTTTTTAGGTTGATTGTAGGCCAATTAGAGGATTAGGCACAGGAAAGGGACGGTTTTTGATAACTTTAAATTTTCCATCTTGTGCGTCGTAGGCTAACACTTCTCCAGTTTCAATTTCATAAATCCAAGCATGAAGTGTAAGTTGATTGCTGTGAAGTTTGGAACGAATTACAGGGTAAGTTTCTAAGTTTTCTATCTGTGTGAGAACGTTTTGCTCAATGGCAATTTTTAACAGTTTCTCATGAGGATAACCTTGATAGTTATCTATTACCAGACGGCGAGTAGCTTCAGCATGAGTTTTCAACCATTCATAAACTGAAGGCATTTGTTGGGCAAGATTCCCTATTTGTAGTAGCCCTTTCATGGCGCCACAATGAGAATGTCCGCAGATAACGATATCTTTAATACCCAAAGCCTCAACAGCATATTCTATACCCGCAGCTTCGGCACCATTCAATCTTCCATAGGGTGGTATGAGATTACCAACATTACGAATAACAAACAAATCTCCTGGTTGACTTTGTGTAATTAAAAATGGATCTATTCTTGAATCTGAGCAAGTTATAAACAATACTTCTGGATTTTGCCCGTGTGACAAATGCTCGAATAATTCACGGTGGGCAACAAAATAGTTGTCATGAAATTCATTTAACCCAGCAATAATGCGCTTAATTGGCACAATTTAATTCTCCAGATCGGGATTTAATATACGATTAATGCGATCGCTTTGTAGAATTCAGGAGTTAGCCACCAGACTCCTGAATCATGGAAAATCAAGAAGCGATCGCTAATGTTGTTTTATTTGATTCAAAGCATGAAGCTATCATATCAAAAACATATTAATTTTTGTTTCTTGGTTATAAATACTAAAGTCTATTTAATGTGCAATCCATTTGGCATCAGAAACAATACAGATACCGCTATATTTTTTAATTACAGGTTGAATAGCTTTTAATTGATACTTTTATTGGAAGATGTTTATCGTAGACGAACGCCCGAAACTAGTTAACATCGTTTTTTATAATTGTCAAGAGAATAAACAGTTGTTGTGATGATTTAATAACTTATAAAAAATATATTCCATCGCACTAGAATTACGAGAGACATAAAGCTTCAAATCTGCTCGTATTTTTCATATTTATTGCACTTCATTTTTAAATAATAGCGTTTCATGCGATTATTTTTATCATACGTAAAGTGGCTCAAAGCAAAACCGTCGCACAAGCAGCGCTGATTTTTGATTAGGGAAATATTTAGAGTAGTAGCCCTCCCAAGTTAACGGCATGACTGAGGTGCTTAGGGGTTCTCATGAAATAACTTTGCGAAGGTTGGCAAAGTTATTTTTGAACAGGTGCTTAGGGGAAAGGGGTAGGGGTAAAGGGAAAAAGGAATAAATTTCCTCTTAACCTTTTCCCTTTCCGAAGGCTAGTGGCTAAATTTCTAATTCCCCAACGGCGAGTTGACCTGGAAAATGTCAAAATTAAATGAGTTTTGCACCAAGCGCGTTTGGGTTGATGCAGCCTCTTGTAGAGAAGAGAAGCCAATTGTCACCAGACCGCGATTTAATGAGCGCAGATTTGAGATAACTAAGTTGAGAATTTATGGGCAAGCAACGTGTTCTTTCTGGAGTTCAACCAACCGGCAATTACCATCTAGGCAACTACTTGGGAGCCATTCGCAACTGGGTAGAAGGTCAGAGCGAATACGAAAATTACCTCTTCGTGGCTGATTTGCACGCAATTACAGTGCCACACGACCCAAAACAGTTGGCAGCTGATACCTATACCCTTGTTGCTTTGTATCTAGCTTGCGGTCTCGATCTAAATCACTCCACCATTTTTGTGCAATCCCACGTTTCAGCCCACAGCGAACTCACCTGGTTGCTCAACTGTATTACACCTCTAAACTGGTTGCAAGATATGATCCAGTTTAAGGAAAAGGCCGTCAAGCAGGGAGAAAACGTAAGTGCAGGTTTACTGGATTATCCAGTGCTGATGGCATCTGATATTTTGCTTTACCAAGCTGATAAAGTGCCAGTGGGTGAAGACCAAAAGCAACACTTGGAATTGACACGGGATATTGCAGCTCGGTTAAATCACCAATTTGGTAAACCAGAACAGCCAGTTCTGAAGTTACCAGATCCTTTAATTCCCAAGGAAGGAGCAAGGGTGATGAGTTTGGCAGACGGTACGCGCAAAATGTCTAAGTCCGATCCTTCTGACTTAAGCCGAATCAATTTGCTAGATTCGCCAGAGCAAATTCAATACAAAATTAAGCGTTGTAAAACCGATCCGATTCGTGGTTTGACTTTTGACGATCCAGAGCGTCCAGAGTGCAATAATTTATTAACTCTCTATACTTTGCTTTCTGGAAAGACAAAACAAGATGTAGCAGTTGAGTGTCAAGATATGGGCTGGGGACAATTCAAGCCTTTGTTAGCAGACACAATGATTGAGGCTCTCAAGCCAATTCAAGAAAAATATCAGGCGATAACTGAGGACAAAAGCTATATAGAGTCTGTGCTGCGGGATGGAGCCGAAAAAGCTAGAGCGATCGCCAATCACACTTTATCACAAGTCAAAATCGCTTTAGGCTACTCTCTACCTCTATGAGTTGTACCTTTTGGGTGTGATTTGTTATACCATTTAACAAGACAGAATTCAGGAGTCAGAAGCTAGAATTCTCCAATTTAATTATGTACAGACACGATTAATCGCGTCTGTACTTCTAAATTCTGAATTCTGAATTCTGAATTCTGATTTCTAGCTTATTCTTGAATAAATCGAGATTTCTAATGATATGCATTATACCCATAGCCCTACTGCCTTCCATAGAGCCGTGCAAGCAGGTGAATTTTTGGTTACCGCTGAGGTAGCACCTCCAAAAGGCGGAGATCCAGCACACATGATTAAAATGGCGGCGACCCTTAAGGGGAGGGTTCATGCTGTCAATATTACTGACGGTAGCCGTGCTGTGCTGCGGATGTCTTCGTTAGTGGCATCAGCTATTTTATTACAAAACGGTGTAGAGCCGATTTGTCAAATTGCTTGCCGCGATCGCAACCGCATTGGTTTACAAGCCGATCTGATGGGCGCTCATGCTTTGGGGATACACAATATCTTAGCCCTAACTGGCGACCCAGTAAAAGCAGGCGATCATTCAGATGCTAAAGCTGTTTTTGACTTGGAAGCTGTACGACTGCTGCAAGTAATTCGTAAGCTGAATCAAGGCTTCGATTGCAACGAAAAACCCCTAACTGATGGGGCACTAAATTTATTTCCTGGTGCAGCAGTAGATCCGCAATGTAAAAGTTGGTCGGGTTTGCAAAGTCGATTTGAACGCAAAATTGAAGCTGGAGCGCAATTTTTTCAAAGTCAGTTAATTACAGATTTTGAATGTCTAGAAAAATTTATGGACGCAATTGCTGCTGGCTATAAAAAGCCAGTTTTGGCCGGAATTTTTCTGTTGAAATCGGCTAAAAATGCCCAGTTTATTAATAAGTGCGTTCCGGGTGTAAATATTCCCCAACATATTATTGATAGATTGGCAAAAGCCAAAGACCCTCTTGAAGAAGGAATGAAAATTGCAGCCGAACAAATACAGATAGCGCGGCAATTATGTCAGGGTGTCCATATAATGGCGGTGAAACGCGAAGATTTAATTGCACCAATATTAGATTTGGCTGGAGTTGCTCCAGTTAATCAATTAGTATCAAGATAAACAAGTAACAGATTTTTGAAAAAAGCAGATGGAATCACCAACTGCTTTTTTTATGTAGAAACAAAAGAGCGATCGCTCTTTTTGGTAAACTGCAAATATTGGCTTTTACCTTAACTAAATTTTAGTGCAAACAGACAAAATATTTTATAGCTTATTTCAGCTTTTTCCTAGTATATTTTTTGCCATAATTGATAATAAAACTATTAATGTCAATGCATATCAATTTGTTTCCGTTGAAGTCAAGGAAACAGCCTTTCGCATTGATGGGGTATTCGTGCCTACTAGTGAAACTATAGAGCAACCACTGTACTTTGTCGAAGTTCAATTTCAACTAGACTCAAACTTTTACAGACGTTTTTTCGCAGAAATCTTTGTTTATTTGCGTCAAAACGAATCAGTAAATTATTGGCGTGCTGTAGTTATGTATCCCCAAAGGAATTTAGATTCAAGCGATCGCCTGCCATATAATTTGCTACTAAATAGTTCGCAAGTACAACGTATTTATCTAGATGAATTAAGTACAACAGAGAACTCATTGCAAGTAGCGATCGTCAAATTAATTATCGAAAAAGAAGAGACAGCCCTCGACCGAGGCAGAGAATTGATTTTGCAGGCAAGACAACAACTACCAGATGAAGCAACCAAAAAGCAAATTGTAGAATTAATAGAAACCATCTTGTTGTACAAATTTACTCGGTTAAGCCGAGAGGAGTTGGCAGAAATGTTGGGTATAGATGAGGAATTCAAAAAAACAAGAATGTATCAGTCAATCAAAAAAGACGGCTTGGAAGAAGGTCGCCGGGAAGGTCGCCAAGAAGCTAAATTAGAAGCTGTTCCGAGGTTGTTGTCATTAGGGTTAAGTCTAGAACAAGTAGCAGCGGCTCTCGATCTAACAGTTGAGCAAGTACAGCAAGCAGCTGAAAATCAGTCTAGCTGATTGTGGGCGCTGCTTGCAGTTCTTCGCTTTAGCTTTAGCAACACTATTTGGTTGAAATTTTCACTCTGCAACAACTTTGTCGAAGAGACTCTTATAACTAAAGTCGAGAGCAGTAGTAACACTCTCTCGACTCTTATTAAAAACTACTTTCCAAATAGCCTGTTAGAGTTAGGTTACATCTTACCGTGTTGCAGCACTTCTTGTAGATGGTGACGAATTTCTCTTGCTTGCTCAATATCAGATTGCCGCAATTTTTGGAACAATTCTACACATGGCTGGGAACCTACTTCTTGTGCATCTTTAATGTAAGTATCGTAAGCCTTAACAGCTTCAGCCTTGTTATGCAACACAGTGACAAAATCGTATTCTAAGTTGCTAATTGGTTCTTGAGATTGTCCGTTACCTGTATTTTCAGCCATTGTTGAAGCCTCTTTCTAGGATTTCTAATTAACTTTATACTCACCCTAAAAGAGGGATTCATCTCCCAAAAAGAGTATAGTTGAATACGTCGGAAGTACGTTATCAGCCTATCTTATAGTCATTAGTCATTAGTTTTTTCTTCCCCTGCTCCCCATCTCCCCACTCCCCACTCCCTCTTTTCATAAAAATTTACCCAAGAGGTTCATTTTCTTCACATTGACGTGAATACTGGAATTGCAGATCCTTTTGTCTTTCTCTACCTCCCTTATAGACAATAGGACACAACTTCGTGTTAGCACTTATACAATCCATGTGTGGCGTTTTAGCACAGACTACTAGTAAGCAACCCAGAATAAACAATAAACCACAAATTGCAGCTGTCTGAAAGGAAGAAATCTCTAGTACTCCGTGGACTACTACTTCTCGCAGAACAGAGACAATTGTTACCTCAACTGCTACTCCTACAGAAATACTATGTTCTTGCAAATAGACCATTAATAGTCGAAATAACTCGACTAAAATCAACACAAATAGTATCTTTGCAGTTACATGTTTATAGTCTAGTGGCTGTGTGAGGGCAATACCTATTCCCCACAATTGGATTAGCATAACGGCGAACAATCCAAGACACAAGACAATCACAATTAAGTCTTGGAAAGCCTCCATATTGCGAACGATTGAGTGGCGATCTAGCCAGCGATCGCAAAATAAAAATCGACTCTTCAGGCGCTTTTGCATTACGTTTCATTCCAGTCAGGACAAGTTCAGACAACACCAGCGAACCAACTCAATAATTTTATGTTACGCAATATTAAATTTTTGTGCCTCAGAGGATGTTTGAAAAGTTTTAGAGAATAAAAATTCAAGCAAGTCGCCTCACCATAATACGGATCGTGGCAAAGTTGATAGCGATCGCCTGAATCAGAAGGTTACGATAAGGTAATATCCGGGCAATGAAGCCCCCAAAACCGCCAATTTTATCTTCTGATTGCTCATAGAAGCGGCTATCATCTGGCATCTAATTTCTTTAGTAGATCTGGAGTGGCTTGGACTTGACGAGCATGAAATCCTAGAGTTTCTGCTCCTCGTCTTAAACCTAGTAGCGTGGTTCCCCGCGAACCTGTGCCGACTGCTTCTCGCACGCGGTTGAGGGCAAAGGTGCGTCCGTAGTATTTGGCAACTGTCGCTAGACTTGCAGCACCACATTCTTCCTGACTGTGTTGCTGTACGCTGTAGTATTTCATAGTTAAATTACTGAACTTTTTGATGCCGTAGAGGCAACACAGATTAATACGAATATTCAACTGCCTCAGAATATAGATTTCTGAGGCAGCTTTGAACTCTAGACAAAAATCACCAGATAAGGTTATAGGGAAGTCAAAACCTTCTAATTTTTAATTGGTAGCAGTGACATGATTTTATTCATTTGATTTAGTAATCCTAATTTGTTAATATCCTTTCTTGTGCATAAATTCATTGTCCTGACACTTACACGACAATGCCTTTGAGGCAATATAGGCGATTAAGTAATATAAAGTTCGTATTATGGGTAGCAAAAACTCATACTCCACCTGCGGTATCTCTGTTGCCAGTTAGAGAGGGGATAAGGGAAGTTTTAACAGAGGTCTGAGATAGTAAAATGCCTCACAAATGGATGACTAGTCTGAGGCTATTTTACTATCTAACCAAACTTCCTAGAACGGATGCACAGAAGTCAAATCTATGATATGCGTCCGAGAGAACTAATCCAGTCGTTTGGAATACCATAATTAGCAACAAACGAGTATCGTCCTGCTCCCAAAGTTTTATACGGACCTGATTGACGAAAAGACATCGTTTGTGTTTGGTGCGAATGACGCGTATTCACCTGGGTCTAATGTCAAAACCCTACCAGAATAGTTGGCATCTGTCCAAAACTCCCATCGACCGGAGTAGACTTTAACTGACGATATTTTATCGTTCCAAAAATTACCGACGTAAGACAAATCAGTAGTAACGAGACCTGAGGTAGTTTTTCCAAAGTTTACATCTTCAAAAAATTCTATTGCTGCTCCACCCTGAATAGCAGCACCCTGCTCAGATGTCAGATATTGAAAAAGTGGACTAAGTTCAATGTTGTTCATACTTGGTCCGTGGTTGTTGATGTTAGACATTGTTTTTCTCCTGAGTTTCAGATTGTGTTTGAACTTAAGGTAATCGCTGGTTTGCCTTGACTCTAATTCTTAATTGATAGCAGTGATTAAATTTTATTCACTGTTGTGAATCAGGCGTTTTTAGCTTTACCTTCAGAAGAATAACTTCAATCAACTAAGAAAGCATTACCATGAACGGAAACTACATTTCCAATTTTGGAAAGAGTTGTTTCCGGCTTGCTAACCTTACTAATTCTTAATTGGTAGCGGTGACATAATTTTAAGTAATGCCAGTTTGGTAATATCCTCTCTTGTGCATAAGTTGATTGTGCTGACACTTATACCAAGATTGATACTTCTAAGCGAAATTTCCTTTTCTATAGCGATTCTCATTTGAATAAGATACATGGGTAGTGGCTTTACAGCTGTAAAGCCCCTACGAAAATCTATTTTTCTGTACCTCACCCATGCGGGAACTGCTATATATGAGAGTGCAATGTCTTTTAGAACTGCTAATGCCCGCGATCCTGTTTCCTTCAATAAACAAATTTGGCATGAGAAGAGGAAAAAGGGACAAGGCAATAGGAAGAATAACCAATGATTAATGACTAATGACTAGTAACTATTTATCGATTTAAATTTTGTGCTTGTTGCAACAATTGTTCGGCATTTTTTGCCCATTGAGGATTACCCTGACTATTAAATAAATCTCTGGCAAATTGTAATACTTGTACTGCATCTCTATATTGTTGTAACTGCATAAAAGCTAACCCAGCGCCATAATAAGCGTTGGGATAGTTAGAGTTAGCTTCGGCTGATTTTCTAAAAGCCTCTAACGCTTCTTTATATTTGCGTTGATTAAACAAAATTGAACCAATATTATAATAAGCTTCTGGATATTTGGGGTTAATTCTTACCGCTTGATTAAAGGAATCTCTAGCTCGATCGCTTTGACCTTGCTGGAGATAACACATCCCAATATGATAATGAGGTTCTGGTGCATTTTTGCTATATTCAATGGCTTTTTTAAAAGATGCGATCGCTCGGTCGCAATCTCGTTGCTGTTCTCGCAGCAACCCCAAATTATAATGAGCAAATCCGAGTTTGGGATCGAGTTCTAGGGCACGTAGCAAGTAATCGTTAGCTAACTCGAAATTCTTGCCTTCTAACAAAGTACCGCCTAAATTAGCAAAAGCTGGAGCAAACTTAGGATCTGCTTGCGTAGCTCGATAAAATGCATCCGCAGACGGCTGTAATTGTCCTATTTGCCGTAATGCTAGCCCTAAGTTATAGTGAGCTGCTGCTAATGTGGGATCTAATTGAGTTGCTTGTTTAAAAGCAGCGATCGCATCTTGCACTCTTCCCGCCTGAATTGCTTGTAAGCCTTGGTTTAAAGAGTCTATCGCCGCTTGACTATTAGATTGTGCCAGCACGCGCACACGAGATGAGGAGAATGTACCTTTAGCTTGCCGCAGCGCGGGAAATGCGGGAGAGGCGAGGCTACCCACTAATATCAAACTTACTAGAGTTGCTATGCGATATTTATATAGTAATAATCTCATGGATTTTCTAAATCACGACAATTGCAGTTAGTTTACTTAACAAAAAGTTTGGGGAATACTGAAGTTTTTTACAAAACTTGTCGATTGAGTATTAAACTTTGTTTACCTTAACTTTTCTTAAGCTAAATCTTACGACACGCTACAATTTTTTTAACTATCGATTAAACAGAGGATAATAACAAATTAAAGAAGGGGTAATTTTGACTCCAGAGAACCATTTTTTATCCCTGATATACATAGCGTAATGCGGTTGTGAATGAATTACCGCAAGGGAGGTTTTATGAACGAAAAAGTAAAATCGGGTTCGCGGAATGTTGCAATTGTAGGGCCTTATTTAAGTGGAAAAACAACTTTACTAGAAAGTTTGTTATTTGTCACAGGAGCGATTTCTCGCAAAGGAAATATTAAAGACAGCAATACAGTCGGAGATAGTGCTGCCGAGTCGCGCGATCGCCACATGAGTGTAGAAGTCAGCGCTGCTAGCACTGAGTATAACGGTACTCGTTTCACTTTTGTTGACTGTCCCGGAAGTGTAGAATTTGCCCAAGAGACATACAACGCTTTAATAGGAGTCGATGCCGCAATTGTAGTTTGCGAACCGATACGCGATCGCGTCCTCACCCTCGCCCCTCTATTTAAATTCCTCGACGATTGGGAAATTCCCCATATAGTCTTCGTCAACAAAATGGATCGGGCAAACATTCATGTTTTAGAAACATTACACGCCCTCAAAGCAGTTTCCAGCCGTCCCCTAGTAGCGCATCAATATCCCATCATGCAAGGGGAACAACTCACCGGCTTTATCGATATGGTGAGCGAACAAGCATATCAATATCATCCCGGCGCACCCGCAGACCCCATCCCTTTCCCTGAAAATTTAAAAGAAGAAGAACATATCGCACGGGCAGAAATGCTCGAAGCATTAGCAAATTTTGACGACCATTTACTCGAAGAACTTTTAGAAGATATAGAACCGCCCCAAGAAGAAATCCTCAAAGATTTAAAAATGGAATTAGGGGCAGATTTAGTAGTCCCGGTTTTCTTTGGTGTAGCAGAACAAGATTATGGTGTCAGACCTCTCATAGAAGCTTTGTTACGGGAAGCCCCCGAACCAGAAACCACAGCAGAACGCCGCCTCCAAAATCTCAAAGGCAATGCTCCCCTAGCCCAGGTACTCAAAACTTACTACACTCCCCAAGGTGGCAAACTCTCCCTGGTGCGGGTTTGGCGGGGCAAATTAACCGATGGTCTTGTCCTCAATGGCGTTCGCACCGGTGGAATTTATCGCCTCATGGGACAACAACAGCAATCAGTTAATGAAGTTGGTGCTGGCGAAATAGTTGCCTTGAGCCGTTTGGAAGGAGTTAAGACTGGGGATACAGTCTCCACAGAACAATCGTCAGCGATACAATTACCCAAAGCCGAACAGTTAGAACCTGTGTATGCCCTCGCCATTACACCAGAAAAGCGCAACGATGAAGTTAAACTCAGCGCCGCCATTACTAAGCTATTAGAAGAAGACTGTTCGCTGGCTTGGGAACAACACGGCGACACCCACGAAGTTATCCTCTGGGGTCAAGGCGAAATTCATCTGCAAGTCGCCTTAGATAGACTGCGCCGCAAATATAACTTGCCGATGACAACCCACTTACCGCAAGTGCCTTACAAAGAAACCATCCGCAAACCAGTGGCTTCAGTTCACGGGCGGTACAAACACCAAAGCGGCGGTCACGGTCAATTTGGTGATGTTTTCCTAGATATCAAACCCCTACCACGCGGCGAAGGATTTAACTTTAATGAAACCATCGTCGGCGGTGTCGTTCCGAGACAATACATCCCCGGCGTAGAAATGGGCGTGCGGGAATTTCTGACACACGGGCCTTTAGGCTTCCCCGTGGTGGATGTTGCGGTAACTTTGACCAACGGTTCTTACCACAGCGTTGATAGTTCCGAACAAGCCTTTAAGCAAGCCGCCCGTTTAGCCATGCAAACGGGGATACCCCAAGCACAACCCACCTTATTAGAACCGATTTTGCGAGTAGAAGTGACAACACCGAGCGAATTTACCTCTAAAGTGTTGCAACTGCTGAGTGGTAGACGGGGACAAATTTTAGGCTACGAGGGCAAAAACGATTGGCAAGGCTGGGATAATGTAGTGGCATACTTGCCACAAGCAGAGATGCAAAACTTTATTGTAGAGTTGCGATCGCTCACCTTAGGCGTTGGTTCCTTCCACTGGGAGTATGACCATTTACAAGAAGTTCCGGAAAAACTCGCCGAACGTGTTATAGCTGGCAATGGCAACGGTGGTAACGGCAACGGCAACGGCAAGTAATTTTGGATTTTAGATTAATCTAAAATCAACCATAGCCCGAAACTAAAAGTTTCGGGCTAATAAGTTTAGTCTATATCCTTCAAGAGCCTGCCTTAACAGCTAAATTTCCTTAACTGAACCATATTGCGAACACTAGAATGATTGAAAGTACTATATTGGCTGCCAGGGAATGTTTTGGAAATGGAGCTTTAGGTTATTCATTGTATGCTTGGGGCTGTGGCTACTGCTGGATTTAGTTTCCCGGTTGGGAGCAGAAATTTTTTGGTTTCACGAAGTTGGCTACCTAGAAGTATTTGTGGTGAGGCTAGTAACTCGTGGTACTTTGTGGGTAGTGGTAGCTAGTATCAGTGCTGCCTATTTACTGGGAAACCTGACTCTTGCACAACGGCTGAAGTATTCCAAGTCTTTAAAGATTGAGGAAGTTGGACTAAAGAGTGAATTCAAAAACTTTCTCAGTTTTGATTATGCAAGAGGCGATCGCATTTTGACACCTGAGCCACAAAGTCTCAGACCATTAAAATTACGTTGGCTGTTACCCTTAGCTTTGATACTAAGTTTATTAACAGGGTTAATGCTAGCTCACTACGGTCAAATTGCTGTTTCCTACTGGCATTCTCCAGTGAAAACGGCTGGTTTACCCGTTCCTACCTTATTTCGACCAGAGAAGATATGGCAACTTTTAAACCAGATTGTCTCTCAAATTTGGCAGTTTGGCTTAATTGTTGGGGGAGCGATCGCTATTTTAATTTATCCAGGATTTTTACTCACAGCGATCGCAATTGTTTTCAGTGGGATTTTTGGGTCGATACTATTCCAAAACTGGGCAAAGGTACTGCAATATTTTCAGCCTACTCCTTTCAACAGCACTGACCCTTTGTTTGGTAAGGATATCAGCTTCTACATATTTTCCTTACCCTTGTGGCAACTGCTGGAACTCTGGCTGATGGGATTATTTTTGTATGGTTTTGTCGCCGTTGCTTTGACTTATCTGTTATCAGCAAACAGTTTGAGTCAAGGAATTTTCCCTGGTTTTTCCTCCCAGCAGCAGCGTCATTTATACGGTACGGGTGGCTTGTTAATGCTCTTGGTAGCTTTGAGTTACTGGCTGAGTCGCTATGAACTGGTGTATTCTACCCGTGGAGTTAGTTATGGTGCTAGCTACACAGATGTTACAGTCCAGTTGCCAACTTACACCGTTTTATGCGTTGTGGCTCTTGCCATCGCAATTTACTTACTGTGGCGGACGTTATTCTGGAGGCATAAATCTCCGTATCGCCGCTTGGTGTTTTACGGATTAGGCGTTTATTTACTATTAGTTCCAGCCGCTGACGTTGTTTTGCCTACTGTGGTGCAAAATTTAATTGTCGAACCGAATGAATTGCAAAGAGAGCAACCCTATATTCAGCGTACTATTGCCTTAACTCGCCAAGCATTTGATTTAGAGGCGATCGATGCAAGAACCTTCAACCCCCAAGGAAGATTAACTGAAGCTGATATTCAAAAAAATGACTTGACAATTCGCAATATCCGGCTTTGGGATGAGCGACCGCTGTTAGAAACCAATCGTCAATTGCAACAAATTCGCCCATACTATCGGTTTCCTGATGCCGATATCGATCGCTATACTTTGAAAACAGAGGTAAGTTCAGATCGACCATCTAATCCCGAACCAGCCGCGAAACAAAAATTAGTTGAAGTAGCAGAACGCCGTCAGGTACTAATTGCTGGACGAGAATTAGACTACGTTGCTGTACCGCACCAAGCTCAAACCTGGGTTAACCGCCATTTAATTTATACCCACGGTTTTGGGTTTACTGTCAGTCCAGTGAATACAGTAGGGCCCGGCGGGCTACCAGAATATTTTGTCAAAGATATTAGCGGTGATAGTAGTGCCTTGACAACTTCCAGTCAAGGGATTCGTGACAGTATTCCCATTGGAAACCCCCGAATTTATTACGGTGAAATTACTAATAACTATGTAATGACTGGCACGAGAGTTCGGGAATTAGATTATCCCAGCGGTAGCGACAATATTTATAACTCTTACGATGGACAGGGTGGCATTAAAATTGGTTCGGTATGGCGTCGCTGGCTGTTTGCTATGTATTTGAAAGATTGGCAGATGGTCTTGACGCGGGACTTTTTGCCAGACACAAAAGTACTATTCCGGCGGAATATCAAGCAAAGAATTGAAGCGATCGCACCTTTTTTACAATTTGACAGCGACCCTTATCTTGTGAGTGCTGATGCAAACGCTAACAATAGCAATCCAGAATACCCAAACGGTAAGAGTTATCTTTACTGGATTGTGGATGCCTACACCACAAGCGATCGCTATCCTTACTCAGACGCTGATAGCAACGGTATTAATTATATCCGTAACTCTGTAAAGGTAGTGGTTGATGCCTACCACGGTATCGTTAACTTTTATATTGCCGATCGAAACGATCCGTTGATTGCCACTTGGTCAAGGATATTTCCCAATACCTTTAAACCCTTCAGTGCCATGCCCCTTGCTCTCCGCAATCATATCCGCTATCCTGAGGACTTCTTCAAAATTCAATCGGAACGGTTAATGACGTACCACATGACCGACCCCCAGGTATTTTACAACCGCGAAGACCAGTGGCAGATTCCTAACGAAATTTATGGTAGCGAAGCCCGCCCGGTAGAGCCGTATTATTTGATTACTAGCCTACCCACAGTACCCTTTGAAGAATTTATTTTATTTTTGCCTTATACTCCCAAACAGCGGACTAATTTAATCGCTTGGTTGGCAGCGCGATCGGATAGCGTTAATTACGGTAAGTTATTGTTATATATCTTTCCTAAAGAAAGATTGGTCTACGGCCCAGAGCAAATTGAAGCGCGAATTAACCAAGACCCAGTAATTTCGCAGCAAATTTCCCTATGGAATCGTCAAGGTTCGAGAGCCATTCAAGGAAATTTACTAGTAATTCCCATCGAACAATCGCTACTGTACGTCGAGCCAATTTATCTAGAAGCAACACAAAATAGCTTGCCAACTTTGGTACGAGTAGTTGTGGCTTACGAAAACCGGATTGTGATGGCGCAGACATTAGAGCAAGCATTACAAGCAATCTTTCAACCAGAAGTCACACCACCTGCTGCAATTGTCCGTCCAGTGGAAGAAGAGCAATGAGAAGGGGAAGGGGGAAGGGGAAAGGGAAAAGGGGAAAAACTTACTCTAACTTCTCCTCTGCTCCCCTGCTCCTCTGCCCCCTGCCTCAAATTACTCCTTATACCAACTTTTCTGCCATTGCTGCATTTGTTTAATTTCTGTATCTTGGGCTTTGATAATTTCTTGGGCTAATTGCTTGATTTGGGGGCGCTGAGACTTAGCTAAGGCGTCTTGTGCCATTTTCACAGCGCCTTCATGGTGAGGAATCATCGCATTAATAAAGCGCAAATCGAATTTAGCATCAGCCGCGCCTAAGTCCTGACTCATCATCATGGCTTGCATTTGCTCAGGCGACATTTGCATCGTATGACCCATTTGGCTGTGATAAGCCATTGGTTTATTTCCAGCGCTGGGATACCAAGCTTTTCGCCACTGTTTCATGCGGGTGATTTCTTGGTTTTGCGATTTGATGATATTGTCTGCTAGTTTTTTGATTTCAGGACGTTTGGATTTTTGCTGTGCAACTTTTGCCATTTCCAAAGCCCCTTGGTGGTGCGGTATCATCGCATCGATAAACCGTAAATCAAATTCAGCATCGGCTGGGCCTAAATCCATTCCCATGCTGTGATTTATATGGTGGTTACTAGGATTAGTGGCAGTTGGGTTTGGGGTTTGGGTTGGGTTCTGGGAAGCAGCATTGGAGCAGGCTGTGAGTAAACCAGACCCTGAAGCGATCGCTGCAAAGGTTAACGCTAAAAAACCATTCTTTAAAGATAGCAGTTGCATAAGTTTCATCCAACATTTTTCTACTTCTATATTTATTAGTCAGAAATGAAATTACGATGAAATCTCCAAAAAAATTTTAGAAAAAGCATTCAAAAGTCAAAATCAATTTTATCTAATACCAATTTAAAAAAAAATGCAACAAATAAACCATTTGTAGAGACACGATTCATGAGCCAGCGCGTTGTGGGGGTTATACCATTTCACTCAATTCTTGATACAAATCATTTTTCTTTCTTCCTCTGCCTCCTCTGCTTCCTCTGCTCCCTCTGCTTCCCTAAATGTATCAACCTTAAAGTGAAACGGTATTACCCCCTTTTTAAGGCCAGGGCTGTTTCATTCTCTAAAACAGTTAAAATTGCAAATGTTGAGGGGATAAAAATCATGAGTGCTTCTCTGATTGAACATTGGCGATAAGTTGTTGGCGAAGCCTCTCGAAGAGAAGATTTCAGAACAACTGATGGTCGAACGACATCCACTTTGGTTGGTCTTGCTGTTAGTTAAATTTCTATCAATATAAATCATGACTATAATTCTTACTAACGATGACGGTATAGACGCTCCTGGTATCCGAGCGCTCCTAAAAGCTGTAAACGGCAAAAATACGATTATTGCGGCTCCTGCGGATCATCAGTCTGGCTGCGGACATCAAGTCACAACTACTCGTCCTATTACCCTCGAACGACGTTCGGAAACTGAATATGCGATCGCTGGTACTCCCGCTGATTGTGTGAGAATTGCAATAACACAAATCAACACCAATGTCAAATGCGTACTTTCAGGTATTAACGCTGGCGGCAATTTGGGAGTCGATACCTACATTTCTGGTACAGTTGCCGCTGTGCGAGAAGCTGCAATGCACGGTATTCCGGGAATCGCGATTTCCCACTATCGCAAAGCCAAGCAAAATTTTGATTGGGATTTGGCTGCGAAATTGACAGTTGAAGTTTTAGCCGACTTACTCCAACGTCCTCTCGAACCAGGAACTTTTTGGAATGTAAACTTACCACACGTGCAACCAGGAGAACCAGATCCTAAAGTGGTGTTTTGCCAACCTTGTATCAAACCGTTACCCGTCGATTATCGCGTTGAGGGTAATGATTTTTATTATGTTGGAGAATATGGCAAACGCGATCGCACTCCTGGTAGCGATGTTGATGTGTGTTTTTCTGGCAATATTGCCGTGACTAAGTTAAGAGTTTGAAATCAGGGGAATGGGGAAAAGAAATATTAAATCAATATAGGAATCCGGTTTGATTACTGAAATTATTTGTGTAGTCAGGGAGTAGGGAATGGGGAGTAGGGAGTGGGAAAGAAGCCTTGTTTGGGTGTACTGATGTTTTTTCACCAAATCAAATATGATTCCTATAGTTCTTTTTCGTCTATACATAGCAGATTTTCAGCCGTGGTTTAAATCCAAGCCTTGAAAATGTCTTTAATTTTGAATTTTGAATTATTAATCACCCACCCCTTGAATTAAATACATAAATCTATCTAGAGTTTTTGTTAGTTCGTTGAGTTTTTGCAGTGAATTCTGCTGAGATTCAGCAAGAGTTTGTACTGCATCACATAAAGCAACAATTTGATAGCCTTGTTGCTGCACCTGCTGTCCCTGTGCTTCTACTTGCGTACTGACAGTTTCCAATCTTTCTGCAAGACGTTCAATTGTCTCAGTCGTAGAAAGTACTGCTTCTCCAATTTGTTCCACAATAGACTCCAAGCGATTGATTTTTACTTCAACTCCTGTTGAAATAATTTGTTTACCACCAGAATTCTGAGAGAGTATCTTTGTCAAATTACTCATTTGATTGAAAATAATTAGTTTTTGTACGAATACGGGATAACAAAATCATGCCAACAATATGTATGATTTTGTTGTTTGATGCATTTATCTAATGCTTTTGTTGGGGCGTTTTTATGACAATTTAATTTGATTTTTGAACTTAACTGGCGTCGTTAGAGAAGCGATTAATTGCAGCCTCTACAGAACTAGAAATTAAGCTTTTTAGTTGAGAGCAAGTTTTTTCAAAAATCAAATAGAAATCCTATAAGTAATTCATCAATTTAAATTTTTACTCAATCTTCTTGATTAGATATCTAAAATAATTAATCGTGTATAAAAATACATATTTTGATACAATTATCTTCTCCTTGGGGATTTTACAAAAATTCAGTAAATCTAGAGCTAAGATGGATACTTTTAATAAGGCTAAATTTGTAGTTTCTTGAAGTCTAAGTAATTAGACCCTTGCTATTTACAGCAGTTTTCATTTACATGAGGTACAAAGTTACGGGTTTTGAGGCAGGAGGCAGGAGGCAGGAGGCAGAAGGAAGGAGTTAGAAAGAAACTCTTTATGTTTGATGAATCA
>JAVRCJ020000061.1:0-30247 GCA_034530875.2 Nostoc sp. DedSLP01
CTTGACGCTGACCACTTGTTGTATAATGGCTTTCAAACTATAATATTTTCATGGTTCGGTGTCCTGGCGACCTCGCTTTTGGGGGTGCGTTCTTCCAGCGCTTATTCAATATAACGAACCTATTTAGGATTGTCAACTATTTTTTCAAAAAAATTTTCGGGTCTTTGTAAGGTGGCTAGAAGCTTTAGGTTGCAAAGACTTCAGCTTTTGCATACTCGAAGTTTTTAAGGATGAGTAATTTTCACCAGAGACGAAAAGTTTTTCACAGACTTTAGCAGCTTTGAAGTAGGGAATGGAAGCGACCCAAATCAACTACTACCATCTGAATTTCAAGTACTTCTGTTTTAAGTCGAGATTCTGGCGATCGCCAGCCCTGAAAACTTTGGCTGAAACTGTTATTCTTTCGTCAACTTTTAAGAGATGTTGCACAGATAAGGTTGGGTTTCCTTGTTGAATTCAACACTTTGATAGGTTTTAGGCACTTCATAACTAAAGACTATGAGGCCAATTGTGACTGCAATTTAGCTCTTAGATGCTGTGCCCCAAGCAAAGTTAAATACAACTAGCCATTTTGGTAGGTAGAATTCTCTCCATTTTTCCGATGCTATCTCTAGAGATAAAACGTCACGATATAAGCATCACAAAGATATTAGTGGAGAATTTTATGTCTTCATTGCTGGCACTGTCTAACAATTTAGCCGACACAGTGGAACAAGCAGGGAGTGCTGTGGTTGCTGTAAATGCCGGGAAACGCATTTGTTCTAGTGGTATTCATTGGCGTAATGGTATTATTATCACTTCGGATGAGTCGCTTGGGCGTTATGAAGAAATCACCATTACTCTATCAGATGGGGAGACTCGACCAGTTTCTTTCGTCGGTCACGACCCTAGTACTGATATAGCTGTATTTCAACTGCAAAATCATGAACTCCCTGCGATCGCAATTGGCGATGGAACAAATCTCAAAGTCGGTCATTTGGTACTGGGACTAGCAAGAGGTAGTGAAGGTGATTTACGCGCAGCGATGGGAGCAGTAAGTGTAGTTGGTGGTGCGTGGCGGAGTATGAGTGGTGGTAATATCGATCAATTCATCCGTCCAGATATTACTTTTTATCCTGGTTTTGCAGGCGGGCCACTCGTAGATGCGGCTGGTTATATAGTTGGTATGAATACATCGGGGCGACGGGGTACAGTTTTAACTATCCCTGCTGCTACAATCGATCGCGTGCTGAATCAATTATTGACTAGAGGGCATATTTCACGGGGCTATTTGGGTGTGGGAATGCAGCCTGTACGCTTGCCTAGCAACCTGAAAACTGCTTTAAATTTAACTACAGCAACGGGGGTGATTGTCGTTAATGTCGAACCCTCTAGCCCTGCCGATAATGCTGGTCTGTTGCTGGGGGATGTGTTAGTAAAATTTGATGGTATTGCCGTCAGTAATACCGATGATGTGTTGGCACTGCTAAATAATAGCGATCGCATTGGCAAACAAATCAAGGTGCAGCTTGTTCGAGGTGGTGCATTAGTTGATTTAGATATCCTAATTGGCGAACGGCCTGCTGAGTAAATAATTACCGCTTAATCAAGGAAATCATGATTACACAATTAAATGATGAAGTCTCAGCAGTAGCCGCTACACTGCGTCAAAGCACAGTCAAAGTTAAAAGCGGTAGTGCGGGAGTTGGTTCTGGCGTTATCTGGCAACCTGACGGGTTGATTATTACTAATGCCCATGTAGCAACCAGCAACCGGGCAACTGTAGAATTATCTGATGGTAGAGTATTTCCAGCAGTGCGATCGCACTTTGACCCCCAGCAGGATTTAGCAGCGCTGAAAATTAACGCCACGGATTTAAAGACTGCAACTATCAATGATGCTGATAAATTACGAGTTGGGGAAGTAGTCTTAGCAGTAGGAAATCCTTTAGCTGATAGTGGTGCAGTCACAATCGGCATTGTTCACACTAATCATCCACGGGCGGTAATTGCAGATTTACAGTTGTATCCTGGTAATTCTGGCGGGCCGATGGCTGACTGTCTGGGCCGAGTGGTTGGCATTAATACGATGATTGTCAATAATTTGGCTGTGGCGATTCCTAGTAGTACTGTCAACCGCTTTTTACGTAGTAGTCATCGTCTGCAATTGGGAGTGACACTGCAATCGGTGGTCTTAAGCAGACGCACTCTAGGTTTGCTAGTGTTATCAATAATTCCTGGCAGTGTAGCAGAAAATGTGGGATTACAAATTGGTGATGTATTAGTTGGAGTTGCTGGGAAGGCTTTTACTCGACCTGATGATTTGACTAAATATCTGCATCAAAGTTACAAGACTATTCCATTACAACTCCTGCGAAATAGTCAGCAATTGGTAGTTTACATCACCCCAAAAACTGCTGTGGAGGCGACATGATTCGGGTGATAGTGGTTGCTACTTCTCCCGTTGTACGCGCAGGTTTATCGGCGGTGGTGAGTAGCAATCCGCAGCTGACAGTTGTGGGCAGTGCATCTGATTTAGATTTAGTATCTAGAGAAGTTGAGCAACTACAACCGGATGTAGTTTTGCTCGATTTAGGCAGTAACCCAGAACTAATTTGGTCAAAATTGCAGTTAATTGCAGAACAGCAAATTATAGTAATTGCTGAAGATATCGATAGTATTGACCTAGAAACAGCATTTGGTTTGGGTATCCGAGGTGTATTATCTAGTAGCAGTAAAGAGGCAGAAATTATTACAGGTGTTCAGGCAGTTGCTTCTGGTTTGGTAGTGCTGCACCCTGATGTTTTGGAATTGCTGCCGATGCGGGAGAAAGTGGTAACTAACCCCGTGCAAACTTTGACTCCCAGGGAAATAGAGGTTTTAGGAATATTGGGTTATGGGTTGGGGAATAAAGCGATCGCCAAACGCCTGCAAATTTCCGAACATACGGTAAAATTCCATATTTCATCGATTTTTCAAAAGCTTGGTGTGTCCAGCCGTACTGAGGCAGTTACGGCTGGCATCCGCTTAGGTTTGATTATGTTGTAAAAGCTTTGGGCGATCGGAAAAGTTATGACTAAAACTACAGTAAAAACTTGCCTGTGGTATTAACGAAGGCAGGAGGCCGTTTTTATAACGAGGATTTATAATTCCAAAAACTTTGAACCAAGTACGGTTTTAGACCCGATTGTTTCGATAAATATAGACACGCGATGTTTTTCAAGTCTCTACAACAGCGATCGCTTTTTGTTGTTTTGCATAATTATACACTCAAAAAATCCCCAAATTTTTTGAAAATTCAGGGAGTTAAAGAAAATAGGACTGCTTATGAATGTTTATTAATTTGTTGCTAATGCTGGCTCTGCTAGAAAATATTTCAGATTTTCTTTATCAGTGGTAAATTTCAAATACACAGATGCCATTTCTGGTGTTAGAAATTCAAGCATTAATCTATTTTCTACCCAGAACTCAATTACATCAAAAAAAGATTCGCGGTTACAGCGGACTACACGCCAGTCTTCACGGGCACCGATTTCTTCAATTTCTTTCTGGCTAGTGGGTACAGAAACAGCGGCATGAATATCAGTAAATTTTGAACTAATAGCGGTATGCACGAATGTACACTCTCCGTCGCCTTCACCAGGCTCGATTTGAGAACCTAAAGGAAAAAGTTCAATGGCTGTACCGTATTCATCAAGAGGCATAACCATATAACTGCCTGGGTTAGGAGGAAAAGGAACAACTTGTGCTTTTAAAATTTCTGCAAGAACTCGGGCAACATGGGAGGGATTTTTAACAGCAATGGAGATATGGTGAATCATAAGAATAACCTCTGTTTGATATTTTGTAGATTAGGAAATAATCGGGGAGAAATAGGGGAGAATTCGGAATTCGCAATTAAGAATTTATCTAGCTTATTTAGGTCGTCCATAATGAGCTTTACCTTGACCATCAGTAGTTTCAAGCACTAGAACTTGCTGGCCGTACTCATTGGTTTCAATCGACCACTGGTAGGTTTCAGGCTTTGCTGAATTCTCGCTGGAGTAAGTGCGCCCGCTATTGCAAATTTGCCCTTGGGATTTACTGGCGCTGGGTTGAAAAGTTAGACGTCCAGCTTCAACTTTAACTTTGCCTTTTTCTTCTATAAACAAATTAGACGTACAGTTGTAGGTGGTGATTTGAATCAGCCTGCTTCGCTGGTAATTACCGTTAGAAGCGAGTAAAAACTGGTCGCTAGAACCACTTGGGGCTGCTGGGCGTCCTGTATAGCTGTCTTGGTATTGGATGGTCGAGACTCGACCATAGCGCCACTCACCTTGAAGTTCGGTTGGTACTCCGGCATCATTTGGATCGGCATGGCTAACACTTGGGTAAGAAACAAGGCTAGCACTCAAGCCCAAGGTGAGGACACTAGCGGCGAAGAAACCTGTAGCTTTTGGCATAGAATTAAGTGACTTATTTGCGATTGAATATATGGGATTTTTTGAGCAAGAATTCTGAATTTTGAATCCTCAGTTATACTATGCAGTTTTCCAATTTAGCTAACAAACTGCAATCCATATTTGGTCAAAACAGGCTGTACTTTTTCCATATTAATTGATAAACTATCTGCTACTTCACCCATTTCTTCATAAAACTGTTGCGCTCCCTTGGGTGAAATTAAAACTAGGAATTTTGTTGTAGCAGAACGAACTTTGAAAGCGTGTGGTGCATTGTGAGGAATATTAACGAAACAGCCTGGCGATGCCAAAAATATTTCTGTACCAACTTGAACTTCTATTTCTCCTTCTAAAATATAAAATGCTTCTTCCCAAGGATGAGTATGTAGTGGCGGGCCATTTTCTTGTGTATCTGTAATTTCATAAACTGTCCAAGCTCCATTTGTTTGTTCGCCAGTTGCTTTGGTTGTAAAATTAGCGCCAAGAATGGAAAATTGATTACCTTCTCCTGGTGTGAGAACAATTGGTTTACGCATGGTTAAAGTTTGCATATAAGTTACTCGTGGTTGTGTAATTTAGAAAATGTTAGCTACAAACTTGATTTGATGTTTATTAGATTAGTTATCAATCGGGGAGAAGTAGGGGAGATAATTGGGTAATTGGGATTTTTTTTGTAACTGATTATTAAGAAACCGAACTAAGGTGAAAATTTCTAGGAATAATGAGTAACCTATTTGGCTAAGGTCGATATTGTAATGCTTAACCAGTCACTCAAATTCCCCAAAGCTGACATTTTGGTAATTGATGACACACCAGAAAACCTGAATCTCTTATCTGCTATGCTGACGGAGCAGGGATATAAAGTCAGGAGTGTAACTAAAGGTTCTACAGGCTTACGGGGAGCAAATGCAGTTCCCCCTGACTTGATTTTGTTGGATGTGAATATGCCTGAGATGAATGGCTATGAGGTTTGTCAAAGTTTGAAAGCAAACGATCGCACTCGCGATATTCCGGTCATTTTTATCAGTGCTTTAGGTGATGTCTTAGATAAAATCAAAGCTTTTGCAGTCGGTGGAGTAGACTATATTACTAAACCTTTTCAACTAGAAGAAGTTTTAGCACGTATTGAAAATCACTTAACGATACGGCAATTGCAACAACAACTGCAAGCCCAAAATCAGCTGTTGCAACAAGAAATTCACGATCGCACTAAAGCAGAAGAGAAGTTTGCTAAAGTTTTTCGTTCTAGTCCCAATCCAATTGCGATCGCTACAGTTTCTGAAGCTCGTTTTCTTGATGTCAATCCCAGCTTTTTAAGGGTCAGTGGCTATTCTGTAGAGGAAGTAATCGGACACACAGCAACTGAAATTGATTTAGGGAAAAATACAGTAGCATTAGCTCAGAAAATTCAACATTTACCCCAAGCTGGAGCGCTTTACAATCAAGAATTTGAATTTACTACTAAATCTGGTGAAGTCAAAATTATACTTATTTCTATCGAATTAATTGACCTCGCCGGAGTGCCGTGTGCTTTATTAATTGCCAATGACATTACCGAACGCAAACGTCTAGAAAACGAGTTTATCTCTTTAGTCAGCCATGAGTTGCGTACACCTTTAACTTCCACAATGGGAGCATTGGATTTATTGGGTGCAGGGCAACTAGGAACTCTCACCCAACAGGGACAAAAAGTCCTTAGCATTGCCACAACTAATACCGAACGCCTGATGCGCTTGGTGAACGATATTCTCGATTTAGAACGGATGAAATCGGGCAAAATCTTCATGCGAAAAGCTAAGTGCAATGTTGCCGAATTGCTAATTACATCAACAGAAGCAATGCAAGCAATGGCAGATAAATTCCAAGTGGAACTAATTGTCAATCCTTTAACAATTGAACTTTGGGCAGACTCCGATCGCTTGCTGCAAACATTGACAAATTTAATCAGTAATGCAATCAAGTTTTCCGAACCAGGCGATCGCGTCTGGATTAGTGCGATTCTCTCAGAATATAAAACTGCTGAGTCTCCAGGCAATGGGCATTCAATCGCACCGCAGACTTACCCTGGCAACTATGTCTTGATTACCATCCAAGATGAAGGCAGAGGAATTCCTGAAGATAAATTACAAATTATCTTCGAGCGTTTTCAGCAGGTAGATGCATCTGATTCCCGTAACAAAGGTGGAACAGGTTTAGGACTAGCTATTTGTCGAAATATTGTGCAGCAACATAACGGTAAAATCTGGGTTCAAAGCAATTTAGGTGAAGGTAGCACATTTTATGTGCTGTTACCTTTAACTAGCTCTACATAAGAGGTTTTAGCTGGCTATTTTTCCCCGACTTTTCCCCGATCGCATTTTACAATAATTCTTAATCGGTCAAGCTAATGGGCATCACATATCATGCGTGAGTGACACTATGAACAGAAATATCTTGATTGTTGATGATGAAGAAGATGTGCAAGCGATCGCAAAACTGGGATTAGAAATGGGTGCTGGGTGGAACGTCTTGACTGCTTGTTCTGGTCGGGAAGCCTTGAATGTGGCTGCTAACTTTAAACTTGATGCGATTTTATTAGATATGATGATGCCTGACATGGATGGGCGTGCTACCCTGCAACAACTCAAGGCTAACCCCGTTACTCAGCCAATTCCGGTAATTTTACTAACTGCCAAAGTCCAGGATTCAGATCGCGATAGCTTTACAGGTTTAGATGTAGCTGCTGTATTTGCCAAGCCTTTTCGTCCTCTGAAACTGGCAGGACAAATAAGCGAAGCATTGGGTTGGTCTTAACGAAGGCAGGAGGCAGTTTTTGTAACGAGGATTTATCCCCACATTCCAAAAACTTTGGACGAAGTACGGTTTTAGACCCGATTGTTTCGATAATTAAGGAATGCATCCTCATACTAATTGCAGCTCGCCCTGATAGCCAGTAACAATGCGGCTACCATCTTTGAGAATATGAACTTCTATCTGGTCGCTGGCCCAAGTAATCCGGTCTTGAAAAGCTGGGTTAAATATCCGACAGTTTTCTCATCTGCTTAAACAAAAAACCTACCCTTGAAAGCCTCCCCACCTCCCCGTTCTTCTCATTTCCCCATTGCTCTGCCATCTCCCAAGTCAGCTCGATCGAATTCAGCTGTTTTGAGCAAATTAATCTCTGCATTTGATATGGCATCAATTTCGACTCTAGTATTTTGAAACTGCCCATCTAAAAGATGTCCGCCAGTTTTTCGATTTGCAGTTAAAAAATGAAAATGATAGCCGCTAACATTTACTCCTTGCATATATTTTGGTGTACGAAATCCTACTAAAGTACCATTGACATTCTTTAATTCAAAAACTGATTGTTCTTTTAGCGCTTCTGCCAAAGGGCGATAAGGAGGTTTTTGTTTGGGAACAGTTCTATATTTCAGAAACGGAAAATTACCTTGAATACGAATTGCATAAGGATAATTTTTAGTCGATAAGCGCAGATCCAAAGATTCTTGCAATTGCTGATAATTCAACTGCCCTTCTAGATAAATTGATTTTTCTGGTTTGAAAAAGGTGACTGCCGCAAAAGGGCTTTTGATTGAATCAGGGATTATAGAAGCAACTCCATCAGCTTTCACTTCATAAAATTTACCATCTAATCCAATCATTTCTCCGTCTAAATAATTGACTGTACCCAACCCAAAATTACCGTATTTTTTGATTTTTTTGAAAGTAGTATCTCCCTCATAAATTCCTGCTGATAAAGCGCTAATTGTAGATATTTGAAAAAGGCTATTTGATGGTGTATGCGCCTGAATTTTTTCTGGCGAAATTACACCTATTAATGTAGTAATACTTAAAATAGCTATCCAGAAATAATGCTTGAATTTCATCATATAAACTTGTTGTAAGTTCTCATTTTGTCACCTTGTCTCACTATCTAACCACTAGATAAATCAGCGCCTCTACCAAAGTTTGATTTTGTTCTTCAGTACCAACGCTGATGCGTAATTTATCTTCTAGTCCTGGCTGCTTGAAGTAGCGGATTAAAATTCCCTGTTCCTTGAGTTTTTGATAAAGATACTCAGCGTTTCCTTGTGGAGGTTGTGCCAGCAAAAAGTTAGTTTGGGAATCCCAAATCTGAAAGCCTAATTGTTTCAAGTCTGCTGCAAGCTTAATCCGCGATGCTTTAATTTTTGCCACACAAGCATTTTTATAAGCTTGGTCAGTAATTGCAGCCGTGCCAATTGCACAGGCGATCGCATCAATGTTATAGCTATCTTTGACTTTAAACAATCCATGCAACAGCTTGGGATTCGCCACCCCAAATCCTAGCCGCAATCCTGCTAATGAGTAGCCTTTAGAAAGTGTCCGGATTGCGATGACGTTTTCGTATTCTTTTACTAAATCCAAGGCGTTCTCTTCAGTAAAATCTACATAAGCTTCATCAATGACTAAAACTCCAGATAGGTTTCTAGCTAGTTTTCGCAAGTCATCTTTTGCCACTACATGTCCTGATGGACTATTAGGTGAAGCAATAAATGTTACAACCCCATCAATCGCAATCAATTCTTCTAGCGGTAAACTGTAGTCCTTGCCGTAGGGTATCTCAATAATATCCGCGTCCTGCATTTGAGCTAATGTGCGATACAGCACATAAGTCGGCATAGGATAGACTACTTTCCGTCCGGGTTCTGCACAGGCTCGAATTACTACGCTTAACAATTCATCACTGCCATTTCCGATGATTATCCAATCACTAGGAACTCCCAAAACTTTACTAGCAGCTTGCCGGAATTCCCCTCCGAAAGGTTCTGGATAGCGTCGCAACCATTCTCCATCGATATTTTGCAGCACAGCTAATGCCGCAGGTGAGGGAGGATACGGGTTCTCGTTACTGTTAAGTTTAATAATCTGCGTACCCCGTTGAGGCTGCTCGCCAGGTACATAGCTAGCCATTGCATCAACATTGGCACGGAAAAATTTGGTCATGCTAATTCATAATTCTGAATCCATAATTCATAATTTACAATTTATGGAGAAGAATTCAGAATGGGCTACGCCCCGCTACGCTAACAAGAGTCAGAATTCAGAATGATTCTGTACCACTGGATTGATGAATATTGGTTTAAAACCTTGCCTGTAAGTGGCGCGAAAAAATTTAAACATTATTCCTTTTGGGGAAAACATGAAAATTAGCGATCGCCAACAGCTACAGCTACCTTTGCATGTTTGTTAACGTAGTCCACAAATAGTTGCTTCAATCGAGGACTAACGCCAGCGTGTTCAAAGAACCCAAAGCCTACATTCCGAGCTTTGGATAAGGTTTGCTCTGGCGTCAATCCTTCTTGAATAGCGACACTTAATAGTGCAATTCCAGTTGATCGCATCCCTGCTGCACAATGCACAACCGCTGGTTTGGGAATTTGTTCGAGTGTTGTCAGTATTTTGGTAATTAACTCTTCATTGAGTGCTTCTAGCTTCAGTGGCACATTCCTATAGTGCAGTCCCAAGGCTTCCGCTATCTGTTGCTCATCTTTGGAGAATCCCAACTCATCAGGCGATCGCAAATTTAAAACCGACTTAAAACCTTCTTGTCTAGCTTGCTCGAGCTGTTTGGGGATGATTTGTCCTGTGGTTGTCAAGTTTTCATTAATTTGTATAGCGTCGATCACATTCGCTCCTTTGAATTTTCCAATCTCTTACAGTTTCGTAAATGCTCTAATAAGCAAGCTTTGAGAAGATATTTGAACAAAGTCAACAAAATTCGCCAAATATTAGAAGCTATAGCTTAATTGCTTCTGAATTTGCCTTTTAGCGTCATTATTTTATTGCTCTACCTATAATATACGGTTTGTCGATAGAATTACTGTATATTAAAATATATTATAGTTTTTAACAAGAAATTTACTTGAGTTTATATGGCAACTTGATATTCTAATAAAAACGAAATAGAACAGGCATCTAACTCAAATGCTTGCCTTAAAACCATGAGTGCCAATAAAATATCTCTTCGACCTGCTGAGGAAAAAGATGGCTGGGCGCTGAGTGCAATTCATATTGCTGCTATTAAAGCTCTCCCTGCAACTTTTTATACCGAAAAAGAACTTTTAGCTTGGCGTAATCATCGCAACCAGCCTGATGGTGCAAATATATTAAAAAGTATGAAAGTGGAATCTATGTGGGTTGCAGTGGAGGGAGATATTGTTACAGGTTTTGCTAGCTTCGTTGTTGATGAGTTGATTGGACTATACGTCCATCCTAAATATCAAGGTCAAGGTATTGGGCGTGCTTTAGTCGAGCATTTTTGTAAACAAGCAAGCGATCGCGCCATAGATAAGGTAATTACAACTGCTAGTCTTTATGCAGAAGGATTTTATTTAAAACTGGGATTTACTGCCATCCAAAGAACGCCTCATTATTTAAGGAACGGGGTATTTGTTCCAGTTACCAAAATGAGTAAAATACTAACTATGGGTGAGTAAATATTGTAAAAATCAGTTATTAAAAATGCAAAATCAGACGAACCAATCTATAGGTTTTATTTTATTAACACACACAAAACCTCTACAAATTTACAGACTGATAAATACTTTAAACAGGATGTTCAATTATCCTGTTATTGTGTGCCATCATGATTTTGATAAGTGCGACTTATCTGTAGATGCTCTGTCAAAAAATGTTTTACTAGTACGGCCTCATATAAAGACAGAATGGGGAGGATTTACTCTCATAGAGGCTACAATTAAGTCACTTCAATTGATGTATGAGACTCCAGATGCACCGGATTGGTTCGTATTACTCAGTGGCGCAGACTATCCCATTAAAAGTGCAAATCAAATATTGGACGATTTAGGCTCAAATCCCTACCATGCTTACATCCAGTACGAACAAATTACATACGATATTTATAAACAAGATTTAAAACCAAACATGTTATGGTTGAAAAACTCCTATCAAAGATATTGTACAAAGTCATTTTCTTTGAATTACTCAAAAAAATACTTTGGTCAACTGAATATAGAAATCTGCTTAGAACATCCTTTATTAACAAAAGCTTTTCTTCCTTTTTCTAAGAAATTTGCTTGTTTTAGTGGCAGTCAATGGTTTTGTGCCAATTGCAAAGCTGCTGAGTACATTATCGATTTTCACAATCAGAAAAATGCTGTAACTTTATACTACGAAAAACTGAAGTATACTGACGAGTCATATTTTCAGACTATACTTGCAAATGCACCTCACCTCACGCTAAAAAACGATCGCCGCCGCTATATTGATTGGTCAACTGGAGGCCCTCATCCAAAAGTATTGTTAATGGAAGATTTACCTAATTTGCTGGCGTCGTCTGCTCATTTTGCTCGGAAATTTGACATCGATATAGATAGCAATATTCTTGATGAACTCGATCGCATTACATCCTAGCATCAAGAGTAAAATCAATCTCATATACTACGAGTGCTTCAAGTTAAATATGAAACTTATTTGCCAGGGATGCAGTGTAATTTTCCAAGTATTAGCCACCATCGCTTTAGCTACTCCTGCACTTGCAGAAATCGTTAACATTAACCTGTTGCAACTTAACGATATTTACGAAATTACTCCTGTGGAAGGTGGGACTCGTAGCGGTTTAGCGCGTGTTGCTACTCTACGACAGCAACTTTATAAAGACAACCCCCGCACCTACACGGTGTTAGCTGGAGATGCTTTGAGTCCATCGGCTTTAGGAACTGCCAAAATTAACAGTACACCTTTAGCTGGCCAGCAAATGATAGCTGTAATGAACGCTTTGGGGTTAAATTATGCGACTTTTGGGAATCACGAATTTGACCTACCAGAAAACCTCTTCTACCAAAGATTGCAAGAATCGCGATTTCGCTGGGTTTCCAGTAATGTATCTGATAGTACAGGACAAGCCTTAAAAGGCGTTCCTCGCTCGATAGTATTCAATGTGAAAGGCGATCGCGGTGCTGTAGTTAGGGTAGGATTAATTGGCGTTACCCTTGCAGAGAATCAGTCTAAATACGTCAGCTACACCGATCCGATTGCAACAGCTCGACAGCAGGTTAGCAAACTCAAGGGTAAAGTTGATATCATAGTTGCTCTTACCCATCTCTCAATTGAAGATGACCGCAAACTAGCCGAAAACGTACCAGAAATTGACATAGTTCTGGGAGGTCACGAGCATGAAAATATCCAGCAATGGCGAGGTCGGGATTTTACACCGATTTTTAAAGCAGATGCCAATGCACGTACAGTTTACGTTCATCAATTGAGTTACGATACGATCGAAAGAAGCCTTGCAATTAACTCTCGGTTAATACCGATTACCGATAAAATTCCTGAAGAACCAAAAACGGCAAAGATAGTCCATGAATGGGTAGAAAAAAGCTATCAAGCATTTCGCGCCAACGGTTTTGAGCCAAATCAGAAAATTGCTGAAGTGAAATTTGCTTTAGATGGTTTAGAAGCTAGCGTCCGCAATCAGCAAACAAAGCTGACAGAATTAATTGCCTCAGCAATGTTAAAAGAAGTACCTGATGCAGATTTAGCTATATTTAATTCCGGTTCAATTCGACTTGATGACGTGATTTTACCAGGCCCAATTACTCAATATGATGCGATTCGCATCTTGCCTTTTGGCGGCAAAGTTGTTGCAGTAGAGATAAATGGTGACGTTTTGCAGAGAGTATTAGATCGAGGGCAAGCCAATAAAGGCAGTGGTGGTTATCTGCAAACAGCCAAAGTTAGTCAACAACCAAATTCTAAAAATTGGTTGATTCAAGGTCAACCTCTTGACCCTCAACGCACTTATAAAATAGCGATCGCTGAGTTTTTAATCAGTGGTAAAGAAAAAGGATTAGACTTCTTAAACCTTCAACAACCGGGGATTAAATTCATTGCTGAAAAACGGGATATTCGTTTTGCACTCATTGACCAGTTAAAGTTTCAAGCAACTAATATTGAGAGTAAATAATACTATAATTCCAAATTAATTAAGGATTTTTATATCTATTTTCAAGGGTAAAGTAGAGATTGTGATATTCTAAAGAGTTAGATTGATTGAGTTCTTAATTATAAATTTTCCCACTGACTGATTTAAAGCTAAATTGGGAGAGTAATAATAAACTTCGTTCCCTTCCCAGAGATTGACAAGCAGTTAATTTGTCCATTGTGTTTATCGACAATAATTTGATAGCTGATAGCTAATCCTAGTCCAGTTCCCTTACCCACAGGCTTAGTTGTAAAAGATGGCTCAAAAATTTTAGCTTGCACCTCAGGAGGCATACCAAGAGCATTATCTTCGATGCAAATTGTAACGGTTTTTTGGTGGTGATCGCACGATGTAGTAATAGTGATGGTGTAATCGCAAGCAGCTATCTCCCGCTCCGATCTGCTTTGATAAAGGTCATCAAATGCATCAATAGCATTAGCAATAATATTCATAAACACCTGGTTCAGTTGTCCTGGATAACAACTAATTGGAACTAACTCACCGTAATGTGTAACAACTTCAATTTTAGGACGGTCTCCTTGGTCTTTGAGTCGGTGTTTTAATAACA
Source organism: Nostoc sp. DedSLP01 (assembly GCA_034530875.2). Lineage (GTDB taxonomy): Bacteria > Cyanobacteriota > Cyanobacteriia > Cyanobacteriales > Nostocaceae > Nostoc. The sequence goes on from JAVRCJ020000061.1 coordinate 13,954, forward strand.
TTAAGCTACTATCGATTCCTTCATGAACTTGAAACTCAACCTGAGATGAAATATCGGCTCGAGCAAAAGTTCTTAAAGAGAGACTGATATCCTTAAGACGATTAATTCCCTGCTCCATTGATAAGAGAAGTTTTGGTAAATCTTCAGCCAGATACTCTAGGTCAATTTCTTCAATAAGTTCTTCAATTTCTGGATCTGAGTTTGGTAGCTTTTGCTGTTGCAAATTCACCAAACGAAGCAGATCCTTTGTATATTCCTCAATATGGGAGCAATTTCCACTAATAAAACCAATTGGGTTATTAATTTCATGACCGATCCCTGCAACAAGTTGTCCAAGAGCTGACATTTTCTCACTCTGGATTAGTTGTAGTTGGGTTTGTTGTAACTGTTGTAAAGATTCGCTTAATTCGGCAGTGCGTTCTTGTACCCGTTGTTCTAATGTCCGCGTCAGATGGGAAATTTTCAGGTGTAACTTTAATCGAGCAATTACTTCTTCTTGTTGAAAAGGTTTGGTAATGTAGTCAACCGCACCAATTTCCAGCCCTTTCACTTTGTCTGTGGCATCCGACAAGGCACTCATAAAAATGACCGGAATGCTCTTAGTTATGGCATTGGCTTTCAGCCTGCGGCAAGTTTCAAACCCATCCAGACCTGGCATCATAATATCGAGGAGAATCAGATCGGGATGGGCGTATTCTATTTGTTCGATCGCCGACTCTCCATCGGTTGCCATGAGCGCTTTCCAACCACATCCTTGAATCGCTTCAGATAGCACTTTCAGATTATTTGGATTATCGTCCACCAACAAGATATGCATTGGCTGCAAAAGAGTTTCGGTCATCATGAATGTGACTCCGTTGTTACAAATGATTTGAGGAACTTACGGATTTTGGCGGTCTGGAAGTTGGCAGTGAGTTTGTTTAACTCAGTTGCGAAAGGAGTTAACTTACTGTCTTGCTCCATTAACTCTTTTATGGTTCCCTCAATTGCCGGAATATCTCCCATCATTGCCAGATGATAAAGTTGTTGCAAAATATCTTGAGACGGCAAAATTAATTCAGTATTATCTACTTGCTCATTCTTGCTCAATAATTGCTGCGGTTTAGATTGGCTATAGATCCAGTCAACTTTTAGTAAGGAACCCAGCGCATTGAAAAGTTCATCAATTTGGATGGGTTTGGGCAAGAATGCTGTTGCTCCTGCTTGTAAACTCCGTTGTCGATTTTCTTCAAATACACTGGCACTAGAAACAATAATTGGAATCGAACGAGTTAGAGGATTTTCTTGTAAGCGAACCATCAATTCAAAACCATCCATATTGGGCATGGCTAAATCAAGCACGATCGCATCCGGTTGATGTTGAGTTGCCATCTGTAGCCCATGTTTGCCATCGCTTGCTTCCAAGATTCGACAGCCAATTTCTTGTAGTAGAGCAGTCAACATAAAACGATGATTGCGATCGTCATCGACAATCAGAATTTGTGGCGCGCTACCCCGAACCCCGGTGATTTTCTGATGGGTTGAGGCGATGGTTCCTGGATACCAGTCATGGGAAATTGGTACTGGTACTGTCAAATCCAACCAAAATAGACTTCCTTCACCCAAGCAACTCTGCACTTGAATTTCGCTGCCCATCAATGCCGCAATTCTTTGGCTGATTGCTAATCCCAAGCCAGTACCTTCAGATTTCCGTCCAGCCTCACCTACCTGCTCAAAGGCCAAAAAGATTTTCTCTAATTGGTCTGATGACATTCCAATACCTGTATCTTCAATCTGGAACCGAATCTTGGCGGTTGGTGATTGGTTATTGGAAGCGCTCAATGTTGAGTGTTGAGTGTTAACTGAGAAGTTATTCTGTTCGTTCTCTTGTCCACCCAGTAGATCTACTTTGAACGTCACGCTACCGTTATCTGTAAATTTGATAGCGTTGCCTAGTAAGTTGATTAACACTTGCCGCAGTCGCTTTTCATCTACTTGAATAACAGCTGGTAGGCAATTATCTATTAAGACGTTAAATCCAATTCCTTTCTGCTCGGCTCGGATACTGCAAATCTCAGTCACACCATGTAAGAAAGTCGGCAGATGTACGTTGGTGGTAACCAATTCTAATTTCCGAGCTTCAATTTTTGAAAGGTCGAGAATGTCATTGATTAGCATCAGCAGGTGAGAACCGCATTGGTAGATAATCTTGATCCCTTCGCGATTTTTATCTGTGAGGTTGGGCGATACCTCTAGCACCTGAGCAAAACCAAGGATACCATTGAGGGGCGTGCGTAGCTCGTGGCTCATATTGGCTAAAAACTCGCTCTTTGCTTCGTTAGCAGCATCAGCAGCTTGCTTTGCCTCCAAGAGTTCGCTAGTTCGCTCTTCAACTTTGAACTCTAAGGTTTTGGAATAATCTAATAATTGAGCATTGGCAATTTCTAGTTGCTGATTCGCTTGTTCTAACTTCTGTTGTTTATAGGTATTGATTGTGGCAATTACGCTGCTGATGAATGCAGCTAAGGCAGGTGTTACCGGAATCAGAATACCTTGTAACAACATCCCGTAGCCACCACCAATAAATGCACCAGTGATACCTACAGTTGCCCAAAGAATTTTGCCGCCTGGAATCTGCCACTTAGTACGCGTACTGACTAACCACCAACTACCACTAGAACCGACAAAAGACCAGAAAATAATCCACAACGACACAGCCATACCAGAAACACCGTGCAGATTTGCTTTCCCTGTTTTTGCTCCTTGCACCAGTTGATGGGCGATATTGGCATGGATAATTACACCAGGTGTAGGTTTTTGGGCAGAAATTAAGGAAGAACTAAACGGTGTGCTAAAGAAATCATTGGTACTGGCAGCAGTCGATCCAATAAACACCATGCGATCGCGCATCAGATTTGCTGGAATTTTTCCTGCCAACACATCCCGCATCGCAACTGTGCGAAACGATGCTTCGGAACCATACCAGTTGAGCAAAATTTGATAGCCGCCGACATCAGTATCGGCATAACCTGCTTCTTGATTTTGTAGTGGCAGGTAGATTTGATTGCCTAATCGATACTTCTGCTGCTTTTCGTCAACAGATTCTAACGTTATCTTTTCGGCTTCAAGGTACTTGAGGGCTACAAGAGTTGCCAGTCCTGCTTTAACTTTGTCTTCTTCTTTAGCATCGGTTGCCGTCAGTAAGGCACGACGCACAAAGCGATCGCTATCCAACACCAAATCTGCCAAGCCTACGCGATCTGCTTTTTTCAATTCTGGTGCGGGATTGACACGCTCTCCAGTAATTTTCTCGACGCCAATCAAATTGGTATTGTCCCGAAAGACTTTCACAAGTTGCTCGTGTCCGCTGCCTTCTGGTAAATCTCGATAGAGATCCAAGCCGATGGCGCGTGGTTGTTGCGCCTGAATTTTTTCTAGTAATTGTGCTAGCGACCAATCTGGAATTGGCCATTTACCAACTGATTGGATATCTTGTTCGTCAATTGTAACAATGACGATTTCTTCAGCCATAGTATTTTGCCAACACCCAATAAGGGCGGGTGCTTCACAAGATCGCTGTCGCATCCATTCATCACGAAGTTTCCACTCAGGCAAATTGAAAAGTCCCAACGACTGCGCCAGAAGAACTGTTAGGGCAACGCTGGGAGTAATAATCAAAACACTGCGAGAGCGTTGGATGAAAGTTTGGAATTTGCGCCACATAATTCCACAGGCTTAATTAAATAATATTGATTAGCATTCGTGAGTCATGACTCCACTAAATACTTGTCTGGGATTGGGTGGCTTTGAGAAAAGGTAACGGTTAAAGAGAAAAAGAATTTAACAAACTTCTTCCCCCTTTCCCTTTACCTTTTCTCTCACCTGTTTTAATTCGCTGAGGCTACTAAGGGAACTGTTGCAATATCCTTTAAGCTAACTGACGACAGAAGTTCTTCCCATTGCTTGACAATAGTTGCATTTTTGGGTTGGGCAGCGTGCAGTACAGCCAAGGTTGCCACACAGTCGTACCAGACTCCATTTTTACCAAAAGCAGCCGCACGCTTTAAAGCATCTTCCTGCTGCATTGCTGTTGCCAGTTCAGCAGTAGGCTGGATACGCTCAATCCAACCATCAACGTAAGGCGTACTTGGGCTGAGCGTTCCGTCCACTTTCAATGCCAGGAACCACTGGTAGTTTTTACCAACGGCTAAAGCGGGTGCGTCGGCTGGTAATTTGATGGCGATGGTTCCAGCTTTTTGTGCTACAGGAATGCTCATTTGATACTGTGTATTGCCAGCTTCATCTTTAAGGCTGAACACAGCTTCTTGCGCATTAGAAGCGGGAAGGTACACCAGAATTGTGGGACGTTCGGACACGGTTGTGCCATAGAAGCTTTGCGGTAGGAGTGCAATTAGGGCTGCGGGCCCTCCTGCTGCTATAGTCGATGAATTCAAGTAGTAAGTACCTACACGGGAAGCCCCTCCCGATGCTTGTCTGGGGGCGCTGTTACCTGGAGCAGGGGTAAAGAGGTTGCCGCGGGAAGCTCCTCCTGTTGCTTGTCTGGGAGCGCCGTTACCTGGAGCAGGGGTAAAGAGGTTGCCGCGGGAAGCTCCTCCTGTGGCTTGTCTGGGAGCGCTATTTTTAGAGGGCGGGGTAAAGAGGTTACCGCGGGAAGCTCCTCCTGTGGCTTGTCTAGGGGCACTATTTTTAGAGGGCGGGGTAAATGTTACAGCATAGGCACTAGCCCATATACTGCTAGCAATCAGAGCCATGATGCTCAATGCACTAGTTAAATATCGACGTTTCATGATCTTTGTCCTCATCTGATTCAACAGCGATCGAAAATACATTCAAATCACTGCACTAAAAACTCATGGAATACTTTTAAACGCTATTCAGATATGGGAAGGCTACTAGCATTTATAACCGAATTTCGATTCCAATTCCATAAATTCGCTGTTTTTTTAAGTGCATCTTATAGCAGTAATTATACGTATTTAAAGCCAGTTGCCAACCAAAACAAAGGCAGACCAAAAAAACGGATCGCTAAAATCAGTTTGGCGAATTAGGTTAATTTGTGCCTGTCGTAGCGCTTCAGCTTTAGTGATTTTAGGTTGGCGTAGTTGGTCATAGAAGCGAGTCATGAGCATTTCGGCCGCTTTGTCTTTGACTGGCCAGAGTGTGGCAATGGTAGAACGCGCACCAGATTTGACAGCCAAGCCTGCTAATCCCAAAACGGCGCGATCGTCACCAGTGGCAGTATCACAGGCACTCAGTACCAATAATTCGATCGCTTTTGATGAATTACCACTACGATTTTTCAGGAGTTCGGACAACTCTTTGACACTAACTTGTCCGTCCCAGGTAAGTAAAAATGTATCTTCGAGACGAGAGCTAAACTGTCCGTGGGTTGCTAAATGGACAACATTGGCTTTACTAGATTTGATGCGATCGGCAAGGGCAAGATTTGTGAATTTTTGGTTGAGTAACATCGAAGATGGCACTGTTTCGGAGATTTCTTTGACTTCTGATTCCACAGCTGGCAAGGCACTAAAACCATTGCGAGATTGACTAATACCGCCAACAACTGCATCAATCTGGTTTTGCTGAAACGATCGCGCCGCCATCAGTTGCAATCCCGGTGAGAGCGCCACAGCATATTTTTCAATCAGATATCGATTACCGTCATACAAGGCTGCTATTGGGATGTTCCGCAACCGACCATCCAAAACAAATACTAATGTCTGAGTGTCTTTAAAGGCTCCATCTGCTTCTGCCGGACGAATCAGCCAGTCATAAATTTGCTGGGACAATCGCTCCCGAACTTTTGAGTCTGAAACTGGGTTGAGAGCCACGAGGAAGTTATCTAGAGTTTGCTCAATTTCAGCTTGAGATTTTTGAGTGGCATAATAACGCAGGGGTTGTCCAGCCTTGGAGAGAATTACTCCTAAGCGATCGCTTAAGATAATCGGATAAATCACTGTTGCCGTGGAGTCAACTTTGTCAATCTGCTGTGCTTTATCTAAACAAGCTTCGCGGAAAAAGTTATCAAGTTCGGCGATTTGCAGTGACTCAATCAATTCCCGCGCTTGCGTTAATGCAGCCTGGGTTGGTTGCTCGTCCAGAAGTAAACTTACCAGTTCCCGATAGACAGGCTCCACACTTTCGCGGAAAGAAAACTGTACATCGGGGTTGACACCAACCATATCTGCTCGTAGTGCCTTTAATGATTTAACTGCTTCGGTATAAGCTGTAATTGCTTGTTGGCGATCGCCTTGTTGTTTGTACAATTTTCCTACCTGCCATGCTGATTGAGCGATCAGATCGTCAGCTTGGAGTTGACGGGCTATATTGAGAGATTTTTCAGCTAGTTCCTGTGCCTGGGGCCACTGTTTTGTATGGTTGTAGAGTTGTGCCCATTGATAGAGTGCATAAGCTTGGGCAGTTCCATCCTGAATTTTTTCGGCAGACTTAACTGTATCTGCCATAAGTTCTGCCAAATCTTTGTTTGGTAAAACTCGCTCTGGATTTTCCAAGCGATTTAAGGTGGCGACAAAATTAATTGCTGCATTCAAGGAACTATGACTGGGTGCTAATTGTGACAACTGTTGTCGTAATTGGGGTGCTAGGGGAATGGCATATTCGAGTTTGTCGTAATCCACTAATAATTTGAAATGGGCTAAACGCGCTTGTAAAGCTTCATTGGGGTTTGTAGCTGCTGTTTGGGCATCTTCAAAGTAATTTAATGCTGCTTCTGGGTGGTGAAAGTCAGCAGCAACTTTCCCTAAACTCGAAAGAATGGAACTTAACTCGGTTTTAGCGGCAATTTTGTTGGCTGTGGCTAGACTTTGTTCTAAAACTTCCTGGCTTTGAGGATCGCCGATGGCGTGCAAAGCTAAACCAAGCGATCGCAACCCACTAACTTTAACTTCCGAATCTGGCATTGCTGAAAGCTTTTGCGTCAGCGCTTCTAACTGTTGTTTGGAACGACGGTAAAATCCCAAACTTTGTAAGGCTTGTGCCTGGTTGATTTGACTGCCTAAGCTACCGATTGTATCGCCTGAGCGTTCGTAATATTTTTGAGCTTGTTGCCAAATTTCTATGGCGGTTTCAGCTTTATCTGTACGTAGTTTTAAATTGGCTTGAGTATTCAGTATTTGCGCCCAGATAATCGCATCGGCAGAAGGTTTAGCCGTTTGCAAAATTTTTAGGCTTTGTTCGATAGATTGTCTAGCTGCTTCCCACTGGTTGAGTTCCTGTTGCGCTAACGAGAGGTAACTCAAACTCAAGGCTTCGTTGGTGCGATCGCCTTGACTATGGTAATTTTGTACTGCCCTTTGCCAAGCCGTCGCGGCTTCACTAAAGTTGCCTGAACTGTACAGTTTCCGCCCCTGTTCTAGCCAATTAGTAGATTCGGAAGTAGATACTGACACATTCAACGCAGAATTAGTTGCTACGCTTACACTTGCTCTAGCTGGGGTAATTGTCACTGCTAAACACAAGCTCAAAATACTCAGACTGATATATAACCAGCGATGTCGTTTAATTTGCAAATTCATAGGTAATTACTCATAGTTTGGCAATTTACTCGATTTAAAGAGTTCTTGAGATAACTATTTAGCTACAAGTGCAGCACAGGTTAAAGGCGATCGCACATTAGTGGGTGATTGTGCTGCAACTAACTCAACTTTTCCCTGGGCGTTACGATGCCAAGAAGTAGCTTGGATAAGAGTTTGCGAAGATGAGGGTTTTTGAGCTTGTGTTTTGCGGAATGCCCAGACATCACGCACATCAAGCCAAGTGCGATCGCTCCTTACTTCCTGTGTAGGATTTTGCGGTACACCACCGCGTCCCGTAGCCACAAATTTACTGCTGTCATCGCTGGCGCAACCTGTAGCAATTTGCTGCGATGGATCTGTGACATTTGCGGGTAGTTCAATTAAGCCAGAATTAGGATCGACGCCGATATTATTGATTTGGACTGTGCCACTAACACCAAATTGGGAACTCGCAGTAATGTCATTTTCTGGGGTGAGTGCGGGACGAAATTGCAATCCGATGATGCCCTGAGTGGTGATTTGAATATTGCCACCCCTTCCTCGGACTGCGTTAGCAATAATGTCGCTGTTTTCTAATCCGACAAAAATCGGAGCATTGATATTAATATTACCTCCATTACCATTACCGCCTGCGGTGGCTGCGATCGCGCTATTACCACGCAGCATTAACAACTTCCCTACTTGTAAGGCAAGATTACCGCCATTACCTGATTCTGTCTGTGCCTGGATGCTTGCTTGACGGTCTAAAAGGATGGTATTAGCTTTGATATTCAGAATGCCACCATTGCCGCTACCTTGGCTAGTAACACTTACAGCACCACCATCTCTCAATATCAGGTTGGGCGTGGAGAGGTTCGCATTACCGGCATTAGCAGTTAGTAGATTTGGCAGGCCAAATATTCGCTGTAATTGCGGGGGTAAGTGCAGAACAGATGAGTTAATACTGCTGTTATTACTCCGACTGCGGCCGCTAATCTCGATTGATTCCGTGGCATTAATGTTTAAATCGCCCCCATTACCTGTAAAGAATGTAGTTGCCGCAACTACTCCCCCATCAAGAACTTGTAACTTAGCAGTATCCAGCGTCAAAGTTTTGGCGTTTCCGGTAGCCAACGTGGTTGAGCTAATGTTGCTGTAGAGTCCGAAGGGATTTTCTCCCATCACAGTAGTACGATTGTTGCGAATTGTGACTTGACCGCTAGAACCACTGCCAAACGTAGCTGAGGACAATGAAGCTCCACTTGATAGTACTAAACTATTGCCATTGACGAAGATATCCCCTGCATTCCCTGAAGCATAGGTAACGGAGGTAAGATTGCTAACACCAGTAGGTTTGATTGGCGAAAAGCCAGATATGTCAATTGCTGCCGCCTCAATCTGGATGTTGCCACTCGCACCTCTTCCCAAGGTTACACTATTCAATCCTGCTCCCTTCTGGAGTGTCAGCCGAGGAGTAATAACGTTGATATTACCACTAGTTCCCATAGCTAAGGTTTCAGCGCGAATCCCACTGGCAATTGCCTTATCATCTGTGCCAATCAGATCTATCGCTGCTGATGCTTGCAGGTGAATTTCTCCAGCAGCTAAATAACCGAAATTTTGTGACAGTAGCAGCGAACCATCAGTAAATTTAATATGTTGCCCTTGAACCTGTACAGAACCAGCATTGACTCCACTAACGTCCAATAGTGACTTTTGTGCTAGCTGGATATCGCCAAAGCTTTGCCCATTTTCATATCCCAAGGTATAGCCCTGTAGTGTTGGTATCAAGCGGACTAGCCCTGCACCACTTACACTGCCTAATTCTATTCGCCCTTGCTTGGCAGTTAGGGTTGCCCCATTCAGATCCAAATTTCCGCCCACCAAAGCAAGGGTTTGCCGTGGCTGTACCCGCAGTTCGCTAACGCTGGGAGCCACAACGATAGGAGGCTGTCCAGTCGGATTGCTCAAGGAGTGTCCTGTGCCTTGAACGCCGATCGATGCAGGATTAGTACCCATTTGCAAACCAATGGGAACATTGATGCTCAATAGTGGCGTAGTTTGGGAATTAATCGCCCTAAACTCGATACCATCGCTAAATTTAATACTGTCAGCAGTTGTACCAATAAACGAACCCCCGATGTTGAGTTGGGCGTTGGCTCCAAAGATAATGCCGCTAGGATTGATTAAAAAAAGACTAACGGGGTTGTTGCTGTTAATCGTCTGAATCAAACCATCAATGTTAGATAGATTACCACCTGTGACACGGCTGAAGATGGTAGAAATCTGAGGCGTGTTGACTAAATCAAAAGTAGCTGAACCTTTCGTGGGAATCGAGAACTGCTGGAAACTATGAAATAGATTGCTGTTAACAACACTACCATTGGTAATAGTAAAGTTATTGCCTGTTTGAGAAACTGTAGTATTGAGAGTGCCATCTGGCGTGACCTGGGCATTGGCAAAACCGCACCACAGAAATATCCCACCTGTCAAAACTCCATAAATTAAATTCCACCAAACAGAGGGCGCTTTCATCACTCAGTTTCCACTATCTATATTAATAGAATTCCCTAGAATGACATTAGTCTTAAACACTGCCAACAGTTTTACCAGTTATTTTGTTTGAGTAGAAAATACGGCTTAACGCAGACATCGTTGTGATATAAAGTTCGGACGATCGCTACATCTACAGCAAAAATCCTCAAAGCCTCTTGTCCCCCTGAAGCTTCCTACTCCCTTGCCCTATAAAGGGCTTCAGTTGGCAACCGCAGCACAAGTTAACTGCGACTGTACTTGTTTGAGAGATGGGGTTGCAACTAACTCAACTTTGCCTTCAGCATTCCGATGCCAAGAAGTAGCTTGGATGAGAACCTGTGCTAATGTGGGTGCTTGAGTAATTACATCACCCGTTTTTTTGTATCCAGAGATGTCCCGGATGTCAGACCAAGTGCGATCGCTAATCACCTGTTGATTCGGATTTTGCGGCGCACCGCCCCTTCCCGTAGCTATAAAACGACTACCTTGATTTGCCGAACAACCTGTAGCAATTTTTTGAGATGGATCGGTGATATTTGTTGGCAGTTCTACTAAACCCGAATTTGGATCGATACCGATGGTATTGACTTGAACTGTGCCACTTAAGCCAAATTGGGAACTGGCAGTAATATCATTTTCCGGCGTCAATTGGTCGCGGTACTCCAGTCCTAAGATGCTTTGAGTGGTGATTTGGATATTGCCACCCCGTCCTTGCACAGCGTTGGCAATTATATCGCTGTTTTCCAGGCCCACAATCACGGGCGCATCGATCGCAATATTGCCACCATTGCCACTACCACCTGCTTCAGCACTGACGAAACTACCATTGCGCATTAACAATATGTCTCGCAGTTGCAGATTGATGTTGCCTCCTTCTCCAGCTTTTGTCGATGCTGAAATGTTTGCCCTATTGTTGAGTTTAAGAGTATTGGCATTAATTTGCAGAGTGCCAGCTGTACCAGAGCCAAGGTTTTGCACAAAAACCATTGCACCATCACTAATGTTAAAAATTGGGGTACTAATAGTGGTATTACCTGCATTCGCCCTGGAAATTTTACTAAACAGACCAACAGGACGAACAGCCGTACCAATATAGCTGGGATTTTCTGCATCTTTTACACCACTAACATGAATCGATTCAGAGGCATTGATAGTCAGGGAACCCGCATTTCCTAAAATTATGCTAGAAGCAGACACTCTACCACCACCTTCCACTGACAGCCTGCGGGTATCGATTTTCAGATTCCCTGCATTACCAGACCCGAATGTGGCAGTAGAAATGAGACTAAAATAACTACCGCTTGGAGTTCCCGCATTTGTCACCTGAATTGTATCTGCATTGACAGTCAAATTGCCGCCTTTGCCAGAATTATAAGGTCTGGCTGCTATATTAGCTCCAGCCGAAACAGAAAGGTTTTGAGTGGAAATGAAAATATTTCCACCATTTCCACTGGCATAGGAAGCGGCTAATATTTGGCTTACCGAGCGAAATGGAGAAGGATCGCCAAATGCAAAACCGTTGACTCGCATTTCATTAGTATTTACTACAATATCGCCAGCCGACCCTGTGCTAAAAGTACGGTTAAAGATATATCCACCGCGATCGATATTCAATTTTGGAGTCGTAATAATCACATTTCCTGCCGCACCAGTAGATGTAGTTTCATTCACTAAACTGCTGGAACTCTTAAAATCAGGAGACTTACCGATGATATCCAAGAACTCTGTAGCATTAATTGTAATATCACCAGCAGTTTGGTTACTGCGATTTTGTACTAATATCAGGGAACCATCTCGAATGCTCACCTGTTTACCTTGAATTTGGATGGCTCCTCCACTTCCTCCACTGAGATCCCGTGTAGATGCTAAAGCTCGTTGGCTGATTGCAATATTGCCGAAACTCGATCCATTGGGATAAGTCAGCGTCAATCCTTGAGGGATGAAATTGAGAGCGACGTTGGTGTTAGTAATGCTACCGAGTTCTATTCGTCCTCCTGGTGCGGAGAGTAAGCCTCCATCCAAGGCAATATTTCCACCTACTAATGCCAGGGTTTTTTCAGGTTGCAGCTGTAATCCTCTTGTACCCAGGTTCAATCCAGAAACCTGAAGCGAGTCGCCTAATTGGGCATTGTGTCCTGCTCCTTGAGAGGTAATTGGCCCTGGATTGCTACCAAATTGCAAGCCAACGGGGACGCTGATAGTCAATAAAGCAGTCGGTGATATGGCATTGGTTGCACTAAATTTCAATCCATCCGCAAATACTACGCTATTGGCAGTTGTCCCTACAAAGGAACCCCCAATACTCAATTGAGCATTAGACCCAAACAGAATACCCGCAGGATTAAGCAGGAACAAGTTAGCACTACCGTTGGCGCGGATTAGCCCATCAATATTGGATATGCTACCACCTGTGACGCGGGCGAAGATGTTTTGCACATCGATGGAATTGTCGAACAGGGCAGAACCACCCGTAGGTATAGAGAATTGACTGAAGCTATGGAATAGGTTATTGCCGCGCTGGTTACCGTTGCTGATGGTAAAGTTATCGCCATTTTGGGAGACTTTGGTGTTGAGGGTGCTGTCAGATGTCACCTGGGCGTTGGTAGCATTGCACCACAGGAGTATACCAGCCAAAGCTATTCCACTTCTCAATATGCTATTTACCAAGCTGATTGCTTTCATTGTTTAGTTTGCCCTTTATATCTAAAATTCCAAATTCCCTAAATTCATGACTCCGAATACCAGAGAAGAGTGAGTCGTATTCATAATCAGAGGAATTGTCCATCGCCTCTATCACAATGCTGAATACCGCACCGAGAAGTACAAACCATTTTCCTGGAGCGATCGCTTTTCATCGTCTACCGATATCAAGGGAATACCCCAATCGACTCTCGCAGATAATTTATCGCTTTGTTGCCACAACAGCCCTAACCCAGTACCTACCAACGTACTAGGTGATGGATTGTCGCCCTTGGTATTCCAGCCTGTACCCACATCAATGAATGGTGTCAGTTGTAGTACTCCTCCTAGTTTGGAGGCACGTACAATGGGCAACCGGAATTCAGCTGAAAACAACATTCCATTATCTGTGAGTAATGCATCCTGGCGATAGCCCCGCACGCTCAGCTGTCCGCCAAGGCCAAATTGTTCTAAAGGCACGAGGGAATCTGCTGCTAGTTGTAAATCACCTCTAGCTAAAAACAGAGTGTCTGGTGCGAACTGCCGCACCCATTGGGCTTGCCCCCGCCAAGCAAAAAAGCGACTATCAGGGGCATCTCGATTGACATTGGCATCAAACCAATCTACCCCGACGCTAAATTGCGATCGCGCTGCAAAAACTTGTTTGCTGTTGCGTTGCGTATACTCTTGAGTAAAACGCAACGCAGAGATTTTGGTTTTGCCGTTGGCATCTGCACCAGGCGATAAAGGAAAGCCGCCAATATTATCCAGACCTAACTCTGTTTGGCTTTCTTCGCGTGAGAATGATACCCCCACAGCTAATTCCTGAGTTGGCTTTTGCACTAACGGTTGCCGATAACTGAATTCGTAAGATTTACTGTTTGACTGAATATCAAGAACGTTGAATGGTTTTTCAATTACGCGGTTCCACCCTTGGTTAAAACCAAAGGAGACAGTGCCATTGCGAGCATTAATCGGCAATGTGTAATTGAGATTGATTGTATTACTGCCATCTGTATTGGCATATCCCACACTCAAGGTATCGCCAAAGCCCAGTAGATTGGCTTCTTGCACATCCACACCGCGACGAAAACTGCCAACACTAGGCGATCGCCCATTATCTAAAGTTGTTGTCAGTGAGAAAGTATCGGCTTCTTGAACCTCGACTTGTAATATATTGCTTCCAGGACGTACACCCATCTGCAACTCAGCTGATAGGTTTTGAATGTGCGGATCGAGGCGCAGCAGTTGCAGTTTTTCTATTAAACGAGGCACATTCAGAGGGGTTTTGGCACCGAGTCTGATGCGATCGCGAATGTATTGACTGCGCAATCGACGATTGCCGACGATTTTAATTTCTTCCAAACTGCCTTCGACTACCTGAATTTTGATAACTCCAGCTTCTAGTGTCTGCGGTGTAATTAAAGCCCCAGTAGTTACATAGCCTTTATCTGTGTAGAGCTTGGCGATCGCATCTTTGACTTGTAACAACTCTGTAAATGATACTTCCCGCCCAACAAAGCCGGCCGTAATCGCAGCAAAATCTTCTGGTTTGAAAACTGTACTGCCAACAACTTCAATGCGATCGACTTGGAATTTAGTATTAGGATCGTCCTCTCCTACAGCCGGCCGATCCGGTAATTGTGGGGAAGGAAGTAATTGATTCTGCTGTGATGACTGCGGTAGTACATCCCCAGATAAAGGAGTGGTAGGGATATCTTCTATCCGACCAGGTGGTAGCGTTTGCGGATTAGAAGTTTGGGCATAGGCGCAGTTCGTCGTAGATATGGCTTGATAACAGTTGCACAATACTGCCAGAACAATGCCCAATCTTAAAGGTCTAAGTGTTACTATGCGAGGTTTAAGTTGCTGTCTTTGCGTATAGTTAATTATAGATGCTGTATTCAGATTTAATAAGTATAAATGCTTACGCATAAATTCTTAGCCATTTTTCAATACGGTTTAATCGTTATATTTATTTACTCTTAAGAGTTCTTTGCCTCACTGGATAATTGATTTTGCACGACTAGTTATCTAGTGGAATAAGAAATCCTATATGATTTTATATAAATATCTCTAAATTTTTTACAATTTGTATCAGTAAAAATACTGGTTTTATTGAAGAAGTACCTCAAGTTTTAGATTATTAAATACCTACTATTCATCAGAAAATCTTAGCTATGTAGAGAATTGCACGTATTTGACGATAGCTACTATGTTACTTTTCAAGTTTGGATAGTTTATACATATAAAAACGGAGAAGACGAGCTTAGTCTGTTGATGCTGTACTAGGAAAAATGGCGCTCTTTCTGACTGAGGATTTGCGCTACCCTAAGTCTGGAAGCCAAGGATATATATAAAGATAAAGATATGAAAATATGGATTTGGCTGATGCTGGTGGTGTTGATGGCAGTTACAGTCGTGGGTAGCAGAGGTAGCACATTTTTTGAACAGCCTCCCTCACCAGAAATTGTTAGGAGCATTCCAGCAGAAACTCCCCAACCACAGCCAGAGTCAGACAAAGTTGACAATACCCTAAAAGTGTCTGCCGATCGCTTGTTAGCCCATATTCAAAAATTGAATTTTCAGCGCTATACGACAACAGAGCGATCGCGTACTCGCACATATATCATCAATGAACTGAAAAAATTCGGCTGGAAGCCCAAATTAGAAAAGTTCTCCGACGGTGTGAATGTTTTTGCCGAACGTGCAGGAACGAACAAAGCCGCCAAAGCAATTCTCATAGGAGCGCATTACGACACTGTTGCCTCTTCTCCAGGTGCCGATGATAATGCTAGCGGTATCGCCGTAATGCTGGAAATTGCTCGGTTACTCGGTTCCCATCCTACAGCACGGACTCTACAACTAGCTTTTTTCGATCGAGAAGAAGCAGGACTTTTAGGTAGTCAGGCTTTTGTCAGCAACCAAGCACGCTTGGAGAATTTGGGCGGGGCGATCGTTATGGATATGGTAGGTTATGCTTGTTACACTGCTGGGTGTCAACAATATCCAGCGGGATTACCTGTTACCCCACCTAGCGAGAAGGGCGATTTTTTAGTGGTAGTTGGCGATACAGAACATTTACCTTTACTAAATACCTTCCAGAAAATTCCGCCAACTGGGCTAAATAAACAAGAATCAAATCTGCCAGCAGTTCTGACACTGCCGATTCCTCTCAAAGGTTTACTGACGCCAGATACCCTACGCAGTGACCACGCACCGTTTTGGTATCAGGGAGTCGGTGCTGTACTGGTGACAGATACCGCAAATTTACGTACTCCACACTATCATCAACCCAGCGACCTGCCAGCGACTATTGACCGTTCTTTCTTTACAGGAGCAGCCCAGATTGTGGTCAATGCTACAACTGCTTTATTAGAAAAAAATGAAGTTTTAGTAACTCAACCAGCAACTTAAGTAAATCATCCCTTGATTTAGCAATCTCAGGGACTTCTAGCTAAAAAATAATCAACGGTATTAGTCCGCCTTCAAGGGGCGACAAGCTCCCTAAAGTGCTTGCTGTATAAGCTTCATAGCCCTTAAACCTCGCTGATAATATGCCT
>JAVRCJ020000062.1:0-29501 GCA_034530875.2 Nostoc sp. DedSLP01
GTTGACGATAACTATTTCTGATACGTACTTTATCTGAGACATTATCTTGATTATTGAACATTGCTTTTTCCTACTGGATTTTTAAGAATTTTTATTGACTAGCCCCTTTGGGGCGGGGTGTGGGGTGTAGGGTGTAGGGAAAGAAAGAGTACCCCAAACAACAGGATACAAGCCTCTGTATTTATACATGGAATTAAAAGAAGTATGTATTTTGACATACGTAGTACCAAAAATATAATGTCTTTGTTTGAAACCCCTTCTTTTAAGAATGAGATTTCCCTACACCCCACACCCTGTTCACTATTGCTTTGGCCATCTCCAATAACCCAACTGCATTAGCCTCTACCGGATTGTCCAGGACTTTGAAGCCATTTTTTTCTAGCAGCTTTTTAAATCCTGGTAACAGACAGCCCCCACCAATCGCCCAGATTTCATCGCCTTGGTGTTTAGCATCGAGTGCCATACCTACTACTTTTTTCAAATATTTTTCATACCAATCCTTAAAACAAGCCATGTAGACATCTTTGATATCAATGTCACGACTATATCTGGTGTGTTCGTTTTCTAAACAAAATCGCACCTTTGACGCGTCCCCAACTTTACCTTCATTAAGATGTTTCATTTTTTGGGCAATCTCATCGATGAGGACTTCTACACCGACTGGGTAAGGTGTGTGTACTTCCCGCTTTCCTTGAGTGTATCAAGAATACAGTGTTGTGCCATTACCAAAGTCAATCACTGTTAACTTTTTGGGAAGGGAGCGTCCAAACAAAGCTCCCATTCCTTCTGGAACAACTTTTAGCACTTCTACCTTGACTTCTGAGGGTTTGCCTGCGAGTGTTGCTTGATATTCTCCATTAGACTTATCCACAAAACGTAAATGCTTACTGTGAATGGGTTTGAGCAATTCAGAGTGAATAGGCGATCGCTATCTTACTTTACGATAAAATAGGTGTTTGGCGGCATTGTGAGACAAAAAACTCAAATTGGAGTGAAAAGTATAAAACAATAAAATTGATTTCTGGAGGAAAAATTAAGTATTAATGGTTAAGGATACTAAACGATTAAGTCTTAACCTAATTAGTCCGCAAACTGCCAGGATTACCTGAGTATAGCGATGACGAGCTAGACGGAATTTTTCCGAGGCTACTCGAAATATTTTTACCCGACATATCATGTGTTCAACTGCGATTGTGCGAGACGAAAGTTGTTTGTTCTCTTGTTTTTGTAATTCCGAAATTTCTGTATTCTTTCGTTTCTTATGAGGTGTGGTAATGGCATCATCTCCAATATAGGCCTTATCGCCAATAAACCTTTGTGACTGAGCAAATTTACTCCGAGTATCTCGAAACAAATTAATATCACTTGTTTTTCCCAACATTCCCACATAGATATCTACAATATCTTCACCACCAGGTAAGACAATAAACTGGTTTTTTAGAGTATGCATTTTTTTCTTACCTTCAGTTGTATCTTTTTTGTTCTTGAGAGTCTACAGGTCTAGCTGTAGGTTGTTCCGCACTATCAACAATTAATTCGTATTCGCACAGCATTCGCTGTAATTGATGATATTTTTGACTATCTATTGATGCTTCTTCCATTTGAGATGCTGGTAAAATTTCTCTCCAAATATTTACCCAATAATTAAAAGCATCATTCGCTTTGGTTTTGGAAATATCAAAGAGTAACCCTAAAATCTCAAAAATTGGTTTTTGTCTGAGGTAAACTAGACACAAGCATATTCCTTCTTTAGGTGACATCTCTGGTTTGCGTCCGCCCCCAGGAGCAATAATCCGAATTTTATTTTTTTCAATTTCTGCCTGTTTCTCTATATGCCTTGTTTCTGCTAAGTTCAAGGTTTTCTTTTTGATACCTGGAAACCATCAATGATAGGCAAACACTAAAAATCTAGTACCTTCGTATGTGAACTCTGCCATCTGAGACATCCCCATCTTTCTATGAGCGCGAAGTGATGGTTGATTGTTTGCTTTGATAAACAGTATCCCTTGACGTTGTGGTAAAAAATTTTTCAATTTAGAAAACATTGCCGCAGCAATACCTTGACCTCGCATAGTTTCCTCAACACAGATCGGACCATATAAATAAGCGTCTTTTTCGCCAGGGTAGGCTTGTAACATTGCGGTGATAATTGGGATCTGTATTGATGCTTTTGACCAACTAAGTAAAAATCCTATAATCTTACTATCTTTGCGAGCAACAATGCCGGGCATTTGAGAGATGGTCTTGCTCACAGCTTCAGGTTCAAGACGACCCAATAACATTCCCCCATGTTCTGCATCATTAGCTTGGGCCAACTCCAGAATTCCTGTAACATCTGCGACATTAGCACGCTCAATTACAAAATTAGAACAACACATACAGCGCCAAAGCAAAATAAGGAAATACTTAAAACCAAGAATCTTTTTTAAGAAAGATTAACACAACAGCCTCAAGTCTAACAGGTTAATATTACACAGTGCATTTGCCTTCAAAACTACGTACATACCATTCACCGAATTCATCTTTGGGAAACCTCACCAATAAATAATTCAGGAGCCAGAATTAAAAATCTTCCTCAAAAAACCTTTAACTGAGGCATAGGTATTATGACTTCTGGCTCCTAACTCTAAATCCTTTTTAACCAGCTATATCTTTGCCACTGTCGTAGCTCATAGCTCTGGGTTTTCTTTTTTTAACAGGCACTGCTGATTTCTTTGGAGGAGCAGGAGCGCGACAACTTAGGCAGTACAACGGACGGGGGCCATAAGTCTCGCGAGTAGTCGGCTTGTCGCACTGCTTGCACACAAAGTTGAAAGTGCGAGTATGAATTTGTCGCTTATGCGCTCTGACTGTATACTCTCGGACTTGAATTTCTTTGCTAGGCATTGTTTAATGCTGGACTTGTCAATTTTTTATTGGCTTAAAGCATCTTAGCTTTTACAGCCCAGATTTCAATACTTCCGGTAAACATAATTACCCACTTTATAGAACTTCAATTTTTCCGGCTACACCAAATCTAAACCGAAGGCGCAGCTAAATTCGCTTCAGTTTTAGGCGCAATAATTTCTTCAATTGTCTAGATGAATAACGAGCTGCTAAGAAAAAAGCGATCGCTGCTGCGCTATCCTGCCCTCTGCCTCCTGCCTTCGTTAATCATCCGCCAGTCGTACAAAATACCCAACTGAATTCTGACTCCTGACTCCTGAATTCTGTTTGATAAGCCTAGATTTCTACAACCAATTACCAACTATAACGTAGGGTGCCCAGTACATCGGACGCTTATATTCAGGAGCTTCAAGTAATTTTAATTGAGCAAAGCGTAAAGCTTCTGCTGTAGTTTTACCAGTCACTAACTGGCGGTAAAATTCCTCAATAAATAAAGCTGTAGAGTTATCGCCAATTTGCCACAGGGAGGCTAAAGTACTCCGCGCACCAGCACGCAAAGCCACCCCAGCTAATCCCAATGCAGCTCGGTTATCTCCTGCTGCTGTTTCGCAAGCGCTCAAAACAAGTAATTCAACTGGTTCTGTTAGTTTTTGCTCTCTACTTTTAAGCAAACTATCTAATTCACTCACATTGATGCGTCCATCAGCTGCTAGGATAAAAGTGTCTTTTGCTTTAGAGCTAAATTGCCCGTGAGTTGCCAAGTGAACAACTTTAAAAGGTTGAGCGTTGATGGTTTTTCCTAAAGTCGTACTGGTAAAATTTTTATCCAATAATGTAGTTGTCGATACCCCGGATTCCTGAATTAATTTCAGTTCAACCTTAACGTAGGGAAGCGCTGCAAACTTTTCATTTTTGGGTGGTTGCGATAGTCCTCCAGCAAGGGCATTTAATTTTTTCTGTCCTAGAGATTTGGGAGTAAATAGTTGCAGTCCGGGGCTAATAACTACAGAATATTTTTGGACTAAATACTCTCTGCCATCATACAATGCAGACATCGGGATATTTCGCAGCAACCCATCTGGAATAAAGACTAGAGTATTAACTTTACTATTTTTAAGGTCTATTTCAACTGGTTTAATTAACCAGTTATAAAGCTGTTGAGAAACTGCTTGAAATTTCTGATTAGCATCAGGTTCGACTATTGTCTCTCGTATTTTTGTAATAACTTGCTCTAATTGCTGACGGTTGACTTGAGAAGTTTTATGAATCAACGGTTGCTTGGGAAGTTTGATAATAATTTCTAAATAATTATCTAGGATAATCGGGTAGAAAATAGCAGTATTCGGGTTGTCGCGGTCTACTACTTTGTCTAGAACCACAAATTGGTTACTTAAGCAAGCTTCTCGAAAAAAATTGTCGAGTTCTGCAACTTGCAAAGCTTCTATTCGCTGACGTGCTTTATCTAAATTAGGTTTTCCTTGTCCTTTCTCTTGTAAAATCAACTCTACAGACTGCCGATAAAGAGGTTCTATACGATCGCGAAAATTGAACTGTACGTCTCGATTAACCGCAACTAAATCGCTGCGAAGAGACTGAAGAGTTGATACAGCAGCATCATAAGCAGATATGGCGGCTTCGATATTTCCCTGTGCTTTGAGTAAGCGTCCTAACTGCCACTCAAGGCGATAAGCTATATCTGAGGCATCGATTTTTTGCGCTAGAAACAACGCTTGCTGAGTCAAATCCTGTGCTTCTTGCAATTGTTGGTTCTGCTCGTAAACTTCTCCCAAGCTGCCCAGTGCATAAGATTCGGCACGTTCATCACCGATAATTTTGGCTTGGTGAACGCTAGTTGCCAGAATCTCTGCAATGTCTTTTTTGTTACCAATTGTGGTTAGAGTCTGAGCAAAATTGATTCGTGCATAAATACCAGCTTGATTGGTAGGCAGATTAGGAAATTGAGATTGAATTGTGGGTATTAATAACTTTGCTTCAGTGATGCGTTCGTTTTCGACTAGCAAACTCAGCTGATTAATCAGAGCTTGAACTTTGGCTAGAGGGTTTGGTGCAATTTTGGCAGCATTTTCATAATGAGCGATCGCATCTTTAATATTACTTAACGACCTAGCAGTATTACCGAGGCTAAATTCCGTCAAACTAATTTCTAAAGGCAGTTGCAGACGTTGAGCGATTTCTAAGCTTTGTTGTAAGTTTTTCTGGGATAACTCTAGTTCGCCTAATTGTTGTAAGACATTGCCAAGCGATCGCAAAGCTGTTACTTTTACAGGTGAGTCAGGTTGGGAACTTAATTGTTGGGATACTTTATTCAATATATCTAAGCTACGACGGTAAAAACCAGCAACTCGTAGCGCTTGTGCTTGGTTAACACGGCTGCGCGTTACTCCAGCATTGTCACCTAATTTCTTCCAGATTTGCTCTGCTTGTTGTGATGTTTTTACAGATGCATCAGTTTGTCCGTCTGCTAATTGCAATTCGCCCTGAATGTTTAGAGTTTGTGCAAGAATTTCTAACAATTCAGATTTGGGATTGTTGACATTTAACTTTTGATTTATCTCATCCCAACCAAGCAAATTTAAGCTATTGTCAATAGTTGCATAAGCTTCTTTCCAGGAGCCGAGTTGCTGGTATACAAGACAGAGGTTAGTCAGCGCTGCGGCTTGTGCAAGGTTATTGCTTTCTCGTTGATAAATACGGACAGCTTGTTGTAGAACATTTACTGCTTCAGTAAAGCGTCCAGCTTGATAAAGTGCTTCTCCTTGCTCAATAAGTTGCTGTGGTGTTGTAGCTGGAGGTTTATTTGTTTGGATGTGAAACCCGTTTGATGAATTTGTCTGGATTTGTTTAGCAAATGTGCTAGGGATAAGAGTCAGGAAAATAGCAAGGGTAAATAGGACTACGGGAGTTACCGCAAATCTAATTACTTGCTTTGGCAGCTGAAGTTTTGCCATATTTCACACCTCCCTGAGATACAGGACAGTCAGCAGGTGTTTGCCAAGGGCTGTGGGGGTTGAGTTGAGGAACTTGTGCTACTAGTTCTATGTTTCCCTTGCGATCGATAACCCAGCCAGAAGCTTCCACAATTGGGATTGTAGCAGCAATAGAAGTAGCTGAAACTTCTGTTGGTTGTGGTACAGGCGTTATGTTTGCCAAGTTTTCTGATTTTGGTCTTAATTTTACCCACACAGATACAGTACTTGAATCTTGTAACGGTTCAGTGGGACTCATGGGTAGTCCGCCGCGTCCTGTTGCCACAAATGTATTTTGGAATTGCCGAGTTCCAGGCGTGCAGGCGGTGGAAATTTGGTTAGAAGCATCAACTAGATTAATTGGGAGTTCGACTAAGCCCTGAGTGGGGTCTAAATCAGGTAGAGTAATTTCTATATTTCCGATTAAATCAGGTGTTGCTCCTTTGGCGGTAATATCACTATTTGGAGAAGGTTCTTTTCTAGACTGAATACCAAAGATCCCTGCAATATTTTTGATAATGATATTTCCACCACGGAAATTAGCAGAATCTGCTCTAATATCGCTATTTTCTAATGGAACAGCGATGATGAAACCATTTTTAGCATCAATGGTAATATTGCCGCCACTAATATTGTCTCCACTAGCGTTAGTGGTGATACTACTACCACGACGCAGTAGCAATAGAGGTGAATTAACAATGATATTTCCCCCTCCGCCAGTAGTATTAGCATTAATTTCGCCGGCGTTATTCAACACGATAGAGTTAGCATTTACAGTTATGTCACCTGCCTTACCTTTGGCATCAAATGTGCTAGCACTAACATTTGCCCCATCTCGAATTAGTAATTCACGAGTGTTTATCCTCAAGTCTCCTCCATCACCTGTACTGCCTCGGTCGGCGGCAGCAGACAAAAAGCTAATAAAGCGACCATCACTGGAACGACCAATCACTTGTACACTATCAGCAGTGATAGCCAAATTCCCCCCCTTACCTGCACCAAATGTGGCAGTACTAACATTTGCCCCATCTCGAATTAGTAATTCACGAGTGTTTATCCTTAAGTCTCCTCCATCGCCTGTACTTTTCCCAGCTTGAGCAGACAAGATACTGAAGTTACCAATCACTTGTACACTATCAGCAGTAATAGCTAAATTCCCCCCCTTAGCTGCACCAAATGTGGCAGTACTAACAAATGTCCCATCTCGAATTAGTAATTCACGAGTGTTAATCGTTAAGTCACCCGCATTGCCTCTACCTACAGATTGAGCAACCAAGTTGCTGAATCTACCATCACTGGAGCGACCAACCACTTGTACGCTATCAGCAGTAACAGCCAAATTCCCTCCCTTACCTGCACCAAATGTGGCAGTACTAACAAATCCCCCATCTCGAATTAGTAACTCACGAGTGTTAATCGTCAAGTTGCCTGCATTGCCTATATCTTGAGATTGAGCTCCCAAGCTACTCGATCTACTAGCACTGGAGCGACCAACCACTTGTACGCTATCAGCAGTGACAGCCAAATTCCCCCCCTGACCTGCACCAAATGTGGTAGCACTTACCTGTGCTCCATCTCGAATTAGGAATTCACGAGTGTTAATTGTCAAGTTACCTGCATTTCCAGTTGCATTTGGGTAAACTTGAGCAGACAAGTCACTGTATCGACCACTTGCATTTACCGACTCAGTAGCATTCACTAGCAAATTTCCCCCCTGTTTTGTCCCTAGAGTACTTGTCTCGATCTGAGAACCATTTGTAAGGGTGACACGTTTGCCTTGCAGTTGAATATCACCACCACCTTCCCCGCTTGCATCCACGGTTGCCTGTTGGGATAATTGAATATTTCCAAAACTTTGCACGCCACTATAACCCAAAGCAAAACCTTTGCTAGTCGGTGTGAGGCTAACTAAACCATTTCCGGCGACAGAGCCTAATTCTATCTTTCCACCAGCAGTTTTCAGTGTTGCCCCTTCTAAATTAATATCTCCACCGACTAAAGCTAAAGTTCGATTGGGTCGCACTCGCAATGCATCTTGTGTATCAATGATGGGAGAATTAAAATCTCTTACTCCCTGACCATTACCCTGTACCTGAATCAAACCAGGATTCGCTCCAAATTGCAAACCAATCGGCACGCTAATAGTTAATAAAGGTGTTGGTTGCGGTTTTTTGGCACTAAATTCCAAACCATCCGCAAATTTCATCACGTCGGCAGATGTGGCAAAAAAAGAACCGCCAATATCTAATCGAGCATTCTGACCAAATATAATACCGTTAGGATTAATCAAAAACAGATTCGCTGCGTTAGCACGAATTAACCCATCAATATTAGAAATAGAATTACCCGTTACCCGACTAATAATATTTTGAATATCTGCGGCATTTTTAAACAAAGCCGTGCTGTTAGTAGGGACAGAAAATTCGGAAAAGCTGTGGAACAGATTACCCCCTCTGATGGTTCCACCCTCAATAATGGTGGTATTGCCGTCTAATTTCACATTGGAATTATTTGGCAGAGTGCCGTCTGGGGTGATTTGAGCAACTGAGCTATTTGTATATAAGGTAACTGCATTAATAATGGCAACTCCTAGACCTTGTAACCAGTTTGGCGCAGTTTTAAAAGACATTGCACTCTCCTATAGAAAAGGAAATTTAGGTTAGAAGCCTTAATCTTGAGTAGAAGTGTCAAAACTGGCTCTTTCAAGGCAGGTAAAAAGTTTAGTTAATAAATTACTTTTTAAGCTATTTACTCTGTGTTTTATGCTTCTATAGCAGTTAAATAAATTACTTATAAACCACAGAGGCACAGAGAGCGCTAAAGAAAAACTAGATATTTAACGAGTCACCTTGAAAGGCTAGTCCTGTAAGTGTCAGGACAATGAACTTATGCACAACAGACGATATTAGCAAATTGGCACTGCTAAATCAAGTGAATAAACCAGAGCAAGGGTTTGAGCGTTTGATAATTGAGGCAATTTTTTCCTCAATATCCTTATGCAACAAGGGTTTCACAAATTACGTGCGTTTGCCTTCGTGAATAAACTTATCTCACTGCTACTAATTAACAATCAGAAGGCAAAGCTAAAAAATCTCTGATTCGGGGTCGTGAATAAAATTATCTCACTGCTACCAATTAACAATCAGAAGGCAAAGCTAAAAAACTTCTGATTCGGGGTCGTGAATAAACCAATCTCACTGCTACCAATTAACAATCAGAAGGCAAAGCTAAAAAACTTCTGATTCGGGGTCGTGAATAAACTTATCTCACTGCTACCAATTAAGAATTAGAAGGCAAAACCAAACTAGCGATCGCCTTCAGTTCAAGTTCAAACTTGAAATTTCGGAGATGTCTAATGTCTAACATCAACAACTACGGAGTAGATATGAACGAGAAAACTTTAACAGAATTGAACTTCAGCGCAGTGAAGGAACTTAACGATGAGGTTGCTGCTACTTGTAGTGGAGGTAATGCACAGTTATTCCGGGGTGCTAACTTTCAGGGAGGTGGTATAACGTTTACTGGCAGCGATCGCAACCTAGCTAATAACAATTTCAACGACGCCACCTCATCTATTGTTATTACAGGAAATCAAAGATGGAGGTTTTATAAAAATACAAACTTTAGAGGTCCATCTATAACTTTAGGACCAGGACGATACCGTAGAGTTGCTGGAGGAGTAAACGATTCAATTAGTTCTCTCAAACGCTTATCATAGATTTGACTTCTGTGTATCCGTTTTAGTGACTTTGGTTAGATAGTAAAATAGCCTCAGAGTATTCATCCATTTCTGAGGCTATTTTTCTATTTCATGCCTCTGTTAAAACTTCTCTCATCCCCTCTCTAATTTGCAACAGAGATTCTGCAATTAGAGTAAAAGTTTTTAGTATACATCATCCGAAATTTATATTACTTAATCGTCTATATTGTCTCAAAGTCATTGTTGTCTAAGTGTCAGGATAATCAACTTATATACAACAGAAATATTAGCAAATTGGCACTGTTGAATCAAGTGAATAAACTTATCTCACTGCTACCAATTAATAATCAGAAGGTAAAGCTAAAAACCTCTGATTCTCAGCCGTGAATAAACTTATCTCACTGCTACCAATTAACAATTAGAAGGCAAAGCTAAAAAACCTCTGATTCCCAGCCGTGAATAAACCAATCTCACTGCTACCAATTAACAATTAGAAGGAAGAAAACAAGCTTACTTTCAGTTCAAACCCCAATCTAAAACTCAGGGGAAAAACAATGTCTAACATCAAAAACTACGGAGTAGATATGAACAACAAGCAAATCAAAGACCTCTACAGCATCGAAGCTGTGCAAGACCTTGACCATGAAGCCGCTGCCACTATTAGTGGTGGTGCCTTAGACTTTTCCGACAAGAAGGATGGTGAAGGAAGGCGGCTAAATAATATCGCAAACGCACGACGCAGTTTAGGTAGCTTTAACAATAAAGCATCTTGGTACGAGGTGACGGGTAGAAAAGATTGGATTGTCTACAGTGGTGAGAATTTCACAGGTCAGAAGAGACGTCTCAAAGCAGGTTCAAAAGGTAACTTCACTGGTCCTTTTAACAACAACATCGCGTCTGTCAAACCTGCATAATCAGCTCTGGTCTATTTCATATCGTGTACTCGAATCCTTCAAAATCTCAAAGAGAAAAGAATGCCCTCACATAAGCTTTTAGCTGAGTAACATTCTTCTGTTGCAGTTCGTAGGGGCGAGGTCGTTTTCGCTCCTACTTTTTCATTCATATCAAGATAGCACAAATAAACATCAACACTGTTAACAGTTATCAGAAGGCAAAGCTAAAAAACCTCTGATTCCCAGCTGAGAATAAACTTATCTCATTGCTACTAATTAACAATCACAAAGAAGAAAACAAGCTTATCTTCAGTTCAAACCCCAATCTAAAACTCAGGGGAAAAACAATGTCTAACATCAATAACCACGGAGTCGATATGAACAACAAGCAAATCAAAGACATCTACAGCATCGATGTGCAAGACCTTGACTATGAAGCCGCTGCCACTATTAGTGGTGGTGCCTTAAAGTTTTTCGACAAGAAGAATGGTATAGGAAGGAGGGTATTTTTTACCTTAAAAGTAGCAGCACGCAGTTTAGGCAACTTTAACAATAAAGCATCTTTTTACGTGTTGGGGGGTAGAGATGTGATTGTCTACACGGGTGAGAATTTCACAGGTCAATCAAGGCGTCTGAGAGCAGGTTCAAAAGGTAACTTTAATGGTCTTTTTAATAACAACATCGAGTCTTTTAAACCTGTTTGAAGAAGAATTCAGAAGTCAGAATGGGCTACGCCCCGCTACGCTAACAGGAGTCAGGACAAGAAAGTGGGGGATTCAGACCAGCCACTAATTGAAGACCACTAAATCGTTCGCGTAGCGTCTGGAGAAATAGCACAAATAAACGTCAACGGTGTTAACAGTTATCAGGTAGGAAACGGACTCCTCTACCCCTTGTTAACTGCGGCTGTTACTGATTTTTTAAACAATGAAATACCACAGCATATTGCAACACAGTGAAGAAGATTGTGGTGCAGCAAGCCTAGCCACAGTTTGCAAACACTACGGACGCACCTTTGCCCTCAATCGCGTGCGAGAAGCGGTAGGCACGGGAACGAGAGGAACTACACTACTAGGTTTAAGGCGGGGAGCAGAAACCCTGGGATTCCATGCTCGTCAAGTTCAAGCTACCCCAGAACTGTTTGAGAAATTAAATGAAGTCCCAATGCCCGCGATCGTTCACTGGAAAGGCTACCACTGGGTAGTATTATACGGGAAAAAGGGTAACAAATATGTCATCTCTGACCCTGCCTTCGGCATCTTATACCTCACCTCCCAGGAGTTAATCGCGGGTTGGAGTGATGGTGTGATGCTGCTGCTGATACCAGACGATAGCCGCTTCTACGAGCAAGGGGAAGATAAAATTGGCGGTTTTGGGCGCTTTATTGCCCGCGTTATGCCCTATCGCAATCTTTTGGTTCAGGCGATCGCTATTAACTTTGCGATCGGGCTGTTGTCCCTGGCTTCCCCTTTAATGATGCAACTCCTCACCGATGATGTGCTAGTGCGGGGAGATACCCAACTGCTAACAACGGTGGCAATTGGTGTGATTGCCATGAACCTAATTCAAAGTGCCATTGGTTTGGTACAATCTCACCTGATCGGTCATTTTGGTCAAAGGTTGCAATACGGGCTAATTCTAGAATACGGCCGAAAACTGTTGCGCTTACCCCTATCATATTTTGAAGCACGTCGCAGTGGAGAAGTCGTTAGCCGGATTGCTGACGTTCATACCATCAATAATCTAGTCTCTCAAATTGTCCTTGGTTTACCCAGTCAATTTTTTGTGGCTCTGGTTTCCTTGGGTTTCATGCTCTTCTATAGTTGGCAACTGACTCTCGCTTCCGTTGCTGCTTTTGTTATTGTCACAGGAGTCAACCTGCTTTTTCTTCCCGCCTTGCGCCAAAAAACCCGCAGCCTCATCGTTAAAGGTACGGAAAATCAAGGCTTTTTAGTCGAAACCTTTCGCGGCGTTCAAGTCCTGAAAACCACCCAAGCGACTCCGCAAGCTTGGCAAGAATATCAAACAAATTTTGGTCGCCTTGCTAACTTAGACTGGACGACGATGAAGTTGGAGCTTTACAGCGGCACAGCCACTAGTATTCTTTCCAAATTGACGAGTATTGGCATACTCTGGTTAGGTTCTAGCTTAGTAATTAATCAGACATTATCTATCGGTCAACTGCTGGCGTACAGCGGTATGAGTGGTAGTTTTCTTGACTTTTTAGAGTCAGCAGTCGGGCTAATTGATGAATTTATCACTGCTCAAATTGTCGTTCAACGCTTGACAGAAGTGATAGATTCTACCCCAGAAGATGAAAATGACTTTAAAAAACCTTGGGCAGAAATTCCTGGCAATGCAGATATTATTTGTTCTCAAATTAACTTCCACCATCCTGGTAGAACTGACCTGTTAGAAAATTTTTCTTTAACTATCCCTGGTGGGAAAGTAATAGCCTTAATCGGTCAATCTGGCTGTGGCAAAAGTTCCCTTGGGAAATTAATTACTGGTTTATATCGCGTTCAATCTGGTAACATTCGTTATGGTTTATACAACCAGCAAGATTTATCTTTAGAATGTTTGCGACAGCAAGTTGTATTAGTTCCCCAAGAACCTCATTTTTGGAGTCGTTCGATTGTGGAAAATTTTCACTTCAGTTATCCCAACATTAGTTTTGAGGAAATAGTCAAAGCCTGTCAAATTGCTGGTGCAGATGAATTTATTAGTAAATTACCTGATAAATATCAAACTGTTTTAGGCGAATTTGGTGCAAATATTTCTGGCGGACAAAGGCAGAGATTAGCTATAGCTAGAGCAATTGTAATTGACCCACCTGTATTAATTTTAGATGAATCTACAGGCGCTCTTGACCCGCTAAGTGAAACCCAAATTTTAGATAGATTACTTAATCACCGTCAAGACAAAACTACAATTACGATCAGCCACCGTCCTCAAGTTATCAAACGGGCTGATTGGATTGTGTTGCTTGAAGATGGGTGCTTAAAAATTCAAGGAACTCCAGAAGAATTACGTCATATCCCTGGAGAGCATTTAAGCTTTCTTGATGAAATTTATCCTTCTAATAATGGTAATGGCTTGAAATCTTCTTTACTTTTTCGGAATTAGTTAATGTTTATCAAAGAGAATTCAGAATGAATTTTGTACGACTGGCGGATAGTGAGCCTTGCCTCCGGCACGCCAAGGGCGAACGAGCGTCTTGATTCTGAATCCTGAATTCTGTATTCTGTATTCTTCAAAACTTATGATTAGTAAGTCTCAAACAAATTTTTTACCCTTAGTTCAAGACAACGAGTTTCTTCCACCAATTAATCGTTGGACTACGTTTGGCGGACTATTTATCGTGTTTGCCTTGGCGTTATCTGTTCCTGTGGCTGCGGTTGCTAAATATAAAGTTACGGTGATTGGGCAAGCGGTTGTCCGTCCTGCGGGTGAATTGCCAATTGTACAGGCGGCGATAGAAGGACAAGTAATGCATATTTACGTCAAAGAAAATCAAACGCTGCAAAAAGGAGATACGATCGCTACTATTGATGATTCTCGATTGCAAACCAAAAAAAACCAGCTGCAAACTAATATTCAACAAGCTAGGTTACAACTAATTCAAACCGTTCCCCAAATTAATGCGATCGATAGTCAAATTCGAGCCGAAAGCGATCGCACTAATCGGACTATCGCCTCTGCTAAAGCTGAATTGCAAGGACGCGATCGCGATTATCAAGACAAAAAAATTACCACTATCACTGAACTTCAAGAAGCATCAGCCAACGTCAAAATGGCCCAAGAAGAATTATATGCAGGGCAAGCACAGTTACAATCAGCATTAGCTAATCTCCACGCAACTGAGGCGGCTTTAGGAGCAGCAACATCAAAGCAGAGCCGATATGAAAGTGTTGCTAAACAAGGGGCATTATCCCGCGACCAACTAGAAGAAGTACAGCTGGCTGCCAAACAGCAACAACAAGCTGTAGAGGCGCAAAAAGCCACTTATAAAGCCCAAGAAAAAACAAATGAACGGCTAAAACAAGCTGTTTTAGGGGCTATTGCTAAACGCTCGCGCACTCAAGCAGCTCTCAACCCAAGCAATGCAGAGGTAGCAATAGCGACTGAACGCATTGCTCAAGAAAAAGCCGCTGGGGAAGTAAATAAAGCATCGTTAGAAAGAGAACTTCAAGCACTTATAAAACAGAAAATTGAAACCGAAAAACAATTAGAGCGCGATACTAGCGAATTCAAGCAAGCTGAAATTGACCTGAAGCAAACTACTATTACCGCTACAGCCGACGGGATTATTTCCAAACTAAATTTGAGAAACCCCGGTCAAACTCTCCGGGCTGGGGAGGAAGTTGTGCAAATTGTTCCTAGTCATGCACCTTTAGTTATCAAAGCAGCTGTCGGTTCTGAAGAAAAAGGTAAGATAAAAGTCGGTCAAAAGGTGCAAATGCGAGTTAGTGCTTGTCCTTATCCTGATTACGGTACTCTCAATGGCTTTGTCAAAGCGATTTCCCCGGATGCTGTTAATTCACCAAAAAAGGATGCAGATACGGATACGAACTCTACCCCAAAAGCAACTGCTGTAGGCGCTTTTTACGAAGTCACAATTGAACCAGAGAAACTTGCTTTAGGTCGTAGCAGCACAAAGAAATGTCAAATTCAATTGGGTATGGATGGCAGAGTTGATATTATTACCCACGAAGAAACTGTACTGCAATTTGTACTCCGCAAAGCCAAATTAATGACGGATTTTTAAGATTCCTAACGATGTTGAATCAACATTACAACAACACCGCTTGCAACCACGGCAAAGGCAGAAGGAATAAATGGCAACCATAGCCCTTGTTTTAAAAGGATGATGCTCCCAAAAGGAGCTGCCCAAAGAGCGATCGCACAAACTCCATATAAAATGATAGCGATCGCAAATATAGCGCATCCCTTATTAAGTAGTGAATGACGCACGCACCAAACAATCAAACCAGATACGCTCGACCATGCCCATATCCAAATAATATCAACCCAGAAAGGCAAAACCCCAAGAATTGGACGTTTGTCTAAAACTGCACTCAAAATTTGACTGACCATTTGCGCTTGTATAAATATGCCTGGTATTTCCTGGTAAGGTTGTTGTGCCGCTGAGTAGGGAGTTGACCAAGTATCGCTGATAGTGTTAGCTGTCACTCCTATGAGAACAACCTTATTTTTGAAAAAAGTATAGTTAACCTTATTACTCAATACATCTGCTAAAGAAACTCTTTGGTAATCTGCATGACGGTAGTTGACAAGTATTTGAATTCCACCTAAATCAACTCTTTGTTGATAGCCACCACTGCGACCAGGCTTTAAGCGTTTAAATACTTTAGAACCAAATTGTATATAATCTTCATTTAAATTAGGTTGAATATTTTCGTAAAATAAATAACGACCAGCTAATTGTAACGAGAGTGAGTAAGGCGTTGTACAAACAGACGAAGGCTCTTGTGCCATCATCATAATTTGGCGACGGACGATACCATCTGAGTCTTGAATTGCATCAGTAAAACCCTGACGTTCTATAGGGACTTCAAGAGGTGGTTTAACACCTTGGGGGTCGTGTTTGCGATCTCTGCCTTTACAGACAACTACCACATTTTCTTTGCTCAGTTCAGTGGGGAGTTGTATCGGCTTTGATTCATTTGGAGGGTCAGTAAAATCTCTATAAATATCCAGTCCAATGACTCGCGGTTGATACTTTTGTAATTTGTTGAGTAATTGAGCTAACGTACTATCCGAAATAGATTTCACTCCTTTTGTCGTCTCTTGTCGGGATTGAATATCTTTTTCAGTAACTTCAACAACGAGCAATCTTGGATCTAAATCTTCCTTTGTCCGCAGGAGTAGCATTTGGTCAAAAGTTTGCAGCTCAGCTTTTTCAAAAATCCCCAAGTATCTCAGACCTATCGTTGAAAGAGTCACAATAGCAGTACTCAGCAGTACAGTCCAAAGTTTGTGCTTTCGAGTCGCAATTGTGCTTTTGGTCTTGGCGATTGAAATTCTGCTCTGAGTCGAAACCTCTCTGCGAGTCTTGGTGTCACCCGAACCACTGCGTAGTTCTTGCCAAGTAGTAGGAACAGTTGTAGGATTTTGGCAGATAACTGGCAACCAACTAGCACAAGGAAAATCATTCTCCAATCCTTGAAGTCTTTCCCGCGCTTCTCGCACCGCCAGATAAAATGGCTTATTAAGAGCAAAAGCGACAAGAAAGTTTTTCAAAAACTCCTGTGCGACTAAATCTGACACCCCTTCCCGCATCACAATCATCTGGGGAATGTTCAAATCAGCCAAATTTCGTGCCAAACCAATGCCATCACAGGAGTTAAAAATTGCCAGTTTTAAACCGTGTGTAATTGCTGTTTTAAGTGCATTTTTAAATTGGTAAATTGTTAAACTTTCGCTTTGATTAATGTAAATTTCCCCTATCTCTCCATCTGCAATACTACCGCTATGTCCGGCAAAAAATAGAATATCCCAATTCTGATTCCACAGTTGCTCGTCAAGTTCTTTTCGTGTAGGTTCGACAAGAAACGTAGTTTGAGTATCTGTTAAACTTTGCAACCAAGAACGGTCTTTATCAATATCAATACCAAAACTGTTACCGAGAATTGCTAAAATCTTGACTTGAAGTGTAGTAGATTTTTGTACAACTTGAGGAGATGCATACTCATGATTGCTCAAAGCTAATTCTGCTTTCGGGTAATCTTCAAAAAAATTCCACAGATGCCAAGGTAACCGATGCAATAAAGATATATTTGTTTCAAAAATAACTCTAATTTCATCATCTCGGCTGAGTAGAGTTCTTAACTGTCGTTCAATATGTTGGAAGGATTCAGATTTTAACCAAGCATTGATATGTGTTTGTAACTGATGACATACTTCATCGAAATCATTCACAGAAATATTGGTAATATCTTGTGAATGCACTTTTATCCGTTGATTGCTGCCCAGACGCTGATGGATAGCTTCGTAGAGTAATCTCCATCTTCTATAGAGTTCGGAAAGTTCTGGTATTGCTGGTAGACTCCCTATTATTTTAAATAATTGGTTATTGTGCCAAAGTTGAGCCGTGACAACAGGAAATCCTTGATTTAAGTCTCCTCCTAACAAGCTGAAGATGACTAGCTGACTCATTTGTTTTTTGTCTTTATTTAATGACCAATGACTAATGACTAATGACTAGTGACTAAATAACAAAATTTTCTGTTATCTGATAACTATCAAAAGTAATTTGGATGCTAAAACATTCTCCTATTTCTCCATCAAAGCGTTTCAATTGGATGTAGTTATCTTGTTCTCTTGCTTGTACTTCCTGAATAATTTCCTCTGACTCTAAAACCAAAGCTAACTTGATATTAACAGGTAGATATTCTCCATTGGCAGGATGTAGTTGCACGCGAATACTAACTTGTTGGCTATCCTCTGGTATGAAGGCAACTAATAGCACCACTTTTTGAGACTCTATTTCTATTCCCAAATCAATCAGCTTGGCTCGTTTGATACTACCAAAACCTGACCCGGAGCTACTCCTGAAATTAAAAGCTAGACTGTTGGAATTGAGGGGCAAAAATGTTTCTACTGCTTCCCAAGCATTATCGTATATACCTTCTAGCCAACGACTTAGATTCACTCGCACTTGTAATGATTGTGGTTGCTGCCGTTGTTGGTACAAGCGTTGCCGCCACTGCTCATTCTCTAGTAACGATCCCCAAGTGCTAAATGGTACTGCCAATCTAGAGAAACGAAAAGAAGCATTGCCTAACTGTTGCACCAGATTTTCTGCTTGCTCGGTAGATAGTTGTGGTAATGGAGCTACAGCCGCTTTCATCTCTTCTGTTCTGCAAAATTGGTAGCTTAAAGAGAAAGCATTGAGGTCTTTTGTCAAATGCTGTGCATCTATACAATAAGTCTTATCCACTGAGTCATAGTGAGCCAGAGATTTTAGTTCTTTATGGGTTGTGTAACCCCAAATTCGTATCCACTCGCCATCCGGTTTGACTTGCACCGCTAAATAGTAGTCTGCTGCCCAACTAGGAATATCTACCCATTCTTGAGGGACTTCTAACTCGCGATCGTCAATTGCTTCACTGGGAATCAACGCGACTCGCCTTCCCTCTAACAAAATTACTGTGCCATTGACAAATTCCCAAAAAGCTGGAGTACCAGGAAAACTGTACCAAACACTCGCTTTTGAAAAATCTTCAGTTGAGATCCAATCCAAGAAAGCATGGAGACAAATTTGATTTATGTAAGCGCACCAGCGACTACTAGGCGTGGCATAAACCTGGCTTTGCTGCCAGGATTGCGCCTGAATTGTTGATGATATTTCTAATAACCATTCTCTGGGATCTGCAAACGCGCAAGTCATTTTTACTACCTTGTGAAAATTAAGGTTTTAGTTTATACCACCATACTGGTTTCTCAACCATTCTTCCAAAGCAAGACTCATATCTTTAATTTGGTTGGAATTAACAGAAATATTCAAATCTTGGCTCCACTTAAGGAGTGCTGCAAGTATAGATTCTCTACCTTTAACTAGTCTGCGAGACACTGTAGGCTGACTCATCTGCAACTGTTGCATAATCTGCTGCTGAGTGAGTCCTTGTTCGTAATAAAGCTTAAGTACTTCTTGGGATTGTACATCTAGGCTCTGTAAGGCTTTTAACAATACACCAGACATCTGAGATATTTGGTTTTGTCGATTTTGGACATCCTCTTCGGCTATCATATTAGCCATTGGTTCCTCAGAGGATGGGTCTGGCAAATCAAACGTTACTGTCGTGCTATCATTTTGCTCGAAAGCATTTAGAGATTTCACAGGTGGAAATAAATAAGCTCGCACGTAGAGAGCTGTCTGGGTTAACCACTGTTCAATTGTCTGGGTGTTGCGTGCGAGAGTAGGTTGAGTGATTTGGCTTTGGCGTTGGTGGTTGTATAGGTTGGCAATGGCTTCCCAAAGTTGACGATTCGGTTCTGGTAACTGAGAGTTACCTCCTGGTTGGTTTTGGATGTACAGTTCCTTGAAACAAGTCCAAGCTAAACAATATTCAGCAATTGCACTTTGTGATAATCCAGCTTCACTAAGAGCTTCACTAAGCAGCTTTTTGCTCACTTTGCGTAACAATGCCCAATTGGTGCAAATATCAGCTTCCCTACGTTGACGTAAAATATCTTTCAGCCGACTGGACATTGCCATGATGGCATAAGCTTTTAAGCTAGAAGATTTTTCTGGGTTGAAGTCTTTAAGAATTGTTTCAACTTCTGCGATCGCCATTTGGAAGTAGTC
The DNA here is from genome assembly GCA_034530875.2 of Nostoc sp. DedSLP01. Taxonomy (GTDB): domain Bacteria; phylum Cyanobacteriota; class Cyanobacteriia; order Cyanobacteriales; family Nostocaceae; genus Nostoc. Next base: position 19,798 of record JAVRCJ020000062.1, read on the forward strand.
AGCGAGCATGTACTGGCTGAAATTAAATTTAGCAACTGTTTTTGAAGCAACCCAATAACATGGTTCTTGTAAATAAGCTAACAAATGCATTCTAGCAAGGTTATCAAACCCAGAGCGCCATTGCTTGTACCAGTAAAGCGCCCAAAAGTTCTCTGATTTAAGTGCTGATGACGATCGCTCCAAGTGGTTTTGGATATTTCTATACAGTTTGCGATCGGTCAACCATTTGCTGAATCTGCCTCTTTCCAACTCCACGAATGTTGAAAACATATCCGTAATTTCTTGGCGAGGACGCATAAGCAATTTAAAATATAAATTGAAGCAGGACTCAAGCAACTAAGTAGATAGGCACAAATAAATTTAACTATCTAATGAAAACCAAAACGCCTAAAAGTCTTTACCTTCGGCGTAGCTGCTTTGTCTCATGGATAAATAAGTACGCGTACCTATTTATCACCTATGTTTAAGATATTATCCCACATCAGTAATATTCCTAAGCTTACAGAGCCTCACAACTTCTTTGCTTCAACTCTTTCTTTTATTCGGTAAAAAAACATCAAGATCTGACTTTTCCGTTAAGCCTCAAAAAGCTTGTTCGCAAGGGATTTATAGAAAAGCACAGTAGATCTCGGATGGCTCAATCGATTTCGGCGTTTGAGTAAGGATTATGAGTTGTACACACAGTTCAAGTGAAGCCACGATCTATGGCTCATTGATTCGTCTGATGGTAAAGCGCATAGCATCTTAAGCTTTTGTTTACGAATTAGCTATTACAGCAGATTGAAAGTAAGTGAGAACAGGACTGATTCATCAAAGATAAAGAGTTTCTTTCTAACTCCTACCTCCTCCTGCCGACGCTCGCGGACACGGCGAATCGCTGCTCTATCCTGCCTCAAAACCCGTAACTTTGTACTTCATGTAAATGAAAACTGCTGTATATCAAAACGGCTGATAGCGTACTGAAAAATTAAAGCCATTATCTTGCAGTGAACTACCGCTTTTGCTTGTTTCAATTAATGGTAAACCGTAGTCTGCACGTAATACCAAACCGTTAAAAGGCTGCCATTGTAATCCTAATCCTATGCTAGCCAAGGTTTGCGGGTCGGGGTTGCTCGCACGATTGTTCCAAACTGTACCGATGTCAAAAAATGGCAGTAACTGTAGGGTTTCTACATTCGATGCTAAGGGAATCCTAACTTCCACACCTCCAACTACTCCATTGTCTGCAACAAGTTGATTTTGAGAATAACCGCGCACTGTCTCAACTCCGCCAATGCTAATTTTTTCTAACGTCAGTAAGGAATCAGGTGTTAGTTGAGTGTTAATTTTGGCCAGGATTAAGACACGAGGTGATAGCCGCTGTACCCATTGAAATTGTCCTACCCATGAGAAAAAACGCCCATCAGTACCTGTATCATTGATGGTTGCATCAAATGCATCTATGCCAAAACTAAATTGCGATCGCGCCGCTAAGACAGTGTTAGCATTACGTTGTAACCAATCTTGGGAAAAGCGGATGACCGTAACTTTTGATTTTCCATTTTCGGGACCTTCGCCGAAAGTGTAGGGGATATCATTAAAGATATAGGTTTGACTGCGCCGCAAATCGAATGCTAAAGAGAGAGCTAATTCGTTATTTGGAGTATAAATTAGCGGTTGACGGACATTAAAAGAAATAGTTTCGGCTTCGCTGCGGATATTCAACTCACGAAATAGGCTTTCAATAATACGGCTACCACTGTTGCTGTAACGGATACCAATAGTTCCATCTAAAGCGTTAAAGGGAACAGAATAATTGATATCGTAAATATCTAAGCCTTCAGTAATACCATATTCAGCACTCAATCGATCTCCAAACCCTAACAAATTATCGCGAGCAACAAAAATATTCCCTTGTTGCGAACCAACGCTAGTTGGCTGGTTATTTGCAAAGGTAATTCCTGCATGGAATGGCTGGGATTCGGTAATTTTCACCTGTAAAATATTGCTACCTGAAGTGCTACCTGCGGTTAACTCAGCATTAACTCGTTCAATTGCTGGGTCAAGTTGTAATAATTGCAGTGCTTCTTCCAAGCTATTTTTATTTAATGGTTTTCTGGCAAATCGCTTAATCCGAGAACGCACATATACAGGTCGCAATCTTTGTAATCCTACAATGGAAATTCCTTCCAGTTCGCCTTCTACAACTTGGATTTGCACAACACCACTAGCAACATTTTGATTGTTGGGAATAAATGCACCACTAGTGATGTAACCATTTTTAACATAAAGTTCAGTGATTTGCGATCGCAGTTGCAATAACTGCTCAAATGTAATTTTTTTATTTTCTAAGGGCTGTTTTAACTTAATGATTTCATCTTCTAAAACAGAATAGCCTCTAATTTGGATTTCTTTGACAAAAAAACTTTCACCACTGGGAAAGGTTATGTCTGGTAGATTTTCTTGTGGGGATGATGGAAGTATGGGTACAGTTGGACTGTATGGAGTGAAAGAAGGCTGTGGTGATGGCGATCGGGGTAGAGTTTGTTCGACTTTCCCTGGTGTACCGGGGGGAATCGTTACTCCCGATGGGGGTTTTGATTGTGCCAATGTAGCAGATGGAGTGATACAGATGCAAGAAAGTAATATTAAAAACAGCTGTTGAATCCGAAGGTAGCAAACCATTGTTTATGCATGAGATATGTGAATTCGCTCTAAAAGAGTATGATTTTTAACGTTGCTCCCATTAAGTGATAATTCTTTTGGAGTAGAGCAGAAAGCCTGCCGCAGAAATACAACAAGCAAGATGCTCATTCCAGAAAGCCAACAAAATTATCCTGCAAAGGGAGCAACGTCTGATTTTTTAAGTACTATTACTTCATCAAAATAATACAATAGTTTTGCTGGCGATTGAATGACTTGTGCAGAAAACTGTAAGTGCTATTTTTGCTATATGTGCAATATTTTCTTTAATCGCAAGTCCTACTCAAGATTAGTTGCCCATCAGGTAATCGGTACAACCCTTGTGCTTCAATGATAGGGTCGCCTTTTTTCCAAGGACGCGATGTTGGTTCAATATTACGTACTTCACCAGTTGAATAGTCAGACATTAATGCATCGCCTGGGCTATTGCGTAAAGCACCAGAACCCGTGATGGTAAAAGAGTTTTCTTGCCGTTGATTGCCTCGTGAAATGCAGCTATTGGCAATCAGTGCGTTGGTGTCAATCACGTTTGGTGATATTTGGGTGAAGCTGTTTTGAATGGAACTGTTATCGGGTGTATTTAGTTCGACAGTACCATTTAACTCAGGACTTTTCCCAATAGCGGTAATGTCACTTTGACCAGTTAGTTCTGTGCGGGACTTAATACCAAAGATACCTCCTTTTTGAAGATTAATCTTAATAGTCCCACCTTTACCATTGAAAGCATCAGCACTAATATCGCTATTCTCGTTGGGAAACGCCACGATGAATTTGCCATTAATGGTAATATTACCACCAGCACTAGCAGTTTCAGCATTTGTAGAAATTTTACTACCGTTACGTAGTAATAATAAGTCTGCCAGATTTAGGGTAATGTTACCGCCAGTATTGCTGCTGGTTGCGGTGGAAATTGTCCCCCGATCCAGGATAAGAGAACCTGCGATAAGCTTGATATTACCGCCACTCCCTTTTCCCTGGCTATAGGCAGAGATAGTTGCTCCATCTCGAAGAATCAAAGTTTTGGAGTCGGTCGTAATATTGCCACCCTTGCTAGCAGAATCTTCAATTGTATTGGCTGATATTCGTGTGTTTGAGCCAGAAACGATGATGTTATCTTTTACTTTGAGGGTGATATTACCTGCATCTCCGTTTCCTTTAGTACTGGCACTCAGTTGGGCACCATTGGTAACTACTAGGGAGTTAGTGGTAATCGATACATTCCCACCTTTGCCTGTTGCTTTAAGGTCGACTCGGCTTGATGCCCCACTGGGAAATTTGCCTTCTCCGTCAAACTTGATTACATCTGTGGCAATTATGGTGATACTGCCCGCATCTCCTTTGCCATAAGTGCCGCTATCAAGTCCGGCACCATTGAGTACCTCAAGCGAGCCAGTGGTAATCGATATACTCCCAGCGTTGCCTACGTTTCCAGAATTGGTTTGGCTGGATGCTCCACTACCTTGTCCTTTGTTGCTTTCACCATCAAACTTGGTTGTGTCTTTTGCAGTAATGGTGACACTGCCCGCATCTCCTTTGCCATTGGTACTGGCATCAAGTCGAGCACCATTGAGTACTTCAAGCGAGTTAGTAGTAATTGATATACTCCCACCTTTGTATCCTGTTTGAGAATACTTAGTGATTCCGCTGAATGCTCCACTAGCGTCTCCATCCTTGCTTTCACCATCAAACTTGATTGTGTCTTTTGCAGTAATGGTGACACTGCCCGCATCTCCTTTGCCATAGGTACTGACTTCAAGTCGGGCACCATTGGTAACTGCTAGGGAGCCAGTGCTAATCGATACACTCCCACCTTTGCCTACTGCTCCAGGGATGACTCGGCTGAATGCCCCACTGGAAAATGTGCCTTCACCATCAAACTTGATTGCGTCTTTTGCAGTAATGGTGACACTGCCCGCATCTCCTTTGCTAAAAGTAGTGGCATCAAGTCGGGCACCATTAAGTACTTCAAGCGAGCCAGTGGTAATCAATATACTCCCACCTTTGCCTGCTCCATGAAGATTGACTTGGCTGAATGCTCCACTAGGTTCTCCATCCTTGCTTTCACCATCAAACTTGATTGCATCTGTGGCATCAATTGTAATATCTCCTGCCTGAAACTCTGGTCTATCCAAACCTTTAGGGATACCAGTAAAAAGTTGACTTCCTTGTGTTACCTCGAAATTTCTGGCATTAACTGTAATCGAGCCTCCCCCACCAACACGCACATCAACTTTTGCCGCATTGAACATTGATATATCTGCTCTGGCTAGATTATTTGGAAAACTCAAACTGCCATCACCATTTAACCCAATCGTTCCGGCTGCTGAAACACCGCCTAACTCAACTCGTCCTCTCGGTGCGAGCAACCTTCCACCATCAATATTTACTGCACCGCCTGCTAAAGTTAAGCTTTGACCTCCCTGAACCTGTAAAGTTGCTCCCTGCACTTGAATTGCACCTGGATTGCTGCCATACTGCAACCCTACAGGCACACTCACCGTCAGTAATGAAGGTGTTTGAGGGTTTGTGGCACTAAATAATTCTTGATTGCCAAACTCTACTCCATTAGCTGTTGTGCCGACAAAACTCCCTTGCAAATCTAACTTTGCATTCTGCCCAAATACTATTCCTGCTGGATTAATCAAAAACAAATTGGCAGCACCATCCACTCCCAAAGTCCCGAAAATATTTGATGCCTTCCCACCTGTTACCCGCGTCAAGATATTTTCTACCCCAGTGGGGTTGGCAAAATACACGCGTTGCCCTTGGTTGATATTAAACTCGCTGAAACTATGAAACAGATTGCTGTCGCGTCTTGCACCACCTTCAATTCCATCAGCTACTTTGCCATTAATTATCTGATTTTGATTCAAGCCAGAAGCTTCTGTACCCAAGGTGTTATCCGGTATGATTTGCCCTTGAACTGGTGAAGCAATCCTGAATGCCGTCCAAATGATGTATAAATAAACAATACTTTTAATACTCAGTTTTTCTAATGGATGTACCCGATTCATAAATAAATTACCTGAGATAAAATCCAATTCACGATATCTCAACAGCTACACCTGAATCTGAAAATGGCTCTCACTCAAACAAATGTTTATTAACTGTACTTATGCTACACCAGCTTTGCTCCAAATAATACAGTTAAAGTTTTTTGCCGCATAAGTAAATGAGAAAAAAACTCAGTTGAATACGAGATATTTAAGAAATACGAACGAGCTAGCAAGCTATTCATTGCTAAGAACTTGGATTATGTCACCTCGCCCAATCCTACGTAAATAATTGATGAAAAGATACATTATTGTTGGTTGATTACGTGTTGGACGCAAGGCATATTCTTCTATAGTGGCAAACAGTAATCTATCTTGCAGGTGTCTATCATTAGTAAATTCAGCGATGCAAGCCATTTGCTGTTGCAGATAGATATCATTTTGCAGTAATTCCTGAATCACTTCTTGTAATATATCTATCAAACAGTGTTGGCGATCGCGACTGGAAGCTATCCAAGTTGGAATGTGGCTGCGGTAAATAACTAAACTTCCCAATCGTATGATTAAGTTGCGATAAGCTCCTTCTCTAGAGCTTCTTAAGTAGCGTTGGCGTAAAATTTTCCAGCGATGCTCCATTGCTTGCTCGATCGTCTCCAGTTCTAATGGTTCAACTTGTTCAAACTGTCTTAAGTCCGTTTTCAAAAGCCAACAAACAATACTCTCTCTGGTAGTTGCACTTTGCTCTGGGCATTCCTGTACTAGACGTTTGTGCCAATACTGCTTTAGTGTTACAGCATTTTCTGCGATAAGAAGATTGTATTTATTAAACATTTTGCATCATGGCTCCTTTGCTGCCTTTAGCGTTATTTGCTTGTGTTTAGTGGTTGCACAACTTTTCGGGTTACATACAAGGTATATAGGAATCAAACTCTAATGGTTACTGACTTATGACTGACTTGAGCGCGTAAAATTGAAATAGTTGCCAGCAATTAGCTATGCCAAGATCGGTCAAAGTTCGTAGCGATCGCATTGAGAAAGTCAAATTAGCACTCAAGCGTAATACCTATCCCAGTCAAAGAATTTTGGCTCAAGAGGTAGGGCTGGCTCTAGCAACAGTTAGTAACTTCCTGACAGGTAAACCTGTAGACCATGCGACTTTTAAAGAACTCTGTCAGAGATTGGCGCTAGATTGGAGAGAAATCGCGGATTTGGAAGTTTCATCAGTTGTCCTAAGTACTTTGTCTGAGTGGTTTGTTAAAGCTTGAGTTTTTACATAACACTTAGATTAAATAAAAAGACCTGATAATGTATTCACCTTTCATGCATAGCCGATTACATGATTTTTACCTTGTAATTACATGCTTGTGTATTCTCTTGTGCAGAAAACTGTACATACTATTTTCACTATATGTGCAATATTTTCTTTAATCGCAAGTCCTACTCAAGATTAGTTGCCCATCAGGTAATCGGTACAACCCTTGTGCTTCAATGATGGGGTCGCCTTTTTTCCAAGGACGCGATGTTGGTTCAATATTACGTACTTCACCAGTTGAATAGTCAGACATTAATGCATCGCCTGGGCTATTGCGTAAACCACCAGAACCTGTGATGGTAAAAGAGTTTTCTTGCCGTTGATTGCCCCGTGAAATGCAGCTATTGGCAATCAGTGCGTTGGTGTCAATTAAGTTTGGTGATATTTGGGTGAAGCTGTTTTGAATAGAACTGTTTTCGGGAGTATTAAGATTGATTACACCAGTAACACCTGATACCGAATTGGCAGTGATACCACTTTTGTGGGTTTCTTTTGGGTATGGCTCGATTCCAAAGATACCTTGCGAGTTGATTTCGATGTTTCCACCATTTCCACGGGAAGCATTAGCACTAATGTCGCTATCCTCACTAGGAAACGCCACTATGAACTTGCTATTAATAGTAATGTTACCGCCATTACCATCTTGCCCTAGAGTTCCAGCATTTGTGGAAATTTTACTGCCGTTGCGTAGTAATAGTAGGTCTTGCACATTTAGAGTAATGTTACCGCCAGTATTGCTTTGGGTGTCAGTAGAAATTTTTCCATTATCGAGTGTGAGAAAGCCTGCGGAGAGTTCGATATTACCGCCAACCCCTTTTCCCTGGCTATTGGCAAAGATACTTGCACCATCGCGAAGTATTAAAGTTTTGGGGTCGATGATGATACTGCCACCCTTGCCAGTAGAATTTTCAGTTGTGCTAGCAAATATTCCTGTGTTTGAGCCAGAAAGGGTGATGTTATCTTTTACCTTGAGGATGATATTACCTGCTGGGAATTCGTTGGAAGTACTGCTAACAAGTCGACCACCATTGCTGGAGTTAAAGGTGTTGGCAATAATATCGATAATACCTGCATTTGCGTTTCCTATAGTACTGACATCAAGTAGGGCACCATTGAGTACCTCAAGCAAGCCAGTGGCAATCGATATACTCCCAGCTTTGCCTGCTTCAATAGAACCGACTTTGCTGAATTCTCTTGTAGAACTCAATGCTCCACTGGGATCTCCTTTTTTGCTTTCACCATCAAACTTGGTTGTATCTGTGGCAGTAATGGTGACACTGCCCGCATTTCCATTGGCATAAGTACCGACATCAAAGTAGGCACCATTGGTAACTGCTAGGGAGCCAGTGGTAATCGCTACACTCCCAGCATTGCCTCCTCCTTTAGAAGTGACTCGGCTGAATGCCCCACTGGGAAATTTGCCTTCCCCATCAAACTTGGTTGTATCTGTGGCAGTAATGGTGACACTGCCCGCATCTCCTTTGCCATAGGTACTGACATCAAGTCGGGAGCCATTGAGTACCTCAAGCGAGCCAGTGGTTATCGATACACTTCCAGCGTTGCCTCCTTTTCGAGAATTGACTTGGCTGAATGCTCCACTGGATTCTCTTTTGTTGCTTTCACCATCAAATTTGATTGCGTCTTTTGCAGTAATGGTGATATTGCCCGCATCTCCTTCGCCATAGGTACTGGCTTCAAAGCGGGCACCATTGAGTACCTCAAGCGAGCCAGTGGTAATCGATACATTCCCACCTTTGCCTGCTCCTCTAGAAGCATCACTGGGGGATACTCTTACAGAACCGACTCCGCTGAATACTCCACTGGTGAATACTCTATAGGGGTCTGTTTTTTTGCCTTCCCCATCAAACTTGGTTGTATCTGTGGCAGTAATGGTGACACTGCCCGCATCTCCTTTGCCATAGGTACTGACATCAAAGTTGGCACCACTGGTAACTGCTAGGGAGCCAGTGGTTATCGATATACCCCCACCTTTGCCTTCTCCTTTACCAGTGACTCGGCTGAATGCCCCACTGGAAAATGTGCCTTCCCCATCAAACTTGATTGCGTCTTTTGCAGTAATGGTGACACTGCCCGCATCTCCTTTACCATAGGTACTGGCATCAAGTCGGGCACCATTGAGTACCTCAAGCAAGCCAGTGGTAATCGATACACCCCCACCTTTACCTGTTCCATCAGGATTGACTTGGCTGAATGCTCCACCGGGTTCTCCAGACTTACTTTCACCATCAAACTTGATTGCGTCTTTTGCAATAATGGTGACACTGCCTGCATCTCCTTTGCCAAATGTACTGGTATCAAGCCGGGCACCATTGGTAACTGCTAGGGAGCCAGTGGTAATCAATATAGCCCCGGCTTTGCCTGCTCCACTTTTACCGACTTGGTTGAATGCTCCACTGGGTTCTCCATCCTTGCTTTCACCATCAAACTTGATTGCGTCTGTGGCATTAACTGTAATATCTCCTGCCTGAAACTCTGGTGTACCCGAACCTTCAGGGATACCAGTTAAAAGTTGACTCCCTTGTGTTACCTCGAAATTTTGGGCATTAACTGTAATCGAGCCGCCCCCACCCGCACGCACATCAACTTTTGCCGCATTATTTATTGATATATCTGCTCTGGCTAGATTATTTGGAAAACTCAAACTGCCATCACTATTCAACTCAACCGTTCCGGCTGTTGAAACACCGCCTAACTCA
>JAVRCJ020000063.1:0-27040 GCA_034530875.2 Nostoc sp. DedSLP01
CAGGCACTTATTCAATATAGCGAACCAAATTAAAAGTGTCAACCACTTCGACAACTTTTTTTGGCCTTTTTTTTAATGCAGCTGAAACTGCCCACAGTGTAGGGTTGTGAGCAACAATGGTTTATGCAATGTGCTGACTAAGGAAGGATAGAGCGTGAATTTTCAGTCGGTAATAGCCTTGTTGCATCAATTTTGGAGCGATCGCGGTTGTTTGATTGCTCAGCCTTACGACATCGAAAAGGGGGCAGGTACTAAGAATCCCCAGACATTTTTAAGAGCATTGGGGCCGGAACCGTGGGCTGTTGCCTACGTTGAACCGTGCCGTCGCCCGACAGATGGACGTTACGGCGAAAACCCCAATCGCTTTCAACACTATTATCAGTATCAAGTTCTAATTAAACCGTCGCCTGATAATATTCAAGAAATTTATCTTGATTCATTAAGGGCTTTAGGCATTCGTCCTGAAGACCATGATGTGCGGTTTGTGGAAGATAACTGGGAAGATGCGACGGTGGGTGCTTGGGGTACTGGGTGGGAAGTTTGGTTAGATGGAATGGAAATTACTCAATTCACTTACTTCCAACAATGCGGTGGAATCGATTGTCGTCCTGTGTCGATTGAGATTACATACGGATTAGAACGATTGGCGATGTATCTCCAGGAAGTAGAGGCAATTACCAAGATTCATTGGACGGACAAGATTACTTATGGTGATGTTTACCTCCAAGGAGAAATTGAGCAGTGTACTTATAACTTTGAAGCGTCGAATCCAGAACTGTTATTGACACTGTTTAATTTGTATGAGCAGGAAGCTACCCAATTGACGGAGCGAGGATTAGTCTTACCTAGCTTAGATTATGTAATGAAGTGTTCCCACACCTTTAATTTACTGGATGCTAGAGGTGTGATTTCTGTGACGGAAAGAACTCGCTATATTGCCAGGATTCGGCATTTGGCAAGGAAGGTAGCTCATTTATATGTTGAGCAAAGAGAGAAGTTGGGCTTTCCGTTGTTGAACAAGACAGCAGATTAGTAGTGTTGGCAGCATACAACACTAGAAAGAAAAATGAGAAAGATAAGGACTTTTCCACCTTATCTGCTCTCTATTTTGTTCGGTCTTTGAACTCGGATACTATAATGACTTTTGAAGAACTAGAAATCGGTGACCACTTTCGGATTCCTGGTATGAGCGTCAGGTGCGTTTACACGAAAGGCTAGGGATTCTTATTGTAGTATAAATGCACTATTACAACTCCTTGCTTGGGAAAACGGGTGATAGTGCTTATTTCTAAAGAAGTTTCCGATCATTTTATGGCAAAGCGCGATTATCTCAAGAGCTTAAAACAATCAAGATTAAACTTTTTGCTTTGAGTGAGCTAAAAATTAGAGCCTTTGCTACAAAGCTTGAGAGACACACAAAGAGTTTGAAATCAAGAAGCCTGCTGAAGCGGGCTTTGTTTGTATAAACCCAATGAACTATACTTCACCACAAGCATGAAGATTTTTCTTTACTGCTGCCCCAAGTATTTTTAGTACTGGTTCTCCAAAAGATGACTATTGATGATGACCCAGGAATACGACAATTGATATGTTGTCATGTTTTGAGAATTGGTCTGAGTCAGGTCTAAATTCTATTGTCTACGTGCTTTTACCAAAAGTTTTATGATCCAAGCGAGTGGTGTAATTATTTGTCTTGCCTACATTCTAGGTTTATTGTTTACAGCAATTCCTTGGGGCGGTGTGTCGATTTTGCTTGTGGGGATAATAGGAGCAATTTTTTTTAGAAGACGCAATGTCATATTACGGAAATTTGCTCAGAAAACAGAAAATATCGGTAGTAAAGCTAAGGCAGCGCCTCAGATTTGGCAAACTACTCCCCATCCCCGAATATGGCTGGTTGCTGGGTTGGTGGGGTTGTTGGCAAGTTTCTATTTTCAGTGGCGAGTACCGCAACCAGGTGCAAAAGACATCAGCCAGTTTGTTCCACCTGGAAATAACAGTAATCAAGAACAACTTGTGATTGTTCGTGGTGAAGTAGCGAGTAATCCCCGCTTAACTCGCAGTCAGCGGGGACAGTTTTGGCTGGAAGCGACCCAGTTAGATGAGGTCAAAAATAATCAAGGTTCAGCAGGTATCCCAAAAGGAGTGACGGGCAAATTATATGTAACAGTACCCATACTTCAGGCTACTGGTTTATACCCTAGTCAGCAAATCGAGGTAACTGGGATTTTGTACAAACCAAAGGCGGCTTCCAATCCTGGTGGTTTTGATTTTCAAAAGTTTCTCAAGCAAGAAGGAACATTTGCTGGTTTGATTGGGCGGCAAATCAATGTTTTGGAACAAGAACGTAAATGGGGATGGTGGCAAATTCGGCAGCGAATTGTGCAATCGCAAGTTCGTAGCTTGGGTATTCCAGAAGGCCCGCTTGTCAGCGCAATGGTTTTAGGTAGTAAAGCTGTAGATTTACCTTATGATATCCGCGATTTGTTTGTACAAGCAGGATTAGCTCATGCTTTAGCGGCTTCTGGGTTTCAAACTTCGTTGATTTTGAGTGTGATATTACAGCTAACGAAGCGTACTCAGAAAGGAACGCAATTTACATTAGGACTTTTAGGGTTAATCATTTTTCTAAGTTTAACAGGCTTTCAACCTGCGGTTCTCAGAGCCGTAATTATGGGTTTTGCAGCATTAGTTGGTCTGTTATTAAAAAGGAAGGTAAAACAGCTGGGTTCGCTGTTATTAGCAGCAACAATTTTATTAGTATTTAATCCGCTATGGATTTGGGATTTAGGTTTCCAATTGAGTTTTTTGGCAACATTCGGATTAGTGGTAACGGTACCTGCAATTATCGATCGCTTGAATTGGTTACCACCCGCGATCGCTTCTTTGATTGCTGTTCCTTTAGCTGCGACTGTTTGGACTTTACCTGTGCAACTTTCTGTCTTTGGAGTTGTACCAACCTACAGTTTGTTGCTAAATGTGGTTAGTACTCCATTAATTTCGATTATTAGTATAGGCGGTATTATAAGTGCAATAGCAGCATTAATTTGGAATGAAGCAGGCAGCTTGACGGCTGGACTATTGCATTACCCGACTGATTGGCTAATTAAACTAGTGGAATTTTTTAGCAATTTGCCAGGGAACTCTGTTGCTGTGGGGAGCATATCTACTTGGCAATTATTAGCAATTTATGGATTAATTTGCTTAGTTTGGCTAGTAAGCTGGTGGCAGCGGCGCTGGTGGTTTGCTATTGTAATTGCTGTTGGTTTGGTAATTATACCCGTATGGCATTCTGCTAATACATTATTTAGGGTAACGATATTAGAATCTGGTACGGAACCAATTATTGTAATTCAAGATAAAGGTACAGTAACTCTGATTAATAGCGGTGATGAAGGTACGGGACGCTTTACTGTTTTACCATTTTTACAACAACAAGGAATAAATCAAATCAATTGGGCGATCGCCACTGATTTTCAAGGTAATGAAAGTAATGCTTGGCTAGAATTAGCACAACGTTTACCAATTAAAAATTTCTATGAATATTCTCCAAAACCAGAAAATTATATTACTACTCAAGCTATCCAGCAGGAAGTACAAAAGCACCAAGGATCTTACCAGCCTTTAGCAGTTGGTCAAGCTGTGCAAACTGGTTCGATAGTTGCACAATTAATCAATGACGAATTACCCATCTTACAATTGCAAATTTTCGATCGAAACTGGTTATTAGTAGGTAATATCAAATCTCAAGAGGTACAACAATTAGTTAAAAATGGAAGTTTACCTCCTCCACAAGTGCTGTGGTGTGCTCCTCAATCTTTGAAAAATTTAGTTTTGGCTCTCAAACCAAAAGTGGCGATCGCTTCTGCTGCCAATTTTGATGAAAAAACTTTATCTGAACTGAATCAAAGTCAAACAAAACTATTTTTTACAGGAAGAGATGGCGCTATTAAATGGTCTCCCAATCGTGAATTTGAGGCGTTTATCGAAGCCTCAGAAAATCAGTCTTCTGTATTATAAACTTACTTAACAATCAGGAAATTTAAAAGCAATAATTGCTGGGTAAGTAAGATTAGCATTGGCAAAATCTCTAATAGGCTAGTACTATCAGGTAATTGTTTAAGAGAATAGCGATCGCTATTACTGCTTATTCATGTCCAAATGCTACTAATTGCTATGACAATCTACTTTTACAGTATCCGCGAACAATACGGTTGTTTCTCGAACTTTTCTGCCCACGGCTTCGAGTTAGATGGATTGTATTGGCCGACTAGCGAACACTACTTTCAAGCACAAAAGTTTATCGGTACGCCTCACGCAGAACAAATCCGCCTGGTTAAAATGCCCAAAGATGCTGCAAGAATGGGGCGTCAAAGAAGTCGTCCGCTACGAAAAGATTGGGAGGAAGTTAAAGACGACGTTATGCGCCAAGCAGTTCTACGTAAATTTCAAACTCATACAGATATCAGGGATATCCTCCTTTCTACAGGTAATGAAGAAATTGTGGAAAACTCGCCCATCGATTTTTACTGGGGTTGTGGGGCTGATGGTAGCGGTAAAAACATGCTAGGAAAAATTCTTATGGAAGTGCGAGATATCCTCCGCCATACCTACAGCACAAATACCGATAATAGTACAGTAAAATAATCTTATTGCTACAAATCCTTGCTTAAAAATCAGTCTTGTAGAATATAAATTAAAGGTCGGGTATTAAAAGCTAGACACTCATATTTATTGGTAAACTTTCTATATAATCCCCTTTTATTGTTTAATTTATTTGGCATATCTCATATATAGAGATTAGGGAGTCAGCCTTTTGAACTGGAAATGATTTTTTTCAAAAATCAAATTTGAGCCTTGAAGGTTTTAGATTATTTAGCGCCAAAACTTTCATTTTTGAGTTGGAAAGACATACTTGCCAAAACTTCGCACGCGTTATATTTTTCTGGAGTAGCTTGAAAGCAACAATTGCCCAAAGGAGTAAACCGATTATGTTTCGTTTGAGAAAAGCAAATAAATATTGTAAATGGTTCTGGGATGAATCTCTTGGAGGTGAATTTGACGCTTGGGGTACTAGCACCTACTTTATGGAAATTGGTGATAATTCCCATGTCGTCAGACAAATAGAAGTTTATGAGAATGGTAACGTATTATTTTATGATAGTAGCCACATTTCTGATGATTACGGAATGTTATGCGATCGAGTAATAGGTGAAGATGATATACGCGACTTTGAAATTACGAAGGAAGAATTTGAACAAGTGTGGAATACAAAAACACCAACAAATAGAGAAATTTTATTAATTATAATTAGTATAAATTATGAAATATATTGTTGTCAAATATCAGTTTATTAGTTGAGACTATTTAGTTTTGAAAGTTGCTTGTTAGCTAAGTAAGTAGCAACTATAGTTGTGCTTGTTTATTAATGGGAAGTCAAGCAGCGATCGCTTCATCTGTCAACTCTCACAGCTGCTAGCTTCGGCGAACCTATCCATCCTGCGCTAAACCAGCTTCATGAAAGATAGATCCAAGTTTTGGGAACACTAGATTTAGCACCAGACTAAACAGGAAGGGGTTAATGTCTAAAGACAGATGGAATGATAGACCGAAAAATACAGTCCCCCTGAAATTACCTATAAACTATCCAAAATCAGTGAAGCGCAATACAATTACCCATGAATTTGACTCTGGTTCGCAAGCACAAATACCAATTCCACAGGAAAGTGACGAACATCTCTCGGAAGCATCTCGCCTGCTACGACAAGGCATTCAACAGCAGCAAGCTGGTGAATTAGTATCGGCGATGAAGTCTTTGCAACAATCCTTGGTACTGTTTCAGGAAGTTAAGGATTTACAAAAACAGGCACAGGTACTTTCTTTTTTAGGATTGGTAACTTACAGCGCAGGGGACTACAAGAGTGCTATCTCCTACTCTCAACAGTGTATGTCTTTAAGCGAGGAACTCTCAGATTTGGGATTGCTGATGCAAGCGCTTTCGCATTTGGGTAATGCTTACCGTCACCTAAACGATCAAAACAAGGCAATTGAGTTTTTAGAAAAGTGTTTGAAAATAACTCAACAGCTACAAGACAAACGCAGTCAAGTGGCAGCACTCAATAATTTAGGATTGGTTTATAAATCTTCTGGTAATTTTACGCAAGCTATTGAGTATCAAGAGCAAAGTCTAGAAATTGTGCGCGAACTCAAAGATAATTGGGGGGAGGAACAGGTACTTAAGAATTTGGGTAATGCTTGGTATGGTTTGGATAATTATCCAAAAGCGATCGCCTATTATGAACAATGTGTAGTACTAGCACGTTCTTTAAAAAATCTTCGCAGTGCTTCTCAGGTACTAAAAAATTTAGGTAATGCTTGTTATGCTTTGGGCGATTATACTAAAGCGATTAAGTATTATGAAGAACGTTTACAATTAGCTAGGGAAATTGAAGACAAGCGCAGCGAAGAACAGTCGTTGGGTAGTTTAGGAGTTGCTTGTGAAGCTTTAGGAGATCATCACAAAGCAATCACATATTACGAACAACGTTTACTCTTAGCTAGGGAAATTAAAGATCGGCGTACTGAAGAACAAGCCCTTGCCAGTTTAAGAATCGCTTGCTATGCCTTGGGCGATTATGCTAAAGCTATGCAATACCAACAGTAGATATTTCCATGTTTTAAAACTGGCGGCTATTGTCAGAACTGATTTATCAACCAAAGCTTAATAAGCCTGAAATTCTTAATATAATACTTTTTCAGTACCCAATAGTTCATTGGTTCGATTTAATTAAAGTCTTTATCTACAAAGACAGGGAGTTGACGAATCAGTTCTCAGCAAGCTCACCAGCTTAATTACTTTATTCTAATTCCCAACTCCTAACTTTTATTTACTCATTCTGAGTTGCCCGCAAGCAGCATCCGCTTCTAAGCCACGGGAGTAACGGACGCTAACAGCAATTTGTTGTTGCTTGAGAACATTCACAAATGCTTCAATGCGATCGCGGTTGGGGCGTTTGTAGTCTACTTCTTGGATGGGGTTGTAAGGAATCAAATTTACATGACTTTGAAATCCCCGCAGCCGTTTTGATAGTTCTAGTGCGTGTTCTGGCAGATCGTTGACACCAGCCAGGAGAATATATTCAAAAGTAACGCGGCGTCCGGTGATTTCCACATATTCGCGGCATTCAGCTAGCAAATCTTCTAAAGGATAAGCGCGGGCGCTGGGGATGAGTTTTTCCCGCAGTGCTTGGTTGGGTGCGTGAAGACTAACTGCAAGAGTGATTTGCAAATGGTGCTGGGCGAACTGACGGATGCGATCGCGAATACCTACTGTAGAAACAGTCAGCGATCGCTGCCCAATACCGACATCTTGATTGAGAGATTTCAGGGCTGCCAAGACATTTTCAGTATTTAACAACGGTTCGCCCATACCCATGAATACCACATTGCTCACTCGTTGTTGAAAATCTTCTTGCACAGTCAACACCTGATCGACAATTTCATGCCGTCCTAAGTTGCGCTTATAGCCTCCTTTACCAGTAGCGCAAAAATCGCACGCCATCGGACAACCCACTTGAGTAGAGACGCAAACCGTCAGCCGATTTTCTGAAGGGATACCAACAGTTTCAATAATTTGTCCGTCTGCTAATCGCAAAAGATATTTTACCGTGCCATCGGGTGCCACAGAACGGTAGTGTAAAGTTGAGCGCCCGATGGGAATGTCTGCAAGTTCTTTCCGCCATTGCTTGGGGAAGACAGAAATATCACACAGCGATCGCACCCCCTTGTGATATATCCATTCATGTAGTTGTTTTCCTCTGTAAGCAGGTTGTCCCTGTTGTTGCACCCAAGCAGTTAACTCCGCGACGGTTGCACCAAGTAGGGGAGGAAGTAATGCTGATTTGGCTGGGTTGTGTGAGTCAACCTGAGATACAAGAGGTGTAGCAGACATAAAAAATCACGAGTCGATCTGGATCTCTATCCTACACCTGCCAGATCGAGTTCGCCTGAATCAAAGAAAGTGCCCAATTAGCCAAATGTACTGCCGTTCCAGCCCCACATTGCACCTTTAGCATCGGCAAATTCTATATAAATGCGATTTTTAGAGACCCCCAAAGTTTGATTAATTTGCTGGCAAAAATCTTCACTCATTGCTTTGGTTTGATCTGGCTTCATCGTGCCAATGCTCTTAATTTCAATGTAACAAACTGGGTCTGTATTACCTGCAAAAGTCATCGGGGTATCAGGTTCAAAAGCCGTCATCACATAAGATTCTGGCTTTCCCAAATGTTTCGCTAATTTGGCTGATAAGCTCAAAAGCATTGATTCAATTTCAGCTTTCTCAGGAGCAGATGCAGAAGTTTGGACTTTAATTAATGGCATAGCAAGGAATGGAAATTTTGAGTTTTATGACACTGTTAAGTTTATTAAACCGCAAACCCAATGAGCAAGAGGGGAGAATTCGGTGCAGGGAAGAGGATGGCTCACAGGTGTAGGTTTATACAAGAGTGCGATGGTTCAATCGTAGGGAGCTTTCAAGGGTGGGGGTTGAGAGTTTTTAGACCTCAATTGTGACTTGTGAGTTCTCAGTCTTCTAAAATGCAGATAAAACAAGTTACAAATTTAAGAGGGGAACTCATGGCAGTCAAAAAAGGCGATATGGTTCGGGCTGTGCGCGAAAAACTAGAAAATAGTCTGGAAGCAAAAGCTAGTGATACTCGCTTTCCTTCATATCTATTTGACTCTCAGGGCGAAATTGTAGACCTTAAAGGTGATTATGCACTTGTTAAGTTCGGAAAAGTGCCAACACCAAATATTTGGTTGCGTATAGATCAACTCGAAGAGTTTAAATAAGAATTCAGAATTCAGAATTCAGGAATCAGAATTTAGCATTTATTCTGGCTCGTGGATTCTGAATTTTTTTTAAAAAATTACATTTGGAGCGAACAAAATTCACGAGTTAGGAGGCGGATATCTCCAATGGAATTGTGTGTGACTGGTAGATGAAGAAACTGGTTTAAGTTCCCTACCAAATTTAAAATTTGGTGGTCTAGAATTAATGGTGGGTTTCAATCGCCCACTAATTGATTCTGAATTCTGAATTCTGAATTCTGTATTCTTCTTTAATTTATGTCTTTTTCTTCTAACTCTCCAATTTTGTGTAATTTACCCCGTGTCACCATTGTTGGTGCGGGTAGGGTTGGGAGTACTTTAGCCCAACGCATTGCGGAGAAAAATCTGGCAGATGTAGTTTTGCTAGATATTATCCCGGGGATGCCCCAAGGTTTAGCACTGGATTTGATTGAGGCTAGGGCAATTGAATTACATAATCGCCAGATTATTGGCACAAATAATTATGCTGATACATCTGGTTCGCAAATTGTGGTGATTACGGCAGGAATTCCCCGAAAAACAGGGATGAGTCGGGATGATTTGCTCAAAACTAATGCCAAGATTGTAGTCGAAGCAGCAAAGAATGCGATCGCCCATTCTCCCAATGCCATTTTTATTGTCGTCACCAATCCTTTGGATGTAATGACTTATTTAGCTTGGCAAGCTACTGGTTTACCACGCAGCCGAATTATGGGTATGGCTGGTGTGTTAGATTCTGCCCGTTTTGAAACCTTCATTGCCCTAGAATTGGGGGTTTTACCTGCTGATGTCAAAGCGATGGTATTGGGTAGCCACGGCGATTTAATGGTGCCTTTGTCTCGTTATGCTACTGTTAACGGCATTCCCATTACAGAATTGCTGGATGCAGCTACAATTGCACGTTTGGTAGAAAGAACTCGCAACGGCGGTGCAGAAATTGTGGAATTGATGCAAACGGGTGGCGCTTTTTTTGCTCCTGCATCGGCTACTAGTGAGATGGTGGAATCAATTTTGTTAAATCAATCGCGATTGTTGCCAGCCGCAGCCTATCTCCAAGGAGAATACGGTTTAAAAGATGTTGTAATTGGTGTTCCCTGTCGCTTGGGATGCGGTGGAATTGAGAGTGTCTTAGAATTAAATCTCACTGCTGAGGAAACAGAGGCTTTGCATACTTCGGCTCAATCTGTACGGAAAAATATTCAACGGGCGCACGAAATATTGACAACAGAAATTTAACTACGTTCGATATTTTTTGTTAGTAACTTTATAAAATATTGGAAATTAAATGAATTCAATATCTCCAAATAAATGTGGCGGAATCTGTTCTTTCGGTAGAAGTAAATTGTCAATCAGTTCTTCTCGCAAACCTTTAATAGTGTAGCGACTTTCTTGGATACAATCCAACAAAAGATTACTAACATAAAGGTAGTTATCTAGAGCTTTAGCATCCTCTTCCGAAAATTGCACATTATAACCAATATCTAGCTGTTCAAGCATCACATTTTGTAATTCATCTGCCCACTGTTTCCATTCTAAGGTTGGACTATTATTAGCAGGTTGACGAGATTGTAAAAATTTTAGGGCATCTGCTAAATTAGCATTACTATTTTCTAGTGCGATATTAATTGTTTCCTGTAATTTAGATTCAAAAGTAAAATTCTCATCAACCTCTAGACGGGTTTGAATAAATTTACTAGATTCATAAATTTTCCAGCTTCTCTTTGATGCTTTATCGCTAGCAAAACTATGTATAATTGATAAATTTTTTGCAAGTAAATCTTTAAAATTGCTAAGAATAATTTTATCATATTTTTTATTAATTTCTCTCAGTTTTATAGACAAGCTTTCGGCAGTACTACGGTCTATATTTATGTCATTATCAATATATAAATCTATATCTAAATCTATTGTTAAGTAAAAAGCTCTCCACGAAGCAGACGAAAGCTCTAGTGTTTTTGTTGTTAGTTTATATAGCCATTTCAGCATTTTTTGTAATTCATCGTTTTTAACTAGTTCATTTGCATAGTAAAAAATTAATTTTATAAAATCGTCAGCATCAGCTTTTGGCAATCGACAAGCAATAATGACAAATACTTCTCGCCAATGGCAATCTGTTAAATGTTCTTTTGTAATTTGCTTTAAGAGTCCAGGAACACGGCTTTCATATATATATTGGGCAGTAAAATACTCCTGAAAAGTTAAATGCGAAAAAGCATAAATTCCTTGAGCCGCTTCAGCAATCAGACCATGATGTGTTTCAAGAGATTTCAAAAATAATTGGCTATCCTCATCTAAGTTTTGAGGCTCAAACCCATCAATATTTTCAAGAAATTTACGAATTTTTGCTCCTAGTTCAAACTTATGCCAAAAGTATTTTTGTGGTTTTTGAATAAATGCATCATAGGCTATTTCTGCCAAAATATTAATTTTAAGATGGCGTGAGAGTTTGTCTGAAGAAGTTGTGTCATGTTGGATTTTACGACTAGTATCCCACCTTTTTAATAGTACTTCTACTGCATCTTGATACAATTGATATCTATTTATAGGTAAATCATAATTATCTCCAGCAACCAAGCATAATAAAGTTAGCAATAATGGATTCTTTGCTAAGTCTTTGATAGATGGATTTGCATTCAGTTTACGCAAAAAATTCTCTAGTTTATCCTTATTTTGGCTTTGCTTAAACCATTGATTTATGAAGCTTTCTATTTCTTCATCGTTAAAATCTGCTATCTCTACTTCGGCAAATTCTTTAAAAACATATTCACAGGCTCCATGACGGCAAGTAATAATCATCTGATTTCTACTATACCTTTCATTCAAATCCTCAATACTTTTATATATATCATAAGTATCTCTAGCTAAAACTTCATCTAAACCATCTAATAAAATCAAGCATTTACCCTTGTCCAAGTAGTCTAAAATCAACTGGTCTACATCCTTCCGAATATGTTTTACTTCATCAGGAATCCATTTAGCAAACTCTTGAAGAATACAATTAATTAAGTTTTGTTTATTTTCAGATTCTGCAAATTTTTTTAGAGATATAAAAAACGGTAAAGGTTTTTCTGATGTATCTTCTTCAGTAAATCCATGCATAGCTATATACTTTAAAAAAGTAGTTTTACCTGCACCTGCCATTCCCCATATCATCAGCTTGTTATGTTTTTTTACTACGTCTAATCCTGGAATTCCTTTTTCGTGGACTACCTGGCCAAATCTGTTACAATCTAGCTTATTATCTTCTAATTCTTGTATACTTGTTACTCGCCTTCCTTTGATACTTTCGATAATATTCACTTTGATAAAAATATCATCTAAATCAATAGGTTCTCTCATTGATAATATTTTTACAGTTTTACATTCCTTCGTCAGATGTGCTAAATAAGATTCATAAGAATGTAACCAGCTTTTTTGGACAAATGTAGTTGGTGTAGTTACAGGAGCAAATTTTTTGACTGCTTGTTGATAACTTTTACATCCTTCTAGTAAAACATTACATAAGTAATTAAGATTTTTCTCCTGCATATTTGGTGTAGCATTGGAATTGAAAAAATTACGTATTGTTCTCTCTGAAATCAGATGCTCGTCTTTAGCAAGGTAATGTGGAGACTGGGAGTCAAGTTTTAACATGAGAACCGTAGGAGAACCACCACATTTTTCGCTATAGGCGTGTTTTAGCTCATTAAAAACTTGCCGATCGACTTGAATTGCTGCCATTTATAACCTCTTATAATGTGCTAGTTTTCTCAAACTGTATTACTATAAAATTAATATGGTAATCCTATCTAATTTATGAGAATTCAAATCTGAGAAATAAGAATGTTATTTCTCAGGAATAAAGATTTGCTATATAGGAATTAATTTATTCTCAAAAAAATTAATACTTCAAGCTAACTTTCAACACTGGCTAATCTTCTATGATAAAGCTAAAAAGTATGCTTTATATAAAATTGCCGTTTATTACCGCTTATTGCCGCTAAATGCTTTGAAACTTTGGGAGAAATGTTTGATTAAATTAAAAAACCCCCAGTATTTGCTGGAGGTAGTAGTTTAATAGAGAATCCAAAGTTGATTGTTGCTTTAGTTTTTACCAGCTTTTTCCCGAATTGCTGGGATTAAGACCTGAATTAGCCCAGTTACTGCTCGCAATAAAATCGCAGTTGCAATCATAAAGCTGACTGTACTATTAGTTGGCAACTCGTGTATCGGTTCTGTTGGTAAAGATGGTGAAATACAGGAATCTATTTCTATACATGTATTAAGGTTCGTTTGCTGTTCTTCGTTGTTAAGCATTGTGATTTCCTCTTGAGGATTAAAGCGCAAACCCAGAGGAATTCCATATCATATTCTAAGAAGTATGATAACCTTGAAATTAGATAATAAAGTTAGTGGTCTAGGAAGCCTCTGGGTTTCAACCTAGGCCATTTTTTTTCCCCTTGAATATAGTATTACAGAGCATAACGGCATTCCAGATGTGTATTAACAGGTAATACGAGTGAAATTAACGGAATTTTAGTGTCTTAAGCTACTAAGTTTTACACTCATTTTTTAGAGTTATTTTTTTAGTACTAAGCCTTCTATCTTTTTGCTTAATTAATTAAAATTTATCCTATCTCTAAAGATTGAAAACCATTTATTACTTGATATAGGAATCCAATTTGATTTTAAAATCACTCCTACAGAGAGGGAACCGAGAACAGTAAAAAGTAATAAAGGTGTACTTAGCTTC
This sequence comes from Nostoc sp. DedSLP01, assembly GCA_034530875.2. GTDB lineage: Bacteria > Cyanobacteriota > Cyanobacteriia > Cyanobacteriales > Nostocaceae > Nostoc. The sequence continues at coordinate 13,604 of JAVRCJ020000063.1, forward strand.
CCAACAATCAAATATTAGCCCTATAGTAAGCTCGTTACATAGATAGACAAAATTAAAGTATCAGAACAAAGACTAAGGGCTAATAAAAGTTCTCTTTTTTGCCCTCTGTCTTGTCTGAACACTAAATATTAACATCAATATACTCTCGCAAGAGTAGGAGAAGCATCTTAAAGTACAGGCGTTACGTATATGTAACAAAAAATAAACCATATAGGACATAAAAGACACGGAGAAATTAGAGTTTTCTAGTGTTATTGCTTAAGCCCTAAAGTAAAAAAAATACTTGGTTTTCTTCTTTATTAGTTGATTGTTTTTTACTTGTCGAGTGCAATCTGTTTAGCAGATGTTATACTCTCATTCTCTTGGTCTTCAAGATGTCCAAAATAATTCTTTGCTAATAAATCTTCCCCACAACAGCCGTCTTTCCATCTGTCGCCTGCCTTATGTTTGCATACATTTTTAACCAGACTTTTATTTATAGGAGTTTGGCTCATGGTTACTTACCTCTGTGACTTAGAAATGTCTCAATCCAAAAAGTATACATTTAAACGGTAATAAGCGGCAATTAGCGGCAATATTGCAATATTTTAAGCGGTTTTTTAGAGACAAAAATTATGTATTTTTAGTAGTATATTTTACATAAATACTGTAATAAGCAGTTTTTATAAATAAAAAAAGGTAGTAACATTAACTGCTACTGCCTTTTTTTAAAGTTATTCTTGTAATTTCTTACTGCATCAACTGTTACTAACGATTGTATTCATCTGCGGGGTCGCCGTAGGGGTCTTCGCTGGCTGGGCGGACATCGCCGTAAGATGCTATATCTGCGGGGTCGCCGTAAGGGTCTTCGCTGGCTGGGCGAACATCGCCGTAAGATGCTATATCTGCGGGGTCGCCGTAGGGGTCTTCGCTAGCTGGGCGGACATTGCGATCGCGGTATTCTTTATCTAGTTCGCCTTGGTCGTTGTTCTGCCCCAAGAGGAAATCTTTCGCCTTTCGCAAAAAGTCATCTACCATAATTTATCTCCTGATTTAAGTTCGTGTTTCCGACATTGGCGATCGGCGTTATCCTCCAAGAAAACGCTTTGCCGATTTAAAGTGCCGGAGCTGCCGATGAAGTGATGCCAGTTAGATCGCGGCCTGAAGAACTGCCGTTATATCCTTGAAATTGCCGATACTGTTGCGCTTCAGACTCCGGCACTCGAATTCCTTCTGATGGTGGAGTTACCCAGTGAGCGCGGTGTTCGGCATCGCGGTAGTATACACGCCCATTCTTGGAAAGGTAGTACTTACCTTGCGCTCCTTCTTGTGGAGCATTTTTATGCTGGTTGTAGAGGTAGTAAAGTGCTGCTGCACCTGCCAAAATAGCCACTTTTTGACCGCCAGACAAGCCTTTTTTAGCTTGGGTTTGGGTGTTGCGATCGCTGACTGTTCTACCAACGGTATCATCAACAGGTGGTGGTACATTGGCACTCCGGGAACCTCCTCCGCAGCTACTCAGCAATGGCACTGTTAGCAATGCCGAAAGGAAGACAGCGAGCAAACGTGAAACTACTTTACGGTCTTTAAATATTGTAATCATCGTATCTCATCATCAACTACGTTTACTAAAAGCCTTGCTGTTGTAGCAACAGAGAGATAATTCCTATTATTTTGCATGAAATTGCAAAAACATTTACCGCTGATTTACAACAGCACAATTACAGCGTTTCATTAAGCATAATGAGCGAATTTATTAAATATTTCGTCTTGCCTGTGAGAGAAATTGCTTTCATCCAAAGGAATATATTGTTGATTTCTGATGAATGAAAGACAAAAATATTCAGCAATTTCTCGGTTATTTTTCCCTAACCCAATAACTTCAAAAGATACAGGTACTACGATGATATTTGCTAAATAAATACGCTAAATTATGACATCAAAAAATACAACCCAAACCAAAACCCGCGTGCTGTTAGCTTTGTGGGATTTGGGAGGAATTGGGCAGCAAGTGAGTAAAGGTTTACTCACGAAACGAATTGTATCCAAAAATAAAAAGGTAGCAGATTATCAAGGCATATTCGAGGAATTACAGAGCCAAGGAGCGATCGCTATTTCCAAAAAGGGATATTCTCTGATATCTCCCAAGGGTTTGGAGGTATTGGGTGATGGTTTGAGGAGTGATGATTTTAAATTTGAGGGGACGATTGTCGGAACTTGGGCGGCGAATGCGTTGGTTAAGTGGATTAGTCAGATTAATGTTGCGGTTACTAGGACAGATGTAGCGGTTAATGGGAAGAGTGGGGCGATCGCTTCTTATGACGAGTTTAAATCTGTGGCGTTGGAAGTCTACGACAAGTTGAACTATGAGTACAACTTTAATAATTTAGTGCCAATTTATCGCATTAGGAGAGAAATCGGCGATCGGGTTAATCGTACAGAGTTTAATGATTGGCTACTCGAAACACAAGCCGATGATATTTTGCAACTACAAGGTGGGAGTGTAGAAGACAGCGCACCTGACAAAATTGAAGATTCGGTAACTACAGAATTAGATGGATTACGCTGCTACGCCACACGTCTGCAACCTTAAACCTTATTTAGCTTTTCACATAATATTAACTTCACAAAATTATGGCTGTTAGCACATCTACCATTGACGATCTGATTAGAAATCAAAACCCTTTTGCTGGGCATATTGTGGTCAGACCACAACAAATCTGGGGTAAAAGCTTTCCTGATGTGCCTTCAATTAATGCTTACGTGTCTAATTCAGTTTTTGATGCCGTTGAGAAAGTCCGTAAAGGTAAACGTGAAACTGTCGGTATCACAATCACAGCAGAAAAAGGCTTAGGTAAAAGCCATATTATTAGCCGGATTCGCCACCGCTTAAAGACAGAAGATGGCAGCTTATTTATTTATATGAGTAAGTATGACAATCTGAACCAAATTAAATATCAATTTCTCCAAACAGTCGCCTCTAGCCTTAGAGCATTTGGAAGCCAAGATTTAATGCAATGGCAAGAGGTTGCCGCAGCTTTAATTAACGAAGTAAAGCAATGGAATTATACACCACAACAATATATTAGTATGTATCCTAGTTGGTTAAGCAAATACTCAACTAAGGCTATAGATCATTTAACAGAAATTGTTTTGAAACTTAAGCCTGAAATAACCAACCCTTACATAGCGAGAGCAATTTTATGGACACTATCTACAGTCCATGCTAATTTTGCAACCTACTGGCTATCTGGTTTGGAATTAACACAAACGCAAGCTGAAGCTATGGGATTACCTAATCCTAAAAGTGAGGATAGAGAAGCTGAAGCATTAAGTACTGTTCGTCAAATTCTAGATATTACTAGTCATTATCGAGTTCCAGTGATTTGTTTTGATGAATTAGATATTACAGATGCTGCTGATAATGGATTTTTAGCAGCACAAGTTGTCGCAAGCTTAGTTAAGGATTTATATAACAGCCTTAAACAAGGTGTTCTGGTCTTAGCGATGTATCCTCGTACTTGGGAAGACCAAATCAAGGCTTTGCCAGAAGCTGAAGCAGTTATAGATAGATTAGTAAGCGAGCAAACTGACAGACAGCCTATCAAATTAAGCTTTCTTAATTCTGATGATATTGTTGCTTTAGTGAGCCGATGGTTACAAGATTTTTATGATGAACATCAACAAACACCGCCTCATCCTGTCTACCCCTTTGATGAAATTAAACTCAGAGAACTTGGTAAGAGCAGACCAACTGTTAGATCGGTTTTAAAATGGTGTGCAGAAAACTTCATACCTCCTTTATCTCCAATTGAAGAAATATTACCTCCTCCGCCACCGCCTGGGCTAATATTGGGTCTACCACCACATGCGGTTCAACCATACTTCAATAATGAATTAGCAAATTTTGAGGCTTCTATTGATTCATTAATGGAAGAAGATGCAACAATTGCTGAAGCTCTTTGGCTAGCTTTCAATAGTTTAATAGGTGAAACTTTAGAGGGAGTAACAATTAAAGATATTGAAGAAATTGAAACTAGTGCAGGAGATAAGGGTTTTATTGATTTCAGAATCGTTGGCAATAATAGGAAGGTTAAGATCGGAGTAAGTGTAGTTCAGCAAGATGGCAAGTTTATAGGTGCTGCCTTAAATCGATTAATAGACTATAGAAAGTTTGATTTAACTCGCGGTTGCTTAGTTCGTTCAAAGAAGATTAAGCCGGGTGCAGGATTAGCTAGAGAACGTTTAAGAATACTGTTGAAAGAAAAGGGTGGAGAGTGGGTGGGCTTGCAAAGCCAAGATATTAAACCTCTTTTAGCTATCTATTTTGTTTGGTATAACAGAGATAGTTATCAAGTGACAGAAGAACAAATATTTGAATTTATTGAGCAAAAAAAATTAGCAATCAATAATCCTTTAATTCGAGAAATTCTCAGCGATCCTTCTGGGCAAGAACCTACTAATTTAACTGATGATGAATTACCTATTAGGATTCCTCAAAGTGTTACTACTACCGATTATGTCGAACTAAATCTATAACTAAATTACAAATGAATCAGCTGTTCTCAATTCCAACAGCACTATGTCTACCTGCCCCTGATATTGAAGCTTTAATACAGGGGCGAACAATTGCAGCTTTACCTAAGATGTTTATTCGTCCTGGGCAAAGATTTGCACTTTATCCTAATGAGTCTTCAGTTTCAATTAAAGCTTGGGCTAAATGCGAACTTTGTCAGATTTTAGACGAGAGTAAGCCATTAGATATTTTGTCAAAATTAACAATATGGACACCACAAAGACTAAAAGAGATACTACAGCAACAGCAGTACCTTTTTTTAACTTATTTACGTGTCTATCAGTTACCTCAGTTACAAGAAATACCAGTTAATTCTAGTATTCAAGAAAAGTTAGGAAAATTTGTTAGTTTACCTAATCCTTTAAAGGTTTCTGAAGACAAGCCAATTTTAAACGATCGCACTTTCGCCCAACGCAAGCATCAACTAGAAAACTTACAGCCACCACTGTATCCTGAACTGGAAGAATTACAAAGTGCGATTGCCTCGCTAACCAGTAACCAACCAGCAGCTAAACAATTAGATAATGATATCAAAGTATTTTTAGGTTGGAGTAGTAACAAGTTAATTAAACAACCCGATGCAAGTTTAGCTTGGATAGATGATATCGCAAAATTAGGCGATCGCAGCATAGAGTTAGATGAGAAAAAAAGCAACTACCAAGCTGGTACAGATTTTGAAAATATCGCACGTCAAAGTCTGGAATTTTTAGGCTTCAAAGTTGAAAGTGCTTTCAAAGGTGGCGCTGGAGGCTTAGATTTATATTGTTCAAAACCTTACCCTATTGTTTGCGAGTGTAAGGCGGGTAAGCTCATTCCGAGTCGTACTGTTGAGGAATTACTCAAACTTGGTGGAATGCACTTAGGTAAAACTCAACTATTAACTTCAGCTAAGTTAGTAATTGGCCCTGGTAATCCATCTCCAGATACACTAAAAGCCGCTAAAGAGTGGGAAGTAAGTATTATTAATGCTATGACTCTACAAAAGCTCGTTGAATTCCAAGCAAAATATCCAGGCGCTATTAATTTAGTAGAATTACAGCAATATCTCAAACCTGGGCAGATTGACTATAAAATTGATGAATATATTGATAAAGCTGAGAGAGAAATTCAATTGCGATCGCACATTATCCAGCTTGTCAAAAATTATCTAGAAAACTCAGGTATAGAATCTGCTGGTGTTGAATCTCTACATGGTGCTTATTTCGGTTCGCATCCACCACAGCCACTAAAAACAACAGAAATGTATGAAATTCTGATAGAGCTTTCTTCGCCCTTAACAGGTTATTTAGGACGAATTAAAGGTAGTGATTGGAAGAGCGATCGCTTTTACTTTCTACGCAATTTACTTATTAACTAAAAGTAATAAAAATATTTGTTACTTTGCACTTTTATATTCTTTGCAGTTCGTTACAAAAGAGTGCGTGCTACTGCATTGTTTTCCAAAATCTACTTTGAATCATATTCTGCCAGTTGTTCCTGTTTCGTTCAGGCAAAAAACACAGTGGTAAGTATTTAGGTACTTTTCAAGGGCTTTTTTATGAGCTTGCATTATGTCAGCATCAATCAAGTAATCACTGCTATCTGGCTCAACAGCAATATACTAAACATAGTGTTCTTCAATTAAATCGGGACGCACACGCTCAACAATTGCCCGACAACGCTGATAATACGCTTCATCTTCAGCTTTGTGTTTAGCAACTTCTTCTGGTGGTAAAGTGCGTTCTGGAAAGATTCTGCCCCGGCGTGCAGGTTGTTTTGCAGTTGATTCTGTCAGGATTTAACTCTACCTGTTGATTTTGCTTTAATTTTAATATTATGGGGAATTAACAGCGATCGCTCCCCAATCTCAGCATTGCTATCTTGCATTTTTCTCAGTATTGTATATTTTAAGTGATAAACTTTACAAAAATTTTATACTTAACTACTGTGTAACTTCATTTACAGAAGATAGTCAACTAAATACTGTCGAAGAGTCTTCTTATACTTACTACACTGGTATTCATTGATCGCAATTCACTATACCAGCCTTGAATGATTTGTAAAATCTTGCATACAGGCTGTTGACTGTTAACAGTTAACAGCTACATCTGGTATTTTTCACAACTCAAATAAGATTGCTATAGCCAGTTTAAGACTTAGGAAAGATGAGTTATGTACTATCAAATTTGGAATTTCTTCCTTCAAGAGGATAAATATAATTATTGGAAAGATACAATAAAAATTAATAAAAGTTTTAATAGGGTTACTTGGCAAAAAGTTATTGACTTTTTGTCATTGGTAGAGCAAACTTTCGCCCTGAAATATCAACTTGGAGAAACTGATAATCTAGAGCCATTTCTTAAATTAGCAAGAGAAAATGGTTACAATCTCACTGCCCAAGAACTTGCGTGGTTTTTAATTACCAGAAAACAGATTTGGGATCTTTTTGATTTTGCACAAAAAACGCCATCTCTTAAAGAACAATTACTAACAGCTAAAAGTCCACAACATTTTGTCAATATAGCTGCCGATAATGGCTATTACTTTTCTGTAGAAGAATTAGCTTGGTTGTTAACTGAAATCAAATCCTCGTCGGAATTAGTATCGATTAATAACAGCGTTGGCGAGATTCTGACGGTATCGAATTACGGCAGAATTGAAACAGGATATTGGATTTGGTTGGCAGAAGACTGGGGAATTGTAGCGCCATTTTGTCATCGCGATAAGCCTGGTACTTTTTTATCTCAAAATATCAGCAATCCTTTTTTACCCGATCGCTGTTTTTTACCCAAGAGCTACTTTAACCAGCGGCTAATGGCACTTAATAATTAAAATAATGAGTTACCAATCCTACACTAAAGCATCCTAGACTGAAGATATACTTTGTATCTAGGATGCTTCACAATAAAAAATTGTTGCAGATACAACAATTCTCAACAAAATGTGATACTTACACTAGAGCTATCAGCTAGCAGAAGCGGTCAAACTACTAGGTTTATGTAGATCGCCTTGCAAAACTACACCGCGCTGATTGGCGTGGAGATGACGCAAAATCTTGTAAATCGCCTCAACTTGCTCTGATGCACCTGCTTTTTGGGCCAGTTCTTCCAAAGAAAGGGGAGCTTTTTCTTTTTGTAGCACTGCTAATACTCGTGTTTGCAAATCAAGAATACTGGCGGCGGCTTTTTTGCCAGCTTCTACCCCTGGTTGATGGTAGGCGTTGATGTTGACCAAGCTAGCATATAAACCAACAGCACGTTCATACAAAGCAATTAATGCGCCTACTGTTCGGGCATTAACTTGGGGAATAGTGACTGTAATCGAATCGCGCTGATTTTCATAAAGTGCTTGTCGGGTTCCTTGGAGAAAACCAGAAAGATAATCGCCTGATGTAACTCCCGGATCTATTTCTGCCGATGGCCCTTGACGATCTTCCAGAACTTCAATGAGGGTAGCAAAGAAATTCGGCACGCCTTCCCGTAATTGCTGGACGTAAGCATGTTGATCTGTTGAACCTTTGTTACCATAAACGGCGATGCCTTGATAGACAGTTTTGCCGTCTAAGTCTTTTTCTTTACCCAAAGATTCCATAACCAGCTGTTGCAGATAGCGGCTGAATAACAATAAGCTGTCCTTGTAAGGTAGAACAACCATATCTTTTTCACCCCGTCCGTTACCAGCAAAGTACCAAGACAAAGCAAGCAAGGCTGCTGGGTTACTTTTCACATCTGGGACGCGGGTAGCGTCATCCATTTCTTTAGCACCTTGGAGCATGGCGCGAACATCAATGCCTTGCAGTGCTGCTGGTACTAACCCGACAGTGGACATTTCGGAGGTGCGTCCTCCCACCCAGTCGTACATGGGAAATCTAGCCAGCCAGCCTTCCTCTTTAGCTACTTTATCGAGGTTGCTATCAGGGCTGGTAATAGCTACCGCATATTGAGCAAACTCCAAATTATGTCCGGCGTAGGCTTTTTTAACTTCAATCATGCCATTGCGAGGTTCTGGCGTACCCCCAGATTTGGAGATTACCAATACTAAAGTACTGGCGAGGTTGTTTCGCAAATGATTGAGAACGCGATCGATACCTGCCGGATCGCTGTTATCAATAAAGTGAATTTTCAGCGGTGGAAAATCAGGCGCCAAAGCTTCAGCGACGAATTGGGGGCCGAGGGCGGAACCACCAATACCAATAGAAATAACATCCGTGAAACGGCTCGCTCTGGGAGGATGAATAGCACCTGTTTGGACTTTTTCCGCAAAGGCTTCGATTTGTTCTAGGGTTTGGACAATTTCTTGTGTGAGTTCTGGAGTTGGCGCTAAATCAGGATTTCGCAGCCAATAATGTCCAACCATGCGGTTTTCATCAGGATTTGCGATCGCACCCTTCTCCAGACGATCCATATCCGCAAACGCCTTGTCAAACTTCGGCCGCAACGACTCCACAAAGTCATCATCGAACCGCATTCGACTCACGTCTAAGTACAGTCCCAATCCCTCGTGGAAATATAACCAGTTTTGGTATCGTTGCCAAAGTGCCCTAGCATCCATAGGGAAATCTCAAGTAAAGTGTGTTTTTCAAAAACCAGTTTAATGGAAGGTAATAGCGATCCCTGCCTAGCCTTATACAGTTTACAGTTTTAAGTGTTCGCTTAGCTCTTTCCCTTAAACATCTGGCATAGGGATGACACGCAAAAATTTTACGATTCCACCCCTAATTTCTATACCAATGAGATAATTATCTAAAGTGAAGCGATGAAAAATCCCTTCACTATCAAGCTGTCGTAGTTCTTTTAGTCCACTCAACTGCCACTTATGGGCAAACTGGGTAAACACAAAGTCATACACCCGCTCGTAAGCAGCAGGTTCTAAATTTTTCAGGTCTAGCAAAAAAGACCTTGCATAGCGCACTTCCAGACTCACTAGGCGTTACCTTAAAAAATATTGCTGAGTACTGTTAGCGGTAGCGGGGCATTTAGCCCGTGTTGAGTGAAGAGGTCGGACTCAGGACTCAGCACCACTCAAAGCACATCGAAAGCGCTGCTGCATTAGAAAAACATTAATAGTCGTATTGCTTCATCATGGGTTAAGATGTCCCACGGCTGCTGCGATCGCTTTACTTTTTGTATAGCTCTAAGCATATAAAAGTCACAATGTAAAGCTTCGAGAACGCTCCAAGTGCTTTGCAGATCCTCGTCGGCTAACTGCTCAATTAAATGATGCATTCTAAGTCGCAGCAAATTCATACGTCAATTCTTCCCTACAAGCAAACACTAACAGTAAATAGTATTCCCAAAAATTGATTAAGGCTTAACGACAATACAGCACTAAGATCCAGCTAATACGATTTTGGCTTTTGGATTGAAAATTGACTTTGTAGAGGTCAGAGAATAGGAACAGGCGAAAGAAAAAACAGGCCGATCTGAACTGCATTGTGCTGTATCAGCCAAATCAAGCGTACAAGACAGTGTGGGAAGATAAATTTCACCTTCTGAGGCTCAAGTTTGACCTTGAAATAAATTATCCAAATCCAATCTTGTGAGGTGGATATCTTGTTCGCCCCTGTTTACGGGCGGGCGAGACGCCCACCCCACAAGAGAAGTTAAATTTTTTTGATTGGGAAAGCCTTTAAATCTTCTAAAGAGGACTAAACTCAGTCAATACTTAGTGCGATCGCAGTCTACAAAACGTGGACTTAAAATAAAAGCCTGTAAAATTTATTTCTTGATGGTAAATTGAACAGACTCTCAACTATTGTACAGACGCGATTCATCGCGTCTCTCTTGTACAGACAGGATTCATCGCCTCTCCCAACTTTTAACTATTTAATATGGTTGAATATCTCATTTTCTTAGCAATTTCTACAGCCAGTTTTGCCTTATTTGCTCTCGGACTGAATTTACAGTGGGGGTTTACTGGCTTAATTAACTTTGGTCATGTTGCTTTTATGACCTTAGGAGCGTATACAACTGTGTTGTTAAGCTTAAAGGGCGTTCCCCTACTGATATCAACACTGGTAGGGGCAATGGTAGCTGCTTTGTTGGGTTTGATAATTGGTTTTGCAACTCTACGCTTGCGAGAAGATTACTTAGCAATTGTAACTATCGGTACAGGAGAATTAATTCGTTTAATAATCAATAATCAAGAATTACCTATAGGGGATGCTTGGGTTTCTGGGGCGTTTGGCGTCCAAAGTTATCCCATACCCTTCTCCACACAGCCGAGTTTGTTTTTTAGATTCGTGATGATTGGGCTATTAACGCTGCTAGCTGCTATAACTTTCTGGACGTTGTGGCGATGGATTCGCACTACTCAAATATCTCGGACTACCGATTTAGGTCGAAAGCTGACTAACAAACAAGAATTTATATCTCGTTTGGGGGTGGGAATTGTATTAGGAATTTTGGCAGCAGCGATTTATATTTCTGGGGTAATTGGACTGTATAATTACAACCCAAAAGCCGGTTTAATGTTGGTGTTGCTGTTGGTTCTAGCTGTTGTATTTTGGCGGTTAGAAATTTTGGTGCGATCGCCTTGGGGTAGAATTCTCAAAGCTATCCGTGAAGATGAAGAAATTCCCAAAGCATTAGGAAAAAATGTCTTTTGGTATAAATTACAATCTCTCATGCTTGGAGGTGCGATCGCTGGTATCGCTGGTGCTTTCTTCGCTTGGCAACTCGGCGCTATTTACCCTGATAATTTTCAGCCCCAGTTGACTTTTGATACTTGGATTATGGTAATTTTAGGCGGTTCTGGTAATAATATCGGCACAATCTTAGGTGCAGTGATTTTCTTTGCTTACGATGCCATCACGCGAGAAGTTTTACCGAGAATCGTACCCCTTGATGAAGCGCGTTTGGGTGCATTTCGCATCATGGTAATTGGATTAATTTTAATGGTACTGATGATTTGGCGTCCTCAAGGTATCTTAGGGAAAAAGGAGGAACTCACCCTTGGTAAATAACCAATCATCACCACTTCCTCTGCTGGCTGCCAGTGGGCTTTCTAAAAGTTTTGGCGGTATTAAGGCAGTTAATGAAGCAAAAATCGAAGTTGCCAAAGGCAGCATCACGGGTTTAATTGGCCCCAATGGTGCTGGTAAAACGACTTTATTTAATTTACTCTCAAACTTCATCCGCCCAGACAAAGGACGGGTAATTTTTGACGGCGAACCTATTCACAATTTGCAGCCATATCAAATCGCCCAACAGGGAGTAGTACGTACTTTTCAAGTTGCACGCACTCTCTCGCGGTTGTCGGTGTTAGAAAATATGCTGTTAGCCGCGCAAAAACAAACGGGTGAAAATTTTTGGCAAGTGCAGTTACAACCCCACATCGTAGCCAAGGAAGAAAAGGAACTCCAAGAACGAGCGATGTTTCTGTTAGAATCTGTGGGCTTGGCAAAAAAAGCACACGATTATGCTGGTGGTTTGTCTGGCGGACAGCGCAAGCTGTTGGAAATGGGACGCGCCCTCATGACTAATCCCAAGTTAATTTTGTTGGATGAACCAGCAGCAGGAGTAAATCCCAGATTAATTGATGATATTTGCGATCGCATTGTTACTTGGAACCGCCAAGATGGCATGACATTTTTGATTATCGAACACAATATGGATGTGATTATGTCACTGTGCGATCGTGTTTGGGTACTTGCCGAAGGACAAAATCTAGCTGACGGTACGCCAGGAGAAATTCAAAACAATCCCAAAGTTCTCGAAGCTTATTTAGGAAAATAATTTGCAAGATAAAAACATATTAGTTCATGAAAGCTAAAGATACCCGACTTATTAAATAAGTCGGGTATCTTGTAAGTAGGTGGACATATTGCGATCGCGTATTCGAGAGCGAGTATTAACTGAGGCAGTTCTGTTATGAAGGATAATAGTGAAAAGTTGCGCGATATTTTAGCAGCTATCGAACGTATCGACAAATATGCAGTTTAAGGTCGGAAAGCTTTTGAAGATAACGAACTAATTCCAACTTGGTTTATTTAACACCTACAAATTCTTGGAGAAGCATCACGTGTATTAAGTAGAAGGCAGGAGGCAGAAGGCAGAAGGTAAAAACCAGTTGAACAGAGGATTTGAAAGATTGACAGTTTACATTTAATTATGTCCACCTACTTATTTGCTTGAAATAAAAGAGGTCTAAAAATGAAAAGTGAACAGGAACGCGAACAATTAATTAAAGAGATTAATGTATTTTTAAATCAAGCTTATGATAGCACTTTAGATGAGATTTACGCACTACTACAAACAATAGAAGAAGAAGAGGAAGAAGAAGATTTAAAAGCTTACGACAAAGCAAAAAAAGAAGCTAATATTGATAGTTCAGTGTCATGGGAAGAAGCTAAAAAAGAACTAAAAACAGGAATAAACAAGGAAGTTGCGTGAGTTATAAAGTTGAAATATTGAGGGGTGCATTGAAGCAACTTAAAAAAATACCGTTAGAACTTCAAGAACGTATACAAATTAAAATTGATGATTTAGCTACAGAACCACGTCCGAATGGGGTTAAAAAGCTAAAAGGCAAAGAAAATGCTTATAGAATTAGAGTAGGTGACTATCGAATTATCTACGAGATTTTCGATGAGCTTCTAGTGGTGAATGTTGTGGAAGTCGGACATCGTAGAAATATTTATAAAGAGGAAAGTTGAGAAGCAAGAAAAATTTAGAGCGATCGCACCTCTCTACAAACCCAAACTTAGGCATCGCACTTCTCCACAAACCCAAAACGCAATCGATCGCCCATATCCCCATCTACTCCCAATACGATTCGGTTAAAGGGGAAAGAGGAAAGGGAAAAGGGTAATTTCAAACTTTTTCCCCTGAAGGGGTGACAAAGAGCCTATAAAGCAGACTGGATAAGAGCCATAGCACGTAAACCTTGATGAAAATAAGGTA
>JAVRCJ020000064.1:0-26479 GCA_034530875.2 Nostoc sp. DedSLP01
TACCTTATTTTCATCAAGGTTTACGTGCTATGGCTCTTATCCAGTCTGCTTTATAGGCTCTTTGTCACCCCTTCAGGTAGTGCATATATTACGCATGGCAGATATGCTTAACCAAATTAGAAAAATAGTCTTACCTCCTGATTATCCGCAAAAATAATTTAGTCGTGATTCATGACTAAAATACTTGTAATGTGAACTGAGATTTTTTAAGTTGGGTTCAGCAAGCATAGGATTCTTGAGAGTGACTGGTTAGCTCAGGTGCTTTTAAATACTCCCTATCTGTGCTTGCTTAATCTGACTCACAAAGATGCAAAATGCAGACTGGGAGAAACTCCCATCAGAATAATCATCCAATTGATATGCTCCGTCAGTTGCCCCTTGAACCGATGGAGTATTGTCGTCGTTGGGTTAGTCCAGAGCCAGGTCGCAATTATCGCAAAGCTTGCATTAATGCGATCGCTCAAGTCACAGGTACTAGCCCAAAAACCGTTAAGGACTGGGGAACTGACTTTCGTCGGCGGCCTAAATATGTTACCCGCATATTAAGACAAGCAGACCTAATCAACCAATTTAGACAGCTTGTTGCAAAAGGAATTGTGACTCTACCTCCAGGCTTTCCTCAAGAATAAGCAAAAGCGATCGTTACTCACGACTAATTGCTCTAAAAACCCCTTGTTGTTAATACAAGAGGAATCTTAGGCTGAGGTAAATAAGTACTAACTATGGCGAGCAGTTGTATCTTTCTTGATGAAGAAAATGGCAGAACACCAAATGAACTCAATCTCTACTTTTGATATCACTAAGTATTTCCTTCTTGATGTCCTGAAAGATATTAAAATTGGACGCATCCAACTTCCAGATTTTCAAAGAGATTGGGTTTGGGATGATACCCATGTACGTCGTTTGCTTGCCAGCATATCTCTGGCTTACCCAATTGGCGCAGTCATGATGCTCCAACAAAGCATTCAAAGCCGGCAATTCAAACCTCGGCTAGTTGATGGAGTCTTAAAACCAGAAAATTATGTGCCAAACTTATTAATCCTTGATGGACAGCAACGCCTGACAACTCTGTTTATGGTATTGCTATCTGAGCAACCTGTAATCATTAAAGACCAGAAAAGCCAAAAAATTATTAAGAAGTGGTACTACCTGGATATTGAAAAATGCCTCAACCCAGAATGCGATCGCCGTAGTGCGATCGTTACCTTACCTGAATCCAAAATTGCACGAATCTTTATGGGTGGTTTGATAGATTGTTCCACTCCTGAAAAAGAGTATGAGGCACTATTGTTTCCTTTATCGAAAGTTTTCTTTTTTTCTGAATGGCGTAGTAAATTTTCCAAATATTGGCAATACGACCCCCAAAAGCTAGAGCTAATTGACACCTTAGAACTGGAAATTCTAAAGAAATTTGAGCATTATCAAATACCTGTTATCCAGCTGCGTGACTCCTTACCGAAAGAAGCTGTATGCCAAGTATTTGAAGATACAAACACTTCTGGATGTGACCTCAATTATTTCGACTTAATGAGTTCAAGCTATTGCACTGCTGACTTTAGTTTGAGAGATGATTGGAAACAGCGCGAAAATCGCTTTCAGTCCTTAAAAGTATTGCGTAAGCTCCGAAGTACAGATTTTGTACAAGCAGTGACGTTGATGGCTGGTTACGCCAAGAGGATAAAAGCTATAAAAAAAGGCTGGAATATCGAGAAATTACCAAGCGTTGCTTGCGATCGCGCTGAAGTTCTAAAACTCACCAAACAAGAGTACCAGAAATGGGCTGATCCAATTTCTAGGGGTTTTGAAGAATCTGCTCGTTTTCTTCATAGTCAAAAAATCTTTGATGCAGATGATTTAGCTTACCCAATTCAATTAGTCATCCTCAGTGTAATTTTTACTATTCTGGGAGAGCGTTCTCGTTCTTTCCAGGTACGTTTTATGCTCGAACGCTGGTTATGGTGTGGCATGTTTGGCGAAATTTATACACGCTGGTACGAAGCACGAGCCGGGAGAGACATTATAGAAGTACCAGAATGGTTGGCAGGTGGTTCGCTACCGCTCACCATTGTGCAAGCAGATTTTTCTTTTGATAGGCTAATTTGTGTCAGAAAACGTTACGGTGCAGTTTATCAGGGTTTAGCTGCTTTACTGCGACGTGAAGGGGCAATAGATTGGTGTACTGGGGAAGAAATCAATGATGTGATTTATTTTGAAGAACAAATAGATTCGCATCATATCTTCCCTGTGGCATGGTGTCGCAAAAAAGGCATTGACCCCAAAAAGTATAACTGCTTGATTAACCGCACACCTTTAAGCGCCAAAACAAACAAAAAGATTGGTAGTAAAGCGCCTTCCCTTTATTTAGGGGAGTTTGAACTTTCTGGAACATCAGCTAGAAGACTTGATGAAATATTGCGATCGCACGCTATATCTCCAAAAACTTTACGGCTAGATGATTTTGAAGGGTTTTTCCAGATGCGGGCAAATAATTTGCTAACGCTAATTGGAAAGGCAATGGGCAAAAGTTTAAGCTTTGAATCCTTTCAGTATTTTGTTGGAGAGCATCATAACGGGAATAGCAGAGAGTATAAGCTTCACCCCGAAATCATAAATAATTATTAAGCAATCACAGCCATAATCCCTAATTTTACTTAACTGGGTATTCTGGCAGCAAACTTAAGGGATAGTAAATGCGTCTCTCAACACTCCTAGTGCGGTTTTTCAGAGGATTCTTTTTTTTGCAACCAGTCCCTAATTGCCTCCTCCAAAGCTGCTGTCTGTGTGACTTCCAAACGAGCGCAAGCGATTTCAAAAGCAATTTTTAAATCTTTAGGAATTCTTCCCCGAACTTCTCTAGTTTCTTCTGCCATCTCCACATGTTGTCTTAGTTCGGGCTTAATTGTGGCACAGGCTTCTGACAAAAAAACATTTGAGCTAAAAAGCTTTTGCGCTATTGCGCTATTGCGCTTATAATAAAAACAGGTGGCTAAGCAAATCAAAGACTTAGGAGTGCAACTTTCATCAATGCCGCAAAGTTAAACACACCATGAGCGTTATCACTATTCAATGCCGTCTGGTTAGTGATGAAAACAGCCTCCGCCTCTTGTGGAAATTAATGGCTGAGAAAAACACACCACTGATTAACGAATTATTAGAACAGTTAGCCAAACATCCTGATTTCGATACTTGGTTAGAAAAAACCGAAGTACCTGAAAAGACTATCAAGAGAATATGTAGTTCTCTCAAAACACAAGAGCGTTTTGCTGAGCAGCCAGGTCGTTTTTACACATCAGCAGAGGCTCTAGTTAAAGAAGTTTATAAGTCTTGGTTTGCCTTACAAAAGCGACGACAACGCCAAATAGAAGGGAAAGAGCGTTGGTTAAAGATGCTCAAGAGTGATATGGAATTACAGCAAGAAAGTCAATGTAGCTTGGATGTGATTAGGGCCAAAGCTACTGAAATTTTGACTTCATTTGTTGCTAAGTTTACTCCGAATAAAAATAAGCAATCTAAAACAAAAAAAGGCAAGAATACTAAAAATAATAAAAAGCAGTCTTCAAATACCACACTTTTCAAGGGGTTATTTGATATTTACGATAAAACAGAAGAATGTTTATCTCGGTGCGCTCTTGCCTATCTACTCAAAAATAACTGCCAGGTCAGTGAGGCTGATGAAGATCCCGACCAATATGCTAAGACTAGGCGTAAAAAAGAAATTGAACTTGAACGTTTAAAAAATCAAATCAAAAGTCGGAAACCCAAGGGACGAGATTTAACAGGAGAAAAATGGCTAGAAACTTTGTCAGAGGTAGTTAATAAAGTCCCTCAAAATGAAGATGAAGCTAAATCTTGGCAAGCTACACTCCTGAGAAGAGATAGCTATATGCCATATCCTGTTGATTATGAAACTAATACAGACCTAACCTGGTTGACAAATGATAAAGGCCGTATCTTTGTCAAATTTAATGGGATGAAAAAATTAATGAATGAACCATTATTTGAGGTTTATTGTGATTCTCGGCAGCTTCATTATTTTCAACGCTTCTGCCAAGACTGGCAAATTTGGCATGATGACAAGGAAACATACTCTTCTGGGCTATTTATTCTACGTTCTGGGCGTTTGCTCTGGCACGAACGAAAGGGTATAAAGGAGCCGTGGAAAATTCACCACTTAATTCTTCAATGCTCTGTAGAAACAGGTTTATGGACACAAGAAGAAACAGAACTAGTTCGCTTTGAAAAAATCAATCAAGCTGAAAAAACTATCAGCAAAATGCAACAAAAAGGTAGTTTAAAGGAGAACCAAGTAACTCGTCTAAAAAAAGAGTTAACTACCAGGCACAAACTTAACAACCCCTTCCCCGGTCGTCCCAGTGAACCCCTGTATCAAGGAAAATCTAATATTCTGGTTGGTGTAAGCTTGGGCTTAGATAAACCAGCAACAGTTGCTGTGGTAGATGCTGCCAACAATAAAGTTCTGACTTATCGTAGCGTTAAACAACTACTGGGCGATCGCTACAATCTTCTCAACCGCCAGCGGCAGCAACAGCAACGTCTTTCCCACGAACGCCACAAAGCTCACAAACAAAATGCGTCAAGCTCATTTGGTGAATCAGAGTTAGGACAATATGTTGATAGATTACTCGCAGATGCGATTGTTGCGATCGCAAAAACTTACTCTGCTGGCAGTATTGTTCTACCGAAACTCCAGGATATGCGAGAAATCATTCAAAGCGAGGTTCAGGTAAAAGCAGAGAAAAAAATTCCAGGTTACAAGGAAGGTCAACAAAAGTATGCAAAAGATTATCGTGTCAGCGTTCACCGTTGGAGCTATGGTCGATTAATCGAAAGTATTCAAATTCAAGCTACAAAAACTGGAATATCTATTGAAAGGGGGTCACAGCCAATTAGAGAAAGTAAACAAGAACAAGCCAGAGATTTAGCTTTATTTGCTTATCAACAACGCCAACTTGAGGTGCTTTAGTTAAAATACTGAACCTTGAAAATATAATAGGAGAATAATAGCGCCGCAAATATAATAGGAGAATAATAGCGCCGCAGTTCATGCTTTTCGGAGCCGCTGTACTGTGAAAAATCTGGGTTAGTTTGACGGTTGTCAGACCGTTTTGCTTTCTGACCCTGGTAGCTGCCCACTCCTGATGCTGCTGTCGCAAGACAGGATAGGTGCGCTCCCTGCAATAAGGAGTAGGGCTTGAAAAAGCAATAGCCGTTGCTAGCAACGGTGCGGGTTACCGCAGTGGTGGCTACTGAATCACCCCCTTCGTCGGGGGAACCCTCCAAATATTTTTTTTGGTGTGTCCAAGTGGGGGCAAAATCCCTAGAGTCCCGCCAAAAGTTTAAAACCCTTATCCAGTCTTGGTTTAATAAACTAGTGTGTCAATGCATTTAGTTTTTTAATTTTTAGTTCAAGACTATTTGAAGCATACCTGCCAAATTATGTGTATGGAAAGCTTTTATCGCAAGGGTTCTAGACGGGCCGAGTTTCAACAACCATCCCGGCTAGGGGTGGGTTGAAAGATTCTTGACTGCGAAACCACTGGATTGGGCAGCGCTGAAGTTTCAACAACCATCCCGGCTAGGGGTGGGTTGAAAGCATCGCGGCATAAATTACCTGTTGTGGGTTTGGGGGTTTCAACAACCATCCCGGCTAGGGGTGGGTTGAAAGGCTTCTATCTCTATCTGTAGATCTGTAGCATTACAGGAGTTTCAACAACTATCCCGGCTAGGGGTGGGTTGAAAGTTTTTCATGACTTCCAAAGAGTATGGTGTTTTAGGTTTCAACAACCATCCTGGCTAGGGGTGGGTTGAAAGATCCATAGAAAAATTACACCGGGTTGCCGTGCGATGTTTCAACAATCATCCCGGCTAGGGGTGGGTTGAAAGCATTTATACTACTATGAAACTGTGAATAAATGACACGTTTCAACAACCATCCAGGCTAGGGGCAGGTTGAAAGCTGATTAGTCAAGAAAGTACAAATTTAACAGATGTGTTTCAACTATCATCTGGGCTTGAACTGTGTTGCACAAATAAGGATATAAATACTATCTACTTACACTAACCAGATTTAAAATGGTTAAAAAGTACAACTCATTATTAGGAGGGTTGAAAGGAGCGCTGCGATCGAACAAAAATAAGAGCCAGTCGTTAAAAACAATGGAAGATTTGACGACATTAATGTGTTAACATCTGACTAAGGTTAAATCGAGGACATTAATGTGTTAAACGACAAATAATTAGTTAATAACGACATTAATCTGTTAACGACGACAAATAAAGTGTTAATCGACAGGATGTATGGAGAATAGGGAACTCGAATCCCTGACCTCTGCGGTGCGATCGCAGCGCTCTACCAACTGAGCTAATTCCCCTAAATTAATTCACCAATGAATATCTTATCATTCACTTACTGATGACTGGGACTGTTTTTGAGAATAAACTTTTTGCACCCGTTCGAGTTCCAAATCAGTGAGGTAATCAACAGTCCAGTTACAGCAGCGCTGAAGCATGTGGAAGGGGTAAGTATTCGCTACACCTACCACTTGTATATGCGATCGCTTTGCTGCTTGAATACCAGCTGGTGTATCTTCAATTGCTAGACACTCTTGCGGTTGCAGATTTAATTCTGGATATTCTTCGTTCAATTTTTTCACTGCCAGTAGATAACCTTCGGGTTCTGGTTTACTGGCAGTGATGTCATCACCCGCGACAATAATTTTAAAGTGTTCG
The DNA here is from genome assembly GCA_034530875.2 of Nostoc sp. DedSLP01. Taxonomy (GTDB): domain Bacteria; phylum Cyanobacteriota; class Cyanobacteriia; order Cyanobacteriales; family Nostocaceae; genus Nostoc. The sequence goes on from JAVRCJ020000064.1 coordinate 6,751, forward strand.
GCCAGTTTAGCCCGATTGAGTACCAGATCTATTTCTTTGCGAATTGTGCCGCTGACTAATCCCAATTTCAGATTGCGCGATCGCACTTGATATATTAAGTCATTCACCCCTGGGTATAAAGGCAGTTTCTCAATTTTCTCTAGTTCTAGTGCGTAAGCCTCGGCTTTGCGGTGCAGCAGTTGAGTTAAATATTTTTCCGTAACTACCCTACCACGATTGGAGAGTAGCTGAGTAAAACAAGCGCGATCGCTGCGTCCTAAAGATGCTTGACGCTCATCAACCCGCTGCGGTTGGAGATTTTCTTGAATGAGAATCTCATCAATCAGTTGCAGGTGGATTGGCTCATCATTAATAATGACGCCATTAAAATCAAAGAGAACTGCCTTTAAACTCATGCGATTATGCCAACGCTGGCGATCCTATTTCCTCCAAATTATTATTATCTATTGTGGCGTCGATTGACGTTGCAGCATATTGGCGGGTATTTTCAGAGGCTATCGGTTTAATGCCGCTAGTTACCTGATTTATCCACCAAACATCTTGGGTTCGCACTGCTTCAAACCCTGCTGCGCCCATATTGGCATCGACGCTACCATTGGCATATTCACGAATGTATGGTTCTTCAAAAAGGTCATTGAGCCATTCTAATTGACGCAGAGTCTTTTGATTGCCATCTTGAATTAAGACTTGTCCTCCAGATACCAGCAAGCGGAAGCTTTCTCGCAAAATTGCTAACGATACTGCATCTGGTATTTCGTGGAATAGTAAAGAAGCTGTCACCAAATCAAATGAAGCATCGCTAAAACCAGTTTTTTCAGCATTCCCGTGTCGCCAGACTATATCTAAACCAGCAGCTTGGCTTTTATGTTCTGCCCTTACCAACATATAAGGCGATAAGTCCAAACCAATAACTTCGGCTTCGGGGAAAGCCTGCTTTAACATTAAAGTAGTGGAACCCGTACCGCAACCTAAATCAAGTATGCGGCGTGGTTTTACTTTGATAGCATCAATTAAAGCCTGACGGACAACATTTTCGTTAGGCGGCAGAACATATTGAGTTATGGGGTCGTAAGTAACCGCTGCACCAGAGGTGAGATATCCGCCTTCAATCCCGTGAAAGTTTTGCTCGCTGTAGTACGATGGAACTATGACATCAGCTCGGCGAAAGCGATCGCCTTCTTTCTCCCAATCAATACTTTGTTGATAACGCCGCAACCCATCTTCATCAATGAAAAAACGCGCTACAGGCGATAAAAAACGTTCCCAAATCGTATCTTGACGCACTGCCATAGGTATTCTGTAAGAAGTGTAAAGACTGTTTTAATGAGAGTTATTTTCTTTACAAATTTTAATACATCTTTTCATTGTGTGGCGATCGGTTGAGGCTCAAAGCTTGCTTTATACTACAAATGTAGTATAAAATAGTTTTGTTGTGTGGGCATGGGGGATGGGGCATGGGGCATTGGGAGGTGTGAGAAGAGAGAGGGGTATAAATTCTCTTTCTCCCCACACTTTCCCCCCATCTCCTCATCTCCTCATCTCCCCCTGCTCCCTCTGCCCCCTCTGCCTCCCCTGCTCCCTTACCTCCCCATTCCCCACTCCCTACTCCCTTGAACTACCTGATGCCAAATTCCCAATTTAAAACCTAAAATTAAAAATCCAAAATAGTAAAAATTATGCCCTACGAAAAGTTAGAAATTACCACACCAGCACCCGTTTTATCTTGGGCAAATCACTCTTTAGGCCCAGAAGAAACCAAGATGGCAAAGAATGTAGCATCGCTGCCATTTGTATTTAAGCACGTAGCGTTGATGCCAGATGTCCACTTAGGTAAAGGTGCCTTAGTTGGTTCTGTAATAGCCACCAAAGAAGCGATTATACCTGCTGCTGTGGGCGTAGATGTGGGTTGCGGGATGTGCGCTATCAAAACGCCATTTACCGCCGAACAATTAGAAGGTAAACTCAAAAAAATCCGTTTGGATATAGAAGCAGCAATTCCTACAGGATTCAACGAAAATAAAGACGTTGAAAAATCTGTTAGCAACTGGCAAAAGTGGAGCGAATTTAAAGATTTGCATCGCGGCGTGCAAGACTTGCAAAATAAAGCCATGAAACAAATGGGTTCTCTTGGCGGAGGCAATCATTTTATTGAAGTGTGTCTCGATACAGAGAATCAAGTTTGGTTAATGCTGCATTCTGGTTCCCGCAATATTGGCAATAATCTAGCTCAGTGTCACATCAACACAGCCAAAGAATTAGCGAAGATGGCAGGTGAGAAATTACCTGACCCCGATTTAGCTTACTTTGTCGCTGGTACGGCAGAATTCAAAGCATACTGGCACGATTTACAGTGGGCGCAAGAGTATGCCCGTGTCAACCGCGATGTGATGATGGCGCGTTTTAAGCACATTGTCGAGAAGCATGTTGCAGGTGGAAAGCCGACTAAACCTTTATTACAGGTGAATTGTCATCACAATTACGCCGAAAAAGAAGTACATTTTGACGAGGATGTGTACGTTACTCGTAAAGGTGCAGTCCGCGCTCAAACAGAAGATTATGGCATTATTCCTGGTTCAATGGGAGCAAAATCTTTCATTGTTAAAGGTAAAGGTAATGCCGAAAGTTTTTGTTCTTGCTCTCACGGTGCAGGTCGTTTATTGTCTAGAAATAAGGCAAAAAATGTCTACACTCTTGATGATTTGATTGAGCAAACTCAAGGTGTAGAATGCCGAAAAGATACAGGAGTTTTAGATGAAATTCCCGGAGCTTATAAACCGATAGAACAAGTGATGGCAAATCAAGCGGATTTGGTCGAAGTTGTAGCAACCCTCAAGCAAGTTATGTGCGTGAAAGGGTAAAAAAAGGGGAAAAGGTTAAAGGGTAAAGGGAAAAGCAATGAACTATCTGCTCACGATTTCATTCACTTTTAAATTTTACCCTTTGCGTTACCGTTATTGATAAATTAGCTAGGTGGGTAATATCCACCTTTTTAATTTTTTCAATCCAGAGCTATACAGAAAACATATATGATTGTCTTAAGTGAAGCAATCGAACAAATTGAGCGATCGGCTAGTGCTAACGAAAATAGATTAATGACCGAAGCGGCTCAATTATTAGGGTGTAAAGTTTATCATATTCCGCGAGATTTTGAACGGTGTGGTACAGCAGAAAATGCTTTGTGGCACATTCCTAATTATCCTCAAGAAACTGCTGCTATTTGGATAGGATATATTCCTGAGTTCGAGCGATATGAAGCTATATATCAAGCTGCTTTAGCTAAGGGAATCAAATTAATTAACACTCCATTAGAACATAAAACGGCATTGGAATTTGACCTGTTTTATCCTCTTTTAAAAGGATTGACACCTGAGAGCTTGGTAATTACCTCAACAAACCAATGTATTGAGGCTGGTGAATTGTTGGGATTTCCCGTATTTGTTAAAGGGGTAGTTCAATCTAGAAAAATGCAAGGATGGAAATCTTGTAGAGCAAATAATCAAGAAGAACTGCTGAGATTAACACAAGGGTTATTAAAACTTAAAGATTATTCACGAGGAAGAGTTATTGTTAGAAAGCTAGTCAATTTGTTCCATAAACGCCTAGCTTTTAATGGTTTTCCAATGGGAAGAGAATTTAGATGTTTTATTTATAATCAACAGATTTTAGAATATGGATATTATTGGGATGGTAAAGACAATTTGAGCAAATTATCGAAAGAAGAGGAAAAGCAAGTTTTAAGTTTAGCAGTTCTGGCTTCTCAACAGCTCAAAGTTCCATATATAGCAATTGATATAGGACAATTAGAAAGTGGAGAATGGATTGTTATAGAGACAGCAGATGCTCAATTTGCTGGTCTTTGTCAAATTCCTGCACTTGAGTTGTGGAATAAACTAAAAGATATCTCCTCTTAATAAAATAGACGATACTACTACTATATTACATTAGGAAGCTCGTAATGGAGAGGTATTCTAATTTCACCTATTATATCCATTGTGATAACTTAGACCTAATAGAACAGGCTCTAAATTGTATTTTTGAAGAAGAAGGGAGTCGTCGGATTGGTTTACCGACCCTTTCTGTAGATATTGAAGAATTGTATTGCAACCGCTGGCTATTATGTAATGAATTGTGGGTAATTGGACTGTTCGTTGGTTCACTTGGATGGACGATTGTCAAAATATTGCCTGAGCAACTACTATGCCGTCGAGCAAAAAATGCTGACCGACCCCGATTATCCCAACTAGCAATGCAGCTTAATACTGATGCTTTTTATATAGGTTGCAGCGAAGTAGAAAATATTCTTATGGAAACAGATGCTAAAGGTAACATCTTCATTTCTGGTTCAGTTGACACGGATGAATCAGAAGAAGATAAATTTTTTGATGAGCAGATTAACTTAGAAAATTATATCCCATCAATAGAGGAACCAAAGCTGATACACTCAACAGAACCTCAACGGTTTTTCTTGTTAAAGATGTCAGAGCAAGTGCAAAAAGCAGAGCAAGAACTAAAAACAGAAGAAGACAAAAGGTTTGAGGAATGGCAGGAGCAGTTCTTAGACAGTTATGCTAAACGTTATTTTTCTCTAATGTTACCCGATGAGTTGCAACAGTGGAAGGTAAGGTTTCGGCAGAATAGAAATCAGCTATTTGCCGAAAAAGGAGGAAATAAGTTATTTCGAGCTTGGTGCGATGCATGGCAGGACTTAAGTGACATGCCTAGCGGTTTTCAAATATTCGAGATAGCCACAGGGCGATTGTTAGGTGGGACGCCTAATTACTGGCATCTAGGAAATGAACCTTTAGTTTATCGTGCTTACACACAACAACAGCAGCTAGAAGCTGATGGGGCGCGGCTATTGTACTTTGAAACTCTGTCACCGTAATATCTGAAATTTATGTATAGACATAGAAACACCACATCTCTACATAAGTTTGTCTGCAACAAATTTTACCGTAAGTATTTTTTGTTATTAGGATTATCAGCGTATTTGGCTGATAATCCTAACATTTAAATTTGGCGTTTTTTCAAAACTACAGTGTCAAAGAGTGAGCATCTGTCTCAATCAATTTCGCCAAATCTTGCAAGAATGCCGCAGCATGGGCACCGTAAATAATCCGGTGGTCTGAGGTAATATTTACTTGCATTTGTTGGCGCACGGCAAATAAACCATCTGGTGTTGCGGCCACTTGCGGACGAGATGCACCGATCGCTAAAATCGAACCTTGTCCTGGTGGTAAAATCGCATCAAATGTATCTACACCAAACATCCCTAAGTTAGACAGGGTAAAAGTACCGCTGTTATATTCTTGGGGTTGTAGTTGTTTTGTTCTGGCACGTTCTACTAAAGACTTCCAAGTACGCGATAGAGAGTAAATATCCACTGCGTCTGCATTTTGCAGCACGGGTGTAATTAATCCGCCATCATCCATCGCCACAGCTACAGAAATATTGATATCAGAATGATAAACAATTCCTTGGTCTGAGTAGCTAGCGTTCAAAAGTGGGTGTTTTTGTAATGTGACCGCTACAGCTTTCGCCAGTAGCGCTGTCATTGTTACGCCTTTGGATTTAATTTTTTTATAAAGCTTGTCTAGCTCATCAGTGGTAATGGTGTAACCAACACGGAACACAGGCACAGATAGGCTCGCTACCATATTCCGCACTACCGCATTTTGGAAGGTAGTTAGAGGCACAATGGAACCAGGAACGGCTGCGACGGCTGGTACTGGTGCGGCGGCTGGTGTCGGTGGTGCAGGAGGTGCTACTGGGGTCACAGTTGGTATTGCTGGGGCTGCAACTGGGGTAGAGGCGGGTTGCTTACCTTTATTAACGACTCCTTCCACATCTTCGGCAACAATGCGACCGTAGGGGCCACTGCCTTTAAGTGTTGTCAAATCAACTTTGAGTTCTTTTGCTAACTTGCGGGCGCGGGGTGAAGCTACAAGTCTTCCTTCTCGGTGGTTAGAGCCATTTTGAGACGCCGAAGCAGGTGCTCCAACTGAGGCGGTGACGGGAACTGGTTCGGGAGAAGAGGTAGTACTAGGAGTACTAGCAGCTGCGCCACCGGAATTGGCAAGGGATTTCGCACTTTCAATTTCAGCTTCCGTTTCAGCAATGAAAGCGATCGCAGATCCTACCGAGGCAGTTTCACCAGCTTCTACTATGATATGGGCAAGAAATCCTTCGTAAAAGGATTCTACATCCATGTCTGCCTTATCTGACTCTACAACCACCACTGTTTCGCCTTTTTCCACCTTATCTCCCGGCGATTTCACCCAGGAGACTATTTTACCTTCGGTCATGGTGGAACTCAGCGCCGGCATAAATACTTCGTGAATGCTCATAGGGTGGTTTGGGAATCAATGGTTTTTCGACTTTAACAGCTTTTATCAGATCGAATTGTATCTCGATCGAAGAATTTTCGACTGAAGATTTTATATTTTAAGTTGGGTATGGGGCAGGGGGCAGGGGGCAGGGGGCAGGAGGCAGGGGAAAACTAATGACTAATGACTAATGACTGATGACTGATGACTAATGACCAATACCCAAATTAAGGAACCTAAATCTCACTTAAAGGTCTATACTACAGAGTTATCGTCAAAGGATAATTAATAAATATCTCATTTTAGTTGTTGGGTTTCAAAAACCACGACAAGTGTCTCACAAATTAAATAGGATTGCTACAGATTGAATATATTTATATTCCTCCTACTACATTAAGATAGAGGAGTTTCTTAAAGGTAGAGGATATCAGATACAGTTCAATCTAGAATTCAAGATTGGTAATTAACCTGTTTGAAATTCCTGTTTACTTTTATGTCGGCAAAGTTAAAACTCTTTTTAATTGTGATACTAAGTATCTTTGCCACCGCTAGCGCGGGAGTTTACATAACTCAGCGACAGCAATCTCCACCAATTGTTGACAATGTTGATGGGCAACCGCAACAGGTGAGAACCATACATCAGTCTCAGGAGGTTGTGGCAGACTCAGAGCGTTCCAATTATCAAGCCATACCTCTAGAAACTATCAACTCATCTCTGCAAGGTAGCGATCCTGCTACCCTGGCTCTGAATGCCTTTGACGATATACCATCAGTGCGAGGAACGCGAAAGGTAGAGGTGGCTTATCCAGCACGAAATCAAGCTTTGGTAACGATTACACAAATCGAGCAGGGTAAGAAGTCTCTGAGTACGGTTAAATATCGCGTGGAAATGACAACTTTTGGGCGATCGCTTTTTATTAGTTCGCCTCCAGTATGGCAAATTGTTTGGGCTGGGGTGAGCGATTAGTTAAAAATTAAAGTTAGGAGTGAGGAGTTGGGACTCAAGAGTGAGGAGTTAGAGTTAAAAGTCAGAATTTGAATTGAAATTCATAACTCATAACTCATAACTCATAACTCATAAGTTTACTAAATGTCGCCGCGAATTTCTTCGACAACGCCATCGCGCAGAACAATTTCAACTTGCATTTTGCTAATCAAATTATCTCCGGTTTCTACTTTGAAAAAGCCTTCCATTTGGAATTGGTTGACTTCTTGATCCTGTTGGAGAAACTGCACTTGCTGGAGGTTTTGTAGCAACTGATTTTTCTGCTCTAGGAATTCGCTTTTCTTTTGATTGACCTGGAGTTGAATATTGTCAATTTGTTGCAGGGTTTGGGGGCCGGGTGGTTGCAGACTCTGCTTTTGAATTGCAGTAATTGCTCTTTGTCCTTCGACGTCTAGCTGTTGCAGTTGCTGGTCAAGTTGATTGATCTGTGCTTGTAGCTGCTGTTGTACTTCCTCTTTCCAGAGAGGAGTAACAATCACTTTCACGTTGACGACGCGTTTGAGCAGCAATGAAGATTTGGAGATATCCATAAATACTTAACGTTCACTCTTATAGTTGGCGGGTGGAATTATCAGGCAAACATGCCGTTAATAATATCGCGATAGCGTTCCACGACGACGTGTCGTCGAATCTTCAAGGTTTGGGTCATCAAGCCATTTTCGATAGAAAACGGTTCTAGTATGAATTTGAACGGCCCGATGCGGTCATCTGGTCGATACCCTGGACGATTGAGCACTTCGCGATTTAATTCTTGGCGAAATAAATCCTGGATCATTTTACTCTCCAAGTCTATTTTTTGACTGGATGAGGAAGTTTGACCATCGCTTTTGATATCCAATGTCAAATTCTGGGCTGCTGCCCATTTTTCTAAGGCTTCGAGATTGGGGACAATTAAGGCTCCTAAACTGCGCTGGTCTTGACCGAGAAGCATGATTTGATCGATATATGGCGATCGCAAACACGCATCTTCAATCGGCTGTGGTTCGATGTTTTCGCCGTTAGTCAAGACAATGGTATCCTTGGCTCTACCAGTTAGCACTAAGTCGTTTTGTGGTGTCAACCAACCCAAGTCGCCGCTATCAAACCAACCTTCGGGGTCAATTGCTTTGGCTGTGGCTTCGGGATTTTGGTAATAGCCTTGCATAATTTGCGGCCCCCTTAACAAGACCAAGCCTCGCTTTTCTACTGGTAAAGGTGCTTTTGTCTCAGGATCTACGATTTTAGCTTCTGTGGCGGGGAGTGGTAGCCCCGATGCGCCGATTAAATTCCGCCAAGGACGACGCACGTGGGTAACAGGAGAAGTTTCCGTCAAGCCATAACCTTGCAAAATCTGGACGCCAATAATTTCAAAAAAGTTATCGATGTGTCTCGGAAGCGCACCGCCGCCGCTAATCATCTGCTTGACTTGTCCGCCTGTGGCTTCCCGCACTTTGGCATAAACTAGTTTTTCTCCCAATTTATGCAAGGGTAACAAAGCTGTTGCTTGTATGCTAGCTGCAAATCGTTCCACCGCTGAGGGATGAAGATTATTTAAATCCAATCCTTGAGCAACTCGCTGGGCTTTAATATATTTCTCGCTGATGCCTAATAAAAATTTAATTAGGCGTTGCTTGCTGGCTGGTTGTTCGCGGAACTGTTTTTGCACCCCTTCATAAATCGATTCCCACAAACGGGGTACACCTACCATGTAGTTGGGTTTAAATTGTCTCAAATCTCCTTTTACAGAGCGCAAATTAGTATAAACTTGCGTGCAACCTTGAGATAGGAGGTAATATTCAACAGTTCGTTCGTAGCTGTGCCATGAAGGTAAGATACTGAGAACTATGTCGCCCGGATTTGGTTGCAATACTGTGCCAAATGTTGTTACTTGGTGCATCAAGTTACTATAAGACAGCATCACACCCTTGGGTTTGCCAGTGGTGCCAGAGGTGTAAATTAAAGTTGCCAGAGCATCGCGTTTTTGCTTGGCTGGTACAAAAGTATGGTTTGCGCCAATTTCATCCAATTGGGCAAAATTTAGCACCTTTAAGGGTAGATCCGTCGGTGGTGTTTCATCTGAAAGCAAGATGACGAATTGAATTGGTAGATCGTTGAGGCGTTCTTGTAATTTTTTAAGTGTCTTTAAATCTTCAATTACCACTGCTGTACTGCCACTATTAGCGATAATGAACAGCAGTTCTTCTTTTTCAGCTTGAGAACTCCGCACCGCATCAACTCCTCCAGCAGTCATGATACCTTGGTCGGCAATAAACCAGCGAGGACTGTTGTCAGCAATTAAGGAAATGCGATCGCCACCTTTGACTCCCAACGCCTGCAAACCAGCAGCAAATAGTTGTATTTTCTCTGCTAATTGGGTGTAAGTAATAACTATTTCTGGCTTAGCGTGGGGGCTGCGCAGGGCAACAACATTACCGAATTCCCGAGCTGCTATCGGCCAAATGTCTGGTAGCGATTCCACATTTGTGTAATCTACCAACTTCTTTAATGCTTGGCGTTCTTGTTCGCTGATATCAGATAAAAAAGAAGACGCAGTTTGTGTTTTTGACATAACACCTTAACTAAAGATTTTTAACACTTTGCTTTTCTAGCTTATTTTGTTATTCCCCTACAATAACCGCCTTCATTATTCACATTCTCTTTTCTGTAGGAGCGTTCCAGGAATTCCTACTTTCCATTTATAAAAATTTATGTTAAGATTGATTTACATAGACTGCAAGCTATAGATCGCGTTTGCAGTTAGAAACAGCGATCGCCTATTTTTCACAGGGGATGATTACCTATGAATTTTATAGACGTAACACTGCTAACGCTGATCGATATTGCTGCGTGCATTACGTTACCTAAACTGATAGCTATTCTTCTAGCTAAGAAAACCAAAGTTATTGAATTATCAGCAAATAATTCAGAATTACAAAGAGCCAAAGTTAAAGTTACAAGTTTTCCGTATTGTACAGTTTATCCATTGACGGGTAGCCAATACTGCAAATTTAGTCCCGATTTTTGCGCTCGGTGTTCTCCACATTCATAGAGTATTTGGCAGGCCTCACAGATCGCTACTCTTAATCGAGACATTATTAATCTGCGTTGGATTTGTGATGGATTTGTGCCAATTGAAGCTTTGGGGAAGTTTCATAAACCTATTGTTTGGACATTCCACGGTGCGCATTCACTGGAGGATGCTGCTATAGCAAAGGGTGCGATCGCGAGAAAGCAGAACAAGAATTTACCTTAGAACTACAAGCACGTCGTTATTATTCTGTGTCTAAGGAAGTATGTATTAATACTTAGATAAAAATACCAATAAATAAACCCGCTAGCCATAGACTTAGCGGGGAAAGCACATTGTTTTTATATTTTTGTAATCTAACCGTTAAAAGCTAAACTGTCAAGCATTTTTTTATTTTTTAGTCTACTACCTAAAGTAAGAGAAATGTATATGCTATTATCAAGCTAGATGAATGTAAGTAACATACAAAACCTATTAATAGACACAATCATGCGATCGTCATGTCATTGTAGTCGCGGTTTCCACCACCAAATTATGTCTTCAATACCAAAGAAGTTATTACCTAAACTACGTATGTGGTCTACGCGATCGCCGTTAATTCCTATACAAGGCATAAGAAGATGGTTGAAATCATTATCAATACGAGGGGTTTTGTCAATCAGCAATACCACCGATCTACATCTCTTCGTTAAAACAGCAGAGGGACTTTATGAGCAGAGGAGAGGTTAGCCCTGTAATGAATCCCGCGATCGCTCTGTTTTCATATTTACTTTATTCTTTGAGCTATGCAGTCAGCAACTCGCAAAGCATTAGCTTTCTCTCTCGGCAAAAAGTCGCCTCTTTCTAATAAAATCTTCTTACCTGTGAATGCAAGATAGCGAGCTAGTGTTCCTAAACCTGCCCCTGTACCAATCATGATAATGTCGTAATGTTCTCTAATGCTCGTCATAATTTTATATTTATTACGAGCGAAAAATCTCACTCTGCCTTTTTATGCAAAGTAATTTGGTAATAGTTTGAGCTAGTTTTTAAATTTTTGAAATGCTACGTATATCTAAAGATAGATTTGTCTACTTAAACTAAAACTTTAATTACAATATTACTTCCACCTAATAGGTTAGTCTTTATTTCTATCTTCAGAGAGAGAAAATTTTTATTTTAATTTTTTCTCGATGCGATCGCAACTAAACATATAAATTTAAAAAATAAAATATTTTATTATATCAATTCCATTAAATATTGCAACAAATCTTTGGGTGAAAACGCGATTCATCGCGTCTCTACAAATGCTCTATTTGTCGCATTCTTTTTTCAAATTGGTAATGGTGGGTGGTGGATTTTTTCTGCCTTGCCAAGGGAGGATTACAGGGTATCTTGATTATGTGAATTTTTATAGAAAATTGGTATAACATGCTAATAATGGCGCACAGATATGCGCCATTACCATAATATTTGTATCGCTATTTAAAGTTAAATAGTATTACTTGTGGCTTCGTCGTTTCTGCGCCATTCTTTTATTCTCCAAATTGTAAGTGCCCAGCGGATTCACTATAAATTTAGCGAACAAGCTGAATAACCCATCTTATTTGAGAGCAGCCAAAGTCTTATTTCCAATTACTCCGTCTGCTCTTAATCCTTTAGACTTTTGAAATTTAATTACTGCTGCACGTGTCTGATTATTAAAGACTCCATTGACATTTGCAGTATAAAATCCTTGCTGCTTTAACAAATTCTGAGCATTTTTAACTGCCTCTCCTTTGCTACCTACTCTAAGCACGTTACTACGCTTTACTGCATTAGTGGACTTGTGCTTGACATTAGCCTTGTGTATAGCGTTAGCCTTTTTCGCGGTAGTACCTTGTTGGGTATTTTGCTGCGCTATGTGGATAGGAGTAGTTTGATTGTGACTTTTTTCTTTTGTTAAAGAGTACGCAGGTAAAGCAGTAGCTACAGCTAAAGCAGGGAGCAAAGCAATTACTTTCCAATTCATCTTGTTTTTCCTTCTCAATATGAGGTATTTTGCAAATGGAGTGAGCTTGTGCTTAATCCAGAGCTTTAGCATCACACGTCTTATTGACAGATTTATTGCAAAATAATGACAATGCTATGAATTATTTATTAAGGATTGTATCGTACAAAGCTTTACTCTTCTTAAACCATCTTCAAGCGATCGCAGTCCTGTAATTTTGACTTTGGCTCCTGGGAAATTATCCAAGCGAGTTTGAGTAGCAGGCTAGTTGAGACTACGCCTATGAATGTGCATTCCCAAGAGGTCGCGGTAAAAGTGTAGCCTCTGTTCACTCTTGGAAATAGCGTAGGCGTAGCCCGTCGTAGACATCGCACTATTATGAATTACGAATTACCTAGCCTTTTTTCTCCTCATCTCCCAACATTTTCAGTAATTTTCTTGTAACTAAAACACCAACAACTCCAGCACCAACCAATTCGACCGCCTGGACAACTTTTTTGCCTACATCTTGAGGGTCTAAGTGCTGATGAAAAATCTCTTCATCCAGCCATTCTGTAGTGGCTTTAAAGTCATGAATTGGAGTTGGTAATAGTGTTAAATAAGTGCCTTGACGGATTAAATGTGCCGATTCACCTGTAACTTCAAAAATATTGAATAAGTTAGCAGCAGCATCATTTAATCCCAATTTCAATAGAGTTCCTCGAATATTAACCTTAGCAGTTGTCAGGTCTTCTCCTAGCACCAGTGCTTTCAAATTCCGAGCAATAGTAGCTCCTTGTTGATAAGCTACTTGTGCTGTAGGTGGTAGCGAACTATTCTGAACGGCTGCACAATCACCACCTGCAAAAACTTCTGGAAAGTCGAGTAATTGCATCGTGGGAGTGACTAGAAGACGGTTATGGCGATCGCGATGTTCTTGGGGAATCGGTAACTCTTGAATCAAGGGATGGGTAGAAGTGCCAGCAGTCCAGATTGCGGTATGTGTTGCCAGTGTCTTAATTTCATTATTGCTTTTATATTCAATTGCATCGGGACGAATAGCAGTGGCTTCTGCACCCATAAGGATTTCAATCGAGATATTACGTTTTTGTAATTCTTGCTCAGCAATTGGACGCAAGGGATCGTTAATATCGCCATCAAGAATTTTTTGACCGTGATTGAGTAGAACCACTCGAATTTCATCAGAATTCCCGCCTAAAGCACCATACCAATGTGGCAGAAAATCAGCTAACGTTGCTGCCATTTCCACACCGGAAGCACCACCGCCGATTACAACTACTGTTAATAGTTTGCGGCGTTGTTCTACATCTGCCGTTTGGGCAGCTTTTTGTAAACAATCACGTAAATGTTTGTCAAGAGCGATCGCATCTGCTTGCGTCCAAAAAGGAAAGGCATTCTCTTTGGCACCATCAACGCGATGATAACCAGTAACGCTACCTAAAGCTAATACTAAGTTGCTGTAATTGTAAGAGTTACCCGAAGCTAATTTAACTTCTCTTTGGTGTAGATCTATCGACTGCACTGTATCTTGAACAAAGATGACACCACTACCTTTAAGTAATTCCCAAAAGCGCGGTACTACTTGAAAGGTATCCATTTCGCTATCGAAATATTCATAAAGCAATGGCTTAAAGCAAAATCGCTCATTTTGATCGATCAAAATCACAGAACGGGGGTAGTGTTCGTGAGCCAGATGTAAGGCTGTAAATAATCCAGTAAAACCACCACCGACAATCACAGTTTGATAAACAGGGCTGTTCATAATTTTATTGGGAATTAGGGACTAGGGGAGATGGGGAGATGGGGAAGTGTGGGGAGTGTGGGAAGAAAGAGAATTTATGCTTCCTCCCACACTGCCAATGCCCAATGCCCCATGCCCCATTTTCTATGATTAATTTGCTATACCAATAAAAAGAAGGCGATGAAAATAGTCGTCAGGAAAAGGGCGAATATAATAGCGTATTCAAATCTGCGGCTAAAAAATCCTACGGCTGCAACTAGGGCGATCGCTAACCCAGCAATGCCAATATACTGTTCTTTTTGTAATCCATGTGCAATAAGCGGGTCTTGGTTTTTGCCAGGGACGGGAGTTTCTTGAATTGCTCTTGGCGATGGTAACTCTTGTGCTAAAAATTTCATACAATTACTCCTAAAAATACTACTAATTTTTCAAACTTTTACACTTGCCAAAGATAGAGAAGTGAAAATAAAATAACCCAAATTATATCAACAAAATGCCAAAATAAAGTTGTTGCACTTACACCAAAATGACCTTTATTGTAATTATTTGGGATGAAGGAACGGACAAGCATAATTATCTGGAGAATCACACCAGTAAGAACGTGTAGACCGTGGAAACCTGTTAAAAGGTAGAATGTAGAACCAACTAATCCTGTGCTTAACCCAAAATTAAGGTTACTCCATTCAATTCCTTGACCTATTAAAAAATAGGTTCCCATGCAAATCGTCATCAGCCATAGCCAACGGAATTTTTTTAGCTGACTACGCCGAAGAAAATTTTCCGCAGGTTGAATTACAAAACTACTGGAGAGTAACACCACTGTGTTTATAACCACAAAATTAGACAATTCTGGCCCAGAAACACCAGGCGGTAACCAATTTCGAGAATGCGTCAATCTTAAGGCAATGTATGTGAAGAAAAAACTCAAAAAAACTATGCTTTCTGATAGCAGAAACACGGTAAATCCGAAAATTGCTTTACCATGATGGTCTTCAGACCGTCCACCCCGGCTCGGCAAGAAACGCTTTAGCCAATTTGGTAGATATCGCCGCCATCGTTCTAAAGGTAAAAAACTTTCATCTACATGAATTACGCCACGGTTCATAATTTTAGTCATTGGTTATTAGTCATTAGTCATTGGTCATTGGTCATTCTTTTCTTAATTTTGAATTTTGAATTTTGAATTGATATTAGTGTTCTGCCTGATGATGATAGTCTGGAGGTTCAATCACTGAGTATTTAGGATCGCCATAGTCATAAGGCGGTCTTTTCACAACTGGAATTTCTTCAAAGTTTTCTCGGGGTGGTGGTGAAGTTGTTGTCCATTCCAGTCCTGTGGCCAGCCAAGGATTGTTAACTGCTCTTGCGCCGTATAGGCATGAACCCACCATATTGCCAATAAAGGGCAGTATAGATACTCCTAACAAAAATCCCCCTAGACTAGCGATGACATTCCATCCTTGATAGCGTGGGTCATAAGAAGAAATTCGGCGTACCATTCCCTGCAAACCTAATGGGAGCATGGGGAAGAAAGTTAGGTTAGCACCGATAAAGGTTAACCAAAAATGCACTTTGCCCCAGCCTTCGGCGTACATCCGTCCGGTAATCTTCGGAAACCAAAAGTAAATGGCAGCGAAGATTGCCATTGTGATGGTGTTAAAGACAATGTAGTGGAAGTGTCCCACTATAAAGTAGGTATTGTGGACGTGAATATCAAACGGTACTGCTGCCAGCATCACACCGGTAACACCACCGAGTAAAAACATGGCTGCACCTCCCATAGCAAATAGCATGGGCGTCTCTAGATGGAGCTTACTCTTCCAAATTGTCGCAGTCCAACCAAATGCTTTAACACCAGTAGGCACGGCAACTAACATTGATGTCACCATAAATAACATCCGCATCCAACCAGGGGTAGCACTGGTGAACATGTGATGTACCCACACGAAGATGCTGACGAAAGCGATACCTAAAGAGGCCACAGCTAATGACCGATAGCCAAATAATGGGTTACGGGAAAAGGCTGGCAGAACTTCCGCAAAAATACCAAAGGCTGGTAGTGCCATGATGTAAACTGCGGGGTGGGAGTAGAACCAGAATAAATGCTGGTAAATTATCGGGTCGCCGTTCTCTGTGGGTTTGAAGAATTGCGTTCCAAAGCTCAGGTCAAATAACAGCAGGATCAATGCACCTGTCAAAGCAGGCAAATTAACTAACTGCAACAACTGGGCGCTGAGAGCCGACCAAACAAACACAGGCATCCGAAAAAAAGTCATTCCTGGGGCACGCATCCAAAAGATGGTAGTCACAAAGTTAACAGCCCCCATAATTGAAGAGATACCAATCAGGACTATACTCACAATCCAAATAAATTCACCATTAATCGGCTGACCGGGAGGAACTTGCAGGCTAATTGGCGGATACGACCACCAGCCGGACTGTGCCGTACCATTGGGTAGTAAAAAGCTAGATAGTAATAAAATCCCGCTTGGTGGCAGAATCCAGAAAGAGATGGCGTTGAGTAAGGGAAACGCCATATCCCGCGCTCCAATCATCAGCGGCACTAGGTAGTTAGAGATACCTGCATTGAATGGGATAATCCATAAAAAAATCATGATTGTCCCATGCAAGGTAAACAAGCCATTGTAAAGGGGGCGATCGACTACATTTGATTCGGGCGTAATCAGTTCGGCACGGATGAGCATCGCCAACAGTCCGCCAATCAAGAAGAAGATGAAAGTCATCACCATGTATTGAACGCCGATCGCCTTATGGTCGGTGCTGAAGCTGAAGTATTGTCGCCAGTTATTAACAGATTCGTTTTGAGATTTTTCTGACTCTTTATCTTCAGTGATGTTTTCCATAAATTATGTGTCATTCATGACTTTTGTTTCATTGGCGATCGCAGGCCTATCGGGTGCGACAGTATACCAGCCACTCTTAAACAATGTTTTTGGCGATTGAGTATACTCGGCTACTGCCTGATTTTCAAAACTTGTTGGTTCGCGTTCGGCTTGGCTAAGCCACTGGTTATATTGCTCAAGGGATTCAACGCGTACATTGGCATCCATCAAAGCAAAGTAAGTACCGCTAAATAGAGCATCTCTGAGCTTGTATTCGCCCGTGCGAGTCGGTGTAACTACTAGGTCAATGTTGCGTCCAGGGACAATATATTGCTGTAAACGGAACTCAGGGACGTAAAAACTGTGGAGTACGTCCTTGGCGTGCATATTCAGGCGAGTGCGAAGATTTACAGGCAGGTGTAATTCATGACTGGTAACGTTATTTGGATAACGGAAAGACCAATCCCACTGCTTGGCGAAAACTTCAATAGTTTCAGCAGCAGGTTTAGGTTTATCATCACTGGCTGCGGCATAAGCTGGTTCTTCTAAAGGTGTATGCAAATGTACAATTTGCCTCAAACCCAGAACATCTAATTGCTGATAAATATTGAAGCCTTGGAAAGCAATCCACAAAACTAACAAAGTTGGAGCCGCCGTCCATAAAATCTCTAGCTTGAAATCGCCTCTAGATGGGTGTCCTTCGCTGTAGTCATTTTTAGGTGCGCGAAAGAAAATTACTGAGTACACCATCATGCCTACAAGCCCAAGAATAATGAACGCGCCAATGGAGGTTAAAAAACTAAATAAACTATCTACCCTTTGCGCTTCTGCTGTAGCTTCAACAGGCACCCAAGAATAGGCCAACTGCCCAATCCAATGGCTGACAACGAGCAGCACTGCAATACAAGCACCTATTAGTAAATATTCCAAAAATCTCGCCATATCAGAATGCTTCTCGTTTAATTATTTCAGCACTAAATTTGGATTTGTGCCCTGTTGCAGTAACTTAGCCGCAGTCACATGAATGCCGAACTCCTCCCCTAAGTGCGCTCCTAAAGTTCCGTGGACATACAAAATACCTAATATTGCTATACCTGCTAACAAATAACTCCACTGCACCTGTCTGGATGTATTCTTGCGCCAGTAGTAGCGTTGCAAACCTCTCCATACAGTCATGGCAACGATGATTCCTAAGAGTAAGACGCCACCCAAACCATGTAAAAGCATCGTCCAACTAGGACTCAATCCCCAGGCACTCTTTTGCTCGCTGACAGGGTTTGCCAGTATTAACTCGAAAAAACCAAATGCAACTGTGAAAAATGTCACAACAGCCGCCCCAAGCAAATTGTACCAACCTACATCGAAGAAACCAGAACGGGTGGCGCTCAGACCCAAAAATTTGAAGATTGGTTTTTCGAGGGGAAAAATAGCTCCTGCTATATCAAAAAAGATGGCGATGATAAACAAACCCAATGTCAGATGTACTAACTGTGGGTGCATAGGAATTTCGTAGGGTAGTCCGTTAGCGCCTAACTTCAATCCTACTAAAGAGTCTATTAGTTGGGAGTTCATGGGGAAACTCCGTGCTTCATTGCTTGTACAACAGGCTCAACGTGTAACCCGTATACCCAAAATAATTTGCTTCCTAGATATATTTGCAAGCACACCAGACAAATCAAAAACGTTGCGACACCAAGGTAAGCAGGAGGAACTTTGAGGAGGTTGGGATTGTGTTGTCCTCGCCGTAGGCGATGGCGAATCGCAAAACGCCAAGCTGTAATAGCAGCAACGATCGCCCCCAGCGACCAACCCATAATTGTGTGAAAATTAAGTGTTGGCTGAACTGCTGGATATACTTGCGCTAGCCCTGCTTCAAACTGCCCAAAAATTATGGCTACAAAAATCGCGATCGCCCCAACAAACATATTCCAAAAACCAACCTCAAACAAACGTGCATTGCGCGTGAAATAACCCAATACATCGCAAACGAAGGAAAACAAGACCATACCTATTACGAAATGGACAACAATCGGATGTAAGGGGTCGGGGTACGGAAGATTTTGGCTATTAAGAGGCACAGCGAACATCGCTTTCTCCTGGCGATCGCCAGACACTATAATCTGAGTTAATTGCGAGCAAAACAAAATTTATTGTTGAGTTTTAACTTTTCAAATTGCTCTCCATAAAAGTATTCTTAGTAACTCTTACCTAAGAAATACAAAAAAAATACTATCCCAAGGGTGATTTCAAGCCAAAATCACTGATAGCAGTAAACAAGGTTGAAGCTTTTTTGGTATGTGGCTTTGTTCTTAAAATTTGTACCATATTTACCTGCAATTTGTCGTATTTATTTTTGTTAACTGTTGTTGAAATAAATTTCAACAACAAAACATGTGTTAAAAGTTTTTGATTTGGAAACAAGTGTTATTAGCTTCATCTATTAACAATTTCATCCAATTGTGAAAAATAAATGAAATTTTTCTAACCCTTTGGGAAGAATTTTTTATTCCACTAGTGGAGGCGATCGTCACCTCAAACTTTTTAACGTAAGTTTAAGTTCCGCACGCTCATCGTTCGCGCAGAGTCTTACAGAGAAGATTTAGTGGTTTACAATTAGTAGCTCCTTTGAATCCCCCACTAATTGATTCTGAAGTTACTAATTCTGAGTTCTTCTTCAATTGATTGTAGGAGCGTACAGCTGTACATTGGTGTCAACTTAAGGTCAAACGCTTATCCCACATACGTTTCACCCCACCCCAACCCCTCCCCTTGGCAAGGCTACGGTGTACACACAAGTAGACCCAGAGCGAGTTTCCAGCCAAAAAAGGTAGACTCAA
>JAVRCJ020000065.1:0-26436 GCA_034530875.2 Nostoc sp. DedSLP01
TTTTACTCCCCACAACTCTTGCTCTTATTACTTTACTTGGACTTGTGTGTACACCGTAGCCTTGGCAAGGGGAGGGGCGGTTTTGGCTTTAGACAAAACTGGGGTGGGGTGATGCAGATTTTGATGGTAAGTTAGAAAACTGAATAAGTAGGCAGACATAATTAAATATAAAATCCAAAAGGGCGAAACCTTTTACTATCGAGGGTTTTACCTCCTGCCTCCTGCCTTCTCCTAACTATTTTCTTGCCTAAATAATTCCACTAAACCAACCGTACCTACAAAAAAAGTATAAATCCCATATTGGAATGGTAGTTTACTTTTTGACCTGGCAAAAATAGCTGCTATTATTCCTTCAAATAAATGAGCTATAAGTGCAAATCTTGCTAGCCATAAAATTGGAGTAAGATTCTCAGGAATTTCATCAATATTTAACAGCCCAAAAATGTTTCCTAGTTCTAACACTATTGCACTAGTAATTAAAACTATAGATAAAATTTTTATAAACCCAGCTATTTTTTGCCCAATTTCACTTAAACTCATGCTCAAATCAGATAATTGTTGTTTAACTTGCCAATTTTGTTGCCAATTTTAAATTCAAGAGAAATAAAAGAATTCAGAATTATGACTCCTGAATTCTGAATTCTAAATTCAATTTCTCTTTCTAGCGACTGGGTGTGGCATTGTGTTTTTCAAACCACGCTAAAAGGCGTTGCCAACCGTCCTTGGCTTCTTTCTGGCGGTAGGAGGGACGATAATCAGCAAAAAATGCGTGGGGTGCATTGGGATAGACGATGATTTCAGATTTGCTGCTGCTTGACTTCAAGCCATCGCGCATTTGCTCTACTGTATCTAAAGGAATACCTGTATCCTGGCCGCCATAGAGTCCTAAAACTGGAACTGTCAGTTGTGAGGCAATATCAACGGGATACTTGGGCTGAAGTTCGGTAGCATCGCCCACGAGTCGCCCATACCACGCCACACCCGCTTTGACGTTGGGATTGTGTGCGGCGTATAGCCAGACAATGCGACCGCCCCAACAAAAGCCTGTAATCGCTACTTTGTTGCCATTACCCTTGGCTGATTTCACAGCCCAGTCTAGCGTGGCGTCAAGGTCTGATAATACTTGATTATCTGGAACTTTGGCAACAATTGGGCGAATTTCGTCGATTTTGCTTAACTTTGAGACATCACCTTGACGCACAAACAATTCTGGAGCGATCGCTAAATAGCCCAACTTGGCAAAGCGGCGAGTGATATCCTGAATATGCTCGTGTACGCCAAAGATTTCCTGAATCACCAGAACAATTGGGAAATTCTCACCAGTATCGGGTACTGCTCTATAAGCTGGAATTTCGCCATCTTTAACGGGAATTTTGACTGCACCAGCTACCAATCCCTTGGTATCAGTGGTGATGACTCCAGCAGAAATCGGTTGCACTGCCAAAGCAAAACCCGTCGCCAAGGTGGCTGTGGCGATAAATTTGCGGCGAGTTATTTCTTCGATCATCTCTACCTTGAATTGGTGAAAACTTCGTTGTTTGTTATCCGTACAGTACTATAAAATAAATACTACGCTTTCGCAATCAGGATAATGGGGTATCTAATTTAGGCATTATTTTTCCCGATTTATCCAATTTTCTCCCCCAGCTAATTGGCTGAGATAATCATCCATAATTGCTGGTAATTCCTTTGCTGAATAAGTATATGTTAAACCCAACAAATTAGTTGCTGTGGTTATAATCTGTTTTTTATCTAACATTGCTGACAATTGAGAGCGAGTGTATTTGCCATTCATAACTTCTTCGCTGGCATCTGCGATCGCATCCTCTATAACTTCCTCTTCTATCAAGTTCTCCCATTCATCTAAATTGATATAATAGGATGTTTTATTATCTTTAATATTCAGCTTTTTAATTTCTCGAATAGAATTCCGAATCGAAGCCGCCCAAGAGTTTGTTAATCTCTGTTCTAGTTGGTTTTTAATTAGATGAATTAGTAAAACTCTTAAATAACTTTGGATATTACGTAGAATAGCTTGTTTACTCATGCCCTCTAATTCATCAACAATTGCCAAGGCATCTGCATAACGCCCTTCTAAAATACAAGTTCTGAGGTCTATTAATTCTTGTGTCATTTTGATTAACCTCAAAAAATTATCATCCTAATTTCAATATAACAATGGCATATACTAATGTTATTCGCATTAGTATATGACAAATACGTAAATCAGGATTTGTTGGTATTTAAAATTACTACAAATGAGAAAAATACAGCCTTTTTTTGGTGCTTTCTCTCTTTTGAGTGTGGTTATTATTCTTCGATAATCGGTTAATTGATTTGTGGAAACCGTTTATATTTTTCTCTAAGCAGCAAATATTCAGAATTTATTGTATAAACAAATGCTAGTAACTAGCAGGATAGATGAATAAGACTAAAATTTAAATATTCTTAACAGATATCAGGAAAATAGTAACTGATTTAATGAATGAAGCCACTGCAATCTATGAATTCCAGGGACAGTTGATGTCATAGATGTCCAAGACAGCGGTTATTCATTACTGAGAACTATTTCGCTAATTATGATACCAACAAAAGATGATGGCGACATCTAGAAAGCTGAAAATATGATTCAGTAAATGTTTGACAATCGGTTTTGGAAAATTCTGTGCCCAGAAAACCTTCCGCAGCCTGTGGTAAGCCGCACAAACATCTACAGACTTTCGGCAAAATCTGAAATCCAAAATACAAAAATGATATAAGATATCGCCAAGTTGTTGGAAATTAAATATACCAAGAGTTAATCTGTTATTTTTAACAATTAGCTTGCTAGTACTTAAGTTTATATAGAGTGCCAAATATATGGGACAAGGTTTTTTACAAATTGGCTTAACGCTGTGTATCGTTGTAGCAATTACTCCGGTATTGGGAAGATACATAGCGCGTGTTTTCTTGGGAGAAAGAACGCTCCTTGATTTCCTAATGAACCCGATAGAGCGAAGTATCTACGTACTCGCGGGTGTCCGCAGAAAAGATGATATGACGGGCTGGCAGTATATCCGGGCTGTAATATTCACTAATTTGATTATGGGTATTTCAGTATATTTACTGCTATATTTTCAAAGGTTCTTACCCTGGAATCCTAACGGCTTGGGTGGAATTAATTGGAGTATATTACTACACACAACTGTTTCCTTTTTAACTAATACTGACCAGCAACATTATGCTGGTGAGACAACCTTAAGTTATTTTAGCCAGGTAGCGGCTTTAGGCTTTTTGATGTTTACCTCCGCAGCTACCGGGTTAGCAGTGGGAATTGCTTTTATTCGGGGGTTGACGGGTAGACGACTGGGTAACTTTTACGTCGATCTCACTCGTGCTATTACGCGGATATTACTACCAATTTCTATTATTAGCGCGATCGCCTTGGTTGTAGTCGGCGTACCGCAAACATTAGCTAAGACTATGGATGTGACCACCTTGGAAGGAGGAACCCAGTATATTGCTAGAGGCCCGGTGGCATCCTTTGAGGCAATTAAAATGTTGGGCGAGAATGGCGGCGGCTTTTTTGGTGCTAATTCTGCCCATCCCTTTGAAAATCCCAATGGCGCTTCTAATTTAATCGAAATGGTTGCGATGATTGCCATTCCAGCAGCCTTGATTTACACTTATGGCGTGTTTGCTAACAATATCAAACAAGCATGGCTGCTTTTCTGGATGGTGTTTGTAGTCTTTGTAGTTCTGGTTGGAGTCGCAGCCGTAGGAGAACTGCAAGGTAATCCCCTGGTTAACAACGCCATTGGATTAGAACAGCCGAATTTAGAGGGTAAAGAAGTCCGATTTGGTTGGGCAGAAACGGCATTTTGGGCAGTTATGACTACCGCTACTATGTGCGGTGCTGTGAACGGAATGCACGATTCTTTAATGCCACAGGGAATATTTTCGACTCTCTTCAACTTGTTTATCCAAATTATCTGGGGTGGTCAAGGAACTGGAACAGCTTACTTATTTATTTACTTAATTCTCACCGTTTTTCTGACTGGGCTAATGGTAGGACGTACCCCAGAATTCTTGGGACGCAAAATTGAAAAACGAGAAATCGTCCTCGCCAGCGTAGTACTGTTAATTCACCCAATTGTAGTTTTAATTCCCAGCGCGATCGCCCTAGCTTATCCAATTTCCCTAGCTGGAATTAGCAATCCTGGCTATCACGGCATTTCCCAAGTAGTTTATGAATATGCCTCAGCCGGCGCAAATAATGGTTCTGGCTTAGAAGGATTGAAAGATAGCAGCCTTTGGTGGAACTTAAGTACTGTAGTTAGCTTGATAATAGGACGCTACATCCCAATATTTGCTATCCTCCTGTTAGCAGACGGAATGTCTCGCAAACAACAAGTACAAGAAACCCCTGGTACCTTGAGAACTGATTCTTTGGTATTTATCGGTATCGTCGCTGGAGTCACACTAGTTTTGGGAGTGTTAACTTTCTTTCCCGTTCTGGCTTTAGGCCCTATAGCTGAAGGCTTACAACTAGGATCTGGCAGTTAAAAACTAAACAATTTAGGAGTAGAGACGCGATGAATCAATACGGTTCGGTTAAGATCCCCCCGCCTACGGCGACCCCCTTAAAAAGGGGGTAAAAGAGGGTTGTAAGCCCCCCTTAAAAAGGGGGGTTGGGGGGATCTTCGAGGATTAAACATGTTAACCGAACGTATTAGGCGATTTATCGCGTCTCTACCTCACTCTTGTACAGACGTAATGAATCGCGTCTCTACCTCACTCTTGTACAGACGCGATTTATCGCGTCTCTCCTCACTTTAATTTCTAACTTCTAACTTTTAACTCTAACTTTTCTTTATGAATAAAGCGGCAACTACCTCGAAAGCTAGACGCCCAAATTCTCGTCCTGGCGATCGCCGCCAAGCACGTAAAAAAGCTAGAATCTCTAAGAAATGGCTGTATTTAAGAGCAGCTAGAGATGCTTTTATTAAGCTGAATCCTAAGTATGCAATTAAAAATCCAGTGATATTTTTGGTTTGGGTAGGAACGATTGTAACTATATTAGTAACCATCGATCCCAACTTATTTGGCCCAGTCAACCAAAAGAACCCGCAACTGTTCAACGGCTTATTATCGGGAATTTTATTCTTTACAGTTTGGTTTGCTAATTTTGCTGAAGCCGTAGCTGAAGGACGGGGAAAAGCTCAAGCTAATGCCTTGCGGTCTACAAAAGCAGAAACCATCGCTAAAAAACTCGCTACCGACGGTACAGTTAGCGAAGTTTCATCCACCAGCCTCAGACAAGGCGATACCATCTACGTAGTTGCTGGCGATATTATACCCGCTGATGGCGAAGTAATTATGGGTATTGCATCCGTAGATGAATCGGCAATTACTGGAGAATCAGCACCAGTATTAAAAGAATCAGGCTCCGATGTTGCCAGTTCCGTCACTGGTGGAACGCGGGTTATCTCAGACGAATTGATTATTCGGGTTACATCTGACCCAGGTAAAGGTTTTATTGACAGAATGATTGCCTTGGTAGAAGGCGCAGAACGTAGCAAAACCCCCAATGAAATTGCCCTGACGGTGTTGCTGGCAGTTCTCAGTTTAATATTTTTGTTTGTCGTGGTGACAATACCCGCCTTTGCCTATTATGTCAATAGTCCCGTTAGCGTCCCACTGTTGGTTGCCCTGTTAGTAGCATTGATTCCCACCACCATCAGCGGCTTACTGAGTACCATCGGCATTGCTGGTATGGATAGAGTTGCGCAATATAACCTCATTGCCACCTCAGGACGAGCCGTAGAAACCTCTGGTGATATCAACACTTTAGTTCTCGATAAGACAGGTACAATCACCCTTGGTAACCGTTTGGCGGAAGAATTTATCCCGATAAACGGTCATACGATGCTGGAAATTGCTAGTATTGCCTGGGCAGCGAGTGTATTTGATGATACGCCAGAAGGTAAATCTATTGTCCGACTGGCAGAAAAGTTAGGCGCACGCTTTGATTTTGACTCTAGCCACGCCCAAGGGGTGGAATTTTCTCCGAAAACACGCATGAGTGGTACGAATTTACCCGGCGGATATGAGGCTAGAAAGGGAGCAGTAGCAGCAATTAAAGGATTTGTCCGTTCCCGTAATGGAAGGGATACCCCAGAACTAGATGCAGCCTACGAAAGAGTTTCTCGTCTGGGAGGTACGCCCTTAGCAGTCAGCCTCGATAACGAAATCTACGGGGTTATTTATCTTAAGGATATTGTTAAACCTGGTATCCGCGATCGCTTCGATCAACTGCGACGCATGGGAGTGCGTACCATCATGCTAACTGGCGATAACCAGATTACAGCTTCCGTAATCGCCAGAGAAGCCGGAGTCGATGACTTCATTGCCGAAGCCACACCAGAAGATAAAATCAGCGTTATTCAAAAAGAACAAGCAGCAGGTAAACTAGTTGCCATGACAGGCGATGGAACTAACGATGCTCCAGCATTAGCGCAAGCTAACCTCAGCGTCGCCATGAATACAGGAACCCAAGCTGCAAAAGAAGCCGCCAACATGGTAGATTTGGACTCCGATCCCACAAAATTAATCGATATTGTCAGCATTGGCAAACAATTGTTGATTACTCGTGGCGCATTGACTGCATTTTCCATCGCTAATGATATTGCGAAATACTTTGCAATTATTCCAGCAATCTTTGCAGCTGCTAACCTGCAAGGCATGAATATTATGAGTTTGACTAGTCCTAATTCTGCTGTATTATCAGCACTGATTTACAATGCTTTGATTATTCCAGTCTTAATTCCCTTAGCTTTGAAAGGCGTTCAGTTTAGACCCTTAACAACTAATCAGCTATTACAACGTAACGTCTTAATTTATGGCTTAGGCGGGCTAATTGTACCGTTTATCGCCATTAAATTAATAGATTTGCTAATTACAGTTGTAGGTTTAGCTTAAAAATAGCAAAAGAAACAAGAAGGGAAAAGGGATGAATAAACAAGTCGCCCACAAACGCCGAGGTTTTTATCTTTCCCCCTTCCCCTTTCTGAGAAACAATATCTAAGTAGGCAGACATAATTAAATGTAAAATCCAAAAGGGCGAAACCTTTTAATATTAAGGGTTTTACCTCCTGCCTCCAGCAAGAACTGCCTTCTAGTTACTACTCGCTATTTTTAGCTTGCTGTGTTTGAATGTGGTAGTTCTCAAAATTATTGATGCTGTCAACAGCATCCTATTTGGCTAAAAATTAAAAATTAAAATAAAAAATTAATTTTAGGAGCAAGTGGAAAATTTATTATGGCTATTATTCGAGAAACAATCAGAGCAATTTTCATCACTCTGATGCTTTGGTTGTTGACAGGGATCGTCTATCCTCTAATAATCCTTGTAGTAGGTCAAACTTTTTTGCCCTACCAAGCTAACGGTAGCATTGTGCAAAAGTTAACTACTGGTGAACCAATTGGTTCGGCTTTGATTGGTCAAATTTTCACCGAAGAGCGATATTTTCATCCTCGTCCTAGCACTGTTAGATATAGCCAAGGCAAAAAAGCCAGACCAACTGGCATATCTGGAGCTAGCAATCTCGCGCCTAGCAATCCAGAACTACTCAATAGAATTGTAGAGCAGTCAAATCAATTGCGAGACGAAAATCTTCAAGCGATCGCTGATATTATTTACACCTCTGGTTCGGGTTTAGATCCCCACATATCTATCAGAGCAGCACGCCAGCAATTGGAGCGAGTAGCTCGTGCCCGTGGAGTTGCAGAAGAAGAAATTTTACGTCAAATTAATAAGTTTACTGATGACAGATTTTTATGGATTTTTGGCGAACCTGGCGTTAACATTCTCCGATTAAATAATGCTCTTGACGTGCAAGATTTTTCTCGTGAGAAAAATTAGTAGGTATTGCGCATGGGTAAAGAGGATAAGCGGACAAAGTGAAAGATTTATTGCAAGTTTTCTCCTTGTCCCTTGTCTTTCCTACCCCTTTCCCCCTCTACTCCCCATCTTTCCACCTCTTCATTCGCTGCAACACAAGTGTTTTATAGCTGCTAAAAGTTAGATGTCAGATAATACCAATTTAACTGGGAATTTACCTTTAAATTCTGCAAGTTACTCGCTTTATCCAACACGACGGGGTAAGCATAAAATCTTTATTGGTATGGCTCCTGGCGTAGGCAAAACCTACCGGATGCTGGAAGAAGGACACGCACTCAAACAAGAGGGAATTGATGTCGTTGTTGGGCTTTTGGAAACCCACGGACGTAAAGAAACAGCAGAAAAGGCACAAGGGTTGGAAATTGTACCCCGCAAGCAATATCCTCGCAGTGAGTTGATGCTAACCGACATGGATACAGATGCTATTTTAAAGCGATCGCCCCAATTAGCATTAATCGATGAACTTGCCCATACCAATGTCCCTGGTGCCCCACGTGAAAAACGCTACGAAGATGTAGAACTAGTCTTAGCAGCAGGTATCGATGTCTACTCGACAATGAATGTGCAACATCTGGAAAGTCTCAATGACTTAGTAGCCAGAATTACAGGTGTAGTAGTCCGCGAACGAGTTCCTGACAGGATTCTGGATGAAGCAGACGAAGTAGTGGTAGTGGATGTCACACCAGAAACGCTACAAGAACGATTATTAGAAGGCAAAATTTACGCGTCGGAAAAAATCCAACAATCCCTCGATAACTTTTTCCAACGTCGTAATCTAATAGCTTTGCGCGAGTTGGCTTTGCGGGAAGTTGCAGACAACATAGAAGAAAACGCGATCGCCACTACTCCCAATGGACAATTTTGTAACATCCACGAACGAGTTTTAGTCTGTGTATCTACTTATCCCAATTCAGTGCAACTATTACGTCGTGGTGCAAGACTTGCTAACTACATGAATGCACCGCTGTATACTTTATTTGTTGCCGATCCAGAACGCTTCTTGACTAAAGAGGAAAGTTTACACATTCATAATTGTGAAAAATTGTGTAAAGAATTTGAAGGCACTTTTATTCGCGTAACTAATAGTAACGTGGCTAATGCGATCGCCGAAACAGCAGAGAAATATCGCATTACTCAAATTGTAATTGGCGAAAGTCAGCGATCGCGCTGGCAAATACTTTTGAAAGGATCTTTAACCCAAAAATTAGTTCGCTTGCTCAAAAACATTGATTTACATATCATTGCCAGCGAAAAAATAATTTCACCTAAATAAAATTTAGTCAGACAATAACTTTTATTAATAAATATATAACCTTTTCTTAAACAAGTATGTATAGATTTTAAAATTGTTGGCTTTCTAATTTATTCCCCAGAAATAAATTAATTAAAGGTCAATCAAATGAAATGAACTGAAGAGGCAACTTTTTTCTTACCTTCTTCCCTCTGTCTTCTGCCTTGCCAGAAAAGCAGATAATTTTTCCTGGTAAAAACCATTTATTTACATGGTTAAATTCACAGGACTTTGTATTTTTGGGTAAATAAAACAAAACTCCAAAAAAGAGTTAAATACGCGATTGTTGCATCAAATTTTCCAGTGACAGCAACTAGTTTCAGATTGAAAATTTCCGCCATTTTGTCAAAATTCTGCACAAGGGAAATAGTATGTTTTTGTTCAAACAACGCAAATTCTTTTTGACTACCATATTTGCTGCCACAATTCTTAGTTTCACTACAGCAAGCAGCAGCAATGCGGATTATTCTAAATTTCCTAAATTCCACAGATTTCCTAACCAGCCTTATAGTCACGGTCGGGCTAAGAATATTATCTTGTTCATTGGCGATGGAATGGGTGATTCAGAAATTACTATTGCCCGTAACTACTCAGTTGGTGCAGCTGGTCGTCTTTTCATCGATACACTACCATTTACAGGCGAGTACACAACCTACTCTATCCAAGAACAGAATCCCAAGTTGCCTGACTATGTGACCGATTCAGCCGCTTCAGGGACAGGTTGGGCCACAGGAAATAAAACATCAAATGGTCGAATTTCTACTACTGCTGGTACAGATAAAGATTTGAAGACAATACTCGAACTAGCAAAAGAAAGAGGCTATAAAACTGGTGATGTTAGTACTGCCGAATTAACTGATGCTACGCCAGCAGTATTATTCTCCCATGTGAGCGATCGCGGCTGCCAAGGGCCGCAAGATATGGCCAAATGCCCGCAAGACAAAAAATCAGCAGGCGGCCCCGGTTCAATTGCCGAACAATCTATCGACCATGATGTTGATGTGCTCCTGGGTGGTGGCAAACAACGATACGATCAAATAATTGATGGCGGTAACTTCGTAGGTAAGACTGTCATTGATGCAGCAAAAGCACGAGGTTATCAGGTTGTAACTAATGCTGCTCAGTTGCAGACGGCACAACCAAAAAGCAAGTTACTTGGTCTATTTAGCCCTGGCAATATGAGTCTCGAATGGGCTGGACAAGCAGCGATAATTTATCCTGGTAGCGGCCCGCAGCGGTGTATAGAAAACCAGCGGCCAACAAACGAACCTAGTTTGGCTGATATGACCAGCAAAGCAATTACTTTACTCGAACAAAAAGCAGGCAGAGGTGGATTCTTCTTGCAAGTTGAAGGAGCTTCCATTGACAAACGCGATCACGCTGGTAATCCTTGCGAACAAATCGGAGAAACAGTAGCACTCGATCGAGCAGTTAAGGTAGCCCTTGAGTATGCCAAGAAGCATCCAGACACGCTGATAGTTGTTACCGCCGATCACGGCCACACCAGTCAAATCATTCCTCCCCCAACTGCTAGCGACCACAGTCCAGGTAAGTTTAGCACCCTGATTACTGCCGATGGAGCAGAAATGACAGTAAATTATGCAACAAATCTTCCTGCTCAATCTCAGGAACATACTGGTACTCAAGTACGCATTGCTGCACAGGGGCCACAAGGGGAAAACGTTGTTGGCGTACTCGACCAAACAAATCTATTTCACATTCTTGCTCGGGCGATCGGTGCAGAATAATTTCCACAGGACACAATCGTAGTAAAGTGTTCTGTATTTAACTTGCACATCTTTTCCGATTCGCTGTTGACTGTTGACGATTGACATTTAACCGCCAGCAGTCAACTAACCCAGACTCGCACTTCAAAAGATTCCTTTAGCCAACTACAAAATTGACCAACTTCCCAGGCACCACAATTACCTTTTTAATTTCTTTGCCTTCAATGTAACGCTGGGCAACTTCAGATTCACGGGCGTATTTCTCCAACGCGGCTTTATCTGCTTGTGCTGGTACTTGAATCGCCCCACGAGTTTTACCCATAATTTGAATTACTAGCGTAATTTCATCAGCTACCAAAGCAGCCGGGTCAAATGATGGCCAGCTTTGCGTGTGAACTGAATCGCTTTCACCCAACAACTGCCATAATTCATCAGCAATGTGCGGCGCAAAAGGTGCTAGCATAACCACCAAAGTCCGAATCCCTTCTGCATAAATTGGTGAATCTTTGCAGCTGGCATCAGTGAGAGCATTACTCAACTTCATCAATTCTGAAACAGCCGTGTTGAATTGATATTCATCTTCTACATCTTCCGTCACCGCTTGAATAGCAGTATGAATTGCCCGCCGCAATTCCTTTTCAGCCTTACTCAAATCAGAAACTTCGGCTTTTTTATTAGATACCCCAGCAGCAACATAATCTGTCACCAAACGCCAAACTCGATTTAAAAAGCGGAATTGTCCTTCTACATCGGCTTCATCCCATTCCAAATCTTTTTCTGGCGGCGCTTTGAACAAAATGAACATCCGCGCTGTGTCTACACCGTACTTGGAAATTACATCTTCTGGCGCTACACCGTTACCCTTGGATTTAGACATGGTAGCGAAGAGACGTTGCAACGGTTCGCCTGTTTGGGGGTCGCGGGGGTCAGCAGGATTCACCAAATCAGAAGGAATCCATTTATCTTTGCCGCCCTTTTTCGGATTCAAGTAAGTTAAACCCTGCACCATACCTTGAGTTAACAGCCGTTGGAAGGGTTCGTCAAAATTCAGCAAACCTCTGTCCCGCAGTACCTTGGTAAAGAACCGCGAATACAACAAATGTAAAATTGCGTGTTCAATTCCACCCACATACTGATCGACTGGCATCCAGTCATTGATTTTACTGGAATCAAAAACCTGTTGTTCATTCTTAGCATCAGGGAAACGCAAGAAATACCACGAGGAATCAATAAAAGTATCCATCGTGTCAGTTTCCCGCTTCGCCGGAGTGCCACAAGTCGGACAAGGCACATTTACCCAGCTTGCCAATTGCGCCAAAGGTGAACCACCACGTCCAGTAAATTCCACTTCTTCGGGTAACTGTACTGGCAAATCTTTATCGGGCACTGGTACTATCCCGCAATTAGGACAGTGAATTACAGGTATCGGTGCGCCCCAGTACCGCTGCCGGGAAATCAACCAATCTCGCAATCTGTATTGCACCCGCATTTTACCAAAACCTTGTTGTTCGGCATACTCCACGATCGCCTGTTTCGCATCTGTGGAATTCATGCCAGTAAAAGCACCGGAATTAATTAAAATCCCTGGTTCGGTATATGCTTGGTTGTATTCAATTTGCACCAGTTGCGTGACTTCATCCGTTTCTGATGTTGGAGTTAAGTCAAAACCTGCAACATCTTCTGGGGAAGCAATGACAAAATCAATCGGCAAATCATAAGTCCGGGCAAACTTAAAATCTCGGACATCGTGCGCTGGTACGCCCATGACTGCCCCAGTACCATACTCATACAGTACATAGTCAGCAATCCAAATCGGCACTTCTTCCCCTGTAAAGGGGTTAATTGCCTTACCACCTGTAGGTACGCCCCGCTTGGGTTTATCTTCAGCAGTACGTTCCAACTCGCTTTGATTAGAAATCTCTTTTATAAAAGCTTCTACTGTTGCTTGTTGTTCTTTAGTGGTGACACGCTTTGTTAAAGGATGTTCTGGTGCTAACACCACGTAACTCACGCCAAAAACGGTATCTGGGCGTGTAGTGTAAACAGCAATTTTTTCATCTAAGCCAACAATCGGAAATTCTAAGTAAGCACCTGTGGATTTACCAATCCAGTTAGCCTGCATTAATTTCACACGTTCCGGCCAACCCGTCAACTTATCCAAGTCATTGAGTAATTGTTCGGCATAGTCAGTAATTTTAAAAAACCACTGCCGCAACAATTTGCGCTCAACTATTGCCCCACTGCGCCAAGACCGTCCTTCGTTATCGACTTGTTCGTTTGCCAATACGGTTTGGTCAATGGGGTCCCAGTTTACAGCCGCTTCTTTTTGATAAGCTAAACCCGCTTGCCAAAACTGCAAGAAAATCCATTGCGTCCACTTGTAATAATCAGGCGAACAGGTAGCCAGTTCGCATTCCCAATCAATAGATAAACCTAGACGCTGCAATTGTTGCCGCATCTGGGTAATATTTTGATAAGTCCACTTTGCTGGCGGTACGCCACGGTCAATGGCTGCGTTTTCTGCTGGCAAGCCAAAGGCATCCCAACCCATTGGGTGTATTACCCGATACCCTTGCATTCGCTTGAGGCGGGCAATCACGTCAGTAATGGTGTAATTACGGACGTGACCCATGTGTAAGCTGCCCGATGGATAGGGAAACATCGACAAAGCGTAGAATTTTGGCTTGTTGCTAGCTGTAGGTGTTCGGTCTAAGCCAAGTTCTGCCCATGTTTTTTGCCATTTCTCCTCAATTGCTGCGGGGTTGTATCGGGAATCAACTGAATTAGGTATTTCCAATGGTTTCATGCCTGTTACACTTTATTTCTACTAATCCTAAGTATTTCGCTACTTTTAGAACATTTGAACTATTTAATAATTTCTATGTCTAGTAATTTTTAAAATTAAATTATAAAATAAATTTATAAATCTCCTGTATTCCCTATTCCTATCTATCTTATATCGCTAAAGTTCTTAGGCTATCAGGCACAGTCTTTATTTGCCTATCGGAAAGAAAGTTTTATAAAAACTCCCCATTGCTGGGGAGTGCGTTAAAAATGCTGTAAGTGTGGACTACTGATTCACCAGTGCTATCACCTGTTCAAGCCTCATCTTAGCCAAATGTAAGTTCAGCAACCTTTCTTGCTCAAATCTATCTGGGTAACTCATTCGCCTACCTTCGAGTGTGATTCTAATCAGTGCTATTTGCTCGTTAGTAGGTGTACCCATTTCATCTATCGCTGAACCAAAAATCTGGATAGAAGCAAGAGAAGGTGACTTTAACCCTCTCCCTACTTCCAGCTGTTGAATCGCTAAAATCGGGAATGCCATTAAAGAAGTGATATAGCTTGCTTTGTAAGCTGCACTCCCTGTAGGGTGAATACCGTATCTACGGCATAAATCCTGTAATTCAGGAACAGTCTTTATTTCGAGTTCTGAACGTGTAAACATAGAATTACCATTTCTCAAAAGTGGTATCGGTGGTGAACCATTTGTCAGGTGATAACACCACCGATTTAAAACTCTAATTGCTCGTTTGCACGCAGTTCAAGCTATATTTACATGTCTCAACAATGCCTAATCCTAAGGGTAGTCCAGAAAATTTAAAAAATTTCACCACAGACAGAGAGGAACCATTAACGACTACTATTAGTTTCCGTGCTACTGAAAAGATGAAGCAAGAGGTAAAAGCACAAGATGACCCTGCTGAATTTTGTAGAGAAGCGATTCAGAAAGCACTGGATGAGAAAAAAGGAAAGTAGCACTTACACTTAATTGTTTAAATATTAATTACTTAATTACCCGGAAAGTTAGATTGATTCTTGGTTGAACCTGCTTCGATGTTTTGGGGATTTGATGCTGCCAAAAATGCTGTGTTACACCCGCCATGAGAAGGAAGCTACCATGTACTAGCTCAATTTCTGCTTTCAAATCCTGATTGTGTTTATGTCTAAACATAAACCTTCTTGCTCCGCCAAAGCTAACAGAACCGATTATAGGATTTTTACCTAGCTCTGGTTCATCATCTGTGTGCCAGGAGATTCCATCATTACCATCTCGGTAAAGATTCAGTAAAACGCTGTTAAAGTTAACTTTTGCAATTTCGTCAACTTTCTCTTTTATTTGTAGTAGCGTAGGTATCCAAGGTTGTGGATCGAGATGAATACCTGAGAATTTATATGACATATTTTTATCTCCATACCAAGCAGTTTTTCTTGGTAAATTTACCTCTTTACCATAAATCTTCATTTTGTCTTGTCGCCATTTTATTTGGTTAAGCAAGGTTTGAAAAATATCATCACTATCTTGCTGCTTAAAAAAATTGCGATAGAAAGTAACCTCTGCATCTTGCATAGATAAGATTTCTTTATCTATATTCTCTGTTGAGTTATCTATAAGAGAGCCAAATCCTGAAAATAAGTCTCCCTGAATTACATTTATATTTAGCTTATTTTTCATAAAGTTTTCCTCAAAGTTTTATAGTGAACTGCCTTTCATATCTCTGGATTTTGCTAGTTTTAAATTTTCCTGACTTATTGTAAAAAATTTTTTCGTAAATCGCTTCATGTGAATAAAACGAATTTTTCAGGATAGCATACCCATTGAATAGATCGTAGAAACTATCTATTCTGTAATTTCTTGCATTATTATACGGACTTGTACAAATAATACGATTAAATCCTGAGAATGATTGAATTATTAGCTGATATAGCTTAGATAAATCAAAATCTTCAACATCTAGTATGTTTGAGAATAAATGAATCTTAATGTTGCTAGGAATTGAAACAAAATCACTATAATTTAATTTATCTATACACTTGTTGACTGTTGTTATTAGAGAGTTATTAGAGAAACCAGGCTGTAATATTTGGCGAACAAAGCTGTAGCCGCGCCATAGCGCAATTGAAGATGGTTCTATGAGTGTAATTGATTCTATTTTAGGGGTGATACATTTTTCTATGAGATAGTCCATTAAAACGCAGGTTGCAAGTGCCTGTCCACATCCCCAATCGATAATCTCTATACTTTTACCTTCCGTGTACTGAAAGTTAGTTGAAGGAAATGCTGCATAGAGCTTGTGAAAGTGGTGTCCGCCATAGAGAGCAATATACTTGTCACATTCCTCTTCTGTATTGAGTACTTTCCTACCATGATTTATATCGACATCACAAAGGAGTGGAAGTTTTTCTATTTTTGGTTTATAAATATCATCAAAAAATCTAAACTGTATCTGTGCTTTCTTTGGGCTAGAAACTATCATGAGAAGCCTTAAGAGTGGATCTAACTACTCTCTTAAGTTGCCCAAATAAATGATGCCGCTTAGCTACTTATTATACTTAAGTTTTCTATGTATTATGTGAGGATGGGATTATTGGTGAAACTTTCCATATTCCCCTCTACATTCTTTTTGTGTCTCTCTAATTAAGATTGAGTCATTTTTTCGCTATGCTCACAGTACGCGTTTACAATACTCACCTCTGTGGTAAACAAAGAAATCAGATGCTTAAAATAGGCAATGTTTGAATCAAATATAAAATTTTCCGATTTGGTGCGGGTTTTTGTTTACGGCACCCTCAAACCAGGTGAAGCAAACTATGAAAGATTTTGTGCTGGCAAAGTCGTAGATGCCAAAAAAGCTTTTGTCAAAGGTAAATTGTTTGCTTTGCCGATGGGCTACCCAGCAATGACTCTAGGAGATAGCGAAGTCTACGGATATTTACTGTCTTTTGCCAACCCAGGGATTCTAAATCGCCTAGATATGCTAGAAGATTACCATCCCGCTAGAGAAATGCCAGAAAACCTTTATAACCGAGAAACTATTGAGGTTTATCAGGGAGAGTGGCTTTCTCTGGGTTGGGCTTGGGTGTACTTAATGAGTGTAGAACGAGTTGACAAATTCCGAGGTGTCCACCAAGCAGATGGTTGGTGGAGTGGCTCCGGTATACCTAAAAGCTAAAGTTCTTATCTTTAATAACGCAAAAATACTTTCACCAGGGGCGCAAGCAAATCCCCATAAATAAATATTTTGGATTAACTGTTGACGGCTTTTTTCTCGCCAAGCAGCGTGTCTCCAAAAAAATCTTTTTATTTTTTCTTAAATAAATTTAGCCGCTTGTATCCCTTTTGGCAGAAGACAGAATTCTTTTTAAATTTTCTGGCATCTGCCTCCTGCACTGGAGCCTTTTTTCGGCAACTGTTAACTTTGGGATTAATTTATGTCGTCTCTGGAATCGCGGCGTTGTGGCTGTACCCGGTAAATTGAATCCGGAGAGGCTACTGCTGCTTTCGGAATTTCAATTACTGGGTTGTTTAGTCCCACCATTAGCGAAGAGGGAGGTACTGGTTGTATTTCTGGTCGTTGTGCCAGTTGTGGCGTTCTCGAAGCACCAGGTATTAAGCCGGATACTGCGCCAATTACACAAGCCGCAGCCGCAGCGCTTCCAACCATCCAGTTGAAGCGAGAACGGCGGCGCACGCGTGTTAGTACCTGCTCGACTGTCGCCTCTGGTGACTGTTGGCCTGTGGGCACTGGGAGAGTCCGCAAGCCTTGTCTAAGCTTTAATAATCGAGCATACAAGCATTGAACTGAGGCATCATTTGCCAGCCATTCTTCTACTTGCCTGCGTTCGGCTGCTGTGACTTCACCATCAAGATAAGCACTCAATAACTCGAAGCGATCGCGCTTCACCATATCCATAAAACCCGTTGATTCATTGGTATACTCACCTATTCCTTCTGAAAAATCTTCAGGAAATTGTGAGTGGGAACGATCGTTAAACTGAGAATCAGTAGTCATCTTAACATTATTACCAATTCAAGCACGGGTAAAGTCAACCGAAAATTCAGAAAAATCACTCAACTTTCCTTCTCACAGCAGAAGTTATCTCTATCTTCTGGCTATTATTAATCAATTATTAAATTCTGCCATTGGGCAGAGGTAAATTACTGTAAATTAGGAATCTAGATAGTTTTGCAATTGAGCTTGCAGTCTGGATCTGGCTCTGGCGATTCTTGATTTGACAGTTCCTAAGGAAACTCCAGTAATTTCCGCAATTTCTTCGTATGCCATGCCTTCAATTTCTCTCAGGACAATAGTAGTACGAAAAACTTCTGGTAAATCCGCGATCGCTTCTCTTAATTGCTCGTAAAATTCTCTAGTTGTTAATTCTTCTTCTGGCCCTGGTGTATCGCCAGCAATTTCCCAATCCATTTCGCCATCCTCTACCGACCGGGGAGCATCAAGTGATAAAGGACTTACAATCCGCTTGCGTTTGCGTAACTCATCGTAAAATAAGTTGGTAGCAATGCGGCTTAACCAGCCCCGAAATTTAGCAGGCTCTTGTAATCGGTTAATGTTCCGATAAACTCGAATCCAAACTTCTTGAGCCAAATCAGCTCTGTCAGGCCAATCTGGAGCTAGGTGGTACAAAACTCTATCAACTTGGGATTGATAGCGGCGCAACAGTTCTGCAAACGCAGCACGATCCGGGCGCAGTCCGGCTTGACAACGCAAAATTAAATCGTGGTTAGGAAGTTTGTCAACTTGCACTGATGCTTCTGGATACTGTGCATCAACCGTTGACCAGGATACAGTAATCGACTGACTCATAGATCGTACTGGGTCTAAATCATCCCTTTCTATTAGACCTCCTCGGGAGGCACAAGTTCCTTGCTAAGGTGACGGATTTATGACTGGAACACTGAGGCAGATAAGTTTCGTTAAATTTATAGCAATAAACAGAACCCCTTTGTCCTTATACTGCTTGCATATTTCTCTTTCATCTCATCAGCGAACAAAGGCATACTAGATATGCACACTTCGCTTGTTTTTGCAACAGGGTATATACGCTTGATTGAGATAAATAAATTTAGTTATAAGGATGAAGATGAAAATTGTGTAATGCTCGCTTCTTGATACCTTTAAAATTTAGGCAATACTTTGTGGAAGTTGGGTTCTTTAGTTAGGATAATAGCGGTCTATTTTTTAGATTTTGTGACCAAAATAGTTGCTGATTGTTCTGCTTCTAAGCCGTAACTAGTACGAGAGTTATTTTGCTCTGGCAGGTGAACTTGAAAAAATAAATTGAGGGAAAATGTAATCGTGGCTGCTAGCAATAGTTTTTCAAACATGGTTTTTATCCCGCCCACACCATTAATAATTGATTGCTGCATTTGCAAAGTTCCAGCAGAAAGTTTGAGCAGAGGTTTACAACCTCCTCAAAAGTTGAGGAATCTGATTCCTCACTGGGTATTTTGCTGCTGCGATAATGCATATAGGCTTAGTTTGCCCAGAGCTATTGGCAGATTAATAACACAAGTGATAAGTATTGATAAATTTTTAATGAACGGATGATAAAGCTATGAAGTTGTTCGTTTGCATACGTCAGGGATAAACAATAGGCTATGGCAATGGTAAGAAACGAATCTGTAGGGCGTATGGTAATGTTGCTTTGCTTTGGCACGGCATTTTTATCTTTAGCTGTGCATTGGCGCATTACTACGGCACAACGGCAGTTTGAAAAATCGGCATCTGCTTCCATGCGGCCAGGTTCTAGCCTAACCAGCCCTCAGGGAAGCCAAAAAGAAGAAGACTATAAGAATTTCTCACCAGTGAGTTTAGGACAGGTGGCGCTGGGTGCATCTATGTCTCCTACCGAAAATACTCAAGGCTCAAGTGCCGATGGAGAATTAACACCAAAGTCTTCAGATACTCAGTCTCGTACTCAGTCAAAAAGAATTAAGAAGAATGTAGCTAAAGCAAGAGTTACCAAGTCTTCTAGACTTAAGACTCAAACGAAGTCGAAAAAAATTAAGAAAAAAGTAGCTAAAGTAACTCAGCCAAAAACTTCTAGGCTCAAGCCTTCTACTTTGAAGCCTGAAACGAAGCCTAAAACAATTAAACAAAATGTAGCTACTTCCATAGAACCACCAACCAAGACGCAACTGGTGGCGCAAGCAGAAACACAAAATCCAATTGTGGACGCTTGGCCAAAAGTTTTATGGCCTCAAGCTTCAGCCCAACAAGTGCCATCTAATAAGTCAGTATCCGGTAAAACAAAAGTGGTGGTTGATTTAAGCGATCGCCGTACCTACGTATACGCAGGAGATGAAGTAATAGCTAGCTACCCAATTGCTGTAGGTAAGAAAGGTTGGGAAACACCTACGGGTTCTTTTCAAGTAATGCACATGCGACATTATCCAGTCTGGCGTCACCCGATTACTGGCAAAGTATTTGAAGCCGGAACTGATAGTCCTTTGGGAGACAGATGGATTGGCTTTTGGTCGGATGGACGCAATGAAATTGGCTTTCACGGCACACCGGATACAGATCTGGTAGGAACGGCTGTGTCCCACGGTTGCTTAAGAATGCGTAATCCTGATGTCAGATTATTGTACGAGCAAGTCAGTTTAGGAACAACAGTTGTAGTGCGTGAGTAAAATAAAAGTCATTGGTCATTAGTCATTGGTCATTAGTAGAGAAAAAAGACAAATTACAGCAGATTGCAAGTAAGTGAGGTACAAGCTAGGACTGATTCATCAAACATAAAGAGTTTCTTTCTACCTCCTGCCTCCTGCCTCAAAACCCGTAACTTTGTACCTTATGTAAATGAAAACTGCTGTATAAAGCACAAAGTCTGAGTGTCGGTTTTTGACGCTCAGACTTTGTAAAAAGGAACAAATAACTGATGACTAATAACTAATGACTCTTAAATCATAATTTTTGCTCAAAGTTCGGTGCATAGGCTCTAAGTAAAGCACCAACTTGGTCGAGAACTTCATTGCCAGTACTTTTGCCCAAAGCTTGGCGTTCTGGGAAGAAGCTAGGTCTATCTAAGTAACGACCGATCGCTTCATTTACTTGCTGGGAAATTAGCTCTTGCAGTTCTGCTTGAGCGCGTTGGCGTTGATAGTTAGCGCCTTCTTCTGTTGTGGCATACAAGGGTGGGAGGCGATTGAGAGCGTAGGCTGCAATGTCACCAACATCCAAGGAACTTTCGCTGGTGGCTTCAATTTCGGCTACTCTGGCGATCGCTTCTGTGAGTACCAATTCTTCCATAACGTTAATGAATTGTTTTCGAGGTACCGCCACTACCTCACCAGTCAATAGCGCACCCATTAAGCGATCGAGCGCCATATACTCTTCAATCGAGAGTTCCGAAGCGTTGTCACAGATTCTACCGACTTCTGCTTCCATTGCCGGCGTCAAATAACCATCCTGGAGAGCTTGTTCTACGATTTTTTCAATACTCATAACGCTTATCATCATTTATGTTTAGCCAAGGGAGGTAGGGACGGTACCAATTCAATTTATTTTGCTTACTTTGGGCAAAAATATCCAAATTATACACAGACGCGATCGATTCCGTCTCTACTATTTCACGACCTTCGTTCGCCAAGGTGTCGGATCGACAGATAGCCCATTGACATATAAACCCCAGTGCAAATGCGGCCCCGTGGCTGCACCTGTTGAACCGACTGCGCCAATAAGTTGACCGGCTTTGACAATATCACCTTCTTTAACGTTAATGCGACTCAGGTGCATGAAAATGCTGGTTACTCCCTGACCGTGGTCTATGCCAACTACGTTACCGTGAATCCGAAATCCTTGGGATACCCTACCTACCAAAGCAACTCGCCCAGCGGCTGGCGCAATCACGGGCGAACCGGCA
Organism: Nostoc sp. DedSLP01; assembly: GCA_034530875.2. GTDB lineage: Bacteria > Cyanobacteriota > Cyanobacteriia > Cyanobacteriales > Nostocaceae > Nostoc. Next base: position 21,629 of record JAVRCJ020000065.1, read on the forward strand.
GCGCCAGCGTAGTCAAGACCACGATGATAGTAGTCCTCTGCAAATTTACCATTATAGTAGCGACGTACACCATAGTTTGTACTCATACGCCCTGCATTTGGTTTTAAGAATACTCCATTCCAAAACTTTTCTGGTGTTTGTAGCGCTTTAAAAGCTGCTACGCGTTTGAGTTCGTATTCGGTGGCGTCTACTCCAGCTTTACCTGGTGGTAAAGTAATTCGTTGTATGGGGAACTTGCGATTTTGTACATTTACCGCCAAGTTTTGCACCTGACCATCTCCTGTCACCTGAACCGATCTAGTTCCAGCTTTTTCCAAGGGAGTTGTAGGAACAAAAGCTCGATACTGATTGGGTGCAATTTCAAATGCTGGATAAGTATTTTTACCAGTAGCTACTGTTGGATTTGCAGCATTCTCCGGATTATCTAAACTAATTTCTACCGAAATTGTATCTCCTAATTTAGGATTAGTGGGGGCCACTTTTACTTGCAAAGCATCTACAGGCAATGCCCAAGTGATGCAGAGAAAAGCAAACATTCCCTTTAACAAATTTCTTGCACGACGATTACCTGTCAAACTTGCGACATTCATATCGGGCAAGTTATTGTTTGAATTTCTAGTGCGATTCTCAGTAATCATAAAGCTACAAAAAAATCCTTTGCTTGTGTTGGAAATTGACTAGGAGATTAATACTAGTGTTTCCTTTTGACAGCGGAGATTGTTGAAAGCCATAATTTTTTGTAACAAATCCTTTCAGCATTTATGGACACTAAGGAAATAGAGACCAGGTTTTCACAAAGGATGATTTGTAAGTGTAATTTTGTGAATTTGTATTAACTCTACTAACTAAAGTGTATGGCATTCTAATTGTTTGTAAAATTTAACTACATCGATCGCCAAAAGGCTCTATAGCAATCGAAACTTGATTTTTGAACTTATTGCATAGCTACAAACAAGGCTTAACCCTCATCTGTACAAAGCTAGGGAATGAGTCTTTTCCAGTTGCAAGCAAGTTTTTTCAAAAATCCAATTTTATCTATAGAAATAAATTTCTATAGGTATCCCTTGTTAGGCAGCAACAAAAGAAACCTTTTATAGTTAAACTCACCACATAATAGTACTTGAATAAAATCTGGTAATCAACTGGACACTTATTCAACTGGCTCCTCGCACAGCAGCGCGAGACCGGGGTTAGTCTAAGTGAATCAGCTAAATCACAGGGAAAGTCCCAGAAAGAACCAGAAAAATCAAGACGATTAAAATTTTACATTAATCTAGCTAGATTTACTATGTAATTTTTAATCTCTATCTACATAGTCATAACAGATTTTTTTAATGTTGGGAGATTAGATAGAAATTCAGTAATTCTACTTAAATTTTTTGTTTGAACTATTAAGGCTAAATAATCGAGTTTTAAGTTGAAAATTTCGAGTTTTAAAGCAAGATGCTCTTTAACTCCAATTTCCGTGATTTTATAGAATTTAGCTGAATTTTATCTGATTAATTCCTGGCAAATAAGTGGAAAGAGGTAAAAAACCCAATTCAAGTCATGTCTGCCCCTTTGCCCCGTCGTCTTATAGCCACCCGGATGCAGGAAAGAGTATTATGGTCTTTCAGTTCTTGTACAAAAGAAAGGCGCTGACTTCTAGCTATGACGCTACAATTGCGGGTTTACGTACCACCTCATCCCCTAATACAACACTGGCTGGCAGTCGCTCGTGATGCAGGTACGCCTTCGGTGTTATTCCGCAGTGCAATGACTGAGTTGGGAAGATGGCTGACTTACGAAGCTGCGCGTGATTGGTTGCCAACCCAAGAAACAGCAGTGCAAAGTCCCTTGGATACCTGTGGGGCAACTGTAATCGATACACAGATACCAGTGGCAGTAGTGCCGATTCTGCGGGCTGGACTGGGATTGCTTGAGGGAGCGCAAACTTTACTACCTTTGGCGTCGATTTATCATCTGGGATTGGCACGAGATGAAGAGACTCTGCAACCTCATTGTTATCTCAACAAGTTACCAGAAAAGTTTGATCCCCAAACACGAGTATTAATTACCGATCCGATGTTGGCAACCGGAGGGTCGATTATGGCAACAATGGCAGAATTAACACAGCGGGGTGTCGATCCAGCTCTAACGCGGATTGTTTGTGTAGTTGCGGCTCCACCAGCTTTGCAAAAGTTGAGCGCTACTTATCCAGGTTTGATAGTTTACACCGCTACTATTGATGAAAAACTTAATAGTCAAGGTTATATTGTACCGGGATTGGGAGATGCAGGCGATCGCATCTTTGGAACTTAAGTTAGTATGCAGCTAGGATAGATTCATGGCATAACTACTGTAATTGCAAGTTTGTTCAAGGCGGTAAAGATATGAGTCAGCGAGATGGTTTTGCCAGTGGTTTTTTAGCAGGGGCATTTGTCGGCAGCGTATTTGGCGGTGTCATCGGTGCGCTGATTGCTTCTCGACGCGATACCCAATTGCTAGAAGAAGAAACAGAACAAACAGATAGCCAAGCCGAAGCTAAGAGAATAGCTGCAAAGCGTCGTCAGATGAAAGCCTCAGAAACTGACAGCGCTACCATAGAAACGGCTCGGCGATCGCTAGAAGATAAAATTGCCCAGCTAAATGCCACAATTGATGATGTGCGCAAGCAACTGGGAAATGTAAATGGTGGCTCACCGCAGACAATTGGCGATCGCCCCTTCACCAAAGAACAATAAAGTTTCTTTGGAGGTGGTGAAAGTGCCAAGCGTGGTAAATGCTGAACGTGCAAACACCATGACATAGACTAAATTAAAATCAATAGATAAGACCGCGTTTGACACTTAGTAGGAAACCAAGCTATCTATGGAATTACTGATTACCACTCTCGCTACTTTTACGCAAATTTATACTTTTCTGTTGTTGATTCGGGTTCTTTTAACCTGGTTTCCAACAATCAACTGGTATGACCAACCATTTGCCGCTTTGAGCCAAATCACAGACCCTTATCTGAATGTGTTTCGCTCATTCATTCCTCCACTGGGCGGCATCGATCTTTCGCCAATGTTAGCTATTCTACTGCTACAATTTGTAGGCGGATTTATTACTCGTCTGGCCTACGTTGTCTAACACTGACTTTGCAATCTGTTCGATGTTCGATTAAAAAATTATAGGTCTGGGTTAACCACCCCAGACCTATAATTTTAAAATTTAGATCGCTCAGCACTATTCATTACTTCCGCACTGGAGCGCTAAATCCAGCAGCCTTAAACTGTTTCAGCTTCAATGGAGTAGGCTGATTTGCAGGCACAGAAATTCTCAATTCAAAATCGCTAACACCTGATGGTATCTCAGCGATCGAACCAAGACGGGTGCGATTTTGCATTACTGAGTCATTGTTAGCATCATAGATGCGTCCATAAATATCTGCATCGTAGACTGTTTTATTAGTACCATTTTCTGCTTTGCCAGTGACAATAAAGCAATTAGCAGCAGCGCTACCACTACTAATAACAGCTCCTTGTGCCAGTTCTGCCGGACAATCCTTATAAGAAATATCGAATAATTTAATTTGTGTCAGCGCTAAAGCCGATGGAGTAAGCACCCACGATAGAAAAGTGATGACAAAAGAAATAAAAACAACCGTGAGCGAGCGTAGCTGCATAAAATACCCCGTATTAATTCAATAAATCATGTAACTTATAACCTCAGCTTACCTGAATTTCAGTACAGGGGAATTGGAGACTTTAATTTAACGTTTGTAATAATTAAGTAAACAAACCCACGATTGCTATTAACTTTTATGACACCAGATGAGATTGCAACAGCTATACAAGCAGCCTTTAATAGTTGTGATGCTGTAGGTTGTCCTCTCACTGACGCGCAGAAACAGATATTATTGCAATTAGTTGAGCAAATTCAGGAAAATTTTCACTCTGGGGCGTCAGATCTTACTAATCCCTTAGATGAGCTTACCTCAGAGGAGTTAGAAGTGTTTTTAGAGTTTGTTAAAACCCAGGAACAACGCAATCGTACCTGGAAAGTACAATTACTCAATGATTGGTTGCTGGGCAATGACTCTGGAACAGTACAATTTATTCGCGAACGCTACGGTTTAGAGTGGCTCAACCGTCTAGAGTCGTACCATTTTGATAAGTATTGTTATTTAGAAGATGCATTAAAGTTGAAAATAGGCGATCGCATTGAAGTTTGCAATGCATTATGGGAATGGGTGCAAGAAGATGGCCCGTGTAAACCGGAGTGGTTTCCATCCATTGTGATTCAAGTTGATGAAATTAGCGATGTCTACGACGGGCTACGCCTACGGAATAACTCGTCTACTAATTGCGTTGTCCGCTTCTTCAACGGCGCTGAGTATGAAATTCAAGGAATCTACGAATGGAATCGCTACAACTGGCGCTGGCCTCAGAAGTAGTGGCGAGTAGAGACTGAGGAGTAAATCTCATTGAGTGTTTAAACTGCATGAATGAGTCTTTATTGCTTGAACGAAGCCCAAGCTAAAAACCTCTCAGTATGATATAATGCTAATTGATTGCTTACACCATTAAAAACAGCATCAAAAGCGTGTTCTGCCCAAGGAATTTCTAGAAAAACCGCAGTGTTACCAGAGCCATGTAAACGTTCGTACATCTGTCTGCCAAATCGGGCTTTTACCACATGGTCGCGACTGCCGTAAATTAATAAAGTTGGCGCTAAAGGATGCGTTAAATAATTTATCGGTGAAGCAATTTCATACTGTTTAGGCAATTCTTCTAACGAACCACCGAGAAATGCTTTCAAAACAGCACGGCTGTTAATAGGAT
>JAVRCJ020000066.1:0-26059 GCA_034530875.2 Nostoc sp. DedSLP01
CGGTCTTGAGCAATTTGAGTCTACCTTTTTTGGCTGGAAACTCGCTCTGGGTCTACTTGTGTGTACACCGTAGCCTTTATAAGGGGAGGGTTAGGGAGGGGTAATTCGAGGACTGCTAGTGATTCGAGAACTTATGTGTACACCGTAGCCTTTACAAGGGGAGGGTTAGGGTGGGGTAAAATTCCAGACTTGTGTGTACGCCCTAGAATTAAAACCAGGGAGAGGTTCGCAGAAATTACGTTAACCGAATACTATTATGTGTCAAAAACTGAAAGCATAAATTTGCCGTTGTGGCAAACTTATGACTAAAGCCACATTTTGTTAAGATTTGGGTTTATACGTCGAAGCAACATGCAATTCTTTTAGTTGCTTCACATCCACACCGGAAGGCGCATCTGTTAACAAACAACGGGCTTGTTGCGTCTTCGGAAAAGCAATGACATCCCGAATCGATTCTTCCCCAGCTAGCAACATTACCAAACGGTCTAAACCGTAGGCGATACCACCATGCGGCGGGGTACCGTATTCAAATGCTTCCAACAAAAAGCCAAATTTATTTTGTGCTTCTTCAGGAGACAAACCGATCGCATCAAATACCTGTTGTTGAATTTCTCGCTGATAAATCCGCAGACTTCCGCCGCCAACTTCCACGCCGTTGAGTACCAAGTCATAAGCTTGGGCGCGGGCTGTTTTTAAATCGCTCAAATCCTCAGGATGCGGTGCTGTAAACGGGTGGTGCAGTGCTTCTAGACGTTTTTCGTCGGCGTTCCACTCAAACATCGGGAAATCTGTTATCCACAGCAAGTTAATTTTTTCTGGATCGATTAAACCAAATTCCCTTGCAATCACTTGCCGCAACCTATCTAAAGTTTTATTCACGGTAGCAGCATCGCCAGCCCCAAACAATAACAAATGTCCGGCTTTAGCACCCGTGCGCCGCAGAATTTCTTCTTTTTGTTCGGCGCTGAGGTTGTCTTTAATTGCGCCAATGGTGTCGATTTCGCCATCGTCTCTCACCCGGATATAAGCTAAACCTTTAGCACCGGCTTCGCTGGCTTCTCTAAAGATATCTCCACCTGGTTTAATGCGGACATTAGAAATTGCCTCGTTACCGTTGGGAATGGGGAGAATTTTGACAACGCCACCATTGATTACGGTGTCTCGAAAGACTTTGAAACCGGAGTCTTTGACGATATCCGAGACGTTGACTAATTCCAAACCATAACGAGTATCCGGCTTATCGCTACCGTACCGTTCCATTCCTTCAGCGTAGGTGAGACGCGGGAAAGGACGCTGTAATTCAATGCCTTTAACGGTTTTGAAGATATGGCAAACTAACTTTTCGTTGAGTTCGATAATTTCCTCTTGGGACATGAAGCTCATTTCCATGTCCAACTGAGTGAATTCTGGTTGTCTGTCGGCGCGTAAATCTTCATCCCGGAAGCAACGGGCGATTTGATAATATCTATCCAAGCCGGACACCATCAGCAATTGTTTAAATAGCTGCGGTGATTGGGGTAGAGCAAACCATTCACCAGGGTTAACGCGACTGGGTAGGATATAATCTCTGGCACCTTCGGGAGTGGAACGGGTAAGAATTGGCGTTTCCACTTCGATGAACCCTTCCAAATCTTCCAGGTAACGGCGCATGGCTTTGACTATTTGATGGCGCAGTTGTAAGTTTTGCGCCATGCGTTCGCGTCGCAAATCCAAATAACGATATTTCAGCCGCAAGTCTTCCCTTACCGTTTCGCTGTCGGCTACCGAAACTTGGAAAGGTAACTGTTTGCGAACAGCGTTGAGTAGTTCAATTTTATCTGCGTAAATTTCTACTTCGCCTGTAGGTAGACGGGGATTTAACGATTCTTGGGGGCGTTCGGTCACCCTACCAGTAATTTGGACAACATATTCATTTCGCAGGGCATTTGCCTGTTGATATGAATCGGGGGTGCGTTGCGGATCGCTGACAATTTGGACGATGCCAGAGCGATCGCGTAAATCTAAAAATATCACGCCCCCATGATCGCGGCGACGGTCTATCCATCCGTAAAAGGTAACAGTTTCTCCAATATGTTCTTTTCGGACTTCGCCGCAATAGTGAGTTCGCATAATTGTTAGTTCTTGTTTCTGGGGCTAGATTGGCAAATAAAAGACAAAGCTTCCCCATTATCTAGCATCAATAGTAATTGTAGTAATAAACGTGGAATAATCTCACGGCAATTTGCCAGACCTGAGATTGCCAACTTTAGGGGAGTGGGTAAAATCCAAAAAGTCAAACAAGAGGCGATGCAATACTGCTCGGGTTTTGCATTTTTAACTCGGCATTGGGTTTGGGGAAAAGGTTAAAGGGTAAAGGTTAAAGGTTTTTTCTTTCTCCCTTTCCCCTTCCCCTTTTCCCCTTAACCGACAAGTATTGAGAGGCGATGAGGTAAAGAAACTATTAGATACTCTTACCGTGTCTTACCATCACCGTGTTTCATCATATACAAAATTTCTCCTAAGTAACCTAACTAGCAATTGTTAATCACTTTCTCCATAAAAATCTTCATCTAATAGTTGTTCAATAACAAAAGGACAATCTAGAGAATATTCTGCTTCGCTTGGTTTCCTGACTCCTAACTTAGCGTTTTTACTTTCTTTGATTGCCAGTTTACGAGCATCAGCATAAGCTTGAGAAATAACTTGAGTAAGATAATTTTTAAATGAGGGATTTTCTTCCAAATCTTTTTTGACTCGAAAACGATGTTCTGTAACAGAACTATACCAACTTTCTTTCATCATTTCTGGAGCATCAGCTTGAACGGTTAATTTGAGTAAATGAGCAATCAAGATTGTTAAATTACTAATAAATGACCGTTTTTCTGACTTTCCCATGTCTTCTAATTCTAAAAGCAAATGCTCCCAGTCAATCTCATGAAAACGATGTTGTTTAATCTGTTCAATAATGCTTTCTCGCCAAAGATTAAAATCTTGTTCGTACAATTGATTGTTCATATATCATTTAATTGTTTGCACATCTGTAAATTGTGATTTACTCGAATAATTGAATTTTAAAGCAGATCGGTAGTTGCGATCGCCAGAAGAACTTAAGCTATGACACAAATATCAGCCATTACAGAAGCAATTACTAGCTTAACAGATGCGGAAACTCGATTTGGTTTAGTCCGAATTGAGAACGAGGAGTTTTTCCCAGAGTGGTTTGAGGAATTACCTAAAATTAGTGAAGCTGAAAAAGCTTCTTTGGATGTACTGCGGCGCAGATAAAAATTTATACGTCAATTCAGTAACATCTATTTTGTTTTATCCTAAAGAGCTAATAAGCTGTAAATGTAACGAAAAGAAAGAATTATGCATAGATTTACTGGGCAAAAAGCGCCTAAGATCCTCAAATTTTTACATTTTTCTGATTCTGCTAAAATTTCGGAATATTGTAGGCTAAAGTTTTATAAAATCTCTGTCAAAACCCCTTACTGATGGAATTATGCCACCAGACTACTCCGGCCAAAATCTTCGAGGTTGTTCTTTTAAAGGTCAAAACCTGACTGGCGCAAACTTTAGGAATACGGATATTAGAGGAGCAAATTTTAGCAACACGATTCTGAAAGAGGCTGATTTCAGAGGAGCTAGGGCTGGACTACAGCAACGTTGGGTAATTCTTCTGTTAGCCACGTCATTATTTATATCAGCAATATCAGGATTAATTTCAGCTTATAGCGGGCTTTGGTTAGTCTATTTATTGTATGGAGACAGCGCTAAATTGCACGGTATTCTTCCAGGTTGTCTAGTGTTAATACTGTACGCAATGTTTGCTATTTTTAGTTTTCCCCAAGGTTTAACAGTAGGTTTAGGAGTTTTTATAGGGGTTTTCGCCCTGGCTGTTGCCATAGCCGGAGCGATGTTTATGAGCCTTAATAATGGAATATGGGTAGCTATAGCTTTTTACGGTTGTAGTTTTGGATTTTTAGGAATTCCTTTTATTGTAGCTTTGGCTGTAGTTAACAACAGAGTTGTAATTGATACTCCATTTATAGATATAGGTTTGGCTATAGTTGGATCTATTTGTGGAACTATAATTGGGGCTTTTATTTTAGGTAATAATGGGCGAATTGAAGGTTCTATAGCTATGGTTACAGTTGGATTGTTGCTAGGCTGTTACATGGCTAGACTTGCTTTAATTGGTCGTGAAAACTATACATCGTTAAAAATGAGTGCAGTGGCCTTTGCAGCTACAGGTGGAACCAGCTTTCGGAATGCTGATTTAACAAACGCTGACTTTACTGGCGCAACCCTGAAAAACACAGATTTTAGAAAGACAGACTTGACTCGCACTCGTTTTTATGAAACAAAAAAACTTGATTTTGCTAGAGTAGGTGGCTCGATATTAGGTAACCGAGATATTCTCAATTTACTCGTCACTGCCAATGGAATAGGAAAATCATATTTTGGTGCTAATCTCAAAGGAGCTAACCTGATAGGCGCAGATTTAAAAGAAGCTAATCTTAAACATGCTGATATTAGTGAAGCCACATTCGAGCAAGCTTGTTTAGAATGGGCAAATCTGACTCGTACTCAGGCTGTAGTTACTAATTTCACCAACGCTCGAATGACGGGTGCTTGTGTAGAAGCATGGAATATAGAAAGTACAACTAAGTTGGATAATGTAGATTGTCGTTTTGTCTACCTTCTAGAAAACCCTAAACCTGGAACCGATGACCGCGAACGCCGTCCCAATAGCGGCGAATTTAAGCCAGGAGAATTTACCAAGCTATTTGAAGAGGTTTTAAATACTGTTGATTTAATTTTTCGCAATGGTATCGATTGGAGAGCTTTTGTTAGTGCATTCAAACAAGTGCAAGTTGAAAATGAAGATACCGAATTAGCTATCCAAAGTATTGAAAACAAAGGTGATGGTGTTATCGTCGTTAGGGTAGCCGTACCTGTTGATGCAGATAAAGAAAAAATTCATAGTAGTTTTACACAAAATTATCAATTGGCACTGCAAGCAGTAGAAGAAAAATATAAAGCACAATTACAAGCTAAAGATGAGCAAATAGTCATCTATCGCCAGCAAAGTGGAGAGATGGCAGAGATTGTAAGATTATTAGCAAATAAGCCAATTAATGTTCAAATTGACAACACAGTAGAGAATAAAAATATGAGTAACAGCAATGACTCTAGTCGCAATATTAATGTTGGTAGAGATTTTAATGCAACCGGAACAATAAATTTAGGTAAAATTAGTGGTGCGGTGACAAATACTATCAACGAGTTACCACCCTCAACTGAACCAGAGAAGCCAGGAATTAAGGAATTATTGACGCAATTGCAAGTAGCAATTGAGGCTGATACAAACTTATCTAAAGAAGATAAAGCCGAGGCGTTAGAACAAGTCAAAGCCTTGGCAGAAGCAGGGAAAAATTCCCAAGAAGGGGGAATGCAAAAGGCAGCAAAAACGGCTATCAAGATTTTAAAAGGGACGATCGCCGGTTTACCGAGTGCCACAAAGTTAGTTGAAGAATGTAGCAAACTGTTACCGCTGATTTCAAATTTTTTGGGTTTAGGATGATTTCTTACAATTCAAATCACACCTTATACCGTTTCACTTTAAGATTGATACATTTAGACAAGTAGGGGGAGCAAGAAGAATGATTTGTATCAATAATTTCGTGAAATAGTATTAATATCAAAAATACCTGTAGAGACGTTGCATTGCAACGTCTCTACATTTAGATTCATACTTTTTATTTTATCTTTTTCAAGGTGCGATTTAATTACAGAACTATGAAACTGAAGTGTATATATACAAAGCAGGGTAGCACAGCTAACCGTGCTACCCTACTCTGCGATCGCATTAATTATTTACTTTTGAGAATAAGGATGATTGAAGGCTTCCCAAGCGGCTTTGGCAGCTTTTTGTAAGCGATAATTAAACTCTACTAAATCTTTCATCATTAAGTACCAATTTCTTTGGGCTTCATCTTGAATTACCGCCCAAGCATTTTCTAAATGAACGCGATCGCTTGGCGTAATTTTCCTTCCTTCAATCGATTCTCTAACTCTACGCACAGCATTTAGATAATTTTCTTGTGTCAGAGTACCTGTTGAATCACCCTCAGCTTGGGCGCGTCTTTTTAATGCCTCAATCAGCGCTTTAGTTTCGCGCTTGACTTCATCACTTTCACCAGCCATTTCAACTTCCACCAATTGGTCAGTTTGAGAACTAATTTCTACAATTACTGTGGTGTCAGGCGATTCAACAAAGATAGCTTCAACGGATTCAATGTTGTTAGGATTCATAGTTAAAACATCCTTAATTACAAAGTTTACTTACCGATGAAAACTGTACCCTTTACTAGATTAAGCATTCTTAACTTTCCAAACAACAACTTGCATTAATAAGTCGTTGTCAGTTGTTGTTCTAATTTCAGTAATGCTGTAACTCGCGCTTCTGTAGCAGGATGACTAGAAAATAAGTTACCTAAAAATTGTCCAGAGATAGAATTGATAATCAATAATGGCTCAAAAGCTGGATTGGCATTTAAAGGCATCTGTCTTGCTGTAGCTTCTAACCTTTGCAGCGCCCTTGCTAAAGCACGGGGATTGCCTGTTAATTTAGCAGAACCGGCATCAGCAGAAAATTCTCGCGTGCGTGAAATTGCTAGCTGAATGATTGTTGCAGCTAATGGCGCAAGCATGACTGTTAAGAGAATACCTAAAGGATTTCCACCTCTGTCATCATCTCGCGAACCGCCGCCAAACCAAAGGCTATAACTAACCATTTGGGCTAAGAAGGAAATAGCACCAGCCACGGTAGCAGCAACGGCTTGTGTGAGGGTGTCACGATTAATAATGTGGGTGAGTTCGTGGGCGATAACGCCTTCGAGTTCGTCTTCAGGTAAGATATTTAAAATGCCTTCAGTAACAGCAACAGCAGCGTGTTCTGGATCGCGCCCTGTAGCAAAGGCGTTAGCAGTTTGACTAGGAACAATATAAACACTAGGTGTAGGAATATTTGCACGACGAGACAATTTTTCTACCATTCGATAAAGTCCCGGTGCTTCCCTTTCGCTTACAGGTTGTGCCTGATATACCGCAAGGGCAATTTTATCTGATTGATACCAAGAAAACAGGTTTGTTACTGCTGCTAAGCCAATTCCAATAATCAAGCCACTAGTACCACCAATTACCCAGTAACTAATTGCTATTAAAAGACCGCTAAGTGCAGCTAGCAAAGCAGCTGTTTTGAATTGATTTCCCATATTTTCGCTCTCCTGCTCATGCTGTATGGTTTTTCTAAAAAACAGCATTCATTAAGCTACACTTCAATTTTATCTAGCTCAAATAAGACAGTCTGATGCAGAAAACCTATCCAATATGTACGGTTTTCCCTTCTTTTGGCGAGAATAAGTAGTTAGACATCATTAAATGTAAAATACAAAAGTTTAAAACCCTAATAAAACTTGGCTTTTCCCTTCTATTTATCATTCAATTAACGTCTTGCTTTTGAGATTTTCAATATTTATTTTAATAAATTAACAAAATATAGCCAAACATTACATCTATCTGTAGTCATAATTTTTCTAGTTAACTGACAAGATTAATTTAAAAATCTACATCGTTAGAAAAGGGTTTCAACCGAGCTGTAACTCTTAATTTACTCAGCCTCCGAACTAGGCGCAAAGCTTGTTGTTTGTATAATGCTTTTGGTAGACATCCGGGTAAATTATCCATCAACTTTCTAGCTGTGCCGATGCTACATCCTGAGATAATACTTATTTCATTCGCACCATCAAAAATAGCATCTTGAGCTAATGCTTTCTCGATTTCTACCTGCCAAGTTTGACGAAACATTTTGCCGCGTTCGATTCGCTGGAGGCTGTTACTATTTGCCAGAACGATGAGGCGATCGCCAATAGCAAGTTGTATATTATCAGAGGGTATTAATTTTACAGGCGATCGCTTCTGGCTTTGGTATAAAATTGGTACAACTCCATAACCATAAGCAACTTCAGCCAATAATAATCCGTTAAGCGTATCCCCAGCTTCAATTGCGTACTCGACTACTAAAATAGTTTGGCTATCGAAGTTAAATAAACTCAGAATATTTTCTCCAAAAGCCGCAGCTGCAAAAACTTCTGCTGAAATAGCAGAGGTGCAAATAACTTGAGCGTAAGGAAACAAACGCGCAACATTATCACGAAAATATCGGTCATAACTCCGAATTACTACACGAGTTGTAGGGCTTTTGGCGCGTACCATCAAAGCTATTTCCAGATTTTCCATGTCATCGTCTGTAAGTACAACGACACTTTTACTGTTAGCAAGATTTACTTTCTCTATAGCATCAGCAATATTATCAATAACTAGTGGGATTTTGTTAAAAAAATCTACGTTTAGTGCTGTACTACTAATACCTACGAAAGGTTGTTTGAATTCTTCTAATAAATCAGCAACTCGTTGACCGACTCTATTTAATCCAATCAGTATCACATGGTCTTTTTGAGGAATTGCTTGCTGGTAATTATGGAAAAAATGGAACCTGGCACTTAACAGAGCATCAGTTAATAATGCATACAATACCCCAACAAAACCTATACCTATTAAAGTTAATGCAAGGCTAAACAATCGCAACCAACCTGGCATATTTTGAGCTTGCTCTGGTGGCGTTTTAAAATTAATGCTGCCAAAAACATCTCCGTATCCTCCCAAAAGCAATACAGCAGTGGCATAAAATGCTTCTAAGATGTTACTTTCAGGATAATTTAAGATATAGATAACTGTACCAAACAACCAGAGAAAAAGTACTGTAACTCCACAAATTATTGCCACCCGTAAACTTTGATAACGGTAGAATGTGCGCGAGAAATATACAATTTTCTCTTGGAGGTTTTTCCATGTGACTGATTGAATATGTTGCCATAACTGCTGCCAGTTGTATTTAGGCTGATTAGTAAGTTTTTTTGCACTTTTAATTTGGTCTGCAACTTCAATATAAATAACCGTATCGTTGGAATGTAATATTGCTTCTGGTTCCCACTGATGAAATTCTTTCGGCAATGGAGATGAATCATCCGTATGGTTTAATACCCGACGTTGTAGCGTATTAAGTTCGTATATATTTAATTTGTTGCACCAGTTATCATTTATTTTTATCTGATGTTTAACTACCTTAAATTGATGTCCTTCTAATTGAAAATAACCAATACTTTCATCTCCAAGGGCTGCAATAGCAAAGCCAGAAGCAGAGATTTGATTTGGTTCAAAGGCTATAAAATTACCAAGAGTCTGACTTAAAAGTTCATTGAGTTTTTGTTTATCAGAACGAACAACTAAGCGGACTTGAGGATTTAACAACCTTGCTGCAAAGGCAGCTTCTATATTTACTCTCTCATTACTAGTGGCTAAGATGATAGTCCGGCATTGGCTAATGTTTGCCTGTTCTAAAACACTAGCCTGGCGGCAATCTCCGATGCATAAATTATCTAATAAATTTAATAAATTTGGAATTTCTAAATCTTTGGGTTGTTCTCGATCTATAGCATTCACAACAACACCATATTCATTGAGAATCGCAACACAATGCTGGCCTAAACTTCCTAGCCCACAAACTATAAAACGATCTAGTTTTGTTTGAGAATTTTCAATAGGCTGGTAATTACTTTCTGATGGTGGCAGCATATAATTGCGCTGATGGTACACACTTGGCTGAGGCGTATCATATACTGCTATTCTAATGGGTAAACACATGAAAGATACAGACGCGATTCATCGCGTCTGTACAATTAAAGGATTTGTCAGAGAAACAAGAATTATGCAATTAAAAAATAAATTCTTTCAGACAATTCCCCGTACTATTTGGGTGTTGGGATTTGTCAGTCTGCTGACAGATATTAGCTCCGAGATGATTAATTCTCTGCTGCCTTTGTTTTTGGTATCAGCTTTAAAGGCAAACGTGCTAACTGTAGGCATTATTGAAGGGGTTGCGGAAGCAACAGCTTCAATTTTGAAAGTCTTTTCGGGAGTATTAAGCGATTATTTGGGACATCGCAAAGCTTTAGCGGTGTTTGGCTATGGGTTATCTACCTTTGTGAAACCTCTATTTGCTGTAGCTAGCAGCCCGACAGGGGTGTTAATAGCTCGATTTGGCGATCGCGTCGGCAAAGGTATTCGAGTCGCACCCCGCGATGCTTTAGTTGCCGATTCTAGTAACCCAGAGGTACGCGGTGCGGCCTACGGATTGCGTCAATCTCTCGATACTATCGGCGCATTCTTAGGGCCTTTGGCAGCATTTGCACTGATGGCTGCTTTTGCAAATAACTTCCGCCTGGTTTTTTGGCTGGCACTCATCCCTGGCTTTTTAGCAGTAGCTTTATTAACAGTAGGAGTCAAAGAACCGAGAACAAATCAAACTCAACCAAAGCGAAGTAATCCTCTGCAATGGGAAGCTTTACGCAGTTTAGGCCATCAATATTGGGTACTTGTAGCAGTCGCGCTGCTATTCAATTTAGGCAACTCCAGCAATGCGTTTTTATTGCTAAGAGCAGAACAAACAGGTATTTCTGCTTCATTCATACCCTTAACATTAATGGTGATAAATATAGCTTATTCGTTGAGTGCCTACCCAATAGGAATACTTTCCGATCGCTTGGGCAGATTTTGGTTACTCGTAAGCGGATTTCTCCTTTACGCTGTAGTATATCTGGGCTTCGCCTTCGTACAAGCACCTTGGCAAGCTTGGGGATTGTTTGCCCTGTATGGTTTGCATCTGGGCATGAGTAAAGGATTGCTGCTGGCGTTAGTATCGGATAGCATACCTGCAAATCTGCGTGGCACCGCTTTTGGATTTTTCAACTTGGCTATAGGAATAGCACTTTTACCTGCAAGTTTTCTAGCTGGTGGTTTGTGGGAAACGATGGGAGCAAAAGCAACATTTATCGCTGGGAGTTTATTTGCGATCGCATCTGTATTGTTGTTACTCTCTCAAAGAAACAAATATTAAAAAATGGTATCCTGAAATTAATGTCAAAAGGATAAAGGAAAATCGTACATAAATTTGCTGGGCAAAAGGTTTCTGAAATCCTGAAGTACAAGAAGGGTAGTATCAAGCAAGCTCCACTTCCGGAAGAATCACCAAGTTGGGATGAGTTTTGTGAAATGTTATGGGAAGAAATCGAAGCAGGAGCAGAATTAAATTATCCAGGTTTTAAAGTAGTTCGCAAGTTATTAAGTGATAAGAGGTTTGACAAATGAAGAGTTATGGATTTAGCAAACTAGTTACCTTTTTAAATCAATTGGAACAAGAGAAAATTAGTTATACTTTAGCCCATCATCGCGATGAAACTATTATGGTGAATGTAGCGGTGGCTGGAGAGCGATGGGAAGTCGAATTTTTTGAGGATGGTTCCGTTGAGGTAGAACGATTTATTAGTAGTGGAGAAATTAATGGGGAAGAGGTTTTTAGTGAATTATTTGCTATGTATGCAGAACCAGAAAGTAATTCTGTTAAACTTAGCCAAAATACTAACTTGGCAACTACGACATAAAGCGATCGCACTGCATCTTACCAGGAAAATCGAACCTTTAATTTAACTGCTCATCTTAAGGCTAATCATTATTTGTATATGTGATTACTGGGGAACGAAGTTCGTATCCGACTATGGCAGAGTAGAGACGGCGTATAACGTCTTCAATTTTATAACTTTTACGCTGTAAATCTGGATAGAAAGCCCCTTCATGTAGAATCTTGCTGCGGATTATATAAGCTTCTTCCAGAATTTCTAATGCCATTTTGTCCTCAGTTAAATGAGTTGTAATAAGGCGTTTAATAGCGTGTGATACAGATTCGCGCTTTAGATTCCTGATACTCCCTTCGAGCGATCGCTTTATATCATCAGGTAAATCCACTGAATCTTGCACCTTATTTAAGGTATCTTTTATAATTTCTTTTAAATCTGGGTATTCAAATTTTTTTTGTTCAGCTAATGGCTCAAGTGCCGATACAAGACCAACAAATCTTGCACGTTCTGTTGCCTCTAAACGAGCTGCGGCAAAAAGCTCCATTGAGACGAGCAGCCGTTTATTATTAATTGGTATGTTAGAAGTGAAACTTTCCTCCAGTACTTCAACAACTAGGCTTGCTCCATTAATAAGAGAGGACTTACTATGAGATGACATCACTATCCGTCCGTATGGAGTCCGATCGTATACCACACATGGCAGTGGAGTGTGATATTCTAACCGTAGTGGACATCTTAATGAGACTGCTGCCCACAAAACTGACATTGCAAACTTTAAACCAGCTTCCTCTGCTTCGCTAGCAGTAGCAAAACCTTCTAAATAAGCTGTAAATTTCTGAAACTCAAACTTCTTGTTTTGCTGAGGAATGAGACGAACTATCAGCTCATTACCCAAAATCAAACAACTTTCTCCATCAAAACCAAACTGATTGTTGCCACCAAGAATAATATCAACCTTTGAGCCATAGGGTCTGAGTTGAGGTTTATCTGCTATTTCGTATCTTGTCTTTGGTAAATGATTATTTGGCATTTGCTAATCTTACTCTTCTAAGTATTGCCTGTTGAGTAACTTTAACTATAACCTTTAAGATGCCAAAAGCGATGTCTAATAAACCTATGCCTTAAAGTTTTTTGTAATTTGCTTAATTCTTTAATTGCGGTTTATATCACTATTTACTGAAATGACAACGCACCTTCTAATGCATTAATTTCTGGCGGCATAATTCCAATACTCAGATTAGAAAGCAACTTACAATCAGCAATCTCTACTCGCTCATTTACTAAATCATTGCTTCTAATTCTTGTAAAGCTTGAAAACTTCCTACTTGCCAACTACGTTCTACAGTTGCAGGAATAATTTGAGTAATAGCTATATCTTCAAAATTAGGACTCGTGTCAGATTTTATATATTTCCCATCTTTGAGTAAATAAATCGAAAGACTTCCGCTATCGTAAAACCATAATTCTGGTAGTCTAATGGCTTCATAAGCATTAAGAGTAGTTTTTGATGTGACATCAGTCTCAATCGCTAAATCTGGCGGCGGAGCGTCAGGTTGTAAGCGGCGACGACCAATCATTTGTTGATAATTCTGAATATAAAAGCAAGCATCGGGTTCAACTCCTGCTAGACCTTGCTTTTTAAATGTGGTGGAACCAAAAGGTTGATATCTGATAGCTTTAGCTTTAAGTAATATTTTGACAATATCAGAAATTAAATCTTTGGGTATTTCATGTTCTGGTAAAGGAGCCATAATTTCTAAATTACCCTGGCTGTAGGAAATTCTTGTAGTTCTTTTGTTTCCCAATTCTTGCAAAATAGATTCAAATTCTTCCCAGCTAACATTAGGAACAGTTACGGTGCTACCAGGTGACAATTGCATCTGGCTAACAGGTTTGAAAACGGGAATGGCAGGAGTCATAACCAAAATATAAATAAGCTAAATCTCAAGAATTACCTATCGGGTTGCGGTGGCTAATATAGCCCACCGTAACCTTTAGACTAACAAAATGAGTTTAACAAAGGCAGCAAAAAGCGATCGCCCTACACTTTAAACTTCTCTGTAATCCGCTTCATTGCTTCTTCGACATTCTCCCGGCTGTTAAATGCGGAAATTCTAAAGTAACCTTCACCCGCAGCGCCAAAGCCAGAACCTGGCGTTCCAACAACGTTGACGGTTTGCAGCAATTTATCAAAGAATTCCCAACTAGATAAACCATTAGGCGTTTTCACCCAAACGTAAGGTGCATTCACGCCACCATAAACTGAGAGTCCGGCGGCTGTGAGTTTCTCGCGGATAATTTTGGCGTTTTCTAAATAGAAACTCACTAATTCTTTGATTTGGGCTTGTCCGGCTTCAGAATAAACTGCTTCGGCTCCCCGTTGGACGATGTAAGAAACGCCATTAAATTTAGTAGACTGGCGACGGTTCCAGAGTTTCCACAATTCCACATCGGAACCATCGGCGGCTTTTGCTGTGAGTGTCTTCGGTACCACAGTTAAGGCACAGCGAGTTCCTGTAAAGCCTGCATTCTTGGAGAAAGACCGAAATTCGATCGCAACTTCTCTTGCACCTTCAATTTCATAAATTGAATGGGGAAGCGATGCATCGGTAATGTAAGCTTCGTAGGCGGCATCAAAGAAAATAATCGAGTTATTAGCTTTGGCATAGTCCACCCATCCCTTGAGATGTTCTTTGGTAGCAGTGGCACCGGTGGGGTTGTTGGGAAAGCAGAGATAAATTAAATCTACTTTCTGGGAGGGAATCTCAGCAGTAAAGTTGTTTTCAGCCGAAATCGGTAGATAAACTAAACCTTCAAACTCACCTTTCTCGTTAGCATTCCCTGTATTTCCCGCCATGACATTAGTATCTACATATACGGGATAAACGGGATCGGTAACGGCAATGGTGTTGTCATGACCGAAGATTTCTAGGATATTGCCTGTGTCACACTTAGAACCATCGGAGATAAAAATTTCCGAAGCATCGATTTCAGCCCCCCGTGCTTGAAAATCTTGAGCAGCAATTTTCTCCCGCAACCAAGCATAGCCTTGCTCTGGGCCGTAGCCTTTGAAGGTATTGCGATCGCCCATTTCTTCCACAGCTTTTATCATCGCTGTCCGACAAGCTTCTGGCAGAGGTTCGGTAACATCACCAATGCCCAACCTAATGATTTTCGCATCAGGATTCGCTTCTGCAAAAGCATTCACCCGCCGAGCAATTTCTGGAAACAGATAACCCGCTTTCAGCTTCAAGTAGTTGTCGTTAATACTTGCCATAGTAAATTATGAAAAACGCCCTAAAACAGCTTACTGCTATTCTGGGGCGGGGAGTGGGGAGTGGGGAGTGTGGGGAGTGTGGGGACTAGGGGGAAAGATTTCTTCCCAATGCCCAATGCCCAATTTAGACATTTACTGGCTGTTTATTCGCTTCTGATGTGTAAATTGCTAATTTTGTGACTGATTCTTGACCTGTAATTAGTCTGGCTCCACGATTGCGGGTGAAGTAGCTCCATGCCCATTGAAGCATCACTACCAATTTGTTGTTAAATTCAATCAAGAAATAGATGTGAATTAACAACCAAAACGCCCATGCAAAGAAACCTTTGAGCTTGACAAAACCCAAATCTACCACAGCAGAATTGTGGCCAATCATCGCTAAACTACCGCGATCTACATAATTAAAGGCTGGCAAAGTTTCACCTACAAGGCGTTTTTGAATCAGTTCTGCAACGTATTCTCCTTGTTGGGTTGCTACAGGTGCAACACCGGGTAGTGGTTTTCCGTTTTGATGAGAAAAGTTCGCCAAGTCGCCAATTACAAAAATATTCGGATATCCTTTAATACTCAAGTCAGGTTCGACGATAACGCGTCCGGCGCGATCGCATTCGGCACCTGTGCGTTCTGTTAGCACTTTTCCCATTGCCGAAGCTTTAACGCCTGCTGCCCATAATACAGTCTTTGAGGCAATCTCTTTTACTTCGTCCCCTTGTTTGAGGGTGACAATATCATTTTCAATATTAGTTACTAATGTTTTTGTCTGGACAACTACCCCTAACTGCGTCAGAGATGCTTCTGCTTCTTGGGATAACTCTGGCGCAAAAGGTGGCAAAATCCGATCTAGTCCTTCTAAAAGTAAAATCTGCGCTTCTGAGGTGTCGATGTTGCGGAAATCTTCTCTCAGAGTTTGATTTGCGAGTTCTGCGATCGCCCCTGCTAACTCTACACCAGTAGGGCCGCCACCAACAATTACAAAAGTTAACCAGGCACGGCGTTTTACAGGGTCGGTTTCTTTTTCTGCGGCTTCAAATGCCATAAAAATCCGCCGACGCATTTCAATCGCATCTTCTACAGTTTTCAAACCAGGCGCGAATTCTTCCCAGTTATCTTTACCAAAATACGAATGCTTCGCACCTGTGGCAACAATCAACGTGTCGTAAGGTATTGCTTCGTCGCCCACAATTACTTTTTGTGCTTCTGGATCGATATTATTCACCTCTCCCAGCAACACTTTTGTATTCTTGCTTTTGCTGAGTACAGAACGCAAAGGTGATGAGATATCAGCCGGAGATAAAGCACCCGTCGCGACTTGGTACAACAACGGTTGAAATAGATGAAAGTTGCGTTTATCAATGAGAGTAACGTTTACTGCTGTCTTAGCAAGTGTTTTTGCTGCATAAAGTCCACCAAAACCACCGCCAACAATGACAACTTGATGCGTTGGGTTATTGTCAAGTGAGTTCACCATAAGAAATATTTCTCTGTGCGACGACTGCTGTAACTATTCTTAACAAATTTGTATCTAACTTGTCATCATAAATTTTGTATTGGTTTTTACATTTTCCAGATAATTAGTTAATCAAAACTTCATACGTATTGATAGAAACTGAGGACTCAGTACTAAGGAATAGAAATAAATATTTAGTTATAAAAGTAACTTTTATACGCAAAAAATACTGAAAATATTTCTTGTGTAGATTTATCGGCGATCGATGGCCTATTTATGCAAAGAGACTGGAGACTAGACAAAACTTTCTCAATTCCCAGTCCCCAATCCCCAATCCCCAGTCACCATTCCGTAGTTTTTCACTACACAATTTGAGGTACAATCAGAAGCCTGCCAATTAATGATGCTTGCTGACAGGAGATGCTTCTATGGCCCGGATGTATTATGACGAAGATGCCAATTTAGACCTTTTGGCTGGAAAAACTATTGCTATCATCGGCTACGGTTCCCAAGGTCATGCCCACGCTCTCAACTTAAAAGATAGTGGTTTGGATGTAATTGTGGGACTATATCCGGGCAGTAAATCAGTGGAAAAAGCCCAAGCAGCTGGGTTAACTGTGAAAAATGTTGCGGATGCGGCTAATGCTGCTGACTTCATTATGATTTTGTTACCTGATGAAGTCCAAAAAACGATTTACAAAAACGAGATTGAACCGAATTTAAAAGAAGGAAATGTGTTAGCTTTTGCTCACGGTTTCAACATTCATTTTGGGCAAGTTGTCCCGCCAGCGAATGTTGATGTGGTGATGGTAGCACCAAAAGGGCCGGGGCATTTAGTACGACGGACTTATGAAAATGGGGAAGGCGTACCAGCGCTGTTTGCAGTTTATCAAGATGCTAGCGGTCAGGCACGCGATCGCGCAATGGCTTACGCAAGAGGTATTGGTGGTACTCGTGCTGGTATTTTGGAAACTACTTTCCGCGAAGAAACTGAAACAGATTTATTTGGCGAACAAGCAGTATTGTGCGGTGGTTTGAGCGCATTAATTAAAGCTGGATTTGAAACTTTGGTAGAAGCTGGTTATCAACCAGAATTGGCTTATTTTGAATGTCTCCATGAAGTCAAATTGATTGTTGACTTGGTTGTAGAAGGCGGTTTAGCCAAGATGCGCGATAGCATTTCTAACACAGCTGAATATGGCGATTATACCCGCGGGCCGCGGATTGTCACCGACCAAACCAAGGCTGAAATGAAGAAGATTCTCGGCGAAATTCAATCTGGACAATTTGCACGAGAATTTGTGTTAGAAAACCAATCTGGTAAGCCAGGATTTACTGCTTTGCGTCGCCAAGAAGCCGAACACAAAATTGAGGAAGTTGGTAAAGATTTACGCGCCATGTTTAGCTGGTTGAAAAAAGCTTAAACAAAATAATGCGGCTAATTCGTAATTCGTAACCCTCCGACTTGTAAGTGGGGAGTAGGGAGTGGGGAGTAGGGAGTGGGGAAATACCACTTTCATACTTGGTGGTGAAACTTGTTTCATTGGGACTGCCTCCTGCTCCCTGCCTCCTGCCCCTTGCCTCCTCCTGCCTCCTGCCTTCGTTATGCCAACTGAAAATTTCCTCCACAGGTTGCTAAAAGTTCTAAAATCACTCCATTTGTCCAGCCGAAACCAACTTCGTTAGAACTGTATCCAAAGCAGATTTCATCGGAAACGTTGGCAGAACAGCGTTCAACATCGTATTTTTCAACTAAGGTGTTGTGACGCTCAAATTCTTTGAGCACCATAGCGAGGAATTTGTGAGCAATGCGATCGCCTTCTGTATGATATCCATAGCGGTGGAGTCCCTGAACGGCAATTAAGGTCAGCGGTGCCCAACCAAAGGGAGCATCCCACTGGTTACCAGTGACACGAGTGCTGGTAAAAATTCCTCCTGGGGCTTCAAACAAAGATAGATTTTCTACCAAGCGCTTGGCTTGGGTTGGAGAGGCAATTCCCAGCCATAGGGGATAGAATGTCGTCGCAAATTCATAACGGCGACGTTGTTCGGTCTGCAAATGATAATCCAGATACAGTCCCAGTTCTTCATCCCAAAGATACTGGTTGATACGTTCGCGGCGTATCTCTGCACGTTCGTGCCATTGTTGCACCAGTTCGACATTACCGAAAATTTCCTGAATTTTGGCTAAATCTTGTTCCATCTGATACAGCAAACTGTTAAGGCACACAGGAGCGTAATGCAGGATATCAGCACTGAAGGGGCCAAATCGGTTTGTGATATCAAAACCCGATTCGCGCATGGTACGATCGCCTTTATAAAATAGGTTAGTCAGTTCGTCTTTTTCGCGATCGTAGTAAAGACTGACATCATAATCCTCAACCTCAAAGGTTTGGTAGTATTCCTTAACGCGATCGTAATGGCTTTTTCCCTCTTCATCTCGCTCGGAAAACAAAACTTCTGGTGCGGGGCCTTCGCCAAAGGCATAAAATCGGGATAAACCTGTCGCAGGATTGAGGTGCGGCGGAACTACCCAGTAATAATAAAACTGTTCTAGTAGCGGTACGGTTGACCTCAACCACTCTTCATCCTGGGTGCGCTCAAATAGCGCCATCACCATCATACTCAGGACGGGGGGCTGCGATCGCGACAGCATATAAGTCCGGTTGGAATTGAGGATCGTACCGTAATGCTGCACTTGGTAGAGTAATTGATCTACTTGGCTTTGGGCTAATTCCAATTCGCCATCGTGCAAAAGCCCCAATAATATAAAGTAGCTGTCCCAACCATACATTTCGTTAAACCGACCGCCAGGCACAACATAGGGCCCTGGCAGGTATAATAATCCATGCTCTCGAATTGCTTCGACTTCGGGGGGCAAAGTGCGAATTTCAATTCTTTGCATGTCTTTGGGAGATAGCGATCGCTCTAACACAGTTTGAACGTTGGGGCAATCTTCCAAAGGTGAAATGTAGACAATCCACGGAGTTTCTGATTTGTGGTCTAGTTTAGTATCTTTGGCAGATTGTAGTAAGTGTTCGTGCGATCGGGTTAAGGTTTCCCAGGTTTTTTTGATATGAGTTTGCACGGCGCGAATTTGCGCGGTGGTGAGTGAGGTTGTAGTCATAGTTTGAACTCGGAATTCTTTTTAAACGCAAAGGAACGCAAAGGGAATCGCAGAGTCACGCAGAGTTTTCTCTCTCTCTGCGCGACGCCAGATGCTTCAAGTCGGGAAACCCGCCCAACGCACTGGCTCCTCCGCGCCTCTGCGTGAGGTTTTTACTCAGCACTACTAACTAACAAAGCAACTGGAAAATGTGCGAGGGCATCTCCGATAGATAATGTTTCTTTAGTTTGTAATGGCTGCTGAGTTAGGACATTCTTCCAAGACAAGGAACTTCCGTGAGGTACTTGCAGGTGGGTATCTTGCCACACTGACTCGCCTAAAGGATCTTCTCCAGGGTGGATGAGGCGAGTGAAAAAGCGAGGTGCGATGGCGATCGCTGTTTGGTGTCCGTGACGCCGGGCAAAGGCAATAATATGATGGGCGTGAGTTCCGTGAATTTGTAACGGCAGATAATCTCCGTCTTGGAATAGGGAGAGATAATCTTTTCTGGCTTGGAGTAATTGTGCCGTTAAAAATAGTTTAATTCTGCCGTCATTTTTGTGTTTTAGTAAGTCTTGAGTCAATCCCAAAATGTCGGTTTTGATTTGCTCTTTAATGTTACTTAAGTAATTTCGTCGCTGTTGAAAATCTACAGGACGGCGGTTATCTGGATCGACTAAACTTAATTCCCAAAGTTCCGTTCCTTGATAAAAATCAGGTACGCCGGGTGCGGTAGCCTTGAGTAGAGTTTGGGAAAGAGAATTAAACATTCCGTAGTAGGCAACTCGCTGTTGCAGAGGGTGGAAGGCTTCAAGAAATTCCTCAGAAATTGAGGGATTTAGTATTTTTTCTACAAAGGAAGTGCAAGCTTCTTCGTATTCGCTATCGGGCCGCAACCATGCAGTATGCACTTTCGCTTCTCGAATTGCTTTGATGGTGTATTCTTTCACCCGTTCCACGAATGATTCGCTCTCGTCTTCGGCAAAAGGAAATGCTCCTATTAGTGTTTGATAGATTAAATATTCGTCATTGCGATCGGGCATAGCAAATCCGTGGCGAATCTTGCGACATCCTTGATTATAATGACTCCAGATGTTGACTTTTTCTTCCCATTCTTCTGGTAATTCTGATAACACATTTAACCTTGCACGTACATCTTCACCGCGTTTAGTGTCGTGGGTAGCTGTAGCGTTCATGGTGTGAGGCCATTTTGCTTGATGCTGTTGGTTAAAAGTGTGGAAGTCGGCAACAGAAACGCCAAAATGACCGGGATTTCCTCCCACTTCATTAAGCGACAACAAGCGATTGTAGACATATAATGTTGTGTCTTCGACCCCTTTAGCCATGAGGGGGCCGCTGTATTGCTGCATCCGCAAAACAAAATATATCCACTGTTCGCGTTCTGTTTGGGAAAGAGAATTATCAAATTCCAGCAGCATCAATTTTTCAATAAAAGTTAATTCATGCTGCAATAAAGGCGCTTGTTCTTTTGCTTGACTAATTACTTCTTGAATTGTGAGTTTATCGTCTTCACTAATTCCATCGGGAGTAATATAAGTACGGTAAATTGGGAAGAGAGTTAAAACTTCAGCGATCGCTCTTTTGAGACCATTGATAGTAAAGTCATTGCCATAGCGATATTTGCTAGAAATATTTTTTAACAGGCTGGCTAAGTTATCTATATCACCTGCCAAATTCTTTTCTAGTATCAGTTGCTTTTTCTCCTTTACCAGCGACGGATAATCTACTCTTGTGCTGATAAATGCTTGGTAAATTTTATCAAGCCAAAATTCAATATCTTGTTGACAGAATACACCATTTACGTAGTTTAAGAAATCGTATCCTGATGTGCCTTGAATGTCCCAATCATCTGGCAAATCTTCAGTGAGTTCGAGAATTTTTTCGACGGTGATATAAACATCTCCTGCCTTTTCTCGCAATCTTTCAAGATATTGATTCGGGTTATAAAGTCCATCAATATGGTCAATCCGCAAACCTGTAAATTTACCTTCTTCAACTAGCTTTTGAATCAGGCTATGGGTGTTATTAAAAACCCGCAGTTCTTCAATTTTTACAGAAATTAATTCATTGACAGTAAAGAACCGACGATAATTCATTTCTTCGGCGCCAACCTTCCAGAACGCGAGACGATAAAATTGGTCTTTGAGTAAATCGTCTAGCAGATTAAAGCTTTCAGAATTGCCGGGTTCGCCGTTAAAAGTTTTGAGGTTTTCTGCGATGAATTCGCGGATTGAATCGTTGCTATTGTAGAGTTCCCAAACTAATCCTTTGATAAAGGCAATTTGGTCTTGTCGCTGTTTACCCGCAACTTCAGAAGGCACATTTTTAAGAATGTAGAGAATGCCTAAGAGTTTGATAAAATCGGGATGATTGCGTCCCAGCGTCCGGGTGAGTTTGCCGAGATTGTAGGTAAGAAATTTTGTGTAAGATTCTAACCGCAGGGGTAGTTTTAAACTGTAATAATTGACAGTTAAACCATTTTGTTCGTATTGCAGTTGAATGTGTCCGTTTTCTAAGGATACACCATAGAAATCTCCTAGTAGAGGAGCGAGAATTCGTTGTTCGCGATCGCCAAATGGCACATTCCAAGACAAGTCGAAGTAATCAGTATAGCTGGAATCTGGTCCGTGTTCCAAGATATCCATTAAATACTGATTTTCACTGCTATAGGCCATGTGGTTTGGCACAATATCCTGCAACCAACCCATTTCCAGAGATTGTATTTCACTAATTAATGCTTCAAAGGACTCATTAGTTCCCAGTTCCGGGTTGAGTTGAGTGGGGTCTACTATATCGTAGCCATGCGTACTACCAGACCGCGCTTTGAAAATCGGAGAAGCATACAAATCAGAAATACCTAAATCAGAAAGATAAGCAGCGATCGCTTTGGCATTTTCAAAGCCGAACTGAGGTGTAAACTGAATTCGATAAGTTGCTCTAGGAATTCGCATATTTGTTTCTTGTGGGAATGTTGACTGTTGACTGAGGAGTTGAGAGTTAGAAGTTTGACGTTTTTAAGCTTAATATTAAGCCTTAAAGTTTGAACGTTGAACCTTTAAGAGGGTGTTTGAAAAACCATAATTGATGTATCAAATATTTTTTACCCCACCCTAACCCTCCTCTTGTAAAGGGGCTACGGTGTACACACAAGTTATCGAATTACCCCACCCTAACCCTCCCCTTATAAAGGGGAGGGAACTAGATTTCTTATTTCCCCCCTTTACAAGGGGGGATTAAGGGGGGTAAAAATTCGACTAAAATCACAGCCACCTCTCATACAGTACTAAGCTAGTGGGTTGCAATGTCACTTCCTCACCCGCAGAAAGATGTTCAGACGCTTGTGAACCAGACCCAGACCATGATGTGTCTGCTGAATCTAATAGTTTGCGAGCTTTGTTTTCAATTGGCAAAGTTACTGTTACAGGAGAAGAATTGAAATTCAATACAAATGTTAATTCGCTCGTTTCAGTCCAACGACGCACAATAACTATTTGTTTTTCTTCATCGCTAGTAGCTTGGATAGAGTTGCGGTCTTGATTGACAAGCGCAGGCAGCTTTTTGCGTAAATTAATTAATTCACGATACCAATTCCACAAAACTTTGTGATTACCTTCGTGGCGTAATTCCCAGTTGAGTTTAGACTTGAGGAATGTTTCTGCGGATTCGGGATCTGGCGGATCTTCTTCGTAGTGGAAGGCTTCAAATTCTTCTTTGCGTCCGGCTCGAACTGCTTGAATTAAATCTGAGTCGGAGTGGCTGACAAAGTAAATAAATGGTGCAGTTTCGCCGTATTCTTCACCCATGAATAATAAGGGCAAATTAGGTGATAGCAACACAGCACCGGCAGCTAACTTTAATCCTTCAAAAGAGATGCGCGCTGTGAGGCGTTCTCCTTTCATTTGGTTGCCGATTTGGTCGTGATTTTGAATGCAAACTAAAAACTGTGATAAAGGGCGATCGCGACAAGATACGCCATGATATCGTAGGCGATGTGGTGCGTATTTCCAATCATAAATAAAAGTGTCTTGATATGCTTTTGCTAAATCAGCACACTTGCCATAATCCTGATAATATCCTTGGCGATCGCCTGTTAAAAGTACATGCAATGCATGATGAAAATCATCGCTCCATTGAGCATCTAGCCCATATCCACCCAATTCTGCCGGACGAATTATTTGCGGATTATTTAAATCGCTTTCAGCAATTAAATGGCGTTTCCATCTTTGCCCTTGTTGGGAAAAATGATGAACTGCTTCGGCTAATTCCCATAAGAAATGCTTCGCTCCCAAGTCATAAATTGCTTGAATTGCATCTAGTCGCAATGCATCAATATGGAATTCACCCAACCAATAAATCGCATTTTCGATGAAATAATTTCGCACGCCCATACTCAGGGCATGGTCGAAATTCATCGCATTGCCCCACGGCGTTTTATAAACTGTCGTAAAGTAGGGCGCGAACTGACCCATATAATTCCCTTCCGGGCCAAAGTGGTTGTACACCACATCCAGCACTACAGCAATACCGTTTTCGTGGCAAGCATTCACCAATTGTTTCAAATCTGCTGGAGTACCGTAGGAATTTTGTACGGCATAAGGATAAACGCCGTCATAGCCCCAGTTACGGTATGCCAAAGCAGGTTCAATATGGGTATCTCCGGGAAACTGAGAAATCGGCATAATTTCAATCGCATTAATTCCCAGTTCTCGCAGTTCCGGTAAACGGGGAATAATAGCGGTGAAAGTACCTTCAGGCGTGAATGTCCCGACATGAAGTTCGTAGAAAATCATTGACTCCACAGGAATGCCAGTCCATCCTGCATCAGTCCACTCAAACTGATGTTCGATAACTTGAGATGGCCCGTGTACCCCTTCAGGCTGATACTGCGAAGCTGGGTCAGGAAAAGCGTTTTCCCCATTCAGCACATACTTATAAAGCGTACCTGGGTACACATCATTTACCTTCGTGTGCCAGTATCCCTCTGCTTGAGGTTTAAGCGCAATTACTTGCACTTGGGGCGTCAAAATTTGCACGGCAACGCTATCTAACGTTGGAGACCAAACTGTAAATTCACACTCTCCGTTACCCAAATAATTAGCACCAATTCTCACGCAGATTCTCCCTTTGAATAATGCTTAGTGCTGGATTTTGGCGCGAAAGTCAATTCATGTTGTTACAGAATTTTTACAAACACGCCAAATAAGATCGTGGGGGTTATACCAGACTTTTTACTAGTATCAAAGGGCTGAATTTATGACTACAATGCTCTGTCTAATGATTAGTATTAGTGACTTTGCGTGCCTCTTAAACTCCACTCCTACGGCTTGCAGCTGCCATCAACACAGTATGCTGATTGATATGTACTAGAACGCTTACCAAAGATAGTGTAGCGGTTATCGCGGATTTGTTCGTAAAAGCGATCGCCTGCCCATTTCACCCCCGGTAACGCCCGATAAGCGTCTACAAATATACTTCCTAATGGCAGTAACCGCCCAATTTCTTCTGCGGCATTACTACCTTGCCAACGTCTTGATAAATCGTTGCCATCAATTAAAATCATTCCCTGTTCGCAATCTTGGGCTGTAATTCCCCACTGCAAAAGTTTCTCTTCGTCTTGCATGGAAGTGTATTGAAATAGCTGTCCTTTATCTAAGGTTTCTAGCAGTTGTACTAAGGTAACGCAGAGATTACAATTTCCGTCGTAGATTACGTAGTAAGTCATGGAAATAAAGGTCGGTTTGCAATGATATCTTT
The DNA here is from genome assembly GCA_034530875.2 of Nostoc sp. DedSLP01. Classification (GTDB taxonomy): domain Bacteria; phylum Cyanobacteriota; class Cyanobacteriia; order Cyanobacteriales; family Nostocaceae; genus Nostoc. The sequence goes on from JAVRCJ020000066.1 coordinate 25,122, forward strand.
AAGTTAACGCGAACTTTCAATCAAAGGTATCGCTTTTGACTAGAAAATTAAATACAACTTCTTGCCAAGAATATTCTATCTAACAATATATTAAAGATTGAACTAAGACTAAATATTAGTACTAAATTAATAGGTATTCCCCTTGAAAATAATTAGAACAGGAGCTAAATATTGTGGCTATTACCCAAATAATATAGCCATTTAATTTGAGTGCTGATTTTTTTAAGATAAAAACTTTGCTACATCAGCTTTTTTGACTTTTAGTATGAAACTACTTTGAGCCTAAGATTACACGCCTTTTGTCTATTCTATAAATTTCATTGCATAGCAAAGGAGTGAAAGCTCATGAAGGATAAAATTTTTAAATATTTGGGTTTATCTTGTGCTTTAGTTATGCTGAGTAATACAGCATCTCTGGCTGACAGTGCAAATGGAAAAATCAGGGAATACCATCTAAATAGTCAGATAGGAGACAGGGGTGTATGTATTCAATTGAACCCTACATTACCAAGTATTGGAGGTTGGCTATGTTTGTGGAAAGATAATGCTTTGTACAAAGAAATTACTGATTTACTTCTTGAGGCTTATTCCTCACAAAAAACTTGTGCAGTTACTTGGAATACTTATCGCGGCGGTTACGCAGCTATTGATTATATAAGCTGCTACAATTAAGGATTTCTCCAGTTAAAACCAAATACAGGCTTTGAGTATTTCAACGACAGATTAACATCTCTCAAGATAAATTGATTGGCGTGAATAGTTACTTAGGTTAGTAGTTTGCTAAAGGAACGAATGCAGAGTACGGGGAAAAGGTAATTTTATCTTTTCCCCTTTAAAATTTTGACCTACTCAAAGCGATCGCTCTGACGGGGTGACAAAGCGGCTGAAGCCAAGAAAATAGAGGACTGTGACAGTTTTGGGGTAAAAAAAGATAGGTC
>JAVRCJ020000067.1:0-25843 GCA_034530875.2 Nostoc sp. DedSLP01
GTTTAAAAGTCAGCAGAGATTTAGATAGCACCAATTCATCGAAACCTCCGTCTGGGGACATCCTGAAAAAAAGTGAAACCAAAAAATCACCGACTCCAGAAGAATCAAATCAGCCGAAAAAGAGACCAGGCGGACAACCAGGGCATCAAGGAAAGACTCGTAAGGGTTTTGGCAGAATAGATCGTTATGAAATCTTACGTCCAGAAGATTGTGTTTACTGCGGTCAAAAAGCATTTGCGACCGTGGCAGTAAAAATAGAAAAACAGTCTGTAGCGCAATTAGTGGAACGTCCCATTGAAATAGTGGAGTATCAACGTCAGACGTGCGTGTGTGAATGCTGTGGAAATATACAAACAGCCTCATGGTCGCCAGATATCGTTCCAGGGCAAGATTTAGGGATAAGATTACAGGCGTTCTTAGGATGGGTAAACAATTATGCACATATGCCCTATGAAAAACAGCAAGAAATGTTGTGGGAACTAGGGCAAATTGAAATTTGGAGTCATTGTAAGATTTATTATTCAAAAACAATACTTCAGCATGAAATAGTAATTAGCTATCAGGCTAATATCTGTAGGAATAACGGTACTGATATCAAGTATTTATGCAATCGGCAATAAAAGTTTACAGTTGCTTTTGGTCAAGCTCAGGTTTTGGCTCCACTAAATACACTTCTAAGTCAGGCGATCGCTTCCTTGAGCGAACTGCCAATTTTCATCAACGATAACTCTTGCCCTTCTCTCAATGAAATCCGCAGTCAAGTTCGCCGGATATCATCGCAGTACGGTGGTGTTGGGCTTGTGGTTGTGGATTATCTGCAATTGATGGCTGAAGGTGCTGACTCCAAGGCGAATATGACCGAGCGTGTTGGCGAAATCAGCCGGGGGTTGAAGAAACTCGCCAAGGATTTGGATGTGCCAGTGCTGGCTCTATCGCAGTTGAGCCGTGAAGTTGAACACCGTAATGACAAACGCCCCATACTGAGCGATTTGCAGTCAAGTGGTGCAGTTGAGCAAGACAGTGATGTTGTCATCATGCTCTACAGGGAAGAAATGCATAATCCCGATACACCTGAGCGTGGCATTGCTGAGTTAATTGTGCGGAAGCAGAGAAATGGCCCTACTGGTACGGTCAAGTTGTTATTTGATAACCAGTTTACCTCTTTCAAGAACCTTTCTCGCGGTCGAAATTTTTAGCAAACTAGCTGGACATCAAAATATGAGTGCAACTTACCAACAACTCCTCAACCAATGGGCTACGCTTGCCCAGCCCTTTCAACGCGAACAAATGAACTAGTAAGAAGCAATCGATAAAAGTCTTAGTCTGAGTAGGTTTTAAGGCGTAAAGCAGTTGGAAGCAGACATGAAATTGCGTTAAATTCTCCTTCCATCGATGGAAGTCAACACCAGAAATATTAGCTTTAGTTTTGAGCTTGATGATGAGTGTCTAAAAGCCGCGCAGTTGAAAGGTGACGATGTTTAGTGTCAACGATTAAAGGTTCTCGCTTTTTCTTGACTTTGCGAATCGCCTTGAGAAAACGCTGAAGTTCGACTCTAGCTGCCAAATCTGGCTTTGACACTCAACACTACTTCATCAAAAGCTCTCCTTGGAAGAAGACTAGCGCTTGCCTGGTTTCAGGCAGCTTTCTTGCTTTTTAAGCTTGATTTTTTGATATTTTATCAAAAATTACAAAAGTTATTACACCGATTTTTGCTAATTAGTCATCTGTATTTATACTATTTGATAAAAAACATATCAAATATTTAAAATATGTATAAATTAATACATTTCTTTCTATTTGAGAATTTCATCTGCAATTAGATAGAAAAAGTCTATCCCATACGATAGAAACTAAAATTATCAGCATCTTTTTTTAGAAATCTAGGTCAAAAAAGCTGTTATGTCATCTGGCTTATGTCATGGTTTCATCACATAACTGTATAAACACTTGCTTAAATAGCTATTAAAAATACTTAAAGTATAATTTAATTACATTATCTAAAAAATTGCTCTAAGCATTTCCTGCTCCTATTTTAAACGATCTATCTAATTTTCACAGTAGAAAAGACACCGTGATAATATTTAAAAAGTCGTACTTTTTCTCTTATAAAAAGTCATAATAATTACTTTGTATATATAGAAATTAATTTAATACAAAATTACATAAAATTACGGATATATTTTTTCATGGAAATATTAAAAAATAATTAACTAAGTTAAGTTTTGCCATGCAAACTTAATGAGTGAAAATACTTTGTTGAAATGAAAGCGCAGCGGCTTGGCGCAGGTAATCGTCAAGGATAGAAAGGGCGCAAAGAGAATAAGGATTTGCAAATCAGACAGTAATACTAGTATCTGCTAATAATCCGCAGCAAAAAGTTCATTCTGTATCTCTGTAAATAATGGAGTTTTTATGAGCAAATTTGTTTTGCCCAATTTATACTGTCCATTTCCATCGCAGATTAATCAGCATGTTGATATTCTGGAAGACTATGCTCTGGAGTGGGTAATGCGTTTCAACCTGTTGAAAAATGAATCTACTTATCAGCGTCTTTCCAAGTCAAAATTCTTTTTACTAGCAGCGGGTGCTTACCCTTACAGCCAGCTTGAAGAACTGAAGATTGCAAATGATTTGTTAAACTGGGTGTTTATTTGGGATGACCAATGCGATCTATCAGATTTAGGAAAACAACCAGAAGTACTTAAGGGTTTCCATCATAGATTTCTGGAAGTATTGAATGGAGCGGAACCGACGAATAACGATATACCTCTTAGTTATGCTCTCAGTGACTTAAGGCAGCGAATGCTGAGAAAAGTGAGTAGAGAATGGTTCCTCCACTTTGTAAACGGCTTTAAGGAATGGTTCCACGGATATGAGCAGGAGGCAAGCATCCGGGTACAGGATATTATTCCTGATGTCTCCACTTATATAACGTTACGTAGGTCAAGTGTGGGGGTAAATATTTTCCTCACATTAACTGAAATGTGCCATCAGTTGACAATTTCAGATTTTTTGCGAAACCACGATGTAATGAAAAGATTAAAACTGATGATAGGCCATATTATTGCTTGGTCTAATGATATCTTTTCTGCATTTAGAGAAATGGCAAGTGGCGACGTTCACAATCTTGTAATTGTACTGAATCACCAGCAGCAAATTTCTTTAGACCAAGCAATCATAAATGTTGCAATCTTGCACGATCTAGAAGTAATCAACTTGATGAGTTTAGAAGCATCTATTCCATCTTTTGGAGAAGAGTTAGATTCTCAATTGGCAAAATATATATCAGGATGTCATGCTTGGATACGTAGTAACCTCGATTGGTATTCTCACTCTGACCGTTATCAAAATATTGAAAGCCTGGAACTAGTTGCATAGCATATTCAGCTAATTTACAACTTTTGTGAGTGAATTAGTATTGCTCTAAAATTGAGGCTAAAAATTAGCGCAATTACCTAATTTATAAGATGAAAAATTACCTAATTAAAGGATGAAAAATAGATGCCATTACCCAATCCTATCAAAACTCCCGCTTTTCTACAAAAGCTGCAATGGATTGCTGACCCTGTGGGATATATGGAAAGCTCAGCCCAGCAGTATCCTGACATTTTTGCGAGTAAAGTAATTGATTTTGCTGACAGTCCGATATTTGTAAACCATCCCCAGGGAATCCAAGAAGTTTTTAACGATCGCAAACACTTTGCAGCTCCTGGTGAAGCAAACAGAATTTTACGACCCTTAGCAGGGGAGTGTGCAATTTTCATGCTGTCAGGTGAGTCTCATAAACGGCGACGACAACTGCTAATGTCGCCCTTTCATGGTGAACGAATGCAGGCTTATGGTGAGATAATCTGTCAACTGACTGAAAAACTTTTAAATCAGTTACCCCTAAATAAAAGTTTCTCAGCTCGTAGTACGCTACAGCAAATTTCCCTGCAAGTCATATTACAGGCTGTCTTTGGTTTATATGAGGGGGAACGTTCCCAAAAAATTAAGGATTTAATGTTATTACTTTTGGGAGTTTTTCGATCGCGACTGACTTCTAGCCTGTTCTTTTTCCCCATCCTACAAAAAGATTTAGGAGCTTGGAGTCCTTGGGGAAGATTTCTGCGCCAACGGCAGCAAATGGATGAATTGCTCTACGCAGAAATTGCTGAACGCCGCGAACAACCCGATCCAAATCGCATCGATATCCTCTCTTTGCTGATGGATGCAACAGATGAGATTGGTAACAAAATGACGGATCAAGAGTTACGCAATGAGTTAATAACCCTAATTTTTGGTGGACATGAAACCACGGCAACAGCGATGGCTTGGGCATTGTATTGGATTCATCGCAAGCCAGAAATCAAACAAAAACTCCTCGAAGAACTAGATAGCCTTGGTAACTCACCAGACCATATAAGCATTTTTCGGCTGCCTTATCTAACTGCGGTATGTAATGAAACCTTACGTCTTCACCCTGTGGCAATTTTAACTTTGTCTAGGGTAGTGCAAGCAAAAGTTGAACTACTAGGACATCCGCTAGAGCCTGGTATGGTAGTGACTCCCTGCATTTATCTAGCTCATCAGCGTGAGGATGTATATCCACAACCAAAGCAGTTTAAGCCAGAACGCTTTCTAGAACGTCAATTTTCTCCCTATGAATTTTTACCTTTTGGTGGTGGTGTTCGTGGCTGTATTGGTCAGGCCTTGGCTTTGTTTGAAATGAAGCTAGTTTTGGCAACCATCTTGTCACGCTATCAACTTGCACTGGCAGATCAGCAACCGGAGCAACCTCTGCGTGAAGGTGTCACTGTTGTACCTGCCAATGGAGTCAAGATGTTAATTACAGGGCGGCGTGTGCGTCGAGAGTCTCCAGTACCTATGGCAACTACATCCGCCCTCTAATAAGCTCAGGACTTATACCGTTTTACTTTAATGTTGATACAAATAGGTAGCTTTTGAGCAGGAAAGCAAGGGTGCTTTGGATGTGTATCAGTAATTGAGTGAAAGGCGTTGCTGATTGAAAGTATGAATTAGTCTCACGCACTGGCTCGCCAGTGCGTGAGGTAAAAAATTATTTATGCAAGAAGTCTATTGATGACAAAAAGCATAAGTCCAGAAAGTATCTTATTGGCGGACAGGTATCTCAATGAGAAATTCAGTACCCTTGCCGATGGCAGAATTACAGGATAACTTACCCTTGTGTTTGTCGACAACAACTTGATAGCTAATAGACAAGCCCAATCCAGTACCACTACCAATAGGCTTAGTAGTAAAAAAGGGGTCAAAAATCTTCTGACAAACCTTAGCAGACATACCACCACCGTTATCAGCAATGCGAATCAGCAAAGTATTTGAGTCTGCCAATTCAGTGCAAATGTGAATCTGTGGTTTGTTAGTAGTTTTTGCTAATATTGAAGACTGACCATTAACCAATGACTCTTCAAGTGCATCAATGGCATTAGTCAGGATATTCATAAACACTTGATTGAGTTGACCAGCGTAACAACTAACTAATGGTAGCTGCCCATATTTTTTAATCACCTCAATTTCCTGGCGATGTCTATCGACAAGCCGCTTTGCGTCTACGCTCTTTTCCTTAAGTCGATGCTGCAAGATCATTAAGGTGTTATCAATGCCTTCATGAATATCGACTGGCTTCATTTCTGCTTCATCCAAACGGGAGAAATTTCGTAAACCCAGAACAATATTGCGGATGCGCGAACTGCCAACTTTCATGGAATCGAGAATCTTCAGTAAATCTTGGGCTAGAAAATCTGCGTCAATCTCTGAGGCTATGTTTTGAACTGGCTGTGAAGGATTGGGATATTCCTGTTGATAAATAGCAATTAAATTCAGTAAATCTTGTACATAGTCACTGGCATGAGCAATGTTGCCATGAATAAAATTAATCGGGTTATTAATTTCATGGGCAATTCCCGCTACCATTTCTCCCAACGAAGACATTTTTTCGCTTTGAATCAATTGGCTTTGGGTATTTTGTAATTCCGAGAGTGCTTGTTGTAAACGTTGATTTTTGTCGTGAAGTTCCGTTGTTCTTGCGGTTACTTTTTCCTCTAATGTGTGGTTATGTTCCTCCAATTTTTGATTTGCTTGAGCCAAATTTTGATAAAGGATGGCATTCTCTAGAGAAATTGCGACTTGAGTGGTGAGGAGTTTGAGGATTTCCAGGCGATCGCGGGTAAATGCTACGGTTGTGAGATTATTTTCCAGGTAAAGAATACCCAGCAATTTACCTTGATTCAGAATTGGAATACATAATATACTCTTAGGTTGCTCGCGGATAATGTAGCGATCGCTAGCTAGAAAAACAACAGCTTTCACATCATCAATAACAAAGATTTCCCTAGTACGTTTAACATAATTAATTAAAGTAACGGGGACATCATTACTAGACTCTAAATCGGTGGATGGAAACTCTATAGAAGTACGAATCGTATTTGAATTGGAACTCACTGCACTCACACTTAAGCCCAAGCCATCGCCTTCACTTAACATCAACGCGGCTTTAGAAGCACCGGCATTTTCCATCACCACTGCCATTAAGGTAGAAAGTAATTGCTCTAGTTCGATTTCTCCAGATAATGCTTGAGAGGCTTTGATTACAGATGCTAAATCTAGCATCTGAGAAATGCTGGTGCTAGAACTAATGACTGTTTCGTGAGTACTGGGGCTACTAGATAAAGATATGCTCGGTTCAGTGGTGGTATGAGTTTTGGGTTGAGTTAGTAGTTTTTCTTGTTGGATGATAGGGGCAAGTAATTGAGGATAGCGTTGCTGTAAATCGTCAACTTTGGCTTTTGCTCCCCAGCGAACGTAGCAATAGTAGGCATCTGTGAGATAGGTTTGGGCAATTTTCTGTTTACCCCTTGCTAGATAAAACTTGGCAGCTAGTTCCTGTGCTAGTGCTTCTTCGTTGATGTATTCATTTTCTTGGGCAAAGGTGATGGCGAGATCGTAATAATCCATCGCTTCTAGATATTCGCCCAGAACTCGATATCTTTCAGCCTCTACAAGATAATATTTGTGCAGATAATTCATCGGAGCGTGATTTGCCCATTTGAGCATCTTTTCTTGATTTGTAACTACCTTATCAAGGATTAGATTTTGCTCAATTTTTTCGACATCAGAATACACTGCCAGTCTAGCCAAAGAATCATAAAAGTGTAAAATCGGAAAAATTATCTGCCCTATACCACACTGTAAATATTTTTCAGCGATTGTGGCATTCTCAACAGCTTCAGAGAAATGTTGAAATAGATAGTAGTGATACAGTTTGCAGCAATAAAAATTTATCAGTCCGATTCCATCTTGAGATTGCAGATAAATCGGCAACATTTCATCTTCATTGTAGAATTCACCAATGAAACTACAGGGATTTTCCCCATATCCTCGCAGGTTGTACACACTCTGCCGATAAAGTTGCTGCCAATTAAATACTGTTTCTTGCTTTGCTTGCTTGATGGCATTGCTGTTGTTTGTCAACTCCTGCTCAAGTCCCGTTAGTTCTCTACCGATGAAATATGAAGAGTAGGAATAAACGTAAACAGATAAAGCTGCACAATCTAAATCTCCTGCTTCCAGTCCGTGAGAGTAAGCTTCTAATAAAGGTTGTAAACTTTCTCGGATATGCTCTTTCCAATACCTAATAGCGGAATTAAATGTTTGTAGGATTACACCTTTAACTTCTTTTGCATTGTATTTCGCTTGTAACTTCAAAGCTAACTGGCCAAATTGATAGCCAGATTCAATATCTCCCATTACCCCACAGAGAATTACTCCATAATGCACATAAGCAAGGGCAGAAAAGGCGGTATTGCCATATTTAAACGATAAGCCGATCCGTTTGAGAGCAAATAGTAGGAAAATATTAGGAACTACTTGATAAGCAAAATTAATTGCACTAGATAAGATACGCATTGCTGCTAGTGAGATGTCTTGTGTCATCTCTGGCAGGTGAATTAAATCCTCAATGCTTTTGCCTACCAAATTTGATGCTGTTTCTGCCAATGCTTGTTCAACATCTGATTGACTAGGATTCTCAGGAAACTCAACTTCCAATGATTTCAAAAAGGCTAATGCAGTCTTGACAGCTTTTAGTGCTTGATTCTGCGCTCCACAGGCTTTAATTATAACTTCATTAACTTTCACTTTTTCTAAATGTGTTTTAGCCCGTGTTAACACTAATTCTATAAACTGCTCCATTTGCTCAAAGTCACCAACCAAGTATGCTGCCTCTGCTGCTGTTTCATACAAAGCTAAGGTGAATTTATATTTTGTCTGCCAAGTATCATCTGTAAGTAGTTGAATAGCAGTAGTTAAATACTTGAGTGCGGCTGGATAAGCAGTTGATGCCAAAGCTTTACGTCCAGCAGTCAGATTCATTTCTGACAACTGTTCTTTATCGCTTTGCATATTAATTAATGGAACTGCGATGTTGAACTGATTTACCAGTTCAAAAATTCTTTCTTCTCTTTGTACAACTGGGATATTCTTCAACAGCAGTTGCCCAATCTTTAAATGAATTGATTGCTTTTGGTCTTCTGGAATTAAACAATAAGCTGCTTGTTGTACCCGGTCATGAATGAATCTATATTGAATTGATTGGCAATTGCGATGGTTAAATATTCTGTGTTCCAAATCGATGATTTGTTCATTACCATCTTGTTCAACAATCCTGTACAACTCAGCTTGCGGTAAAATTAGTCCTGCCAGTAATGCTGGCCACAAATCATTGGCTGTAACTAATGCAGATTTTTCATGTACAATGGCAAGAGTATTTAAATCAAATTGATTGCCAATACAGGCTGCTAATTTCAGAACTTTTTGAGTTTGTATTGGCAATTTCATGAGTTGAATTGTCATAAATTCAACTACATCATCTGTCAATGCTAAAGATTGAATTCTTACTAAATCGTATTGCCAATAACCCAAATGAAAATCAAATTCAATTAATCCATCTTTATGCAATGCTTTAAGGAATTCATGAGAAAAGAAAGGATTACCTTTAGTTTTGGCATACACCATCTGTGTGAGCGCAAGTGTTAATTTCTCTTCACATTTCAAGGTATCAGCAATTAAACAATTTAAATCACCTTGGGTTAAAGGCGTGAGGGTAATTGTATTAATTGTGGCTCCACTTTTTTGAATCTCTTGCAATGCCAAATCTAGTGGATGTGCTTTTGTGACTTCGTTATCTCGATATGCCCCAATCAGCAAAAGACCTCCCTGACTACCACTTGAATTCTCGGTTTCACCTACTAATTCAGAAGGTTGGTTTGGATTAATTAATAATTGAATTAATTTTAATGAAGCTGCATCTGCCCATTGCAAGTCATCTAAAAATATCGCTAAGGGATGTTCTTTAGTAGTGAAAACCTGAATAAATCTCTGCAACAATAAATTAAACCGATTTTCGGCAGCACTTCCAGAAAGTTCTGTGACTTCTGGTTGCTTGCCAATAATCAGTTCAAGTTCGGGAATCACATCAATAATTACTTGACTTTGCTCGCCCAATGCTGAGATGATTTTCGTTTTCCAATTTTGAATTTGAGCATCAGTTTCTAATAGTATTTGCCCAATTAAATCTCGAAAGGCTTGCACCAATGCTGATAAAGGTATATCGCGTTGAAATTGGTCAAATTTACCTTTGATAAAGTAACCGCGTTGCCGAACAATAGGCTTGTGGACTTCGTTGACTACTGCTGTTTTTCCGATGCCAGAATAACCTGCCACTAGAATCAGTTCGCTACGTGAGACTGGTAGGGAGTGGTGAGCCAGCGCGGTCTTGGGGGTTTCCTCCATGAGCGACTGGCGAACCCCGAAGGGGTGAGTGGTAAGTAATGAAAATTCTTTCCCGACTCCCCACTCGCTACTCCCTACGTTGTGTGTACTCACTCGCTCAAAAGCAGCAAGCAATTTCTCTACTTCTGCTTGCCGTCCATAGAGTTTTTCCGGGATGAGGAAACGGTCACAGATGTCCCGGACTCCCAATTCAAAGCGTGTGATTTTTCCTGTCTGTTGCCACTGCTTGTGACATTCTTCTACATCGTGTTTGAGTCCTTGGGTGCTTTGATAGCGGTCTTCGGCATTTTTCGCCATCAGTTTGTGAATAATTAAAGACAGCATTACTGGAATGCTGGGGTTAATCTGGCTGACTGTTGGCGGTTGTTTGGCAATGTGACAGTAGACTAACTCCATCGGGTCGATGGTGGTGAAGGGTAACTGCCAAGTTAGGAGTTCAAAAAAGGTCACACCCAACGAATAAAAGTCGCTACGGTAGTCAATACCTCGATTCATCCGTCCGGTTTGTTCTGGGGAAATATAAGCTAGTGTCCCTTCTAAAACGTTGGGATTTGTGAGAGATTGAATTTCTCTCGGCAACAGTGTGGCGATGCTGAAGTCGATGAGTTTGACTTCTAGCGTGCTGGAGTTAATTAAAATATTGGCAGGTTTGATGTCTTTGTGGATGATGCGATTGCGATGCAATCTCTCTAGACTGGATACGATTTGGATGGCTATGTGGAAAAAATCTTTTAGGGCGATACCATTTCCTTGTTTGCCTCTGTTCTCCTGTCCCCAATCTTTGAGCGATATGCCGCCAAAGTCCTCCATAACTAAAGCGTAGCCATTACGGTGGTTTTCTAAAGTTAGGGGTTTGACTATCCCTGGATGGTCTAGATTTTTAGTAATTGTGTACTGATTGCGGAACTGGGCGATTTCGTTGAAGGTAGGATATTCGTTCCTTAACAGCTTGACGATTACGCTTTTTTGATCTAAATTTCTTTTACCTCGATAAACTAGGGTTTTGCTGCCTGAGTAGATTTGCTCGGTAATGCTATATCCATGTAGCGCAATCATTGTATCAGATAATACTACCATTTCAGAAAACTCACAGTTTTATTTGTTTTCTAGTATTCCCTGATACTTCTTATAAGTATCAACCTATGTTAAGCGCAATTCTGTTTTTCAACAGAAATATCTGTCAAAGAGTTTCTCTCCACCCTTATAAATAGACTTGTCTAAGGATTGAACCATTGGATTTGGTCTGCTAATGTTGAGCTTCTTAAGGTATCTACAATTACAGTCAGTCGTTGGAGGCTGCTCAGAGTGCATATACCCTGTTTCATGTTAAAGAAATTTCTCTGAATAGATGATGGATATCATTGAGCTTGCAAAATTATCAATTCCGGCGTTGATTTCTGTACACATAATATAGAACCAGAACTATTCAGTAATGGTTCCAATGTTAGAGTCCCCAAGCAGTAAAATTTTCTAACAGACCCAAGCGCCAAGCAAGTTCGTTGTCACAGACATTCACAACTATCTGATTTATTTTTACTTAAAAACAATTCCTAACTTTAATAACAGTTTACCAAACTGACTTGAAAATCAAACTTTGGAAAAAAACCAAAGAAAGTATGTGGCTCTACACCATTGATGGTGACAGCCTGAGCGTGGAAGACAGAAAATGTAAATTAGCGATCGCCCAGTTAACCACAAAGCGATCGCACCTCAAGGCACAAACCCGAAATAAATCCAAAAGCCTATTAAAACGAATAACCGACTACGCCCACGATTAACCACGTTCGCGTAGCGTCCCAAAGGAGAAGGCTGGGGATTTATTTCGGGTTTGTGCTTAAACTTACCGTAGTTTTGTCCAGAAATTAATTTACTGTTTCAAACCCGGATAAAGCATCTAAACTTCGTTGGCACTCCTGCTTTAGCAATTTCTGGTAGGTCTTTTCCCGGATCATCATCTGCTTGTACAGCATGGGCAAAAGCTCCTTAGCTTGTTCACCAGACAACTGCTGTACTTGGTCAGCAAAAATTCTCAGGCTAAACTCTTGTTCTAGAGAGAATTCAATTTTATGATTCATAGTTGGTTCAATCACCCAACTGGGCGAAAACTAAAAGGATTATGCTGGCTAGTCACGCGTCCCAACACAAATGCGGTTTATTACTTGTAGTTATGTATTTATAATATGTTGGAAAGTAATGACTGGAAATTCGGTTTTCTTCACCGAATAAAATGATGATTACCACACTGAGATTAAATATTAAGAATAATTCCAGTTCCTTCTAGTTTTTTAGTTAGAAATTGTCGCTTTCATCAAAAAAGCCGAAACCAAGAAACCACCTTCTGGCAAAACTGTTCTATCAATCAATGCACCAACCGGCATTATATTGTTCGCTGGGGGCGGCGGGATTGAAGCAGGCATGGTGCAAGCTGGCATCCGTCCAGTGATTACGGTGGAGCATGACCCGACCAAACTACAGCTGAGTCGGGCGATCGCTTCTTTGAGCGAACTGCCGATTTTCATCAACGATAACTCTTGCCCCAGCTTGACTGACATCCGCAGCCAAGTTCGCAGGGTTTTATCGCAGTACGGTGGCGTTGGGCTTGTAGTTGTGGATTACTTACAGCTTATGGCTGAAGGTGCTGACTCCAAGGCTAACATGACTGAGCGTGTTGCCGAAATCAGCCGGGGGTTAAAGAAACTCGCTAAGGATTTGGACGTGCCAGTACTTGCTCTATCGCAGTTAAGCCGTGAAGTTGAAAGTCGTAATGACAAACGCCCCATACTCAGTGATTTGCGGTCAAGTGGAGCCGTGGAACAGGACAGTGATGTTGTCATCATGCTTTACCGTGAAGAAATGCATAATCCCGATACACCTGAGCGTGGCATTGCTGAGTTAATTGTTCGTAAGCAGCGCAATGGCCCTACTGGGACGGTCAAGTTGTTATTCGACCATCAATTTACCTCCTTCAAGAATTTATCTTGTGGTCGGGGGTTTTAAACTGTGAGTACAACTATCATCAAAGCTATCAGTTTACATCAGCCTTGGGCTTCTCTCATTCCAATGGGTTTGAAAAAGTACGAAACCCGTTCTTGGGCTACAAACTACAGAGGCCCGTTATTAATCTGTGCGGCTAAGAAAACTAGCACTCCCCAAAAACTCACTCAGAACTATTTCCTTAAGAAGTATCAACAAATACTGGTTGACACTGATAACTACATTGAGTGGGATGATTTACCTTTTGGGAGTGCCATTGCTCTGGTAGACCTTACTGATTGCATCAAAATGACTCAGACTTTCATTAATGAACAGTCGCTTTTAGAGATTGATACTGGGGATTGGCGAGTGGGGCGTATGGCATGGAAATTGGAGAATATTCAACGAATAATACGCCCTATACCTATCACTGGCAGGCAAGGTTTGTTTAATGCAGAGATTGATTTGCACTCTCAACACCTGGAGGTAGTCGCATGATATCCGTCCTCTCTCTATTCTCTGGCATCGGCGGACTCTGCCATCACGGGATTGCAGCAGCGGGTTTATCCCACAAATTCCAAGTTAAACAGTTTGTCGAAATTTCTCCTTATTCTCAATCACGACTTGATTATGAATAGTCAGATATCCGAATTCATGCAGACATTTACAACGCACAACGGGAGCAATGCGATTTTGTGAGGTTTGGTCAAAAACAAGCGATCGCTAAAAACTATATTTAGGTACAGGGTGATTTTATTTGCAAATAAGATACTGATTTACACAAAAATTCATCTTGATGAAATATTTCAAAAAGATTGCTAGCAAGTCATTTGACGATTATTTATAAAAATATCTGCAATCAGTCTTTTATATTTAGTATTAATTGTGTCAAATAGTAAGTTATAGACAGGATTAAAGTATAAAATTTATCAAGCAGTTTTGGGTTTGATAAAGGAATTAAAGATAGAACCACAAAAATTATCCCAACTTCCAGCTACCCATTGACAACGCAGATGTAACATAATTTCTGCATTTTCTTTCAACCAAAATTTACTGTTACCCTTGATTCTTAAATTGACAACTTGACGGATTAAACTCTCAATTGCCCCACTACCTATTGGTAGTTTTTGGTCTAGTATCTTAGCGTAATTTAAACGCCTTTCACGATAGGCACGTAAAAGGTAATTTCTCTGTATTACCATAGTTTTACAACGCTCTCCCGTGGCTTCAGAGATAAATTCATCCATCTGCCTAATTATGGTCATGGCATTACTTTTTTTTAAAGTTCTCCGTGCTTTTTTAAACCAATTATTCCGCTCCTTATCATCACTAAACGCTACATCAGCAAATTTCTGTAGCCGCTCAGTAACATGGTAAAAATCAAATAATTGATAAGTCGCATCGGGAGATTTCAATTTCTTTAAAAGAGGGGGAATATGCTTCCAAATCCATTCAGCACCGTCAGCAACTAATAAAACTTGTTTTGCTTGACTAATTCCCAAACTAATCAGATGCATTTCTAAAATTGGTAAAAAGCCTTTATAGTCTTCATAAGTGCCATCATTTACAATCTTTATTTCGCCATTTTTAACTTTTTTACCCTGTTCATCAACCACATAAATTGTCAATAATTTTGGCTCAACCCATTCCCCTGTAAAGCCATGCTTGTTTGTTTTGAGATTTTTTCTACCTTTTTTATTAATCCTAATTCTACTCCTGCCACCATCTACAGCAATTACAACTCTCTGGTCTTTAAGTATATTCCCATCAGGTAATTTACCTTGTTGCAAGTTAGATATTTTATCGGCGTTGCTGAATGAAGGGATGAATCGATTTATGTAGGTACAGTTTGATACTTCAAATAATGAAGTAATAATTTAACCGAGTATCTCAGCATTTCTTCTGTCTTGGTATAGCATAAAGTTTTTCGGTGAAGGCGTGCCAAATAATGTCTTAGCCTAGTGTTTTCATTTTCAACTCGTGTCATATATGTTTGACTTACAATTTGATCTCCATCTGGAATAAAACTTGGGTAAACTTTCCAGCCATCAGTCACATAAAAATAGCTTTTCCATTGTTTAGCAATTTCCCATAATGGCTCAAAAGTTTCGGCACTATGGTCTCCCAAAACCCAGGCTAAAATACCTTGAGTAAAGTGATTTACTGCTGTCCATAACCAAATTTTGTTTTTTTTGAACCAATAAATGTCTCTAATTCATCAAGTTCTCCAACTTCGGGAATTACATCTTCTTTCGGTACGTCGGGAAGTTTCTTCCCTAATTGTTTGACCCAATAAATAATCGTAGTATGATGCACTCCTTTCACTCGTTCAATCCCGCGAAAACCCATACCATTGAGATACATTTTTAAGCAATCTTGCTTCACTTCCTCTGAATATCCTTTGGGCGGGTTGTACACGTCGATAAATTGGCGCTCGCAGTTAGTACAGATGTGATTTTGTTTACCTCTACGCTTTCCATTCTTTCTAATTTCCGTAGATCCACAGTATGGACATTGCACAGTAGATGACCTCAATTCATCCCTCTATTATGCAACGCCGCATATTTTATGTACAACGAACCGGATGCCAATGGGAAATGTTACCCCATGACCTACCACCGTATACGACGGTATATGGCTACTTTCACGGGTTGGCAACGCAAAGGCATTTGGCAACAAATGCACGACCAAGTTCGCCAAAAACTACGAATGGAATTAGGCAAAGATGAGCAATCCAGCGTGGCGATCGCAGATTCTCAATCCGTTAAGACAACGGAAAAAAAAGGGAGGTCTACGGTTTCGATGGTGGCAAAAAGGTTAAAGGACGTAAACGCCATATTGTTGTAGATTCTCAAGGATTGTTGATTGGGGTTTTCGTCACTGAAGCAAACGCCTCAGAACGATTAGGGGCAGTTGTGGTGTTGGATGAGGCAAAGGAGAAGTTGTCCAAATTAGAAGTCATCTGGGTGGATCAAGGGTATTCTGGCAAGAACTTTGCCAATGCTATTGCCCAGGTTTGTGGTGAACATGTGCGAGTGGAAGTGATAGAAAGAACCTCCGACATCTTCCTTGCGTTGCCCAAACGGTGGATTGTTGAGCGCACTTTTGGATGGCTGAACCGATTTCGGCGCTTGAGTAAAGATTATGAGGTTTATTCCGAGGTGAGTGAAGCGATGATTTATGGTTCTTTGCTTCGTCTCATGGTTAGGCGATTAGCTATTTAATATTTACTTTACGAATCAGCTCTAACAGTAGAATTTTAGATATTAAAAAAATTTATAGAAATAAGAAAAATAATATTAAGTTGATAATGGAAAACTAAGTTATATTAGTGATTTACTAAAAAAACTTATCTATCTTCAGGAAGAAAATTAGATTAATTGCTACTAATAAAAGATAGTCAATATAGGTAAAAAAGAATTTAAATTCTATCTTTTGGGGGATAAATATTGAAACTAGCTAATAAATAGCAGTTTGAAGAAGATAATAGACATTGATACGATCATCTTATGTGATTTAAAAATTCCCATTGGAGGGAGAAAATAGAGAATAGATTTTTTTAACTCATGTAAGGCTGCTATAGGTGATATTGCTATGACTGCGATCGCAGTCATAGCAATTGAAGTATAAATTAGGACATTAATACTACTTCTCTAAAATCGAGCAACAGATGTAAGCAAGGATTGCCTTGCTGTATCTAAGTTTCTTAATTGCGAAAAGTAGCAAATTGGTATTACCTGTTGATAGTCGCGTTCAACAACTTGCAATACCAATTTCATCGTCACTCGGCTTGTCCAAGTTTTATTCGTGCTAGTGACATTACTAGCCAGTTGCCCTACCAAGCACTGGATTCATTGTGTAGCGATCGCAGCACTCTTACAACTGGCTGCACTCCGACAACAGAAGTAGGAATTTCGGCTGTGTTTTTCACACAATCTTCTGTTTGTCTTTGCGTCTTATTACGTCTATTAAAACAGCAACTGAAATACTTTAGATGCCAAATTGCCAAAATACTTAGGAGTTTTTTTGACTCTAGATTTCACCTCAGTGCGGAAAAGAATTGTGGTTTCTTGCACCATACACTCTCAGCAACATAAACCCATTGCAGAAAACTGGAATCATCTTTGCTGCCATCGCCCTCGGTAGTACTGCTATTTGGCTTATCACCTCACAGAAAAACTCATCCATTGCTTTAACCGAAGAATGGACAGTTATAGATGTAACAGATGCCCAAACCATGATCCTCCGGCAAACCGATGGCAACCAAATGCAAGTTCGATTGTGTCGCATTGATGCGTCAGAGTTAGGAAATAAAGCTAAGGATAAGCTGCGTTCCCTCTTAGGGTTGCCGTTCGCGGTAGCGTCTCTGAAAGAGAAGGCATCGCTTGTTGCAATTAACGATAGCCAAGTAATGGTCATTCCGGCTGGGGAAGATGAGCAAGGGCAAAACAATTCTCAATTCGCAACTCGCAATTCGCAATTGTTTTAACTGCGTATTATGTATTGTGAACTGAATTGATGCCTTGAGACTTACAAAGTATTAATTGTTTGATTGACTAACCACGTATTTCAATTGCGAATTGCGAACTGTTAATTGCGAATTGTGTTGGTGACTTACGGTCAAGGTGAGGCTGAGATTAGTTTTCAAGAAGAACTACTCAAAAGCGGCTTGGCTAGAACGTAGCAAGGTGGGGTGGAATGCCCAAATCAAATAGCTTTCGAGAATGCCCAAAGGTTGGCGATCGCTTCCAAAGTCGGAGTCTGGAGTCAGGGCAAACAAAATCTGCATTAAAGCTAAAACTAGAAGCAACAATTATAAAGAAAACAGGTTCTTGTGCTTGTTAGTCATGGCAACTAAATGTGGCATAGAATCCGACAAGTCAGACCATCAACGATCTAATTACCATTGATTTCAGCTACTACTAATATCCGTACTGCAAAATTTGGCTGGTCGTGTTTGAGCCGAGATATCAACGATGGGGCGTAACGGCAAGCATTAAATGCACACCTGTCCAGACGGTATTTTACACAGTATACAGGATAACCAGAATTTTGAACAGCATCAAAAGAAATAAATCAGGATTTATTATCTCTTCTGTCAGGATTTGTTAATTTATTCCGGGTGATTGAGCTATTTACCCCCAATTTTGTAAATATAGATACAGAAATTATTTATTTTACTCTTTCTGGTCTAGTTGGAGAGAGTAATGCTTGCCAGTTTTAATAGATTACAGACGCACAAAGCCTATGTCCCATCAAACAGTTTTGGTTAATTCGACCGCCCCGACTCTGGCAAAGCAGATCGCTTCAGGTTGGAACCCCGTCTGCCACATCACGTACAACCGAGATACCTGGGTAAAGTTGCTCCAACCACCCGGTGACTATGCCTTTGAGGAAGCCAAGTTGCTCTGCCAGGAATCCCCAGCAACCTGGGTTGCCTGGGTGCCAGATTACGGTGAAGTGCTACTCGATCGCAGTGATTTCTATTGCTAATCAGAAGCACGGTTGATATACCCACCAGCTATTTCGCTAATGTTTTATTTGCCAGGTTAATAATGTAAGGTCATCTCTAATTCGCAAGTCGCAATGGGCTAACGCCCCGCTCCGTTCGCGCAGCGTCTCGTAGAGAAGAGAGCAATTCGCTCTTTAAGAACCCCACAACTGAAGTTGGGGCTTGCACCCTGAATGAACCAATTTTCAATTACATCCATAATTGCGAATTGCGAAAAGCAGCGAATTGTTTGGTCAAGGTCTGGCTGGTATGGGCAAGTAAGTAATTCAGGTATTAAACAGGTTGAGTGTGATGAACGTCGATTCGGCTATTGATTGGGATGAAATATTTGAGTATTTGCCGGGGACAGTGGTAGAACTCAAGAATAATCCTGGGGTTTTGCATCAGATTGATTACTATGAAACCACGATGGTTCCTCCAATCTGGTTGGTGAACGATCCGCGTCCGCGTTACCCTCACGAGTTGCAAATTGTCTCTCGTCGTGGGATCCAGGCTTGTGACATCGGGTCGCAGGTTGTTGCATTCAGAGCAAGTGCTGCCTCTGGTATTTAGCGTCAATTAACCACCAAAAATTGAACTTGAATTTTGAGACAATAATCTCTTATAAGCATCACTCAAAAGTTGTCTTTGAAAGGCTGATTTTTACCTTAACTTTTTTGTGTTTGGAGATCGTTAATAAAATTATTGTCGTTCAATAGTTACAAGTGAACGTCAATAAAAAACGGAAGCTGCTGATTATGAATGACTGGAATTTGCCTTGGTCAGGCGGATGTCGTTGCTCCCAGTTGCGGTTTCAGGTGAGCCAACCGCCTCTATTAACGATGGCTTGCCACTGCACAGGTTGCCAACGAATGACTGCCAGTGCTTTTTCTTTAAGCGTTGCGATTCCAAGCATTGGCTTTTCAGTAATCAAGGGTCAGCCAACTATTGGCGGTTTACATGGCGCGACTCGACATTACTTCTGCCCACACTGCATGAGTTGGATATTTACTTGTCCCGAAGGAATGGATGAGTTCGTTAACCTGCGTGCGACGATGCTGGATGATGTGTCATGGTTCACGCGTTTCATCGAAACTTGGACAAGAGAAAAGCTGACATGCGCGGTAACTTCTAGGCCCAAACCGGATTAAAGGGCTGTTGCCAGAGGGAACAGTTGTAGCACACAAGACTGGTACATCACGCACGGTAGACGGGGTGACGGCGGCAACAAATGATGTAGGACTGATAAAACTAGCAGATGGGCGACATTTAGCGATCGCAGTTTTTGTATCAGGTTCTACGGCTGATGAGGTCACACGCGGAGAAGTTATAGCAAAGGTAGCGCGAGCCGTATGGGATAAATGGAATAAATAGATACAAAGTAAATTGACAAGCCTTGGCATCTGCAAGAGAGTTGCGGATGCTATAGATGATGCGATAGTACTTGGGGTTGCCTTGAAATAGCCAGAGGCCATTATCTGTTAGATGTGCTTGTTTGTATGGGATTAGCGATCGCTGGATTTTGTCTTAAGAGATCGGAGATAATGTTATAGGTGGCACTGACTGCCTTTGTTCTCAGATAGAACTTAATTAGTCGATATCCATATCTAAAGAAAAAGCCTCGTTAATACATTGCACAAGTTCGCCTGTTTCAAACCTCTCCTTAAAAGCACCTCGCTTTTGAGAGTTTTCGGCTGAAATATCTTGTACACTCAGTAGCCTACCTGCTTCAAAACTGAACTCCAAAAGCGTTTCAAAAGCACTGCCCTTTTGATAGCCCATGTGAACGTATAGCTCTCGAATAAAGTCTTTACCCAGCCTAATTTTTCCAGTAAAAGATGTAAGTAGTCTTAATCCTTGGTAGGTTGGATAACCATAGCTGTCTCCAGAAGGTATGCTTGGCATAATTCCTTGGATTGGTTTGTGTCTTCCTTCAACTTCACCAATCACCATCTGCGTTAAGAATAAGCCTTCATCTGTTATTTCATAAGTTGAATAAAAGCCGCGATAGCAAGCTGTCTCAAGCATCTGGGGTTGCATACCATAGTCTTGTGGGGTTATTAACCCTTCTCCAGCTAATGCAACTAATTGGTATTCTTCACCGTTATAAAGAAATGTATCTGGAATTTGGGATGTCATAAAATTCACAATAAATGTAATTATCGATTTTTCGAGAGAGTGAATAGCCTTTTCAATAATGAATACGCTGCCTTTGTGCAAAGTATTCTTGTAATTGGTAGCATTCGGCTGATGAATTGCAATCGGATTCTCAGCACAAGGTCTTATTTTAAGTTTTCCCTTAGCTGAGTTATTTCTAACGGCTTATTTGTAAAGTAGATTTTGGTGCAACAAACCTATGCTAAAGCTGCGTCCTTTCGTTAAAGTTGTGTTATCTACAGCATTATTTACAATACTGATTTGGCAGCATCCCGCTTTTGCTTGGAATAAAGCCGGACACATGGTGTCAGGAGCGATCGCTTACAACGAACTTAAGCAGAATCATCCACAAATAATCGAGAAAATTGCTGCAATTTTAACAGAGCATCCTGAATATTCTAAATTTGAACAACAGTGGAACTCTCTCCAGGGATCTAATATTTCTGCTGACTCTAAAAATTTGTACTTGTTCATGTGGGCGGCAAAATGGGCAGATAAAGCTCGTGATAACCCTGCATTTAATAACCCAACTTGGCATTACATTAATTTTCCTTACCAACCAAGCAGTTCTTCAAACTCAATCCCTCGTGAAATTCCAGGTGAAGAAAATATTCTGTAAGCTTTTCAAAAAAACCTTGATATTGTTCAAAGCGATACCAGCAATAGTGAAAAAGCAGTTGCAATATGTTGGCTGTTCCATTTAACAGGAGATGTGCATCAACCATTGCACACTACTAAACTAATAACTAAGTAATATCCACAGCCAGAAAGCGATCGGGGTGGCACGCGTTTTTACATTAAAGTTAAACCCGATAGCCAAACGATTAGTTTGCATAAATTCTGGGATGACCTAATTGTTGGTAGCGAAAGATTTCAAACAGTTCGTACCACTGCTACTCGTCTGAGAGCATCTTATCAACGTAATAGATTACCCGAATTAAGAGAAACTAAATTTGATAACTGGGCGAAGTTGGAGAGTTTTAAGATCGCAAAACAAAACGCATATCTCAACGGAAAACTTTCTGGCAGCACCGATAAGGATGATGTACTGCTGAAATGATTGCTCTGTTAAGTAACTAGGTAAAGAATATTGGCTGATAAACTTATGTTGCACATCAACACAAAGTCCAATTTCTCCAGATTCCATAAAAAATGGACGGACTGAAAATCCTCGAAACATTGAGATCGCACCAAACTTTTGATACGGAACCTTCTCAAAAAAAGGTTTTCCGGCGCTAGATTGCCACAACTGTGCATTTCCAAACAAAGAAGATTGCACCATAAAATGGAGAAAGCGCCAACAAATCTTATCATTTTGTGGAGTGCGTAGTGAGTAATCTAGAGTTAAGGTCTTACCAGTTGATTTGAAATAGACAATTCCTCTAATAATTTGAAAGCGCTCTGGCGGATCGGGTGCATCAACAGAAAGAACTAAATAAGGTTTATCATCATGTTCAATAATAGTAACAGGATGTTTTAGTAAATAACTCAAACTATGAATTAAATTCTGCTGATTCTGATAGTATTCAGCATGGCGCTTAACCCGCATTTCTCACAAATGAGGAAAAAATACTGGGATTAGCTAGATTTAGGATAATTTAATTGATACATCATCAAAATACGTCCAGAGTATGGGTAACTCAAAGTAAAAACCGAAATAATCAAAGTTATATTAAATACAGCAAAATTAAAGAATCCTGAAACAACAATTTTTTACTAATAAAAATTGACAAGCCAATTCATCAGGTTAAATTAAGTAAAATAACCTCAAAAATCAGCTATTAAAAATCTGAAACAGCTATGACTTATGAAATTAGGTCATTATTAACCAGGAGAAGGCAGTTGAGATAAACGCTGATAAACCGTTGCGAAAATCTCCTTATAAGGACAAGCACTACTAATTGCGATTAAAACTCGTCGTTTACTAATAGTAATAACTGCTCCTAACTTCAATAGTTTTGCGCGGATAGTCTCAACAGTTGCATTTTTAAATTCCGTTTTTGCTAAACATTGTTCTCGCAGGGCATTCATTAAAATGTAAGCAATCGATGCAAACCACAAACGTAATTGATTTCCTTCAAATGTGTGGGTACTAGTTCTATCACTGTGCAATCCTAACTTTTGTTCTTTTAGACAATTCTCCATATTACCCCGTGGACAATATTTTTGAGTATAAAGTCGTCCTGGCGGAATTTTATTAATAGGGAGCGAAGTCACCACAAAACAAGTATCCACTTCTTCATAGCTGTACTCAACTTTGGCGACAACACGACGATTACGGCTCCAACTGTCTAGAGTTTGGTAATCAATAGAGCAATACCAAACTGAGTTATCAACAAATACTGCTGCGTCGTCCTTTAAATCTGGTGATGGAGCAAATAAGGTTTCAAAAAACTCGACTATATGTTTAATTTTTCCTGAGTATTCTTGGGATGCGCGATACTGGATTGACTTAGTTGCTTGGAGTAGCCGATTATTCGGAGCGAGTCCAAATACATAATCAATTTCAGTTTGAGATTCACACCAACTCATTATATCTTCTCTCGAATAAGCGCTGTCTTTGCGGCCAAAGTAATTGATTCTTGTTCTGAATTAATCACTTTTCCAACTGCAAATGCAAATATTGCATCGTGACGCAAAGTTTCATGGTCATTTATATCTTCATAGCCCATGATTAAGCCATATATTCGCTGTGCAATTAAACTATTGACTGGATGCAGAATCTTATTTGGCTCTCGGTAATATTTGAAACAGGCTGTTAGCACCTGTTCAAAAATAACGAAAGCCAACCTTATTGGGTATCGTGACGCTCAAGATTACTCGTGGGGGAGCAAATGCCCTCTTAGGGCATTTGCGAAGGTTGGCTTTCGTTATTTCATGACAACCCCTTAGCCGTGATGTTATTCCTCTTTTTCTGTCCAGTTCCGCAATTAATGTTAATCCTGCATCAGATGTTACAGATTCACACTTAAAATTAACTACAACTGGACATGACTTTACTTGTTCAAATACGAACTGTTCTGGGATACAATCATTTTTATTTGGGGTCATACTTCAAACTGCTGGAATTGTTGTGCAATATGCATTTTGGCAGTTTTTGACCCCTGTTTCTTCAAGCTTTGTGAGAAATCCAGGTAGAGCATTTTGTAACCGCAGCCCAACAATGCCTCAACAAAAGTTTTCCTGGGGAGCTTGCTGTCACAATGGCACGACTCGTATCAATCCTTAGCCAGCGGCCGCGCCTGTGTCAGCATTGAAATCCCTAGTAGTCCATGAGCTTGCCCACCTGTTGCACCGCAATCATGGTAATGAATTTTGGGTAACGCTGTCATGTGTGATGCCGGACTGGAGGGTGCGGGTGTGGCTGGGGATTGGCTGAGATAGGTTGGAGCGATCGCTTGTAGAAAATATTGAGTATCTATTCCTACTTTGCCTACCAAATTCATGTTGAGGCTTCTGTTGAATCAATTTGCCTTTCTATTTCTTCTAGAGTTGCGGTACTAAGCAAGTTGTTTAATGCAATCGCTTTTACATTTGAGTTTTCTAACTTTTTCGCTAGTCTTTCAGCCCAAAGTGTATACTTATATGCTTTCTGCGCTCTTGTTCCTTTTACGTCTTTAATAGAATCTAATATCAGTGCGTTCTTTTCTTTGATAACTTCAATGATGGCTTCGGTTGGTATCTCCACCTGAGAATCCTTTCGGTCGTAATATACTGATTTTACAGCAATTAGAAAACCATTGTCTTTTCACGATTAAAACTGCCCTGGAGAAGAACCAGAGCAGCATTAGAGAAGCAAAGATAGATTTTATTTATGAGAGAGCTTTGATAGTTGTAGCTCTCTGTTTGCATATAAAGAATTTGGTATATAAGGGGATACAGTTTAAGCTCTGCACTTTCCGGTAAATTTCCAGTAAACAAATTAATTTACCAGCTTGAGTTATTCACGTTTTTTGTAAGTGCATATTATTGAAGCGGCTGCAACAACCTCTGCCACAACCTTGTGTACCTCTGCTGGTCATCTGTAGTCCGTACAGCTAGGGATATCGCTTTCTTGGAACCAACCACAATCGCTAATTTCCTCGCACGAGTCAATGCTGTGTAAAATAAGTTACGTGACAGCAGAAGATAATGTTGCATATACAAAGGCAATATTACGACTGGATATTCACTGCCCTGACTTTTGTGTATACTGATACTCCACGCCAACGTAATCTCATTCAAATCGGCATAATCGTAAACCACAGGTCGCCCAGCGTAATCAACCGTTACTTCTTGTTCTTCAGTATCAATGCCAGAGATAGTCCCCAAATCACCGTTAAACACTTCGCGATCATAGTCATTCATTTGCTGAATCACGCGATCGCCAAGACGTAGAATCATCCCACCCCTGACAATCTCTGCTTTATCGGGGCTTGGCGGATTGATTAGTTGCTGTAACACCATATTCAAGTTGCGAGTTCCCACCAACCCCCGCGACATGGGACAAAGCACTTGAACATCAGATGAGGGATTGAAACCCAGCCGGGGAATAAAGGAGCTAATCAACTCACAAATTGCTTGTACCCCATGTTCTGGCTGATGACCTCCACCATGCCAAAGGCAATCTGACATGGGATTGTCGCTAATCGGCTCTAGAGTTGGATAATCGCCCTG
Source organism: Nostoc sp. DedSLP01 (assembly GCA_034530875.2). Taxonomy (GTDB): domain Bacteria; phylum Cyanobacteriota; class Cyanobacteriia; order Cyanobacteriales; family Nostocaceae; genus Nostoc. Next base: position 25,089 of record JAVRCJ020000067.1, read on the forward strand.
GTTGATTTGGTGTGCGGCGATGACAATTGCGCTCTGCTGGGCTTGGCGAAATACTTGCGTTAATCGTACTACTGGTACTTGAAGCGAATTAATTAGATCGGCCAGCACTTTTCCAGGGCCGACGGATGGCAACTGGTCGATATCACCCACTAATAATAGTTGTTTCCCCTGTGCCACAGCTTTCACCAAGGAATGTGCTAGAAACAGATCCAGCATCGATGCTTCATCGGCAATAATTGCATCACTTGGCAGGGGGTTTTCGTTATCCCGTTTAAAACCCATAGTCTTGGGGTCGAACTCCAACAAGCGATGTATGGTTTTTGCTTCTAATCCCGTCATTTCGGCTAATCGCTGTGCTGCTCTGCCTGTTGGTGCAGCCAAGGCAATGGATTTACCCATTGCTTTCCACAGGCTGACAATGGTATATGTAGTGAAGGTTTTGCCAACTCCCGGGCGACCAGTCAGAACCATCACGGGAGAATATGCGGCTTTCTCTACCGCTTGCTGCTGCTGTGGCGATAGTTGAATTTTGCGACTGGTTGTAAAACGCTCTATCCAAGCTCGAACACGAGGCATATCCTGTACTATCGGCTGGCTTAAGCGTCGGGATATCATTTGTGCTAAATTCGTCTCCGTGTGGAAGAACGTTGGTTTAAAGCACAGTAGCAGCTTCTCGCCATCATTAGACCTCTTGCAAAAGTCCTAGATGCATGGGACAAGTAAGTGAGAGTTGGGTAGCATAAATGACCTACGAA
>JAVRCJ020000068.1:0-24795 GCA_034530875.2 Nostoc sp. DedSLP01
TGAACCAGGAGTTAAGACTATTTGGAGAGGATTGCGACGATTACACGATATCGCCAACACCTGGAAATTAGCCCAGCAAAACCATTAGAGACATGAACCGCACTTTCGGGTAGGCAAACACCAATCTATTCAGATACATATCTTTCTTTATTTGTCAATTGCTTCTAAGCATCTTCACCGTGAAATTACCTCTAGAAATGACTTTCAGCTTTGTTAAGAAAGATCCGGGTAATGGATAGCAATTTATCGCGAGGTGGGGGGTGGGGTAAAACAGTTGTGGAGCAAGAGTTTGAGGTGAAGTTGACACCAATGTACAGCTGTAAAGCCCCTACAACATGGTCTATTTAGCTGTAAGTGCTACAGAGTAAATGGTTTGCGGTTACGTTCTATCAAACGATCCCATTGCATAGTTAAGGTACTCCCCATTTTTTGTTGTTGTTTTGCCCACATTGATAGTAAGTCTAAACAAGAGTGATCTATATACGCTAAGTCGTGTAAATAAACATGCAATTCCCTTCCTGGAGGCACAAGTTCTAAATTGTTCGCCAGTTTTGGTAGCCTCACAAATGTTGCTGCACCTTGTAAATAAATGTCTATTCGCCGATTGTTGTCGTGCCTAATAATTTCAATATTCAGCACGGACATTTTGTGAATTAATAAAACTCCTGTTAACAGAATCCCAATTAAAACACCTGTGATTAAGTCAGTAATAACAATCCCTATTAAAGTAGCGGAAAATATTACCAAAGGAAAACGTCCATACTTCTTTAATTGGCGGATGTGTTCTACCTCGATTAGTTTGTAGCCAGTAACAACTAGGATTGCTGCCAAACTAGAAATGGGAATTATTTTGAGCAAGGTTGGAACTGCAATTACTAATATTAACAGCCATACACCGTGAAGTATGGTCGATAATCTAGTTTTAGCACCGGCTTCTACATTTACAGAACTGCGGGCTATTACTCCTGTCATGGGCAAAGCACCCAGGAATCCACATATAATGTTGCCAATTCCTTGGGCTGTTAATTCGCGATCGAAATTGGTTCTTGGCCCGGTATGCAGTCTATCTACTGCTACGGCTGAAAGCAAACTTTCTGTACTAGCGATGAATGCAATGACGATCGCATCAATCAAAACTGGTGCCTGAATCAAGCGTGGTAAGCTAGCAGGTGTTGGTAATTGAATTGCTTGTAATAGATTTCCAGGTACGTCAACATACTGAATCGGGAATCGATACACTGTTGCAATGACAGTACCAATTACAACCCCGACAAGCGCACCAGGTATCAACTTCAAACTCCTGGGTTTAAATTTTTCCCACAGTAGAAGGCTGATAATAGTTGTTATACCTATGAGTGCTGCAAGGTGATGAACACTACCATCTATAGGAAATAAAGCTTTGTAAATGGCGTTGGGAATAGATAGTAAATTCTCCATCCCATGTATGCGCGGTTTGTCGTCTAGCATGACATGAAATTGGGAAGCGAAGATTAATACCCCAATACCTGCAAGCATTCCATATATGACAGCCGGTGACATAGCGCGAAACAACTGGCCGAGTTTAAATATACCTGCGAGTAATTGAATTAAACCCGCTAACAGCAGAATCGGCCCAACCATTTCGATGCCATATTGTTGAACTACTTCTGCAACAACCACCGCTAGTCCAGCAGCCGGGCCGCTGACTAGCATTGGAGAACCAGAAACTGCCCCAACAATAATTCCGCCAACTATTCCTGTAATTATGCCGCGGGATGGCGGAAGTCCCGAAGCGATCGCAATACCCATACAAAGAGGGAGGGCGACAAGAAATACCACAAATGATGCTGGTACTTCGGTAGTAAATGAGGATTTGTCTACGATCGTTTTCAAATTTCTCATTTGCTTATCCTCCAATGAAAAGTTTTCGATTTTTGTCTGGCAAAATGAACCATGACAATGCAGCACAAACTGAGTTTGCATTGAATAGTTCAAACATATTTACTGGGTTTTAATTACATCATGGCTACTGCGGTATATTCAGCCCTCAAGTAGTAAACGCGCAATCATCAAGATAAATTGATTTGTATTTATAGCTACCATTTACATTTCTTAATGATTACAAACCCATGATAACAGTAGAGTTAGCTGATGGATAATACATAACTTTTTCTATTAGATTGGTAGCAAAAGGTAAAGTAAATTTGCACGATCGCTTAAATTCCGAGATAAATAAGGTATAATCCACAGCCCTCAATTGCGATCGCTAAAATTATCGATCGATACAAAATGGCGATCGCTATCTTTTTAAAATCGAATCTATCATTATGAATTAGGTCTAAACTGAAAATTATTAGCTTGCAAAAAAGGTGAAAATATATGACAAACAACAGTAAACAAGCTTATAACTATACGGTTCTTCTAGAAAAAGAACAAGATGGTGGTTACCATGCTTTTTGTCCTATTCTCAAAGGCTGTCATTCTCAAGGTGATACTTTTGAAGAAGCTATTGAGAATATTACAGAAGCTATTGAATTATATCTTGAAAGTTTAATGGCTGATAATCAACCTATTCCTAAAGAAGATTTAATTGTCAAGCCATTAAGTATTTTAATATGAGTACTTTTCCTAGTGTCAAAGCTAAAGACTTTATTAAAGTTATTGAAAAATTGGGTTTTTATCTAGATCGTCAAAAGGGTAGTCATGCCATTTATAAGAATATTCATGGGAATAGAGTTGTCGTTCCAATTCATTATGGGAAAGATATAAAACAAGGTACTTTGATGGGAATGATTCAAGATATTGGTATTGATAAAGAAACATTCTTCGAGTTACTACTACAAAAATGATATACAAAAGACAACTCAAGGAATAAAAATATAAATTGTGATATTAATCTCTCCTTTTTCTGCTACGTTAACTTACGGCATAACACCACTACAAAAAATTGTATCCTAATTACTCTGGCGTTTTACAGGATTCATCGAAGCTTCCAATAGGCTAAATGCTTGGGAAGAAAGTAACGTCAAACATAAATAAACTACTGCTACACCTACATAAATTTCAAAGGCGCGATAGTTGTCAGCAACAATTAGCTGTCCTTTGCGGAACAATTCTTCAAAACCAATGACTGCAACTAAACTTGTATCTTTCAATAAACTGATAAACTCATTACCCAAAGGTGGAATCATCCGCTGAAATGCTTGGGGAAAAATTACATACCTCATGGTTTGTACGGGACTCAAACCTAACGATTGTGCTGCTTCACCTTGTCCTGCTTCAATAGATTGAATCCCAGCACGGACAACTTCTGCAATATAAGCAGCGCTATTCAAACTTAAAGCAATTACTCCAGCGACTAGGCGATCGAAAGTAAATGTGGAACCAAGTTCTTGCAAAATTGCAGGTAACCCAAAGTAAATCATAAAAATTTGCACAAGCAAAGGCGTACCGCGGAAAAAGTCTACATAAGCCCTCGCTAGCCAACGCAAAGGTGCAATATGAGAAAGGCGAATAATTCCAATTAAAGAACCGCCAATTAAACCAAACACTACAGAAAGTATTGTCAATTGCAAGGTTACCAAAGCTCCCTGTAATAAAGTCGGAACAGCCTGTAAAATCACATTAATTGACGTAAATATTCTGGGAACATCCGTGCTATTTTGATTCTCAAATGGTGATGTAGCTGGTAATGATGGCGGTTCGGCTTTAAACCATTTTTGGTAAATTTGCGCATAAGTGCCATTTTTCAAAACGTTATCCAAACCTTGATTGATTAATGCCAAATAAGGCGAATTTTTTGCAGTAGCAATTCCATAAAATTCTTCCGTCAGCAATTGCTGTACAACTTTAATTCCTTGAAGATTGCCTGTGTTGATAGCATATAAAGTTACAGGTGCATCGTTAATTACCGCATCGACATTACCATTGAGTAATTCTTGTAAAGCTAGAGGTGCGGAATCAAAACTGCGAATTTGCACGCCAGGAATACTTTTAGCTTTTGCTGCGCCAGTTGTGCCAATTTGTACGGCGAGTTTTTTATTTTTGAGACTATCAAAGCCAGTAATATTTTGATTGTCGGCGCGAATGGCGATCGCTAACCCGGCTTTAAAATAAGGACGAGAAAAAGAAATCGTCTTTGCTCTTTCTTCTGTAATGGTGATGGAACTTATGGCTGCATCTACGGTTTTGGCTTGGAGTGCTGGGATAATGCCATCAAAAGGCAGACTTTGAAAATTTACTTTAAAGTTGGCAGCAGTGGCGAGGGCATTCATTAAATCAATGGAAAAACCTTGTAACTCACCGCTTTGTCCTTGAAACTCGAAAGGTGGAAATGCTGGTTCGGTGGCAACTCGCAGAATTTTTCCTGCACTGGGGTTTGTACTACAGGTAGTGAGTAAGAAGCAGCTAAAAGTTATAAGTAGACATAATTGCAAGCAACGGATAAAACGAAATTTAGGCATATTTGTTTAACCTTTTTTTTTCACGCAAAGGCGCAGAGGCGCAAAGAAGAGATTAAAGAGAGACTGTGTTGGTGGTTTGTTAAAAATATTACAATCAACTTTAGAGCAGCTTGATATACGCAATGAACAATTCTACTCCGGCAATTATTTTTGACAATATCGAAAAAAGCTTTGGTTCTCTAAAAGTTCTTCAAGGAATTACAGGCGAAATTAAGCGGGGAGAGGTGGTTGCAGTTATTGGTTCTTCAGGCTGTGGTAAAAGTACTCTGCTGCGCTGCTTTAATGGTTTGGAAACAATTGATAATGGACGTTTGATAGTCAACGGTATCAACTTATCCCGACCTGCTGTCAACTATAATCAACTGCGGCAACTGCGGACGCAAGTAGGTATGGTTTTCCAGCAATTCAATTTGTTTCCTCATCTGAGCGTTTTGGAAAATATGACACTTGCACCGCGTAAAGTGTTGGGGAAAACACCGAAAGAAAGCGCCCAATTAGCAGGGTTATATCTGGAAAAAGTCGGTTTGTTTGACAAAGCTTCTGCTTATCCCGAACAACTTTCTGGGGGACAAAAACAACGAGTAGCCATCGCCCGCAGTTTATGTATGAATCCCCAAATCATGCTATTCGACGAACCCACCAGCGCCTTAGATCCGGAAGTCGTCGGTGAAGTTCTTCAAGTGATGCAACAGTTAGCAGCAGAAGGGATGACAATGGCGATCGTTACCCATGAAATGCAGTTTGCTAAAGAAGTAGCCCATCGGGTGATTTTTTTAGATAAAGGCATTCTGGCAGAACAAGGTTCAGCCTACGAGGTTCTGACTAATCCGCAAAGCGATCGCCTGCGTACTTTCCTCAGTCGCCTAAAAGGTAAATAGTTAAGAGTGAGGAGTTGAGAGTTAAAAGTTAAGAGTTAAGAATTAAAAGTGAAGAATTAGTGTTGTGAATCACAATTTCTTCTTAAAAACAACTTTCTTGCTAAAGTTCAACTCAACACTCCTCACTCCTAACTCCTAACTTCTAATCTTTATTCCCCACTCCCCATTTTTTACATATATTCACGCAAGAAGTCAAACGGGTCATCTTCCCAACAAGGTTCAGGTATCAGCCAAAACAAATTAGTGTGGATGTCGTCTTCAATTTCATCACCGTCATCTCTGTCAAATAGTTCTGTTAGAGCTGTCCAGTCACGGTCTCTAAGTGATGTTAACGATGGGGTATATAGCTGAAGATTAGTTGGGTAATTCACGCGCAAAATTGTAATTTAGTGCTGCAAAATGTTTGTTTAATGCTTTGTAAATAATTAGCCCTAACTTTGATAACCCTAGTTCAATAGATACTTTGATACTATGAAAGATAGATGACTATTATAAGTGTGTCACAATTTAAATGAGACTGGTATAGTATTTATTACATAATTGTCAGCTTAATTTATTCACACTGCAAAAATCCTTCAGGCTGTGATTCTACTAGTTCTACTCCAAATACTTCTGCAAAGCACTGTGTTACGTGAAAACGCACTTCTTCGCAAGTAATATTGGGAATCCATTCGGCTAAACTGCCTACGGGTTTATCAGAAATACCGCAGGGTACAATGCGTTCAAAACCTGTCATGTCCGGACAAACATTTAATGCAAAGCCGTGCATGGTAATCCAACGGCTGACTTTAATGCCAATAGCGGCAACTTTTCTTCCTTGTAACCAAACGCCAGTAAAAGCCGGAATTCTTTCTCCGTGCAATTTATAAACTGCTAATACGCGAATTAGCACTTCTTCAAGTTGGCGCAAATACCAATGAAGGTCTTGACGATAACGTTGCAGATTTAAAATTGGATACCCGACTAGTTGACCGGGACAATGGTATGTAACTTCGCCGCCTCGTTCTACTCGAAACACATCATACTCACTTTTGTCAATATCAAATTTCAAAAAATCTGAGTTAGCTCCTTGCCCCAAAGTATAGACTGGTGGATGTTCGAGGAGAATTAACACGTCATCTAGGCTGGGGTTATGAATGCGATCGCTTTGGAGCGATCGCTGCCATGCACGCGCCTCTAAGTAAGGCATCAATCCTTGGTTGTATAGCAAACAACGGTTTTGGGGTAGCTTTCTACTATGGATCATGCCAAAAATCAACCGTAAAAGGAACGAAATATATTTCAACTTAAAGGAAGAGAATCAAAAAATGTCAAGCTTTGCAAAGGATTTTAAAGGAACGTCAAGGGAACATGCATCTTAAAATACAAAGTGCTAGCTTGAATATATAACCTTAATAGGTGTTGGGAGGAATTCTCTACAATCAGCATCAGACCAAGAGAATAGAAATAATATATTGGCTGATGACTCTAATATCATTGTTTGCATTTCAAACAAAATCTACTTCCACGAAATTTGTGTTCTTTATCAACAGCAAGCAAACCTCAACCGGACGCACAAGGAGCAACTATCAAAAGTTTTGTAAGCCTTGCTTTAAAGGAGAAAGTAGTTACATCTGCTACTGTTAAAATTTCTTCATCAAAGAGTTAGAAATCAATATTCAATTGGATCTCAACGCAGAGATGAAGATTAAAATCCAGGATATGCTTGGTAAAAACTCAGATACAACGAGTTTAAAAACAGCACAGCAGCAGTAAATGAGAAAAGTTCACAATTTGTTTTGGCGGGAGTGCTAGACCTTACCGCAACTTCTTTTCATACAAAGCAAATTCACACATTAAAAATATTCAGCGGGAGAGTTTACATGAAGCTTGTCATCCACGGCAAAAATATTGAAATTACCGATGCAATTCGCGAGTATGTACATCAGAAAATTGAGAAAGCAGTTAATCACTTTCAAAACATTACCAATGAAGTGGATGTGCATCTTAGCGTAGCCCGGAATCCCCGAATTAATCCTAGACAAGCAGCTGAAGTAACTATTTATGCCAATGGCAGCGTGATCCGTGCAGAGGAAAGCAGCGAAAACTTATACGCCAGCATTGACTTAGTAGCAGATAAAATTGCTCGTCAACTGCGGAAATATAAAGAACGGCGTCAAGATCAGAAAACTCAAGCCCAACCAACAGAAGAAGTTGTTACAGAGTCGGTAGTCACAGATTTAATTGGCGATCGCACTCCCGAACTACCCAACGAAGTCGTCCGCACCAAATATTTTTCCATGCCTCCCATGACCCTTGCAGAAGCTTTGGAACAACTGCAACTCGTCGGGCACGACTTTTATATGTTCCGCAATATTGAAACAGGGGAGATAAATGTCATTTACGAACGCAACCACGGTGGTTATGGCGTGATTCAACCCCGCAATGGTAACGGTCATACCAACGGCAAGAATGGCAAGTCAGCCCATGCAAATGTTGCGGTGTCGGAAAAGTCGCATTCGAGTAAATGAAATGAAGGGAGTAGGGAGTAGGGAGTAGGGATTAGGGGGGTGGGGAGTGTTGCGAGATTATAAAAAAGCTTCCTAACTCTCCTACATTTCTAGTCCCCACTCCCCACTCTCCACTCCCCATTCCCTACTTCACAGCAAACTGTTGCAGCGTTTTTAGCGCTTCTTCAACGTGACCTTTAAAGTTAAACATTGAATCAAACACGTATTGCACAACTCCCTGTTGGTCGATGACGTAGGTGACGCGGCCGGGGAATAAGCCAAAGGCTGCTGTTGCGCCATATAGCTTGCGTACTTGGTCGCCTTTATCGGTCAATAGGGTAAAAGGTAGATTGTACTTGGCAGCAAATCGCTGGTGAGATTCAGTAGAGTCGCCACTGACGCCGATAACTTCAGCCCCAGCGCTTTTAAAAACTTCATATTGGTCGCGAAAGGCGCAGGATTCCGCCGTACAACCGGGCGTGTCGTCCTTGGGATAAAAATATAAGACAACGGCTTTTTTGCCGTGAAAATCTTGCAGGCTAACTGTTGAGCCGTTTTGAGCAGGTAGACTGAAATTAGGAGCGATATCTCCAACTTTGATTGCCATAGTTACTAAGAAAATTCAAAAGAGTTTTGTATTCAGGGATTTAATATAGCAGTAAAAAGTAGGGGCAATCATAGCACCCTAATTTTTCATTTTTTCAGCTAATTGACTAGAGTCAAGATCCCCAGGTGTTTAGACCAAGTAATATCCTTCAATAGTTTCAATTAACAATTAATTTTTTCTAGACAATGGAAACAGATCCAAGGGTATAATTCTGGAGGAAAATGATCGAATCATTTGCAGAATTGTAGCCAGCAGTTGAGTCATTGAAAGCGAGGAAGGTTCCGCTGATACCAGTAACGGTAAAGGCTTTAGAACTGCTGCTTGTAAACACCCTACTAGTAAGTAAAGTAGAGATATTTGCGGCAGTCAAACTAGCTATCTTACCAACAGAGGTAGTGAGCGTTACTGCTGAACCACTAGGGCGATCGATTTGCTCGCCACTAGTATAACCATTAATAACATCATAGCTAGCTAACAAGGAATCACTCAGAGCAGTATAAGTGAATCTATCAGTTCCAGCGCCACCATTTACTAAGTCTTTGCCACCACCACCAACAATAGTGTCGCTACCAGCGCCGCCATCGATTATGTCATTACCAGCACCACCAGTAAGTGAGTTTTTGCCGCTGTTACCCTGAATAGTGTTATTTAGACCATTACCAGTTCCATTGATATCAGCAGAACCAGTCAGAGTCAGGTTTTCTACGTTTGCCGACAAGATGTAGGTGACAGAAGAATTCACCGTGTCAGTGCCCGCAGAGCTATATTCAGTCACTACATCTTTAACATTGTCAACATAGTAGATGTCATTGCCACCGCCGCCTATTAATGTATCTACACCAGTACCACCGATTAATGTGTCATTGTTATTGCCAGCCCCACCATATACATTGTCATTGCCAGCGCCACCATCAAGGTAGTCATTGCCGCCAGCCCCGCCATTGAGGAAGTCATTGCCGCCGTAACCGTAGAGGTAGTTGTCACTATTGTTACCTCTAACTGTGTTATCAAGATTATTGCCATATCCATTAGTAGCAGAACCAGTTATAATCAGGAATTCTAGGTTTGCTGACAAAGTATAGTTGACAGAAGAATATACCGTGTCAGTGACAGCAAAAGGTAACTCATCAGTAAACTCAATAACTACATCGTTAACATTATCAACGTAGTAGATATCATCACCAGTGCCACCTATTAATGTATCTGCACCAGCCCCACCATCTATAGTGTCTTTACCACCTCCACCATAAATGGTGTCATTGCCAGCTCCGCCATAAATTTCGTTAATTGCGAAAGAGATGCCAATATCTTCGATGTAGTCATTGCCAGCGCCACCATAAATAGTGTCGTAGCTATCGCCACCACGTATGGTGTCGTTCCCATTGCCGCCATCCATGTAGTTGTTGCCATAATTACCATCTATTTTGTCATTGCCATCACCACCATAAATAGTGTCGGAGTTATAGAAGCCACCATAAATGGTGTCATCGCCAGCATAACCAGAGGCATAAAGATCTTCTCCTTCGACTTCAACTGACTCATAGTTAAAGTAGTCGTTGCCTATAGTTCCGTTATAGAAATAAACCACAAAAGATTCTCCTTAAATTACAAGCGATCTCGATCTGATGGATGCGTAAATCACAGATGATGATGCACTTTGCATACATATCACCAAACAAATAACACCACTCAGCAATAGTTAGACTGAGTGGTTTTACCTTTGTGGGCGTCATTGCCCATATCAAAACTTACAACCAGGAACTCAATTCAAAAAGTTTAATATCTAAAGAGTAACTTTTAGATTTTCTGGGGGTCAGATTAACATAATTTTTTAGCCAGTATTGTTATTGGCTAAAAATTCACTAAATCTTTAAATTTCTCCTAATTTTAATAAACAGGAGAGAAGCCAGTGCCTTGCGTATTTTCCCACCACAGTTTCTTTTACTCTGGTCGCGGCCGCGTGGTTTAACTCAGTTTTACTTAACAAAATTTCAACTTGTGAATTAGTCTAAAAACTTGCCTTGCTGGTCTGCGTGAGAAAGAGTATTGTTAGATTTTCAAATACAAAATTCCGCTTATGCGCCTAACTTCGCTGGATGTTTTTCGCGGCATTACCATTGCTGCGATGATTCTCGTCAATATGATGGGAGTCGCAGATGATGTATATCCTCCCTTCGCCCACGCTGATTGGCACGGCTGTACGCCAACTGATTTGGTATTTCCTTTTTTTCTCTTCATTGTCGGTGTCGCAATGAGTTTTTCTTTGTCGAAGTACACCGAAGGCAATAAACCAACCTCAGCTGTTTACTCGCGGATATTACGCCGCGCCGCCATTCTCTTCGTTTTAGGATTACTACTAAATGGCTTTTGGAATCAAGGTGTTTGGACTTTTGATTTCAGTAGCATCCGATTGATGGGTGTGCTGCAACGTATCAGCCTTAGCTATCTATTCGCTTCTTTGATAGTTCTCAACGTCCCGCGTAAAGGTCAATGGATATTGGCAGTAGTGCTACTCATCGGCTACTGGTTGACGATGATGTATGTACCAGTACCCGATTATGGGGCAGGAGTTCTGACCCGAGAAGGTAATTTCGGTGCTTATGTTGACCGATTAATTATTCCCAAAGCGCATTTATATAAAGGTGATAGTTATAAATTTATGGGAGATCCAGAGGGACTTTTCAGTACTATCCCTGCGATAGTAACTGTCCTCACTGGCTACTTCAGCGGCCAATGGATACGCACCCAACCCGTACAGTCACGCACAAGTATCGGCTTAGGATTATTTGGAATCGGTTGTTTAATTATCAGTTGGGCGTGGGGGTGGACATTCCCCATTAATAAAAAATTATGGACGAGTTCTTATGTAGTTTTTACAACAGGTTGGGCATTATTGCTGCTAGCAGCTTGTTACGAACTCATCGAAGTCCGGCTGATACGTCGTTGGGGTAAGCCTTTTGAAATTATGGGTTTAAATGCGATCGCTCTTTTCGTCGCGTCTGTTTTGTTAATTAAAATCTTAGTCAAAACTACTATCGGTACGGAAGAAAATGCTCCTAGTACCTACAATTGGATTTATCAGAATTTTTTCGCATCTTGGGCAGGGGCGCTGAATGGTTCCCTGTTTTTTGGCATAGTTACCATGTTGTTGTGGTGGGCTGTTGGTGTTGTCATGTATCGCCAACGCTGGTTTGTGAAAGTGTAAAGACGTTATTTCACGAAGAAGGGAAAAGGGTAAAGGGAAAAGAAATTGGAGGAAGATTGTGACCTGCCCCAATTAAAGACCGGACTTAAATGAGGGGGCTTTAAACCCATTTGGGGAAAGGGAAAGGAAAAAGATACATGCGTTAAAAAATCCATCCCTTTCCCCTTTTTCCCTTCCCCTTTCCCCCTTTCTTGGTAAATGAAAACTGCTGTAATTGCCGATGCAGTACTTAAATGTTTTCTTTTTGCCCTAATCGAGAAATATTGGCATAAAATCTTGGTCAATCCCAAGTATTAACTGCATAAAAGCAACAAACACACAAAAATATGGCAAATTCAAACTTTAACCTCTCCAGTCTCAATGGCAACAACGACACTAGCGATGGTATTCATTTTCACGCCTCCTTTAGTGGCAGTTCTGTCAAGGTTATCGATACAGACTGGAGTTTAGCTGACGGTAACTCAGATCGTTTAGTAGGGGCAACTGTTACCATTACCAACCTTTTTAATGGTGTTGAAGAAAGTCTCTCTGCTACAACCACAGGCAGCATTACCGCCAACTATAGCAATGGGGTTCTGACTCTGAGTGGTAGAGGTACGGTTGACGAATACCAACAAGTTTTACGCAGTATTACTTACAATAATACTGCGTATGTTTTCGATACTACCGACCGGATAATTAACTTTGTTGTTGATGATGGTACTGCTCACTCCAATAACAGCACGGTAGCAATAACAACATTGACATTGAATAATCCTTTAATAGGTTTACCAATTGCGATATTAAACGACACACCTGAAGATACTGAAATAAATATTACTGTGCCTCATCTATTAGTAGGTTTGGCCGATCCAGATACTAACGATACCCTTGCGGTTGTCAATTTGACTGCCACTAACGGTACATTGGTCAAGAAAAATGATGAAATTTATATCTTCACGCCAACTCTTAACTTTAATGGTACTGTCACGCTCAACTACGATGTCACTGATGGAACTACTACTTTAATTGGACAAACCAACAGTTTCTCTGTCATTTCTGTTAATGACGCGCCTGTTCTTACTCCCGCGTCACCCTTCTTACCTGCGGTTGTCCCCAATAAACCCAATCCTGGACAAACAGTGGCTTCCTTTGTTGGCAGTTTGATCGCCGATGTTGATGCGGATGTGCTCCAGGGAATCGCCGTTATCGCCAGCACGGGCAACAATGGCATCTGGGAATATTCGATAAACAATGGCACAAGCTGGATCTCAGTCGGCACTGTATCAGGAAGTAGCGCCTTGCTGCTACGGGAGAGCGACTTGATTCGTTTTGTGCCTTCATCAAGCCAAGCTACTATTACCGATACCTCCCTCACCTACCATGCCTGGGATCGAAGCATTGGAGTAGCAGGTGATAAGGTAAACATCACAACTACTGGCGGAACTTCTGCCTTTTCGTCTGCTACTGACATTGTTAGCTTAGGTACTACCCAACTGGGCTGCAATGGCACAGACACTCTCACAGGCAATAACGGCCCCGACTATCTCAATGGGGGTAAAGGCAACGATCGCCTCAAAGGTGGCAAAGGCGCGGATACGCTGATTGGTAGCAGCGGCTACGACTTACTCATAGGTGGTAAGGATGCCGATCGCCTGACTGGAGGTCAGGGAGCAGATACTTTCAGGTTTGCTTTTAGCGACTCGCTACTGAGCAATTTCGATCGCATCACCGACTTGCAAATTGGCTGGGATGTTATTGACGGGCCGAATACTGTCAGCGCGGCAAACCTCATCGAGCTGGGGACAACAAGCACGTTAGATGCCGCAGGTATTGGGGCACTGTTGGACGATACCAACTTTGTCGTTAATGGGGCTGCCACCTTTACCTTTGGTAGCCGCACTTTCTTGGCACTAAATGATAGCACCGCAGGTTTCCAGGATACCAGCGACGCTGCGATCGAGATTACTGGGTTTAGGGGTAGTTTGACGAGTTTGGCCATCGCTTAAGCGAAAATGGAGCGATCGTTTTTCGGGGAAACTTGAAGTGCGTAGGCGCAGCCCGTCGTAGACATCGCTCCATTTCAAACTTTCAAAAACAAGGGAACAGGATATTTAGCACACCTCTTGCAAAACTATTTTCGCAAGAGGGGGCAAAGGGAAAAGGGAAAAGGTTTTTTCTTTCCCCTTTTCCCCTTACCCTTTTCCCGACTTGTGCAAGAAGTCTAGTTTTTGCTCTGCCAAAGCGGGTTTAACCTACGTCATCATGAGCGAAACGGTTAAACAGGAAGTCTAGGGCATAGTTACGCAGTTGATAGTATTGTGGATCTTCCATGATACGGGCGCGATCGCGGGGACGCTGAAAAGGAATTTCCATGACTTCGCCAATCTTTGCATGGGGGCCGTTGGTCATCATTACCAACTTGTCTGCTAAAAATAGCGCTTCATCGATGTCGTGGGTAATCATCAACACTGTGCAGCGGTTTTCATTCCAAATTTTCAGCAGTTCTTCTTGTAACTCTTCTTTGGTAATTGCGTCCAACGCTCCGAAAGGTTCGTCTAAAATTAAGACTTTGGGACGAATTGCCAAAGCGCGGGCAATGGAAACTCTTTGCCTCATACCGCCGGACATCTGCGTTGGTTTCTTTTCCATCGCGTCAGCCAGTCCCACCATTGCTAAATGATCGCGCACAATCGCTCTTTTTTCAGCTTGTGGTTTATTAGGATAAACGGCGTTAACAGCTAAGTAAATATTGTCGAAGGCAGTCCGCCAGGGTAACAAGGCGTAGTTTTGGAAGACAACCATTCTATCCGGGCCGGGTTTGGTAATGGGTTCTCCTTCGAGTAATACTTCCCCGGAGGTAGGAAAGTTAAAACCGGATACCATGTTTAATAGGGTGGATTTACCACAGCCAGAGTGACCGATTACACAAATAAATTCGCCTTTTTCAACGTTGAGGTTAACGCCATCGAGTACGGTGAAGGGGCCTTTTTTTGTGGGATAAACTTTGGTAACGTCTTTGATTTCTAGGAAGGGGCGATCGATGGTGGCTGTATTTCCTAGTTGCTTTTTGAGGTCGGTAATTGTTGAGTTGCGGTTTTGCATGGTGATTTGGTTATTGGGTATTGGGGATTGGGGACTGGTGACTGGGGATTGGTGACTGGGAACTAGGGACTGGGGATTGGGGAATTAGTTCTTTCTCCCCCTGCCTCCCCTGCCTTCTATGAAGCGAGTTTTCTTCTTGGCGCGTCAAGAATGACTTCGGCGACTGAGAAATCGCGTTTGATTTTCAAGCTGTTGAGATAGGAAATTGGGTCGTCGGCGTTAAAGGGAGTACCATCGAACAGTTGGATGGGTTGGCGGATGTAGCTAATATCTAAGCCTAATTCCCGTGCGGCGGTGCTGAAAACTCGGACTCGGCAGACACGTTCGACAACTTCCACCCAATTTCTGGGGAAGGGAGTGTCGCCCCAACGCGCTAATTGACTCATAATCCAAATTTGTTCGGTACGGCTGGGGCGGTTAATGGCAGACTCGGAATAAAACTGGTGGTGGGCATAGTCTCGCAGAGGATGGTTGATGTCGCAGGTGAGACTATTTGGATCTTCGAGTTGGATGTATTCCAAATCAGTGCTGACATACTCTCGACTTGCTAAAATTTGCCGAATCTCTAGGGCATTGTCGGGATTTGCACAGTATTGACAAGCTTCTAGCAATGCTTTGGTTAAAGCGATGTGGGTATTGGGATAAGTTTCTGCCCAATCTTCCCGCACTCCCAGAACTTTACCGGGGTGTCCCAGCCAAACTTCTAAGTCGGTGGCGATGGTAAAGCCGACATTTTCGGCGGCGGCGCGGTAGTTCCAAGGTTCGCCGACGCAGTAACCATCGATGCTTCCAGCTTGCAAGTCGGCTACCATCTGGGCTGGGGGAATGGTCTTCATGTCTACATCAGCATCGGGGTCTATTCCACCAGCAGCTAACCAGTAACGCAGGAGTAAGTTGTGCATCGATGCGGGATGCACTACTCCCATTGTGTGCCTTTGTTCGCGGGTGCTAAGTAGATATCTCTTGAAGTCTGATAGGCTTTGCACGCCTTGGTCGTAAAAGCGTTTTGCTAAGGTAATGGCGTTACCGTTGCGGGTCATGGTGAGGGCGGTGACAACGGGCAAAGGTTGGTTGTTGTGTCCTCCCAAAGTTAACCACATGGGCATCCCGGAAGGCATTTGCGCCGCATCCAAATAACCGCCAGTCATGCCGTCAACTATACCCCGCCAGCTACTTTCGCGCACGAGGTGAACTTCATCTAAACCATGTTTGGTAAAGAAGCCTTTTTCTTTAGCAACTGCTAGGGGGGCGCAAGCGGTGAGGGGTAAAAAGCCGATTTCTAAGTTAACTTTTTCTAAGCCGTGACGGGAAATGTCGGCAGTTTTTCTAGCGCGAATTTTTTTAATGCGTTTTTGCTGATTGAGGAAGTAAATCATCTCACTCCGCAAGCTGTAGTAGCTGGGATGTTCTACAACTTCCATGCGCTTGCGGGGTCTGGGAATATCTACTTCTAAAATGTCACCAATTTTCGATTCGGGGCCGTTGGTGAGCATCACAATTCTGTCAGATAATAGCACTGCTTCGTCTACATCATGGGTAACCATGACAGCAGTAACTTCGTTTTCTTCGCAGATTTGCATGAGTTGTTCTTGCAAATTACCGCGAGTGAGTGCATCCAAAGCGCCGAAGGGTTCATCTAATAATAATAACTTGGGGCGAATCGCTAAAGCGCGGGCGATCGCTACACGTTGCTTTTGTCCCCCAGATAGCATTCCCGGCTGTTTGTCAGCATGGGGACGTAAGCCTACCATGTCTATATGTTTTTCCACAATGGCGTTGCGTTCGGCTGCGGGTACGCCTTTCATTACTGAGTCCACCGCTAGGGCAATATTTTCTCTCACTGTCCGCCAAGGTAATAGCGAATAGTTTTGAAAAACTACCATTCTATCGGGGCCAGGTTGGCTGATTTTTTGTCCTTCTAAGGTGACAATACCTTCGCTAGGCAAATCCAAGCCTGCAATCATGTTTAATAATGTAGATTTGCCGCAACCGGAGTGACCAATTAAAGAAACAAATTCTCCTTTTTTAATTTCGAGGTCAATTCCTTTGAGGGCAATATATTTACCGCCACCGGTTAATTCAAAAACTTTATCAATGCGATCGACAGCAACGAATGTAGACATGGTAGTTTGGTTATTGAGATTGAGTTTTAAACGCAGAGAGAAGTCAGAGCGGCGGCTTCCGCCGATCTGAACTTCGGTGGAACGCTGAGGTTGGCGCAAAGGTGCGCAGAGGGGAGGTTGAGGGTTAATAGTAGCTGCCGGATTTACGATATTCTAGGGCGGTTAAGCCATCGGTTTCTAGGACTTGACCTTTATCGACTACGGCGTAAATTAACCATCTGTCACCACACTTCATTTGATTTTGTACGGTGCATTCTAAATAGGACAATGCTTCGGTGAGAATTAGGCAGCCATTGTCAGCTGTTTGTGTGGAAAGATTGAGAAAGGGATTATTTCCTAAAACGCTATTACGAGAAAAATAGCGGCGGATATTTCTGCCTTCTTTGAGGATATTTAATACAAATTTATCACCGGGATGACACATTAAATCAGCGTTTTGTTCTTCAGCAATGGCAACCATAATTCCCGGTGGATTAAAGGTTGCTTGAGATACCCAAGAGGTTAAAACTCCTTTGTGGCTTTCTTCATCACGAGTTGTTAAAACACACAAGGAACCAATAATACGACCTACTGCTTGTTCGGTGCGGTCTACTTTGGCTTCTGTTACAACTTGACGCGCTGTCCGCAATTTTTTAGTTTTCTTCAAGTTTTGGGCAAAGGAAGCACCTGCTTCTTTGCACTGCTGAAAGATTTCATCTGTGGGTGTAAAGCGGACTCGAATTGTTTCAAATCCTAAAAGATAATTGGCATCTTTGAGTTTACTTTCGAGTAAATCAATTGCCTCTCCACTCCAGCCGAATGAACCGAATACGCCTGCTAATTTTGTTTTGGCTGCTGTGGCGAGAACTATTCCTAAAGCAGTTTGAATTTGGGTTGGTGCATGACCGCCTAAGGTGGGGGAACCAATAATAAATCCGTCGCAAGCTTCAATAATGCGAGTAATTTCTGCTGGTTCAGCTAGTTCGCAATTAATGGACTCTACATTGACTCCATTTTCAATTAAACCTTGAGCGATCGCATTAGCTACAATTGCCGTATTTCCATAAGCGGAGGCATAAAGTAAAGCAACACTCAATTCTTGTAATTTTTGTTTTTGGCACCATTGACGATAATCAAAAGTAAACCGACTCAAACTGTAACGAACAACAGGGCCGTGAGCAGGAGCATAACATTTTGCGGGGAAAATTGAAAGCTTTTCTAACGCAACTTCGACTTGTTTTGCTTGGGGTGCGTGAAGGCAATCAAAATAGTAATGACGTTCTGCATCTAAACGTTTCCAGTCTTCATCGAAGAGGGTATCTTCGCAAATGTGAGCGCCAAAAAATTTGTCTGTGTAGAGAATTTTGGTAGCAGCATCATAAGTACACAATCCATCTGCCCAGCGAGGAGTCGGTACAGTAATAAATGTAAGATTATGTCCTTGCCCTAAATCCAAAGTATCCTCGGAACGCACAGCTTGAATGCGCGATTCCCATTCTGGAAAAGCAGCTTTCAAAGCATTAGCAGCAGGGCGAGAACAAATTAAAGTAGCTTGAGTAGCTTGAGAAAATAATACTTGTAAAGTGGCTCTGCGGTTCGGGTTAACATGACCGAGAACAATATAATCTAGGCTAGCGAAATCTAGATGTTGTGCTAATTGTTGGAGATAAATTTCCGTAAAAGATTCGCCAGGAGGATCGATTAAAGCTTTTTTATCAGCTTGAATGAGATAAGAATTTGCCGTAGTTCCCCGTTGGCGGGAATACTCAACTTCAAATTTTAGTCTGTCCCAAGTCCGCGATCGCAAAACCAGCGTATCTTTACCAATTTCAGCAACTTGTACGTCTCTCGGACGGCTGGTAATTAAAGTATTAGCAGACATAGTAACCTCTATCGGGGAAGGGGAAAGGGGAAAAGGGAAAAGGGGAAAGATTTGTTGCAATTTGTCCCCCTATCTCCTCATTTCTCGATTAATTGCCATTACTTTCGACTAATTCTGATTTGACTCGATTTTTATAGCGTTTAGATATTGCTTGTTCGGGGTCGATGCCTTCAAAAGTGGGGGGTAGCCAAACTCGAACAACGAGTATTACTCCTAAAACTAATAAGAAGGCGCAAGTGGCTAAAATTTGGCTCCAATTAGTTTCTAAAACTCCTTTAACAATCACTTCTCGTAAAGCAGAAACAATCGAGACTTCGACAGCTACGCCAATAGATATTCGTTGTTCTTGTAAGTAAATAATCAGCAGCCGAAATAACTCAACTAAGATGAGCAAAAACAGAATATCGGCAGTAACAGTATGAAAATCCAATGGTGGAAGCAGTGAGAAAAACATATCTCTCACTTGAATTACCATGAAGGTAAACAAACCGATGCACAGAGAAATCACAATCAAATCTTGAATCAATTCCAAGGTTTGTACAATGCGTTTTCTATGCATTTCATAGTTGGAAATCGTGCTATCTTGAACAGACTTATACATAGCTTTTTGTGTGTGAGGAGTGGGAGATTGAGAAGACGCGGGGACGCGGAGAAAGACTAATGACTAATGACCAATGACAAATTTAGTAATGATTGCCAATTTTGCGGTGATGGACGGCGGTTAGTCCGTTGAGTTTGGCGACTCGGCCGGTTTGGACGGTGCTATAAATTACCCAATGGTCGCCGCAGTCCATACGGCTGGTGATTTCACATTCGAGATAAGCTAATGCTTCAGCTAAAATGGGGGATTCGTTGGTAGCAGCAGGGTAGGTTTTGATGTCGGCAAAGCGGTCTGCACCGGGAGCAAAACGCTTGAGGAAATGTTTCATTAACCCTTGATATCTGCCTTCTTCTAAAATATTTAGAACAAAGCGATCGCCAACGTGCATTAATGATTCTATTGCCCTATCTTTAGCTACAGCTATCGCTACGCCTAAAGGATTCAAGCTTGCTTGTGTTACCCAAGAAGCCAGCATTGCACTTTGAACTTCGCCTTTTTTAGCGGTAATAATATATAGTCCCGTGCTAATTCGCCCCAAGGATTTTTCTAATTCGTTATCAATGGATTTGATTTGTTTGATTGTGCGATCGCGATTCAACCATTGACCCATATCTGTCCCCGCTTCATCACACAATTGTTCTGTAACTTGGGTAGGAGCTTCTTTAACTAAAATCGGGCTAAAGGCTTCAATTAATCCCAATTCTTGGAACTTATTTCGTAACGGGAAAACAGGTTCGTCTTCTCCTCCTCCCGATTCTAATAAACCAATGGCTTGTTTATTATGAGCAGCAGCTAAGATAGTCTTAAAAGCTGCCTGAGGAATATCTGATGATTGGGGAGGCATTGCAATAATTAAACCAGCAGCTTGGTCAACTAATTCTCTGACTTCTTGAGGTTCGGAATTATTCAAAGCTACTAATTCTACTGCTACACCTGTCTTTGCAATGCCATGTGCGATCGCTCTTACTAAATGTTCGCTATGCCCGTAATCTTCAACGTAAAATAAAGCTACTAATGTCTCTGTTTTAGCTTGTTCTGAACTCCAATTTTGATAGCGTCCTAGCCATTCGGAAATATGCTCTTTTAATAAAGGGCCGTGTCCTGTGGCAACTGTTTTGATTTCTAACTTTTCAATTCTTTTTAAAGCTGCCAATACAGACCGAGCATTAGGAGCCATCAGGCACTCATAGTAATATTTAAAATCATCTTCGATGATGTCGAGATTCTCATCAAAAGTATGGTCATCACAGTAGTGCATTCCAAACACATCGCAGGTGTAAAGAGTGCCTGTTATGTGGTCATAAGTCAAAATTGTATCCGGCCAATGTAAGTTAGGAGCCGAAATAAATTCTAATTGATGTCCGTTACCTAAATCTAAGAACTCTCCACTTTTTACCAGCTTTGATTTAAAAGGCTGGTGAATCATATTTTCCAAAAATTGAATCGCTACCTTCGCAGCAACAACAGTAATGTCAGGAGCTAGTTGTAAAATATTTCTTACTAAGCCACTATGGTCTGGTTCGGTGTGGCTAATAATCAAGTAATCTATCTTTGTTGGGTCAATTAATCCTGTAACTATATCGAGATATAACTCCTCAAACTTACGGTGAGAAGTATCAACTAAAGCTACTTTTTCTCCTTGAATTAAGAAAGAATTATAGGTCGTACCATTCCGTAAACCAAACTCGACATCAAAACGTTCTCTATCCCAATCGAGACAACGAATAGCAGTTGTTTCAGCAGCAATTTCAACAGTTTCAATTGTTAAACGTCCGGTGTTGGAAATAACTTGAGTAGACTGTGTGAGTGCGACCATTGGGTTTCTCCTATCAAGAGATTATTTAGAGCAACTGTGCTTATTTCTTATATTTACTTGAAACGTTTGATTAGTAAAATGCCAATTTCTAAAGCTAGATATCAAAAAAAATTATTGTTCGTGTTCCTATATTTATCATTGAAATAAGTCAATGATTATCATTAGTTTGATACTAAATTTGGATTTACCAAAGGAAAATACGCTTAGGTTGGTGATATTTAGCTTGAGGATATTCCTCTAACTTCCTTTAAAAATGGGGCTTAATTCCCTTCTTTTGAAAGAAGCTTAGTGAGAATCAAGCTTTAACCCAAGCGTATTAATTTGTAGGAGGAGTGACAAGTTTGCAGCAGATTGCAAGTTATTGAAGTATCAGCCTAAATTTGCTAACTCGGTGCTAAGGCTGTTTGACTTCCCAATTCTGAATTCTGACTTCTGAATTCTCTCATCATTACTTCTGTTCTGCTGGTAAAATCTTGTTTTGCAGCCAAGCCATTGCTTTATCTAGGATTAAGCCAACGACACCGATATAAACTAGAGCCAAAATCACTTCGCTGACATTGTTATTTTGATACGCATCCCAGATAAAGAAGCCAATTCCCACAATACCGGACATGACGATTTCAGCCGCGATAATCGCTAACCAAGCTAAACCGATCGCAATTCTCAAACCTGTGAAGATATAAGGTAATGCCGCAGGAATCAAAATGTTAGTAAAGTATTCTTTGCGGCTAAGTTGTAAAACTTTGGCGACGTTATTGTAATCTTGGGGAATTTGAGTCACGCCAACAGCAGTGTTAATTAAAATCGGCCAAATTGCAGTGATGAAAATTACGAATAATGCTGCCGGTTCGTTTTGTCGTAAAGCTGCTAGAGAAATTGGCACCCAAGCTAAAGGTGGTACTGTCCGCAGTAATTGGAAGATGGGGTCTAAAGCCTTGGACATGGTTTTATTCACACCAATTAAAATACCCAAGGCAATACCCACAACTGCCGCAAGCGTATAACTAATAGCGACTCGTTGTAGACTAGCAAAAATCTGCCAAAACAGACCTTTATCGATACCACCCCGGTCATAGAATGGCCAAAAAATTAGTATCCAAGTGTCTTGTATAACTTGTATTGGGCCTGGTAATGTCGCACCAGGAGTCCAAGCAAATAATTGCCAGAGAACCAGAAAAATAATGATGGCAATAATTGGTGGTATAAGGTCAGGAAATTGCTTTTGTAGACGAGATATAAAGCCATTATTAAATTTAGGGCTTGTAGAACGTCTTTGGGCTATTGTCATAATGTCGGATTTCCTTAGCTTTTATTTGGTCTTTGTTGTTTGTCCTTTGCCATTTGTCAGTTACTAATGACTAATGACTCTTGTACAGACAAGGGTTAATCGCGTCTCTACTAATGACTAAATGCTGACTTTCTTGATTTTCAAGCTCTTGAGATATTCTTCTGGTTTTTCTGGGTCGAATTTTGTGCCATCAAAAAACTCTTCTACACCACGGGATGTATTTGTGGGAATGTCAGCAGCAGCAATACCCATTTCTTTGGCTGCTTCTCTCCAAATATCTTCACGGTTGACTTTATTAATTAGTTCTTTCGCTTTGGCACCGTTATTGGCAACGTAATCTTTTGGTAAAAATCCCCAGCGGACGTTTTCTACTACGAACCATAAATCGTGGCTCTTGTAAGGATAAGAAACATTACCTTTTTCATCTTTCCAGTAGTAAGCTGCCATTGATTTATCATCAATTTTGCGGCCATCACCCATGTCATACTTCCCTTGGAATGGGTCTGCAAGAATCTCAGCTGAGGGAAGATTAAAATAATTTCGTCCAGCAAGAATTTCAGCCGCTTCTTTACGGTTGTCAAAATTATCTAACCATTGTTGGGCTTCTATAATACCTTTTAAAAGTGCTTTGGTTGCCTTAGGATTTTTATCAACCCAGTCAGCTCTCATAGCGATATATTCTTCAGGATGATTTTTCCAAATCTCTGCTGTCAAGGCTGCTAGATAGCCGATTTTGTCTTGAACAAGGCGATAAGGCCAGGGGTCGCCAGTACTAAAGGCATCCATTGTTCCTGTTTTCATGTTGGCAACAGTTTGTGCTGCTGGTACTGTGAGCAATTTCACATCTGCATCTGGGTCTAAACCGCCTGCTGCTAACCAGTAGCGAATCCACAAATCTTGGTTAACGTGGGGAAAGGTAAAGGCTGCGGTGAAGGGTGTTGAAGATTTGAGTTCGCTGAACAGAGATTTAGCGCTAGCCAGTTGTAAACTGATACCTTTACCTTGGTGCTTGTTGGCGATCGCAATTCCATTCCCATGTGTAATTAATTGACATAATACATACATGGGAATTTTTTGATTGCCTTTGGTAATTAAACCTTCTGTAATTAAATGTGGCATTGGCATCTGCCATTGACCGCCATCAATACCACCACCCGCAGAACCAATTTCTACGTTATCTCTAGCCGCACCCCAAGAAGCTTGTTTAGAAAGATCGACTTTAGTCATGCCATATTTAGCAAAAAAGCCTTTTTCTTTAGCAATAATTAAAGGAGCTGCTTCTACAATTGGAATATATCCCAGTTTGACTGTAGTAGTTTCTGGCGTTTGTTCGGGATTGACATTAGCAACTGATTGAGCAGTTGGCTGTGCTTGATTGCTTTCACCAGTAAGGTTTTCAGGTGGATTGCCCAAACAACCTTTGAGGAATACAGCACTCGCAGATGCTCCAGCTGTGAAGATGAATTTACGCCGAGAAATTCGATTAAAAAATTCTGTCATAATATCTCCGAGAATGTAAATTTTTATTTTTATAGCTATGATAATTGAAGCAAGAAACTAATATTTTCTTGCGATTCAGCGATTAATCAAGCTATATTTTGCAAGGCAAAGCTGACCATTTTTCAATGGCTATTGCTAATGCCTCAAACAAAATTTCAATGAATTGATTAAATCTGCTCTGGCGAGATGCAGAAGTGTTGTTCACCTGGTTGAAATAAGTTTACAGCCTTTAGGGGCAAATTAGTTAACTATCAATCCATATTTATTAAATAAATATTAGATTGGATGTATAAGTAAAAGTTTATCTCTGCGCCCGAACTCTACCAGTTATTCTTAATGTATAAATTCTGATTTATGAACACTATTAACTTGAGATTATGATTGATTTTTATTGTTACTATTAAGCAATATCAATAGTAACCATAGTAATAAATCTTAATAAATTATAGAGTTAGTAATAGCCTGCATTACAGGCAAGTTGCAGAGTAGTAAGACTAGCTGTACTATCCTACTGCGTACTTAATCAAAAATGTTGCGATCGGGAAAATGATTGCTAAAGATTCAGAATATAAAATTCAGTAAAAGTAGGGTGTGTTATGCCGTAGGCTAACGCACCGTCAACAATTGAAGGTAGGTTAGGGTGTACCGCAAAGTACTTTACATCTATATAATTTGAGATTTTGATTTAGAAAAAAAGTTAAATCATAAGCCAAATCAATCGTAACCATAGCTAAAAAGCTAAAGTATTTAGAATACCAAATAATATCAAGTTCGGATGATTAGTTATGATTGCAGTCCTCGCGTTACCCCTCCCCAAGGCATCGGCTACGGTGTACACACAAGTCTTGAAATCCTACCTAACACTTGGTTTCGTCGCCTAGCTATCTTGTTGTGCGATCGC
>JAVRCJ020000069.1:0-23383 GCA_034530875.2 Nostoc sp. DedSLP01
CCCTGAAAAGCGATCGCTAACAAGAGTGGAATGGATGAAACAAGTATGTAGGGGGTGTGCAAAAATTTTTGTAGGTAGAAAAAGCTTACTCGTTCATGAAATACTTTCTTTAATACAAGTAAGCCAATAGCATAACTACTACTGTGACAAAGGTTATACTTAACCATGCTTCTTTAGCTATTGTAATATTTTCCGCTTTTTATATACTTTTTACGTGGTTACCCAGCTAGGTGCAAGATATGAGTTTGAGCAATTTCCGTGACAGTGGCTCGGCGACCTAGTGTTTGAAATACTTCTCGCTGTACTTTCTTTATCTGGCTGAGTTTCTCGTTAACGTGAATCGGTAAGCGAACTGTGCGAGACTTTTCGGCGTAGACGCTCTGCGGCTTGCCGAAGGCATCGCTCTAGTAATCGCTTGAGTAACCCACCAGTAATAATAATTCACTTGTTAATAACGGGTACTGACCAATTTCTTGCAAATAGACACGTACCAGATCGGAACTTAGGCTGGACATACAACTTTCAAAATTCTCCACAATTAGACAAATCTAAAAGTATAAATCAAATAGCCTCATCAAGGGGGAGAGTGATTTTTCTCTACTAAGTAGACGTAGTTCTATGCTAATTATTTAGAGATAAGTATGAATTATTACTTATATCTCTACAGATAATTTAATTAACGTTTGGTTATAGATATAACACTCTGTATTTGCCTTGATAGACCGAAGTAACTAACACCCTAACAATTATTCTGTTGAGTTTTTATATTTTCATCTGTATAGCTTGTCAACTCAGCGCTGATGAGTCATTTTGTCATGGATTAGTCTAAACTCCAGTAGCGAGTGGTTCGCGATATTTTATCGCGAACCACTCTTTCTTTTCCACATTCCGTGAAAAGCCAGATAAATTATTACCTTTGATAGTTTTATTTTTGAGCAACTTATTTCTCAGGATATAAGTTATTTGGTATCTTTTATAGATAGTTTAATTATTAATACTAAAATAGTTTGGAGTTAAGAACAATTAAAATATTAATTTTTCAACTTTCTTTTTTAATCTTCATAAAATTTTTTACTTTACAAACAAAATTGAAAGCACTTAAACTTAGTCAATTTTTCTCAGTATATCAATAAAAAGTGAATGTTCTTCACAAAAATTATTTTTAGCGATCGATAATTCCTCTGGATAACAAGGAATTGCAACAACTAATTTTTGCGCTATAAAGCGCTTTAGCTAACTTGAATTGTATGTAGCCAATACAAACCAGGCAGCGCTGTTTTATGCCAAATTTTTTGAATTTATGAATATTGCATATTGGGGTTTGAAAACTGTTAGACAAGAGTAGCATTTTCAACAGAGGTGGATGGTTATGACAAAGCAACTATCACTTGAACAAGTCCTTGCTTGTGGTGTGGAAACTAATATTGCCACTACAATACTGCCGCAGGTCAATCAGTGCCTTACTTCTCTACCTGCTGACTGCTGGCAGTATCTAACTCAAGGCATCCTTAAGCCTACTCATCCCTTTGCACTACACGAACTTCTTTACAAAACCACCTTCTCCGACTGGGACAAAAGCCAAGGTTATCCTCCTGCTTGGTTTCCTTCTCACGAGCAGATACAGGTGACTAATATTGCTGCGTTAATGAAGAAGTTAAAACTAGATTCATATACAGAACTTCACGCTTGGTCAACACAACATCGCGCTGAATTTTGGGACATAATTATTCAACGTTTGGGTATTCGCTGGCGAGAAAAATATACCCAAATTGTTGACTTGTCAGACGGTGTTGAGTCGCCGCAATGGTTAGTAGGCGCTCAATTTAATATTATTGAAAGTTGTTTTCAAACATCCCCAAATATCCCTGCCATTATCTTCCAACCAGAAGGAGGTTCAATTTCTACTCTCAGCTATGGTGAACTCTACGCCTTGACCAACCGAGTTGCAAATGGGCTGGTGAATGCTGACTTTCAAAGAGGCGATGCGATCGCAATTATGATGCCGATGACAGCCGAATCTGTAGCAATTTACTTGGGGATTGTCAAAGCTGGTTGCATTGTAGTTTCTATTGCTGACAGTTTTAGCGCCGCCGAAATTGCCAGGCGATTGTATTTGTCTAACGCTAAAGCAATCTTTACCCAAGACTATATTTTGCGTGGCGGTAAGCAGTTGCCCCTTTACAACAAAGTAGTAAACGCCGATGCGCCTGTTGCGATTGTGTTAGGTTCATCTGTTGAACTACGTCCTGGCGATTTAACTTGGCAGGAGTTTCTCAGTTCTAACGAGCAATTTGATGCTTTCCCTACAGATGCTAGGGCTTACACTAATATCCTATTCTCCTCTGGCACCACTGGAGAACCCAAAGTCATTCCCTGGACGCAAACCACCCCAATCAAATGTGCTGCTGATGGGCATCTGCACCAAGACATTCAGCCAGGCGATGTAGTGGCATGGCATACAAATTTAGGATGGATGATGGGGCCTTGGCTGATTTACGCTAGTTTAATCAATCAGGCAACGATCGCTCTTTATTATGGAAAACCTACAGAGCAAGAATATGGTCAGTTTATACAAAATGCAGGCGTAAATATACTTGGTGTAGTACCAAGTCTAGTCAATAGTTGGAAAACAACTGGTTGTATGCAAGGTCTAGACTGGAGTGCTATTAAAGCTTTTAGCTCGACAGGAGAGTGTTCCAATCCTGAAGATATGTTCTACCTCATGTCCCTAGCAGGATACAAACCAGTTATCGAATATTGTGGCGGTACAGAAATCGGAGGAGCCTATATAACTGGCACTTTAGTACAACCATCAACTCCCTCAACTTTTACAACACCTGCCTTGGGGCTAGACATAATTATTCTCGACCCAGATGGTCATCCTACTAACAAAGGCGAGGCATTTATTATCCCCCCATCAATTGGACTCTCCACTGAGTTGTTAAACGCAGACCACCACGAGATATATTTTGCTAACGTCCCCCAAATCCAGGATTTAGTACCTCTGCGTCGTCATGGCGACCAGATACAACGGTTGCCCTACAGCTACTACCGCGCTCACGGTCGCGTTGACGATACCATGAATCTCAGCGGCATCAAAGTTAGCTCTACTGAAATTGAACAAGTTCTAAATGCCGAGTCAGGAATATCTGAAACTGCCGCTATTGCTGTTTCCTCTTTATCAGGAGGGCCAAGTCAATTAGTTCTGTATGTGGTGGTCAAACCGGATGTCCAGAAGGATAAAGCTGCGATCGCCACATCCTTGCAAAAAGCAATCAACCAGCGTCTCAATCCTCTATTTAAGATTCACGATATTGTCATCGTCGATCGCTTACCTCGCACTGCTTCTAACAAAGTTATGCGCCGTGTGTTGCGCGACCAATATCAAAGTACTTTACCTCAACCTACCAAGTTATATGCGTAAAGTCTATATTGTCTCAGCAGTCCGCACGCCCCTGGGTAAATTTGGTGGTGTACTAGCGGGACTATCTCCCGTAGATTTGGGGGCCCATGTCATGCAAGCAGCGATCGCCAAAGCAGGAATTCCGGCAGTAGCTTTAGACTTATATATTATGGGTAACGTCCTTCGAGCCGGACACGGACAATTGTTGCCCCGCCAAGCAGCGATCGAGGCGGGAATTCCAGAAACAGTGAATGGGTATGCTGTAGATATGGTCTGCTCTTCAGGCATGATGAGCTTACTCAACGCAACTAATACTATCCGAGTTGGGGACGCAGATATAGTTCTCGCTGGAGGTATGGAATCAATGTCTCAGGCGGGTTTTTTACTATCTCACAGAGCGAGGTGGGGTTATAAATTCTTATTGGGTGTGCCAGAGTCATTAACAGACCTACTACTCTGTGATGGATTGACTGATGCTACCACAGGGCAAACGATGGGAGAACAGGCAGAACGCATTGCCGAAATGTACGGATTTTGCCGTCAGGAATTAGATGAAGTAGCATTTTATTCTCATCAAAAAGCGGCTGCGGCAATGCAGCGAGGTAGCTTTGGCAAAGAGATTGTCCCCATCACAGTGAAAACCAAACAGGGCAAGCAATTAGTAGATACGGATGAAGGAATTCGTCCTGATACTACCTGCTTTGACCTTGCTAAACTACATTCTGTTTTTCAGCCAAATGGTGTACTGACAGCAGGAAACAGTAGTCAGATATCAGATGGTGCTGCTGCTGTGATTTTAGCCAGTCCGTCAGCAGTGGAAAGATATGAATTGCAGCCGAGCGCAGAAGTGTTAGGTGCGACTTGGGCCAGTGGTGAGACTTGGCGTTTCCTAGAAGCACCCGTTTGGGCAGTTAAACAGTTGTTAGAAAAGCTCGGCATGACGGTAGCTGATATTGACTTGTTCGAGAATAATGAAGCTTTTGCTGTGAGCAACTTGCTTTTTAGTCAGTTATTGAGCGTTCCCAAGGAAAAGTTAAACGTTAACGGCGGTGCGATCGCTCTAGGACATCCCATTGGAGCCTCTGGAACAAGGCTGGTTGTCACATTGCTCAATGCTTTAAAAGAACAGAATAAAACCGTGGGCATAGCTGCCCTATGCCACGGTACTGGTGGAGGAACTGCAATTGCAATCAAACGGCTTTAGACTTTTGGTTAGATTGTCTTCATTGCAGTAAATCGCTATACAAACCATCCCAAAAAACGGCGATCGCTTCTAGAATCTGCCATCCTCCTTCAAAGAATTTGGTGCGATCGAAGTTAGGACTGAAGTAAACCTCTTCTAATTCCTCAAGGGTGTGTGCAGCGTGTTGTGCCTCCACCCGGTTATGCCAGGTGAAGAATGCCAAACGTAACTGCGGATGACGCATCTGTTTAATACGTGTAAAACCATCTTCCAATTCCTGCCAGAAACCAGCCGCCGCCCAGTGTTCGACGGCAAAGCTAGCACCCTGGGCAATCTGGCGATCGTCGCTACCGTAGAGGTGAATCAGTTCATCACAGAAGTGCAAGGTTGTAGGACTGCCGTGCTTGCGCTTGCCCATATCTGCAAAATCTAGCCCCAGCCCCTTAGCCACCCCCAGCAGCCATTCAAAATGAGCTGCTTGGAAACGGCAAATACCACCGTCTACTGTGCCTTCAGTGCTGACTAATTCGGGATCTCCTTCTTTGTCCTTTGCTTGCTCAGTGAGTGCAATAAGGTTAGGGATTTGTTCGGTGTGGCGGTAAATGACTCCCAGTTCGTTGAGCAATATCTCCCGACTAGCCCGCGACTGCTGGAGAGTAGGAGAATTGATAACTTTCAACAAAGCTGCAACGAGGAACTGGTTAGAGAAAACAGAGAATTGCTGAATAAAATGCCGCAGTTCTACATCTGTAGCTGTGCCTTTTTGAAACCACTTAGTATAGGCATTGTTTCTGATAATGCGATGGTGCAATAATTTGCGCTCAACATCTTTGAGAAACTCTTGAAAGTCGTCTATCTGCTGTTGCGTTAACGTGCCTTGACGCAAACGCTCTTGAATCCGCGAAGAAATAGTCAGATGAATTCGCTTTTTTGAAAATGCTTGAGCGATCATATATATTACTCCTAGTTTGAAACTAAAAAATAAAGAACAAAAAACAGAAATAGAGAATAGAGACCAGGAGAGAATTACTTATATAGCAACCCGTGTAGGAGATCCAAACAAACCTATTGCCTATTGCCTCCAGCCTCACGCAAGCCAACTGTAAACATAATTTTTGTCTTCCAAAGCCATAGCATTCGTCGTCAGTCTCAATGGTCGAAAAGTATCAATCATCACAGCAAGTTCGTTAGTTCGTTCTTTGCCGATTGACCCTTCGTACATCCCTGGGTGCGGGCCATGAGGAATACCACTCGGATGTAAGGTGATCGAGCCTCGCTCAATTCCTTTGCGAGACATAAATTTGCCCTCAACGTAGTAGATAACCTCATCTGAATCGA
This sequence comes from Nostoc sp. DedSLP01, assembly GCA_034530875.2. Lineage (GTDB taxonomy): Bacteria > Cyanobacteriota > Cyanobacteriia > Cyanobacteriales > Nostocaceae > Nostoc. The sequence continues at coordinate 5,925 of JAVRCJ020000069.1, forward strand.
CATTAGAGTGATTGTATGGGGCTGGAATTGCCTGGGGATGATAGTCAAACATTCGCGGTACAAAGGAACACAAGACAAAGCCAGGGCCATCAAAGGTTTGATGCACGGGTGGTGGCTGGTGTATTTTGCCTGTAATTGGCTCAAAGTCCTCAATATTGAATGCAAATGGCCAAAGATGTCCATCCCAGCCAACTACATCCAGAGGATGATGTTTATACAAGTAACGACTAAACCCACCGCGAGCTTTGAGTAATACCTCAAACTCTCCTTCTTCATCGTGAGTAATCAGTGCTGATGGCGGACGAATATCTCGCTCGCAATAAGGTGCGTGTTCGAGGAATTGACCGTACTGATTGAGATAGCGTTTGGGTGGCTCAATATGCCCGTATGCTTCGATCACAAGCATTCGCTGCTGTACTTCTTCATCTGGCAAAATGCGCCAAACAACCCCAGTCGGAATCACCAGATAATCCCCCGGTCTATAGTGGATGATTCCATACTGACTTTCTAGAACACCCCTGCCTTCGTGAATGAAAATTACTTCATCTCCATGTGCAAAACGATACCAATATTGCATAGGTGCTGTAGGCACAGCTACGGAAATACAGACATCTGCATTGGCTATTAAAGGAATCCGAGATGCAATAGCATCGCCTTGAGCAGTTAGAGTTGCTGTATGCAGATGACGGTGGCTCAGGGGAACCGATTCTTCATAAGATATATCTCTTTTGCTCTCCAGCAAAATTTTCTGGATTTGAGTGGGTGGATGCAGGTGGTAAAGCAGGGATTGAATACCCGAAAAACCACGAGTTCCCATCAGTTCTTCGTGATATAAAGAACCATCAGTTTGATGAAATTGAGTGTGGCGTTTATGAGGAATATTTCCTAATTTGTAGTAATAGGTCATGGTTTTACCCCGCTTGTTTGGGTTTACCGTAGCTCCTTCTTTAAAACGGCATCATCTAAAGATTTCCTCGCCGCGCTTGCTCGCGCTCAATTGCTTCAAACAAAGCTTTGAAATTTCCCTCTCCAAAGCCTTGGCAGCCATGTCGCTCAACTACCTCAAAGAACAGTGTTGGTCGATCTTCTACAGGCTGAGTGAAAATTTGTAACAAATAACCATCGCGATCGCAATCTACAAGGATTCCTAATTCTGCTAGTTTATCCAGTGGCTCTTCAATTTTCCCTACCCGTTCTTCTATGTTCTCGTAGTAGGTTGGAGGAATGTTGAGAAACTCAACCCCTGTTGCTCTAAGTCGGGAAACCGTCTCGATAATGTTGCTGGTTGCAAGGGCGACGTGTTGAATTCCAAGACCCTGATTATATTCTAGATATTCTTCAATTTGAGACTTCCGTTTGCCTTGGGCTGGCTCATTGATCGGCAATTTGATTTTACCTGTACTGTCCTGCATCACTTTGGACATCAAGGCAGAGTATTCTGTGGAAATAGTTTCATCGTCAAAGTGTATTAATAGCTCAAAACCCATAGTATCAGCGAAGAACTTAGCCCACCGCTCCATACCACCCAGTTCGACATTACCAACTACATGGTCAATGTTAGTTAGACCTACTCCCTTTCCCTTAGCTGAGTCTCGAGGCTGAAAACTAGGTGCGAAAACTCCAGTGTAATTACTGCGCTCTACAAACTTGAGCAAAATATCGCCATAGATGTGAATAGCAGCGTAGCGAATTATTCCATATTCGTCTTTTTCTTCAGTGGGTGGAATTGCTCCCACTGCACCCCGCGCGGTTGATTCCTGGTAGGCACTGGCGGCATTAGGAACTTCCAGCGCAATAACAGCTATGCTATCGCCGTGCTGAAGTACACTTTTACAGATGGGATGATTTGGATTCAAGCCACTACTTAAAAGAAAGCGAATTTCGCCTTGCTCCATAACATAGGAAGCCGTTTTGCGATCGCCAGTTTCTAAACCCCGGTAAGCTGTATTGGTAAATCCGAAAGCTTGGGAGTAAAACAGTGCTGCTTGCCTGGCGTTACCTACATAAAATTCAAGGTGGTCGAATCGTTGAATCGGAAAAAAATCATTCACGGTAATTCCTCCTTTCGGGAACTACAGTTATTAGTAGAAGGGAAGAAATAAAAGTAAAAGAGTAATATCAAGACAGTCTATTTATGCAATACAAAAATATTGCAGATACGTTCGTATTTTTGCGCCTATCCTGCGATTTCTGCTTTGCAGTGCTTGTCTAATGCGCTTTTACGTAAATTAATTTTTCTACCTATTTTAAGTATAGATATGTCAACAAGAAAATTTACAAGTATGTAACTAAAAATTAACCAGAGCAATTAAAGTTCTAGATTTACATCGGTTAATTCTGAGTTAGCATGATTTTAGTCAGGAGATTATCTCCAATGCTGGCATTGATAAAAACACTGTTCTCATCAATTGTTGACTATGCTGGACTGTTCCCCCCAGCAAAACTCACTATGGAAGAGGCGATCGCCAATTATGCTCGCTATCAAAATACTTACCACCACTGGATGTTAGGGAACTTTGTACTACCAGTGTCGCGGATAAATGAGTTTGAACAACTGCTTTTAAAGTTGCCTATAGAAGGGAGTAAAACTAAACACTGGCGGCTCAGTTTAATAATCTCTCAAGAAGTGGAGTCGGCGATCGCCAAAATTCAAGCTCTAAATGACAATCATAGAATAGCGATCGCCTCCCTAGAATTTCCGCCGCTTTCCCTGAGAGAAATTGATAAAGTATTTCCCGATCTTCCTGCTGACATTGAGGCGTTTTTTGAAGTTCCTTATAATGAGGACTTGAAAGCATATTTAACTTTACTGCAACGCCCTGGTATATCGGCTAAAATTCGCACTGGCGGATTGAGTGCCGAGTCTTTTCCTACTATTTCTCAGCTTTATGGGTTTATCTTTGCTTGTGCTGAAGCTCAAGTTGCTTTTAAAGCAACTGCTGGACTGCATCATCCCCTACCAGGGAGCTATCCCTTAACATACGAGCCAGATAGCTCTAATGCGATGATGCATGGCTTTGTGAATGTAGCAGTCTTAGCAGCACTGGTTTATTGGCAGAAGGTAACTGCACAAGAAGCCCTAGTAATTCTTAAAGAGTCCACTATCGAAAGTTTCCAAATTTCAGCAGATAGCATTGTTTGGAAAGACCGCCAACTGAACATCTGGGAGCTACAAAAGGCTCGGCAAAGTTTCTTTCGTTGTTTTGGCTCTTGCTCATTTCAAGAACCCATAGAATCACTCCAGAATCTGAAACTGTTATGAGCCGTTCAATCGATCGAACTCACGATCCAAATTTGCGTAGTTGGGTGGAATCTGCCAATCAAAAGGATACTGATTTTCCCATTCAGAACTTACCTTTTGGCGTGTTTCGCCATCGTAATGGTATCCGAAGCTCGCGAATTGGGGTAGCGATCGGCAACCAAATTCTAGATTTGACATCATGTTACCAGTCAAGACTGCTCCAAGAACTTCCCGAACAATTGCAAGCAGCTTGTACGGCTGCTAACTTAAATCCCTTGATGGCTTTAGGAAGTTGGGCTTCATCGGCATTGCGTACTCGCCTGAGCGAATTGCTGCGCTGGAATGAACAAAAGCCTTCGTCGGAGGCAAAACTGTTAGTGCCGATGGTAGAAGCTGAACTTTTATTACCTGCGAACATTGGCGATTATACTGACTTTTACGCTTCTATTTTTCACGCCACCAACGTTGGAAAGCTATTCCGTCCTGACAATCCCTTACTCCCTAACTACAAATACGTTCCTATTGCCTACCACGGACGAGCCTCTTCCATTGTACCCAGTGGTACATCTATCAAGCGCCCCCAAGGTCAGCGAAAAGCTCCTGAAGATACTGTGCCTCATTTCGGTTCTTCTGTGTCTCTAGACTATGAAGTGGAGGTCGGCTTTCTGATTGGTGCTGGCAATCAACTAGGACACCCCATATCTATTGCCAACGCAGAGTCACACGTGTTTGGACTTTGCTTAGTCAATGACTGGTCAGCACGGGATATCCAAGCTTGGGAGTACCAGCCCTTGGGTCCCTTCCTCAGCAAGAGCTTTGCCACGACGATTTCTCCTTGGGTGGTAACTTTGGAAGCTCTGGCACCTTTCCGTTGCCCTGCTTTTGAACGTTCCCAGGAAGATCCGTCGCCCCTACCTTATCTGTCTGGCTCAATTAATACCAGAGTGGGTGGAATAGATCTGATACTTGAAGTGCTACTTAATTCGGCACAGATGCGCGAGCAAGGGATAGAGCCATTTTCTATGAGCCATGCTTCTTTTAAACAAATGTACTGGACAATAGCTCAGATGATTGCTCACCACACTAGTAATGGTTGCAATCTCCGCCCTGGAGATTTACTAGCTAGTGGAACAGTTTCTGGTACTGAATTAGGTTCTCAAGGATCTCTGCTAGAAATCACTCGGCGTGGTTCTCAGCCTATTAAACTAGCAACAGGTGAGATCCGAACTTTCCTGGCTGATGCAGACGAAGTTATTATTCGCGGATACTGTGAGAAAGAAAACTATGCCAGAGTCGGGTTCGGAGAGTGTCAAGGCATAGTTTTTGCTGCCGAATGAGTGAGGGAAGATATGCGATTTTCAGCCAAAAGACATATAACACCTAACTAGTACATAATTACTATAAAAAGAGAATGAAAATAAACCCACCCTAACTCGGTTAGGCATTAATTCCTCTTACCCTTCTAAAATGAGCGAACATACAGTTCAAATTCCTCTTTAAAACTTGAGTATTTCCCAGTCATAGTTGTCGGGAAAAGGTTGTATTTCCCAGACTATGCTTTCTCCTGCTTCTAAGGCAACTTCTACGTACAATTGTTCTACAGCCGTTGTAGCTACATCTTCGTTATTGGGAAAAGGCTGTAAATCTTCGGTGAGTAATCGCAGTTTAAAACCACCAGGAATAGCTGCACCGACGGCGGCGTTACGTAATTCAAAACGCCAAATAGTTGCATCTTGATTATTTTGTGGTGCGATCGTCATCTCATAGATTTGGCCTGCGATCGCCAACCGACGAGAGAGAATAGTACTTGGTTGTGTGTCTTCCACACCCCGCGCCTCAGCAGCACTCAGTTGTAAATCAAAGCTTCTCCAACCGACAGCCTCAGCAACTTGAGAAATACCGCTTTGCAACCATTGGATAATTGACCATTGTTCTGGTAATCCTAAGCGTTGTTGATATAAATTTTGTCGCCAACCGCCATGTTGAATTAATCCACCCCACAGTTGAAAAGGGATTTCTTGCCGGGGTGTAAGTATTTCCGGGTTTCCCAGACGGGCTATTAAATTTTGTGCTTGTTGTGGCGATAAATTGGGAATCTCTTGAATAGTGCTACGGGTGGGTTCTTCCGGACACAATTGACGCGCCAGAGCTAAAACGCTGATGTCGTTGATTATATCAGTAGCATCCAGGGAATAAGTGCGATCGCTGGCATCATAACTACCTTGAGTTTTCAGTTTTTCATGGTTGCAATAACCCCAAATCCTGACGTAGCCTTCATCTGGCTCGACTTGCACAGCTAAATAATAATCACCTACCCAACTAGGAATATCCACCCATTCTTGAGGTACTCGGAATTCACTCAAATCAATTGCTTCACTAGGTATCAAGACTAATCTGGTTGCCTCAAGGGTGAGTGCAATTCCATTAACCAGTTCCCAAAAACTGGGTAAAGCAGTAGTACTTGGCCAAACCTTTGTTTGTGGCGTCCAGTCTTCTTGCAACCATAGCAAGATAGCACCCAGGCAAAGTTGATTAATATAAGCTTGATAGCGAGAATTAGCATTAGAAAAAGCTTGACTGTCCAAATCCGCTTGGTTTTGCAGAATTATAGGGATTTCTAAAACCAGATCTGTTGAGCTAGCGAAAGTAAATACAGTGGTGTCAATAGTCATGGCGATTACTCTTGGGGATTGGGCATTGGAAATTTGCAAGTTTGAGATTCTGAGGTAGATGGATAGAGAACTTAAGGAGATGAACGAAGCTTTGAAGTGGACGAACAAACTCCCACTTGTCCCTACCTCTGGCTACCTCCCCTGCCCCGTTCCAATTCCCAGTCATACAGCATAGTAATTTTTCAACCATTCCTCCATTAATGTGTTTATACTATGCAGTAGGTCTGAGGTAAGAGAAATATGCAAACTATCTTTACTCCAGTTAGCTAAAAAGCGTAACAAAGTTTCTTGGGCTTTTTTTAGTCGCCGCGAGACAGTATACTGCTGTATTTGTAATTGTTTGGCAATTTTGTCTTGAGTTAGTTCTTTAGCATAATAAAGTTGTAATATTTCTTGTACTTGCGGTTCGAGTTCAGCGATCGCAGCTACTAAAACTTTGTTAATTTCAGTTTGTTGAAACTTTCTTGTTTGTTCTTCTTCTTGAGCAAGAATTTGATTAATTAGAGATTCTTGCTGTGTTTCAGGAATATTATCAAGCCATTCCCACGAATCATCACCACCTTTAGGGATATTAAGAGAGTCAACCCTAAAATAACGATAGCGGCGTGCAGCTTTAGCCGCATTTAAAAGCCACTTTTCTAGGGTTTGGTAATTTACTTGCTGACCGCTTTGGCAATTATAAGCTTTAGCGATCGCCTCCCAAGTCTCATTGTCTGGTTGGGAAATTTGACGAGAAGTACCTTTTTGAGTTGGGATATATAAAGTTTTGAAACAGTTCCAAGCTAGGACATAAGCATTAATATCCTCTGGTAATAAGGCTGCATTTTGTAAAGACTCTACCAAAAACTTTTTAGTGATTTTTCGTAATAGTCCCCAATCTGTACAAATATCAATTTCACGATTTTGGCGTAAATTTTCCCGAATAGCACTGCTAAAGATGGCACTGGCGTAGTTTTTTAAAATAAAGCCTCGATCTGGATTAAATCCTTTGAGGACTTTATCAACTTGAGCGATGGCAATTTGAAAACAGTCTGATAATTTGTACTGAGTACTCGCAAAACTGTTAACTGTTTTTTGGGATGCCCAATAACAGGATTCTTGCAAGTAAGCCGCAAGATGCTGTTTAGCTAGTAGCGTTGTTTCAGGAACGAGCCAAAATTTATACCAATATAAAATCCAAAAATTTTCCGAAGTTTCTTGAGGAGTGCGGTTGAGACAACTTTGGATACTGCGACGTAACCTTGATTCCGTCGCCCAACCACTGAAGCGATCGGCGTCAAATTGCACAAAAGTTGAAAAGATTTCAATGATGCTTTGCCGAGGATGCATAAAAAATTGGAACCCAACCTATAGGAAGAGTGAAAGCGTTAAAGGACGCCTACACAAACTTTACTACAAGGTGTGAGGATTATATTTCGACTTAAATGAAATATTTTATACTTAGCCAACTGGTAATCATGTCTACTTATCAATAAGTTACAAAAACAATTACGAATAATGGAGTGTGACTAAAATGTTGAAACGTTCTATGAGTATTATTGCTGCTAGTAGCATCTTAACTACTGCTTTAATCAATCCTGCTTTAGCTGTACCTGCTGACTTTATTGGTACTTGGGTAAATAAAGATGCCAATACTTCTAATATTACTCGTTTAGTAATTACCTCAGGTGGTAGCAATAAATTAAATATTCAGGTGTTTGGCAAATGTCATCCTAGTGATTGTAATTGGGGAACTGCACCATTACTTACCTATGGTATTAATGTCCAAGATACTAATCATAAATATGCAACAGCCAACTATAATAAAGGGTTTGCAAATTCCTTCCTCACCTTGGGATCTGCTGGTCAAGAATTACTGTTGCAAGGCTATACGCAGTTTTTAGATAATAGCGGCAGGCAGAATTACTATTCTCGTGAATACTTTCAAAAGCAAACAAGAGTGAGATAAACGATCGCTAGAAATCAGCTTTATCCCAGCATTAAACCTCGCCTATGCGGGGTTTTTCTATTTGTATTCAAAAAATAATTTTCAAAAAATTTCCCCAAGGCTGCATAAAAATATCCAAGCAAACCTATTGACTAAGTGAAAGGTGAAACTGGAAAACTCTAATCGGAGCTTTTAAACAGTTGTCGCACTATCATATTTTACTTAATCAAGTAATCTTGTTTTCATCTGTCACGAATGAGTTACAGGAGAAAAAAGATGAAACATAAGTAGCCGTAAACATGTGATAAATCGAGTCACAGCAATAAAAGTAATAAATCAACTTAAAGGAGAATCGCAATGAAGATTACAACTTCAACTTCTACACGTTTAGCATTAGTAATGGGTTTAGCGATCGCTAATTCAATTATCAGTACTGTAGCTAAAGCTGAATCTATCCCTAATTTAGTAGTTTCTGATAGCTATAGCGTATCAAATAAGCCTTTTATTACTAATTCTGCCCGTCGTGACACTCTTCATAATTTGAATCAACGACCGTTGAATAGTGTTTTAGAAACCGACGGTGGTAAAACAAAAGAATCGAGTGATAAAGGCAAAGATTCTAGCGATAAAGGTAAGGATAGTAAAGAGACTTGCGAAAGCGGTAACTGTGGTGGTGGTTTTCTAGATAGAGCTAATCCAGTTATTTTACCAGCAGATCAACTGAAAGTTCCTGTACTACAAAATGTACGTCCTCAAAGTTTAATTAAAGCTAACAAGCCAATCTTCTAGAAAAACAGATTCCCGACTTCTTCAAGAAGTCGGAAATCTAAGCCTCCCATGAGAAAAATTATGGACTAAATACTATGGATTTATTAATTATTGGTTCGAGTGATGACATTTTTTGCCAAGCAGTTAACGAATTGGTTAGACAAAAAGGTTATGCGAGTGCAATTTTAGATGTTTGCAATGCTGCAAGAATGTTTTCTATCAGTGTTACTTCTGGAAAATCATATATTACACCAGAAATCCCAGTTATTTTACGTATTCCGCCACAGACGCCGATTCGCGCTAGTTTTGATGATTCTTTTATTTATGATGAGTGTCTTGCTACTTTATGGGCAGCGATGACATTATCTAAATCACCAGTAATTAATCGTCCAACTGCAAATAGTCTTTGGGGTAATTTATCGTATTCTTCTAACTTGACTAAATTAAAGGCTGGTTATACTAGCAATCTAGAAGTATTCTCTTCACAAGTTCCACCATCGCCGCAAGCATTACTCGATAAACAATGGTATCTTCAAGATTTAACTACTTATAATACTGCTGCATATCCAGAAATTCCTCAAGGGGTGGGGCCATTTCGCGCAAGTTGGGTTTCGCCTAACCTGGAATATGAAATTGTTGTTGTTTTAGAAGATAAAGCATGGCGTTGCACCAATACATCTCTAGAACATTTGCAGTTAGAAGAAAAAAGTATTTCGCTATTGAGAAATTTAGATTTGGTATTTGGTACTGTAACTTGGAGTATTGATAGCAACCTAGAAAGTGCCAATATTGCTCGTATCAACCCTTATCCATCGCTGGAAGAAATACAGTTTGTTTGGTCGGATTTTGCTCCCGCACTTTTGGAGAATATTTTCTCATGATTTATGCAATTGGCCTTGATTCAGACCGCACTTTTTGTCATTTTGTTAACTACGCTGAATCTCGTGGTGTCGAAGTACAAGTAATTAATTTACGCGAAGTAATTCAAAATGGAGATTGGCGGCTAGCGTTACCCGATGATAATGAAAGTTGGATAAGTTTTTCTAGCGAAAAGTACATATTAAATCCTCATGGTTCTTATTATTGTCGCTTGATTGACCTTTCAACCGTACAATCAGATTTACAAGATGCGATGCGATGGAAAAGTCTTCTTGCTGCACTTTGCTGTTGGCTAGAACATATTCCCGGTAACGTAATTAATCGTCCTGGTGCTGGTGGTAATAATTTCTCAAAACCGCTTCATGAATTTCATCTGCAATCTTTAGGTTTTCAAGTTGCTGATAGCATTACCAGTTCCAATCCAGAAATTCTAGCTGAGTTTGCTAACGCTGGATTAACAATTGTTAAGACAACATCAGGCGTTCGTGCCGATAGTAGACTGGTAAAATCAGAGGAGTTTCTCGATTTCCACCCAGACGCTGGCCCAGTTCATTTACAAAGATATATACACGGTGCTGATGTGCGCGCCCATGTAGTGGGTAATAGAGTTCACGCAGAATTGATAAAATGTCCGCAGGTAGACTATCGCCATTTTCATGAAGAAGCTGAGTATATCGAGTGGGAGTTACCAGAAGCTTTACACCAAAAAATTATTAGTGCAACTGCCGCATTGGGGTTAAAGTTTGCAGGTTGGGATTTTAAAGTTACCAACGATTTAGAGTACTGGTGTTTAGAAGTTAATCCAATGCCGGGATACGATGGATATGATATTCGGGCAGATGGTAAAATAACAGATTCGCTGTTAGCTTTGCTGACAGAAGATATTACAGAAAATAGTATTAGTTGGTATGCAGATTCGAGGAATGAAATTTTCTCAGAACAAATTGTGACAGTCGAACAGTGTAATGATATTTGTTCTGTAATTCATAGTTTAAGAGAATTATGGATAAAACGAGGAAACTCTCCAAAGTTTTTCTATACTTTAGGTACAGCTAGTTATTTAGATTTCTTAAATCAACCTAATTTTTCTAGAGATTATTATACTATAGCTCGTGAATATAATCTAATTCTAGAAGAACACTTAGGTTGGCTTTATAAGTTAGTTAAAGAATATTTAGAGCAGACGCTTATAAACCCTGTAATGTATAAACCAGGTGCAGCACTGCCCGGTTTTCATATTTGGCAAAATGCTAATCTTATTACTAAACCCAATGCTACTACACACTTCGATTTGCAGTACCGAAACATCAAATGGGATGAAGATAAACTCGATACTGTAAACACAATATCCTTTACTTTACCAATTAAACTACCTAAAAGTGGTGGTGGTTTGAATGTTTGGGATTTCAACTATATCAATGATTATAGCCAAGCGATCGCAGGTGATGTAGACATTCTTAAACGATTTAGAACTAAAACTTTTCATCGCTATAAAGTTGGTGAAATTGTTTTACACAGCGGACATACACTTCATCAGATTGCACCAACTACTTACATTTATCCTGACGATGAAAGAATAACTCTACAAGGTCATGGGTTATTTTGTGATGGTCAATGGTTACTGTACTGGTAATATAATCTTCCTAATCTATCACAATTCTTTAGATAGAAAACTTAGCGGCTGAGGACTAAAATTCAGTTTTGATGAATTCTGTATAGCAATCTTATCTAAGTTGTAAGTTTATGCTAGTTTTAGCTTAAAGTACAAATAGCATATCATTATGAAAAACTTTTTGAGAAAGTTTTGGCATCTTTGCATATATTTTGATGCACATAACAAGACTCCCCTGTAGTCCTCACTTAGCAAGGTAGGGGGACAGCGACAGTCGGGGAGAAATATATGCAACTTCACAAAAAAAATAGGCGTTGCTGAATAAAGGGATGAAAATTAAAAATCTGATTTCTCTCTCCTCTTACTCTCTGCACCTCTGCGTCTCTGCGTGAGATAAAAATCATCCCACCAATCAGTAACGCCAGAAAATGGTATTACGCAGTAAAAACCTGAAACCTCATTTAGGATTACTATAATGTCACCAATTGGAATCCCCAGTCGCTCAACTTCAGTCAAACAAACTGCAATTCCTAAGCTGTGGCTCATGTTGGTGGGAGTCAATAAATATCAAGATGACGGACTACCCAGCCTTAATTATTCAACAGTAGATTGTCAGGGTTTAGCAGAAGCATTGGTAGATGCAGCCGCACAATTTACCGAAACAGAGGTGAAAATATATCATGATTTTGCACCGCAACCACCATCTTTAGAAAACATCCGTGCCAGTCTCCGACAAATTACCACTGCGGCTCAACCTATTGATACTATTTTATTTTATTTTTCCGGACATGGGATTGTAGAACCAAACACGCAGCAAGCATTTTTGTGTTTGGCAGATACTCAAAAATCCGATCTTCAAAACACAGCTTTAGCTTTACAAGAACTTTTACAATTATTGGGTAATAGTGGGGCGCAAAATCAGCTTGTTTGGCTAGATGCTTGTCATAGCGGCGGGATGACACTCAGAGGTATAACAAAAGAACCATTGCTGAACGCTACAACAAAAATGGTTGAAGTTTTACAACAATGCGCTGCTAAAAGTAAAGGTTTTTATGCTTTGCTTTCCTGCGATAATAACCAGCAATCTTGGGAGTTTCCCGAATTGGGACATGGGGTGTTTACTTATTATTTAATGAAAGGGTTGCAAGGTGAGGCAGCAGATAACCAAGGCTTAATTTATGTGGATAATTTATATCGATATGTATATCATAAAACTCTCCAATATATAGATAAAAGCAATCAACAGTTACGGCTGATTAATCAGCAGAAAAAAAATAAAGGAGAAACTCAAATTTTTCGAGAATATCCGTTACAAACTCCCAAGCGAATTGTTGAGGGAGTCGGAGAACTAATTGTAGGCAGAGGATTAACTACGGTAACTCTTGGGGTGCGTCGGATAGGAATAGTAGTAGAGGGATTATCAGTTAGCAAAACAACACTAGATATTAGCAAATTTCTCGGAAATACTGGGGATTTTACACTAGAGTATTTGCCAGCAACAAAAGTATCTGCCGATCGCCTCAAAGAAGCGATCGCTAGTGATTTACAACAACCAGCATCAGAAGTTATTCTACTTTATCTGCGGGGACGAATTGAAGAAACTGAAACAGGCGAATGGTTATTGCTGGGAGAAAATATTCGTATCAAGCGTTCCTGGTTGAAACAACAGCTACGCCAATGCAGCGCTCAACAAATTATCATCCTCGATTGTCCTGTAGCTAATACATGTTTGCAAGATTGGGTAGAAGATTTGCAACTTGACTCCCACCAAGGACAATGTATCATAGCCTACGCCTCGCCTGCTGATGCACCAGAACGCTTCGCCGAAAAATTTCTCGATACTTTGATGGCAGCTTCCCAAGCAGATGGACTCTCAGCCGCCGCAGCGATCGCTCAACTACAACTATCCTTGGCAGGTAGCGGTGTTCCTCTTTACATCTGGCTATCAGGCAGACAAGGCATTATAGAAATTCTCCAAGCAAAAACGGGAGCAAACACGCCAAAATCAACCACAGGATTGGATTTGGGAGTATGCCCTTATATGGGGCTAAGTGCTTTTTCCGAACAAGATAGCCAGTATTTTTACGGTAGAGAAGCCTTAACTCAGGAGTTAATTCACCAACTACGCGATCGCTCTTTTTTAGCCGTCATCGGTGCTTCCGGAAGCGGCAAATCTTCAATTGTCCAAGCTGGTGTAATTCCCCAACTGCGATTGGGCAAACAAATACCCAGTAGCGAACAATGGTGGATTAGAAGCATTCGTCCCGGAGCAAATCCGCTTGAAGCTTTAGCGCAGCAGCTTGGGGGAGCAGGGGAGCAGGGGAGCAGAGGGGCAGAGGAAGCAGGGGGAGTAAAAGAGCAAAAGAATTATTCTTATCCAATCCCCAGTCCCCAGTCCCCAGTCCCCAGTCCCCAATCCCCCCATCTTTTGTTAGAGGGAATATTTCACCAAGGGGTAGAGGGATTTGTTTACTGGATACGCAATCAACCCCATCGAGTTGTGGTGCTAGTGATAGATCAGTTTGAGGAACTGTTTACTTTAGCTCCAAGCCCAGATAGAGAGCTATTTTTAGAATTATTGCTGGGAGCAGTGCAATATGCTGGCGATCGCTTCAAATTAATTATTACTTTACGGGCAGACTTTATTGCCTCCTGTTTAGAAGTACCAGCACTGGCTAAAGCTTTGCAGGATTTGAGCATATTAGTTCCACCGAAGCTAAGTTTGGATGATTATCGACGGGTGATTCTCAACCCAGCTCAACAAGTCGGGTTAAAAGTAGAACCAGAACTAGTGGAAGTATTATTGCGAGAGCTAAATCGCTCACCAGGAGATTTACCATTACTAGAATTTGTTTTAGAGCAATTATGGCAACATCGAGTTGCTGGTGAGTTGACTTTACAAACCTATCAAGAGCAACTAGGCGGAATTCAAGGAGCATTAGAGCGATCGTCTCAGGCTGTTTACGAAAGTTTCGATCCTCAAATGCAAGAATGCGCTAAATGGATTTTTTTATCTTTGACACAACTAGGTGAAGGTACAGAAGATACTCGCAGGCGGGTACATAAATCAGAGTTAATAGTCAAAAAATATCCAGCCGCATTAGTAGAAAAAACCCTCAACGCCTTAACTGCTGCCAAGTTAGTAGTGATGAATTTAGAACAAGAAGAACTAACAAAAGGACAAGGTAGACAAGGAGAACAAGAAAAAATTTCTCCCCCTGCTTCCCCTGCCTCCCCCGCCCCCATAACAGTAGAAGTTGCCCATGAAATCCTCATCCGTCATTGGTCAACTTTACGCTGGTGGTTAGAAGAAAATCGCGATCGCTTGCGAAAACAAAGGCAAATTGAGCAAGCTTCACAATTGTGGCTACAACGCAGTCAGCAAGCTGATTTCTTATTACAAGGAGTGCGACTAGCTGAAGCAGAAGATATCTATATTAAATATACCGACGAACTTTCTGCTGATGTGCAACGGTTTATTGAAGCTTGTTTAGTACAAAGAAAACAACAGCAACTACAAGAAAAAAGAAGACTCAAGCAAGCTCAAAGGGCTGTAGTTGCACTCAGTATTTTAGGATTAGCGGCTGTCTGTTTCGGCTCCTTAGCCTATTGGAAATCTCAAGCAGCCCAATTGCGAGAAATTGAAGCCTTAAATGCCTCATCTCAAGCTAATCTTTTGTCACATCAGCAGTTAGAAGCGCTGATTGCCAGTGTCAAAGCAGGTAAACAGCTAAAAAACACTCTTGTAGCACCAACCGATTTGCAAACTCAGACTTTGGGTGTTTTACAACAAGTAATTTCTGGAACCCAAGAGCGCAACCGCTTAGAAGGGCATAGCGCTGAAGTATCGAGCGTGAGTTTTAGTCCTGACGGTAAAACAATTGTATCGGCTAGTAACGACAAAACAGCCATAATTTGGGGACATGATGGCACCAAGTTACGGACATTAACAGGGCATACTGGTACAGTCCGGAGCGTCAGTTTCAGCCCGGATGGTCAAACGATCGCAACAGCTAGTTTCGATCGCACCGTCAAGCTTTGGAGAACTAAGGACGGTTCTTTAATTAGAACCCTAAACGGTCATACTGCGGAGGTTCTGAGCTTATCTTGGTCTACGAACGGCGAGACCATCGCCACAGGTAGCGCCGATGGCACTGCTAAAATTTGGAAAGTTAGCGATGGTCATTTGCTGAGAACTTTTAGCGGATATCGGGATTTTGTTAATTGTGTCAGTTTTAGCCCTGATGGGGAAATTTTGGCGATCGCTAGTGCAGATAAAACCGTTAAACTTTGGAGTGTTAGCGATGGAGCGTTGCGGCAAACCCTCCAAGGACATAGCGCCGGAGTCTCCAGCGTTGCTTTTAGCCCCGACGGCCAAACTCTAGCTTCAGCCAGTGAAGATAAAACAGTGAGACTATGGCACAGAGACGGCAGCTTACTGAGAATTATTCCAGCCCACAACGCAGAGATCCTCAGCGTCAACTTCAGTCATGATGGTCAAACCCTAGCTTCTACCAGCGCCGATAGCACAATCAAAATTTGGAGTTCTCAGGACGGCTCTTTACGTCAAACTTTACTAGGGCATAGTATTGCAGTATACAGCGCCAGTTTTAGCCCCGATGACCAGACTTTAGTTTCGGCTGGCGCTGATAAAACTGTTAGACTTTGGCAGCTAGATAATCCTCTATTCAAAACTCTCACAGGACATCAAGGTAAACTCTATAGTGTGAGTTTTAGCCCGAATGGGCAAATAGCCACTGCCGGTCAAGACACTACGATAAAACTTTGGCAGCGTGACGGAACTTTGCGCCAAACCCTGGAAGGTTATGATACTTCAGTTTACGGACACAGTAAGGAAATCTACGGTTTAGCCTTCAGTCCTGACGGCGAGACATTAGCCTCAGCGAGTCTTGACCATTATATTAAACTTTGGCGGACTCGTGACGGCTATATGATTAAAACCCTTCAAGGGCATCAGCGCGAAGTCAATAGTCTCAGCTTTAGCCCTAATAGTCAAATTCTGGCAAGCGCCAGTGCTGATACGACCATTAAACTTTGGAATATTCAAACAAAAGCTTTAATTAAAACTCTCCAAGGGCATACGGCTGAAGTTTTGAGCGTCAGTTTCAGTCCTAGCGGTCAAGTACTGGCCTCAGCTGGTAGAGATAACAAAGTTTTGCTTTGGAGAGTTAAGGATGGTAAGTTACTGTATAGTCTGCCAGGACATACTAACGCTGTCAACGCCATTAGTTTTAGTCCTGATGGTAAAATACTCGCCTCGGCTAGTGCTGATAAAACGATTAAACTTTGGCAAGTCAGCAATGGAGCTTTACTACAAACTCTTACGGGACATACTGATAGCATCTACAGCCTCAGCTTTAGTCCTGACGGCCAAACAATCGCCTCAGCTAGCGGTGATGGAAGCATCAAACTTTGGAACCGTGAAGGCAGAGAACTCAAAACTCTTCTAGGACATACTGATGCAGTATTGAGCGTCAGTTTTAGCCCTGATGGGAAATTTTTGGCTTCTGCCAGTTTTGATGGTACAGCTAAACTTTGGCGTCTTCTGAGCGCGGAACTGCAAACCCAAGATTTAGACAATCTACTGATTCGCAGTTGTAATTTACTAAAAGATTACCTCAAAACTAACCCCAAGATTAGCGATCGAGAACGGGGTTCGCTATGTTCAGATTTACGGAGCTAGAATCGATGGTGTTTTGTAAACCTGTACCCAGTTGCAACAAGACATCTCTGCGAGGAGGTTTAGGCCCCGGCCCTTTGACCGGCGTCGTACCACCGGTTGGCCCTGGAGATTCGCCATTCCCTGGGTTAGAGAGTTGATTTTGAATTGCAGGAGCTTGAAATTCTACTTGTACCTGAGTTGGTTGTAAACTACCAACTTTGGGTGCGATCGATTGTATGGGATTTGCCAAAGTGGGTAGAGCAGTGAATAATACTGTTGGTAACGCGATCGCTAAACTCAAAATTTGCTTTTGCATATCAAGCCTTTTTCCTCTTTAATATATACTTAAAGCTGAACTACTAGAGAGCCTATCCCTTTGCAGATATTTAGCTACAAAGGCAAGCAACAGCATTCCAGATTGTAGGTTTAAAACCCTTCAGAAACTTAATAGATCTAGTTGAGTTTTTTTATGCAGTTTTCTGAGTAGTGTTTCCAGAACTTATCGAGTAAGACGATAGGCACAAAACTCCTGAGTATGTGGGTGACTCAGGAACTCACATACGTCCTTCAGGCAGGAGATGTAGTGCCAACGGCAATTTTAATTGCCAGGTGTACATTAAAGAATTAACGTGAGTTCGACAGAACTAAAAAATGACAGTAGCGATCGCCCTTCAGGT
>JAVRCJ020000070.1:0-21751 GCA_034530875.2 Nostoc sp. DedSLP01
ACCTGTTCGTAGGTCATTTATGCTACCCAACTCTCACTTACTTGTCCCATGCATCTAGGACTTTTGCAAGAGGTCTACTCTTTTGGGTTCCTAATTTGTCCGAACTCCAATTTCCCTGACTTCTGTAAGCAGTCAAGCTAATTTAGCAACAAGTTCTAGTACCAAAGACGTTACAAGGCAAACCATTCAAAATTTAAAAAGCTTACTCGATAAACTTTTTAAATTTTGAATCTTGCACAGCTGCACTAAACTTGCCTTTGGTATGGGAGTTGAAACATGGTTGAGTATATAAACCGATGGTAAAACTCCGATATCAACAGACTTTCTTTGCCTGTTACCTGCTATAGATCGAAATCCTGCCAGTCTAAGTATGACGGCGATCGCTAATTACTTATGTATTACGTAAGCTTAAATACATATTTGCTACAAAAAAGTTAAAGCTTGACCGCGCACTTGCGTATTTACCCGCCCTTTATCGTAAACAATCTGACCGCCGACAATAGTCGTTACAGGCCAACCGGTCAGGTTCCAGCCTTCAAAAGGACTCCAACCGCATTTGGTTAACAGTTCTTCGCGTCGGACTGGACGGTATGTGTCTAAATCTACAAGCACTAAATCGGCATCGTAACCAGGTGCGATCGCTCCTTTATTCGGAATACCATAAGCTACGGCTACAGCTTTGGACATCCAATTCACAACTTGGGCAAGGGTACACTTTCCCTGCATGGCCGCAGTTAACATCAAAGGTAGGGAAGTTTCCACCCCAGGCATTCCCGATGGCGTATTGGGATATTCTTGTGCTTTTTCCTCTAAGGTGTGGGGTGCGTGATCTGTGGCGATAAAATCGATGACGCCATCGCGCAAAGCTTGCCACAAAACTTCATTATCGTGGGGCGATCGCAAAGGTGGATTCATCTGTGCTAAAGTACCAATCTGTTGGTAGGCGCTGGTATTCAACAATAAATGCTGTGGCGTTACCTCTGCTGTAACCCAACTCGGTTTTTCCTGACGCAGTAACTCTGCTTCGTCGGCTGTTGATAGATGCAGAATATGTAGCCGACGTTGATATTTTTTAGAAAGTTTTAATGCCAGTTGTGTTGCCAACAAAGCAGCTTCATTGTCTTGAATTTGGGAATGAACGGCTACATCGTGAATATTGGCAAATTCTTGGCGTCTTTGGTTGATTCTGGCTTGATCTTCGGCATGAACGGCAATCAATCTGTCGCCTTTAGCAAATATAGCCTCCAGCGCTGTTTCGCCGTCAACCAGCAATTGACCATGCATCGACCCCATGAAAATTTTAATCCCTGGTGTAGGCTTGGCTAGAAGCAAATCGGGGAGATTCTCTGGTGTTGCCCCAATAAAAAAGCCATAATTAACCACACATTTTTGCGAGGCACGTTTTAGCTTGTCGTCTAAAGCTTCCTGTGTTGTAGTCAAGGGGCGGGTATTGGGCATTTCCAAAAAAGAAGTCACTCCTCCTTTGGCGCAGGCACAACTGGCAGTGAATAAATCTTCTTTGTGTTCTAGTCCCGGTTCGCGGAAATGTACCTGCGGATCGATGACTCCTGGCAACAAAGTTAACCCTTGTGCGTCAATTTCTGTGGCTGCGGCTGTTTGGGAGATTTCTGGCGCAATTTCGACTATTTGGCCATCGCGCGTCAACACATCAGCGATCGTTAGCTCGCTATTGGGTAGGATAATCTGAGCCTGGCGAATCAGTAAAATTTCTGGAGATGACATGAGGTTTAGCTATTCCAATTTAAAATTAAAAATCAGCAAATGTAATCTAGACAAGTACTCTGGCTACTTCTGGAACCTTTTATTGGGCGACACCAGCTTATGTATTACAGACAACTATGTTTTTAGGTTAAACTTAGTCGCGCTCTAAGCGACGAATTTTTGCGGAGCGCTAAAAAAAAGTTTATTTTTAATTTATGAAGAGCCTCGTGAAAATCCTAACCTAACTAGGCAATTAAAATTTTTCCGTTAAGATTAACAGAGAAATTATTCTTAGTTTAGTTAATTACCTACCACTTTCTTTTAGTTAAGCAATTTCATGCAAAATCAAGTGTCTGATAACAACTCTAGTCAACAACCTGATAATTCCTGGATCGCAGAGCTAGGTAGAACAATTGTATTAAGCATTGTTTTAGCTCTGGGAATTCGTACCTTTGTTGCTGAAGCACGCTGGATTCCTTCTGGCTCGATGGAACCAACTCTGCATGGTACGCCAAACCAATGGGAGGCAGATAAAATCATTGTCGATAAATTGAAGTATAAATTTGCCAACCCCCAACGCGGAGATATTATCGTATTTTCCCCTACTTTAGAGTTACAAAAAGAACAATACCAAGACGCTTTTATTAAACGTGTAATTGGCTTACCTGGAGAAAAAGTACAACTCAAGGATGGCAAAGTTTATATCAATAACAAACCCCTGCCAGAAAGCAATTATCTCAGTTCTGGGCAGACTACAGCTATTGATGTTTGCAAAGATGCTCCCCAGCCGCGCTTTTTAGAAAAACCCCAAACCATACCAGTCGACTCCTATTTAGTATTAGGTGACAATCGTAACAGTAGCTACGACAGCCGTTGTTGGGGTGTTGTCCCCCGCCAGAATATTATTGGTCGTGCTGTATTTCGGTTCTGGCCGCTCAATCACATTGGTGGAATTGATAAAACACCGCTGTATCCACAACCAACTCCATAAAGGTCGTTAGTTATTAGTCATTGGTCATTTGTTACTGCTAACAAAAGACAAAGTGCAAGGTCTGTAACAACATCCCGCAAGCTGCGGAGGTTTGGGAGCATCAGACGCCACTAAGCTCTCAGCTACCAGACCCATCCAACGCAGTGAACCAACTTTATAAGACAGGACAAACCCAAAGAGAATATGATATGCCCAGTATCAAACTGAAGAAGATTATAGAGGCTAGTGTAATACTAGTCTTCTGGACTCTTGGTGTGTATATCATTTTCTTTACTGAAAGACGCTGGATTCCTTCTGGTGCGATGGAACCAACTCTGCATGGTACGCCAAACCAGTGGGAGGCAGACAAAATTGTTATTGATAAATTGAAGTATAAATTTTCTCCACCAGACCGCGGAGATATTGTGGTTTTTTGGCCTACAGAAGAGCTACAAAAAGAACAATATCAAGATGCTTTTATTAAACGTGTAATCGGCTTACCTGGAGAAAAAGTAGAACTCAAAAATGGCAAAGTTAGCATCAACAATAAACCTCTCCCAGAAGAAAATTATCTAAGTTCTCAGCAGAGTACAGCTATTGATGTTTGCTTATCAACTTCGCGGCCGCCTTTCTTGGCGAAACCTCAAACCATACCAGCAAATTCGTATTTAGTACTAGGTGATAACCGTAACAGTAGCTACGATAGCCGCTGCTGGGGTGTTGTTCCCCGCCAGAATATTGTCGGTCGCGCTGTATTTCGTTTCTGGCCTCTCAACCACATTGGTGGAATTGATAAATCACCCCTGTATCCATAAAAGCCTAAGAAAAGCCCTTAAGTTTTCCCTTTTAATCGAAAAGTATTGCCCTACGCCGTTATTTTGGCCTTATTTCTCAATATCTTTGCCAATTATCGTCAAGCAACTTTACCAGAATAGTTTGTTGCATGGTCTTTTAAGAAATTTACAAAAATTAATAAAGCTAGAGCTTTTTATATGCAAAAATGAATATTTCGCTAAAATCTAAAATATAAACTAAATTTTTTTTGATTTTTAAATTTGCAGTGTATATTTACATGAAAAATTAAAAATTGTTATAGCCACGATTTAATTTTTTTTACAACTCCAAAGCTTTTAATAGAAGAAAATTAAGGCATTATAAAGTCAAAATTAAATATAGGATTGGGTGCTAATGGCAACCTGAATTTGAGAATGGCATACTGTAACCGATTAGTTAAATTTGTGTTTATACATTGCCAGATAAAACAGAGCAAATTAAGGTGTAATTATCAAACCTGAAAATTTATATATTGGAGGAACTCAGCCACGTATGCAAGTATATAAGTAGGTAGACAGAATTAAATGTAAAATGCTTATCTTTAGAAACTAGATACAATAAGTCTTTTTCATTCAGCCATCTGTCTTCTACTTAAAATTAAAATTTACTGTTTTTTATATTACACGTATAAAATATGTCATAAGGTGAAACTACTATTCCACCGTAGTTATCCCGGAATAAAATGTAGTTAATATGGCATGAATACCCCTAATAAATCCTGGGGAAGATTAAAAAACAATGTTATCCAAACTCCAGCCGATCGCATCTTTAAATCGCTTAGTTGGCAAAGTGTATGCCCAGATGCCTCTAAGATATATTCTAATTGTGCCCTTCATATTACAAATTTGTGGGGCAGTAGGGCTTGTGGGCTATCTTTCATATCAAAACGGCCAAAAAGCAGTAAAAGAGCTTGCTGCTCAATTAGAAAATGAAATTTGCGATCGCATAGAACAACATCTCGATAATTATTTAACAACTCCCAAGCAAATTAATAAAATTAATTTAGATGCAATCGACTTAAATTTGCTTCCTCTTTCTGATTTTGAAGTCACGGGAAATTACTTTTGGAAACAAATGCGAGTTTTCGATATTGGCTACAGCAACTTTGCCAATACCAAAGGTGAATTTATCGGTGTTGAACGTCTCGATGATGGCAAACTTTTAATTAATGAAGTTACCAAAAAGCAAGGTATAGGAAAGCTTCACGTTTACACTACAAACAACCAAGGAAATCGCGAGTTTTTACAGGCAATCAAAGAATACGATCCTCGCGAAGAAGCATGGTATACAGATGCCGTCAAGGCGGGTAAACCAGTTTGGAGTCAAATTTATCAATGGGAAGATAAACCAGAAATTTTATCTATATCTTCGAGCTATCCGGTTTACGATCGCAATCGCCAACTTGTTGGAGTGATTGGTGTCGATTTAATTTTGTCACAACTGGGGAATTTTTTATCGCAGTTAAAGTTTAGAGATTCGGGTAAAACATTTATATTAGAGCGTTCAGGATTAATAGTAGCTTCTTCTAGTGGCTTGCCATATAGTATCGCTAACGGTCAAGCCAAACGTTTATCGGGATTAGATAGCCAAGATCCTGTAATTCGATTCACAACGCAAGATTTAATCAAACGCTTTGGTAGTCTACAATCAATTGTGGGTAAAAAAGAGCTAAATTTTACTGCCAATGGCGTAGATTATTTTGTGCAAGTAAAAAGTTGGCAGGATGATTTGGGATTGGATTGGCTAATTGTAGCAGTCATCCCAGAAGCTGAATTTATGCAGCAAATTAACGAAAACTCTCGTACCACCATTATCCTGTGCATAGTTGCTTTTTTAGTTGCTACAGAAATTGGGATTTTGACTTCTCGGTGGGTAATTAAGCCGATTCTAGAATTAAACATCTCAGCCAAGAAAATTGCTGAAGGTAAATGGGAACATACAGCAGAAATTAATCGCTCTGATGAGTTGGGAGAACTTGCCAAATCATTTGAAACAATGGCTCAGCAACTCGAAGCATCTTTTAGTGTTTTGGCAACAAAGAATGCCGAGATGCAAGTTTTAAATGAAGCGCTATC
Organism: Nostoc sp. DedSLP01; assembly: GCA_034530875.2. GTDB lineage: Bacteria > Cyanobacteriota > Cyanobacteriia > Cyanobacteriales > Nostocaceae > Nostoc. The sequence goes on from JAVRCJ020000070.1 coordinate 5,602, forward strand.
TGAAAGTAAGAGTCGGCTGACTCAATTTTTAGAAGCGATGCCGGTAGGTGTATTTATTATAGATGCCGAAGGCAATCCTTACTACATAAATGAAATTGCTCAGGAAATTCTCGGTCAAGGAATAGTACCAGTGCCGTGCGAACAACTCTCAAAGGTATATCAAGCTTATCTTGCAGGTACAAATCAAATTTATCCTAGCGATCGCTTGCCGATTTTAAGAGCATTGCAAGGCGAAAGCCTTAGAATTGACGATATGGAAATTCGCCATCATCAAAAGAATATTCCCATTGAAGTTTTGGGAAAACCAATTTATGATGAATCGGGGAATTTGGCTTTTGCGATGGCTACATTTTTTGAGATTGAGCAACGCAAACAAGCAGAAAAGTTACTGGCAGAATATAACCTCGTCTTAGAAGCTCAAGTCAAAAAACGTACAGACGAATTCCAGCAGCTGATTGAGCAATTACAAATCACCCAAGAACAACTGATTGAATCGCAAAAAATTGCCGCACATGAGAAACAAGTAGCCATCCGCGAAGCAGCACGCAGCGCCGCAGCCAATCTTGCCAAAAGCGAATTTCTCGCTAATATGAGCCACGAACTGCGTACCCCACTCAACGCGATTCTCGGTTTTACCCAAGTCATGAGTCGGGATTATTCGCTATCAGACGAACATCAAAAAAGTTTAGGAATAATTAATCGTGCTGGCGAACATCTACTGAATTTAATTAATGACATTCTCGAAATGTCCAAAATTGAAGCTGGTAGAATCAGATTAAATCTCAGTAGCTTTGATTTAATTCATTTGCTAAATAACTTAGAAGAAATGTTGCACTTACGTGCAGCATCGAAAAACTTAGAATTAGTATTTGAGTATCCACCAGACCTGCCTCAATACATAGAAACTGACGAAAATAAACTGTCTCAAGTATTACTCAACCTATTGGGAAACGCCATTAAATTTACTGCTACTGGTACGGTAACATTACGGGTGAGGCTGGAGGCTGGAGAAAAAGATACGGAGACACAAAGACACGGAGACGCACTGATGCGAGGACACGGAGACACAATCGTATGGGGATGCTCAAAGATGGAGAGTTCTTTCACTGCCTCTCCCCATAACTACGTCAGTGCGTCTTCTTCATCTCCCAAACTTTTAATCTTCGAGGTAGAAGATACTGGTTGTGGTATTGCTCCAGAAGAAATTGATTTGCTGTTTGAGGCTTTTGAGCAAACCGAGGTCGGTAGAAAATCGCAACAAGGTACGGGACTAGGTTTGGCCATTAGTCGCAAATACGTACAACTAATGGGAGGAGATATTACTGTCAGCAGTACTCCTGGTATAGGTAGTATATTTAGTTTTAATGTCCAGATTGCTCTGGCTTCTGCTAGAGAAATCCCGGCTAACCAAAATAAATACCAAACTCTGGCTTTAGCTGCCTGTGAAAAACCATGCCGCATTCTAGTGGTTGACGACTCCAAAGAAAGCCGTCTATTGCTAGTTAAGATTCTCACATCTATAGGTTTTGAAGTTCAAGAAGCTGCAAATGGTGTGGAAGCAATTGCCAATTGGCAATCCTGGCAACCACACTTAATTTTGATGGATATGCGAATGCCTGTTATGGACGGCTACGAAGCCACAAAAATCATTAAATCTGAAGATTTGGTGTATATGAAATCGGTCATGGAGCATAGAGAAAAAATTTTGTTAAGTGACGTTAACTCCCACAGTCCACCACTACTTACTAGTAACTTGAGTCCGAAGCCTTATACAACGGCAAGTTCCTCTCATTGCGACCCAAACTTCCTAACTGCCTTAGCTCCAGCTTGTGACTCGCCTACGATCGCCGAAGAACGCCCCCATCAGAGCACTATTATTATTGCCCTGACTGCTAGCGCTTTTGAGGAAGAACGCCAGCGAACTTTGTCAATTGGATGTGATGATTTTATTCGCAAGCCATTCACCCAGGAAGTATTATTAGAAAAACTGAGCGAACATTTGGGTGTAAAGTATAACAGCCCAATACAAACCACAAATACAGCAGCTGTTGAGCAAACTACACAGATGTTTGCCAGCGTTGCTGAACTCCTGAGCCATTTATCACAAATGCCGCCTGAGTGGCTCCAACAGATACACTATGCTGCGGCCAGTTGTAGCGACGATCTGATTTTAGAGTTACTCAAGCAAATTCCAGCGGATAAAAGTCAAATTTTCCACATTCTCAGGGATTTAGCGAATAACTATCAGTTTGAGAAAATCATGGAATTGACTAGAACAAAGATAGAATGAATTACGATCATTTAGACCCTTATAAAAAAGATATTTTGATCGTTGACGATATGGCAGATAACCTGCGGGTTTTATCTTCGATATTGACAAGGGAAGGGTACAACGTTCGTAAAGCCTTAAACTGGCAAATGGCACTGACAGCAACTCAAACAGTGTTGCCCGATCTGATATTGCTCGATATCATGATGCCAGAAGTAGATGGCTATGAAATTTGCCAAACTTTTAAAGCTTGGGACTTAACAGCTGATATTCCAGTAATTTTTATTAGCGCTCTGGATGATGTTTTTGATAAAGTTAAAGCTTTTAGGGTAGGCGGTGTAGACTACATCACTAAACCTTTTGAATTTCAAGAAGTTTTAGTGCGGGTACAAAATCAACTGGCTTTGAGATCGGCACGATTAGAAATCTTAAAATTAAATGTCGAACTCGAACATCGAGTCAAACAACGTACTTGGGAGCTAGAAAATGCTCTGCAAAAACTCCATGAAGAAATCATTTCTCGCCAGAAATTACAAAGTCAAATCCTAGATATAGCACTACATGATTCTCTAACTGGGTTGCCAAACCGAGTTTTGTTTATCAGGCAACTCAAAAACGCTTTAAATCGGGCTAAACAAGATCCTAATTATCAGTTTGCCGTACTTTTTTTAGATTGCGATCGCTTCAAAGTCATCAATGATTCCCTCGGTCATTTGGTAGGAGATGAATTACTCATTGCCATCGCCCGTCGCTTGCAAACATGCCTGATACCGATTGATACTCTAGCCCGATTAGGCGGCGACGAATTTGGTATTCTTCTGGAAAATCTCACAGATATCAATATTGCCATCCAAGTTGCCGAACGCATTCTGCAACAGCTATCACTCGCTTTTAAACTCTCAAGATACGAAGTATTTATGAATGCCAGTATTGGTATTAGCTGGGGTAATAAAGATTACGATCGCCCAGAGTATTTACTGCGGGATGCTGATACGGCAATGTATCGTGCCAAGGCTCAAGGAAGAGCAAAATATCACGTTTTCGACCCAGCAATGCATCAGGAAGCCATTCAACTTTTAGAATTAGAAAATGATTTGCGCAGGGCTGTTGAAAGGCAAGAATTCCTCGTTTATTATCAGCCAATTATTTCTTTAACTACAGGCAAAATTTCTGGATTTGAAGCATTAGTACGCTGGCAACATCCGACCCGCGGCTTGGTTTCTCCTATAGATTTTATTCCTGTAGCAGAAGAAACAGGTTTGATTAATGCCATTAACATCTGGGTATTACAGTCGGCTTGCCACCAACTAAGCATCTGGCAACATTATCCAGTCACGTCAGAGCCTTTAAGTATTAGTGTAAATTTGAGTGCCAGATTATTTTCACAGCCCAATTTCGTAGATCAAATAGACCGCATAATTCACGAACATCAAATAAATCCCGAATATTTACAATTAGAAATTACAGAAAGCGTAATTATGGAAAATACTAATGCCATCAAAATAATTCTCGAAGAGTTAAAACAACGCAAAATTAAATTGATCATGGATGATTTTGGGACGGGATATTCGTCTTTAAGTTATCTTCACAGCTTTCCTTTAGATGCGCTCAAAATAGACAAATCATTTGTCAAACGGATGCAAGACAATCAAGAGAATATGGGGTTAGTTCCAGCAATGATCGGTATTGCTAATTCAATGGGAATGAGCGCGATCGCCGAAGGTGTTGAAACAGAGGAACAGTTAGCCCAACTGAGAAATTTAAACTGTGATTTCGCTCAAGGATATCTCTTCTCTAAACCCATAGAAGGCGAATTAGTTATGAAGCTACTTGCTGCAACACCCCAATGGTAAGCACGAAATAACACCTGAAAAAAACTTGACAATTGGGGCTTGGTTAGATTATTTGTGTATTCTTTATATTATACTGCTGTCATCCAGCTTTTATTTTTGTAAAAACCTTAACTGATTAATAACTTTTTTCGGATAAAAATTTTCAAAGCGCTCTGTTAGTTAAACTATAAATACAAAGATTTTGGCAAAATTTAGCAGAATTGCCAGGGTGATTTCAAACCAGTATTTAGTATCCGCGATCGTTAATATACATATTTTTTCATAGATAATGCATTTAAATCAAACTAACCATCATAAAAGAAATATTTTGGTGGTAGATGATACCCCAGATAATTTGCGGCTTTTATCAGCAATGTTAACTGCGCAAGGTTTTGAAGTTCGCAAAGCGTTAAATGGCAAAATGGCACTGACTGCATGTCAAATGGTTTTGCCAGATGTGATTCTGCTGGATATTAATATGCCGGGTATGGATGGCTATGAAGTCTGCCAACAACTCAAAGCAGACGATAAAACTTGCGAAATTCCAGTAATTTTTATTAGCGCCCTCGATGATGTTGTAGATAAGGCAAAAGCTTTTGATGTTGGCGGCGTAGATTATATTGCCAAACCTTTTCATGGGGCAGAGGTTGTGTTACGAATTGAAAATCAGATTAATTTACGTTTGCTACAAGTAAACCTTCAAGAAAAAAATATTTTACTCCAACAGGCACTTGACGACTTAAAAGCCGTCCAAGTTCAACAAATTCAAAACGAAAAAATGGTGGCTTTGGGGCAGTTAGTAGCTGGAATTGCCCATGAAATTAATAACCCGATCAGTTTTATTTATGGGAATCTCCAATATGCTGGGCGATACGTGCAAGACCTAGCAAATATGATTGAGACTTATCAACAAGAATATCCCCAACCGACACCAAAAATTCAGCAAACAGCTAAAGATATAGACTTGAATTTTGTGATTCAAGATTTGCAAAATCTTATAGATGCAATGTATAGAGGTTCTAATCGCATTCGGGAGATAGTACTAGCATTACAAAACTTTTCTCGACACGATGAATCTGAGATCAAGCGCGTAAATATCCATGAAGGCATCGATAACACTTTAGTCATGTTACAGCATCGACTCAAGGAAACAGCAGACCGTCCAGCAATTTTTGTAGTTAAAAATTATGGCAATTTGCCTCGAGTTTCTTGTTATGTCAGCGAACTCAATCAAGTATTTATGCATTTATTGAATAATGCAATTGATGCTTTAGAAAAGGGAGTGGGGAGTGGGGAATGGGGAGATGGGGAGATGGGGAGGTGGGGGAGTGTGGGAAGTGTGGGGGGAAAGATTTCTTCCCCATCCTTCCATACCCCAATACCCAATGCCCCATGCCCCATACCCAAAATAGAGATTTACACGCAACTGACAAACTCTAATACAGTCAAAATTGCGATCGCCGATAATGGCATTGGGATACAAGAGTCATTAAAACCGCGTTTGTTTGACCCATTTTTTACCACAAAAACTGTGGGCAAAGGTAGTGGATTAGGATTGTCAATTAGCTATCAAATTATCGTGCAAAAACACCGAGGTAAAATTACCTGCAACTCATCTGTTGGCAAAGGAGCAGAATTTGCGATCGAAATTCCCATAGAACCATCTGAGCGTTAATTAAGAAGAATTTAGAATCTAGAACTATCAGCCAACAGCGAACTCGGTAAATTTTCGTTTGAAGGGAGAGTGAAAAGCTAAGACAATATCATTTTTAGGTACACCATGATTGGTAAGCTCATCGGCAATACCTCCTTCAGTACCATCATGCTGAATCCAAACTTTTTCGTTTTTAATATCTAGATGCAAAACACAGCCATATACACGACGTTTATTTGACCAACCTACATGAACAAGTTGATATCTATCGTGTTCTCGATCGAAAATTACTTCGGCTTCGACTTCTTCGTTACTAGATTTAATTTGGCTATAAGCTTCTAACAACTCTTGAATGATTTTACGATATTGTTCTACTTTTGCCATTTGACAATCGTCTCCTGTTCTGGATCGAAAATAATCAGTCGAACTTGATAACGTTGGATTAACAAGCGCGGCAGTTCTAAAGTAAAAAAGGAACGATAAGTATCAAAAGGAACTGCTAAATATAGAAGTCTCTCTGGTTGCTCTTCTTCAAGTGCTAGCTGGTATTTGAGAAACTGTCCCAAAGCAGTACTAAATTCTGTTGTAGCAGATGGGCTAACAAAACTTTTAATTTCAACAGCAATTTTTTCTTCGTTTCGTTCCGCTGCTATAATTTTCTCGGCACCAAGGTCTATATACATATCCAATCCGCCAAAACGTAGGAATAGAGGATCGTTGGTAATCAACCAACCATCTTTCTCTAAAGCGCGTTTTACTGCATAGTGGAAAATGTCCTTCGCCGACATAAATTACTATTGAGCTTTTTAATTTCGAGCGTGTCTTCAGTTTAACTGTTGACTAAACCTTATACTTGCTAATCATTGCAACAGCTTCAGAGGGAGTTTGACAGTGAAATTCGTCCAGCCTTGAGAACTATTAACTTCAACTGTCCCTTGGAGATATTCTACTAACTTTTTCACTAATGATAAACCTAATCCTGTGTTGCCATATTGTCGGCGAACGCTTTGAATAATTGGATCTACCCCATCGAATATTTGAGATTTTTCTTGTGTCTTACTGCAATCGATGCGGTAAAATGGCTCAAATATTCGAGATGTTTCTTGTATGGGGATTTCCACTCCGGAATTACTAATCGTAATTTGACAGTAGGGAAATTGAAAATTATTTATTCCACCAGATTTTGCATCTTCATTGACAAGCTCGGCATTTACTGTAATTTGTTCGTTGATAGGAGTATATTTGCAAGCATTGTTGAGTAACTCTGAGATAATTTCCGTTAGGCTACCTAAGTCTGAAACTAAAACTGGTAAATTAGGGGAAATCTTAACTTGCAATATCTGTTGCCGTTCTCGAATAAGCGCTTCAAAACCGTCAACTATATGAGGCAGCCAGTTTTGCAGTTCAATTGCAGTTAATTCCAATGGATATGTATCTGCATCAATCATTCGCATGTACAGCAAATCGTCCACTAAATCTAACTCTTGTTCGCACTGGTCGCGGATGATATTTAAGTAACGAGTTACAGTATCGTATGTAAAACGTGCTTCGGAATTGAAAATCTCCTCCCGGTCTAAAATATTTTCAAGCACGTTAATTGCCATTTTAATGTTTGATAATGGCGTTCGCATTTCATGAGAAGTAGTTATTAAAAAATCTTCTTTCAATTTGTTCAATTTTTCAAGTTCTGCCACTTGAATTTCTAGTTGTTTAGTACGTTCGTTAGCAAGATTGCGTTCTTCAATTAAGCGTCGTCGCGTGTCGTTACGAAAAACCAGTACAGCTCCTGTAATCGTGCCGCTATTATCTCTCAGAGGAGTAGCACTATCAGCTATAGGAATAGTCGTTCCATCTTTGCTAACGAGTAAGACGCCACTGCGAAGATAGATAATAGTTTGTTGTTCCAGGGCTGCGATAATTGGATTTTTTATCGGCAGTAAAGTTCGTTCGTCAACAAGTTGGAGAACTTCAGTTAATATTTTTTCCTTAGCTTCATCCCATTGCCAACCTGTCAGGCTTTCAGCTACCTGATTCATGTATTTAATTTGTAATTCAGTATCTACTACAATTACCCCATCACCCATTCCTCGCAGCACAGAACTCAAAAATTGCTCGCGATTGTAGCGACTCAGAGCTGTTTCAATGGCAACGTAAAGTTCTTGCTCTTTGATAGGTTTGAGGATATATCCAAAGGGGGATGTCAGGGCTGCTCGCTCCACAGTACTCTTATCAGAGTGACCAGTGACGTAGATTACAGGAATTTGTAAATCCAGCCAAATTTGCTCTGCTGCCTGGATGCCGTCGATCTCCCCCCGTAATCTGATATCCATCAAAATCAAGTTTGGGCGCAACTGTGTTGCCTTTTCAATTGCTAATTCTGCGGAATCGGCAATATCTAAAACAGTGTATCCCAAAGACTCTAAGCTTTCTTGTAAGTTGATGGCAAGAATATATTCATCTTCAACAACAAGAACTCTAACTGTCTCCTTTGCATTACTGCTTGGTGCGATGCCGACCATAATTTATGCCCCGTTTTTTGTCAAAGAAATTTTAAATTGCGTTCCCTGGTGAGAGTCAATTTCGAGCTTTCCTTTTAGCTGCTTGACTAAGCCCTGAACGAGGGTTATGCCTAGGGTTTTAACTTTTTTGGTATCAAAATTTTCAGGTAAACCTATACCATTATCTCGAATGAGGAGTATTAAAGTACGCTCTGATTCTTGATAAAACTTAACTTCGATTTCTCCTTCCTGATTACCAACAAAAGCGTATTTCAAAGCATTGGAAACCAGTTCGTTGATAATCAAGCCGCAAGGAATGGCGGTTTCGATATCGAGGCTAGCATTATCAACTTGAATCTTGAGTTTAATTTGATTGGAACTGACCTTATAGGAATCAAATAAATGAGTTGTTAAATCTGGGATATATTGAGCGAAATCAATATCAGCTAGGTCTTCAGAACGATATAATTTTTCATGCACTAAAGCAATAGAAGCGATGCGGTTTTGGCTATCGCACAGAATTGCAGCTACCTGCGGATCTTGGGTGCGTCTGCACTGCATTTGCAGCAAACTGCTGACAATTCCTAAATTGTTCTTGACGCGATGATGAATTTCTTTAAGTAAGACTTCCTTTTCTTTGAGAGATGCTTTGATTTTTTCCTCTGCTTGTTTATGCTCGGTAATATCTTGTTGGACGGCTACAAGGACGCTTCCATATTCAGGATGCTCAAAGACAGAACTAGTGGCACTACACCAGAAAGGAGTACCATCTTTCTTAAGATTATGAACTTCATAAGTAGCTTCACCGTGTTGGAAAATAGCAGCCCTAATCGCCTGATTAATATCTTCAGGTGTATTGTTTTGATCGCCGTAATTGACAATTGATACATGCTGACCGATTAATTCCCCAGAGTCATAGCCAAACATTTGCTCGAATTTGGGATTGGCATAAACAATAATGCCATCGCTAGTTCTAATTAAGCAAATTCCCTCAGCGATGTTGCGGGTAATTACTGCTTGCAGTTCTAACATCTGTTGGGCACGTTTGCGATCGCTGATTTCTACAATTACAAAGCCAATGCCGATGGGTTGTTGGGTTTGAGAAGCAATCGGAAAGCAGGAAACTAACCACGTCCGCTTCACCCCGGGGTCTTTTGGAGTTTCGCCGCCGATTTCTAAATCCAAAACCGGTTCGCCTATTGTTAAAACATGTTGAAAAATCGGTTCGAGCTTTCGTGCCAAATCGGGGATAATTTCCCACACAGTCTTGCCAATATGCGCTGCTGCGGGAATACCATTCATTTGTGCTAATGCTTGATTCACCAATGTAAAATGCAAATGGCGATCGAGAACGGTTAAACCAACAGGTGCGCTGCTGATGAAAGCATCTAATAACTGTTGCTGATGAGCCAATTCTCGCTCCAGAATTTTACGTTCTGTGATGTCAATTGCCACCCTACCTACTAACTTTTGTCCAGATAATCCCAGAATCGGAAACTTGTAAACCAAGAACTCACCAACGGTGCCGTCTGGGCGGGGAGCAACTTCTATGAACTCAATGACTTGATTGCTTTGTGCAACTGTGCGAATATGCTCAAAGTGCTGCTGAGCAATTTCAGTTGGGTAGAGGTCAAATATCGATTGCTCGATGGCGCGATCGGGTTGTAATTTAAATGTACGCAGGTATACTTGGTTTAAATAAAGCACACGCCCATCCGTATCGGTAATCCAAGCTAGCACCGGACTATTGTTCATAAATGCCTGGAACCGAGCTTCACTTTCTCGCAAGGCTGCTTCTGCTTGCTTAGTAGCGCTGACATCAATAATCACACCCAGCATTCGTACAGCTTCGCCTGTTTCGTTGTAAACGCCGCGCCCTTTGCCAGTGAGCCAGCGAATGCTGCCATCGGGGTAAATTACTCGATATTCAGCTTCAAAATTAGTACGTTCTGCTAAAGCTTTAAAGACAGCCTGTTCAACTCGGTCAACATCTTCTGGATGCACGCGATCGCGCCATAGTTGATAGTTGGCTGTTGATGTTTCTGGTTCCAACCCTAGCAAGCGAAAATGATTGTCGTTCCAAATTACGTCGCCTGTTAGAATATTCCAGTCCCAAATACCAATATGGTTAAATTCCAAAGTCAGCCTGAGTTGTTCTTCACTCTTGGCTAAAGCTGCTTCGGCAAGTTTGCGTAAGCGCAGCTCGTCGTAGACATCGCTAATATCCCCTAAAGAACCAATCAGTCGCACTGGATTTCCTTGCTCGTCCCAGATACCTTTTGCCCGCGATCGCACCCAGCGATAGCTGCCATCCTTGCATCGCAGACGATACTCGACGTTATAATCTGCAACTTGCCTACTCAAATAAGCTTCTTGCGCAGCCATGACTCTGGCATAGTCGTCACGGTGAATGCGAACATTCCACTCATCATCGCTACTACTAATTTCGTTGGGTTCGTATCCCAAAATTGTGCACCAACGATCCGACCGGAAGGTTTGATTGGTAGAGATGTCCCAATCCCAAATTGCTTCATTAGTACCGACGATCGCTAATTGCCAACGTTCTTCACTTTGGCGCAAGGTTTCTTCCGCTGTTTGGCGATCGCGCAGTGCAATTTCCCGTTCGGTGACATCTTGGGCAGTGCCATAAAGCCGGATTACTTTTCCATCTGCGTTAAATTCTGCATATCCAATGCCCTCGAAGTAGCGATTAGAACCATCTGGCTGGGGTACACGCAAAATTTCTTTGTAGGATTCACCTGTGGCGATCGCTCGCTCAACGGCTTGGTGCAACTTTTGACGGTCTTCAGGGTGATACAATTGCAGATTTTCTTCATAGTTCGGTTCAAGAAGCGCCGGGTCTCGATTGAAGAGGTCGAAAAGGCCTTTAGACCAAGTAATTTTGCCACTGACAAGTTCAAACTCCCAATTACCAAGGCGAGCAACTCGCTGGGATTCTTCTAGCAGAGCTTGACTTTTGCGCAGGGTTTCTTCAGTGCGCTTGAGGTCGGTGACATCTACCACCAATCCATCCCAAGCCACGCGTCCATCCTGTAACTTGCGTGGTGTGGAACGAAAATGGAACCATTTGAGTTGACCGCTGGGAGTTTGGATTCGCAGCTGAATATCAAACACAGATAAATTACGCATCGACTCTTCAACAGCGGCCTGTAAACGGGGAATGTCCTCTGGGAGAAACTGGCGATAAAGCAGAGATGAATCTCTGAGTGCATCTTCTACTTTGACTTCCATCAGTTTTTCAATTCCGCCACTCAGGTAGGAAAAGCGATCGCTGCCATCTAGTTGTCGGATTACCTGATAAACTGCGCCATTGGGCAAATTATCTCCAATCAAGTACAACATGACTTCACGCTCGTGTAAGGCGAGTTCTGTTTGTTTGCGTTCGGTGATGTCTCGCCCTTCTGGAATTAACAAAACGACTTCACCCGTTTCATTTCGCAGCGGACGCAGCGAAAAATCGATTGTTGCGACTCGGTTATTTGCCCCAATCACATTAACTTCATAGCGGACAAACTCTCCTTTAACTGCCAGGGCGATGGCTTGTTTTAATTGTTGTTGAGTTTGTGGTGAAATCGTCCACCAGTGTGCTTCCCAAAAAGGACGATTGATAACATCTTCTAGCTTCAGTCCGCCAAAACTGAGCGCAGTTTGGTTGGCTTCTAGCAAAATGCCATCTGGCGTTAATAAACCTGTGAATTGGAATGTGTTATTGAAAATAGCACGGAATCGTCGCTCGCTTTCTTGTAGTGCAGCAGTGCGTTCCTGTACTTTAGCTTCTAAGTGAGTGTTGAGGGTTTGCAGATTGTGGTAAAGTTCGGCCTGTTGGATGGCGATCGCTAGTTGCACTGTCAGTCGATCGAGTAACTCTACCTCAAATTTCTGCCATTGCCGCCAAGCAGAACATTGATGCACGATAAACAGTCCCCACAGATTCAGTGCTTGCGTTTCTTGGTTATTGAGCAAAATCGGCACAACTAAACTGGCCTTCACCTGAAACCGTTCCAATAATTGAATATGGCAGTGACTTAAACCCGCTTCGTAGATGTTCGCCGCTGTCCAAATTTTTCCTTGACTGTATTCTTCTGTTTGAGCTTGCTGCAAACAAGTATCTTCAATATCCAATTCTGAGATTGCTATCCATTCAGGTAAAACCGACTCTGCTACAACACCACCCTTCATCTGATTTGTTAACTGATATACTAATGCCCTATCCGCCTTGAGTAGCTGGCGGACTTCTTGAGTGCTAGTTGTAAGGATGTCTTGCAGTTTTAAAGATTGGCGGATATGGAGAGCGATCGCTCCTACTAGCCGTTGTTGTTCTTGCTGCTGCTCGAGCTGTTGTATTAGTTGCATTTGCGTAATTACCCCATGAATTGCTCAAACAAAATCTCAGGAGTTAGTCTTCCCTTTACAACATGATGCACTTGCTTCTGGAGAATAAACACGGGGAAAGGCAAAGGGGTTTTCCCTTCCCCTTTTGCCCAAATCACGAAATCCGGACTTTTTATTGATTACACACTACTATTTTTAGTCGCATAAACGCATAATAGAAATGTGACCGATCTGTTCGCCCCTTTACAATCCCTTAAACAAGGTCACTGGTTCAAGCTGATCTGCGGAGCCAGTTACCAGCATCTGCCGGCAGTCAGAAGTTTAACGTTAGCCTACACTTTGGCGGGCGCTGACTGCATAGATGTCGCTGCCGATCCTGCCGTGATTGCAGCAGCCCAAGCCGGGCTAGAAGCAGCCAAGGATTTGGCTAGGGATGCCCAGAAACGAGGCTTTGGCTACAAAGGCAATTCACCTTTTTTAATGGTCAGCCTGAACGATGGAGAAGATCCGCATTTTCGTAAAGCAGAATTTAATTATACTCAGTGCCCTACAGACTGCCCTAGACCCTGTGAAAGGATTTGTCCGGCACAAGCAATTGCGTTTAACAGTATAAAAGAAGACTTTTCGGGAGTAATAGCCCAAAAATGTTATGGCTGTGGTCGTTGTATACCAGTTTGTCCTTATGGTATAATTTATACAAGTTCGTATATGTCAACGCCGGGAGCGATCGCGCCATTGGTAATGTCAACGGGAGTAGATGCCGTAGAAATCCATACACAAGTAGGGCGGTTGGCAGAATTTGAGCGATTGTGGCAAGCAATTTCACCGTGGGTAGATAGACTAAAGGTAGTAGCCATCAGTTGTCCCGATGGCGAGGGAATGATTGACTACCTAAAAGCCCTCTATAAACTGATTACCCCACTCAAAAGTGCTTTAATCTGGCAAACCGACGGTCGCCCCATGAGTGGTGATATCGGCGATGGCACCACTCTAGCAGCGGTGAAATTAGGACAAAAAGTTTTGGCAGCAAAGTTACCGGGATATGTGCAGTTAGCAGGCGGCACAAATAGCTACACCGTTGCTAAGTTAAAGGCAATGGGACTACTCCAAGGATGGGGAGATGAGGAGATGGGGAAATGGGGAGATAACACCACCCCATCTCCCCACCACCCCACCACCCCATCACATATTGCTGGGGTTGCCTACGGTAGCTACGCCCGCGTACTGCTGTCACCGATTCTCGAACAGTTGGAGAATAAGGAGGTGAATAATACCAATTTTAAAACGACCGTTCATTTAGAAGAAGATGAGAAATTACTTTGGCAAGCTGTAGAGCTAGCCCATTCTCTCGTTTCCCAGATCAAGTCACAGCAGGAGTATTAATTACTCGTCCCGGACAAGTTCCTTTCATCGGGTTCTCCTGCACGCAAATGTCCTCGCTATCTCTCCAATAGAAAGCATGACGATTACAGACGATCTCCAAAAGTTATTAGACATTTTGCCCCAAGACCTGCGACAAGTACTAGAGAGTCATCCCAAACGAGATAGTTTAGTTGAAGTGGTCTTGGATTTGGGTCGCCGCCCAGAAGCTCGCTTTCCTAATCAAGCCGAGTATCTGAGCGAAAAACCCGTTACTCAAGAACAGATAGATGATTGCATTCAACGAGTTGGAACCTTTGGCGGAGATAATCGGGCAGGAATTGAGCAAACTTTGCATCGGATCAGCGCCATCCGCAACCGCACGGGCAAGATTATTGGCTTAACCTGTCGCGTCGGTCGGGCGGTGTTCGGAACCATCGGTATGATCCGCGATTTGGTAGAAACTGGTAAATCGATTCTCATGCTGGGGCGTCCAGGCGTGGGCAAAACTACTGCTTTACGAGAAATTGCCCGTGTTTTAGCGGATGACTTGCAAAAGCGAGTTGTGATTATTGACACATCCAATGAAATTGCTGGGGATGGTGATGTTGCTCACCCCGCCATTGGTCGCGCTCGACGGATGCAAGTGGCTCATCCAGACCAACAGCATCAGGTAATGATTGAAGCAGTGGAAAACCACATGCCAGAAGTCATCGTCATTGATGAAATTGGCACTGAACTGGAAGCTTTAGCGGCTCGTACCATTGCCGAACGTGGCGTACAGTTGGTAGGTACAGCCCACGGGAATCAGATTGAAAACCTGATCAAAAACCCCACCCTGTCTGATTTAGTCGGGGGTATCCAAGCTGTGACTCTGGGAGACGACGAAGCTAGACGCCGAGGTTCTCAAAAGACTGTTTTGGAACGCAAAGCTCCTCCAACCTTCGAGATTGCTGTGGAAATGTTGGAACGGCAACGCTGGGTAATACACGAAAGCGTTGCTGACACGGTAGATAATCTCTTGCGCGGTCGTCAGCCTAACCCACAAACGAGAACCGTTGATGACCAGGGTAAAGTCTCGATTACACGGCAATTAGCTGTGGTCAACGGTCGCGGCGGACACCTGGCAACAGCAGAGGAATCATTTCCTGCGGCACGACAGCCGAACGGCTGGCGTTCATCCGGACAAATGGTAGCACTGCCACCCTTACCCGTAGAACGGGTAACTGGACGCAGTGAGTTCGATCGCTTGCTGGATGAATCCTTCAATTATTCAGAAAGCATTGATTTGAGTGCTACCAGGCAGCCGGGACCAAATGGTGAAGATTTGCCACTGCACGTTTATCCTTATGGCGTTAGCCGCCACCAACTCGAACAGGTAATCAGCGTGCTAACTTTGCCTGTGGTATTGACAAAAGACATAGATAGTGCAGATGCAATTTTAGCATTGCGATCGCATGTCAAAAACCACGCCAAATTACGCCAAATGGCCAAAGCCCGTCATGTGCCCATCCACATGATTAAATCCAGCACCATTCCCCAAATTACCCGTGGTTTGCGGCGGCTGCTGAATATCGACGACCCCGAACTCGCAGACGACCGAGAACTAGAACTGTTTTTGCACAGTGGTAGCGATGACGAAATGGACGCCTTGGAAGAAGCCAGACTTGCTGTAGAGCAAATTGTGATTCCTAAAGGACAGCCAGTGGAGTTATTGCCGCGTTCTGCCCAAGTTCGCAAAATGCAACATGAGTTGGTAGAACATTATCGACTCAAGTCCCACAGCTTTGGCGAAGAACCAAATCGCCGCTTAAGGATTTATCCGGCGTAACCTTACCCTAAACCCCTCTCCAAATCGGAGAGGGGATTTTAATGGGAGACACGTTAATGTCTTATAGAGAGTTTTCTCTGAGAAAAGTAAAACAAGACTTTAACCTTACCCTTGTGGAAGGCGGACGGTTTTTACCGCCCATAGAACCAATTTCACCTAGTGCTTTGCTGGCTGAATTTTTAGCAGAAAGCATTCAGTTAGCAATTGCAATGGGTTCTGAAAAAGCGCGATCGGAATTGATTATTAGCCCAATATTGTTTGAAGTCCGAAAAATTCTGTAAGGATTCAGGTGAGAGAGTATTGACAAAGGGGACAGTTGAGGTGGAGTATCACAAATATGAACCAAAACGTGCC
>JAVRCJ020000071.1:0-21713 GCA_034530875.2 Nostoc sp. DedSLP01
CTTATTTTTGCGGTCTGACAACAGTAGTGTATTTTACTGCCTAAACTACCCCTTTCTTAAACCCCTACCCTTGAAAGCCCATCCTCCCACACCCCCCACACCTCCCACACCTCACAAGGCGCCACTCCCCAGTTAGACATCTGCAATTAGCCGCGCCTTTCTGAGGAAAAATTGCAGCACACTCTCTTCGCGGGAAATGATATCAACCTTACCCTCCATTCCTAATTGAATCTGACACTCATTTTTTCCTTTACCTAAAATCAGCTTTTCTGGCTCAATGGTGACTTCGTAGTAATTACCAGCCCTTGGTGATTGCTGACTAACAGACGCATTACCAGTAGAACCATCGCCATCATTCCTTGGGGGAGCAATTGAATCTGGAGAAATCGTCTGGACTTTACCATTGAGAGTGCCATAATCTGGGTAAGGACAAGCACTAACCCGCATTTGGACTTTTTGCCCGATTTTTAACTTGTTCTTATCTTCGGATGCCACTGCTGCTTTAATGACCTGAGCCACATCGCTAGGAACAATTTGCACTACTTGTTCGCCAGCACGCAAGGTTTGGCCTGTGTTGCGGAGATTAAGTTGAGAAATAATACCATCAGCAGTGGCTTTAATCGTGGTTTGACTTAAATCTCTTTCTACTTGTTTGAGGTCGCTGGTATCTCGTTCTAGCTGTTTTTCCAGTTCAATTCTTTGTTTAATTAGGGCTTGGCGGTCTTTTTCTAAAGTTGCTTTGTTGCTTTCGCCTGCGGCTTTTTCTTGGGCAATGCGTTCGGTAGCAACAGCGACTTCAGCATCGCTGGGGTTGAGGGCAGTTTCGGCGCTTTGTCGTCTTGCGAGACTAGCGGACACTGCTTGTTGCAAACGTTCAATTGTTTGTTTTTGGGCCTCAACAGCACCTCGTTGCGCTTCTACTGATTGTTGTTGCTGTTTGGCAAGCAGTTGTGCTTCTTCTAATTGGTCTTTAGATAAAGCACCTACTTCTGCTACGGTTTGATAACGTTTTTCCTTTGATATTGCCGCACCCAAAGCTGCTTCGGCAGCAAGCAGATTTGCTTGTGCTGTTTTTAATTGTTCTTTTCCTACCTGCAATTCTCTTTGAGCAATTCTGACATTAGCATCAGCTTCTTGCAGTTCGGCAGCAGTAGTAATTTTTTTGTCTTTATATTGTCGGTAGCGACCGCTTAATTCGGCTTCGGCAGCTGTAATAGTTCGCTGAACGCGGTCGTTTTCGGCGCGAATTTGGTTGTTTAAGGCTTGAATCTGGGCATTGGTTTGCACCAGTTGTAATGTACCTTGTTGGATACTAGCTTGGAGTTGAGTTTTTCTCGTTTGCAAGCGGGAATCATCAATGGTGGCAATAGCGTCTCCCTTTTTCACAACTTGATTTTCTTTGACATAAATCTGCATTACTTGGCCTTCGGTTATGGCTTGCACAACCCGCAATTCTCCAGCCGGACGCACAACCGCCTGTCCTTTAACTGTAACTTTATATTTAGCGATCGCTGCCACTGGAATTCCTAAACAGAGAATGCCAATGATAATCATTCCCCCGAAGGTAGTCCAACGACCAAGCGGCGGTAAAAATTCGTTTGTTTCTATTGGGGGTATAAAATCTGTTTTGCTAACCATAATTTAGTAAAGTTTTGAAAAATCCGATTTAATTAATTGCAGCAGGCTTGCCGTTAACGTAATTATTAGCTGCGATCGCTAAATCATTTTTCGCTGGAATAATATCATCTAGGTAATGTAAATGTTCGCCTTTGATTTGACGCAATTGTTCTGGCGTACCTTGAATTTGAATGCGTCCTTGGTCTAGCATGACAATCCAATCTGCTCGCTGGATGACTTTTGGACGGTGACTAATCAAAATAGTCGTCTTACCCTGGCGATAGTAAAGCAATTGCTCTAATACTTGTGCTTCGCTTACTGGGTCGAGGGCATTGGTAGATTCGTCTAAAATCAGAATCGGCGGTTGAGTAACTATTGCCCTCGCAATAGCTAACCTTTGCCGCTGTCCGCCAGAAAGATTGGCACCAAATTCTCCTAAAATAGTTTGATATTTATCGGGTAATTTGCTAATAAATTCATCTGCACCAGCAATCTGACAAGCTTGGACAATACTTTCAAAACTCATGTCAGGATAACTAAACAGAAAATTCTCGATAATTGAACGACTCCAAAAATGTGGTTCTTGAGGAACTAACACCACTTGTTGTCGCAGACATTCTAAAGACAAATCTTGTTGGTTATAAATACCATAACGAATATTACCCGACTGGCTTTTGTATAAACCAGTAATTAATTTAGCCAAGCTACTCTTGCCGCACCCAGATTTCCCAATTACAGCTATTACTTTACTACCAGGAATAGTTAGGGAAAAATCTGACAATAGATCCACTCTACCTGCGTGGTGAAAGTTGAGCTGAGTGCAGGTAATATCTGCATCTCCAGGAATTTGCACCCAAGGCTTTTTAAAATCATTTTCATCTTCTGGAGTAGCATCAATCACTTCTGTTAAGCGTTGAATAACTATTTGAGCTGTAATGAATTCATCTATTAACCCAATGGTAGAACTCAGAAACCCCAGAAAATTACCACTCAAGCCGTTATACGCAATTAATTGCCCGATACTTAGAGTCTGATTAATTACTAAGATGCTACCTAGCCAGAGTATCCCAATATTAATGAAAGTCGAAAGCACATCGACGACGGTGCCGCTATAAAGTTCTAATTTCATCATCCCCCAACCCAAGTTAGCAAGCCGACCGTAATTGCTTTGGTACTCTTCCCAAGCTTGGGGTGTGGCTTGGGTAGTTTTTAAGACTTGGACGCCACGAAAGGTTTCCACGAGAAAGCCTTGGTTTTCTGTACCCGAAACAATCATATTGCGGGTTTTGTGGCGCATAGCTGGCAAAAACAACAGACTCACACTCGTAATGACGATAAAAGCACTGATGGAAGCGAAAGTCAGTTGCCAACTGTAGAACAGCATGATACCTAAGGAAACTACAGCAATAAAAAATTGGCTGGGTAACCCAAGGACAATTTGAGAAACAAGATTATTAATGGCATGAACATCAGCAATACGGCTAACAACTTCCCCACTGCGTCGGGTTTCAAAGTACGAGAGAGGCAAATGTAGGAGTTTGCGCCCATATTCTAGAATTAGCCCTAATTGGAATTTTTGAGCAAAATGACCAATTAGATGAGATTGCACTAAGCCAATCGTACTTCTAATCAGGTTCATCGCGATGACGCCAATTGCTACAGTCGCTAACAGTTGAGTGTCTCCTCGCACTAAGACATCATCTGTCAGCAGTTGCATCATAAATGGAGAAGCCAAAGCAAGGATACCGATCGCAATATTAATGGCGATCGCTTGGGCAATAATAAAACGATAGGGATAAATTCTTTGGATATAACGCCCAATACCACCGATTTTATCTGACTCTTGGGTATAAAAGCGAGTTTCGTCAGGAAGCATCAGTAACATCACGCCATTGCTCCAACCCTCCATTAATTCTTTCAAATGGAGATAGCGGATGCCAATTCCAGGGTCAGCAATTACGTATTTTTTGCCTTTTTGTCCGTATAATACTACCCAGTGATTACCTTTCCAGTGAATGATAGCTGGTAGGGATATTTTGTGCAGTTGGTCGATGAGTTGGGGAGTGGCTTTCGCTAGGCGCGCATTAAATCCTAGTGTTTCTGCTCCCCGCTTCAAGCCTAATAAAGATGTGCCTTGGGAACCCGTACCCGATGCTTCACGGACGCGGTTGAGGGTAAAGGTGCGTCCATAGTGTTTGGCAATTGTGGCAATGCAAGCAGCACCACAATCCTCTTCATTATGTTGAAGAACAATCTGGTATTTCATTTTTAAGTGCAATGATTGGGGAGAAAATTAAAGTCGGATCGAATGACCCGACTTTATTCATATGAGCGTTTGGCTTGTCAGATCGGGCTTCGATCGCTTGGCTGACGCGCTAAAAAGTCATAGCGCTTGCTTTATCACCCATTTGCAGTATGTTTGAGAAATTCAAAACGTTGAATTTGCTTCAAATTTACCTAATCCGATACAGATTTATATCGTAAGGATTGCCAGGAGTGCTGTTGTTGTATCTAAATTCATACACACCACCATTGGCCAAATTGTATTTCTTGGTTTGTACGTAGCCACTTCGACCGTCAGCATCAAATTTAATTATTCCTCCGCTGTAGGCAGTCCATACAGCAGCACCATTGTAAGGCTTGGAGGCATATCCTGGTGATTTTGTACCATCAACATAATAAACTACACTGTATTTCGTTTTGTTTCTAACCGTAAATACTTCGTATCCGCCAGTTAGTGTTTCGGCAGCTTGTTCGTCGAGTTCTTCGAGCAAACCTAAGCCTTCTAAGAGATTTTGATTGTTGGACATAATTTTTCTTCTCGCTCTAAATTGAGTTCGTCGATTGATATTTGGTTAAAGAATAATTTTCCAAGTTAGAATTTCAAAAGTCAGAACGAGAAAGTGGTGGTTTGCGGCCTGTCACTCTCTGACAAAGCTAAGGCAGTAACTTGGCAGGGTTACCCTGCCAAAACTAGCTGCCATTAAATCGCCAACAGGCGAGGCTTTGTATTTGTACCCACTCATAAATTTGCCGTGGTATTTTAGCGGTTTATTCATCCGTTAATCACACAGAATTCAATTGGAAGATTCTGGCGACTGACTCCTGAACTCTTTCTTGAGAAATTTTCCTTTACCTCATGTATACATTGTTGAAATACAGCAAAATTCAGAATTTGGAGGTCAAACAGCCTGCTATAGCTAGATTGTTTACTTCATCGATTTGAACTTCGCTATATTTTGTAGTATTCCATGAAACAAATTGATATTTGCTTAAAAAATAATAAATTTTACTAGCCAAATCTACTGATATCTAACTAGAGCTATTTTTTTTCTGACAAGAAAATACTTAATAGCCTTTTCCTGTGGTTTTTTTGTAAATCAAGCAAGGCTGAGAACAAAACTCAAAACCAAAATCTCGTTATTAGCTGACGAAATCAAGATGACGATACTTGTAGGGAAAATAGCGATCGCCCCGGTAGTACACAAGTATTAAATTAAAAACTCAAGTCGGCTCGAATAAGCTCACTTCAGGCTCGAACCTTCCGAACCCTCCTTCAAAATAAAGGAAATCAGTTCCCCAATTCATCCGGGGGGTTGGAAGGATCTTCAGTTGCTAAATAGGGTTAAAAGTAAGCGTCTAGACCTAAATAGCGTACTTCACACTTGTTGAAATCTTTTGTGTATCAGCCTTTAGCTTGTCATATCTGACTTTTGATAGCTTAGCTGAGGCGCTACAAAGTCATAACGCTTGCCTCATACCCCATTTGCAGCCTCTTTGAGAAATTCAAAACAGTGAATCTGCTTTAAATTTAGGCAACTCGATAGAGTTCTATATCATACGGATTGCCGACAGTAGTATTGTTGTATTGAAATTCATATACTCCACCGTTGGCCAAATTGTATTTTTGGTTTATTACTACGTCGTCTCTACCGTCTTTGTCGAAGCTAATTATTCCTCCGCTGTAGGCAGTCCATACAACAGCACCGGTGTAAGGCCTTGAGCCATAGTCTGGCGATACTGTACCGTCAAGATAATATTTGACATTGTATCCCGTTCTGTTTCTAACCGTAAACACCTCAGTTTCGCCACCAGTAAGTGTTTCGGCAGCTTGTTCGTCGAGTTCTTCGAGCAAATCCAAGTCTTCTAAAAGGTTTTGATTGTTTGACATAACTTTTCTTCTCCCTTTAACAAGGTAGAGTTCATACAGAGATATTTGATTGAAGAAAAATTTCCAAGCTAGAATTCAGAATTAAAAACAAGAAAGTGGTGGTTTGCGCTCCATTACTCTCTTACAAAGATGAGGCAATTTTTTGAAAGGTTCCCCAATTACTACTTAAAGGAACCGCCATCAAATCGCTGAAATTCGGCGCTTTAAAAAATTTACACCAAATCTATGATTGGGTGTGATGTTTTACCTTTTATTCATGCGTCAGTCACACAGAATTAAATTAGAAAATTCTGGCGACTGACTCCTGAACTCTTTCTTGATAAATCTTGCTTCAGTTCATCGGTACATTGTTGCAATACAGCAAAATTCAAAATTGAGAAGTAAAACCCTCGAACTTTAGGTTGTATACTTTATCAATTGAAATTTGCTGTATCTACTATGTAGTATTCCATGAAATAAATTTCTCGTATCTGAAAAGATAAGAAATTTAATAGTCAAACCATTGACATTTAAATAGATTTTTCTCTGCCGAGTAAATATTTACAGTCTTATTTATCTGTAGTTTGTACCAGTCAATCAAGGCTGAGAAAAGATTCCAGGTCAGCATTTGATTTTTATTTAATAAAATAAAAATATAGCGATCGCCTGAGCAACAATAAAACCAACAATAATACATTATTGGAGAGAAAATTACGCCGGATCGTTCGATCCGAGTTAACTAAGAGCAAAATTGGTAAATTTCAACGCTCGAAATGAAATTAGTTTAAATGGCTGGAATATTGTTATATTCTCACTAATTTTATGACTACTATTACTAATAAAAATTAGAGAATGGATTGCAAAGTTGCTGAAGATGACAATTTGTTAGGTTTGCTAGCTTTATTTTTAGAACTTGCTTCAGATTTGAAGATTATATTTACAGGCTTTGAAACGAGCCATTAATAAAGCATTAGGGCTAGATATCATGGGTAAAAATTAAGCAAAATTTCAGAATAAAGAGCTTCTGAGAATATTGGAGTCAGAATTTCCGAGAAGATGATGAATTAAGATACCAATCGTATTACAGCCTGATTTCTGGATGGTTTGGAAACAAGTCCTTGGTAAAGCTTTACGATTCTTCATCCGTAAAAATTCTGCCAGACATAGCTGACGCGGCTACAATCTGATAAGATTTGCAACAAGTAGAATAATTGCTTATTCTCTTTTTCTTGGACCGACGGATTTTAGGTCTTTTTTGGGAAAGGAAAATAAAAAATGTCTCATTTATTGTGGAAAACTCTGGTACTCAGTCCAGTAGTTTTGGGAGTGACGGTGTTGGTTTCTGCTAGAGCGATAGCTACTGAACTAGCAAGCTCTTCTGACAATGCAAATGCAAAAGGTGTTCAAGCAGAACCATCAGAAGCTATTGGTGCTTCACTATCGATGCAAACAGAGCAACCAACTACAAACGAAAGATTTTTGGTTGCCCAAACAAAGACCGATGATAGTGTTTTAGAACAAGTTAACCGCTACAGCAGCGAAGGCAAGAAACAGAATTCACTATCTCAGGTCACATCAGTTTCTCAATTCTCTGACGTACAGCCCACTGACTGGGCATTCCAAGCTTTACAATCCCTAGTTGAGCGTTATGGATGTATTGCAGGATACCCTAATGCTACATACCGTGGTAACCGCGCCTTGACTCGTTATGAGTTTGCCGCAGGTTTGAATGCTTGTTTGGATAGGGTGAATGAACTGATTGCCACAGCAACCGCTGACTTGGTAACGAAACAGGATTTAGCAACCCTCCAGCGTTTGCAAGAAGAATTCTCGGCGGAACTGGCAACTCTGCGCGGTCGAGTAGATGCTTTAGAAGCGCGTAGCGCTGAATTAGAAGCAAATCAGTTTTCCACTACTACAAAATTAGTGGGTGAAGCTATTTTTGCTGTTAGTGATATATTTGGCGGTAACACTGGTGATGCAAATAATACTGTCTTCCAAGACAGGGTACGTTTAGACTTGCAAAGCAGCTTCACTGGTAAAGACGTGCTACACACCCGTCTGGCAGCGGGTAATGCACTAGCCTTTTCTCAAATAGACAACGCTGGTGCTCCTATCGATACTGCTGAAGGTACACAAACCTTTCAAATCGGTAGCAGCGGTAACAACAGCGTCAATATAGACTGGCTGGCGTATTACGTACCTATCGGCCCCGCGCAAGTTTACATTGCAGCCACTGGAGGTATTCACAGCGATTATGCCGCCACCAATAACCCTTACTTTGAGGACTATGACGGTGGTAATGGTGCCTTATCTAGCTTTGCTTCTGAAAGCCCCATCTATCGCATCGGTGGTGGCGCAGGTGTGGCACTAACTTTACCCTTTGGTAAGGGTGGCAGCATTTTCAGACCAAGTTCGCTGACTGTAGGCTACTTGGCATCAAATGCTAGTAATCCTGCACTAAACCAAGGTTTGTTCGAGGGTAACTATGCGGCTCTGGGACAATTAAACTTTAGTATTGGCGATAGCTTGGCGATCGCTGCTACTTACGTTCACGGGTATCATGGTGCTGGAGGCGGTAATTTATTCGATCTAGGCGGTGGTTTGGGTAGCACTAACCGCGTCGTAGGTACTGCTCAAGCTAACACCCTAAATGCCCTAGCTGGTTCTTCTAGTAATTCCTATGGTGTAGAAGCAGCCTTCAGATTCAGTGACAAACTGTCAATTAGTGGCTTCGTTTCTTACCACGATATTACAGGCTTCGGTGCAGGTGATGATTATGAAGCTTGGAGTTACGGTCTTGGACTAGCTTTACCTGACTTCGGTAAAAAAGGTAACGTATTGGGCATTTTTGCTGGTGCAGAACCTTATGCTCGTAACCGAGCAGGCTTTGTTGGTAACGATATACCTTATCACTTTGAAGGCTTCTATAAATATCGCGTGTCAGATAATATCTCAATCACCCCTGGCGTGATTTGGTTGACTTCTCCTGGCCAAAACAGCGATAACGATGATGCAATTATCGGTACCCTGAGAACAACTTTCACGTTCTAAAGGCTGACTGATATAGTGTTGGGCCACCGAAGAACTTTACTTTGGTGGCTCAAATTTTTTATTAGTCATTAATTCTTATTCTTTTTAAAGAATTCCTGCTTGTTGAAAAATTTGTTGGGGTGTAATTTGCAGCCCCGGCAATAGAGAATCTTCTAAACTATCTGTACCCCTTTTTGTTTGAGGTAGGGCATTTGGATAGAAAATAGTCACTGTTTTAGCTCTTGTATCGACAACCCAAACTCGTTGAACTTTAGCATTGAGATAATTAGTTGCTTTTTCTGTCATTTCTCCGAAAGTTTGACCGGGTGAGATAATTTCAATTACTAATTCGGGTGCGACAGGACAAGCCTCGTCTTGCAACCAATCAACAGAAAGACGGTTATAAGAAATATATGTTAAATCAGCTACAGGAACCCAGCCTTGTTGATTTCTAGTTAACTGAATTGCCCATTCAATTACAACCCGCCCCTTTCCTTGTGCCCATGCAGACAATAGTATAAATAACGCACCTGTTATGGAACTATGAAAAAATTTTGGTGACATCTCATCATTTTTAAATTTTGGGACAGCTTGTCCGTCAATTAGTTCGTAGATAATGTCACCTTCTGGTAATGCAAAGAATTCTTCTAGGGTGAGTTTGGTGTTAATATGAGCCATAGTGAATTTTAGGGTGGAAATTCCTATTGCAATGCTAAATAATTTCCGAAAGGAAATAACCTTGACTTCTTTAAAAAATAAGCAATCTGTAATAATGCCTAACAAATATTTGTACGAACAAAGTTAATGACATCTGCAAGCCCTGACTGAGTTTTCAAATTAGTAAAAATAAAAGGTTTATCGCCGCGCATTTTTTTAGCATCTCGTTCCATGACGCTTAAATCAGCACCAACATAAGGCGCAAGGTCAGTTTTGTTAATTACTAACAAATCAGATTTAGTAATACCGGGGCCGCCCTTACGAGGAATTTTATCGCCAGCGGCAACATCGATGACATAAATCGTTAAATCTACCAATTCTGGACTAAAGGTAGCAGCTAAATTATCACCGCCACTTTCCAAAAAGACTAAATCTAAATCAGTAAAACGTTCTTCTAATTGTTCAATTGCTGCTAAATTCATAGAAGCATCTTCGCGGATGGCAGTATGAGGACAACCACCAGTCTCTACACCCAAAATGCGATCGCTTGCTAAAGCCTGAGAACGCACTAAAAATTGAGCATCTTCCTGAGTATAAATATCATTCGTTACCACCGCAAGCTGATATTGCTCGCGCAACTTCTTGCACAAAGCATCCACCAAAGCTGTCTTCCCGGAACCAACAGGGCCAGCAACACCTACTCTAAATGCGTTCTTAGTCATTAGTCATTAGTTATTAGTCATTGGTCTTTCTCCTCTGCCCCTCTGCTCTCCATGCCCATTTCGTATTTAACTCCTAAACAATCTTGTATATTGCGTTTGATGCTGCATACTTGCTAGGGATAAACCCCAACTCCAACAGCTGAGTTGTTCGTCTTCCAAAGCTAGAATTTCCAGTGCCATAGTAGTAATTAATACTTGCAAATCTAGTAATAACTGTTGTCCTGCTGTTTGTCCCAAGGGAATAAGTTTGACGCCAGCGGTAATCAAATTACTTGCCCAACTGTGCAGATATGCTAATAATCCGGCTTTGATATTAATTTGCCAATGGGCAAGCGCGATACCAAAAGCGATCGCATAATTACAAGGATTACCCACAGCATTGCTTATAGGTACAATCTGCGGTTCTAGTTTAGCAAGTAATTGGATGAGCGATCGCCCCATTTGCCAACTTGAAAAGCGTAATTCTTCTGTTTCTCTAGCAGCCGATAACCACAGATTCCAAGAGCGTAAAGACTCGAAATCACTCATTTTTGCAGATTTCTCAGCTCGTACCATTACCCCTGCCTCTAGCCGAATTGCCCCATAAGTTAATTGTGCTTCTAACCAATGTTTGAGAGCTGCCTGGTTAGCGATCGTACCATTTTCCACCAATGTTTCCAAACCTTCAGAATAGCTATATGCTCCCACAGGCAAAGCGGGACTAGCCAACTGTAAAATATTCAAAAAATGGCTATCAGTGAGCGTGATGGTGTTGTCCATAAGCTCCTAATTCTGGCTGAAATGGTAAGATTTCTTCCTTAACTTCTAATCCCAGTTGTTCCAACATCGTGCAAAGAACCGAATCTGAAGACAAGCGTAAATAAGTCGGCGTAATTTCTACAGGTACATGGCGATTTCCTAAATGATATGCTGCCCTGAGTAATAAAAGTGGTGTTTCAGCAAAAGCAGTCATCACTAGTTCTGGTTTAGCAATAATTTTCATTAAATTATTGTGGGTTTCTTCTTGGAGAATATCGCCATCGTGTAAGACAGTTCCTCTAGGTAAATGCAAAAATACAACTTTTCCATCTTCGGTTTCAAAGCGGTGACGACTGCGGGTGCGTTCTTCTGCTGTTAGCCCCAGAGTCAAAGTAACTACTGCATTGTCATTAGGTGGCTTGAGTTGGGTAAATCTCAGCATAAAAGTTTCGGCCGATCTAAAACCATCAACTCATTGAATGAGAAAAAAGACAAGGGGCTGGGGACTGGGACAAGACAAATTAAGGTAGGCAAGTGAGGCAAGGAAGGGGACGCACAAATAAACTGGATATCAATGCAAGCTAGCTGTGCATTGGTGCCAACTTAACGTAAAACCGATGTCCCACAACGAAATGGGCTTCCTTGCTCATAG
The DNA here is from genome assembly GCA_034530875.2 of Nostoc sp. DedSLP01. Lineage (GTDB taxonomy): Bacteria > Cyanobacteriota > Cyanobacteriia > Cyanobacteriales > Nostocaceae > Nostoc. The sequence goes on from JAVRCJ020000071.1 coordinate 11,570, forward strand.
CAAAAGTTATCGAATAGATAACTCAATATACCCAAAATTTTTTAGTCTACTTTAAGTAGACTTTAGCTGAAAGCCAGAGAACTTTAGTTCCAGGCAGGCGGGGAAGCCAACCGAACAGTTAAGCGATTTCTAATTTAAGTTGACACCAATGTGTTCCTTGCCTAAGCAAGTAAGCTAGGGCTTATTTAACTATGCTCACTGTCCCAATTGTTGTTCTTCTTCATCAAATAAAATTTCTGCTAAAAGCGCTAAGCCAGTTAGCCAGAGAAAGAAGCAAACCGAAAACAAAAATATTCCCGTCATTGCTATTACCTCCAACAAAGCCTCTAGTTGGCTTGACTTTATTACTTGTTACAAATTGATATCGAAAGTTTCGTACTATTTTCTATTATTTTAACTCCTAAAATCATTTTATCGATCCATAAAGTAGATATCATTTATGTTAAGAAATTTATCTTAAAAGCCTATTGGCAGAGAAAGCGCCAAAAAGAGGATTTAGATGCTGACTCTACAGACATCATAGTTCTATAAATGCTCGGAAGTCCTCTATATCGGCAATTGGATTACAAACTCTGTTCCTTGTCCAGGTGTAGAATTTACCTCAATGCTTCCAGCATGTTTTTCGATGATAATTTGACGAGCGATCGCTAATCCTAAACCAGTTCCTTTACCTACAGGTTTGGTTGTAAACAAATGATCGAAAATTTTCTCTTGAACTTCTGGTGCCATCCCTATCCCATTATCTTTAATTCGTATTAAGACACTCTTCTGGTCTTCCTTGAGCTTGGTAATTAAAGTAATGCGATTGGGATTTAATTTAATCTCATCTATATTGCGCCCTTGATTTAATTCCTCAAAAGCATCAATAGCATTAGCAAGCAGATTCATAAATACCTGGCTAAGTTGACCAGGAAAACATTTGATTAGCGGTAGGTCTTGATAATTTTTGACTATTTCAATTTCTGGACGATTGTATGATGCTTTCAAACGGTGCTTGAGAATCAAAATTGTACTGTCGATAATTTCAGAGAGATTGCAAGCAATTAGTTTTTGGGTATCTGCTCTCGAAAAGGTACGCAAACTTACACTCACATCATAAATACGGTTTATCCCCTCTTGCATCGAAGCAATTAGTTTAGGCAAATCTTCCCGTACATATTCTAAATCTACTTCTTGGGCTTTTTTTTGAATTTTTGCCACTGGCTGAGGATAGTGGCGTTCATATAAATCAACTACTTCTAACAAGTCTTGTACATATTCACTTGCAGGTTTTAAATTGCCAATAATAAAACCAATAGGATTGTTGATTTCATGTGCTATCCCTGATACTAAATTACCCAAAGTAGACATTTTTTCACTCTGCACTAGTTGCAGTTGTATTTGCTTCAATTCAGCCAGAGAAGATTCTAATTGTTTAGCATAGTTTTGAGCTTGCTGGTAAAGCCGAGAATTCTCTAAGGAAATAGCAGCTTGAGATGTAATTAGATTGATAATTTTGATGCGATCGCTAGTAAATGCACCTGTAATTATTTGATTTTCTAAGTACAAAATTCCAATAAATTTACCCTGAGATAAAATAGGAATACACAATATTGATTTTGGTTGATGAAGTTGGATATAAGTATTTGATTGATAATTAGCCTCAGAGATAGCATCATCTATGACTAAAAATTCTTGTGTTCTTGCAACATAATCAATTATAGGAATTGGAATATCTTCGCTTGTATGAACTGGAGTAGATTGCAGAACTATTGAAGAACTTTCTGGAGTATGAATTGCTTCTATAAATAATTCGCTATTTTTAAATAACATCAGACAGCCCTTTTGGGCAGCTGCATTTTCGATAATTATGCATAAAAGAGTGTCTAGCAGTTTATCTAGAACTATTTCGCTGCTAATTGCTTGCGAAACCTTGAGTACTGTAGTTAAATCTAAAGAACCATTACTATCAGTTCTAGTTACCGAATATTTTATTTTTGTTGTAGCGATCGTTCTAGTTACGTCTATTTCTAAATTCTTGCTATTTTCACTACGAATAATCAAATTATTATAGCGTTCCTCCAGGTCTTCTACTTTTGCTATAGCTCCCCAACGGATATAACTATAATATGCTTCGGTCATGTACGTTTTGGCAATTTTTTCTTTACCCAAATCTAGATAAAACTTTGCTGCTAGCTCATTTGCCAAAGCTTCTTCTTGGATATAACCATTTTTCTTAGCTCCTACAATAGCACTGTCATATAAATCCATTGCTACTTGCACTTTACCCAATACTCTTGCTTTTTCAGCTTCCACTAGCTCGTATTTATGCTGAAAGTTACATGGTGCTTGTTTCACCCATTTTTTCATTTGCTGCTGATTAGCTGCTACTTGTTTTAAGTATTGATTCTGCTGCAAAGGTAAAGCTTCATTATAAAGGGCAAGCAGAGCTAGAGAATAATAAAAATTATTAACTACATAAATTAGCAACCCCACGTTATCTTCATGTGTTTTTTCTGCTAAAATTGCATTTTCTACCGCTAGTTCATATTCATCAAATATATAAGATATTATTGTTTTACAGCCATAATAAAATCCTTTAAAAGAATAATTTTTTAATACTTCTGACGCCATTGTATTTTCATCAAAAGCCTCACCAATTAAAGTCGATTTTGTTAATGACTTTCCCTGCAAATTTAAAGCTGCTTGTCTAAAAACACTTGTAGCTGCTGCTAGAGATTCAAGCTTTAACTTCTGCATTAGATAGACATAGCCGGAGATTTTATTATCTACTAATTCTAAGTTTTCACCTGAAAGTAAAGCATGATAGCCTGCAATTATCGCACAATAACCAGCATTTTCGATATTTCCTAATTCTAATCCACTCTGCATTCCTTCCAAAAGCGACGCTATCGTCTTTTGAAGGCGCTCTTTATAAAATCTAATCGTGCCATTATGTACAAAATAAACTGTGGCTTTGAGAGAGTTATCATTCATATTTGAAAGTAACTCCACTGCTAGATTTCCTAATTTATATCCTGTTTCAAACTGGTTAAATTTGTCAGATAAAATAGTACCGTAAGCAGCATAGCCATAAGCTGAAACAGATGATTGTCCGTATTTTATAGATAACCTGACCATAGCCAATACAGCTAGCAAAAATAGAAAAGACCCAGCTTGACTAGCAGCTGGCACAATTTGCAATAAGATTTGCATAGCTGCTAGTTTATTAGGATCTGACATTTGCGGTAATAAAGCTAAATCTTGTATGGGTTTACCTATCAATGTTAGTTTTGTCTTAATTAAGGCTGATAAAACATTTAATTTTGTAGGCTTTTTCGGTAATATTACTCCTAGCTCTCTGAGAGCTTTTACTCCAATTTCTAGAACTTTTGGCATCTGATTTTGTGCCATGTAAGTTAACATGATTACTTCATATAACTTAACTTTATCCAAAATACTATTTGCTCGATCTAGTGCGATATCTGCTAAATAATGAGACTTAGCAAAATTTCCATTTAAATATTCTGTTTCTGTAGTTTCAATATATAAATTCAATGTTAAGTCATAGTATTGCTGCCAACTATTTGCTGTCAAAAGTTCTAAACCTATATTTAAATACCTAGCAGCAGCCTCGTAAGCAGTAGCAGCTTTAGCTTTTTTCCCAGCTAAAAGGTTAAGTTTTGCTAGTTCAATTTTTTCAGATTCTTGAATTAATAAATGTAAACCAACATTCAACTGATTAACAATATCTAAAATATTTTCTGTTAGTAATTCAACAGGTGTCTGTTGCAGTAATAACCGGCCTATTTGTAAATGAGTCCCCTGTTTTTTATTTTCTGGAATCAATGAATAAGCAGCTTGCTGAATGCGATCGTGTAAAAATTTATAACTAATTTTTTTACAATCAAAATTTAATTTAGCAGATTCTTCTTGTTCAAAAGCTAAGGGGATACGGTAACTATCATCCAAAGGCAAAATTAAGCCACATTGCAATGCAGAGTAAAGTTCGCTTGCAGTACTTGCAGGAGATTTGCCACTAACAATAGACAGTATATCTAAAGAAAATCTATTGCCAATACAAGCTGCCAGTTTCAATATCTCTTGTGTAGCTACAGGCAGGTTTGCAATTCGGCCGCTAATTAGTTCTACGATACTTTTATCAGCAATCCCAATTGTTTGTATTTTCTCTATATCCCACTGCCATGAAGCGGTGTGAAAGTTAAAATTAAAAAACTTTTCTTGGTTTAGTACAAGTAATAACTGTGTTAAAAAAAATGGATTACCCGCAGTTTTATTGTAGAGTAATTCTACTAAGGGTTTAATATTTTTTTGTTTTTCATGCAGTGTATCAAAAATTAATTCATAAAAATTCTCAATTGAAAGAGATGACAAGACAATATCATTAATAATAGTGTTACTTTTGTGAATATCTTCTATCGTTTGAATTAATGGATGGGTAATGCTAACTTCATTATCTCGATAAGCACCAATCAAGAGTAAATATTTGGTGTTCTGATCGCTAATTAGCAGTTGTATTAATTTTAAAGTAGCTGAATCTGCCCATTGCAAATCATCTAGGAAAATCACTAAAGGATGTTCTTTTTTTGCAAAGACGCGGATAAAATCAGTAAAAACTCGATTGAAGCGGTTTTGTGATTCTGCTGCACTTAGTTGAACTACTTCTGGTTGTTTGCCTATAACTAATTCCACTTCAGGAATTACATCAATAATGACTTGTCCGTATGACTGAACAGCTGCTAAAATTTGGCTGCGCCATGTTTCCAGCTTAGTAGCATTTTCTGTTAGCAACTGTCGCATTAAGGAAGTAAAAGCCTGAATTAATGACGCATAAGGAACGTTGCGTTGAAATTGATCGAATTTACCGCTAATAAAAAAGCCTTTGGCACGGGTGATTGGTTTATTGACTTCATTAACTACAGAAGATTTACCAATTCCTGAATAGCCGGAAACTAAGATCAGTTCTCGCTTCCCTTTGCTAATTCGGTCAAAAGCCTCTAAAAGCAAATCAACTTGAGTTTCTCTGCCATAAAGCTTTTGAGGGATGAGCAACTGACTTAAAATATCTAAACGACCAGGGATGAAATCAGTAATTTCACCTGTGGTTTCTAACTGTTCCCGACAGATTTCCAAATCTGCCAAAAGTCCTTTAGCTGTTTGGTAGCGGTCTTCAGCATTTTTCGCCATCAGTTTTTTAACAAGAGACGAGATGGCAGTAGGAATTTCTGGGTTTAATATTTGAATGTCTATAGGTTCTTTGGCAATATGGCAGTAAACTAACTCTAGAGGGTCATTGCTTTGAAAAGGTAATTGGCCAGTAAGGATTTCATAGAAAGTAGCCCCAAGAGAATAAAAGTCGCTGCGATAGTCGAGGGTGCGATTCATTCTTCCGGTTTGTTCCGGGGACATATAAACCAAAGTACCTTCTAATTCGTTTGGGTTTGCCAGTTGTGGTATTTCTTTATCAAGCCGTGAGGCAATACTAAAATCTGTAAGCTTAACAACCCCAGTTTTTGGATTGATAATGATGTTGGCTGGTTTAATATCTTTATGGATGATCTGGTAACCGTGTACGGATACTAAGGCTTGTGCTAGTTGAATTGCAATGCTAATAAAACTTTTTAAATCTTGTCTTTCTTGAACTAGCAGTTCTTTGAGAGAGTAGCCGTCAAAGTCTTCAAATACAATCGCTAAACGATGTTCGTGAGTTTCTAGTTTTAATACCTTAACAACGCTTTTTAAATCCAGCTTCTCTGTAATTTTGTATTCGTGTTTGAGACGAGCGATCGCATCTATAGAAGGATAACCTGTTTTCAAAATTTTCAAAATTATACGTTGTTTGTTAAGTTGCGATGTAGCCCGATAAATAATCGTATCATCTCCTTCATGGAGTATTTCGTTGAGGTTATACCCTGATATTGAGTCTAATGTCAGCATTCTCACTACCTTTGTTAATCAATACAAAATTGTGTAATTTTATAATGCCCAATTTTGCTATTTTTCAACCAAATTTGGGCTTTTTAATCTTAAAAAATAATGAATTAAGCAGCAAAAAATATTTGATTATCGAATTTATATACTATTAAGTACAAAATTAGCCTTGCTCTCTAATCTCAACTAGAGATATAAGGTCTTGGTTTACTCTTTTATATAAGTTTATACAATGAAAATTATTATTAAATATTATTAGTGAGACTGTGTGACTTTTATTTGTAAAATTGAAATATTTAATTATCGGCTTTTGATAAAAAGCCGATAATTTAGTTTTTCGCTAATAATTTAGCGATTTTATATTTGGGAGTTGTCTGGTAGAGAAATTTTTATCAAATTTGGGTAAGTACTGTCTCATCAGTTCCTTGTCAATCTTTGGACATAATATACCAGAACCTTGTATCGCATTAAGAGTATTATCTACTTGGCATATAGGAGTACGATGGTGTACTTCTAGTATGGTGCTGCGGTCTTGATATACTTTCTCTTGGAAGAAAGAAATCAATGGATACAAGGGATTGTTGGTTGGCAAAGTAGAGAGAGCATTCAACCAGTTTTTAGGTGAAATTTTTTGTAAGGGATAGCCCAACTCTTTGAAGAACTCAAATATTTCTACATTACTTAATTCCTGCTCTCTAGGCACAACAATGTTGTAATTGCCACCTATATATTTTGCGTCTGAGGAAATATGAGCGATGACGGCGGCAACATAGTCCACAGGTATAGGATCCCAATATTTTTCGGGCCAGTCTGGATACATACCCATCTCTATACAACCGCCTATAAACCGATAAAAGGTGTCGTTAAGGTTGGCAGCTCCAGTTTGTCTGTGTCCAGAAATAAAACCAGGACGGTAAATAGAGACTGCCAATCCTTTTTCTTTTGCTGACCTCACCATACGTTCGGCAGCCCATTTTGCCTGTACATAGGCGAACTCTACAGACATAATTGGGAAGGTCAAATCAATATCAAAATCTTCAGGAACTTTATCAATACCTAACAATGAAGTTACTGCTCCATAAACAGACGCAGTAGATATGTAATGCATTATTTTGTGACGGCGGTGTGCTGCTAAGACCAGAAGATTCGCAGTTCCATATACATTGGATTTTTTAATTAGGGAATAAGGTTTGATGTAACTAGTGTCAGCAGCTACATGATAGATTTGGTCAACTTCCTCACCCAGTTTGTCAAATAATGGTGCTGGTAGTTGCAGTTGTGGTTGTTCGATGTCGCCAGCGATGACATCTACTTGGGCTAGTTTTGCTGTTGGTAGCTGATATTGAGTAAAGGTTGCACGCAGCCTTGCTTGTGCTGTTATCTCGTTTTCGGCTCGTATCAAGCAATAAATTTTCCGATAGGTGCTTTTTACGAGCAGTTCATAAAGCAAGTGTGCGCCTAGAAAACCTGTCGTACCTGTAATTAATGCACAGTCAGACTTAACTTGTGGTGGTTGTTGCCAAATCGATGTATTTATATCTGGAGAAAGTTGTGCTTCTGCTTGCAAGTCAATATGTTTATCATTAGCTGCACTTTCGCTTTTGAGTTTAAACTGCTCTAATAATCTTGCTAAACTCGATGGTGTAGGATATTCATAAATTAAGCGAGAAGGAAGAGTTACGCCAAAATCGCGATCGAGCGCATATAAAACATGAGCAATGCACAGCGAACTCCCACCCATCTCAAAGAAATTAGTGTGAGGCTTGCAAGTGCCGGTAGGTAATTCTAAAGCTTCATCAAAAACTACCGCAATCATCAAAGAGTTATCCATTGTATCAGTCACGAAAGATGGTGTTTGGGGCAGTTCTGGTAAAGCATTCCGGTCTACTTTGCTGCGATTAGGTAACAAAGGCAATTCATCCATGAAAACAAAACGCCCAGGCACCATATAATCTGGTAGTTGTTCGGCGGCAAAGCGTTGCAGGTGCTTTTCTGTCAAAAACTGTCCGGCTTTAGGAACGATATATGCGACAAGCATCGATACGCCATAATTTTCTGGCACATCGCTACTTTCTATTCGTGGAGTTCTAATTGCTTTGACTGCGTTCGTCTGTACTCCAGGATGCTGGGCAAGTATCATTTCAATTGCTTCTATTTCTATACGCTTGCCGCGAATTTTGACTTGGCGATCGCATCTACCGGCATAGTGTAACAGCCCCGGTTGATGCGGATCTTCGTAAACGATATCGCCAGTTTTGTAGATTTTGCCCGCACCAAAAGGGTTGTCTAGAAAGCGAGTACTTGTAATCTCAGGTTTATCTAGATAGCCTTTAGCTACCCCAATACCACCTACATATAACTCGCCCTTTTCACCACGATTACAAAGTTGAAGTTCTTCATCAAGAATGTAGAGTTCTACATTTGGCAGCGCATAACCAATAGGCAGAGTTGTATCCTGTTGTTTAAACTCGTAAATTGTGCAGCAAACTGTTATTTCTGTTGGCCCGTAGGCATTGAAAAACCGGGTATGGGCTGAAACCCATGCTTTGGCAAGCGATACGGGGCAAGCTTCACCACCTACGACTACCATTTGCAGATCGGGTAATAGGTGGGAAAAAGGTGTCAATGTTGCGAGTACAGAAGGGGGTAACATCACCCATTGCACTCTTTGTCTAGCGATGAAATTTGCCAACAGTTGCCCAGGAAGCATTTTCTCTCTTGCACCCAGTACTAAAGTTGCCCCACCACATAATGCTGTAAATATTTCCCACACTGCTGCATCAAAACTGATGGAGGCAAACTGAAGTAAACGCAAGCCTGGTTTGATATTAAAAGTGTTACAGCTAGTTTGAGCAAGATTTAGTAAACCTTGATGGGTAAGCATTACACCCTTCGGTACACCTGTAGAGCCAGAGGTATAAATAATATAAGCTAGTTGTTCAGGCTCTACTACTGAAGGTAATGCAGAGGATGTAGTTAACGATTCCCAAACAGTAGGGGTGTCCAAAAAACACATCTGCCCATCCACACCACTCTGCCGCATCGCTGGCTCGATATCAAAAGCAAACTTCTGCTGTGTCAGAATTGTGGTTAATTTAGCATCAGCAATCATGTAACTAAGTCGCTGGCGGGGTAAATCTGGATCGAGGGGAACAAAAGCTGCGCCTGCTTTCAAAATGGCATAGATAGCAATAACCATTTCAAAAGAAGGTTCTATACATAGTCCAACTAAACTATCAGATTTTAGCCAACCTTGTGCTGTTAAGTACTGAGATAACTGTTCTGCGCGCTGCTGTAATTGAGCGTAAGAAAACTGTTGAGATTCTATAATTACTGCCAGATGGTCATGATATTTTTGACAAATAAAGTCGATTAAAGAAACAACTGTTGGATGGTTTTGTGAATTCTGAGTATTCATTTAATTACAGATATGGTTTGCTAAAAAAAATCTAAAATTAGAGATAGGACTAGAGCACTACCAGCAATATAATTTCACAGCGAAATTATAGAAAAATGCTAATTTTAACATCAATTTTTCTAGATATTAAATTAATGATTTGGGAGATTACAAACATCCAACTTCACTTGTAAAAACAAATTTAATATGGACAAGATGTACACTTCCAAGCAGAAGTTACAACAGGCTAATACGCAGGTATACAAAGTAGTTGATCTATCAATAAAGCCTTTAATGAAAGGTAGAGTAGCTTCAAAAGATAATAAACATAGGATTCAAAAACTATTTATCAATGGTAAGAATTATGAGTATTTTCCAATTAATAGCATTTAAATGTTTGTTCAATAAAATAATTTATTTTTTAATTTGATTTGAAAAAGCATCATTGATTTTTATGCACTTTAATATTTTAGGATAGTTAATGATTGTTGCATAAACTTTTGAAAAGATCTAGAGAGTAATCCAAATCTTTAACTTTATAAAATGACTATAATAGATACCTATGGAAGAATATTTAAGTATGCAAAATAAATTACTTTTGCACTTATTCATTGATAAATAACTATTTGGCTTAATCTTTTATGATTAATTTAATTTACTTAGATACGTCTTCAGCAAAGAAATATTTTAATTTCTAAATTCTCAGTAATTGCACGTAATTAGCCCAACAATAGTAAATATAGAACTTACGCATTGACAGAAAATTGATACTATGCAGCCAAGCTCAACTTCTGTGTTAGGTGTTCCAAAATAAAG
>JAVRCJ020000072.1:0-21343 GCA_034530875.2 Nostoc sp. DedSLP01
TTGACTCCACAACTCCATGTGTCTCAAATCACGCTCTCTACTCTACTGCCTGATTTTTAAACCCCTACCCTTGAAAGGGGAGGATGGGGAGGTGTGGGAGGGTCTGGGAAGATGGGGAGGTGTGGGAGGTGTGGAAGGAATGGGGAAGTGTAGGAAGCATAAATTCTCTTTCTTCCCTCACTTCTCCATCTCCCCACACTCCCCACACTCCCCACACTCCCCACACTCTCCATCTTCGCTACTCCCTGCTATATGCAGAACAATCATCAAAATTTCTCTGGTACAAACATTACGAAAAATAAATAAATACAAAGTCCTACTGTCACCAGTGCTAGCAGTCCGACTCCCCAGGCTTGACTGCGAGAAAGTTGTTCGCTTGTGGCAGCATAAACTATAGGTGCAACCACTAAGTTAAAGCACATTGCTAGGAATAAATACAGTGGCAGCTTTTGTTTACAAGATTGAGACCAGATTTCAGTAATTGCTTCTAGTAACTGGGATTTTTTCATCTACCTGGTGCATGACGATTATTTATTCTTTGTATATGCTTTAAGAAGTATTAAAAATAAGCTCCTATTTTTCGGCATCTGTATCTAGCCAATTGTAGTTATTAAACTGACAAGCTTGAGAAATTTAATGATGAAATCATTTTTTATCCCCTTAGCCGTTTTGATGAGCGCGATCGCTCTCCCTCAGAGTGCTTATGGTAACCAAGAGGATGTCCCAATTGCAACAGGCGATCGCAATCAGGCTGAAGTTTTATTGACTCAACCTGCCACCATTAATAGTACATGGAGTAATTTTGCCGGAAAGCCTAGCCTTCTTAGACCTGCTCCTCAATCAATTTCAGCAGTCCAAGATCCAGAATGTCAAAAAATCAACCCGCTGGAAATCCTCAATAACCCGGAATCTTTCTTTAGGGAATGTCAAAGGCCAGCAAGTGCCCAAAGTCGGCAAAATTCTGAGCCAATTGAGTATCTCAAGGTTCCCAAACTGGATTCTGGCATTAAACTCACAGTTACTCAGTTTTAATACAGAAAATGTACGAACATATTAACATAATTCATAATTAAAAAAGGTTTCTAACCTAGTACTTAACAATCGCAGCGCCTTTTCCAGTGGAGCTTAAATTCCCAGTTGCAGCATAATTATGAGTTATTAGTTATAATAGAAAATTTTCAAAAAATAATTATGCTAGTCTAATTCCTTTAGATCGTAAGCTCTGACTCTGGTCTAAAGGATAGCACCCCAATCAAAAGCATTTATTGATGAAAATCTGAAAACAAAATTTTTCTAGTATTTTAGCTGGCAATTTAACCTATTCATAACTGTGGGTTTTACGCATCTATCTTTAGTAAGTATTTTGTCAAACTTAGTAGATAGATTACGTATCCCTTAGTCGTCCGTGAAGGTAATTTTTTTAGCTTCAATAGAATGTTCTTAGGGATTGTGGCTGTTGCAGTCTTGCCAACGATTATGCTTGGTGTTAATGTGACGTCTGTTACTACTTTTAGTGCAAAAAATGTCAGCAGCAGTAATTACATTTATAATGCCAGAACTAATGCAGATATCTACGTGCAGTATGAGTCTGAATATCTAGCCTTGATACCAATAAATTTATAAGGTTACATAGGAGTGAATAAACATGAGCAACTTAACATCTCCACAAACCGAAGTTCAAAATACCAAGAAAAAAACTTTAGTTGCAGATAAAAAAGCTCGAACTTCAGATGATATTGTGCGTATTTATCTGCAAGAGATCGGGCGTGTAGATTTGTTGACTCGTGAGCAAGAGATTATTTTTGCCGAGCAGGTGCAGCAGATGATGAATTTATTAGCTGCTAAAGAAGAATTAGCCCTGAAACTAAAGCACGAACCCACACTGCAAGAATGGGCAGATAACGTAGAGTTAAGTGTTGAGGTGCTAAATCAACAGCTAAGTCAAGGACAGCAAGCCAAGCAGAAAATGATTCAAGCTAATCTCCGCTTAGTGGTAGCTGTGGCGAAAAAATACCAGCATCGCAACCTGGAATTTATGGATTTAATCCAAGAAGGAACTTTGGGTTTAGAACGAGGAGTAGATAAATTCGACCCTGCCCTTGGTTATAAATTTTCTACGTATGCTTATTGGTGGATTCGTCAAGGAATCACAAGAGCGATCGCTCAGCAAGGACGTACAATTAGATTACCAATTCACATTTTTGAAAAGCTAAATAAAATTAAACGGGTACAGCGAGAATTATCTCAAAAGTTGGGTCGCGTTCCCAGCACTGCTGAAATTGCCGAAGCCTTGTCTTTGACGCCCGGACAAATTCGTGAGTGTTTGTATTTAGCCCGCCAACCGTTTTCTTTAGAAGCGCGAGTCGGCGAACAACAAGATACAGAATTGCAAGACATATTGCAAGATGACGGACTTTCTCCTGAAGACTACGCCGCTGAAGAATCACTGCACCACGATTTAGAAGACTTATTGTCAAAGCTGTCTCCCCAACAACGAGAAATATTAACTTTGCGTTTTGGTCTGACAGATGGCCATGAACTTTCTTTAGCACAAATTGGCGATCGCATGGGTATTAGTCGAGAACGAGTGCGTCAGATAGAACAAAAAGCTCTCAGTCTTCTAAGACGCCAAAAGGAACAAGTGCGGAGTTATTTAGCAAGCTGAGGCTGTTTTGGGGTCAGAATTCAAAATTGTGGAAAAATCAATATTTGTATACCCAAATTGACGATGAATTCGCCAATTATGAATCCTGGCTCCTGTTAGCATAGTGGGGCGTAGCATATTCTGAATTTTGATGGAAAACCTCAAGAATTTCCAAAAATGATATGAGCAACTCACAAACAGTACAACAATTGCAGGCGCAATGGGTAACGCCAGAAAACTTTGCACCTTACGGACAAGTCATTTTTGCGAGTCACGATGGCAAAACTTATGATAGCGAAGATGCAAAATTAAATTTACAAAATGGAATTCCGCGATTTTATATTATGCGGTTGCATAAAAGAGGGCGCAACTTTCATAAAATTACTCGCCACGTCCAATGCACTCAATGTTTGGGTTCTTTGGAAGGAAAAGATTGGTTAATTGCCCTTTGTCCGCCGAATAATGATGTCAACGAACCAGCATTAGATAAAATTGCTGCTTTCCGCATTCCTGGCAATTGTTTTATTAAATTAAATGAGGGAACTTGGCACGCCGGGCCATATTTTGAACACGAGACTGTGGATTTTTATAATTTGGAACTAGCCGATACAAATGTGGTAGATCATTTCACTCATGATTTCCTCAAGAGTCATCAGTTAGAGTTTGAAATGGTCTAACAAATTGATGGTTTTGTGTAAGAATTTTAATGTAATACCAATTCTGTATGAAGATGCACATAATCAAGACCCCCCTGTAGTCCCCCCTTGCCAAGGGGGGACGGCGTAGCCGGGGGGTAAAATGCAGCTTCACAAAGAAACGGTATAAGTTGTAAGAGTGGAAATTTAACCACTAAAAATTGAAGCTTAGATACAGTGGTAACGTCCATCGCTCTCAAAGCAAGATTGTCGCTATGAGCAACTCAACTCCATTAGATGATAATAAAACTCTCCCTAAGAAGAAAGGGCGATCGCTTCCTCCAAAGCTGATTATTTGGTTGGGAATGTTTGTCTGGACAACTATGTGGCGGATAATGATGTCAAAGCTTGCTCCTACAAATAAATCGGGAGCATATATTCGTCCTAGCAGCCAGTTTCGCAACTTCATCAGCACCGAAGAGGGAAACCCTTACCAACCAGCAGCAGGACGCTATCGGCTTTATGTTGGGTTGGGTTGTCCTTGGGCGCACCGAACTTTAGTAGTGCGATCGCTCAAAAAACTCGAAGCGGTAATATCAGTATGTATCGTGTCTCCTTCTCCCATTGATGGCGGTTGGGTATTCAATGAAGAAGAACAAGGTTGTCGCACGTTAGTTGAATTTTATCAGCTGGCAGAACCCGGTTACACCGGACGGGTTACAGTTCCAATTTTGTGGGATAGTCAAACAAAAACTATAGTTAATAATGAGAGTTCAGAAATTATTGTCATGCTCAACTCTCAATTTAACGAGTTTGCCAAGAATCCCACATTGGATCTTTATCCACAAGAACTTAAAGAAAAAATTGACTGGTGGAATGATAAAATTTACCACGCAGTAAATAACGGCGTCTATCGCTGCGGCTTCGCCCAAAGCCAAGAAGCGTACAATCAAGCGTGTAATGAAGTGTTTACAACACTCGATGAAATTGAAATTGCATTAGAGAATAATCGCTATCTATGTGGCGACAATCTCACCCTTGCAGATGTGCGTTTATTTACTACGTTATTTCGTTTTGATAGCGTCTATTACAGCTTATTTAAATGTAATCGGCGACGCATTCGAGACTATCAAAATTTGGGAGCTTATCTCAGAGATTTATATCAGCTTCCAGGTGTTGCTGACACTTGCGACGTAGAAACTGTGAAACGAGACTACTACGGTAACTTGTTCCCACTCAACCCCGGTGGAATCATTCCCGATGGCCCTGATATGTCGTATCTGAATCAACCACATAATCGCGATCGCATTGCCAAAGTGAATGCTTTATAAGCTACATTGATAAAAATACCTCGATGGCTGCATAACAAAGTTGGCGCGATGGCGAACCAAATTAATCGAGTTGCAATTGTTGGTGGAACTCATGGTAATGAGTTTACAGGGGCTTATTTAATCCAAAAATTTGCCCAGTTTCCCGAATTGATTGCTAGAGGAAGTTTTGAAACGGTGACTCTGTTAGCAAATCCTCGCGCTTTTGCAGTAGTCAGGCGATATGTAGATAAGGATTTAAACCGCTGTTTTCTCAGGCAAGATTTAGAAGATCCCACTCTTAACACTTACGAAGAACTGCAAGCTAAATCAATTCAAAAAAGCTTAGCATTAAATGGGGATAAACAAGCAGATTTCATCTTAGATTTGCACAGCACTACATCTAATATGGCTCTGACGATTATTTTAGTAAATACTCATCCCTTAAACTTGAAGCTGGCTGCTTATTTGAGCGAAGTTAATCCTTTGGTTAAAGTTTATTACTCAAATTTTAAATCTGTTGCAGACAATCCATTTGTAAATTCTCTATCTGAATTAGGCTTTGCAATTGAAGTTGGCCCCATAGCTCAAGGTGTTTTAAAAGCAACGCTGTTTCAACAAACTGAGGAACTGATTCATCGGATTTTAGATTATCTAGAACGATTGAATCAAGGTGAAACTACAGTAACTAACGAAACATTAACTGTTTATCATCATTTATCTGTTGTAGACTATCCAAAAAAACAGGATGGTACAATCTTTGGCATGATTCATCCACAGCTTCAAGACAAAGATTATTACCCTTTGCATCGAGGAGAACCAATGTTTTTAACTTTTGATAACAAAACAATTGTTTATCAAGGTGAATCTACTGTTTGGCCTGTTTTTATTAATGAGGCAGCTTACTACGAAAAAGGAATTGCAATGGCTTTTACTAAAAAAGAGCAATTAAAAATTTGACTGTATGCAATAAGGAATAGACTTTTTGCCAATAGTTTAGAACTGTTGTAGTGCTTTATTACTAATATATATCTTTCGTCAAAGGAATAAACTAATGGTAAATATATGTCAACAATTTCTGGAAAAGCATAGCCAAATCTGGCAAGAAGCGACAGTGCATCCTTTTCTCGAGCATTGTAAATTAGGAATAATTCAACCTCAGCAATTCAATACTTGGTTGGTGCAAGATTATCTGTTTGTTATAGATTTTACGCGTTTAGTCGGACGAATATTAGCCATTGCGCCTTCACATCATTTTGATGTAATTCTAGCTGGATTAGCGGCACTCAAAGATGAACTAATTTGGTTTAAAGAAAAAGCTGTATCTCGCCAGCTGAATCTGGACGCCCAAAAACAATCTGTTTGCATACAATACTGTGAGTATATGCACAACCTTGCTTTGATGCCATATCCAGTTCAAGCAACTGCTTTTTGGACAATTGAGTTGGCTTACAATCAAGGTTGGCAATTACCAGGTGTGATACCGGAACCCTACAATGAGTTTTCACAGCGATGGGGAAATGCAGGCTTTACAGAATATGTAAAGCACTTAGAAAAACAAGCTGATGAAGCATTGCAGACTGCATCAGTAGCAATTCAGCATCAAGCAGAAGAAGCCTTTTTGAAAGTTAGCAAATTAGAAAAAGATTTTTGGCAAATGGCTTTTTATGCTGCATAGTTATTTGCTTGAAAAGCACTTTATTCTCTATCCATCATAAAAACTATCGACTCTCATTTCTCGCCAGATATCGGAAGCCTGCCAGCCTGAGTTACCAACAGATTGCACTAAAGGATTGTCACGTACTGGAATATAATTAGGTTCTATATACTCCTCGCTGATTGGTGGATACTCTGTAGCGATCGCTGGTTTCTCTTCAAGCACTGGTTCGGAAGAATCAAAGGTTTCAGCTTGAAGAATCTGGTCTTCTGCTTCTTCCATTTCCTTCATCTTCTTCAGGGTGAGCTTTTCAGATTTTTTGATGATTTTCATATATTCTAAAGGTTTGGAAAAGTGGTCATAAAAAAAGAGAATCTGAGCGTTGATTCTTCAAGAGACTGATGTCGCCTTTAAAAAAGGTTCAGCCAGATCTATAGTATGCTGTGATAAGGTTGAGTACTGAACAATTGGACAGAATAATTACAATACACCAAATTTGTGGAAAATACGAGTGCCTGCTGAAGAATTTATAACAATAAATGTTGCGATTTGCTGTGTTTATATGACAATCTCATCATCTTTAGCTGTCTTTTGGCGAATTAGTATAATTTTCGTGTAAGTAGAGCTTTAGTTAAGCTAAGTTAACGAAGGATTCGCTGATTTGTGAATTTGGGGTCGGCGTGGCTTCAAATTGCACGATTCCCACTGGTTCAACGATTTGATGATTGTATTCCTCTGCTTACTCTGGCGATCGCATTGTTATCGGGTGTTCGGAAACAGTCGTACCCTAATAGTTGTTGGCTGAGAGGAAATTAACCCAAGGTTTATATTAGACTTTTTGCGAAAGAGGAGCAAACGGTAAGAAAAAACCCTTTGCTCCTCCTATTTTAGAAAACGTTTGTTAGTCCCATCCTTGCCGAACAAAAACTAACTTTTAATTGATAACTCCTGAAAGTGGGTGCAGTATTGTTAAATGAAAGCTATGCCTAGTTTCAGTTTTCAGATATCTTTCTTGTAAAGGTTGCCACTGCTGCCACGACTGGTAACGATTTTCAGTTAATAAATTAGCAAGAGTAGGTAGCTGAGTTTGAATTTCTGACTTGAAAATATCTCCTAGCCACTCATCTAAAACAGCGCTATCTTGCATAGTACCCAAAATTTCTTGGATATTTTTGACTTCCATAATATAAGCTGCGTAAGACTCGCCATATAACTCAGTAAATAACTCCATCTGGTAGCGTATGCGTTTAGCTTCTTTTCGCAAACTATGGAGAATTTCACCTTCAGTTGCCAATTGTTGTTCTATCTTTTTTCGTTCCCAGTTTTTGTGGACTTTTACCTCTGATTCCACAAATTCTGTACCAATTAGCCAACCCGGATGCAGTAAGAAATTACTCAGTTCTGGTAAAAGTAAATCTGGTAGTACTTGCTGAATAGTAACAGACGCCAAAGGTTCATAACTGGGTTTTTCTAACCACTTTTCCAATGCCTCTTTTAGAGACTTATAAGGTTCATCTTTTAAAGTTTTCTGTACGCTTGAGAGGACATCTTCCCGTTGTTTAGCTAACGCTGTAAAAGCTGTTTGTAGAGATTCCTGTTCTTTGCGAGGTAAATTTGGTTTGTAATTGTTTTCTAAACTTTCTTTAAGTACGTCTAAATCTCTCAGGCTACCAAGACGACGAGCTATTTTACCGATATTTTTATCGCTGACTGGTTTGGGTAAATCTATCGCTATCCCAAACCTAGTTACAGCGGTGCGTAGGCGCCGCATTCCTACCCGCATTTGGTGCAGTGCTTCTGGATCTTCATCTTTCTTCACCGATTTTTCCCACTTCAAGGTTTTCTTAAAGTGTTTTTGAATCGCTTCGTAAGCGTAGTCTCCTAGAGTTTTTACTGTGTTTTGAGTTGCTAATTTCATGATGGATATTAATTAGATATTTAATCAGATTCTTGAATAATAACATTAGTTAAAAAATGCAGCTAATTTGAATATTTTATTAAATTCGGTTCGGAAAGTAGCATTTTACTCATTTAAATAGTTGTTTTTTGCCAATTATAAACAATAAATTATCGTTAGGACTTTATCGAAATAAATAATACTTTTTATAGATTTTTGATTAAATTTCAATTTAACATCATAATAACATCATTGATGTTTTCCTAACAATACAGATGATTCCAAATGTCAAACTGGCATTTGTTTAATCAAGTTTTATTTACTTTTATAGCTGATTTGAAATAAGACAGAGAACATTTATAGGACTGCTGCTTGATTTTTGGGACGCTAGGTATATTTTTTCCTGTTCTCTTTTAAAGCGATAATTACTGATGAGCTTTCTTAGAATAAGTCTACTTTTAAAACATTCTCTTAGCTTTTACAGGAATCTCGATCGCAAACTTTGTACCTTGCCCCACTGTGGATTCACACCAAAGATTACCGCCATGCTTTTGAGTCACAATTTGATAGCTGATAAATAAACCTAAGCCAGTGCCTTTGCCAACTGGCTTGGTAGTAAAAAAAGGATCGAATAGTTTAGAGCAAATCTCTTGGGGAATGCCTATTCCATTGTCAGAAATTACAATCGTTACTTGGTTTGTATCGAGTTGACGAGTCTGAATGTGGATAGTATTTAGATTGATTGACATCTCTTGAAACGATCGTCCTTGATTAGATTCCTCTAATGCATCCACAGCATTGCTCAACAGATTCATAAACACTTGATTCAGGGAGCTAGCATCGCATTCAATCGGCGGTAACTCACCATACTCTTTAATAACCTGAATTTGTGGGCGATCGCTTGTTGCTTGCAACCGATGTTGCAAAATCACCAAAGTACTATCAATTCCTTGATGAACGTCCACTTCTTTCCATTCTGATTCATCCAAGCGCGAGAAGTTCCGTAGCGATAAAACAATAGTACGGATGCGCTCGGTACCGCTTTTCATCGACTGAAGAATCTTGGTGAGATCTTCTCGTAAAAAGTCCAGTTCGAGTTTTTCTAGTTCTGTGTGCAAGGCTTGGGGTGGATTTGGATAATGCTGTTGGTAAACTTGCAATGCTGCAAGCAGATCTTGGGTATACTCAGAAACATAAATTAAGTTGCCATGAATGAAATTCACCGGGTTATTGATTTCATGGGCAACCCCTGCCACCATCTGTCCCAATGCAGACATTTTCTCACTCTGAAGCATTTGTAATTGAGTTTGTTTGAGCGTTTGTAGGGTTTGCTTGAGAGTTATATTCTTTTCATTTAATTCTTCAGTTCTCTCTTGCACTCGAACTTCCAAAGTTTCATTGGTTCTTGCTAATTCGGCAAAAGCTAAACGCAACTTATTTTGTGCTTGCGATCGTTCTGCAATTGTTGCTGTCAGCACAAGAATAGTGAGCGTAATCACGCCAATAAACGATTGCAATTGAATAAAAGATTGGTTCAGGTCTTCACTTGCAAAACCACCTTTGCCATTGACAGTTGCGATCGCCGCGATCGCAGCCACAATAAAAGTTAATACCGTTGCACCCGGTTGCCCAAAGCGAAAGGCACACCAGATCAACATCGGAATCAACATATACTCTAAGTGATATCCTTCACCAAAAGCAATTTTGCTGATGAAAATGACCAATCCCATCAGGATAACTGCCTCTACTACGATTAACCAAAATCTTAAACTGCGTAAGTTTGCTGCCAAGTATCGAATATAGGAGACATTTTCAGAATCCCCTGACGTTGAATTCAAAGATAACCATTGCCAGATTCCATGTCGGTTTTTTTGAATAAATTGCCCCCAACTAAGCAAAATCGGAGTGACGATAACAATTCCCGAAACATTAGAAATCCACCACGTTAACCAAACTGTCCAATACGCTGTCCAAGGAACTTTACCACTCAATGCCAAGCAAGCCACTCCCACACTTGCATTGATATTCGGCCCCACCATACCCGTTAGGAACAAAAATTTGAACACGTCGCTGACACGTTCCAAAGGATAACGCACCTTGGTAGTTTTCCGGAGCAGAAAGCCACCCAACAAAGTCCCTAGAGTTGTTCCGATGGCAATTCCGAAAACTGGCAGCGTTGAAATCGCTAGGGAAAAGAAACTGGTTAGATCTCCAAATGCCCAAAAGTTAGCGAAAAATGAACCCAGAAAAACCCCGTACCCCATCCAGTTGCCAAACAACAGAACAGCACCAGCAGCAATTCCATCCGGGGGCCAAACTGGAGTCACATCTTGAGGTGTAGAGGCCAGATGACGCGAAATTTCAGCCATTCCATAGTAAGCGATCGCCAAAAGAACGATGCCTCCGATTTGCCTTAGCACTTGAGGTAATATAGGCGATTTTTGTTCAATCATCTGGTTAGTGGCTGCTTGATTTTAAAGTTACTTTCTAAACATAGAATGCCCTTTTTTCTGAAATCCAAAACATATAATTATCAGTCTTGATGTAGAATTTAAGTTTTTCTAATACAAATTCAAAAATAAGAAAACCATATAAATTTAGGGTTTGAAGATTTACATCTGTTGCTTAGTTGTTGGAAATTTTACATATAATTTTCAACTATTTTTTCTAGAAAAATAAACTAAAAATAATTATATATAAATCAAAAATTAATCATTTTTGGGAGACTTTTGTTATTTGTAATTGAGAAGATTTAATCGAACTTCCAAACAATAAATGTCTGCTTCTCAGGTAGCCGAGACAGCTCAACCCATAAGTAGTAGTCATTTTTATTAAGTCCAGTTAATCACTGATGATTAATGCATTGCAAAAACGCCAAAAGCCTATTTTCCCCTGCTCCCTGCCCCCTATTGCCTGCTCCCTACCCACTGCGTTCTAAATGATAAGTCTTGAACCAGACACGATATTATT
This sequence comes from Nostoc sp. DedSLP01, assembly GCA_034530875.2. Taxonomy (GTDB): domain Bacteria; phylum Cyanobacteriota; class Cyanobacteriia; order Cyanobacteriales; family Nostocaceae; genus Nostoc. Next base: position 11,111 of record JAVRCJ020000072.1, read on the forward strand.
TCTTGGAGTTATTTAAGTCCGAGTATAAATAACATCCCTCATAAGATAGATAATTTATCCTAAGAAAGCCGCAAATTTAACAGGATTTTTATTACTACGATAATTTTTGTCAATATCAAAAGCTCTAGTATAAAACAGCAAGTAAGGCTAAAATAGGATGTTAATTGCCTGGTAGAGCAATTACTGCTTCATTAACTTAAAATTTGGCAATTGGCAATTATTAGGCCAGGTAAACCGAACAAACTTTTCGGTTTAGCCTGTCAATTCAAGTTGGCAACTATTGGGTATCAACAAATAATGTTTAAACGTCGCACAATACTAGCTGGTCTAGCTGCGCTTAGTTTCACTTTGGCCATTGGTACAAAAGTCTATGGACAAACGGCTACCGGGCCAGATGCTTGGGAGACTGTCTATAACGAAGCAGTTGCCGGGGCAACAAACATAATTTCAGTTCCGCTGTTGGGTTCCTTATTATCAAATATCCTGCAAATAGTCTTCAACTTCGCAGGTTTTTGGGGCGGTTGACCCTGTGTTTCATACTCAAACAGAGAAACAGTTCAAGTAGAGACTTCTGCCATCTGATTTTTGGTAATTGCTGCGATCGCCTGACCATATCATTTATCGGTCAACGCATATTATCCCATAGCCCAATATTCGATAACCCGTGAGGAGTTTTTTCTATGTTCAAACCTCGCGCAATTTTTAGCGCCTTAGCTGCGATTGTCATTGCTACACAGATATATATACAACCCGCCGTCGCTGCTGGAGGGACATGTAACCCAACTTCGCTTAACCTACCTGTATGTCCAAGTACGGCATCATCAGACACAGCTACTTTCATTGACCCAACTGCCACAATTACCAATCCAACCAATATTACTTTGGGCGAAAAAGTCTACGTCGCACCATTTGCCACGTTAGACGCTACTAGTGCCTCCATTAGCATCGCTGCAGATTCTAACGTCCAAGACCAAGTAAGCATTACAGCTTCGGGAAGTGGAGTACAGATTGGAGAGCGAGTAATTATGGCACACTTGGCCACCATCAAAGGTGCAGCCAAAATCGGTACTCAAGGTTCAACTGGGCCTTTTACTAACTCAAACACCAATACTGTGTTCAACAACGACATTCCAGAGACATTTTTGGCCTTCAATTGTGAAATTGACGGTGCAACTGTAGAAAGAAACACAGTAGTCAACTTCTTGGCGCGGGTTGGACCTGGTGTGACCTTACCTGCTGGTAAAGTTGTCCTGCCAGGTAAAAACGTCACAACTAACTCACAAGCTAGTAACGGCAGCTTAGGGAAGGTGACAAACTTGACAGAAGCGGACGTTGCATTGATGGAAGGTATCATCGAAGTCAACGAAGCATTTGCCAAAGGTTACACAGAGTTAGCCAGAGCAGACTTGACAAAGGTAAAAGGGATAAATCAAGCTCCCGTCACAGCTTTTAACAGCGGAGGAGTACCTAAATTAGCTGGGGTTGAAACCCGCAATCCAAACTTCCGTAACCGGATCATCGGCAATGTAGTTCTGGAAGATTCTTTCACAAGCCTCAACTACAAAATAGGTAATAGAATTTCCCTGCGTGCTGATGAAGGTGAACCTTTTAACGTCGGGCAAATTTTTGGTATGGCTAACGATGTTGTGTTTCACGCTTTAGAAACAACTAGCTTGACTGTTGGCGATTATATTGGTTACGGGCCTCGCGCTCTGGTTCATGGTGGTAGACAGGTTGTCAATGGTGTTGCTGACGGCCCGGAAACCAGCTTAGGTGATTATATAGGTCTAGGGCCGGACTCCGTTATATTCCGCTCAGTTATTGGCAGCAAATCAGCAATTGGTAAAAAAAGCGCAGTCTTCAACTCTACATTACCTTCCAGAACGTATGTCCGTTCTAAAGTCATCTATGCTGACAACGGCAACCTAATTTCATCTGTGGAATGGTAATAGCAATTTGCTGTGAGGTTGCATATTATCTTAACCCCTCCCAACCTCCCCGCAAGTTCGGGGAGGTGTAGCAGCCGGTGGGGTTATTTCTATTGAACTTTTACAAAGTTATGAATTTGAAAATATTGTCGCTAGTGCAATTACAATGCCTACGCTTATTTATGCTGTTCACTTTGATATTGGGGCTAATATTGAGTTTTGATGGCAGTTCATCTATAGCTGCACAAAAGGATGGTCAACTTGGTATGAATCCTGTAAATACTGGCATTACCTCTAATCAGCCTCAAGTGGTACAACCTCCTGTCACCGGACTTGTTTCTACATTGTCTGATGAAGTTCAAGAATTACCAGATGAGTTAATTCGCTGGTCAACCTACTGGCAGCTTTGTTGGGAACCATATCCTGAAGCGAGAGAATATGAGCTGCAAAAGGTGCTTTCAGAAGGCAAATCACCAAAGTTGCAACGTCAAAGCGATCGCTGCTTTCGCATACAAGCTGCATCCAATGAAAATCAAAAATCACAAGGATTGCTCAACCGTGAATTAATCTTGTTGATGCATAAGATTCAGCTTGGCTACCGAGTGCGAGCTATCTTAGATGGAAACCGCGTCAGTGAATGGTCTCCAGTAATGGCAGTAGGTGCAACTACTGCGCTTGAATAAAAAAGCAGGAAAGGGAAAAGGAAGGATCTTCCCTTTCCCCCTGCCTCTTATCCTCGCAATGTCAACAAGCCTCTTCGATCTAAATTTGAAGGTTTGAATCTGTTACTAAATTTTAGATAATTGGTATAAAAACAATGCACTAATTATCTATGTATTTATTTCTAAGCTCCTATAAAAAAGCGACTTAAAATCTAAAGTTAAAACATTACGTAATAGCTAAGTTATATGTATTAAATAAAACTTAAGTTGTATGCCAAAAGGTTGAATGTTATTTATCAATATTTATACCCACAGAATAATGAATATCAATAATTAATTTAGCAGACTTACTTATAGACATTAATGGTTTTGAATACCAATCAAGTAAGGGGTTTTACTGTTCAAACAGTTAAACAACTTTCACTAATTTCAAGGAGTTATATTATGTCAGACACTAGCAACCGTGGCTTTGCCTCTATGGATGAGGACAAGCAACGCGAGATTGCCAGCAAAGGTGGACAAGCTGCTCATGAGAAAGGTACAGCTCATGAGTTTACCTCCGAAGAAGCTCGTGAAGCCGGACAAAAAGGTGGACAAGTTGCTCATGAAAAAGGTACTGCCCATGAGTTTACTTCCGAAGAAGCTCGTGAAGCCGGACAAAAAGGTGGACAAGCTGCCCACGAAAAAGGCACTGCCCATGAGTTTACCTCCGAAGAAGCTCGTGAAGCTGGACGTAAGGGCGGGAGTTCGTAATACTTAAGTAACGAACTAATCTAATAGTTTTTGAACTAATTAACTGGCAAGTCTCGTGTTGTATTTTACAGCACGAGGCTTGAATTTACATGAAATTTGTCTCCATACTCAAGCTATAAAATACTGAACGACTGATGGGCTATTTCTACAACAAGGCGATGCAGCATCTACACTTGCGTATCTTATTTTTCAATAGAAGGCGGAATGTTTCAAGAGAGAGCAATTTAAACAGTTGAGTTTGATATAATTCTCAATCAAACTGTTGGAATAGTCACTTTGTCTCATCAATTAAGCGCGTGAAACTGAACAGTCTTTGATTGGAAAAATAATGTCAAGATTGCAACAATTAGGGAGTAAACTACTACTGTTTGATTCGGTAATACCCTCTAATTAATCGCTACAAATTATCGAATCTGATTTTAAAATAAAGTTATAGCAATCCTAGATAGCAAAAGATAGTTTGTAAAGATTGCTGTTTTAAGTAAGGGGACATAATTAAATGTAAAATCCAAACCAGAAAAACCTTTTACTGTTGAGGGTTTTACCTCCTGCCTCCTGCCTTCTACTTAACAAACACCACAGAACTCGAAGAACGTCAAAAGCAGAGAAATCAGAAAAGTAATTGCAGATATTAGCTAGAGAGATAACGGAGAGCGATTTTGCTGAATACAATCAAAGAGCCTGTATCAGGAAACCCATCAACAAAAGCAACAAGGTTGTGGATGCCCGAACAGGTAATGTTTACTCCTGCTGCTTTAAATGAGCCTTGGGGACAAAAGATTTTTGAGCGCGTGCAGTCACTTAACTTACCAATAAAAGAGTTACCACATAACCGTTTGACTGGGTTGCGTGGTGAAAGCGATCGCCAAACTTATGATATCGCCAAGCGTACTATGGCAGTTGTCACTGCACCGCCTAGCCACTTCAAACTCAGTCCAATTCCACCATCGGCTGACTGGCAATTTCATATTGCTGAGGGTTGTCCAGCACATTGCCAGTACTGTTATTTGGCTGGGAGCTTATCAGGCCCTCCAGTGATTCGCACTTTTGCTAACTTATTGCCAATCTTAGAGAACTTAAGCACCTACGAAAAACCAGAACAATTAACAACTTATGAGGTTAGCTGCTATACCGACCCACTCGGAATTGAGCATTTAACAGGTAGCCTTGCTGAGTGTATCCGTTATTTTGGGACTCGTAGCAATGCACATTTACGTTGGGTATCAAAGTTTGACGCGGTGGATAGCTTGCTTGATTTACCTCACAATGGTCATACCCACTGTCGTATGAGCGTCAATGCTGTACCTATTTCGGGAAGGTTTGAAGGCGGTACTGCATCTGTAAGATCGCGACTTGAGGCGTTGCGTCGTTTGGCTGATAGTAAATATCGAATAGGATTGGTAATTGCACCCATTATTCTTATAGATAATTGGCAAATACACTATAGCGAATTGTTCGACTTAATTAGCGAAGTTCTTGATGTCAACTGTAATCTGACTTTTGAGTTAATTTCACACCGCTTTACACCAAACTCAAAAGAGATTTTACAGACTTGGTATCCACATTCCAAACTAGAGATGGATGAAGAAAAACGCATTATTAAGCGCAATAAGTTTGGTGCGATTAAGTATGTTTATGATGCTGAGACAATGAACATCATGAAGCGCTTTTTTCAAGGTGAGATTCAACAGCGTTTTCCAAATGCCAAGATTTTATATTGGACTTAGTTAGTATAGCAAGAGGCAGAAGGCAGGAGGCAGTCCCGATGAAACAAGTTTCATCACCAAGTATGAAAGTGGCTTTCCCCTACTCCCTACTCCCTACTCCCCACTTACACGCCATTTATTGTAATATCTGCTGACTCAAAAATACTTTGGACATAATCTTTGAATAAAGTACTAAACACAGCGATTCTCCTTAATTTTTTACTGCTGGTAGGTACTTTCTTCAGCTTACCTGCTTTGTATATGAATTACACACCTAGGGGTCAGCAGTACAGACAAGGTTTAACCCTTCTCTGTACAAAAGTTAGCCGTTAGGGACTTCCAGAAATTAAATTATCCACTTTTCAGAGTGAAGGCGACGCTCCTAATTCTTCCTCCTCTGCTTCCTCTGCTTACACAACGATAGGATATTTTTTTATTTGGAAATCCCTTATTATTCTCCCACTCGCTTTTTCAAGTTAGTTTTGGATTGTTAAAGATTTGTAGAGATTGCTTGTACGGGACAAGTGGGAATACACTGTTCGCAAACTATACAACGCGATCGCGTGAATGTTAATTTATATGTCTCTGGGTTGAGGGTAAGAGCTTCTGTAGGACAAACCCCAGTACACAAACCACAGTGAACACAGACATCTGGATCGATGGCAATTTCGCCTAAACTATGAGAAACATTCACATGGCGCGATCGCATCCACTCGATCGCTGCATCTAATTGATCGATATCTCCAGATAGTTCCAATACCAGTTTCCCAATTTGATTTGGAGCAACTTGGGCGCGGATAATATTGGCGGCAACGTTAAATTCTTTAGCCAACACGTAAGTGACTGGCATTTGCACGGCGCGTTTCGGGAACGTGAGGGTTACTCGTTTTTTCACAGGTTTAAGACAAGCTTTTTTTCTGTTGTAGCGTAAGAAAAGTTTTATGACTTCAAAGATTGTTAATCAGTTTGGGGGTGCAAGATATTGATTTTTGCTTACGATATACCACAGGATGGATATTTTATACTTACTTCTAAAGAATACTTAATAATTAAATCCACTTGTCTAGCTTGCTTCAAACACTTGAAACCGAATATGAAAAATGATTCAAGGTAAAATAAATATTGATATTTATTAATGACTATTAACCTGGAAGAGAAATGTTGAGGAAAATGCTTTAAAATTCAACATTGATATTAATTATCTTGCTATTAAAAATTTTAGCTGTTTATTTGTTTTGTAGATTCCTGCTTAGAAAAGTTTTAAAATGAAAATTTTAGTTGTAGAGGATGATGAGTTAAATGCCTATGCACTCAGTGCTGTTTTGAGTAACCAAAACTATGCTGTTGAAGTTGCCAATGATGGTGATGTTGCTTGGGAGTTGATCCAAACTTATGATTTTGATTTAATACTCTTGGATGTAATATTGCCGAAGTTAGATGGCATCAGTCTTTGTCGGCAAATTCGGTCTCATGGTTTGCAAGTGCCGATATTATTATTGACAGGGCGCGATAGTAGTCATGAAAAAGCGATCGGCCTAGATGCAGGTGCAGATGACTACGTAGTTAAACCTTTTGACGAAGAGGAGTTAGTTGCTCGTGTTAGGGCATTATTGCGTCGTGGAAGCGCAACTTTACAACCCGTACTAGAGCGTGGTGATTTGCGGCTAGATCCTAGTACCTGTGAAGTCCTCTATGCAGGAAATCTGCTGTCACTCACTCCAAAAGAGTATGCTCTATTAGAATTATTTTTGCGAAATAATCGCCGAGTGTTTAGCTGTGGCATGATTTTAGAACATCTTTGGTCTTATGAAGATACTCCACAAGAAGAAGCTGTTCGTACCCATATCAAAGGGTTACGACATAAACTTAAAGCTGTAGGAGCGCCCACTGATTTTATTGAAACAGTTTATGGTATAGGTTATCGTTTGAAACCACTGGAAGAGGGGGTAAAGATTAGGGAGCAGAGGGGCAAAGGAGCACAGGAAGCAGGGGAAAAATTTTTCACTCCTCAATCCCAATCCTCAATGCCTAATGCCCAATCACAGCAGCAAACACTAATGGCTGTTGCCGAAATTTGGCAACGATTTCAAGGACGGGTAGACGAGCAAGTGAAGGTGCTAGAGGAAGCGATCGCAGCCTTAAATAAAAATACTCTCAATCCTCAATTGCAAAGCCTTGCAGTGAAAGAGGCGCATACATTGGCTGGATCTTTAGGTACTTTTGGCTTGACTCTAGGCTCAAAATGGGCACGTAACATCGAGTTACTGCTCAGTTCTAGTCAAACTTTTAGTGTATCTCAGATTACCAACCTGGAAACTTGGGTAAAGTTATTGCGCCGAGAAATTCAGGAAAAAGACGCAGCTGCAATATCTGCGCTGCCGACTAAACAAGTATTAGAAAAGGCGACACCAACCTCAGAAAATGCTCTTGGCACAGAAACTAAAATATTAGTTGTAGACGACGATCCCAAAATTCAGGCATTCTTGCAAACCTTGCTGAGTCCTTGGGGACTCAAAGCGATCGCTCTTGAAGATCCGCGTCAGTTTTGGGAAACTTTGGAAGCAGTCGCACCAGATTTACTGATTCTAGATGTGGAATTACCATTTACAAATGGTATTGAACTTTGCCAATTAGTACGCAACCATCCACACTGGGGTGAGTTACCCATCCTTTTCTTCACAGTGCATAGCGATCCCGAAATAGTAAATCAGGTGTTTAGTATTGGTGCTGATGACTTTGTTAGCAAACCGATTGTGGGACCAGAACTAGTAACGCGAATTGTCAATCGTTTAGAACGGCTAAAATTACGGCAACGCATAACGCAGGGTAATAGGGGAGCAGCGAAAGAACACCCGGAAACTCCTTTGTTGGCGTCAGAACGTCCCCGTATGTTTGCATCTTCCTCATCTTTGAACCTTCAAGCTATCAATGAATTAGAATTGAGAGTTGCAGAGCGTACCGCTGAATTAATTAATGTAAATCGACAGTTGCAATCACAACTTGATGAACGCCAGCGCACACAGGAAGAACTACGCTTTTCTCAAGAGCGATTTGCAAGGATTTTAGATATTGCTGATGATGCAATTATTTCCATCAACGGCTTGCAAAAGATCACTTTATTTAATAAAGGAGCAGAGAAGATTTTTGGCTATTGTGCCGACGAAGTGATTGGGCAAGGTCTTGACATCCTTTTGCCACAGCGCTTTTCCCAGGTGCATCACAAGCATGTGGTTGACTTTGGCCAATCTCCTAATGTTGCTCGTAGGATGGGAGAACGGCGTGAAATATACGGTCGCCGCAAAGATGGCACTGAATTTCCAGCAGAGGCTTCCATCTCTAAAATTGATATAATTGAAGAAATATTTTATACTGTTATTTTAAGGGATATTACTGAGCGAAAACAAATCGAACGGATGAAAGATGAGTTTATTTCTGTTGTCAGTCATGAGCTGCGTACACCTTTAACTTCAATTCACGGTTCTTTAGGAATGCTAGCGAGTGGTTTGCTACCAACAGATTCAGAACAGGGAAAACGCTTACTACAAATTGCCACTGACAGCACTGAACGCCTAGTACGCCTAATCAACGACATCCTAGACATCGAGCGCATCGAGTCAGGTAAGGCGAAAATGGAACCAGAAATCTGCAATATCGTTGATTTAATTGGTCAAGCGGTAAATGTCATCCAACCTCTAGCTGATAAAGCAGGAGTAAAGCTATCGATTTCGGATGTCTGTGGTCAAGTATGGGCAGATTGCGATCGCATTGTTCAAACCCTGACTAACCTATTGAGTAACGCCATCAAATTTTCATCTCCTCGGTCTACAGTTTGGTTGGGAGTAGAACAACAAGGAGATGAAGTTTTATTAACGGTCAAAGACACTGGACGCGGTATCCCTGCTGACAAACTTGAAAGTATTTTTGAGCGTTTTCAACAAGTTGACTCTTCTGATTCGCGCAATCATGATGGTACTGGTTTAGGTTTGGCAATTTGTAAGAGTATTATGCAACAGCACGGTGGACGCATTTGGGCTGAAAGTGTGTTAGGCGAAGGCAGCACTTTTTACATTACTCTGCCCTTGATTAATACTTTCCAAAATACAGATTTACCAGACTCTTCTAAGATTCAGGTTAATTGTAACCCTCATAAAGCGATCGTAGGTAGGGAATCTCATCTAAGTTGTATTAGTGGGGTAAATAAACGATTTTCACAAAACTATCTTTTACACTCACTCGAACAAGTGTTAGCTCAATCTTCAAAGCGAGTCCGGATTCTAATTGTTGAAGACGATACTGATTTAGCTCAACTGCTCATTACTTTGTTTGAAAAGCATAAAATCGAAACCTTCTTAGCCAAAACGGGACGGGAAGCAATCCGCTTGAGTCAAGAAGTGAATCCTGACTTAATGATTCTCGACTTGATCCTGCCAGAAAGTGATGGGTTTGCAGTCGTGGATTGGCTACAGCAGCACAATCATCTTTGCAATACATCAGTACTAGTTTATTCAGCGAGGGATTTAGATGAGTCAGATCGCAATCGATTGAAGTTAGGACATACAGAATTTTTGACCAAGGGTCGCGTGACTAGTCAGGAATTTGAACAACGGGTGATGGAATTACTTCAGCGAATTACTCACAGCCAACAAGAGGATAGCACTGATGACAACAAAGCAAATTCTAGTGGTTGATAACGAGCAATACATTCAAGAAGTTGCCAAGATTTGCTTGGAAACAGTCGCAGGCTGGAAAGTAGAGACAGCGAGTTCTGGAAAAGAAGGCATAATTAAAGCCGAGACTTATCAACCAGATGCGATTTTACTGGATGTCATGATGCCCGATATGGATGGTATTACAACATTTGAAAAGTTGCAAGCCAATCCAGCAACCAAAGCAATTCCTGTAATTTTATTAACAGCCAAAATCCAAGCTTCCGATCGACGTCGTTATGCACAGATGGGAACAATCGGTGCGATCGCTAAACCTTTCAATCCCATAGAATTAGCTCAACAAGTAGCACTAGCACTAGGCTGGAGCTTGGAAAAGTAACTTGCAAATAGCAAGGTTGTAGCTTTGTTAAGCCAGCAACCTCAGTTTTCGCTGAAGCTAAAAACAAAAACCCCCAAGCAAATTGAAGAAGGCAAGGGGGTTTAAGTTGGAAAAATTAACCTGGCATCGAGCTATTTT
>JAVRCJ020000073.1:0-17537 GCA_034530875.2 Nostoc sp. DedSLP01
GAAGACACCGTTCGACTTGCATGTGTTAAGCATACCGCCAGCGTTCATCCTGAGCCAGGATCAAACTCTCCGTTTTGTTGTGTTTTGAGTTTGTTTTCCGAAAATGCTATTTCCGGAATCCTAGTTATAATTTTTGATTATCTTTAACTTTGAAATACCAAAGTTAGATTCTCTTGACGAGGATTGGTTATTTCTTAGCTTTCAAAGTATTGTATTTTTAAGGTTCAGTTTGTGTTGGCGTTTTTCTCTCTCGCCTTCACACTTATCTAGAGTAACTATTCTATTTGGGATTGTCAAGGGGTAAGGCAAATTTTTTTTTCAATTGGTCAAATCGTTGTAGCAGCAGTACTTCCATCTCTATGGCTGAAGCAAGATACAGATAGTATTTTGGAATAACTGCTAAGACTAGCTTTGTTTCCTGGTCGTCTTAAGAAAGTTGTAGATGAGAAAATGCAGTTGGAGTAGATTATTATTCACAGGCTGGGTACATTCTCTTGTCTGAATTAAAGTCTGTGAGTAGAACAGTTATCTATACCAGCTTCAGCAACAAAGGATAAATATCCTACTCTAGACAAACCATACTCACTGACAATACTAACGCCCAAGCTATAGATCTGCTCTACGATCGCCTTGCTGCCAATAATTGCCCGATTGTCGCTTCTTATAAGCTTTGATTGTTAATTGCTTAAAGCTGATGGCTCAATGACGAACTGTAGAGCCAAAGCTTTAGATTATCCGTCGAAAGCAAATTATTAGTTTTCGCTGCTTTTTGGTTTAGTAAACTGCTGTACTAATAATTGCAGTGTCAAGGCCAACAAACCAATTGCTACTATGGCAAATATGCCGCTTCCTAAAGCAACTACACCCACAACTAAGGTGCGAACAGCAGAGGTAATTTTTATTACCAATGGATTAATTGAATGCACAGGTTTGTTAGCAAAGCTTGTGGCGATCGCAATCATCAATGAATATAGTGCAAATGCCATTCCTCCAGAAATTACAGCCCCAGCTATAGAACGTAAGGGACTCACTGCCATCTGTACTTGAGGATCTGTTTTTGGAGTTAGATTTTGGTCACTCATAGAATTTTCGATATTGATTGGGTATTGGGCATAGGATATTGGAAGGACTGAGTTAGGAGTGAGGAGTTAGGAGTTAAAAATTATTCTCTTTCCCTTTGCATCTCCACTACTCCCCATTTTTATTAAACTGAAGATGCTACCTGAATACCATGTGCGATCGTTCGAGTCACAAATATTTCTAAGTCTTCATCAGAAATTGTTTCTCTTACCTGCTGCTTGACTTGTTCTGCCTGCTGTTCAGAGTTAAAAAGAGCAAATACTGTCGGTCCAGAACCAGACATCATTGTTCCTAAAACACCTTGTTGATTCGCAAAGAGTTCTCTGAGTTGTAATACTTGGGGATAGGCTGGTAATACTACACGCTCTAAATCATTGTGCAATTTTTGGGCAATTTTTTTCGGGTTTTTCTCGGCGATCGCTTTTACTATTTCTCCTGAGTGGACTGCACTAGCACGCGCTACTAAGTCGTTGGTATCTCTGATATAAGAATTACCAAACTCCTGGCGATAGGTTTTGTATGCCCAAGCGGTAGAAACTTCTAGGCTGCGATATTTTGCCAATACTATATATATGTTCTCCAAACTTGGTAAGGGAGAAAGTTGTTCGCCTCTACCTGTGGCGATCGCTGTGCCACCCGATACACAAAACGGCACATCTGAACCGAGTATAGCTCCTAATTCTTCTAATTCTGACTGAGTTAGTCCTAATTTCCAAAGTAAATCTATTCCTACTAAAACAGCTGCGGCATTTGTGGAACCTCCGGCTAGACCAGCAGCTACAGGAATTTGTTTGTTGATAGTAATCTCTACACCGCCATGTTTAGCAAAGGCTTCAGGAAATTGCCTCGCCATGAGTTCTGCTGTTTTGTATACCAGATTGCTTTTATCTTTAGGTACTTGCGGGTGGTTGCAGTGAACCCGAATAGTTTCATCTCTGATAGAACGGACATCAATTTGGTCTGCAAGACCAATACTTTGGAGTATCATGGCTAACTCATGATAACCATCAGGGCGATCGCCAATGATTTCCAAATACAAGTTGATTTTAGCAGGGGCAATTAAGCTGTAGGAATGCATTTTCGGGGAGTGGGGTGTGGGGAGTGGGGTGTGGGGAGTGGCGAGTGGGGCATTGGGCATTGGGCATTGGTTATTAATGATTTTCCTGTGCCTTCCTTACCTACTTCCTATTCCCTATTCCCCACTCCTAATTCATTTGCCAGAGTTACCCATTGCTGAATGCTGAGGTCTTCGGCTCTGGCTTGGGGATTTATTTTTAATTGTTCCAGTAATTGGGTCAGGCGATCGCGTTCTACGACTGATTGCAAATTATTTCGTAACATTTTGCGCTTGGCAGCAAATCCCAATTTAATCAAATTATCAAATCGTTTTAGGTCAAGTGCTGGTATTTCTATTTTTCTCGGGCGCAAGCGAACGACTGCTGAATCGACTTTTGGCGGTGGATGAAATGCGGCGGCTGGGACTGGGCAAATTAATTCGCACTCAGCCAAATATTGTACCCGCACGCTCAAGCCTCCAAAGGCTTTTGACCCGGCTTCAGCGTACAATCTTTCTGCTACTTCTTTTTGTACTAGCAGCACTATTGATTCAAATGGTTCGGGGTTGGGGTTAGCGATAGTACCCAGTAGTTTTTCAATTATTGGCCCTGTAATGTTGTAGGGAATATTAGCTACTACTTTATTTTGGTTTTGGAAGTTAGGAAATCCGACCAAGTTGGATGGTAAATCTAAGGTGAGAAAATCTCCTTGCAGGAGGAGAAAGTTTTCTTTTTTACCTAGTTGCTTGGCTAAGAGTTCGCATAAGTCGCGGTCTATTTCAACTGCAAGTAGAGATTGTACTAAAGGTAGTAAACGACGAGTTAGAATACCTGTTCCAGGGCCGATTTCCAGAATGCGATCGCTTTCTTTACACTCTGCGGCTTTAATAATTGCGTCGAGTGCTTTTTCACTTTTGAGCCAATGCTGAGCAAAGACCTTGCGCGGTCGGATCATTTATATTTATTACCTGTATGGACTATGAGACTTATTAGATCTGCATCCTAGCTCTTTTTGTTGTCCTCTCAGTCACAAAAGACTATTAATTACTTAATAATGCTAAACAATCGGTTTCTGCCCACCAAACATAAATTGGTGTATCGCAGTCTGGTAAACTTCCAAAAGTATTTGGCTGTAATACATTAATTCTGATGTTATTTGCTAATTCCACTATGTAATTAACGTGTGTGCCTAAATACATCAAATTAATCAGCCGTCCTTCAAAACAGTTGGTTGGCAAATTGGGTGGATAAAGTGAAAGCTGGATTTTTTCTGGGCGTACACTTACAACCACTGTTTGTGATAATTCAGTTGGTGTATCTTCGACACGAGCGACAATAATTGAGAGTCCTGTTTTTGTGAAAATTTCTACATCAGATGAGTTGACTGCCCGGATTTGACCAGTAAATAAATTAGTATCGCCAATAAAATCTGCGACAAAAGATGTTTGAGGACGTTCGTAGATTTGGCTGGGAGTTCCAATTTGCTCTATTTTGCCTTGGTTCATAACAGCAATGCGATCGCTTAAGGAAAGTGCTTCTTCTTGGTCGTGTGTTACCATCACAAACGTCCATCCCAAGTCTTTATGTAAATTGGATAACTCAACTTGCATTTCCTTACGCAACTTTAAATCTAACGCTCCTAGAGGTTCATCTAATAGTAAGACAGCGGGGCGGTTGACTAAAGCCCTAGCCAAAGCAACACGTTGCTGTTGACCGCCAGAAAGTTGATTGGGAAAACGCGATCGCAAGCTTTCCATTTTCACGAGTTTTAAAGCTTCTTGGACTCTACTTTCAATTTCTGGCCTGCGTAATTTTTGTAACCGCAGTCCGAAGGCGATGTTGTCCCACACATTTAAGTGGTTAAATAAAGCGTAACTTTGAAATACAGTATTGACGGGTCGGCGGTAAGGAGGCACATTAGTCATGGACTGGCCCTGAATCAAAACTTTGCCAGCGTCAGCTATTTCAAACCCAGCTATTAAGCGTAATGTTGTTGTTTTACCGCAACCGGAGGGACCTAAAATACTAAAAAATTCCCCCTGCTTGACATCCAAATCTATTCCGTGTACTGCTGGTTCTTGGTTAAAAAACTTGAACACGTTACGCAGTTCAACGTCTAGTGGGTGAAAAGTTGCGATCCCCCTCTGATTCTGCATCACAGTTTGAGCCATAATCCTCAGTAGAATGCCGTGATTTTACCTGATTTTGCCAATTTATCTAGTGTTTTGGGCAGACTAGTAGAGACACGATGAATCGCGTCTTTAATTTGACACTTTGGTTTATTGTATCCGCCAAAAACAATTGTTCAGGAATATACTCGCCCAATTCTTTAATACCCAGTAGTGGCTATCTTAATATCTACAGAGAATCTTAATATTCAAGTACTTTTTGTTTTATGACTTTCTTCAAACCATATTCATTTGGCGACAAAAAAAATACACGTACAGTGGGACGTGGTTCGCAGGCAATATTTTTAATCGTATTTACTTTGTTGATGATGGCGGGAATCGGCACTCGCTTGGCATACTTGCAAATTGTTGAGGGAGCAAATCACCGCAAGCGAGCAGAAGCCAATCGAATTCGGATGATTCCCAAACAACCGGAGCGCGGTAATATTTTTGACCGCAAGGGCAAACTTTTAGCCAGCACTCGCTATCCTCGTTCTGTATATCTGTGGCCGATGGCACATACTAAACCTTCATGGCCGGTTGTAGCTCCGCGTCTATCTCAAGTTCTCGGCGTTTCGCAAGAAGAGATGGAAAAGAAACTAGAAGAGGCTGGCGCAAACTCTTCTTCATTGATTCGGATTGCTCGCGATTTGAATGAAGCACAGATTACGGCGTTAAAAGAGTATGAAAGCGAACTCAAAGATGTAGAGATTTCTACAGAAGCTGTTCGTTACTATCCGCATGGTAAAGGATTAGCACATGTATTAGGCTATACGCGAGAACTAACGCCCGACCAGTTAAAAGAGAAGAAGCAGGAAGGCTACAGATTAGGTGATGTCATCGGTCAAATGGGAGTTGAAAAGGCTTATGAAAAAATGCTGCGGGGTGAATGGGGGGGTCAACAGGTAGAAGTAGATGGTGCAGGTCGGCCGCTGCGGGTTTTGGGTGAAAAAGAAGCTAAAGCTGGTAATGATTTGCACTTGACTATAGATTTAGAGGTGCAAAAGGCAGCAGAAAAAGCTTTAGGCAATCGCAATGGAGCGATCGTGGCATTAGATCCTAATAATGGTGCGGTTTTAGCAATGGTGTCTCACCCCACCTTTGACCCGAATATTTTCTCCAAACAAAAACTCTCCCAAAAAGATTGGGAAAGCGTCCAAGGTAAAGGGCATCCCTTAGTAAATCGCGCTCTGAGCGCCTTTCCCCCCGCTAGTACCTATAAAATTATTACTACAACAGCTGGCTTGGAATCAGGCAAATTTTCTCCTGACACAGTATTACAAACCTTCGGTTCTCTGACTATTGGTGGGGTGACCTTTGGCGAATGGAACCACGCAGGATTCGGCCCCTTGGGATTTCCCAGAGCAATGGCTATGAGTAGCGATACTTTCTTCTATCAAATTGGCAGAAAAGTCGGCGGCCCGAGTTTAATCGAATGGAGTCGCAAATACGGATTCGGTCAAAAAACTGGTATTGAGTTTCCCAATGAAGAATCAAAAGGCTTAGTTCCAGATGAAATATGGAAGCAGAAAGTTTTCAAGATGCCTTGGACTATAGGTGACACCATTAATATGTCAATTGGTCAAGGCGCTTTACAGGTGACACCCCTGCAATCAGCAATTATGTTTTCTGTTCCTGCTAATGGTGGCTATCGAGTTCAACCGCATTTACTCAAAGACAACGAAGAAGCAAAAAGCTGGCGAGAGTCTTTAAATATGAAGCAGGAAACCATCAAAGTTCTTCGTGACGGACTGCGAAAGGTAATAAGTGAGGGTACAGGTAAGCGCTTAGATGTGCCTACAATTCCCCAATCCTCTGGCAAGAGTGGTACTGCTGAAGCTGGTGTTGGTCGTCCGAATCATACTTGGTTTGGTGCTTATGCTCCCAGTAATAAACCGGAAATTGTCGTTGTAGCGTTTGGTGAAAACTCTGGGGATCATGGCGGTACTGTTTGCGGGCCGATGGTTTTACAAGTGCTGGAAGCTTATTTTCAGCATCAATATCCAGGTAAGTATCAAAAACCCCAGTCTGAGGAATTAGAAGCGAAAAATCACAATTCTGGACGTAGTACTGGGGACTAGATGTAGAACCAATACGGTTGAGTTGGGAAAAGGGTAATACCATTTCACCTTAAAATTGATACATTTAGGGAAGCAGGGGAAGCAGGGGGAACAAGAATAATGATTTGTATCAATAATTTTGTGAAATGGTATAAGACGGAGAGAGGAAAGGTTTGAAATTAGACTTTTCCTCTTTCCCTTTAAACTCTGTTCCCTTGTTGTTGATTTAGTCACTCAAGATTCAGAATTCTTATACGACTCTAAAATTCCACTGCGAATCATTAGTTGCGGCCAAATTAATACAAAAAATCCCATCCAGGTTGCTACAGGGATAGAGATCAGAACTGTTAGCCAGAGCGTTTTAAATAGTAACCAGCTACCACCAATCAGGGTTAAGCCTGTGAGCAGTATAGACCAAGGCTGACACCACCAAGGTTTGTAATTCCAAGGATTTAAAGGTTTTTGTTCGGGCATTGCTTTGATTTGGCAAACGTGCAAATGTTCCTGGAACAAGTTTAAACGTTATAGTGCTTTTTTCTTTCCTAGTCTGCATATTGGGACAGGCAACAAATGTCCAAGTTACGATATACATTCCATATTCCCTGCTCCTAGTCCAAACTAGTATATTTGGCTGCAACTGAAGTATTAAGTATAAGGTAGGAAAGCGTCAAGCTTTGTCATACTCTATTTGTCCGTAATCAAGTTTGATAATTCTGTCTGCTAAATGAAAATAGCGATCGTCATGGCTAATTACCAGTACTGTTTTGCCACGCGATCGCAATTCTGGTAATAGTTGAGTATAAAATATTCCTTTGAATATTGGATCTTGATCCGCTGCCCACTCATCAAATAGATAAATTGGTCTATCTTCCAAGTATGCTGTGAGTAAAGCTAGGCGCTTGCGTTGTCCTTGAGAAAGAGCAGTCGTAGAAAGTTGTCCGTTTTCAACTTTTACTTTATGGTCTAATTGCAGTTGTTTGATATATTTTTTTGCTTGAGTATCTAAATTTGAATTTTTTAATCCTAAAAGTTCGTCGAATAAATAAAAGTCGGAGAACACCACAGAAAAATGCTGCCGATACCATTCACGATTTTCTTCAGTAATTAAATCGTCATCAAACCAAATTTCACCGTTATCTGGAATGTAAAGTCCAGTAATTAGTTTCGCTAGAGTAGATTTGCCGCTACCATTACCGCCGACAATGAAGACTAATTCCTGAGGATATAGTGTTAAGTCAATAGGGCCAAATATAAAGCTATTGTCTTCTTGATTTGTATAGTAAGCGTGGGTAATATTTTTCAATTTTAAACTGTGCCATGAAGTTTTAATCGGAGGTGGAACAGTTGAGGCTTCAGAACGAGTGGCTAAAGATAAACCTAATGAATCTATTTTTTGTAAAGCAATGCTGGCTTTGCTTAATAGAGGAAGTTTACTGATGATGTTATCCATTGGTAACACCAAATAAGTGAAAGTCAAAATGTACCCTGAGAGAGTTGTGGCATTCAGAGCAAGTAAATTAGGAAGCACGAATAATACAAAACCGATCGCAAAAAAGAAAACGAGCTGACCCCAGCTAGAAGTTGTTGCAAAAAGGGTTAAGCCTTTAACATTATGATGGCGATATGCATTAGCAGTTCCTTGGAGTTTTTCTTCTAAAAAAACTTGACGCCGCTGATAATTAAGTTTGAGTTCCTTGACTCCTTCAGTAATGGTGCGAAAGTGTTTAAATAGCCGGTCTTCATCATCACGAGCCAAAGCTAAAGATTTTCTGCCTTCAGTTAATAGCCACTGACAACTGGCGATCGCTACTATGGAAATAGCACAAACCATCACCAATACTAACCAAGACAGCCAAGTTATATATGCTATACAACCGACAACGGTTGCTAAATTAATAAACAAAAAAGGCATCTGATAAACAGCATTAGCAACTGCTTGAATATCCTCAGTTAAAGTTGCTAATAGTCGCGGATTTCCCAAATCTTCTAAATGACTTAATTCAGAACCAAGAATTCGCCTACTCAAATGCATTCGCAACTTTAAAACTGCACTCTGAGAAAGGCGAATCAGCATCACTTGGGAAATAATACTCGTAATCAATGCCACAATTGCCAGCCCTACAAAACCCCAAGCTATCGATGTAATACGAGAAGTACTACCGCTACTAGCAGCACGGCTAATTAAAGCAATCAAGCCAGCACTACTACCGCCACTTAAGAATCCAGTAACGATCGCGATCGCCACCATACCCCAAGCAGAACGTAAAACAAAGTAAATCAAACTCATGATAGATGCCTATGAGCCATGTTTAGGGACTGGTGACTGGTGACTAGGGACTGATGACTAGGAATTCGCAAAAAATTAATTTATATCTAATACCCAATCCCCAGTACCCAATCCCCAATCCCCAATGCCCTATTTTCAAGTAAGTTTTATATCTTACAATTAAAAACTTCTGAAAGAACGCGGTAAGCTAGTTGGAATTAAAGCCGATCGTGTCAGTAGATTGTTAAATTAGCTGCTCAGTTTTCCGGGGTGAAATTTGCAATGACTGTAAATCTGAAGTCTTTAGAAAACCCAATTGATATAGCCGCAGATTCCAAAACCGCTGCTAATACTCAAAAAAAGCGCTACACTCCTTTGCATCATCGACGTATCCTTTGTGTTTTTCCCAAGTACAGCCGTTCGTTTGGTACATTTCATTACGCTTACCCACTCACGGGTAGCGTCCGGGCTTTTATGCCTCCCCAAGGTATTTTAATTGTGGCTGCTTACTTGCCTCAAGAATGGGAAGTCCGGTTTATTGATGAGAATGTCAAATCGGCAACTCAAGCGGATTATAAATGGGCTGATGTGGTAATTGTCAGTGGGATGCATATCCAAAAACCACAAATTAATCAAATTAATGAAATTGCCCATCGAGCTGGCAAAATCACAGTTATCGGCGGCCCTTCTGTATCTGGTTGCCCAGAATATTATCCAGAATTTGATATTTTACATTTGGGTGAATTGGGAGATGCAACCGATCGCCTAATCGAATATCTTGACCTATACTCCGAACGCCCCCAGGCACAAATCCGTTTTGAAACCCAAGAACGCTTGCCTTTAAGCGAGTTCCCTACTCCAGCTTACCATTTGTTGAATATCAACGATTATTTCCTGGCAAACGTGCAGTTTTCTAGCGGTTGTCCTTATCGTTGCGAGTTTTGTGATATTCCAGAACTCTACGGACGCAATCCTCGGATGAAAACGCCAGAGCAAGTCGTCGCTGAGTTGGATGCAATGCGGCAATCGGGAAATTTGGGAGCAGTGTATTTTGTCGATGATAACTTTGTTGGCGATCGCCGCGCTGCTATGAAGTTGCTTCCTCACCTGATTGACTGGCAAAAACGCAATGGCTATCCCATCCAATTTGCCTGCGAAGCAACACTCAACCTCGCTCAAAGTCCAAAATTGCTGGAGATGATGCGCGAAGCTTATTTTTGCACCATCTTCTGCGGCATTGAAACCCCAGAACCAGAAGCTCTTCATGCAATTTCCAAAGACCAAAATCTGAGTATGCCAATTTTAAAAGCAATTCAGGTTTTAAATAGCTATGGTATGGAAGTCGTATCGGGGATCATTATCGGCTTAGATACAGACACACCACAAACAGGCGATCGCATTCTCGAATTTATTCGCGCCTCCCAAATTCCCATGTTGACAATTAACCTGCTTCATGCATTGCCAAGAACACCTTTATGGCGGAGGTTAGAAGCAGAAGGACGACTGGTATTTGATGAAAGCCGGGAATCAAATGTTGAGTTTTTGATGCCTTACGAGGAAGTTGTCGAAATGTGGCGTCGCTGTATCACCACAGCTTACGAGCCAGAATTTTTATATCAACGGTTTGCCTACAACATGGAACATACCTACCCAAACCGCATCAAAGTTCCTAACAGTCCAGCTCGTACATCTGGGGCTAATATTCGCAAAGGCTTAACTTATTTAATCAATATTTTAGTAAGGGTAGGTATATTTAGTAACTATCGCTCAACCTTCTGGAAAATGGCAAAACCAGCATTAAAAGCGGGTGATATTGAGAGTTTGATTCATGTAGGGCTTGTAGGGCATCATCTGATTAAATTTGCCCAAGATTGTGCCAAAAACCAAGAAGCAGCTTCGTTTTATTCCCAAAAAATTCTAACTAAAGTTCGTAGCTAGTAAAAAAATGTAGAGACGTAGCATTGCTACGTCTCTATAAATCCCTGTTCTCTACGATAAGAACTACATGGGTGCGAACCCAATCCATGATTTAATTACGTGAAAATTGATGTAACAAAACAAGCTATATCTATAAACAGATGTGGTAATTATCAGTATAGGCACTTAAAGCCCACATCAAAATTTAACTTGGATTTATGACGACAAAGACTTGGGATGCTCAACTTGCTTACTGGCTAGTTCGACCTCTAAAAGACAGTTGGGTAAATCCCAATCATCTCACCACAGTCCGACTTGTAACAGGACTGATGGCGGCTATTGCATTGGCGGTTGGCGATGATATCTGGGTTAACATTGGAGCAGTAATCTTTGCTTTATCCAACTTTTTTGATCACACAGATGGCGAATTAGCCCGTTTAAGTGGAAAAACTAGCAAATGGGGACATCAGTACGATCTTTTTAGTGATGCCATTATCCACATTCTCTTATTTATGGCTATTGGATATGGTCTAAGAGAAAGCGAACTTGGTTCGTGGGCGTTGTTAATGGGGATAGTATCGGGCGTATCTGTTGCTTGTATCTTTCATTTGCGGAATCAAATGGAACAACGTTTAGGTAAAGACGCCACCCGTCAACCGAATTTTGTCGGCTTTGATATTGAAGATGTGCTGTATTTGTTTCCCATAATCACCTTATTTCATGGACTACAGCCATTACTAATTGCAGCTAGTATTGGTGCGCCAACATTTGCTGTATGGGTAATTTGGCAATTTTTTGCACTCCCACAGTCTGAAAGAAATTAGAAAATAGATGTTTAATTTGTTGATTCATGAACTTTCAAACTGAAATTTCTCAAGCTTTAGCAGGAGTTGATTATCAAAAACTTCAAGCTGAGTTTCAAGCACAGAATGAATTTTTGGTGCTTGAGAATTTTGTTCCTAATTCTGTTCTCAATGAGTTTTTGAGTTTCTTGCCATCACTGCAACCTGCTATTAATCGCAACTATATTCCTAATCATAAAAAAGGCGGTAGTATTAGCCGCTATAGTTTAGATAATCTGGCGCCAATCTTTGGCGAGTTTTATCAACTAAATGCTTTTTTCGAGTTTCTGAATCGAATTACAGGCGAAAAATTGCTTCCCTGTCCCGATCGCGATCCCCATACTTACGCGTTGTACTATTACACTGAGCCTGGAGACCATATCCAATATCATTACGATACATCTTACTATCAGGGGAAGCGCTATACAGTGCTACTCGGTTTAGTTGACCGTTCGTCTAGCAAGTTGGAATATCAGCTTTATAAGGATATTCCTGACCGAGAAACACAAGTGCGATCGCTCTCGTTAAAGCCTGGTACTCTAGTATTATTTAACGGTGACAAGCTTTACCACAGAGTTACTCCTCTAGGCGAGAATGAAGAGCGAATTGTCTTGACTTTGGAGTATGTCACCGATATCCGTATGGGTATGTTAAAACGTTTTGTCTCGAATATGAAAGATGCGATCGCTTATTTTGGTTTTCGCCAAGTCTTTCGCCGTCACGGTAACTAAAGCAGGTGAATGAAAATTTCTGACTTGAGAAAGAAGCTACAAATGATTTTGTAATTCAAAATTATTAGTATTGCTTATTTTTAAGGATTCTATAAATCAATCTCCAAATGGGAAATTTAATTGAGTTTGCCTTGTTTGCTCCTCGTAATCAAGGAGCAGCTTTAATTGGGTCATTTTCTGATTGGCAAGAAATCCCAATGCAAAAAGGTGAGGATGGTTATTTTCGCACTCAAATAGAGTTAACAGACGGAGTTTATCAATATAAATTTCGCGTTCAAACCAAAAGTCCTAATTTTGCCGCTGATGAATGGATAGATGTTATCGATCCCAAGGCGACAGATGTTAATGAAACAGAAAAACACGGTATAGTCCGGATTAAAGATGGGCAACGTATTGTTGATACCTATGTTTGGCAAAACGACAAAATACCCTTGCCTGAAAATCAGGAATTAATTATATATGAAATGCACGTTTCAGACTTCACTGGTGATGAAACTGACCCTGAAAAACGAGGTAAATATTTAGGGATAATTGACAAATTAGATTATCTGTCTAAGTTGGGAATTAACGCAATTGAATTGATGCCAGTCAATGAATACCCAGGTAACTATAACTGGGGTTATAAAGTACGTCATTTCTTTGCAACAGAATCTAGTTACGGTTCCACAGAAGATTTAAAGCGATTAATAGACGAATGTCATGGTAGAGGCATTCGCGTTTTAATGGATGGAATTTACAATCACACAGATGAAGAATGTCCGTTAATGCTGATTGACCGAAATTATTGGTACTACGAATATATGCATTATCCGGAAGACCCGGATAATTATTGGGGACCAGAGTTTAACTATGATAATTACGATGAAAAATTAAATGTTAAACCTGCATGGAAATACATCGGCGATGTAGTGCAATATTGGATTCAAGAATATCACATTGATGGTATTCGCTATGATGCAGTCAAGCAATTAGGTAACTTTGAATTTCTCAGTTGGTTAGCTCAACAAACAAAAAA
This sequence comes from Nostoc sp. DedSLP01, assembly GCA_034530875.2. Taxonomy (GTDB): domain Bacteria; phylum Cyanobacteriota; class Cyanobacteriia; order Cyanobacteriales; family Nostocaceae; genus Nostoc. The sequence goes on from JAVRCJ020000073.1 coordinate 13,135, forward strand.
ACATGCTGCACCCAAGCAGTTTTATAATATTGCCGAACACATTCCCGATACAAAGACTGTAGTCAAACCAGATGGCCCCTTAGATGGTTGTTGGCACGAGAGTTTTCACTACTTTGTAGTTCCATCTATCTGTGGTAAATCATTTGAATTAGAACAAATAAAGCAAATATTAGACCCTAGAAAACAAGGTTATGCAACTGCTACCAATGTAATAAATTATTTGGCAACGCACGATCGCGAACATTCTTTGCGAGAATTAGGCAATGCTGGGATCTTTGGTGCAGAAGCATTTAAAAGAGCAAAGTTAGCAGCAACTTTATTAATTACAGCAATGGGTATACCAATGCTGTGGATGGGAGAAGAATTTGGTGAATATCATCAAAAAAGCAAAACTGTAACTCAACCACAGAAAATTACTTGGTCTTTGTTAGAAAGCGACGAGAATCAGAAATTATTTGAGTATTATCAAAAATTGATTGCTCTACGCAAGCAAAATTTAGCGCTCCAAAGTAACGAAATTGAATTTTTTTACGAAAATGCAAACGATAAAGTCCTAGCTTACAGGCGTTGGGATAAAGATGATTCTCATGTAGTCGTTGTGGTTAACTTTTCTTCGCTCAATCTAACTAAATATGAAATTCCTAATTTTCCTAACGCTGAGTATTGGCGAGATTGGTTCGATAACTCTGAAGTGAAAGTTGAAAACAATTCTCTAGCTATTGATTTGCCAAGCTATGCAGCCAAAATTTTTGTTTGGCAGTAGCCTCAGTTAAAGATTTACGTGGATAGAACTGGAGGCAATGTAAAAAGCGCCTGGGAGTGTTGCCGTGTTTCCACCCCAGACGCTTTTTATTCTTAACTTGCTCCTCACACACAACTACAAGATATCACTAGGGCAAATAAAAAGCGGGTGTAGTGAGTGACACTTTGAAAACTGTACCTAAAATCCAATTTGTATGCCTAAATTAAAAAGCGTCCGGGAGTGTTGCCGTGTTTCCACCCCAAACGCTTTTTATTCTTAACTTGCTCCTCACACACAAATGAATAATACCACTACTTCTATGAAAAGGCAAGTATCTTGAATAATAATTTTTCAGGTAATTTTTTATACACAAATTAAAAAGCGCCTGGGAGTGTTGCCGTGTTTCCACCCCAAACGCTTTTTATTCTTAACTTGCTCCTCACACACAACTAAAAGATATCACCGCTTTTATTAAAGAGCAAGTATTTTGAGTGACACTTTTAAAACTGCACCAGATTACAGGCAAAAATTAGTGTAAAAAGTGACGTACACCCGTTAAGACCATTACTAAACCCAGCTCGTTAGCGGCTTTGATGGAATCTTTATCGCGCAAACTTCCCCCAGGTTGAACAATGGCTGTAATTCCTGCTGCTGCGGCTGTTCTGACTGAATCATCGAAGGGGAAAAATCCATCGCTGGCGAGAATTGCGCCTTTGGCTTTTTCTCCGGCTTGTTCTAAGGCAATTTTGACTGAGCCGACGCGGTTCATTTGACCGGCACCTACTCCTAGTGTAGTGCGATCGCTTGTCACAACGATCGCATTAGATTTGACGTGTTTGCAAACCTTCCACGCAAACAGCAATTCTCCCAACTCATTAGCAGTAGGTTGACGTTCGGTGACTACTTGCCATTGGCTAGTGTCAGCAATGATGTCATCGCTAGTTTGCACGAGAAAACCACCTGCGATCGCTTTTACTAATTCTTTAGGGCCGCTGCTCAAATCTGGTAAAATCAAAACCCGCACGTTTGATTTCTTCCCTAAAATTTCTTGTGCGTCTGCTTCGCAACTTGGTGCAACCACACATTCTAAAAATGTCTTGGTTAATTCGCTGGCTGTAGCCGCATCTATAGGACGGTTGAGTGCCACAATGCCACCAAAGGCAGAAGTAGAATCGGCATTGAAAGCTTTTTGATAGGCTTCTGAAATAGTGCTTCCCAGCGCCGTACCGCAAGGATTTGTATGTTTAATAATCGTTGCTGCTGGGGTATCAGTGAATTCTGCAATAATTCGGCGTGCAGCTTCCAAATCGACCAAGTTATTGTAACTCAGTTCTTTGCCTTGGAGTTTCGTTGCGGCTGTCCATCCCGTTGGCGTAGTGCCAGTTTGATACCAAGCGGCGGGTTGGTGGGGGTTTTCGCCGTAACGCAGAGATTGTAATTGTGTACCGCTGAGGTTGTAGTTTTGCGTGCCTGCGAGGTAGGATGCGATCGCTTGGTCGTAACTCGCAGTATGCAAAAATCCTTTTAAGGCTGCCTTTTGGCGAAACTCTAAAGATGCTTCGCCGTTATTTTGCCGCAATTCCTCTAAATACTCGTTATATTGTGCTGGGTCGCATAATACAGTCAAATGGGCAAAATTTTTCGATGATGCCCGCAACATTGCCGGGCCGCCAATATCAATCTGTTCGACAGCTTCAGCTAATGTTACGCCTGGTTTAGCAATAGTTTCCTCAAAAGGATAAAGATTCACCACTACTAAATCAATCGGGCGAATTTGGTTATTTTCTAAATCTGTAATATCTTGGGGAACATCCCGCCGTGCCAAAATTCCGCCGTGAATTCGCGGATGCAGCGTTTTAACTCGACCACCTAAAATTTCTGGCGAACCTGTATAATCAGCAACCTTGGTAACTGGGAGTCCAGCATCTTTGAGTGCTTGGGCTGTTCCCCCACTGCTGATTAAATCAAAGTCGAATTCTTCAACCAAGCTACGGGCTAGGTCAATTAAACCAGTTTTGTTAGATACACTCAGCAGTGCTAGACGCGCCATCGATCAATTCCTTAAGAGTCAACTGGGAGCAAAGGATCTCAAGTTTTGCATAAGCCTTAGCTCAGTTCAAGAGGATGCAAGCAATCTACAAAAGCAACAATGGATTATTATGTTGTACTGATTTCTGGTTGATTATTAAATATAGAAAATATAACTGACACTGGCTATGACATATTTTATATTTGAAGCTTGTCTACCAAGTTTAAATAGTATCATATCATAAAGTTGAAAACGTAATACAATTTGTAAGATTGTGTTTGGGGTAAAGTGGTCGAAGATGATACTAAGGATAATTCAGATTGCCTATCATTCAGTTTCATTAAACCTATTTACCCCTTTATTACTGTTTATATCACATTGATGAGTTATCGTCTGGGTATCTTCCTATTTCAGGAGTAATAGGCTTAACTGGTGGCGGAGGTTGATGTGGAAAGCGGCTGGGAAGACGAACTTCAGGCGCACCTCCTTCTTCTATTGACAAACCATAAGCTATCGCAAATCGATGAAAGTAACGACGTTCAATGCCACTCATATCTAAATCACTTTCTGGAAATGGAAGTTCCTTCATTTTATATGGAGGTATGTCTGCGTAACGATGATTACAAGCCGAGTAGGTAGCTTCAATCGTATCTTGGTAATATTGAGATTCTCTACCTCCTCCTCCCAGAAAAATAGTTAAACTAGAAGAATGCTGGAAATATTCTCTGTTCTTTTTTTTGCTAGTCATGATTACTTTAGCAACTTGGCTATGAATTGAACTTTGTCCTAAAATTAGATGAAGCAACTTCTGTGTTTGGTGTGACACATTGCTCTGTAATGTTTTTTCAATAGCTCTTTCTGTGATTTTAAATTTATAAGCTATAAAATCACCTTGTTTTATAGAGTGCGAATTAGCAAGACTTTCTGATATAGCTTGTATTTCTTGTAAAATTTTGTGGCTATTATAAGTAATATCATCTTCAATTTGTACTTTTGAACCTGAAACTTGATTATTTATCCACTTTGCTAAAGCATTAACGCCAAGCGCCTCTACTTCTCCTGAATAAAAATCTACTTTTGGCATTTTATTGCTATCTCGCCAGAACTGGAATGAAGCACCTTCTATAGTACCACTACCTATATCAAAGAAGATGTATAAGCCTGGTTCTGCTTGTCGGGAAACAGTGTAAGAGTAAACTCCAGCAGCTATTTCTGGAATAGCAAAACAAGGTATTTGTTCGTAATAAATATTTTGTCTTAATTGCCTTATTCGTTCTTGAAGCTCTTGAAAGTATAAAGGTAAAGGTTCATCAGATTGACTAAGTAACCAAGCCAAACATAAAACTTTTTGAAAGCGTTCTATTGCAGGTGAATCAACGTATTTTATAGGTACTCCTATATTTGCACTCCAATTAATTTTTTGATTTTTTACTAAATCAGCGTTATTTTTGTAAACCCATTGTTTTGCTTTTAAAATTATACTGCTGAGGTGATAAGCACAAAGATTTTCTAAATTTTCAGTATTATTCAAATCAATCTCTTGAAACTTCGGCAATAAGAGCTGATTCGTAAAGAAAATCTCAAGAGACAGTGGATGAGTGGGAGTGGATTTTAAGCTAGATCGAGTTGCAT
>JAVRCJ020000074.1:0-17248 GCA_034530875.2 Nostoc sp. DedSLP01
GGTCATTTGACGATTGGTATTAGGATAAAGCAACTGTTCGCGTAAAGTTCCCAGAATTATATAAGGACGTTGGGGCAAAAATAAGACTTCTTCTAAGGGAGGTCGCACCAAACGACCAGTACCAGCATTCCACAAACCAGCGATCGCTCTTAATAGAGAACTCTTACCTCGACCACTCGGCCCCACAATCAATAAACCTTCTCCTGGTTGAACGGAGAGCGATAAATCTTCAACAATTACGCTTTCATTGTCAGGCGTTTGTAAAGTGACATTCTCAAAAACGATCTGATTTTCTTCTATTGTTTTAATGGTAGTTACATCCTCTGGTTGTTTGGTAACAGCTTCTAATGCATCTGAAAATTCAGATAATCGTTCAACATAGCTAGAAAACCTTCCAGAGTTACCAAATTCATTAATTAAATCACCCAAAGCATTAGCAAAAAAATAGCAACATACAGATGCTTGGATAATTTCTCCAAATTCCATTTCACCTCTAATCTGTAAAGGCCCAAATACTATATATGGAAATATTTGAATTACAGATTGATAACCTCTATTAAAAATCTCATTGTTCTTTTCCCAATCAATTCTACGTTTAGCATTTTTTATCAAATTACTAAATCGGCGGGCAATAATATTTAATTCTTGGTTCTCTCCTCGAAAGAAAGCTACTGATTCAGCATGAGTGCGGAAATGAGTCAGGCAATAGGTGTAGTCAGCTTTCGCTTCGAGTTCTTCTCGATTGATTTTATTTAATTCTTGAGTCAAGTAAACAGCAATCAAATTTCCTATAACTGTATAAGTAACTAAAATCAGTGCAACAGACTGGGAGATTGACCAAAGAACTAATAAAAAAGCTGTCATCTCCAGTATTTTTTCCAGGAGAGTAGCTGAAAAACTTAACGCATTGCTTGCAATAGGTTCGATTTCTTGAGATAAACGTTGATCTGGATTATCAATATTAGATTTAAAGTTGATTTTATAATAAGCTCTACAGTTTAAATATTTTGATAATATCTGATTATTCAGCCATTGATACCAATCTATAGCAATTTTTTTTCTCACTAGCCTGGAGAACCCCGCTAAGAGAGTTCCCAATGCTAAAGTTGAACCATAAAGCAGTAAAGCATCATAAAACTTAGAGATTTCCTTCTCTTTAATGATGATATCGGCCAAATAGCGATTAATAAAGCTATTAAAAACATTTGCACCAACAAGCACAATTATTAATGATATCAGGAGAACAAGCATTCCCCACGAGCGCATCACCTCTGAAAATGCTCTGTCTCCTGGCTCATTTGGATACCAGTAAGGTTGGGCGATCGCTTTTACATCTTTCCAAAATTGAATAAAACCTAAAAAAGCATTTGTTGGAGGTTGAGCTTGAATAACTTGGGTTGGCATATTCTGAAACTAAACTAAGATTTTACGTAATAAGTAAGCTAGTTTGTACAACTATTTTTAATGCTCCAACCCTTACAAAATAAGGGGATAGAGAACAGTGATAAAAACTTTAGTTCTGGGTTTAAAGTCCTGTTTCTAAAAGACGTTTTTTGAGGTTACATAGCACTAAAAAAATAGTTTAATTATTTTAATTCACTATGCACAAGGGTGGTTTTCCCTATTGACTATTTCTTGTTTCCTCTGAATAAATAAGCATTTTAACCATAAATAAAGTAACCAATTGACTTAATGTATTTGTTGGACTTTTTGGAGAATGATAGGCTTTTTTAACGAGTCGTTAAACATGGTTTTGAAGGTATTGTTTAGCTGAATATTTTTACTCGCTGACGCATTGATTCATCTGCTGTAATCTCCTTGGTGTAGATACTTAACAGCAATGCATATATTGATTTATCAGCAAGGAGCTTTTCCGCCACGTGTCATATTGTATAACGAAGTATATACTAATTGACATCTTTATTTTTTGTTTCTTTACATTTTTGTTTTTTGTTTTTACCCCTATTTACTGAGTGAATATCTCTTAACTGTCTTAACTGTCTTAACTGTCTTAACTGTCTTAACTGTCTGCTTAACTGTCTGCTTAACTGTCTTAATTGATATTGTATTTTTATTTTTAAGGTGCGATAATTCACAGATTCAAGTAAAAAGTACAGTTTTAAATAACTGTGCGATCGTTAATTTTGAAACGGAGAGAGGAATTAATGCTTTGAGGGATAATGGTTAAGAGAATTTTTGAAGTAAAGGGATGATGAGAGTAGCTTTAGAGGAAAATTATTAATTTATTGACATTACATTGATTAGAGTGAAATCATGAATTTAACAGAGCTTATAGAAAATATTTCAGCAAAGAATATTGAACTGTGGGTTGATGGAGACAAACTGCGCTATCGATCGCCCGACGATTCACTAACCCCTGAGTTATTGCGGGAAATAAAGCAATCTGAACCAGAAATTATCCGAATTTTATCCCAGAGTAGCAATCAGGCTGCAACTTATCCCCTTTCTCACGGTCAAAAGGCACTCTGGTTTTTATATCAATTAGCACCTAGCAGTACCGCTTACAACGCCACGTATGCAGCAAAATTAGTCACAAATTTAGATATTCCAGCCCTGAAGCAGGCAGCACAAGGTTTAGTTGAAAGGCATCCAGTTTTGAGGACTACCTTTGCAACCATTGACGGCGAACCTGTGCAAACAGTTCACGAAAATCAGCAAGTTGACTTTAGCATCGAAGAAGCTTTCGATTTTGGCCAAGATGATGTAAACAAGTGGCTCTCAGAAAAAAGCGATCGCCCTTTCAACTTAGAACAAGGGCCAATATTGCGCTTTGATTTATTAATTAACCATATTAAAACTGATAAATTAGCAACAAAAGAACATATTCTCTTAATCACGCTACATCAGATAATTGCGGATTTCTGTTCTTTAGAAATCACGATCGGTGAACTGAAAGCCTTGTATAAAGCGATGTCTACGACGGGCTACGCCTACGCCACAAGTGAAGCGGCCCAATTATCAGCACAAAACTATCAGTATCAAGATTACGTCAAGTGGTCAGAGCAAATGCTCGCTAGTTCAGCTGGAGAAAGTTTGTGGACTTACTGGCAGCAACAACTCTCTGGTGAATTGCCATTGCTAGATTTGCCCACAGATCGACCAAGACCTCAGAGGCAAACCTATAATGGTGCTTCCCGCTTTTTTACTGTTGAAGAAAAACTACGGCAATCGCTCACAGAATTGGCAAATAGAGTTGGTGCGTCTCTTTATATCGTTTTATTAACAGCATTACAAATACTATTACGACGTTATACCAATCAAGAAGATATTTTAATTGGCTCTCCAATGGAGAATCGGAGCCGTTCAGAGTTTGAAAATATTGTCGGTCACTTTGCTAATCCTGTGGTCTTGCGAGGAGACCTTTCAGGAAATCCCACCTTTGAAGAGTTGCTGGAGCGATCGCACTCTTGTGTGTTAAATGCCCAAAACCATCAGGATTATCCCTTTCCCCTGCTGGTGGAGCAACTGCAACCTGTCCGCAACCCCAGTTTTTCGCCACTCTATCAGGTAGCCTTAGTCTGGGATCGCTCCCGCCAGAGTATGGATATCGATAGTTTGATTTTAGAATCAATGATTCCAGAGTCTAGAGGAGCCGCCTTTGATTTAACCTTAACTATTCTTGAGGAACCTGGCTCACTCAAAGGTACATGGAATTACAACACTGACTTATTTGATGATAGTGCGATCGCGCAGATGATGGGGCATTTTGTAACTTTGCTCGAAGCAATTGTGGCAAATCCCCAGCAACGAATTGACCAATTACCTTTGTTGACACAATCTGAAGAACAGCAGTTATTAGTTGAGTGGAATAATACTCAAGTAGACTACGCCTTCGATAAATGTATCCATCAGTTATTTGAAGAGCAGGTAGAGCGTACACCCCATGCTGTGGCAGTGGTGTTTGAGAATCAACAATTGACTTACCACGAATTGAACACTCGTGCTAACCAATTGGCGCATTACTTACGTTCTTTGGGAGTGGAAGCTGATGTGCTGGTGGGGATTTGTGTAGAGCGTTCTTTAGAGATGGTGGTAGGATTACTTGGGATTCTCAAGGCGGGTGGGGCTTACGTACCGCTTGACTCAGAATATCCCAAAGACCGTCTCTCGTTCATGCTTGAAGACGCTCAAGTTGCAGTATTACTAACTCAACAGCGACTCCTCGATCGCCTACCTGAGTATCAGGCAAAACTGATTTGTTTAGATGAAGTCTGGTCAGAAATTCTGCAAAACAAACAGAAAAACCCGATTCAGGTAGTAACGAGTACCGATCTAGCGAATGTGATTTACACATCCGGCTCCACAGGCAAACCTAAAGGGGTAATGGTTGAGCATAGTGGATTGTGCAATCTAGCTCAAGCTCAAATTCAGGCTTTTGGCGTGCATTCTGATAGTCGAGTTCTCCAGTTTGCCTCCTTCAGTTTTGATGCTTGCATATCAGAAATCTTGATGGCTTTGGGAGCGGGGGCAACACTGTATTTGGGAACAAAAGACTCGATAATGCCGGGTATGCCTTTAATTGACCGATTAAGGGATGATGGCATTACCCATGTCACCCTACCACCATCAGCCTTGGCAGTCCTGCCAACAGAAGAACTGCCAACATTGCAAGCGATCGTTGTCGCCGGAGAAGCCTGTCCTGTGGAACTGATGCGACAATGGTCAAAAGGCAGAAACTTCTTCAACGCCTACGGGCCGACAGAAGCGAGTGTTTGTGTAGCGATCGCCAAATGCACTTCCGAAGACCAAAAAATTTCCATTGGTCGTCCAATTGCCAATACCCGGATATATATACTTGACCAAAACTTGCAACCAGTACCTGTGGGTGTAGCAGGAGAACTGCACATTGGTGGTGCAGGGTTAGCGCGAGGCTATCTCAATGCAAGAGAATTAACACAAGAAAAATTCATCCCCAACCCCTTCAACAATTCAAAATTAAAAATTAAAAATTCAAAATTATATAAAACTGGGGACTTAGCTCGTTATCTATCGGATGGCAATATCGAATACTTGGGACGGATCGACAACCAAGTAAAAATCCGGGGATTCCGTATTGAGTTGGGAGAAATCGAAGCAGCACTGAGCCAACATGAAGATGTGCAAGTATCTTATGTCATAGCCCGTGAAGATACTCCTGGTGACAAGCGCCTAGTAGCCTACATTGTACCGCAGCCACAGGTGACACCTACAATCAGCATTCTGCGTAGCTTCCTGAAAGAAAAACTACCAGAATACATGCTACCAAGTGCGATCGTCATCTTAGAATCTTTACCCCTAACCCCCAACGGCAAAATAGATCGTCGCGCTCTACCAGAGCCAAGTAATGAATTATCAGAGAAATATGTAGCCCCGCGCACCCCTATTGAAGAAATCCTCGCAGTAATTTGGCAACAAGTTCTGAGAGTAGAGCTTGTTGGCAGACATGACAACTTCTTTGAACTAGGGGGACACTCCCTACTGGGAACACAATTCATCTCCCGTGCGCGTAGCAGGTTGAAAGTAGAAATACCATTGCGAAGCTTATTTGCTGCGCCAACAATTGCCGAGTTAGCACCATCGATTCAGCAGTTACAGCAGCAAGCTATAGAACTGTCAGCACCACCCATCTTAAGGCGAGTAGGGAATACAGAAATACCACTGTCTTATGCTCAACAGCGTTTATGGTTTTTAGACCAGTTAGAGTCGAACAGTGTCTTATACAACCTACCGATAGGTTTGCGTCTACTAGGAACTCTTAATGTTGCTGCCTTAGAACAAAGTTTACAAGAACTTATCGATCGTCATGAAGTCCTACGCACCAACTTTGTTACTTTTGATGAAAAGCCAACACAAATAATTCAAACTCAAACAAATTGGACAGTTGCAGTTGTTGACTTGCAGCATTTACTCTTAACAGAACAACAAACTGCTGCACAGAAATTACTGGAACAAAAAGCAATTGAGCCTTTTGACTTAGCTCATGATGCCTTAATCAGAGCGACATTAATAGTGCTGTCTCCTAATGAACATTGGTTATTAGTATGTATGCACCACATTGTCAGTGATGGCTGGTCAATAGGTGTGTTTGTCCAGGAGTTACAAGCACTCTACAATGCTTATTCAATCGGTCAGCCGTCACCCTTGTTACCATTGCCAATTCAGTACGCGGATTTTGCAATTTGGCAAAGACAATGGTTGCAAGGGGAAGTATTACAAAACCATTTGAGTTACTGGGAAAAACAGTTGGCAAATGCACCCACATTCTTGCCACTACCCACAGACAGACCCAGACCTGCTGTGCAGACTTTCAATGGCTCATATCATGTGTTTACTCTGTCTGTTGAGTTAACTCAACGGTTGTTGGAGCTAAGTCAACAGCAAGGTTGTACCCTGTTCATGACTTTGTTGGCAGCATATAATACCCTGCTTTACCGCTACACGGGACAAGAAGATATTTTGGTGGGGACACCCATTGCTAACCGCGATCGCACCGAAATAGAAGGGTTAATTGGCTTTTTTGTCAACACTTTAGTGATGCGGACTGATTTAGCAGGGAACCCCAGTTTTGACGAATTACTCCTGCGCCTGAGAGAAACGGCTTTCGGAGCCTACGCTCATCAAGATTTGCCTTTTGAAATGTTGGTGGAAGCATTGCAGCCAGAACGGGATCTCAGCCATACACCACTGTTCCAAGTGATGTTCGTTCTCCTGAACGCTCCCATGTCTGAAATAGAATTAACCCAGTTAAGTGTCAGTGGCTTGCCAATAGAAATCACCACGGCAAAGTTTGATTTAACTTTATCAATGGAAAATACTCCCAATGGGCTGTTTGGGTGGTGGGAGTACAACACAGACTTGTTTGATAGCAGCACTATCGAACGGATGACTGGTCATTTTGTGACACTGCTTGAGGCAATTATGGCAAATCCGAGCGAGCGGATTTCGCAATTGCCCATGCTCACAGCAACTGAGCAGCAACAGTTATTAGTGGAGTGGAATGATACTCAAATAGATTATCCCCAAGATAAATGTATTCATCAGTTGTTTGAGGAACAGGTAGAACGAACACCCGATGCAATAGCAGTGGTGTTTGAAAATCAACAACTGACATACCAAGAGTTGAACACTCGTGCTAACCAATTGGCGCATTATTTACAGTCCTTGGGTGTGGGAGCAGATGCACTGGTGGGGATTTGTGTGGAGCGTTCTTTAGAAATGGTAGTCGGACTATTGGGCATTCTCAAGGCAGGTGGGACTTACGTACCACTTGACCCAGAATATCCCCAACAGCGTTTGCGCTTTATCTTGGAAGATGCTCAAGTTTCAGTCCTGCTGAGTCAACACCATTTAGTTGAAAAATTACCTGAGTGTCAGGCGCAGCTTGTAAGCTTGGATACTAATTGGCAGTTGATTTCTCAGTTGACTCAAGAAAATCCCGTCGCTGATGTCCAAGCTAGTAACTTAGCTTATGTGATTTATACCTCCGGTTCTACAGGTCAGCCCAAAGGTGTGCAAATCTCACATAAATCTGTGAGCAATTTCCTGTCTGCCATGCAGCAGCGCCCAGGAATAACAAAACAAGATACACTGCTTGCAATCACTACTATTTCCTTTGATATTGCTGCTTTAGAAATTTTTCTGCCCATAACTGTAGGTGCATGTCTGGTCATAGCCAGTCGTAACGCGACCCTTGATGGAAGAGAATTATTTGACTTGCTAGTTAAGTCTAAAGCAACAATTATGCAAGCAACTCCAGCTACTTGGAGATTGCTTTTAGACTCCAACTACCAATTTAGCAATCTAAAAATACTTTGCGGCGGTGAAGCTTTACCTTGGGATCTAGTTAATCAATTGGTTGACAAGAGCGCTTCTTTGTGGAACCTTTATGGTCCAACAGAGGCAACTATTTGGTCATCAGTATGTCAACTAGAATCCAATGAAAGCTTGATTTCTATTGGCCGTCCAATTGGCAATACCCAGATATACATACTCGACCAAAACTTACAACCAGTTCCTATAGGTGTGCCAGGAGAACTGCACATAGGTGGTGCAGGATTAGCAAGAGGCTACTTGAACAGACCAGAGTTAACACAAGAAAAATTCATTCCTAACCCTTTCGAGAAGGCAGGAGGCAGTAAGTTATATAAAACAGGGGATTTAGCACGCTATTTACCTGATGGCAAAATAGAATACCTGGGGCGTATCGATAACCAAGTAAAAATCCGGGGATTCCGCATCGAATTGGGAGAAATAGAAGCAGCACTGAGTCAACATCCCCATGTGCAAGCATCATGTGTCATAGCCCGTGAAGATGTCAGGGGTGACAAGCGCCTAGTTGCCTACATCGTACCCCAGCCACAAGTAAAACTCATAATTAGAGAACTACGTAGCGACCTCAAGAAAAAGTTACCAGAGTACATAGTACCAAGCGCAATAGTCATCTTGGAGTCCCTACCGCTTACCCCCAACGGCAAAATAGACCGTCGCGCTCTACCAGCACCCCAAGCAAGTAGCGAATTATTAGAGAAATATGTCGCGCCTCGCACCCCGATTGAAGAAGTACTGGCACTGATTTGGCAACAAGTCCTAAAAGTAGAGCTTGTAGGTAGACATGATAACTTCTTTGAGCTAGGAGGACACTCACTACTAGCAACGCAACTCATCTCCCGTGTGCGTACCAGCTTGAAAGTAGAACTACCATTACGGAGCTTATTTGCTGCACCCACAATTGCCGAGTTAGCACCATCGATTCAGCAGCTACAGAAACAAGATTTAGAACTTGTTGCACCGCCCATATTACCCAGGATAGGGAATATCAAATTACCACTATCGTTCGCTCAACAGCGTTTGTGGTTTTTAGACCAGTTCGAGCCGAACAGTGCCTCATACAACATCCCTTTTGGGTTGCGTTTAGTTGGAACTCTAAATGTTATCGCCTTAGAACAAAGCTTAATTGAAATTATTCATCGCCACGAAGCATTACGCACTAACTTCATCACAGTTGATGGACAAGCTACTCAAATCATTCAAATACAACCAAATTGGTCAGTTTCAGTTGTTGACTTAAAGCATTTACCCTTACTTGTACTGAGCGAAGCCGAAGTAACACAACAAGAAATCGCTGCACAGAAATTAGTTCGACAAAAAGCATTTGAGCCTTTTGATTTAACTCATGATGCATTAATCAGAGCAACATTAATAGTCTTGTCTCAGACAGAACAGTGGTTATTAGTGTGTATGCACCACGTTGTCAGTGATGGCTGGTCAATAGGTGTATTTGTCCAGGAGTTACAAGCACTGTACAATGCTTATTCCCAAAGTCAACCTTCACCCCTGTTACCACTGCCGATTCAGTACACAGATTTTGCAATTTGGCAAAGACAATGGTTGCAAGGGGAGGTACTACAAAGCCAATTAAGTTACTGGGAACAACAATTGGCAGCACCCACGTTCTTACCATTACCCACAGACAGACCTAGACCTGCTGTACAGACTTTCAATGGCGCATATCTTGAGTTTGCCCTGTCTGTTGAGTTAACTCAAAAGTTGATAAAACTGAGTCAAAAGCAAGGGGTGACTTTGTTTATGACTCTGTTGGCGGCATATAATACCCTGCTTTACCGCTACACGGGACAAGAAGATATTTTGGTGGGAACGCCAATTGCTAACCGCGATCGCACTGAACTAGAAGGTCTAATTGGCTTCTTTGTCAATACTTTAGTGATGCGGGCTGATTTATCTGAAAATCCTAGTTTTAACGAGTTACTCCCGCGTATTCGGGAAATGGCAATATCCGCCTACGCACATCAAGATTTGCCCTTTGAGATGTTGGTGGAAGCATTGCAGCCAGAACGGGACTTGAGCCATACACCACTATTTCAGGCGATGTTCGTTCTCAATAATGCGCCGAAATCTGAAATAGAGTTGACTGGGTTAAGTGTCAGTTCCTTAACCATAGAAAGTGCGATCGCCAAGTTCGATCTTACCTTATCAATGGAAAACACTAGCACCGGACTAGTGGGAGGATGGGAGTATAACACTGACTTGTTTGATAGCAGCACCATTGAGCGCATGACTGGTCATTTTGTGACACTGCTGGAAAGTATTGTCGCCAATCCCAGCGATCGCATTTCGCAATTACCAATACTCACAGCATCTGAGCAACAGCAGTTATTAGTTGAGTGGAATGATACAAGCGTAGATTATCCCCAAGATAAATGTATCCATCAGTTGTTTGAGGAGCAGGTGGAGCGTACACCCGATGCAGTCGCAGTGGTGTTTGAGAATCAACAACTGACATACCACGAGTTGAATTGTCGTGCTAACCAATTAGCCCATTACTTGCAGTCTTTGGGCGTAGGAGCAGATGTGCTGGTGGGGATTTGTGTAGAACGCTCCTTAGAGATGGTGGTGGGATTACTTGGTATTCTCAAGGCGGGTGGTGCTTACGTGCCACTTGACCCTGAGTATCCCCAAGACCGTCTCTCGTTCATGCTTGCAGACGCTCAAGTTTCCGTGCTACTTACCCAACAGCATCTAGTTGAGTCTCTTCCTCAACATCAGGCGCGTGTAGTCCACTTAGATAAAGACTGGATTGCGATCGGTAAGTCTAGCCAGGAGAATCCAATTGCCCAGGTACAAGCTAGTAACGTAGCTTATGTGATTTATACTTCTGGCTCTACTGGTCAACCGAAGGGGGTAATGCTATCTCACAGTAACCTTTGCAACCATACCTTCTGGATGCAAGCAACATTCCCTCTGACTGAAAAAGATAAAGTACTGCAAAAAACTCCCTTTGGCTTTGATGCCTCAGTTTGGGAATTCTATGCTCCATTGTTAGCAGGTGGACAGTTGTTAATAGCTGAACCAAGAGGTCATACTGACAGTGCTTATCTCTTAAGGTTAATTGCCCAGCAGCAGGTAACTACTATTCAACTTGTTCCATCTTTACTGCAAATGCTTTTAGAACAGGGAGGAATCGAAACTTGTCACTCCCTCAAACACGTCTTCTGTGGCGGTGAAGTTTTACCCATTACTCTGCAAGAAAGCTTGTTAAGTAAGCTAAATGTAAATTTACACAATCTCTACGGGCCAACAGAGGCTTGTATTGATGCAACTTTCTGGAATTGTCAGCGTGAGATTTATCCACAAGTTGTCCCTATTGGTCGTCCAATTTCCAATACCCAGATATACATACTCGACCAAAACTTACAACCAGTACCTGTGGGTGTACCAGGAGAACTGCACATTGGTGGTGCAGGATTAGCAAAAGGATATCTCAACCGCCCAGAGTTAACACAAGAAAGATTTATCCCCAACCCCTTGATTGGAAGCAGGGGAGCAGGGGAGCAGGGGGGCAGGGGGGAAAAACGTATCTATAAAACAGGGGATTTAGCACGCTATTTGCCAGATGGTAATATCGAATACCTGGGTCGGATCGATAACCAAGTAAAAATCCGGGGTTTCCGCATTGAGTTGGGAGAAATCGAAGCAGCACTAAGCCAACATCAAGATGTGCAAACATCTGTAGTCATTGTCCGCGAAGACATTCCTGGAAATAAACGCATAGTCGCCTACATAGTACCGCAGCCACAAATAACACCTACAGTAAGCGTTCTGCGTAGCTTCCTCAAAGAAAAGCTCCCAGAATACATGGTACCAAGTGCGATCGTCATCCTAAAATCCCTACCCCTAACCCCTAACGGCAAAATAGACCGCCGCGCTCTACCAGAACCAGAAGCACGCACAGGAATAGAAAACGAGATAGTGCTACCGCGCACCCCTATTGAAGAAAAATTAGTTCAAATTTGGCAGCAAGTATTAAGAGTAGAGCAAATAGGCGTACACGATAACTTTTTTGAACTAGGAGGAGATTCTATCCTCAGCATTCAAATCATCAGCAGAGCGAAAGTTGCTGGAATAGAACTGACAATCAAACAACTATTTGCCAATCAAACTATCGCCCAATTAGCCACAGTTGCAGGTACAACAAAAGCACTCTCAATTGAACAAGGATTAGTCACAGGAACATTACCCCTAACACCAATTCAACACTGGTTTTTCGATCTGAAATTACCAGAAAAACACCACTTTAATCAATCATTCCTCCTCACGGTATCATCAGACCTCAACCTAGAAATATTAGAGCAAGTATGGCAGCAATTACTAAAACATCATGATGCTCTCAGGCTAAGATTCATTCAAACAGACACAATATGGCGGCAGATTCATGCTGCCCCAACCGATAATATTACTATCCCCCGTTTTGACTTATCGACAGTTCCAGAAATTGAGATAGAAACTGTCATTGAAACCACAGCTAATGAATTACAGGCGAGTTTAAATCTTTCAGAAAATCTCGTGCAAGTAGCATTTTTCTGGCTGGGTATTAACAAAAAAGCGCGATTACTGATATTAATTCACCACCTGGTAGTAGACGGTGTTTCCTGGCGGATATTGTTAGAAGATTTGCAGACAGTTTACCAGCAACTAAGTCAAGGCAAAACCATTCAGCTACCTGCAAAAACTACATCTTTCAAAGATTGGGTGCAAAAGATAACAGCTTATGCCCAATCAGAAGTATTGAAATCAGAACTAGATTATTGGTTGAGTCCATCTTACGATGCAGTTGACTCTATTCCAGTGGACTATGCACAAGGAATAAACACTACTGCATCGGCTAGGACAGTAACAGTATCATTAGATGAAGCCGAAACTCTTTCACTTTTGCAAGATGTTCCGAAAGCTTACAAAACACAAATTAACGATGTCTTGTTAACTGCCTTAGTGCTGGTACTAAGCGAATGGACTAACTCTGATTCAGTGTTATTCAACTTAGAAGGTCATGGGCGGGAAGAGATTGTAGATGGTGTAGACTTATCACGCACTGTTGGTTGGTTTACAACGATTTTTCCAGTGGTTGTGGAACTGGGAATCATCGACGATCTTGGTACTGCGTTAAAATCCGTCAAGGAACAATTACGTATAATTCCTAATAAAGGCATTGGCTATGGCTTATTGCGTTATCTGAATGTTGATGCAGAAATTAACGCCCAACTAGAGAAAATTCCCGAAGCAGAAATTAGCTTCAATTATTTGGGACAATTTGCTCAGGTTGTAAATACATCTTCTCTAATGCAAATAGCTAATGAGTCTAGCGGCAACAGCCAGAGTTCACAAGGTCAACGCCATTATTTACTAGACATCAATGCCATCGTTATCAACGATAAACTGCAAATAGATTGGACATACAGCAGCAATATCCATCAGCACGAAACGATTGAGAATATTGCTCAAGAATTTGTCGAGACTTTGCAAGAGCTAATTGCTCATTGTTTATCAACAGAAAATATAGGTTATACGCCTACAGATTTTCCATTAATTCAACTTGACCAACTAGAAATAGATCGGATATTACAAAATTTATGAAATTAGAACTTAGCAAAACTAATCGACAAAATATTGAAGATATTTATCCCTTATCTCCCATGCAAGAGGGGATGCTGTTTGACAGTTTGTATGCTCCAGATTCAGGCGTATATTTTGAGCAGATAACTTGCATTTTGACGGGAAACCTAAATATAAAAACCTTTGAGCAAGCTTGGCAGCAAGTGGTAGCTCGGCATCCCGTCTTCCGTACAGCTTTCCTGTGGGAGTCTTTAAGCCAGCCAGTTCAAGTGGTATATCGACAAGTAAATGTGAAGGTCGAAACTTATGACTGGCGGAAGTTATCTGCACAAGAGCAGCAACAGCAATTAGAGACTTTTCTAGATTCTGAGCGACAACAGGGTTTTCAAACATCGCAAGCGCCATTAATGCGCCTACATCTAATCCAGTTGGATGGGAATACTTATCAGTTTGTTTGGTGTCATCATCATTTATTACTTGATGGCTGGTCGTCACCTTTGG
Organism: Nostoc sp. DedSLP01; assembly: GCA_034530875.2. Lineage (GTDB taxonomy): Bacteria > Cyanobacteriota > Cyanobacteriia > Cyanobacteriales > Nostocaceae > Nostoc. The sequence continues at coordinate 13,909 of JAVRCJ020000074.1, forward strand.
TTTTCCAAGACCTGTTGGAGTTTTATCAAGCTATTTCTCAGGGTAAAAGTTTATCTAACATCGGAACTGTCAGTTACCGCAACTATATTGCTTGGTTACAGCAACAGGATCGAGATTTAGCTCAAGAATTTTGGCGGCAAAAACTCCAAGGTTTTACTACACCAACTCCTTTGACTGTGGATAAACCATTGTCAATGCGGGAGCAGCATTCGAGCTACAGTGAACAACAAATTGACTTAACTGTGCCAGCAACAACAGCAGTGATGTCTTTTGTCAGACAGCATCAATTGACGATGAGTAATTTGGTGCAGGCGACTTGGGGATTGTTGCTTTCTCGCTACAGCCAAGAAACAGATGTGGTTTTTGGTGCAACGGTGTCTGGTCGTCCGCCTGAACTTGTTGGTGTAGAGTCGATAGTGGGTTTATTTATCAATACTCTGCCAGTGCGGGTACAAATCTCCGAGCAGACTGAATTGCTGGGTTTATTGAAGGATTTACAGGCACAACAGATTGAGTCTGAGCAATTTTCCTATAGCTCGTTAGCAGAGATTCAGGGGCTAAGTGATGTTCCCAAAGGTACATCTTTGTTTGAGAGTATTGTTGTTTTTGAGAATTATCCAGTTGATACTGCTGTTCTAGAAGGCGATCGCAATTTTTCTCTCTCTAATTTTAGATGGATTGAACAAACAAATTATCCTCTGGCGGTTGTAGTTTCCCCTGGTGAGCAATTATCGCTGAGGGTGATGTACGATGCTAGTCGATTTGAAGATGGAACGATTAGCCGGATGCTGGGTCATTTTGTCACAATGCTTGAGGGGATGTCTGACGACAAGCCGCTTTGCGTCTACGCTACTAATCCTCAGCAACGAATTTCTCAGTTGCCAATGCTAACAGAATCTGAGCAGCAACAGCTATTAGTTGAATGGAACGATACCCAATCTAACTATCCCCAGGATAAATCTATTCATCAGTTGTTTGAGGAGCAGGTAGAGCTTACACCCGATGCTGTAGCAGTGGTGTACGAGAATCAACATCTCACATACCGCGAATTGAACAGCCGTGCTAATCAGTTGGCGCACTACCTGAAGTCTTTGGGTGTGAAAGCTGATGCGTTAGTAGGGATAGGTGTAGAGCGTTCCTTAGAAATGATTGTGGGACTATTGGGGATTCTCAAGGCGGGTGGTGCTTATGTGCCACTTAACCCAGAATATCCTCAAGAGCGATTGACCTTCATGCTTGAAGATACTCAGTTATCAGTTGTATTGACTCAAGAAAAACTAGTTAATAAATTAGGCAACGGCAAAGCTAGTGTCATTTGCTTAGACTCAAACTGGGATATCATCAGTCAACACACACAACAGAACCCAACTACCAGCGTCACAGCTGATAACTTAGCTTATGTAATGTACACCTCCGGTTCTACAGGTCAACCCAAAGGTGTGAGCATTGTCCATCGAAGTGTAGTTCGACTCGTCAAAGAAACCAACTATATCAGCATTTCTCCTCAAGACGTAATTGCCCAAGCCTCAAATCACGCCTTCGATGCTGCTACCTTTGAAATTTGGGGAGCGTTACTCAACGGTGCGCGGTTAGTAGGGGTGAGCAAAGATTTGGCACTTTCGCCCAAAGATTTCGCAGTCTTTATGCGATCGCAAAGTATTAGTGTGTTATTCTTGACAACTGCGTTGTTCAATCAAATTGCTCAAGAAGTCCCCTCTGCTTTCAATTCACTAGGCTATCTTTTATTTGGCGGCGAGGCTGTCGATCCTAAATGGGTAAAAGAAGTATTGAACAATGGTGCGCCGCAGCGACTGCTCCATGTTTATGGGCCAACAGAGAATACAACATTTAGTTCTTGGTACTTAGTGCAGGATGTACCAGAAGGCGCGACAACTATTCCCATTGGGCAGCCAATTTCCAACACACAAATCTATTTGTTAGATTCCCAACTACAACCAGTGGGTATTGGTGTGCCGGGAGAATTATACATTGGTGGAGATGGTCTAGCTAGGGAATACCTTAACCGCACCGAGTTAACACAAGAAAAATTCATCCCAAATCCCTTCAACAATTCAAAATTATATAAAACTGGGGATAAAGCACGTTATTTAAGCGATGGCAATATTGAATACTTAGGACGTATCGACGACCAAGTAAAAATACGTGGTTTACGGATTGAGTTGGGCGAAATTGAAGCAGTCCTGAGTCAACACAGCGATGTGCAGATATCTTGTGTCATTGTCCGCGAAGATACACCTGGAGATAAACGTTTAGTCGCCTACATCGTAACGCATCAGAACTGTCAACCTATGATGGGCGAAATACGTCAATTCCTCAAAGCAAAGCTGCCAGATTACATGATACCTTCGGCAATAGTAATCTTGGAATCTTTCCCTTTGACTCCCAACCGTAAAGTAGACCGCCGCGCCCTGCCAAAACCAGACTTAGACACCGCACTCCTAGAAAAATATGTCGCCCCGCGTACACCCGTTGAGGAAATGCTTGCGCTCCTCTGGGCGCAAGTTTTGAAAGTAGAGCAAGTGGGTATTTACGATAATTTCTTTGAACTTGGGGGACATTCACTTCTAGCAACGCAATTGGTTTCACGCATCCGCACTAGCTTCAAAGTAGAACTACCATTACGTGAGTTATTTGCTGCATCAACAATTACGGAATTAACGCCATTGATTCAGCAGTTACAGCAACAAGACTTAGAACTAGCTGCACCACCCATTTTAAGGCGGGCAGAGAATGCAGAAATAACACTGTCTTATGCTCAACAGCGTTTGTGGTTTTTAGACCAATTCGAGCCGAACAGTGCTTCATACAACATCCCCTTCGGGTTACGCTTAGTCGGAACTGTTAATGTTGCCGCGCTACAACAAAGCTTAATTGAAATTATTCATCGCCACGAAGCATTACGTACTAACTTTGTTACTGTTGATGGACAAGCTACTCAGATCATTCAAACACAACCAAATTGGTCAGTAACAGTAGTTGATTTGCAGCATTTAGCTTTAACACAACAAGAAATCGCTGCACAGCAATTAGTCCAACAACAAGCAATTGAGCCTTTTGACTTAGCTCATGATGCATTAATCAGAGCAACATTACTGGTTCTGTCTCCAACAGAACAGTGGTTATTAGTGTGTATGCACCACGTTGTCTCTGATGGCTGGTCAATAGGTGTGTTTGTTGAGGAATTACAAGCACTGTACAATGCTTATTCTCAAGGCCAACTCTCACCACTGTTACCACTGCCAATTCAGTATGCAGATTTCGCCTTATGGCAAAGACAATGGTTGCAAGGGGAAGTACTGAAGAGCCAATTGAGTTACTG
>JAVRCJ020000075.1:0-15600 GCA_034530875.2 Nostoc sp. DedSLP01
TTATGCAACTCGATCTAGCTTAAAATCCACTCCCACTCATCCACTGTCTCTTGAGATTTTCTTTACGAATCAGCTCTGAAGCGCAAATAGATGCTGTATGACCAATTTAGGAATTCTCATGAGATGAGAATTAGATTTGCAGCTATTTATTGCCTCAGTCGTATCAGTTTAAGATTGATTATTGAGTAGTGCCGATACCATCGCACAAATGCTTATCATCTTCTGGTATATCTTGGTTATATGTGAGATAGTTTCGTGCCCAATTACAAGCACTATCTAATAGGGGATTTAAAGCCAGACGGTCTAAGTCCCAAATCAAGACCGTGTTCTTTTGATCGACTCTATAACCCATAACGAATGTAATTAAAGTTTTACCATTGGAACTAAATATTACATCAACTACCTCTTGTTGATGCTTGATAGTTCGTAATTCCTTACCATTCAAATCCCAAAATTTAACAGTTTTATCTCCACTACCTGAGGCAAGGGTTTTACCATCTGGACTAAAGGCAATAGTATAAATCCATCCTTTATGTCTTTTGAAAGTTCGTAATTCTTTGCCGTTTAAATCCCAGAGTTTAATAGTTTTGTCATTACTGGCAGAGGCAAGGATTTTACCATCTGGGCTGAAAATAATACTAGAGACGCTTCCTTGATGTCCTTTGAGTGTTTGTAGTTCGTTACCATTTTTTAAATCCCAGAGTTTGATTGTATTGTCATTACTGCCAGAGGCGAGGATTTTTCCATCTGGACTGAAGGCAATACTACTGACAAATTTTGTATGCCCTTTGAGTGTTTGCGAGTTGTTGGTATTTAAATCCCAAAGTTTGATAGTTGTTTTATCTGTAGAGGCGAGAGTTTTACCATCTGGACTAAAGACAACACGAGTTATACCTTCTTGACTATCATTTATAATTCGTGGTTTATTGGAATTTAAACTCCAAACTTTAATACTGCTGCTATTTTTACTAGCTTCAGTAGAGGCAAGAGTTTTACTATCGGGGCTAAAGACCAAACTGTTGATAGATCCAATATTTTCAGGGTTCAAAACAGTGTGTAGCTTTTTGCCATTTAGATCCCGAATTTCAATACTACCACTGTAGTTACCAGAGGCAAGAGTTTTTCCATCGGGACTCAAAGCAACACTTGTCACATCATCATTTTTATCTGCGGTAAAGGTTTGGAAGTTTGGCGATCGCTTTTCTTTTGAATCCCAAAGTTTGATAGTATTATCATCACTAGCAGAAGCCAAGCTTTTCCCGTCTGGGCTGAAAGCAACACTTGTCACATATTGGTCATGTCCTTTAAATATTGCTAATTTTTCACCATTTAAATTCCGAAGTTCAATGGAATTATCCTCAGTAACAATAGCTAGAGTTTTACCATCGGGACTAAAAAAGACTTTTGTTGTGTCGCTGTCCATTTTATCCTTTTGAAAGCTCTTGAATTCATTACCGTTTAAATCCCAGAGTTTGAAAGTTTTATCTGTATATGTAGTCAGCAGAGTTTTACCATTGGGGCTGAAAGTAATACTAGTGATACTTTCCTTATACCCTTTCAAAATGTGCAATTGTTTACCATTTAAATCCCAGAGTTTGACAGTATTATCTGTATCAGCAGTCGCTACAGTTTTACTATCAGGACTAAAAACGATATTATTTCCTTCATATTTAATATTTTTGAGTTCCCCACCATTTAAATTCCAGAGTTGAACAGTATTATCTTCACCAACAGCCGCCAGAGTTCTCCCATCTGGACTGAAAACAATATTTTTAACTTCTGATTTATTATTAAAGGTTTTTCGTTCCTGGCCGTTTAAATCCCAGAGTTTGATGGTGTCATCTTCAGTTACAGTCGCCAGAGTTTTACCATCTGGGCTGAAAATCACATCTGTGACCTTTTGTTGATAGTTGAAAGATTGCAATTGTTTACCATTTAAATCCCAGAGTTTAACAGTTTTGTCATTGCTGGCAGAAGCGAGAATTTTACCGTCTGGGCTGAAGGCTACGCTATTGACAGAATTATCATGTCCAGTCAAAGTATTAGTCTCTCTGATGCGATCGACTACTTCCTGCAATGCTTCTAATACCAAGGGTTGAGTAAAGTTTTGCTCTTGTAAAATTTTTCCGGCTTTAATTCCTTGGACTAATGCTTCCAAATCTTGATGATAATCTGAGAGTGATAACGAATACCGACCTAAAGCCTCAGCTTTAGTTTTTTCAGCTTTTAGTTTCTCACTGAAAGCTAGATTTGCTAAACATGCAGTCACAATCAAAGCAATTAATGCTCCGCCAGCTGTTGCCCAAGCTATCGTAATTTCTTTACGGCGACGCGCTTCTTTTTCCTTTTGCTGGCGCTGGCGCAGTTCTATGCAAGCAGCAACATAGTCGGCTTCTAACTGATTTAAAAAATTAGTATGCTTTGCCAACACCTGAGCATCTTCTAATCTTCCACCCCGATGCACCAGATAATTTTCATCTTTTTGCTGCTTTTCCCAATCTAAAGCTGCCTGACGAATAGTTTCGCGCAATTGTAAATTGATGCGATTCTCATCTAACCACTTGAGCAGACGCGGCCAGTAGCGGATTAAAGCTTCATGTGCCACTTCCACCTCTTCACGATTTGTAGATTCGTCTACACTCGTCACTACTAATCGCGCACCTTCACCAGCTAACTTTTGCACCAATTGTTTGGTAGTTGCTAAATCACCACCCGCAGGTATCAGTTCGTCTAACCAAACTCGCCGTCTGGTGTCCCGGCGTCTTTCTCCTTCCAGGGCATTTTCATCTAAGCGGGTTAAGCGGATAAAGATATTCTTAACTTGGTCTTGTTCTGGTGCTGATAAGGTATTGTAGACATCATCGGCAGTTTGAGCGATCGCCATATTCACACCACCGATCGCTTCATATTCCACAGCACGCAACCATCTACCATACCGCCGCTTCCACATCTCCAACAATGCATGTTGCAATAGTGGCATTGCTCCCGGTTCGCCTTGCACGTCATCCAAAATCGCGTTACTCAAGCCTGCTTCAAAGCGCAAACCCACTTGGGCGGCTTGCATTTCCATCGCTTTCCGCAATTCTGCCGCATCCATCGGGCCGATTAATTTTTGTCTCACTTCCATCAAATCTTTTAAATTGCGGTAGCTGGCACACTCACCCCAAAAATCTGCCCGCATGGTGACGATGACTTTTTGGTGTGGAATTAGGCTTAACAATTTTTCGATGAAAGTTACCCTCTCTGCTTCATCAGCGCATAAGGTAAATAATTCCTCGAATTGGTCGATTACTAATATTGAAGTTTGCCCTTGCACTGGAGAAAGACTAGTTTGTAGTTTTTCTATGGGGTGAGAGCTTGGCGTCATGTATGCTAACTGCAAATCAGGTTGTTTTTCCTGTAGCAGCGGTATTAAACCCCCTAAAACTACTGATGATTTACCACTACCAGAAGCGCCTAAGACGGCTAAAAAGTTATGTTCGGTCAACTTTTCTTGCAGTTGGGCAATTAGTTGTTCGCGCCCAAAGAAAAATTCGCGGTTTTCTACCCGGAAAGGATACAAACCGCGGAAGGGACAACGAGAATCATAATTTGGTAGCTGTCGATCTAACGCCAAACCATGAAAATTAAAGTCTAATATTTCCTCACAGAGATTATTGACTTCTTCTAATAACTGTTCTCGTTCCTGACGGATTTCTTTACTCAATGCTGCAACATCAGCACCTAAAATATTTTCTAGTTTCTGGGCAAGAATCTCAAATTTTTGTTGCAGTGTTGGCGCTCTTTGTGGTAATAATTCCCGCAGACGTTGTAAACCATATTTAATTTCGGCGTTAGTTAGTTCGCGATCGAGTTGGTCGCTAAATAAGGGTCGTCCACCCAAGCGGCTAAACAATGCCGGAACTGTCAAATCGCCGCGCTTTGCTAAAGCGGCTGTAGCTTCGTGTAAAGCAGAATCAACTTCTCCGGATGCTCTGAGTTGTTTATAAAAGTTTTCTATTAGGGTTTGGGCTGTTTTGATGGTGACTTTATCCGTCATTGCTACCACCGCAGGCATTCCCAAATCCCGGACTAATCTTTGCCCTAAGCCTCCTAAGGAACCTTCAGCATCAGGGCTGGCGCTTTCGCAAGTACAAAGAAAGGTAAAATGGGGTAGCCCTTTGGCTCCTCGTAACGGGCGCAACCGGTCTAGTAGTTGTGTCGCTGGGATGGCATCTACTGTATTATCAGCTTTTGACCAGTAGACAATGGTTTCACCATTATCTGTTACCCTACCGTGACTGACGAAATGTAGTATTGTATATTGTTTGTTGCGATCGCTCAGGTGAGTACATAGTTCGTCGATTGTCGGTAAACCAATGGCTCCATCAACTGTTGCTAAGATATCGCAAGGTATTTCTCCCAGTGCAGACTTGACGCTATGAACGCTTGCTGCAACATCGAAATCGGCTAATTTATACTTTAGGGAATCGCTAGGACTAGCAACTAAAACCAGCGCCCGCAAATCTCGCCGCCCAATGGGGGGAAAACGGCGGTCAGTAATTGCTGGAATGTAGAAAGAAAATGGTACTCGTTGGTTTAGTGCTAATAACTGCCATTCACTATCGATAGGGGCGCAGAGTTTTTCCCAACGCAAGGTTCTTAATTCTGGATCTGATGCTTCAATAAAAAGCAACATTCTCAGTGGTTCTTCACTTTCACGCATCGCACCAACAAAGGCATCGCGTAGATCGTCTCGAAATAGGTTTTTTCCCAGCAATGTACCGTAATCTTTGGGCTGTCCGAGAAGGCTGGTTAGCTGCTGAAAATTTTCAGGAGTTAGTTCGAGAGTACCTTCCGAGCGTAATGGCAGAAGTTCGCCAAATCGGGTGTGTTCTACAACAATTGGCCAGTTATTTTCTGATTTCCGCTGGATAGTAATCTCGAAGGTGTTCATAAATTATTCTTGAATGCTTTTTAGTGAATGTTCGCGCCTGGTGTAATTTATACTTTCATTCAGCAACACTGATTAATTTGTGACGATACCATCGCACAAACCCCTATCACTCTCCTCTACATCTCGGTTATTCTTGAGATAATCTCGCACCCAATCGCAAGCCCTTACCATCAGAGAATCTAGATTCAAATCCCACAAATTGACGGTATATTCCCCGACATTGTTACTTGCAAAAGCGATGGTTTTACCGTCGGGACTGAAGACTAAACTAAGGATATAAGATTGATGTTTAAGTGTATACAGTAGCTTGCCGCTTAAATCCCAAAGTTTCACGGTATTGTCAATACTAGCAGAAGCGATGGTTTTACCGTCAGGACTAAAGACCACACTTGTGACGCCCTGTTTATGCCCGTTGAAAGTTTGCAGTAGCTTGCCCTTTAAATTCCAGAGTTTCAGGGTTTTATCATCACTAGCAGAAGCGATGGTTTTACCGTCAGGACTAAAGACAAGGCTAATGACCCCACTTTCATGTCCTGTGAAAGTTTGCAGTAGCTTGCCGTTTAAATCCCAGAGTTTCAGGGTTTTATCATCACTAGCAGAAGCGATGGTTTGACCGTCGGGACTAAAGGCCACACTTGTGACGCGCTGTTTATGCCCGTTGAAAGTTTGCAGTAGCTTGCCTTTTAAATCCCAGAGCTTCACGGTTTTGTCATCACTAGTAGTAGCGATGGTTTTACCGTCAGGACTAAAGAAAAAGCTATTGAACCCACTTTCATGTCCTGTAAAAGTTTGCAGTAGCTTACCCTTTAAATTCCAAAGTTTCACAGTTTTGTCTCTATTAGTAGTAGCGATGGTTTGACCGTCGGTACTAAAGACCATACTTACGGCGCTCTGTTTATCGTTGAAAGTTTGCAGTAGCTTGCCCTTTAAATCCCAGAGTTTCAGGGTTTCATCAGAACTAGCAGAAGCGATAGTTTGGCCGTCGGGACTAAAGACCACTTTTGTGACTATATCGTTATGTCCTTTGAAAGTTTGCAATTGCTTATTGTTTAAATCCCAGATTTTAAGGGTTTTATCAGAACTAGCAAAAACGATGGTTTTACCGTCGGGACTAAAAACCACACTATTGACCATATTGTTATTTCCTTTGAACGTTTGCAGTAGCTTACCGTTTAAATCCCAGATTTTAACGGTTTTGTCAGCACTAGCAGAAGCGATGGTTTTACCGTCGGGACTAAAGACAACGCTTGTGGTCAAAAGTTCATTTCCTGTCAAAGTTTGCAGTAGCTTGCCGTTTAAATCCCAGATTTTAAGGGTTTTGTCAGCACTAGCAGAAACGATGGTTTTACCGTTAGGACTAAAGACAACACTATCGACCCTATCGTTATGTCCTGTGAAGGTTTGCAGCAACTTGCCGTTTAAATCCCAGAGTTTCACGGTTTTGTCAGCACTAGCAGAAGCGATGGTTTTACAGTCGGGACTAAAGACAACGCTTGTGATGAAAAGTTCATGTCCTGTCAAAGTTTGCAGTAGTTTACCGTTTAAATCCCAGATTTTCACAGTTTTGTCAGCACTAGCAGAAGCGATGGTTTTACCGTTAGGACTAAAGACAACACTATCGACCCCACTTTCATTTCCTGTGAAAGTATGTAGTAAGTTGCTGTTTAAATCCCAGAGTTTCACGGTTTGGTCATAACTAGCAGAAGCAATGGTTTTACCGTCGGGACTAAAGACCACACTATAGACCCCACTTTCATGTCCTGTAAAAGTTTGCAGTAGCTTGCCGTTTAAATCCCAGAGTTTCACGATTTTGTCATCACTAGCAGAAGCGATGGTTTTACCGTTGGGACTAAAAACCACACTATTGACCCCACTTTCATGTCCTGTAAAAGTTTGCAGTAGTTTGCCGTTTAAATCCCAAAGTTTTACGGTTTTGTCATCATTAGCAGAAGCGATGGTTTTACCGTTGGGACTAAAAACCACACTATTGAACCCATTATCATCTGCAAGAATATTGCGCTCTTTTACCCCATAAACTGATTTTCGCAAAGCTTGGATAGCTAAAACTAGGGGGCGACTTAGGGACTGGGTAACTTTTTGTTCTTTGAGGATTTTTCCAGCTTTAATTCCTTCTATAAGTGCATCCAATTCTTGATGGGAATCAAACAGTACCGAAGAAGATTGACTTATAGCCTCAGCTTTAGTTATTTCCGCTTCTTGCTTTTGTTTTTCCGCTTCTCCCTTTTGATGCAAAGCCACTAACCCGAAAGCAGCACTAATAATGACAGCAACAACTGCTCCCCCTGCTACTCCCCAAGCTGTTCTAATTTCCCGACGGCGATGCGCTTCTTTTTCTTGTTCTTGACGCAGGCGCAATTCCCAACAAGCATTTACGTAGTTCGCCTCAAGTTGGTTGAGAAATCCGGCTTGTTTGGCTAACACCTGAGCATCATCTAATCTCCCGCCACGATGCACCAAATAATTATCATCTTTTTGTTGATTTTCCCATTCCAAAGCTGCCTGACGGATAGTTTCCCGTAGCTGCAAATCAGCCCGGTTTTCATCTAACCAATTCAGCAACCGAGGCCAGTAGCGAATTAACGCTTCATGTGCCACCTCGACTTCTTCTCGATTCGTAGACTCGTCTACATTGGTAACTACCAATCGCGCCCCTTCTCCGGCTAAACGATTGACTAATTCCTTAATCAGTGCTATGTTTCCACCCGCAGGTATGAGTTCATCTAACCAAACCCGTCGCCGTGTATCCCGGCGTTTCTCTCCCTGTAGAGCAGTGTCATCTAAGCGGGTTAAACGAATGAAAATATTTTTAACTTGGTCTTGTTCTGGTGCTGATAAGGTATTGTAAACATCATCGGCAGTTTGAGCGATCGCCATATTCACACCACCGATCGCTTCATATTCCCCAGCACGCAACCATCTGCCATGTCGCCGCTTCCACATCTCCAACAATGCATGTTGCAACAGTGGCATTGCTCCTGGCTCACCTTGCACATCATCTAAAATCGAGTTGCTCAAACCTGGTTCAAAGCGTAAACCCACTTGGGCGGCTTGCATTTCCATCGCTTTCCGCAATTCTGCTGCATTCATCGGGCCGATTAATTTTTGCCTAGCTTCCATCAAATCTTTCAGATTGGGGTAGATAGCACACTCACCCCAAAAATCTGCCCGCATGGTAATTACAATTTTTTGGTGTGGAATCAGGCTTAACAATTTTTCGATGAAAGTTACCCTTTCTGCTTCATCAGCGCACAGAGTAAATAATTCCTCAAATTGGTCGATTACTAATATTGAAGATTGCCCTTGCACCTGGGAAAGACTAGTTTGCAGTTTTTCTATGGGGTGAGAGCTTGGCGTCATGTATGCTAACTGCAAATCGGCTTGTTTTTCCTGTAGCAGAGGTAGTAAACCCCCCAACACTACCGATGATTTACCACTACCAGAAGCGCCTAAGACGGCTAAAAAGTTGTGTTCGGTCAGCTTTTGTTGCAGTTGGGCAATTAGTTGTTCTCGCCCAAAGAAAAATTCGCGGTTTTCCACCCGGAATGGATACAAGCCACGGAAGGGACATCGAGAATCATACGCGGGTGGAAGGCGATCGAATGCCAAAGCATGGAAGTTGAGGTCGAATATTTCCTCACAGAGATTGTTAATCTCTTCTAAAGCCTGTTCTCGTTCTTTGAGGCTTGATTTGCTCAAAGCTGTAACATCTGCCTCTAGTGTGTTTCCTAGTTGCTGTGCTATCTGTGCGAACTTCTTTTCTAGAATAGGCGATCGCTCTGGCAGCAACTCTAAAATCCGCGTCAAACCATGTTGAATTTCAGCGTTGGTCAATTCTCGGTCAAGCTGGTCGCTAAATAAGGGTCGTCCCCCCAAACGGCTAAAAAGTGCTGGTACAGTCACATCACCACGTTCTGCTAAAGCGGCTGTAGCCTCATGTAAAGCTGAATCCACCTCTCCCGACTGTCTGAGTTGTTGGTAAAATTTCTCTGCTAGTGCCTGAGCCGTTTTAATAGTCACTTTTTCGGTCATCGCTATCACCGCAGGCATACCCAAATCCCGCACCAATCGCTGTCCTAATCCCCCTAATCCGGCTTCGGCGTCTGGGCTGGCGCTTTCACAAGTGCAGAGAAAAGTAAAGTGCGGTAAACCTCTAGCTCCCCGTAACACGCGCACTCTTTCCAGTAACCTTGTTGCTGTCACTACCTCCACTGTGTTATCAGCTTTTGACCAGTAGAGCAGGGTTTCCCCATCATCCCTGACCCTACCGTGGCTAACAAAATGTAGTATTGTATACTGTTTTGTTCTATCGGTTAGCTGAGTGCAAAGTTCGTCAAGAGTAGGTAAACCGATAGCACCATCAACTGTTGCCAGGACATCACAAGGGATATCTCCCAACGCCGATCGCACACTTTTAACAGTAGTTTCTACGTCAAAATTGTCTAATTTATACCTTTGTGAATCTGAAGGACTCGCCACCAGCACCAGCGCCCGTAAATCTCGCCGCCCTATGGCAGGAAAAAGTCGGTCAGTAATGGCAGGTATATAAAAGGAAAAAGGCACCCGTTGATTGATGGCTAACATCTGCCAATCTCCATCAATGGGAGCGCATAACCTTTCCCAGCGTAAAGTTCTGAGTTCTTTGTCTGCGGCTTCTATAAATAGCAACACCCGCAGGGTTTCTTGAGTATGACTGAGTGCCCTGACAAATCCATCACGCACGTCGTCGCGTAACAGCGCTTTCCCCAAAAACGTACCGTAATCCCGTACTTGTCCTGAAATACCGATCAAATGCTGCAAATCTTCATCGGTTAGCCGGAAATTACCTTCCGATCGCAACGGCAAAAGGACACCTGCTTGGCTGTGTTCCACTACAATTGGCCAGCTATTTCCTGATTTGCGTTGGATGGTAATCTCGAAGGTGTTCATGATTGGGGAGTGGGGAGTGGAGAAGTGTGGGAGGTGTGGGAGGAGAGGGAGGAGAGGGAGGTGTGGGAGGAAGAAGTATAAATTCTCTTTCTCCTCACACTTCCCACACTACCTGCTTGCCCAATGCCCCCTGCCCTATGCTCTAGCTCAGTTTCTTCAAGGTTTCTAGGAGACTAACTGTGGCTGAAAGTGCTGCTTGCAGCTTTTGGGTACGGTCAGTTGAAGCTTGGTCAACTGTTTTGGCAAATTGTTCTAGTGCTTGGTTGAGGTTTGTCTGGGCTTGTTGGATTGCAGATGTGTTAGATGGTTGTGGTGTTGTGGGTGCAGTGGGTAAATTTATTGATGCGATAACAGCGCGATCGCCTGTGGAATTATCGCTCACAACTAGGCGAACTGCGGGATCGCCAATAATGGCATAACTGCGGGCGTCGTTGTTTGCTGTCCACATATCAGACAAATTCATCGGATCGGCGATCGCGCCATATTTAACTTCTTCTAATTCGGTACTCAAATCAGATGAAAGTTCGGCGTAACGCTCGTTGAAATATTCAACAGCTGACCCCACAGGATGACCTTCTAACAGTCTCTTGAGAGTACTTTGAAAAACTGCCAATTGTTTGGTAGATTTTTTGCTATTGGTTCCCCACATAAAAGAGCAACCCCAAGCCCGTTCTACGTGGCCGATGACAGCTAAAGCACCACCATTGGGATGACTCAATAGACGGCGGGGTAGAGGAGCAACAAAGGCATTAGGAGCGATTTGTAATCTTTCATTGGAGCCTTTTCTATGAGCAAACTCATCAAATCGAGGCGTACCGGCACCATAACAAGCAAAGTGAAAGGCAATTAGCCCTAGTAACCGAGCATCATCGCCAACATCGTCCGCAGAGAAGTAAAAATCTTCGGGAATTGGTTTATTACCCCACTCTCTGTGACCAGGCCAGTCCTGACAGAGTAAAGCACCTTGATGGCGTAGTTGTCGTTCATCTCCATTGGGAAAGCCCATACCATGACTGGCAGTGAACAGCAAAGCAGGTGTTTCTTCACCACCTAATAGTTTCGCTAACTGCGCCTTTGTAGCTTCTTCTGCAAGTAAGGTTCGTACTGCCCAACTATTATCTTTTTGGTCGTCAAGCATCCACTCAGCTAAGGGCTGAATCAAGTTCTCAGCACTGAGTTCAGTGGCTTTATCACCCTTGGTATTCACACCAAAAAAGCTAGCTTTACGAGCCAGGTTTAAATTGGTAGTTTCAGCCTGTACGACGCTGCGAGCATACTGAGCATATTCTTGGGGCGTATCAAAGTAGATCCGACCTACAGCATACTGAACATCAAGTTGGTACTGGAAGCGATAAGGAATCGTTTCTGGATCGCCAACAATCAATAGATAATAAGGCATTTTATCTGGGTCAGCAGGCCCAGGGCCAACTCCATGACGCGACAAAAATTGATTCTTTGATTCCCCTGGACGATAGATATATTCCTTATAATAATTTTCGTTATTTTTCGTAGCTTGTTTTTGTCGATGCTCTAACAGTTCCTTGAGTGCTTCCTTGATTACTTCCTTGATTGCTGGGTTGTCATTATAAGCAAAGATAACTCCCCAACCTGTCTCTGCAAGGTTTTTAGGATCTACTCCTTCTATGGGCGCAAAGTCGGGTTCTAAACCTTTAACATGCAAATCCTTTCTCTTGAGTTCGCTGATTTCTATAGGATCGAACTCTTCGCCCTGAGCAATTTTAGAAACCTGTTCGGGTGTCAACGGAGGCAACAAATACTCTCCTGATGCACCATCAATTCCATTGAAATATAGCTCTTGTGTCAGTTGTTCTATACTCATCTTACGCAATCCTTCTATTTCTAATTTGATGAAAATGTTTAATTAATTACCAAACGCTGCCGACCATACAGCATGAGCTACTTCAGGATTGTCAAAGGCATTGTGAGCGCCTATGAATTGATCCAATAAGCTAGGAGGAACCACAATATAATCATTGCTGTTCAGGTTGTAAATTTTACCTGATTCAAAGTTGTAAGATTTGTCCGAGGAGTGCATATATGTTATGTCGCTGCTAATATTCAAACCATCACCTTGGATTCCATAACAACCAACGCCACCGACACCAGGGTAACTTGAGGTATCAATGTCAAAGTTTATATCTTGACCGCCAAGTATTCCCAGCGTTCCCGCCATAGGATAGGCATTCTTGACAGCCTTATCATACTTAGATTGAGTAGTAACAATTGGCCCTGCAACTTTCTTATCGGTAATAACAGACCGGAAGTAACCGGGAAGATTGTTTCTATGAGGGACATTTGCACAGAAAGACCAGAGTGATAAAGCGCCTTGGATTAAGACAAGAGAATTAACGGGACGGAGTAATGGTTTATTTTTACCTGCTACGGTGGCGGAGACAAGAATACATCCAAAGCTGTGTCCCATCAGATGAAATCGCACGCTATTATCTGTTACCTGTTGAAGTCTATTCAACAAATTGAAGCCGCTGGTTTCACCAATTTTCTTAGCTAGGTCTTTCATTTTCCAGAAAGATAACAATCTCGGAATATTCAAAAATGCATCAGCAGCCGATTTCACACTTGTCTCAATTCCGAAGCTGACATCTTCTTCATCTTCTGCAAGAGTAGCTTGATATAGACTTTCAGGATCTAAATTTAATGATTCGTTTTCGCTCCAATCATCTTCTCCTTCATTAGTCGAAGATGCTTCCTTAATCAAAACCTCGCAGGCTGCACGTACCTCAGTTGGTAATGTCTCGGGTGCAACATCATATTCTGCTGCTGCTGTAAAAATTATTCTGAGGGCATCTCTGGCAGCTTCAGTATCAGCAATGCTCTGGGAATACTGATTAATTAACTCTTCCTGAGCATCATCTGTAGCCTCAAAAGACACAATTGTTTTGTTTGGAGTGACTTGACTTAAGTCTTCATTTCCCCAAGGCTTACTAGGCCAATGCAGACCAATTAACAACGGGTTAAATCCTGGGCGCAACTGTTGCATTTTTTCAATATCAGCTCGGTTTTTACCCATAGCTTTAATCCATCTGTCATACTGATCTTTTGCCGCAGTAACGTCACCTTGCCATCCGTGGCTCATCAAGAAAACATCTGTGATTGGCTTTTTGGATTGCCTAGATTTAGATAAAGTATCTATTATTTTTTCGCTGATTAGTTCTCCATTATTTGTACGCTCTTTGCCATTAGCATCAAAAGCTATTAAATAGTAGGCTAAAGAAGTTAGGGCTAATGTTTCTGACATAAAAAATCCTTCTAAATCAGGTTGAGATTGATTCAAAGAACGAGGAAAACTGCTGTAATTACACAAAAATGTTGGCTGCTGTTATTTAACAGCACCCGTATTTTTTGCCTAAAGTTACTTTGGCAAGTATTTCGTCAACAAATCTTTTTGGATATACAGTAAGGTGACGAACTTCTAGTGTTTTTGCAACTCTTGACACTTTGGATAGGTCTACAGTTCGATCGCCATTAGTCTGTTCTGGCGTAATTTTACACAGTAATTATGTAAGATATAGCAGGAGGCAGAAGGCAGGAGGCAGGAGGGAAAGTCTTACTATTCCCAGCATTCAAGCTTTGAAAATGTCCTAACATATCTGGCTACAGCTATAGTTAACGCCAAAAACCGCTAAAAACTCTGGCTGCGTGACCGGTCATATCAAGTCCAGTGAAAGACTTATCATCAGGGCTGATGCAGTGGACGCTCTAGCGCACAAAAATTTTAATAATAAGTGACGAGCTGGTTTTGAGATCGAGAGTTTTTATCTTTATACTACCTAGAAGTTTTCGTATTACTGGTTACAGAATAACTTTATGCCTTGCAAGCTACCTGAGTAATAATACTGAGTTTAAACGGAATTTTACTTAAAAATATATTAAAAAAAATAATTTTATATCAGTACTGTAGCGCAGAAAAAATTAAAGTTTGAGTAGCATCTATAACGGTGAGATATCAAAATATGGTGTTGCATCTATGGCTGAAAATAACCATCAATAGACATAGAGACGTAGCAATGCTACGTCTCTACAAAGGTTTTGGGTAACGCTAAAACTTAATGGTGATGATGGTGGTGATGGTGATGGTCGGCTAGTTGGGGATTAACTGCCACAGCTTGCTCTGACAATAATTGTGCAATATGAGCATCAGCCCATTGAGCTGCGATCGCTAAAAATTCTGGATGGTCGTTAACGCAAGCCATTTGTACGTAGTTTGTACCGGGATGCCGTTTTTCCAAAGCATGGATGATATGGTGTACATCCAACAGAGTTTCGTGGTTTTCGGTAACAAAGCCTATCGGCATAAATACCACTACCTTTGCACCCAGCTGAACCAAATTGCTTGCTGCTTGCTGTGCATTTGGCTGCGTCCATTCAATCAAAGGCGTATCGTGATTGAGCCAACCCACGGAGATTAAAGGATAGCGGTTAATCAGCTTATCCCGTACTAAATCGTATAGCGCCTGACTTTCGGTAATTCCAGAAGTAAACCCTTTGGCTTTGTGGGGACAGCCGTGATTCATCAGCACAATACCGATTTGAGAAGGTAGGTAAGCTGCTGCTAAATCAGCATTAATTTTCTCCTCAACTAAATGAGCCATCAAATCAATGTAGGCTGGTTCGTTAAAGAAAGAAGGAATATAGCGCTGTCCTTTCACCCAGTGTTCTTCACCATCAGCCAACTCAGCAAGAGCATTGTTAACTTGCTCGATCGCAATCCCGCTGGTAAAGATAGAATCAACAACTAGCAGTGGATAAATTAGTAACTTATCAAAGCCTTGATTTTTGATTTCTGCTAAGACTTGTTTGGGTAAAAAAGGCGCGCAGAAGTTGAAAGCTTTAAAAACTTGAACGTTGTTACCCCATTTTTCTTGTAAATGCTTCTCAATGCCAGCACGCTGCTGTTCAAAGATGGCATTGTGTGGAGAGATAAAATCGTGGTGTGTGTGTCCCCACTCATGGCGGTCAAATACTGCCAAAACTTTTGCCAGGGGGGGATACATCCAGGTTGGTACTGGTGCAAACTTTGCAGTAAGTAAATTTAAAGCTTGTTCGTTATAGTTGGCGAAATCTTCGTAGCTTTCGACTTCGCCGTAGCCCATCAGCAATACGGCTACACGGTCTTTGGCTGATAATGGCTCGTGGGTAGCGTGGACTTTTTCCGGCGTTGCAACCACAATAACTTCCTCAATATGACCAGAGTGCAGAGAAATATAAAGTTAGAGGATAGCTTTAATATTTCCCCTACTAGTTAATTATTATCACATCCCCCCGGATGGGATAGGTGCAAAAATCAAAATAATACATCAAAAGACATACTTTGGTTACAAAAGACATACTTTGGTTACTAATGCATAGGTTCTGTTTTCTGAAATGGGTATCTGAAGCAGTGGCGGTTTGCTGGTCTGTGGGGTGAGGCAGGAGGCCGTTTTTGTAACGAGGATTTATATCAAGTTCAGATGATTAGTTATGATTGCAGTCCTCGCGTTACCCTTCCCCAACCCTCCCTTAGTAAGGCTACGGTGTACACACAAGTCGGAGTTGCTTGTGAATTCCGGATTTTACCCCCCTTAATCCCCCCTTAACAAGGGGGGAAAAAGAGATCCAGTTCCCTCCCCTTTCTAAGGCTACGGTGTACACACAAGTAGACCCAGAGCGAGTTTCCAGCCAAAAAAGGTAGACTCAAA
>JAVRCJ020000076.1:0-15126 GCA_034530875.2 Nostoc sp. DedSLP01
TTGCTTCACCGATAAATTATTTAACGCATCCTTTAGCGCCAACTTTATTAATTTACGGCAGTCGCGACCATGTGGTAGAAGCCCGATTTGGCAGACAGATGTATGAACGTTTACGTGCTGAGGGTAACACTGCGGTTTTTCTAGAAATTCCTTGGGCAGAACACGCTTTTGATGCTGTTTTTAATGGTGTGAGCAATCAATTAGCGCTGTATTATACTGAGAGGTTTTTAGCTTGGGCATTGGGAAGTTGAGAGACGCGATGAACCCTTGTCTGTACAAGATTTAAGATTATTCCCCTTGTCTCCTTCCTCCATCCAGCTACCTGTGACACCAGCGCCAGTTATAGCGATTCCATTCGTAGATTCCTTGAATTTCATACTCAGCGCTGTTGAAGAAGCGGACGATGCAATTAGTACAGGAGTTACCGGGTAGGCGTAGCCCATCTTAGACATCGCTAATTTCATTAAGCTGAATCACAATTGATGCTTCTAGGTTGCTCCTCTGAATCCCCCTAGAATTGCATTCTGACTCCTGAATTCTTCAATTTGTGGTAGAATAAGTTTTTAGTTTGGCGATCGCAGTTTCTTTGAGAGTATGACCTCTTGATGATTTTTGCCCGCAGACTAAAGTTTGCAGAGTATTATATTGAATTTTTTAAGCTAGAAGCTGTTTTTTCTGGATTACCAGAAAATGGAAAAACTAAGATGCTCTTGATATTTGGATTATTAACTAATTCTTTTAAGCGGCTTATTTGGTAATCTGTAATTGCAATCCCTGCATATTTTTGAGCATAGTTTAATTCTTCAGCAAAGTTACTATCATTGTAGGCTTGAATGAATACGCGATCGACGCCCCATTTTTCCCAATCAGCCGCAAAATATCTTTTAGCCCAATAAGGGTTATGATGGCAAATATCAAAGCTTACAGACTTATTAGCTTTTTTCATAGAAGTGACCATTTGTTGCACAAATTTAGTTAAATTTGCAGTGCGGTCAACTTTCCCCGGTAATTCAGCATGATAGCCAAGATAATCATCCCATTGAACTGCATCAATATTCGGATATTTTTTGACAAACTCTACTAAAATGTTTTCAAAAAAATTCGCAACCTCAGGAATCTCTACATCAAGTACGTAATGATCGATTCCAGAATAGGTTTTATCTACCCCTGGAACAATCCATTTTCGTGTAACTGCTAAGTCAAAAATTGGGCTATTTGTATCTATTTTAATTCCCTTCTCGAAGTAAGCATGAACTTGCATTCCTTGTTTATGTGCCTCATCAATCAACCAATTTAACCATTGTTCCTGAAACTGGTTTGGGCAACTGTTATAACCTAGAGTTTGCTGCATAACTTCGCTTTTGTACATCGTACAACCATTTCCCCAAACACCGTGAATAATAGTATTAATTCCTTGAGAGCGATAGTAACGAACTCTTTGACGAATAGTTTGCTCGTCTGCATTATTTGTAACTTGGTAGCGAGTGATATAAATTCCTCTAATTACTTTTTTCTCCCAAGGAGTAGAAGGTAATGGCGTTTTTTTAAGTTGTGTTGCTTCGCTTATTTTTTCGTTATTTTTAATACCTGAATTTATAGGAGTTGATAAAGAATTAGTCGGGCTTGAAGAGGCACTAGGAATAGGGAATGAGGATGCGGATGGAGCAGGAGTAGGAATAGTGATTTCTTGTTTATTTGGTAAAAATTTACTGATATCTAGATTTCCTTTCTGGCTGAACCACCAGTAGCCACCTCCTAAGACAGCTATAATTACAGAAAATGGAATATTTAAACATCCACATCCACTTGACTCTTTTTTTTGCTGCGGCATATTAATTTTAAAATTATTAGTTGATACTGCTTTAATATTTACAGACTATTACAATTTTACGTTGATATTTTCCAGATAGAATCTCTATAAACTACGAGTAAAATTTGATTAGCATCGCCACATCCTTGAAAAAATTGAAAGTTGGGTTAGTACCAACTTTCAATTGAAAAATTTAGCTTTAATAGCGAATAGTAGACGGTTTTTCGTTATCTTGAGAGGATGCTACAGAAATTTATAATCTATTCTCCACAAGGAATAACACCACATAGGAACGCTTAATTATACTTGTCCATAAATAATTTGAGCCAATTCAGTACGACTGCGATTTGCTTCTGACCAAAAAGCTAACCAAAAGATTACTAGCATCAGTATAGGCATCCCTAGAAATAGCGGAGCCACATAGTTAGGCATAGGGCCTGTTAGTGTGATAGGAATAATTGCACCATACCAGCAGAAAAACCAGAATCCTAAAAATGTCATCACAAAAGGATGCACGCTCATTTGTATATGAACCATTGTCTCCTCGGATTCTACTTCAAAGCGTCCTCGAATCACTGGTAAAAAGGAGTTACGGTAGTGAATTATACGGCTGATTTGAAAGCCTTCCTCAGAAATCCTTCCTTGATAAGGCGCATGTTTTGTAGAAAATCTAAATGTTTTGGTGGGTTCGACTTTTGCATTTAGCCGTTGCAGAACTAGAGGCAATGCCTCAGGTGTCGAAATCGTAAAGTTATCGTTGGGTAATACTTTCATATTGATTGAAGTTGCTGGCTGACAAAAAAACCTCGGTGATTTGTAATATCAACCCCGTTAGTTTATTCAACGTAGGGTCTGGTTTTAAGTTTTCCCTCAGCAATGGCTTTTCTAACAAAAGAATTTTGGCAAAAAGTGAGCATTGGGCATGAGAAGAGGACACTCCTAATGACCACCTGTCTTTTCCCATAGCATCAGAAAATTTAGAAATTCCGATCGCAGGTTGGTTTTGCAGAAATTCATGTTGTTGGGCACAATCAGCAAAAATTACAATAATTCCGCAATAATTGGAGCAATTTCTCTCTAGCTGAGAATTTGCAGATGCATCAATCGGAGAAATTGCCAAGGCTAATTTCTGTTGATAGAAAAACAATCTTTTTGAGCCTAGATTGCTTTTGGCGATCATAATCCTAGTCGCGCAGAGAAATACTGGCGGTATAACTGGCAGCGAGGCTCGACTTCATTGCCAGACAGTTGCACCAATCCCATACTCTGTAATTTATAAGCAGATAAAGGTTCTAATTGCACGCGGCTAGGGGAAGTGATAACTTTTTGAAATGCGATCGCTAAGGCTGGATGGTCTTGTAAATTTAACCAAAATTCCCGCAAATGGTTACCATAAATGCCGGCTTCTGTAGGTGCTGCTGCTAAAAGGTCTTCTCTGGCGACATCGGGATGACTTTTGAGATAAACGAACGCTTGCTTCAAGAGATAAGGATGCCCTCCCACTAGACTCATTAATAGCTCAACCCAGGTGGATTCATTTTCCAGCCCATATTGTTGAGCAAGGTCTTGTACTTGTTCGTGGGTAAATTCTGATAGTTCAATTAGCAAGCCAACATTAAAGGGAGATTTATTAATATTAAGCCGGATATAAATATCAGTCGAATGGGCAAGAATTAAGCGCAGTTTCTTCCAGTTTTGCCGACTTCTTGCCTTCTCATACCAAGACCGCAATAGTCCAAAAAATTCCTCATAAATTTCCGGATAAGGAAACAGTAAATCAACATCATCTAAACAGAGGACGAGAGGACTATCTGCCTGAGCTAAGAGATATTCTTCAAAATAGCTGGTACAACTGACTTTACTGCCCATTCCAGCCTCATCCCAATAGTCTTCTAACTGATTTGGTACGCCTAATTCTCGACTGAGGTTAATCCCAAACCAGCGCAAGAATTTATCAAGATTACTAAAATGGGTTTTGTGATCGGCAAGTTCCAAGCTTAGACTCACAGTCTGATAGTTGTGAGCAGCAACTTGAGTTAATACTCGGTTAATTAAGGAGGTTTTTCCCATCAAGTTGGGGGCTTTAATCCGAATCAGAGAACCAGGTTGCAAAAGAGTTTCATAACAAATAGATTCAATGGGAGGCCGTTCAATATAGCAATCGGAAATTAACGCATCTATGGTGGCATAGTTAATCTTTGTTTGGACAATTTCTGGTGAATATTCGCTATCGCTCAAAGTTCGATCAATTTTTTCGCTTTCGGATATGAGCTGCTGTTCGTAATAACGTTTTAACGCTTCTTTCAAATTGCCTTTTTTCACCTTTTCTCCCAATGCTTTTGAGAGGGTTTTCCAAAGTTTTGGGGCAACATCTTGACTAAGATAACTGGTTGCATATTGATGTTTGGCTGCCATTTGGTCGTATTCTTCTCGGTTCCACGCTCCTTGAATAACAATAATTTCTACATCATTTAAATTTCTTTGTGTTTCTAATAAAAATGCTTGATTGGCAATTTTAATACCTATTTGTAAATCAAAATTTTTCATATTAAAACTTAATATTAAATAATTTTTTAAAAGAGAATAAATGACTCTATAACCCTCAAGATTTAATTTTACCTGACTAGCTCTCAAATTTACTTGAAATAACAGACATTAAATGAGTTTTTCGAGTTCTAATGTGGTAAAATTCTAGACTTAGTATGGAGTTGGCAGGTTTTTCACAACCTCCAAAAAGAATGCCTTATGTTTATTAAGGAGGGTCTACTCTATCAAGTCGGGGGAAGTTTACCGGCTGATGCACCTACATATATCCAGCGACAAGCCGATACATATTTATATGAAAACTTAAAATTGGGACAATTCTGTTATGTTCTCAACTCCCGGCAGATGGGCAAATCTAGCTTGCGGGTACGTATGATGCAGCGATTGCAAACTGAAGGATTTGCTTGTGCCGATATTGATTTAACAGAAATTGGTAGCGAGAATATTACCCCAGACCAATGGTATCTTGGATTTATCAAAAGTCTGACCAGTTGTTTTTCAGTTTCTTTGTCGGAACGGGGCAAATTGTCGGCGTGGTGGCATCAAGAAGATTCTTTATCACCGCTGCAACGATTGAGTGGTTTTATTGAAGAAATTTTATTAAAAGAAATTGAGCAAAATATTGTTATCTTTATTGATGAAATTGATAGTGTTATTAGCCTCAATTTTCCAGCCGATGATTTCTTTGCCTTGATCCGCGCCTGTTACAATCGACGGGCCGATCGCCTGGTTTATAATCGTCTAACATTTGTATTATTGGGAGTTGCAACGCCTGGCGATCTGATTGCAGATAAGAGCCGCACTCCGTTTAATATTGGTCATGGGATTCAGCTAGAGGGGTTTAAGTGGTCAGAAATTACCCCTTTAGTTCAAGGATTAGCCAACAAGATAGAGAATCCACAGGCAGTAATGAAAGCAATTGTGGAATGGACAGGGGGACAGCCCTTTCTCACACAAAAGTTGTGTCGGCTGATTTCGGTTTTTCCGGTTTACCTGACCGCAGGCAGTGAAGCCGAGTTGATTGAGCAAATCGTGCGATCGCATCTCATTGACAATTGGGAATATCAAGACAATCCAGAACATCTAAGAACGATCCGCGATCGCCTACTGAGCAATGAGCAGCGTGCGAGTCGCCTACTGGGACTATATCAACAAATATTACAGCAGGAAGTTGTCGCCGATGACAGTTCCGAACAGATGGAACTGCGGCTGACAGGGCTGGTAGTCAAGCAACAAGGTATTCTCAAAGTTTATAACCAGATTTATCGGATTGTTTTTGATGGTGATTGGGTAGAGCAGCAATTAGCTTCTCTGCGTCCCTACTGTGAAGGGTTTACTGCTTGGTTAGAGTCAAATTACCAGGATGAATCACGCCTGCTGCGGGGTCAAGCATTGCAAGAGGCGCAAAGCTGGTCAATAGGGAAAAGTTTAAGTGATTTGGATTATCAATTTTTGGCACAGAGCGAAGATTGCGATCGCCGAGAAGTGCAACAAGCCCTAGAAGCAGCAAGACTCAAGGAAGTGGAAGCCCGTTTGAGTGCTGAGAAAAAAACGGCTAAACTCCAGCGATTTCTGCTAGGGGCAGTCAGTATTGCCCTAGTAGTGTCCTCCGGGTTAGGGGTGACAGCTTTCTTCCAGTATCGCAAAGCACTTAAAAATGAGATTGGGGCGATCGCTCAATACTCAGAAGCTCTCTTTGTTTCCAATCAACGCTTAGACGCACTGGTAGAGGCTATTAAAGGCAAGCAAAAACTGCTTTCATTCGGTAATGCAGATGCAGATTTAACTGAACAGGTAGAAAAATCTTTACGGCAGGGAGTCTATGGAGCAGTTGAGTACAACCGCTTGTCAGGGCATGGTGTTGAGGTTTATGCCGTTGATTTCAGCCCCGATGGGAAATTAATTGCTTCGGGAGGTGAGGACAGTCTAGTTAAACTCTGGAAGTCTGATGGAACTTTACTGAAAACCCTAACAGGGCATGAATCTGAGATTTACGTCATTACTTTCAGCCCCGATAATCAGCTCATTGCCTCAGGAAGTTCAGACAACACCTTCAAACTCTGGAAGCCCGATGGAACTTTGCTGAAAACCGTCAAGGGTCATAGCGCTGCCGTTTGGGGCATTTCTTTTAGCCATGATAGTCGTTTAATTGCCTCCTCAAGTGCAGATGAAACGGTCAAAGTTTGGCGGCGAGATGGTACATTGCTGCAAACTCTTAAAGGGCATCGCGGTAGCGTTGTAGCAGTTGCCATTAGTCCTGATAGCCGTTTAATTGCCTCCTCAAGTGTGGATGGAACGGTCAAACTATGGCGGCGAAAAGGTGCGAACAGTTCTTACACAGCCTATAAAACCCTAACAGGACATATCAGGGGCACTATAATTTATGCTGTAGCTTTCAGCCCCGACAGCAGTTTAATTGCCTCAGCAGGACAAGACAAGACGATTAAACTCTGGAAACGAAATAGCGCGGGTGAGTTTGAAAACCATCCCTACAAAAGCCTAGAGGGACACAGTAGCCCTATTTGGGGGATACATTTTAGTCCTGATGGGTCTTTTATTGCCTCAGGAAGTGCGGACAATACCACTAAACTCTGGAGTCCCGATGGTAGATTGCTAAAAACCCTAGAAGGTCATAGCTCTCTGGTTTGGGGAGTTTCCATTGCTCCTGATAGTAATGCGATCGCTACAGCGAGTTACGACAAAACTGTGAGACTTTATAAGAAGAATACCCCCCTGCTCCGCACCCTAACTCAAAAGACTGATTCATTTACAAAAGCAATTTTCAGTCCTGATGGGTCTTTTATTGCCTCAGGAAGTGTGGATGGAACAGTTAAACTCTGGAAAACAGACGGTACATTGCTTCGTACCTTAACAGGCTATAATTCTGAGATTTGGGGAGTTGCCTTCAGCCCTGACGGCAAAACTATTGCCTCGACGAGTCTGGTGGACAAAACGATCGAACTCTGGAACGCTTCAAACGGTAAGTTGCTTCGTACCCTAACAGGTCATAGTGATGGAGTTTGGAGAGTTGCCTTCAGCCCCGACAGCAAAACTATTGCCTCATCAAGCGTGGATAAGACAGTCAAACTCTGGAACGTTGCTGACGGCAAGTTACTTCGTACCTTCACAGGCCATAGAACTATGGTTTGGGGAGTTGCTTTCAGCCCTGACGGCAAAACTATTGCCTCGGTGAGCCAGAACAACACCGTCAAACTCTGGAATGCTGCTGATGGCAAGTTAGTTCGTACCTTAACGCAGGGTTACGGAGATTGGGTTTGGGGAGTTGCCTTCAGCCCTGACGGTAAGACTATTGCTTCGGGGAGTGTCAACACTGTCACATTATGGAACGCTGCTGATGGCAAGTTGCTTCGCTCCCTCAAAGGTCATAACGATGCAGTATACGAAGTTGCCTTCAGCCCCGACAGTAAAATGATTGCCACGGCAAGTCTCGACAAGACAGTTAAACTCTGGCAATTAGATGGTACATTGCTGCGTACCTTAAATCTTCATAGCTCTGGGGTTTCTGGGGTTGATTTTAGTCCCGATGGGAAAACACTTGTTTCGGCTTCTTTAGACAGGAGCATTATTCTCTGGAATTTGGAGCAGGTTCTCAATCTCGACTTATTGGCTTATGGTTGCAATTGGGTAGGCGATTATTTACGGACGAATGCTGGGGTGAAGGAAAGCGATCGCCATCTTTGCGATCGGATACACCTCGATCCAATCTCCCGACAGACGCATAAATAGAGATTGCCAAAGCTATTGATAAAATATTTGCGTAATATTCTTGTAGTACTTTTTGTATTTTAGTCAGTAAATTTGCTCAGGCGATCGCTGTAATTACAGAAGTTCCGAAATAACACCTACCTGAATTTACCTGAATTTACCTGAATTCTATTTTTTTCTTATACTCCTGAATTTAACTCAACTATTTAATTGAATTATCCAAGATACTGACATCAGAAAGTTGTTTTTAGGAAATTGTAATTATGAAAAAAGATACAGCAGCACTCTCCAACCCAAATTGGTCAACCTGGGGGAATTTATTGTCACAAGAGGAAGAAAATTGCATCAGAGGTGGAATGATAATAGATAAGAATATACAGTGGTTTGAGAATAGAGGAATAATCGTGCACACTATTGAAGGAGCCAGGATAAAAGCTTTTTAAAATACACGTAAATCATAAGTGTGAATCATACCTCACTCATGAAACTTACGTTAAATGCTCTTTTATTACTCTGAAAAAATAAAATATTTGTAGGTTGGTTAAACACAGTAAAACCCAACAAAATCAAGGATTATTAGTGTTGAGTTTCGTTCCTCAAACCAACCTACGCCTAACATTGCGATCGCTCAAAGACAAGCTGAAACTTCAGCCAAAATGGGTAGTTTACCGTCGTACACATCGCGTCTAGTCCTCTCTTAGAGGATGTTTGAAAAGTCTTCTTCTCGGTATCAAAAGTTCTAGAACCCTCTAAAACCCCCGATCGATTGGTGGGCTTTGACTCCGATTCTCCGCTTTTTAATGAGAGAGGATCTAAAAGTGCCTATAGTCACAGTGAAACACTTTTCAAACAACCTTTTAGACGAATTCCGAAATCTACGACAGACAAGCTTAAACCTAAGCTAAACAGCAAAGATATAACGCACAAACATTCAATATGACCGTTGGCAAAATTTTAAGGCCAACATCATTGATGTATGCAGTGCTTCTCAAATCTTTAGACTTGACCGCAAAGACCTGCTCCAAACAGGTCTAGTTTAACTCTCTTTTCATTTTTTCTTTTCGCTTTCTCGTGAAGAAGCGATGAGGTAATTTCTTTATCTTTCGGTGATTTACATGAATATCGCAGATTTATCAGAAATAGAAGAAGTGTCAGATCAAAAGTTGAGTAATTTGTTTGGGGGTGTGGCTCCTAATCCTTATGAACGATCTCAAAATTTGAATAAAGTGTTTGGGGGTGCGGCTTTTAAGCGTCCTTATGAACGACAACCATCACTAACTCCTTCAGAACGAAAACCATCACTAACTCCTTATGAACGACAACCATCAATATTCCCTCCAGCATCACAGGACTGTGGTGATGGTACTTGTAGTGCCTGATAACGTGGCGGTAGTAATATGACACCTCAGTAGCTAGGTGTAGCGACCTGGAATTATAAATTCCCAGACCTGCAATCATCATTGTTTTCAGCCAGGATTATTTGCAACGCCTAATTTCATTTGAACCACGATTAAATCGGAACGCACAAACATTCAACATGACGATTGGCACAATTTTAAGACCAACATCATTGATGTATCCAGTGCTTCTCAAATCTTCAGACTTGACCGCAAAGACTTGCTCTAATCAGGTCTGGTTCAACTGTCTTTTCATTTTTCCTTTTTGCTTCCTCACGAGAAAGCAATTTCTTTATCCTCTAATTTAAGGAGACGCTCGCTATGGCACTCATTAACGGTACTAGTGGTAATGACACACTGGTTGGTAGAGTTGATATTCCTGGTCCAGGTGGCCCATTTAGCATTGATGTTGATTTTGGTGATCTCATCAATGGGCTGGACGGTAATGATAGTCTCACTGGTCTTAGCACCAATGATACGCTCAATGGGGGCACAGGTGATGACACTCTTAATGGCGGCTTTGGCAATGACTCGCTTAATGGCGGCGATAACAATGACACCCTTAATGGTAGTGGCACCCTTAATGGCGGCAATGGCGATGACATCCTTAGTGGTAGTGGCATCCTTAATGGTCAATCTGGCAATGACACCCTTAATGGTCAATCTGGCAATGACATCCTTAACGGTGGCAAGGGCAACGATCTCCTCAGCGGTGGTGCAGGCAGCGACTCGCTTAACGGCGGCGTGGGCAACGATATCCTACTAGGCGATAATATCTTCTCCGGCGCTAGAGGTAGTCAAATCGATGTGTTGACGAGCGGTAGTGACAGCGATCGAGATACCTTCGTACTGGGCACGGGAGGTATTTTTAGCTCGATCCTCTATAACTCTGTAGGCAATGCTGATTTTGCTCTAATTACTGATTTTGACCTCATTGGTTTTGGGGAATCAGGGGAATCAGCAAATCAGGTTGATCGAATCCAGCTTAAAGGGAGAGCAGCTGACTATCAGTTAGTAAATAATGTTAGCGCAGGAGGATTTTTAGGAGTGGGTATTTTTGACAAAAACTCAACCAGCACTACGTCTGATGACGATCTCATTGGTCTTGTCCAAGGAGTTACCGCAGGCACGGTTTTTGGGCAATTAAGCCTAACCAAAACAACTCAGTTTGTGTTCGTATAATTCCTGTTTTGTCATTCTCGCAAAACAATAATCGAAGCCAAATTCTGAGACTTTGATTTAATCCAGGTTCGAGGCTTGATTTTCTAACAGAAACTAAAAATTGACACGATCTACTAATTAAGGATCGTTAAATAGTCAAGGGAAATGCAAACTAAGTTTACTGCTCCCTCTTTCTCTTTGAGATTGCTAAACCTAAAAATAACATTGCGATCGCAACTCCAAAATTGTCCTGTCACGTAGAAATAACATTCAGTAGACTGAAAACCTTTGTGTTAGCGTACCGCTTCGGGGAAGCAAGCTACGCGTAGCCTCTCGTAGAGAAGGTATCACTCTGTGATAAATAGACACGATCCGCTGTCAAAGACAACCTGACACTTCAGCCGAAGTGCGTAGTTTACCGCCGTAGGCATCGCATTTAGTTCTTCCTTAGACGAATTCCGAAATCTACGACAGACAAGCTTAAACCTAAGCTAAACAGCAGCGTAGTACAGGTAATAGCCAAGATATAACGCACAAACATTCAATATGACCGCTGGCAGAATTTTAAGGCCAACATCATTGATGTATCCAGTGCTTCTCAAATCTTCAGACTTGACCGCAAAGACCTGCTCTAATCAGGTCTGGTTCAACTGTCTTTTCATTTTTCCTTTTCGCTTTCTCGTGAGGAAGCGATGAAGTAATTTCTTTATCCTCTAATTTAAGGAGACGCTCACTATGGCAGTCATTAACGGTACTAATGGTAATGACACACTGGTTGGTATAAATGACCGTATTGGTCCATTTAGGCTTGATTTTGCTGATGTCATCAATGGACTGGGCGGTAAAGATAGTCTCACTGGTCTTAGCACCAATGATACACTCGATGGGGGCACAGGTGATGACACGCTGAGAGGTCAAGGTGGGAAGGATAGCCTCAATGGGGGCATAGGCGCTGACATCTTGGATGGGGGCATAGGCGCTGACATCTTGGATGGTGGTGACAACAATGACCTCTACTTCGTAGACAACGTACTAGATGTTGCTGCCGAGGTAAATGGTGATACTAGGGCCGGGGTAGACACTGTACAGTCCTCAGTTAGCTATACCCTAACTGCTAACCTGGAGAACTTAGATTTGAGACGGGGTGCATTCGGCACAGGTAACGCTCGGGACAACACGATCGATGGCAACGTTGATCCAAATGTCCTCTCGGGGTTAGATGGCAATGACATCCTTAATGGTGGTAGCGGTTTCATCGGGGAATTCCCTGATGGTGGAAAAGACACCCTTAATGGTGGCGGAGGCAATGATACCCTGAATGCTTCATTTTTCGATAACCTCCTTAATGGTGGCGATGGCAATGACATCCTTAATGGTAGTGGTACCCTTAATGGTGGTGATGACGATGACAACCTTACTGGTGGTCCCATCCTTAATGGTGGCAATGGCAACGATCGCCTCAGCAGTGGTGGAGGCAGCGACTCGCTTAACGGTGGCGCGGGTAACGATATCCTACTAGGCGACAATATCTTCTCCGGCGCTAGAGGCAGTCAAATCGATGTGTTGACGAGCGGTAGCGGCAACGATCGAGATACCTTCGTACTGGGCACGGGAGGAGGTATTTTTAGCTCGATACTCTATAGCTCTGTAGGCAATGCTGATTTTGCTCGAATTACTGATTTTGACCTCATTGGTTTTGCGGAATTAGGGGAATCAGGAAATCAGGTTGATCGAATCCAGCTTAAAGGGAGAGCATCTGACTATCAGTTAGTAAATAATGTTAGTGCAGGAGGATTTTTAGGAGTGGGTATTTTTGACAAAAAATCAACCATCGCTACGTCTGATGACGATTTAATTGGTCTTCTTCAAGGACTTACTGGCAGTGATTTTGCGCAATTAAGGCTAACCAACACAACTCAGTTTGTATTCGTATAATTCCTGTTTTGTCATTCTTGCGAAACAATAATCGAAATCAAATTCTGAGACTTTGATTTAATCGAGGTTAGAGGCTTGATTTTCTAACAGAAACTAAAATTTGACACGCTCTTATAATTAAGGATTGTCGAACAGTCGAGGGAGATGCAAACTAGGTTTACCGCTCTCTCTTTCTCTTTGAGGTTGCTAAACCTCAAAATAACATTGCGATCGCAACTCCAAAATTGGCCAGCTACGTAGAAATAATATTCAGTATTCTCTTGAAGAAAACAATTTTGAGCTAGGTAGTACCACTAAATCTGACACCGGAAGTTACTATGGCAATGACTTAATTGGTGTTCTCTAAGACATCAATAAGAGTCAGATCGATATCAGGCAGGACTTCAACTTTGTGGATGCTTTTATTCCACCAGGTTAGTTGCTAAAGGCGATCGCTGTAATTACCGAAGTTCTGACGTAATACCCACCTGAATTTACCTGAATTCTCTTTCTTATACTCCTGAATTTAACTCAACTATTTAATTGAGTTATCCAACATACTGACATTATGATCGCTCAAAGACAAGCTGAAACTTCAGCCAAAGTGCGATCGCTAACTTAAATCAAGGAGAAAACCATGAGTCAAACATTTTTATACATTGCAGCAGTAACCGTTTTAAGCATTATGTCTTTCTCGACTGTTGCCAAAGCATCAATCATCCCAAATGGGAAAAATTTAGATGGTTCTAATATCTCCCAGGTGGACGGTTCAAATAGATACTCTGGTGGAGATGAGGATTTTAACTCAAACAGGAAAACTTTGGAGAATGCAACTACATTTGATATTGGGGCAATTGGTGGTAACGGAAGACTTTTAAATGGAGTCAATCTGAAAGATAGAGTTAGTCAAGTTAAAACTAGCGAACAAACTGGCCTCACTTTGTCTAATCGAGACTTTAGCAGTATCCAGGTAGAAGGTGGTCGCTTAGTTGGTATCAGATAAAAATAAGACAGACAAGGAATAATTTAAACTTAAAAACGCAAATACAAACAGGTTTTTATTTTCTTCCTTGTCTGTCCCTACTAAGAATTTGTAAATAGTAAATAAACGCTTTAACCTTCTTCGTCTTCTCTTTCTCTTAAACAACCATCCTCAAATGCTTGTTAAACCACTATTTGGCTTTATATTACTTCCCCTCTTTGTACTAGCCTCCGGTAGTACTGCCATTGCTCAGTTGCTTGTACCTCAGTCTAGCCCTTCCCCAAATAAGTTAACTATCCCGCTTACAAAAACAGACTTGCAAGCAACCGAAGTGGTTGGTTTTGATGACCAAGGGCGACAGT
The DNA here is from genome assembly GCA_034530875.2 of Nostoc sp. DedSLP01. Classification (GTDB taxonomy): domain Bacteria; phylum Cyanobacteriota; class Cyanobacteriia; order Cyanobacteriales; family Nostocaceae; genus Nostoc. The sequence continues at coordinate 13,897 of JAVRCJ020000076.1, forward strand.
TAACTTTTCAAATCCGTGATGCGGAAGTTGACCCCAAAGACCCAGAGCAGGAAACTTATCTCTACACTGTTTTTTACCGAGACAATAATCAGACTTTGCAGAATCTTTGTCGAGGAGATGCTAATTATGCTCCAAAAGCGATCGCTCTTCAAGGATCGTGGGATAATAGAGGTGCTTATCACCCAGAAAAAAAACTAGTAACCTTTAGCTGTACGAATGGAGCCTTAGCTAAATGTATTCGCTTTGGCTATAAACCTTGGAAAACTTTTAATGGGCGATCGCTACAAGATTATCATCAAGCGTGTGTACGGATGGTACGCGCTGACTACTGTGGGGATGGCACATCTCACACTCATGATGGAACGCTCATCAATTTCTACGACCGTTTGGGAGTGCGACAACAAGGTGTATCCCCAAATATGAGCTTTGAAGCCGCGTGGGGTGTGGATGGGGCACAGTACATCAATCATCTGCGATGGCCACAAGAGTTAGCATACGTCCAGCGGGTTTGCCCTGAAAGACTTGCTGCTGAAGGGAAAGGAATTAATCAATTTTCCACAACTCAACAGGTTCAGCAAAATTTTCCCAGTGCTTTAGTGTTCAATGATTCAGTAGTCAGAAAGCCTAATTTTTGATCCAGCACAGTTTTTCCACTTTTCTCCACTTCCTTGTTTTACTATTGTAAAATGTAACATTTGCGGATAAATTGTACTTCTTTGGAGTCGTTATTACCGCACTTTAATCTATGTTTTCTCAACCCAAAATATTTTTATCTTGGTTTATATTACTACTAAGTTTTACAAGCCTATTTATGAGTTCTTGGATTATACTTCCTGCTCCAAATATGTTTTTACTAACTCTAGCAGTGGGAGCGCCAGAAGTCAGTCCTTGGTTATTGTTATTAAATCTGCTCTGTTTATTACTTTCTTTTTTCTGCATTCGTCGCGGTCAAATAAGGCGTTTAGCTTGCATTGTCAGTTTAATCGGATTGCTAATTTGTGGATGGGTGCTAGTGAATATTCCCTTCACTCAAATGCAGATGGCTAAAGCTATGAAACAAGAATTAGGAGCAGATTATCTACAAGAAATTCCAGTTGAACTAAGCGCCAAAATGCAAACTCATCCTTTTAACTTAGTTAATTCCTTCCAGGGTATTGCATTAGGTAAAACGCGCCATCAAAAAGATATTATCTTTGCTACTCCTGGGGGAGTGCCTTTAAAAATGGAAGT
>JAVRCJ020000077.1:0-12892 GCA_034530875.2 Nostoc sp. DedSLP01
AACCTGGCATTGACATTTACCCAAAAGATTTACTTGCTCTGCCTCCTGCGATTTTTTAGTTTCATCGAACTCACGTTGAGTTAATAGTATTGGTAAGCTAGACGCATTATGAAGGCAAAAGAGGCTGTGATGGATGAGGGGATGCGTTCGTCATCTTCTACTATTCTTAACAGGCCGCTTTTATCATGGGTGTGAGGGTGCTAGCAAAAATAGCTCAAAAAACGAAGTTTTACTTAAGAAGATTAAGCACCGATTTATCAAGTATGCCTAAAACCTCATTCGTCAAGATGATTATAAAACTCGATTTTAAGATTGTTAAGAATGATGTATAACAAAGTCCTGAATACATAGTCTTGGCTGCTGAGTATAAACTCAGTTGCTTAATCGCTCAATTCTTGTAGGGTGTGTTATGCCGTAGGCTAACGCACCTTTAAAGGACTTGCAACTAAAAAAATATCCTATCGCTGTTTACGCAACGGGGCAGGAGAAAGAATAGTAGTATTGAGTTCAGAAATTGGGATAATTATTTTTTGAATTTCTCTAATGATTGACGATTTAGCAGAGATGAAAATTTTCATTTCATACTAGCTCAGACGGCTAAAAGTCGCATATCTACTAGAGTTTTACTATGACCTTGGTGTTTCAAAACAATCAACTTGAGAGGCTTGGCAAATGTTTGTGCTTTCACGCGATGTTAATCAAGGTCTATTTACGACTTAATTATATTCCGTAAGCGGGCGGCGGGAATCGAACCCGCATTAATAGCTTGGAAGGCTATAGTTTTACCACTAAACTACGCCCGCAAATTTCCAACTTTATAAGTATAACACAGCGATTAAGAAAAATCAAACATTTAGTTGGAATTGGCAGATTGAATTTTGATTCTGATATACAGATTGCTCAAATCTGGTTTTGTACCGTCGTTATTCTGGGCAGGAACAAAGTTTTCGGTTTTGAAAATTTCGTTAAGAACTTGCTGATATGTGCTTTTTTCACTTTGCAGTGTTGGTGGTTGTATTTCTAAAACTACAGCCTGTTGAAAGTTGCCATTACCATCGATTACCAAGCTAGCCAATAGTTGTGCTGGCTTCAGTCCATAATTTGGAGGGAGAAAACTGGAGTCGAATTGCTTTGTGCTGCTACCCCGATATACAGCGATCGCATCTGGTAAACCATCTTGCCGCAATTCTCCTGCTTTTATCAAGCTACTCACTTCATCTTGAGTTAAGGGAGCTACTATTGCGATCGATGCTCCCTGAGTAGGAGTTTGCGGAGTTTGTGCTGGAGTTGGCCGAGTTTGCTCAGTAGGAGTTTGCGGAGTTTGTGCGGGAGTTGGTCGAGTTTGTCCCGTGGGGGTTGGTCGAGTTTGTCCTGTTGGAGTTTGCGGAGTTTGTGTGGGAGTTGGTCGAGTTTGTCCTGTTGGAGTTTGCGGAGTTTGTGCGGGAGTTGGTCGAGTTTGTCCCGTGGGGGTTGGTCGAGTTTGTCCTGTTGGAGTTTGCGGAGTTTGTCCTGCGGGAGTTGGTCGAGTTTGTCCTGTGGGAGTTGGCGGAGTTTGTCCCGTGGGAGTTAGCGGAGTTTGCCTAACTGGTGGTTTTGATGAAATACCTGTTAGTGGCGTTCCCTTTCCCAGTCTGAGTTGTTGACGGCGGTTCCAAGGAAGATTATTTACTGTAACTTTAGGTTTGGATGTCGGTGTGGGTGTAGGTATCGCCTTAACAACTGTTCGTTGCCGAAACCGTCGACTATTACTTGTAGAAGCCTCAGTTTTACTCTTGGGTTGTACACGCTCGATAGAATCTCTTGCAGAGGAATCTTGATTTTTTTGTGTAGTTATTGATGCTACAGGCTTGTGAGTGGAAGATAATCGTTTTGGTGCAATTTCCTTAACTGTCGATCGTGGTTGAATTGTTGATTTTGTTTTCGGAGCAATGTCTATTAATTCAATAGGTATGGCGGCTGATTGACTTTCTTGGGGAAACCAGAGAATAAAAGTATTTGATGAGCGCATCAGCCAGAACACTAGCAAGTGCAGCGAGACTGAACCGATAAATACAGAAATCCACAAACCTGGTGGGTCGGTGTGTCGCCTCCAGACTTTGGTTGGAATTGGAGTTTGGTCTGCAACCGATGGTCTCATATCATATTTGAAACTGGATGCGATCGGGCACTTTTGCTAATTGCTATCGTTTAACCAGTTGTCAGCGATCGCTGTTGAATTTACAATCCAGTCTAAATTTTAGCGATTAACCACGATCTCTGGTGTAACAGCGAAAGTCAAAACTGTTTCATCTACTCCTTTAAGTTCTAGGGGGCTACCTTTAGTAATTTCTTCTTCCTGTAAATAATCTGCTACAGCAGCAGAAACCAAGATAGTACCGGGAACAGCCGCAGATTGCAACCTAGCAGCAATATTCACACTCGGCCCGATAGCAGTATAGTCAGCACGTTCAGCGCTACCGAACATCCCTACAACCGCCGTACCTTGGTGGATACCACAGCGAAACTGGACGCCAGTTTGTCTGTCACCATCAAATACACCTTGTTCTCGCCAACGCTGATTTAATCGATCGAGAGAACGGTGCATTCCTCTTGCTGTATTTATGGCACGACGTACTTGTTCGTTGGGAGTTAGTTCTTCCGGCGCCCCGTATAAAGCTAAAATAGCATCTCCCATAAATTTATCTACAGTGCCACCATTAGCAAATACAACCTTGGTCATGGCTTCTAAATATTCATTGAGTAACTCTGCTACTCGCCGCGATCTAAGGGTATTTGCTAGCTGTGTAAAACCCACAATGTCGCTAAACAGAACAGTAATTAAGCGTGGTTCTGGGCGCAAATCTAATGCCAGATCTCCAGCCGCAGCTTTTTGCACTAATACAGCCGGTAAAAAGCGCTTGAGTACTGATTCTGTAAGATAAGTATTTAACTCCAAGATACGTCGTTCATTTTGCTTCAACGCTAAAAGATTACGAACTTCCGCTAAAAGTTCCCGGTCATTGAATGGTTTTGCTAAATAAGCATCAGCACCATATTCTGTACCTTCGATGCGGGTTTCTTCGTCAACCTTCGCTGTCAGCAAAATGATCGGTATTCCTTTCAACTTCTCTTCATTGCGGATCATCTGAATCATCTCAAGTCCGCTTACCAAGGGCATCATTAAGTCAGTCAGAATCAAACTAGGTGTTATTTCCTTAGCTATGCGATACCCTTCATAACCGTTACGAGATGTCTGTACTTGATAACCATTCCGACGGAGGATATCAGATACATAAGTTCGCAAATCGGGGTTGTCGTCTACAACCAAAATAGAATGACTAGAATCTATTGGCGAGTGTCCAGTGCCTAATGGTGAGTACTGACCTTCAGAAGTGGGTAATAAATTTTTTGTAATATCTTCAATATTATCTGCTGCTCGATCTAACAGTTCTAGATCGGCCAATTCTACGCTAGCGCGGTTTGTGTTGAGTTCAACAGGAGTTTCCAGCACTTGCGGTGTGGGTAAGTGAGCAGCACCAGTAACCAGCGATAATGTAAAGATTGTACCTTCACCATAAACTGATTCCACACTGACTTGACCGCCATGTAGTTCTACTAATTCTTTAACTAAAGCCAAACCCAAACCGCTGCCTTCATAGGAACGATTTGCCGAACCTTCAGCTTGGCGGAAGCGCTCAAATAAATGAGGAATTTGTTCTTTAACAATGCCAATTCCAGTGTCTTGTACTTCCAATATGCAACGGTCATTTTGAGATTTCAGTCTGACGCTGACCGTACCACCTTCAGGAGTAAACTTCATGGCATTTGACAGGAGGTTATAAACGACCTTATCAAATTTTTCCATATCTAAGTACACTGTAGGACATTCATCTAGCTGGGTGGCAAGATGCAGCCCTTTTTTCTCGCAGTAGGGACGAAAAGACTCAACAATTTGGCTGACAAATTCTACTAAATCGCAAGGTCGGAAACTAGGTTGCATTCTGCCAGCATCTAGACGCTGTAAATCAAGCAGTTGATTTACTAATCGCAGTAGCCGACGAGAGTTACGTAGGGCGATCGCACTTTGGGAATAAGATAACCCCTCACCACCATTCACTGCCGACTCTAAAGGTCCTTGAATCAAGGTGATGGGAGTACGAAATTCATGGGAAATATTTTGAAAAAATTCTGTTTTTTGTTTATCTAATTCCAGTAAGCGTTCGGCTTGTTGGCGAGTTTTTTCATATAGGCGTGATTGCTGCACGGCGATCGCTGCTTGAGCCGCTACTGCTTTCGCTAAATCGATATCAGATAACACCCACTGACGTATTTTTTTACTTTCACATAAAGTAATACTACCGATACATTTGCCATCAGCCAATAATGGCACGACCATTAGCGATCGCGCTGGCATTTTCAAAGACAAATCAAAACCCTTGATTACTTGAGGCGAATGATTGACATTGCCAATTACTACGGGTTCATGTGTCTGTAAAATCTCTTGTAAGATCGGATTCTCCTGTATGGAGGTTTGAGAATAAGGTAATTCCTGAGCTAATACGCGATCGTTGTTATTTATATTTTGGTTTGAAGTTGGCGATGCCTGCGGCAAGCTGTGCCTACGTAAATTTTCAGAATGTTGAAAACTGTCATACAAGGCCACAGACTGGACAAACTCATCTTCTTCTGTCCATAAAGACAAGACACAACCATCAACTTGTAAAGCTTGTCCTAGTTGTTGGGTAATAGCTGCAAAAATATCCTCAGGGTCTAAGCTAGAGCGAATCGCGCTAGTAATCGTATTAATCAAGCTCTCTCGCTTAGCAAGGGCACGCACTTGTTCGTAAGCATACGCTTGCGACAAAGCTAAGGCTGCCTGATCCGCGACCATCATCACTAGCTGCACCTCATCATCGCCCCACAAGCGGGGTACAGAACACTGGTGCAGTGCTAAGACTGCCATCAGTTCCTGTTGACAGATCAATGGCACAACCAAACTAGAACAAATATTGGCAGCAGCAAAAGCCTCCCCACGTTGGCGTAGTTCGGGAGTAGTACCCTGAATTCGCTCATCATCTATGACATCATGAATGACTTGGACTTCTCTGGTTTCCCATACTGTGTGGGCTAACAGGGAGGGGGGGAGGACAGCGAGGGGAGATGAGGGAACAGCAGAAAAATTGCTCTCTGTATCCTCAAGTTCGTTTTCTTCCAGAGGCTTTTGATAAATAAATCCTTTTTCTGCCAACTGCTCATCTTGGAAGGGACGCAACAGACAGACATCCACCTCCAACATCTGACCCACTGAATCTACAATCGCCTGCAAAATTTGCCGATAGTCTAGTGCACCGCGAATCGTGTTTGTGACCGTATTGAGCAGCGATTCTCGCCTGAGTGTCCGGGTAAGTTCGCGGGTGCGGGCTTTGAGGACATTATGGGTATCTAAAGCTTGGCGGACAACTCCTTTAAGTTCCTCTGCTTCCCACGGTTTCGTGACATATTTGAAAACCTTACCAGCGTTGATTGCTTCCACCAAGTCTTCAACATCGGTGTAGCCAGTTAAAATTATCCGGATAATGTCTGGGTATTGAGTTGCTGTTAGGCTTAAAAATTCTGTACCGCTCATCATCGGCATCCGCTGGTCGGAGATGATCACTGCGACCTCTCCCTCTTGAGCCAGTAAATCGAGTGCCGCAGGACCAGAGGTTGCTCTTAGCACCTTATAGTCCCGATAGAAAGTGCGGTAAAGCAAGTCAAGGTTGTCTGGTTCATCATCGACAACCAATATTTTAGGCTTACTGTTTGCTTGGGATTTCATGCACCGCTTTCCTGCTGCAACGGCAGTCGGATAAAGAATAATCTGATCGGGTAAGGATTTTTTGGAGTCAGGTAAGAGCAGAGCATTTCCACCAATAAGGCTGTTTGGCTACATGACTGCTGAGTGTAGGAGCGTTTACTCACAGTGATTTATCTCAATGGCTTATACCGATTACCGCTTGCTCTGGTACAGAGTAATTGGCTCTATAGTCAGTTTTACTCTTACAGAGTCTGTACTTGCTTGCCAAATCTTCTTTCACCTCCAGTGAGCAATCTCTAAGACTACATACAGCACTCATAGCTGGCTGAAAAATCCAGATGAAGCTGCATATTAAGTTTTCCCCCCGCAAGAGTTGTACTAACACTTGCAGGCAAATTTTATTTATGGTAGTCATGCTAGGGCCAATAATATTAAAACAATAAGATTTAAAGCCAAAGTATACTATTAGACAAATACCTCTTTCCAATTTAGCAATCATAACTATCATTAAGACAAGTGGTACTGCTTGAGAAGTTGGAAATTAAAGGTTAGCAAACAAGCAGAGGTGTATTGAGAGCGATAGAGTGCTAAATGCTCAGTTAACAGCTAGGAGCTATTATTCCCCTTGTGCTCCTCTGCTCCTCATCTCCCTAATCTCCGCCAATCGCGATTGCTGTGTTTATTCAGAGTCGTTTTCTTGGGCAACTCTTAAGTTTTTATTGAGTTTAAATGGTGTTTTAGGACTTTTGAGAAAATTTTCCTTAAATAAAATTAATACTAAAGCAGCTTTGAAATATCGGTTTTTTCGCCCCTACCACCAACAACCAATCGACCCGGCTTCACGCCATTTTCAAATTCGTGTGGCTACACCTGCTGATTTAGTTAGTGTTGCCCAAATTATTGCTGAAAGCTTTCACTCCCAAAAAGGTATGTGGGGATGGGCTTTTCCGTTGCTCCGTCTGGGTATTTACGAAGACTTAAGACATCGTATGCTCTCACCTGCGCCGCGTCATGTTTGTCTAGTTGCCCTAGATTATACTACTGGTGCTGCTAGTAACTTAGTAGGAACTGTGGAACTAGGTGTACGTTACAGTGATTCGTGGAGTCAAGTGAGCTTGGGTTTTCCTTACTTATCTAATTTAGCGGTTCACCCAAATTACCGCAGGCATGGTGTAGCTTCAGAGTTACTAAATAACTGTGAAAAAATTTCTCAAGAATGGGGATTTCAAGACTTATATCTCCACGTTTTGGAAAATAACCATCAAGCAAGGCAGCTTTATTTCAAGCTGGGATATCGAGTGCATAAGGTTGAATCAAATTGGAACGCATTTTTTCTCAGACGCTCAAGCCAAATGCTATTGCACAAAAACCTTAGTGCTAACTCTACTATCTAAATCTCCTTTTAGCCTTGTTGAAAAAGTCAATTTTGCGATCGCAAACCACCTACGAAACGCTCTGCCTCTGAATAAAAGCATTCATCAATATCCCCAACTAAATATAATTCTTTTCATTAAAAATCTGCGAAAGCCGTTGAAATATGGTTAAATAGCTAAATAAAAGCTAAAAACTAGAATTAGTCAACGGTTATTTGCAGCTATAAGCCAATTTTTTTGTTTTTTTAGAAAAATTCAAGATTTTACAAAATTTATTATTAGTATTTTTAATAAAACTTCAATTTTTTGAAAGTATATCCTCGTCAAAAATTTTTACGTTTAGTATTTTTTTATTTGTAATTAATAAATAATTTAAAGTCTCTGATTGTTAATCTTATGGATTATAATCGGCATATCTTTAGACTTAATCCTAAAGATTATAAAGTCCTCATAATAACTTTGTAATTTAGATATTCATCTTTATAGAAACTTTAAAAAAAGACTATTACAACTTGGAGACAAATTTACTTGTATCTCATAAAATATGATCACTCAATTAGCGAACAATGCCTATTTATTCCTATCTTTGTTAAGTTGGCCGCAAGACTGTTAATAATAAAAGAATAGAAAAATCTCGTTTGACATAACAGCTAGTTCCTTTTTGATGTGCATACTACTACTAAATTCCTTAAAAGTTTAAAAAACATGGATAGCGAACAGCATCGCCGCTATCAGCCCGCTATGGTATCAACCTATTACCCTGAAACTACTTTCCCTGACTATCTAGTCATGGCAGATGGAACTGAGCAATCCCAAAGCTCGGATATCCTTGCACGTTTGCATAGCGGACAAGTTTTCATCGTCAATAGTCGTAGGCGAAATGGATTAATTTTGTTTAAACGCTACCATGCAGAATTTGCCGGGCCTGGAGCTGCTGTGGGTGGAGATTACGATTGTGATTGCCAAAGGGCACTGCCTATAGGTAATTTGTCTCTATTAACTCCGGAATCCAATGAAGAACGTCAGAAAGCGTACTTAATTAGGCGGCAGTGGATTCGCCTGATTAAACAAATTACAGAAAATCCTATGCCTGGACAGCGAGTCCAAAAAATTCTCGATCAATTTGAACAATACTTTCCACCAGAAATAGTAGCTCTTTTGCCAGATGCCGCCTTTGCTCTTTTGGTGGGTGTACTGCCACAAACAGTAGGAATGGTACGCCGTTTGGGCAGTGAAGTGGACAGTAGATTTAATTACTGAGTGAATTGCTAAGATTGTAAATCTGCCAAGGCAGCTTGTAGTCGATTAATAGTACGGGCATTTTCTTCGCTTGTTCCTACAGTAATTCGTAATCCGCCGCTAATATAGCGTACAAGAGTCCCGAGCGTCCTGAGTTTGTGGTGCAAACTTTTTAAGGTAGCGTCTTGTGAGTGGGAACCGTTTGGTTTAAGACGCAGGTAAATAAAATTAGCAGAACTTACTGTAATTTCTAATTCTGTTTGCTGGGATAAAGCTTCAATAATTTTGGTTCGTTCGCTCAAGATTTGAGGAATTGACTCAAGTAAGAGTTTACGGTTTTGTAAAGCAATTAATGCTGCTGCTATGGAAAAGGTAGGAAGATTGTAAGGTAAACGAATTTTTTCTAAAATGGCGATCGCTTCTGGATGAGCAACACAATAACCAACGCGAAGAGATGCCAATCGAAAAGCTTTAGAAAAAGTGCGTAAAATTACCCAGTTAGAGCGATGAGCCAATTCACTTACTAGAGTAGTTTGGCTAAATTCAAAGTAAGCTTCATCAATCACTACCAAAATATTCTCTGGCAAACTTTTCAGCCATGCCAACTCTGCCGCAGTTAAGCTATTGGCTGTTGGTGAATTGGGATGTACTACGAAAACTACTCGAATGGGAGGATTTTGCGTGTCTTGGATGGCAGACTGTGCGGCTTTTAAGTCAATTTCAAAATTGATTTCATTTCTACCCACCGCCACTACAGGAATGCCTAAAGTTTGTGCCAAAATCCCGTACATTGAAAAAGTAGGATTGGCAACGAGAATTGAACCTTCTTTTCCTAGACAAGTAGCGATTAACAAAGAACGGATTAGCTCATCTGAGCCGTTGCCGACAGAAATATTGGCAGCAGTAAACAAGGATGATGAGACGGCGGCTGACTCATTAACGTACTCGGCGATCGCATTTTTTAGTGTCTCATGTCCGCCATCAGGATAACGATTTGTTTCAATTACTTGCTGATATGTCCAGGCTAACTTTTCTTTTAACTCAGGTGGTAAATCATAAGGACTTTCATTGGTATCAAGGCGATCGAACTGTATGGAAACAGATGCAGATGTATCGCTGCTAGGGTGGGGTTTATAAGCACTAAATTGTGCCAAGTCTGGTCGGATGAAGGGAAGCATAATTTTGGGGATGGGGCATGGGGCATGGGGCATTGGGCATTATTGGTTGACTAATGACCAATGACTAATGACATTAGATTAGATAAGGTCTAATATTTTACATCTTCAAGGTAACTGGCAGAAGATGCTAATTGCTTGCCAAATTTCTGCCATAACGTTACCTAAGGCGTGGTCGCTGTCGAGTTCGACTAACTCGACCCAAGGACGCGATCGCTTAAAGTCACGGCTAGCTTCAATAGGAATGACTTCATCCTTGTTGCCATGCAGAATTAAAGTGGGGATGGAACGTTGTAAAAGTTCTTCTTGGTATCGATGTGCATCTGTTACAAAATCGTAACTTAAGGGAAGCGATCGCCCTTCCCCATGGTGGTAGACCGTCAAATATTTCTCTTGCTGCCAACGCTGTATTTCTTCATCTGTTAATTTCACTAACCAATGGGATAAAAACCCAAAGGCTGGGGCTAACAAGACTAAGCGTTGTACTTGTAAATATTGCTGTGCTAGGTGGGCAGCAGTCAAACCGCCCAAACTTGAGCCTATGAGCGTTACTGGTGTAGAATCCTTGGGTAAATCTGCCGCCACTTGAGTGATTTGACGGGTAACGGTCAACTGGGAAAAATTCCCAGCATTCAAATCGGGAATTTTTAGTGGTGTGTGAATTTCGGTAAAGCGATCGCCTATGTACCGCGCTTTGGCAGATTTCGGGCTGGAGGCAAAGCCGTGAAGATAAATATATTGCAAGGCTGTAGATAGTTTAGGAGGCGCAATGAATCGCGTACAAGAGTTAAGAATTTTAAGTTTTTATTTATGAATTTCTTAATCCCGGTCATAAAACTTATAACTTAGAATTCATAACTCTTAACTTTGATTACCGCATTGTGACAAATTCTTCGGCTACCGAGGGATGGATAGCAACTGTGGCATCAAAATCTTTTTTGGTTGCGCCCATGTTAACGGCGATCGCTACACCTTGAATAATCTCAGCCGCATGTTCGCCTACCATGTGAGCGCCTAGTACTTTATCGGTGTTGCTATCAACCACTAGCTTCATCATTGTTTTCTCTGATTTACCAGTCAAACTATGATACATTGACCGGAAACGAGCGCGATAGATTTTGACGGCATCACCGAGTTCCTCTCTAGCTTCGGCTTCTGTCAAGCCTACTGTGGAAGCTTCTGGGGTCGAAAATACGGCTGTGGGTACATTTTGATGATTAAAGGCTCGGCGACTATTGCCGAATTCGCTTTCAGCAAAGGCGCGGCCTTCACCAATTGCTACGGGAGTTAAATTAATTCGGTCAGTGACATCACCAACAGCAAAGATATTTGGTTGACTAGTTTGACTATATTCATTGACTGCGATCGCATTTGTGGTTGAGTATCCTGGCCCTTCTATAGAACTGGGGACAACATTAACTCCAGCATTTTCTAAACCTAGTCCATCTACATTTGGAGTCCGACCAGTGGCGATTAAAAACACATCAGCAATTACTGGTTCTTGGTCTTCCCCTGATAAACTCAGTTTTATACCTTCTGGCACGCGTTCAACTTTTTCTACGACATGATTGTGAATCAGTCTAATTCCGTGCTGCTTCATGCCTTCTTCAATATCTGTGCGGATGTCGTCATCAAATCCCTTCAAAATCTTTTCACCTCTAATAATTTGGGTTACCTCAGAACCCAAACCGCGCATAATACAGGCAAATTCCGTGCCAATATAACCAGCGCCAATAATAGCAATGTGTTTTGGTTGTTCTTTGAGATGAAAGATTTCGTTAGAGGTAATGCCGTGTTCCATTCCTGGTAAATCTGGTTTAATGGGACGTCCACCAACAGCAATTAAAATTTTGTCTGCTGTAATTTTGCGTCCATCAAGTTCTACTGTATGGGGGTCTACCAATGTGGCCTTACCGGGAATTAGTTCTACTCCTGCTTTTTCTAAAAGGCCGATATGTATTTGCGAGAGTCTGCGAACTTCTTTATCTATAGATGTAATGAAATATTCCCAGTCGAGTTCTGCATCACCCACTTTCCAGCCATAGCCTGGGGCGTCAGTGAAGAGTGAAGGAAAATGAGAGGCATAGACCATCAGTTTTTTGGGAACGCAACCGCGAATTACACAAGTGCCACCAACTAAATCATGTTCGGCGATCGCTACTTTTGCGCCGAAGCTAGCCGCCCGTTTGGAAGCTGCCAAACCACCAGAACCCGCACCAATTACAAATAGGTCGTAATCAAAAGTCATAGATTTTTATATCTCTCTAGCAACAAGTTAGTTTCTGGGAAGTTACACAAAGAATGTGATTGAACTATAGATGATATCTGCTCAACCTTGTAAAAGTCTTACCATTGATTTAATTTAGCGTTAGCAGAGGCTCTGCGGTCGTAGGGAATATCACTTTTTTGTTGTTGTGTTCGTTGTTCCTAGCAGACAAATTGAGGTATGTATTTGGCCCAACTGCAAACCTTTATAAATTTATAGTACTTGTCTGGAGAATTTAACACTCCCACAAATTGAAGCCGTAGAATTGTCGCTTTATTCACCCAACTTCTTTAACGTGAGTTCGACACATTCCAAATAACCCCTCTCCAAACCTCTCCCCGAAACGGGGAGAGGCTTAGAAACTGTCATTTTTCGTGCCCAACTCAAAATATTAAAGCCCCTCTCCGTCTCGGAGAGGGGTTGGGGAGAGGTTCGTCGAATTCACGTTTCTTTAGAGGAGTTCTCTCACTTATATAGAGTTTATCTATCCACAAGTTTGATATCCTACTCCACCTGTGGATATTTAGCTTTAAGCAGTTTCATTAACTGATAGGATGCTCCATTACAGAGTACTCAGCAGTTTTATGTAGTTTTGGGAGGGGTTTCGTTATTATTACCACCGGGGTTTCCGTTATTAGTACCACCGGGGTTTTCATTATTAGTACCGCCAGGGGTTTCGTTATTAGTACCACCGGGGTTTTCGTTATTAGTACCGCCAGGGGTTTCGTTATTAGTACCGCCAGGGGTTTCGTTATTAGTACCGCCAGGGGTTTCGTTATTAGTACCGCCAGGGGTTTCGTTATTAGTACCGCCAGGGGTTTCGTTATTAGTACCGCCAGGGGTTTCGTTATTAGTACCGCCAGGGGTTTCGTTATTAGTACCGCCAGGGGTTTCGTTATTAGTACCGCCAGGGGTTTCGTTATTAGTACCGCCAGGGGTTTCGTTATTAGTACCGCCAGGGGTTTCGTTATTAGTACCGCCAGGGGTTTCGTTATTAGTACCGCCAGGGGTTTCGTTATTAGTACCGCCAGGGGTTTCGTTATTAGTACCGCCAGGGGTTTCG
>JAVRCJ020000078.1:0-12231 GCA_034530875.2 Nostoc sp. DedSLP01
AGTTGGCGAAGCGATCCCAGACGTTGGCGCTGGAGCGCTGTTGAATGGTTGCTGTCATTGTTTTATAAGTGCGGTTGAATTGGTATGTATGAATCAGGCGCTTTGTTTTTGCCTGTGAATCTAATTTACACTGCTTTACAAAAGTTAATCAAGTCTTTTAACTTTTGCAAAACTGGTATAAATCATTAGTTTTGCTTATTTAAGGGTAACTGAAGGGCTGAGAATACCACGCAGGCATATACATGAAAATTTCTAGCTTTATGTTGGTTGTATTGCCTACCGATTTGGGAATAATACCCTTGTAGATTACCGCTATTCCAAAAAATTAACCCTCAGCTTACCACTGAGGGCTTTTTTATTTGGCAAAATGGCAGATCTACCAAGTAGAGGCTTGCTATCTTATTTCAGTAGGATACATTCCATGCGAAAAAAGTACTGACTTGCATACCCCTGGTTAACTACCAGGGGCTTTTATTAAAACTTGGTAAAAATTGAACTTGCAAAACCAATTTACCAGCTACGGTAAAGTTTTTCTGCATAGAACATAATCTCTTCATTCGGTAGCCTAATTTTTGGCTGTTGCCGGGGATACAAACTTTCAACTGCACCTGTATCTTGTTCTATGACGGTAGCGGCTGCTTGTAAAACTGAATTTTTAAAGAACAATTTCATCAAAGGATTGTTTACTTGAGCATACATCAGAATAAAAGTCTTGGTTCTTTTTTCCGTTTCCGGATAGAGAATGTGAACTTGAGCAATATCACCAATAGGTGTTTTAGCAAAGAAAGCTGTAGTGGAAGGAAAAGCGTATTCAAGTGTGTTATTGAGAGTGTGAGGAAAGATTCCCAAAACAGGATTTCTAATGATTTCTCCTAGTGTATTTTTTGCTCTCGTTAAATCTTGTTTTACTGTGGCATAGTATCCTTTTTCTTCAAAAGAACTTACATGACAAGATGTAATTCTAAATAAATCTTTATGAGTACCATTTTGATGATTGTAGTCGTAGTTAACCATTACGTTACTCAAAAAATCTCCCTGAATACTCTTTTCACCAGTCACTCCCAGGAATTGGTATTCATTGGCGATTCTCTGGTGCAAATCTGGAATGGGTAATCTTGGTTCAAATCCTCCATACGTCCAGATACAATCGTCGCTAATAATTAGCTCTAATGGCTTGGTAATTGGCTGAGTGCCTTTTTTATCATCCTGATAAAGTCTGCCTTGTCCATCAAATTCCAGTGCATGAAAAGGGCAAGTAATAGTATCTCTTTCTTGACAAATCCAGCCAGATGATAATGGTGCTTGCATGTGCGGACAGATATTATCAAGAGCAAACACTTCACCTTTTTTGTTTTGCCAAATTACATAATCATGTCCATTTAAAGTGATTTTATGGGGTTTATTTACTCCTAATATAGATTTGTGCCCTATTAACCAAGGCGCACCAGGTAAAATTGCTTGCATTTTTCCTCCAAAATTTTGAAAAATGATTTATCAACAAATAATTCACAGTTAAAAATTTTCATTGACGAGCTAGTATCGCCTACACTACGATTGCTCTTTTCAATGCCAATTGGGATAATTAAGGTTTGGTTGGCATAGACAAGGTAATACCACTAAGCATTGCTCGGTTAACTTGGGCTAATGCATAGCTGGATTAGACAAAAGATTAATTAACTAATTTTTTAGTTAACTAATCTTTAATTTAATAAAGTTCATCTTCTATGTCAACTACTAACTAATTTTTTAGTTAAGATATTTTCGTTAAGCTGACGGAGTGCTGTGGGTCGTTCAACACAATCAAAACTTTCATATAAAAAACCTCGCCAGGTACGGGATGCAGAGGCGACGAAAAAGCAAATTCTCGATGCGGCGGAAGCAGAGTTTGCTAGAAACGGGCTTAGTGGGGCGCGGACAGAAGCGATCGCCAAAGGTGCAGGTGTCACCACAGCGATGATTTACTACTACTTCCAGAGCAAAGAAGGACTATATCAAGCTGTGCTGCAACGTCCAGCAGTGGAAATGCACGAAGGGTTTAAACAGCTAAATTTGGATAAGTTACCGCCAGAGGAGGCTTTAAAGCTGCTTGTGAAAGAAGCGATCGCCTATGAAGCAGCGCACCCGCACCGAGGAATGCTTTGGTTTCAAGAAGCTAATCAAAACCAGGGAAAATATTTCAAACAGGGAAATTGGCAAGAAAATTTTGCCTATCTCATCAAGATTTTAGAACGGGGGATGGCAGAGGGTTGTTTTCGTCAACTCGATCCTTTTCTCACCACCCTGCATATTATTGGTGTTTGTAATTTATACTTCAACGCTTACGAAAATATCAAGCATACTAGACCGGATTTGGAACTGCTAAGTCCGGAAATGATTGAGCAGCATACCCAAGCGGCAGTTAATTTTATTTTGGCTGCTGTGGGGCGTACTGAGAATTAATAAGTAAAAAGGGACTTGGGATTGAAATTTTATAACGAATTCTGCACGGTGGTGGTTGCTTTCAACTTAGGATAAGCAATGCGCTTGTGATTAAATTGCTGCCAGACATCCACAAATATCTGGGCAATTTTTGACATTTCTTCCCGCGTTAATCCTGAATCTACTAGCTGATTGTCTTGCCATCTGGCACGCAAAATATTATTTAGCATTGCTAAAGCTTGTTCTGTGGAGACATCTTTTGGCGATCGCTTTTCTTCTGCTTCAGTAGACTTTGCGCCTACCTTGCTTCCTTTGATGGGTACAGGACGTTTTGCCGAACCTTCAAGCGATCGCAGCGCCGCTTCGCAAGCATCCGCCAACATCACAATTCCTGTTTCCCGCGACTGGGGAATCGGCCCGTTATAGCGGAAATCTGCTTCATTTACCGTTAAGCTTGGATCTTCTTGAGCCATTTGCTGGGCTTGGTGGTAAAAATAAGCAATTAGCATTGTTCCCTGATGTTCTGGAATAAAAGCTTGAATTGCTGTCGGTAAAAGGTGTTTACGCGCCATCACTAACCCTTCACTTACGTGCTTTTTAATAATTTCTGCACTCTTCCAAGGGTCTTTAATTTCCGTATCGTGTTTATTCGGCCCCCCCATTTGATTTTCAATAAACCCAAGGGGGTCGTGCATTTTGCCAATATCGTGGTATAATGTTCCAGCCCTAACTAATTCAACATTGCATCCTAGTTCTTTGGCAGCAGCTTCCGCCAGGGTAGCTACAAACAGCGTATGCTGAAAAGTTCCAGGAGTTTCAGTTGCGAGTCTTTTTAATAAGGGGCGGTTAGGGTTCGCCAACTCTGCTAGGCGGATGGGAGTCACTAAATCAAAAAGCCTTTCCAGATAAGGACTCAACCCTAAAGCGATAACACTCCAAACAAAACCCGATGAAGCAAATAGCCCTGCTTCTTGGAGGACAATATACCAAGTTGAACCAAATGCTTGGCCGATTAAGGTTTTCACAATCAGGTAAATACCACCTTGAGTTAAAGCGATCGCCACACCCAATAAAGCCAATTCCTCACGCGATCGCAATCTTTGGGCGATGCAACTACCTAATATTCCTCCTCCTACGCCAGCTAAAAGCGCGGCTTTGCTCATATCCAAGCCGATGGCTAATATCGGCGCCAGCAGTCCGACAACTGTCAATCCTAAAATTGGGCCGTAAAAGCTTCCCAACAATAAACCAAGGGCACTCCAGGTAGTGTAGGGCAATCCCATAACGATTACTCCTGGTACGCTTAGAGCCAGCAGTAATACCAAAAAGCGATCGCGTTGGCGCAATTCGCAGTTAATACATCCTTCTACCCAAACAAAAATACCAATGGCGATGGTAATAATACATCCCAGCTTCACTAGTTCCAGCCATTTAATTTCCCGACGAACCAGGCGATAATGCTGCAACACTTCAAAATCCCATGCGGTAATCTGCTCTCCTTTTTTGACAATCGTTTCACCATACCGTAAATTCACCATCACAGGTGGCACCCCAGCGGCAACTTTTTGAGCTTTTTGTGCGGTTTGCTCTTCATCCTGGTGCAGATTTGGCTGGAGTACAGCTAACAACACCTTGCTTGCTAAAGGTTCGGCATGTTCTGGTACAAAAGTCTGAACTTGTAAACTCACCGCATCCTGTAAGATATTTTTTGGCAGCCCTTGGGCGATGCCTTGAGTGAGAATTCTCTCTGCACTCTGATGGATTCCTGTTTGTGTATTTTCCCACTCTATATCTGATAAGTCTAATAACAGAGATTCCTCATAGATTGTTTCTGGGCTAACACTCTCCAACTGTAAAAGTTTAGTAGTAGCAAGTCTGTATTGCTGCCGTACTTGAGAAATTTGAGCAATTACTGAGGAAAAGCTTGTCTGAGAAATGGTAAGTTGGTAAGCTTCTAATTCTTTGATTGCTTGAGTAAAGTCAATATTTTGCAGAACATCAACAGGTTGTGTCTCATCTGACTCCAGCTCCGTAGTTTGAAAATCAGATTTAAATTTAGATGGTGTAGTGCTTAGTTCGCGTATTTGATTGGGTGCAGCTATGAATGAAGGACGGAATGAGGTGGTGGTTCGTTCTATTGTTTTTTGGTACTTGTTGCGATGGTTTTCTAAAGCTACTAGCACCGCTTGCCATTCGGAGTCAGAGCAAGAACGGAGATAACGTTGGCTAGATTTAGATAAAACTACAGTATCAAAAAAAGGAAAAGCTCCGGCAATGGCACGAATTTCGTTGCCATCATCTAGAAGTTGTTGTAAATTTTCATTAATTTGTTGATTGATTTCTGGATCGATCGCTAGCACTGGTACAAAACCTTGACTCGCGGCTTTGCGTTCGGTCTCTGTTTTTTTCTTATCTTCAATGCTGTCTGTATAAGGTGCCCTGATTGTCTGGGGTGCGGGATTGCCTATTTTTAGTTGAGTTTGATTATATAACTTATTACCAATAACACCTGTCAGGGAAACTATGGCGATCGCCAAAATCACAAAGGAACGCTGTTCGTGCAGCCAATTACAACCAACTCCATAAATATTACTGTTTGTGTTGGCTGAATTTGCCATTGACTTTAGCGCTCTTTCTTGTTTTCGGCGATGCCTATGGCTGGCTACGCCTACGCTTTTGTCATTGGTTTTTGAGAAAAACAATATTATATTTCTAAGGATAGTTTTAAGAAATTGCTTTCTATGATTTGAGTCTTTAGGACTTTTAATTCTCCCAAGTAACTTTCCCTTACGACGTAGTAATATGTACCATCGCCGCCAGTAAGACAATTGCTGGGTGAAGAACTGCAAAAATTGCTCGGTCGTTTTCATTATCTCTGCCTGCAATTGCTGACTTTGATAAGCGAATGAACATTGTTTTTTCCAGGATGCTTTCCTTGTAGTAACATCAAGTCCAGGTAATTATTTAATTATTAGAATCTGTGAGCGTTAGTCCTAATGATAAATCTTCAACCGGACATAATAACAAAAAGGGCTTGAACCCTAGTTTTATGCAACTTGAATGTTCATTAGCTTAGCTCGAAAAAATCATCAGGTAAGCCCAATCTACTGCTGCATAAGTAACCTACACAATCAAGTTGAGGGTTTACTGAAAACATTAGTATAGGATACTGCTAGCCTTGGCAGTTTGGCATCCGCACTGCGATTTGCTGAAAATATTATTAACGCGACCGAATAACGCGAGGAGCAGCGTAAACTGAAAGCAAGGCTACCCTGGAGCTGGCAGATTCTTCTTGTGTTGAATTGCTTGGCTGTAGGCCAACGGGATCGTACAATCCCGACCACACAGCCACAAGTGCATCAGATAATTCTAAAATTCGGTCAAAGCTTATCGCTTCCGAGGCTGAAGTATTCCGCTGTGAAAACCAGACTCGCCAATGTAAAGGAATTCCGGCTGTAGTG
The DNA here is from genome assembly GCA_034530875.2 of Nostoc sp. DedSLP01. Classification (GTDB taxonomy): domain Bacteria; phylum Cyanobacteriota; class Cyanobacteriia; order Cyanobacteriales; family Nostocaceae; genus Nostoc. The sequence continues at coordinate 5,880 of JAVRCJ020000078.1, forward strand.
TTATATGCGCCTGATAAAGCACCAGCGATCGCGCCTGTAGATTGTATGCTGGTACGGGTAGAAGGTTGCAGTTTGACATCACCATTGTGAGTAGCCCGTAAAACAGCAAGGCGAAAGTCTTCCGACGTACTCAAAAAGCAGTAAAATGCTATTGCAATTGCATTACTTAGCTTTTCTTTGCTAGCAAACTCGCCCTGCACCCTTTCTAATCCAGCCCCTTGTTCTAATAAATTCTGAATTCTTAATAACTTTTGCGGTATTGATGCCGATGTCTCTGGGAGAAAGGAAATTATTTGGGGAATTAGGGTTAGGGGGTTGAGTTTCTCAGTCAAGGCTAAAGCGATGGCATATCCTACTGCAAGGGTTCCATCCCGCACTACTGGGTCATCATCCCAGATTTTTAGAATATCTAGCAAGTTTTGCCGTAGCTTAATTGGATTTTCGTGAAAAAAAAGTGTCACTGGTAGGATAGCAAGAATTACGTCAGCTGCGGCTAAATGAAGAGAGGCTTTTTTCTGACGCGCTATCCAATCATCTAAATCTAATCTACCCAAGTCGATCAAACTCTCGCTGCCCAGAATTGCCATTGTGCCAAAATCGGGGTAATTCTGAGGCTGTATTTTGCTATCAGAGGTTAAACTGTCTCCCAGGAATGCTCCCGCTAAAGTACCTCTAAACCTACTTATAAGAGAGTAACGCATGAATTATAGAGTGAAAAGTGAAAAGTGAGGAGTGAGGAATTAATTATAAAAATTTCTAATTCCTGACTTTACCATTAATTCTTAACTCCTAACTCTTAAATAATTTACTAACGCTTGTAATCCCAACAAGTAACTTTGAGAGCCAAAACCACTGATTTGACCGATAGCTACTGGAGCGATGTACGAATGATGGCGGAAATCTTCGCGACGGTAAATATTACTTAGATGTACTTCTACGGTAGGTAAGTTAACGGCAGCGATCGCATCTCTTAACGCCACACTTGTGTGGGTATACGCACCTGCATTAATCAAAATTCCTTGATATTGCCCTAATGCTTCATGGATAGCATCCACCAAAGCTCCTTCATGATTTGACTGCAAGGGAAAAACTTTCGCCTGTAATTTCAATGCTTCTTCTTGTAACAAGCGGTTTATTTCTGCTAATGTCAACGAGCCATAAATTCCTGGTTCTCGCTGTCCTAGCAAATTCAAGTTTGGCCCGTGCAGTGCCAGAATGCTTAAGGATTCCAGTGTCGAATTTACCACTTTCGGGGCTATTAGCGACGACGCGAGCGATCGTTCACAGGAATCGGAATCAGTTCCGGTTCCGGCTCGGCCTCTGGCCCTAAAAGGCTCTCAATTAGCTTACGTGCTAATTCCTTAAGCTTTTCTAGCACCTTTTCTATATAGTCCATGAACTGATGGCTCCTGAGATACTACCTCAATTTTTGATGAACAACTACGCAGCAAGTTGCGTATATTTGCACCTCTGGCTTGGCACTTAGCTAATCACAATCCCTATTTGGGGGATTAGCTACTTTCAAAATTTGCAGTTGTGTTCTGCCTTACTTTTTAGAGTATCACACTTACAACCTACCGAACTGCATCCTACCAAGGATGGGTATTAGGGGTCAAGAGTCAAGGGGAGGTGCTAATTTGTCAAGCTAAAATCTGCCACATTCAGGCTGACACGGGGATTAAGAGACATGGGGAGGCAAAGAGGGAGATTTTAAACTCCGCAAGGTTCCCTCGCTCGGTAGATCCTTGAAAATCTCAGTTGTGCTGTCAGCGTACCAAAGGTGCTAGACAAAATTGTTAACCTTCTGTAGTCTTTTTCTTCGTAGCTGTGGTTGATGACTTGGCAGTTGACTTAGATGCAGTTGACTTGGATTTAGAACTCGTTGATTTAGTTGTTTTACGAGTTGATTTTCCTGTGGATGCTTTAGCTGCCAATAATTCCAAAGCTGTAGCCAAGGTTATATCTTCTACTGATTGACCTTCTGGGATACTGGCATTAGTTTTGCCATGCTTGATGTAAGGCCCGTAAGGTCCATCGTAGATGTTGACTGGTGCATCGTCCTCTGGATGCGCGCCCAATTCCCGTAAAGCCGCCTTAGACTTACTGCTGGTGGAACTGCGTCCTTTTTTTGGCTCGGATAACAATTCCAGTGCACGTTCTAGGGTGACTGTTAATACATCATCGCCAGCTTTCAGAGAACGGTAATCTTTTCCTTCTTTACCTTGGTCGTGAACGATATAAGGGCCAAAGCGCCCCAAACTTGCTTGGATTTTGCTGCCAGTAACCGGATGAGTTCCTAATGTCCGGGGCAGCGCCAACAGACCAACAGCCATTTCCAAGGTAACGTTTTCTGGTGTAACGCCTTTGGGTAGAGAGGCTTGTTTCGGTTTGGGGTTTTCCTCAGACTTATCACCCAATTGAACGTAAGGGCCGTAAGCGCCAATTTTCACATAAATTGGTTCGCCGGTTTCCGGATGGCGGCCTACCTGGTCAGGGCCAGTAGTTTTTTGCCGCAGCAATACTTCTACTTGTTTGGGGTCGAGGTCAGCTGGAGTCAAGTCTTTGGGAATTGAAGCGGTAACAACACCGTCTCCATTTTCGACTTCAATGTAAGGGCCGTATTTACCAATGCGGACTTTGGCTGCCAAATTTTCCAGTTCTACAGTTCTGGCTTTGGTGGCATCAATTTGGCTTTCCTGTTCTTTGACTAAAGTTTCCAGGCCTTTGTCTCCCAGATAAAATTGTCGCAGGTAGGGTAGCCACTTCGCTTCACCTGTGGCAATATCATCGAGGGTTTGCTCCATCTTCGAGGTAAAACTCGGATCGACGATATCTGGGAAATGTTTTTCCAGCAAGTCGGTGACAGCGAAAGCAGTGAAGGTGGGTATGAGGGCGTTACTCACCAATTGGGCGTAACCTTTGTCGATAATGGTGCCAATAATGCTGGCGTAGGTACTAGGACGACCGATGCCTTCACTTTCTAATGTTTTCACCAGAGTTGCTTCGGTGTACCTAGCTGGGGGCTGGGTTTCGTGACCAACTGCTTCTAGTTCGGTACAATTGGGGCGATCGCCTACTTTCAGGCTAGGTAAAATTACTTCTTGGTCTTCCAGTGCTGCTTCTGGGTCATCTGAACCTTCAACGTAAGCGCGTAAATATCCTGGAAATTCAATGCGCTTACCAGAAGAACGGAAACCAGCATCCTCGACTTGTAACTGTACGCTAATTTGGGTTTGTCGAGAATCAGCCATTTGGCAGGCGACGGTACGCTTCCAAATCAAATCGTAAACGGCAAGTTCGCGACCGCCCAAACCAGTTTCTTGGGGAGTGCGGAAAGTGCTACCAGCCGGACGAATTGCTTCGTGTGCTTCTTGTGCGCCTTTGGATTTGGTGGTATATTGCCTCGGCTGGGGGCTGAGATATTGTTGACCGTAGAGTTTTTCTACACAACTTCTAGCAGCTGCGATCGCCTGATCTGACAAATGCACCGAATCTGTCCGCATATAGGTAATATATCCCTGTTCGTACAAATTCTGGGCAATTCGCATCGTATCCCGTGCAGAAAGGCGCAATTTCCGGTTAGATTCTTGTTGCAGCGTTGAGGTAGTGAACGGTGGCGAGGGTTTGCGCGTCACTGGACGTTCTTCAATGTCTGTGACATTCCAAGTTTTTCCAGTCAGGCGTTCCTTCAGGGCTACCGCTTGTTGTTCATTGAGCAACAAGACATTGCGACCTGCGACAATTTGTCCGGTTGCAGGGTCAAAATCACCGCCATTAGCGATTTTGGTTCCTCCCAGCGTCACCAACTGAGCAGCAAAAGGCGTTTTGTCTTTTTCTAAACTAGCCTTTAAATCCCAGTAAGTACCTTCACGGAAAGCGCGGCGCTGGCGTTCTTTGTTAACCAAAAGCCTGACTGCTACAGACTGTACCCGCCCAGCAGATAATCCCCAGGCGATTTTTTTCCATAGCAGCGGAGACAAAGTATAACCCACCAATCGGTCTAAAATCCGCCGTGTTTCTTGGGCGCGAACGAGTTGCTCATCGATATTGCGACAGTTTTTCAGCGCTTTTTTGATGGCATCTTGAGTAATTTCGTGAAACACCATCCGCTTAGTAGGAACTTTCGGCTTCAGCAATTGGTATAAATGCCAACTAATGCTTTCACCTTCCCGGTCTTCGTCCGTTGCCAGAATCAGTTCATCTACATCCTTGAGCGCATCTTTGAGCTGGGTGACAATTTTCTTTTTGTCTTTCGGGACAACATATACCGGTTCAAAGTCGGCGTCCACATTTACCCCTAGCTGCGCCCATTTTTCTCCTTTGACGGCTGGGGGAATTTCAGTAGCCGACTGCGGTAAGTCACGCACATGACCCATAGACGCCTCTACCTTATAGCCTGATGGCAAGTAATTGCGAATGGTACGAGCTTTGGTTGGAGATTCGACGATGACGAGAGTTGACATGGAAATTTCAAAAAAAAGAATAGCTGCTAAGCTAAACAGTCAAATTGAGGTAATTTTTACAAATTGTCAAGATATAACGTCACGCTTAGGGCGGTGATTTCATCCTCACACAAACTGCTTGCTTGGGAGAAAATCCGTCCTAAGTTAGGGCGCAGTCTTTCCCAGAGTATAGAAGAACAAAAGCCTGGATGTGAATTCCCAGCTATTTCAATCTTTAACTTATCTAACGCATAATTGGCGAGTACAGTTTTTAAAATACTCCAATTGGAGAATGGGGCATGGGGCATGAGGTATGGGCAAAGGGAAAGGGGAAAAGGGGAAAGATTAAATTTATTCCTTTTCCCTTTTCCCTTTAACCTTTTCCCCATATCCAATACCCGATGCCCCATGCCCAATGCCCAATCTTTAAGAGCTTGTGCCAAAATTAAACCAAACTCAAGCAAAAAAGCGAAGTAGGATTTGTACCCATGTCAGGAAAGCAAAATCATGCAACCAATTCGTCAAGGTGATGTTATCTTACTGCCTGTGAAGCAGGTTGAAGGACAAAAAATACCTCATTTAACTTTGGCAGAAGGCGAAGTTACAGGTCATAAACATCAAATTACTGAAGGCAAGGCAGAATTATACGAAAAAGATAGCACGCTGTATTTACGAGTTTTTTCAGAGTCGGCATTGCTAGCTCATGAGGAGCATAAAGCTATTTCAATTCCCCAAGGTGACTGGATGGTAAGAATACAAAGAGAATACGAGCCTGAAGGTTGGCGGTATGTCGCTGATTGAAAAGTTAACGCCTGAGCAAGAGGCTTTGATTCCAGTTTATCGTGAGAAGTGGCAAAGAATTGCGCTTTCGACTGAGCGAGTCATTCGTGAAAAAGCCTCTGAAGCTGTAAAAGTTGCTTATACTGCCTTTGGCTTTGAACAACCTGAGATTATTTTTTGTGATAGTCCCTATGCTGCTTTCAATAAGATATTTTTGGAGCAAATTGACTATCAAATTGACCGATTAAAACAGAAAGCTGAATTCTCAACTATTAGAAGATTAAATCAATCCTTTTTAAGCAGAAAAAGATCCTTTGGAAGCCGAATACCAAACGGGCAGGAAGTATTTCAACCTCTGGCAGAGCCTTTTATTAAGCAAATAGAATTTTTTCATGAATTAATAGAGTCGCCAATATTTCAGGCAATATCAGATATTAATTTTGACAGCCTTTGGTTGGAATTGGATAGTAACCGTTGGGATAATGGACATAGACTCTTCTATAGACATCTCAAGCCCGAACTCCTTATAAAAATAAACGAAAAGTTAAAAAATCCATATTGGATAAAATTACCTAACCGGATTGGAAAGCGATTAAAGGATTCTCTAAAAACACGTTTACAATTTAATATAGAGAATATTTATTCTAAATGCTGGCAACCAAATAGACATGTTACAGGAATTAGTGTATATGATTTTTATTTTAAGGTTTTAAATTTTGATTATGATGTGGAAAAATTCCAGCACTACCAATCATTAATAACAGAATGTGGCTGGATTTTCGCTTTTGAAAAAGTAGCAATTATCTGCGATCGCCCCCTTCACTTGCGCTTCGACAATCAAAATCGCCTCCACGCTGAAGGCGAACCCGCAATAGAGTATGCTGATGGATTTAGCCTCTACTCCTATCACGGTGTAACCTTACCTGAAAAATACGGTAAAATCCACCCGCAGCAATGGCAACCTCAATGGCTTTTATCAGAGGAGAACGCCGAACTACGACGAGTGTTAATTCAGGGTATTGGTTACGCTCGAATTTGCCAAGAATTACAAGCTATTAGACCTCTTGCAAAAGTCACTTAGGTAAATTCGGTTTGGGAGAGATGAAGCTCGTAATTGTAGAGAGCAGCAA
>JAVRCJ020000079.1:0-11851 GCA_034530875.2 Nostoc sp. DedSLP01
AGCTAAACGCTTATACATAAATCATTTTGCCGTTTTTGCCAAAATTTTTGTAGGCTCTTATTTTGGCAAAGGTATTGTTACTCATGTAATATCTTTTAACTCGGTTTTCTGCGCGAATGCTACTCATACCCCTGCTTTTATAAGAATCAGAGTAAGCTAATTAGAGAATTAGTCAAGAACTGGTGGAGTTTGATCTTCATCTGTACAAAGACAATAGTGAACAGCTACTGTAACTTCATCACCTCCATATGGAACAGTACAGCTTCCGGTATTGTAGCCATCTATTTGATATCCTGGTCGATTGTCAACACCTGCCGAACAAACCATAAAAGGATTACCATTTCCAGCCGCCCATGTACTTACTTGAACAGGCTTTAAGGGTGGTAGACCCGCACGTGATTTCTTACATGTTTCTGTACATCCATCACCTGGCGCAGCTTTGATCCAGTAATTTGCCATGTCAAACTCCTTGGTACAGCCTAAGAACTTGAAGTTTAGCTGAATGCTAAACAAAACTTCAGAAATTACATAAAAAATTACAATCATAATTAGCAAGAATCCTATCAGACCTCGTGTGGTAAAATTCACTAGAGAAGACGACTCTCTAGATTAGCTAAGTAAGCCTTGGGGTCTCTGCGAAATCGATACTGTTCGATTCTAGCCTTGTGGTGTTTTTGCAATTGAGAGCGTAATTGAAGCCAAGTATGAATATCAACTTGTGCTAAATCAGATGCGGTAAAAGAATGAAGCGAAGTTGCGATCGCACAGGCAAGTTTGACAGAACCACGAATAACAAGGGATGAGGGGGCAACCTTACGACCAGTACAACGACGCTGATGATGACGTAGTATACCAAAAGCGTGTTCTAAGTCATTATTAGTTCTGGGAAAATCTTCAATTTCATAACAATGAAAAAGTCCAGACCAGTAGTTATGAGTGGTTTTGATAAAGTTATCAATTGCACTGTTCAGTGTACCAGCTCTCTGCTTTTTTTGGGACATTTCTGTTAACAGTTGTTGATAACTTTGTTTGACTCCAGCAGCATCAAGACCTATTTTATTATTGAGAATGTTACTAGCTTTATCAACCCATTCATATGCAACCCTAACAGGTGCAAATAAAGATGCAGTCGCAGATAATCCCTTGGCTAGGAGGTGTTTTAGGTTAACTAAAGGTGGTGGTAAAGCACTTTTTTTTCCATCCGTTCTAAGCTTTGCTCTATTAACGTCAAATTTTCTTGTAACTTTAATCCAGATGCCTCCAACGGTGGAGTGGATGACCATCATTGGTTACAGAACTACGTACTGCCGAGCAATAATCTTCAATAATAGTTGCCATTTCCTGAGTTTCATTGGTAACACTACGTTCAATGTCTCGTAGTCCTCTAACTTTTTTCTTTAATTCCTTTTTTGCATATCTATCTGCCTCATATATGGGTTTAATTGCTTCTTTCAGGTAATGGTAATGACATAAACCGTGAGCAATTTTAGGTAATGCTAACCCAACAGCTTTGCGAATTGATTGTTGCCCATCACTAACAACTCCATCAATTGGTACATCCAGAGTGTTAGTTACTTCTAATAATAACGCCACTAAATCTTCATTTCTTGATGATAATAAGGTTTTAGCAAGTAAAATTTCTCCAGATAAGCAATCTCGAATTACCCATAATACCTCATGTCCAATTTCTGGCTGCATCCCATCGATCGCTAATATCACCCGTCCTTGATTAGCCACTATTGCTTTTAACCTTTTATGGTCTTTTAGCCATAAAGAAAGTAACTCGTCATATCTGTCAATTAGGTGCGTGACTGTTCGTTAACTTATACATATACCCTTTAATTCAAGGTGAGTGTGTATTTGAGGAACACTTCTATGTTCCTGGTAGCGTAATGCTCCTATATAAGCAATCACATCCAAACCAAATTCGTTCTGTGGTAGAGCGAGTGACCCTTCTTGCTCTGGTCGATATGCTTTTTTATACCGCATACATGACTTATTTCGACATCGACGAATTTTTAGCTGTAGTTCTACTACCCCATTTAACGTTCTTATATGTCGAGGATTATTGTATTCATTCCACATTGCTTGACCGCACGAAGGGCATTTTTTTTGAACACAATCGAGTACTTCAAACAATGTTGCCTCTGGTTTTAGACTTTTTCTTGCCAAGTTTTTGCACTATTATTTCGCTACAAGGTCAAGATTACAGGATTTCCGCTCTTCTCTAGTAAGTTTTTCCACACTAGGTTTTTTCTATATGTATTAGGCCTTGATTTTTGATAAAAATTCATAAATTAAAATATCTAGATGATATCTATAGCAATACAGCCATAAAAATCGAAATTTCCCTAAAATACTCTAATTTAATCGAAAATCATCCCATATAACTAGCAAAAAAGCAAGTAATTAATTAGATGTTTAAGTTTTATCAAAGCTCCTCTTGCTTTTAAGAAAAAATTATGCAAGGCTTAATTACAAGCAAAATACTATATCTTGACCAATTAACCGGAGTTTATGATATTGTAGTTGCCAGCCCAAATAGAATATGCATCGATTAACTGCTGTGACTATCATCATTGCAGTTCGCATTATTATCCAAGTTTTTCTGTAGTACTTAAGCTTAAATATTGAGGCGAGGAATTCAATGAGTAGTTACCATTGGCGATCGCAAGATTCATCTACTATTGATGTCGATCCCCATTTACAGACAGATGTTCTCGTGATTGGTGGCGGCCCGGCTGGTACTTGGGCTGCTTGGAGTGCGGCATCTAGCGGTGCAAAAGTTGTTTTGGTTGACAAAGGTTACTGTGGTACGAGTGGCTGTGCGGCAGCATCGGGTAATGGTGTGTGGTACGTACCGCCGAATCCAGAAGCTAGAGAAGCTGCAATGTCCAGTCGGGAAGCATTGGGAGGATTCTTATCCAACCGCGATTGGATGCAGCAAGTACTAAATCAGACATATACCAACGTCAACCTATTAGCAGAATGGGGTTATCCTTTTCCTGTTGATGAAGAAGGAAAACCCTATCGGCGCAGCCTACAGGGGCCTGAATATATGCGCCTGATGCGGAAGCAAATCAAACGGGCAGGCGTCACAATTTTAGATAATAGTCCCGCCTTGCAACTATTAGTAGACGCAGAAGGTGTAGTTGCCGGGGCAACAGGCGTAAACCGTCAGACTAGCAAGCAATGGGTTGTACGTGCCAATTCAGTCATCATTGCCACAGGCGGATGTGCTTTTTTGAGCAAAGCACTGGGTTGCAATATCTTAACTGGGGATGGATACCTCATGGCAGCAGAAGCGGGTGCCGAGATGTCGGGAATGGAGTTTTCTAACGCTTATGGCATCTCTCCCGCCTTTTCCTCAGTTACCAAAACTCTGTTTTACAATTGGGCAACTTTCACTTACGAAGACGGTACGCCGATACCCGGTGCGGGTTCGCAACGAGGGCGTTCGGTAATTGCTCAAACTCTGTTGACGCAACCAGTCTATGCCATCTTGGATCGAGCCACTGAAGATATGCAGGCACAGATGCGAACAGCACAGCCTAATTTCTTCTTACCATTCGATCGCGCAGGTATCGATCCTTTTAGCCAACGTTTTCCCGTTACCTTGCGGTTAGAAGGAACGGTACGAGGTACTGGCGGGATTCGCATTGTTGATTCGACTTGTGCCGCATCGGTTCCAGGACTTTATGCAGCAGGTGATGCTGCTACCAGAGAATTAATTTGTGGTGGCTTTACTGGTGGTGGTAGTCACAATGCAGCTTGGGCGATATCTTCCGGTTATTGGGCGGGGAAATCTGCGGCTGAATATGCTCGGAATTTGGGAGAGTGGGGTAAACAACGCGCTGTAGAAGCTGTTGGTGAAGCGGGATTGATAAGCGGTGGAAAACACCAAATCAAAGCTGAAGAAGTGATTCAAGCAACACAGGCAGAGGTTTTTCCTTACGATCGCAATTATTTCCGAAATGAAGCAGGTTTGAGTGCATCATTGCAGAGATTAAATCACCTGTGGAAGGAAATTCGTAGCAGTCAAGCTGGGGATTCTCAAATTCTTCAGGTGCGAGAAGCTGCGGCGATGGTGGCTACAGCTAGATGGATGTATAGCAGTGCTTTGGAACGGAAAGAAAGTCGCGGGATGCATAAACATCTGGATTATCCAGAGATGGATGCTAACCAGAAACATTATTTGGTTAGTGGTGGTTTGGATGAGGTTTGGGTGAGAAGTGAGGGATTAGGGATAGGGAAGGAATTGGTAGGTGTGTCTTCTTAACTCTTGTGGGGTGGGCGTCTCGCCCGCCCAGTTTATATGGCGGGCAAGATGCCCACCCCACAAGTAGTGATTAATTCTTAGAGTTCGCAAAGATAAGAGTTTTTCGAGGATGAGCCTCGTTATTCAATTTCATATATAGAATTTTAAGATTGACATGATTGAATTAGTAAGCGCGTCGCGGTGCATTGAATGTAATATTTGCGTTAATGTTTGTCCGACAAACGTGTTTGATAAGGTGCCGGATGCACCGCCTACTATTGCTAGGCAAAGTGATTGTCAAACCTGTTTTATGTGCGAATTGTATTGTCCGGTGGATGCTTTGTATGTAGCCCCACAAGTCGATCCTCTAGATTCAGTGAACGAACAATTACTTGAAGAGGCTGAACTTTTGGGCAGCTACCGCAGAAATGTCGGTTGGGGACGCGATCGCACTTCGTCGGCGAAAGAAGATTCCACGCACCAAATACTCAAGCTGCTGAAATAGTTTTCCATGCTTAAATTATCATCTCTGGCTATATCTGCTCTGTTATTTCTGAATACTGCTTGCAGTTCTCAGCAGACTGTTTCCCAACCTGTATCCAATCCCAAAACTACAGCTGCGCCTCAAACTACTACCTTGCGTTTGGGTTTTATTAGTAATGGTAAGGTAAAAACACCCACCGGGCCGGTAGGATGGACAATGCATCAAGGTAAACTTTTGCCAGAATTAAAACAAATAGGAATTACAGAAATCAAGACGCTGAATTTTCCTAACGGCCCCAACCTCAATGAAGCCCTAGTTGCACAACAAGTGGATGTCGGTATTTACGGCGATACACCTGCATTGGTAGGCAGGGCTAGGGGGCTTCCTACGCGATTGATTGCTCAAGAACAAGTGGGGATGAATGCTTGGTTACTGGCAAAGAAAAACGGCCCCCGTTCTGTAGCAGAACTCAAAGGACAAAAGGTAGCGACTTCTAAAGGTTCTTATATGCATCGCTACTTAATTGGATTATTGCAAAAGTATGGAATTAGCGATCGCGTTACTGTAGTTCACATGCTACCGAGTGAAGCCCAAGCCGCATTAGAACGGGGCGATGTTGCTGCTATTGCTGCATCTACCGGTACGGGGCCGCTATTACAAGCAAAAGGATATCTAGTAATTGATGAAGCCATTAAACATCCAGATTTACCAGGCACAAGCGTTACTGTAGCTACAGAAGCTTTCCTCGCTAAACATCCCGATTTTCCCCAAAAATGGAATCAAATCAAACAAGCATCTGTCAAAGACATTCAAGCAAACTCAGAAGCTTACTACAAATTTCATGCTGATGTGTCGGGATACCCTCTTGATGTAGTCAAGGCTTCTTTCACAGTTACACAATTCCCAGTAGAACCTCTGCCAGATCGAGGAATACAACTTTTAGAAGGCACAAAAAAATTTTTAATCTTGCAGAAATTAGCCGAGTCTGATTTTAAATTGAATGATTGGATTGCCACACAACCAAAATAATGAAGAATCTTTTTGGCTAACGACACAACAATAAACTTCTTGCAGAAATCGGGAAAAGGGCAAGGGGTAAAGGGGAATGGCACTAAGAAAAGCGGAAACGCTTATCGATTAAGCAGTCTGCAATTGTTGACGTAATTCTTGCCGGGGTTTGGTCAATCTGGGGTGGAATTACTCCTTCGAATTCAGCATTCGGCATGAAATTTTTCACATGGTCTGAAGAATCGTAAACACCTATTTTTACAATACAGTTTGATGCAGCAACCAGAACAATTCACAATGGGCTTCTCTACGAGACGCTACGCGTAGCTTGCTTCTCCGTAAGAGTATGCTAAGGCCATTCGTAATTATTAATTAGGAGGAAAGGATTAAAAAATTGAATATGAGGTACTATTTGAAATACCTCATATTCAGAATATTTATTTCCTATTGACTCTGCTTAAAATAGAGCAATAATCACGACTAAACAACCACAAAATTCTTATAGGTTAATGCTAACCCGGTAGATAATCGTGCAAATTCTACTTTGTTAAAAGCACCCGCACTCCCATCCTCATCAAAGAACAATGCACCTGTAGTCGAGTTATAAATAAATCTTTGAGTACCAGTGCTTGCAGATGTACCAATTGTAAATTGACTAGCTTTAAGTACGCCTGTTGATAAGCCGCCACCAAAACCACTAGCCGATACTTGGATCGTTTCATTAATGTCGTTGAAATTATAAATCGTATCCACCCCTTCATTGAAATTATTGAAAACAAAGGTATCAATACCAGTTCCTCCTATTAGGCTATCGTTACCTTCGCCACCTGTGAAGATATGATTGCCATCATCCCCAAAGAAAAAGTTATTGTTTGAATCGTAAGCACTCAAGTAATCATCGCCAGCACCACCGTTGAGGGTGCTATTGTTTGGAGAGTAAACACTCAAGTTATCATTGCCAGAACCACCATTTAGGATTTTATTGCCCGATTGATAGGCACTCAAACTATCATTACCAGCACCGCCATTAATCGTATCATTGCCAAAATTTGCACCAATGAGCGTATCGTTGCCATTGTTCCCTACAATGAAGTCATTGAAGTTTGTACCTAAGATATTTAATTGTTCGATATTCTTATAGCTAACTCGATACGTGCCTGCTTTAATTTCTCCAGTTTTAGTAATGGCATTGAATGTCGTTGTAATTCCTGCGGTTGCTTCGGTGTAATTGACTCTCAACAAATCGTCACCGCTACCTCCATCTATGGTATCTTTGCCACCATTGCCTGTGGAGAGCGTATCGTTGCCATTGTTCCCTACAATGAAGTCATTGAAGTTTGTACCAAAGATATTTAATTGTTCGATATTCTTATAGTTAACTCCATACGTGCCTGCTTTAATTTCTCCAATTTTAGTAGTGGCATTGAATGTCGTTGTGATTCCTCCTGTTGGTTTGGTGTAATCAACAGACAACAAATCGTCACCGCTACCTCCATCTATGGTATCTTTGCCACCATTGCCTGTGGAGAGTGTATCGTTGCCATTATTTCCTACAATCTTGTCATTGAAGTTTGTACCAAAGATATTTAATCGTTCGATATTCTTGTAGTTAACTCCATACGTACCTGCTTTAATTTCTCCAATTTTAGTAGTGGCATTGAATGTCGTTGTGATTCCTCCACTAGCACTTCTATAATCAACAGACAACAAATCGTCACCGCTACCTCCATCTATGGTATCTTTGCCACCATTGCCCACAGAAAGCGTATCGTTGCCATTGTTCCCCACAATCTTGTCATCAAAGCGTGTACCTAAGATATTTAATCGTTCGATATTCTTGTAGTTAACTCCATACGTACCTGCTTTAATTTCTCCAATTTTAGTAGTGGCATTGAATGTCTTTGTGATTCCTCCGGTTGCTTCGGTGTAATCAACAGACAATAAATCGTCACTGCTACCCCCATCTACCGTTTGAGTCACTAAATAAGACGGGTCTGTACTTGCAGATGAAATGCCTACATTAAAAGAATCATTACCATCACCTCCAGAGAGCAAATTATCACCTCTCGAACCGCTAGCATTTAAGTAATCATCACCAGCACCACCGTTGAGGGTGTTTTTACCAGACGAGCGAGTGTCATAGATGTCGGATACAGTTCCGCCGGATTCAGTTATATCGTATGAACCAGAGATGGATAGAGTATCGTTGCCATCGCCACCAAACAGCAGGTTATTACCTTTTGAACCGCTAGCGCGCAAGATATCGTTACCAAGGCCACCGTCAAGGGTATTATTGCCTAAAGAGCGACCGTCATAGTTCACATCAGCCTCGGTAAAGATGTAGAAACCAGAGATATCTAGAGTATCATTACCCGTACCGCCCCATATTAAATCATTGCCCTTGAAGGAATTAGCGCGGAAAAAATCATTACCTGCTCCCCCATCTAACGTATCATTGCCAGATGCAGCAATGGCTTGAAGTGTATCATTCCCATCACCCCCAAAGAGCAGATGAACACCTCTTGAAGACTCAGCATCCAAGTAATCATCACCATCCCCACCGATGAGGGTATTATTACCCCCACTGCCAACGGTGGAGAGATAATCTTTGCCACTGCCTCCATCGAGAAGGTTATCACCTGTTGAATACCTAGCAATCAAGCTATCGTCACCAGCACCACTGTTGAGGGTGTTATCACCAGTCACCTCACTGTTGAAATTGCCAGAAACAGAGAGAAAATCATTCCCATCGCCACCAGAGAGCAGCTTATCACCTGTTGAATAGTCCGCATTCAAGGAATCGTTACCAGTACCGCCAATGAGGGTGTTATTACCAGACACCAGAGCTTTGTAGCCGCCTGCAACGAAAAGAGTATCATTCCCCGCACCACCAATGAGAAGATTGTTACCCGTACCACCCCTCAAAAGATCGTCACCACTTTTGCCGTCTATTTTGTCATTACCCCCTTGACCATTAATTACATCATTTGAGTTATCTAAACCTGTAATGTTGTTGGCAAGGTCATTGAGGAAAGTCACCGTGTTCTTAGTGGCGATGCTCGTTTGTGTAGAGTTGGCATCCAGAACATCAAAACTATCAATAATGCTAGTTTGTCCATTAAAGATAATATTGCCTATGGCTGGTTTAGTACCATTCGCTTTCAAGTTCTCCAAGGCTTCTAGTTTGAAGTTTTGCAAGATAACTTTTGTATAAAACACCTCTTCAAAGGTGATTTCCAAGTTTGTACCATTCTGAGCGAGCAACAAATTTCGCGCAGTCAACCCATAACCAATGAATCTAATAGTATCAACTTCGGCGATGACTGCTGCTGTTGGGTTTGTTCCTTTACCCACGCCACCAAAATCTGCGATCGTATCACTGCCATCACCCAAATTATAAACAAATATATCCCTGCCGCCGCTACCAGTTAGCGTATCGTTGCCGAGTTTACCGTTAATTGTATCGCTGCTGTTAGTGCCCAGTAGGGTATCGCGATCGTTGCTTCCAATGATATTTGCCATTACTTTTTCCTTCCTGAATCGATTTTTGGAGTAAATCAAGTTCACCCGTCGTTGTTAGTGCTGTTTGATTCCACAAAAATTTTTCAATAGTCGAGGTTTGAGGCATACTTGAATTTCACCTTTGAAGGCTAAAATTTGTTCTGCGAAGATTCAGTTTTTGGCTTGCGCTAAAAGAGCGCTTATCCAAAAACATCGAACATAAAAGCTTGAACGTCTAACACTTACACTTCACATTTAATGTTTTCCCAATGTGTAAGTTTTGCTAGCTGTAAGAATCAGACAATAGATATTTATGCCCCGATCGTAGACTAATATCCGCGGATATCTACTGAAAAATAAAAACAGGTTATAGGGCATAAAGAAACAAATTTTCAGGAACATTTCAATAACCTGCTAGTAAGCACTATACAGAATATTTGCTTAGATGTTCAAATCTAAAGAATATCTTTATAAAATCTGGAAATTATGCACAATGAAGGTACAAGCAGAGTATTTCCATCAACAATTAAACTATAAGAAAATGAAAATAACTGCATGGGAGAAGTGTTAACTGTGTGGTTCTGGGAAAAAGACTCCGTTGAATACGAGATATTCAAATAAATACGAGATATTCAAAAAATACGAACGAGCCTTAGCCGCTTCGCTCCCAATTCAAAATTCACGCATTGAAGAAGAAAGTAATTTTGCATTTTGAATTGTTGTAGTCAGCCTCGGCGTTAACTTTTCACACTTAAGAAGTTCAAAACGCTTTCTTATGGCTGCACTTATCGGTTCGAGGATGCGATCGGTTGCACGATTGATTACGTGCTGTGGCTACAAAAGCATGAAAAGCAATTTTTTCCAAACGCGATTTTGGTTAGTGCTTTGTCAGAGCAATGGAAACCAAAAGCATGGCGTGATGAATATCTGGAACTACCCATGTTAGAGTCAATACGGTTCGGTTAAAGTTTTTGATGAAAATTCTTCCTATCTATCATGGATTTATCCATCAGGAAAGCTACAAAAAAAAGGTTGTCAACCAATACTGTTACGAGTAATTGAATACACAATTGGCTATTCTCAAAACCCCACTGAACAACTCACATATCGCTTGATTACTAGCCTGCTAGATATTGAAAGATTCTCGGCAGTACGAATTGTTCGGTTGGGGGTGTGGTTTATACGCCTTCGGGGGAAGCAGTGAACGTGCAGAAAATGATGCAACGGTTTCCAATGTAGGAGTAACGAGTGCTATGTCATTGCTGGTGGTAGTGTTTTTGTGAGCATAGGTGTGGTTACAGACGGAGAGTTTAAAGGCGACATGGCAACAAGACAGCTCACTCTAGTTCCACCCGATCCTACGCAATGCTATACAACAGGTGTTCGCACTGTCTCTGGAATCGATACTGTGACGTTTACTCGTCTATAATAGGGTGTTTGAAAAGTCGGGCATATTGTCAAAATTCTCTTAGTGTAAGCTGCGAATAGCAAAGTACACTAACACAGAGAGAGAGCGACATGAGTAAACCATACTCACATCTATCTGCCTTTCAAGACAGATAGATGTGATAAACTAAGCAACTTCTAAAATCCCCTTGACAACTGCCTCACAACCTTCCAGCGTAATGATGGGCAGCTTGTGCAAAAGATGATTCCCAAGGGAGTCACAATTACCAATACCCTAGCGGTTTTCCCCGCTTGACGATGATGCCGCTAACGCTCCCGCCAGCCAACAATCCACTACTTCTCCTATCCACCACCCAACAAAATAACCAATAAAAGGTGGAATTACTCCTTCAAGTTCAGCATTCGCCATGAAATATTCAATGCTCTTGAAGTCGTTGATAATCTTCAAGGGTATCTATATCAATAACTCCCTCAAAAAAATCAATGCTTGAACAGCTAGAATAATGCTGATGAATGATTTTTCTAGCACCGATATCACCTTGGAGTAGAGCTAATTGTGAAAAGAACTTCTTGTTGAATAGGGCTGGAACTCCAAGGATACCTGCATATTTTGAGGCAACTATATTGCAGTTTGTGGTTTGATATTTTGAAATTAATCGATTTATCAGATTGAGAGACACAAAGGGTTGATCGCATAACATCAGCACGATAGCTTCAATCTCAGGTGCCCTCGTCTCAATAGCATTTAATCCACTCCTAATGGAACTGGCCATTCCGGTTGACCATTGTTGGTTATAAACTATTTGGATATTTAAATCTATTAGATGAGGCTCAATAGTTTCAAAGTAAGCACCTAAGACTACAACAATTGGCTGACACTGAGAATTAATCGCCACCTCTGCTGTATGTCGAATCAGTGATTTACTTTGGTAAGTTAGGAGCTGTTTCGGCTGACCGAGACGCTTGGAAGCACCTGCGGCTAAAATTATAATACCGATGTTAGGCATGGTTGGTTAAAAGGCGAATGAATCGAGCCTGGGCGATCGCGTAAAAAGCTACCCTTGCGTTCGCCAATTACAGCTTGGATTTCTGCCACGATGGAGAGCGCTATTTCTTGAGGTGTTTCAGCAGCAATATCTAATCCCACCGGATTATAGATTCGTTGTTTTTGTGCAATAGTAGGAAAGATGTTG
>JAVRCJ020000080.1:0-11034 GCA_034530875.2 Nostoc sp. DedSLP01
GAACTCAGAGGTGAAACGCTGCTGCGGCAACGATAGTTTAGGGGTTGCCCTACGCTAAAATAGCTCGATGCCAGGTTTATTACTTCAACACAATAAGCCTCCTCTCAGTTGATGAAAGGGGGCTTTTGCAATTACTTTTTACATTTATATCTACCCGTAGCCTACTATACGAGAATTTTTCCCTTGATGAACTGCAAACCTAACTTTAGCTGAAGTTGTGGCTGGAACCGTAGGCGTTTGGTTACCAAGAATAGGCATTTTCTTAAACAACTATCCGAAATTGAGTGCTTGGTGCGATCGCTTCATAGTACGTCCCGCATGGCAAGCTACTGAGGCTACTCCAGAGGCAATTCAAGCCTTTGAGTCTGTTGTGAAGGCCAGAATGGGACGCCATAATCCAAATTAGAAGCCGTTGCCTATAGGCACGGCATCAGCACTATAGGCAGACTTTATATAAAAATTTTTCTCACAGCTTGACTTGGGGCAAATGGCTGCGGGGATTATAGGTACGTATAGCCCGGATTTTTTCATAATATTCGCGCTCTTGTTGGCTGAGGTCTTTTGGTGGTGCGATCGCCACCTTCACCAACTGATCGCCCCGTCCACCTTTGGCGATCGGCCAACCTTTACCACGTAAGCGCAAAGATTGACCAGAACGTACACCTGCTGGTAGCTTGACATTAACCATACCATCGGGTGTCGGTACATCAATAGATGCTCCCAGTGTCGCTTCATCCGGGGTAATTGGAACTTCACAAACCAGATTATCGCCTTCAATTTGGAAGAACGAGTGCGGCTGAAGTTCGACTTTCAAGTATAAATCCCCCCGTTGTTGAGTCATGGGGTTAATTTGACCTTTGCCCCGCACTCGCAACCGAGTACCAGTTTTAGCCCCAGCAGGGATGCGAACATCAATTGTTTCATTGCCTAAACTGAAGCGCTTTTGCACGCCATGAAATGCTTCGCCAAAAGTCAGAGTAATGCCAGCTTCGCTATCCTGGGCAGTACCAGCACTGGGATCTTGAAACCCAAAATCGTTGAAGCCGCCACCAAAACCACCCGGGCTACCTGCCGAAGTGCGGTAAGAATAGGCTTGTCGCCCACCACGAGGGGTAGCGCCACCAAAGCGTCCTAGTAACTCATTAATAAACTCATCAAAATTGCCATATTGACTGAAGTCAAAGCCGCCCATATCCACACCAGCACCGCCAGACGGGAACCCTTGACCGGCTTGTTTCCAATATTGACCGAATTGGTCGTATTTTTTGCGTTTATCTGGGTCTGAGACAACTTCATAGGCTTCGTTAATTTCTTTGAAGCGTGCCTCTGCCTGTTTGTTACCTGGATTAACATCAGGATGATATTTGCGGGCTAGTTTGCGAAAAGCTTGTTTAATTTCCTCTTGAGTGGCAGTTTTACTAACTCCCAAAATTGCGTAATAGTCTTTGAAGTCCGTTGCAGCCATCTACCAGCCTCCTATAGAAATTCCCGTTATGTTTTTTAAGATAAGAGATATTTAGTTTGCCAGGTATAATGCCAACCAAATAGAATCTGATTTTAAATTAACAAAGAATATAGAAAATCAAGTGTGGTTCTTGCTCATCAGGCGATCGCAATTTCCGTACTTGGAAGAAAGGCGGGGGAAAGGGATGCAGGCAACAAACGTTGTAGGTAAAAGATGCGCGGATTTTTAGCTTTCATTAGAGGTTAATTAAGCAATATTACTTACTACCTTCACAAGTTCCTCAGATTTATTGTCTAATTTTGAACTACAGAAGCAGATTCATTTACAAAAGGCTGAAGCAGACAAATGTTTTTAGCAATTAATGAACCTCAGTATTAAGTACACAAACAGCTAAATTAATAATCAAAATCGAGAGCGAATTACCAAGCTTTTAGATGAATTGGATCGAATAATACCTGAAAGCTAATGTCTTTATTATGTGCACTCAAAAAATTTTTGCACGATCGCTTCCGATAAATTAGTCAACAAATATTTTGCTGTGTCAGGCTTAGATAAAAACTTATTTGCACCAATGGCGATCGCCTTTTCCTCACGATCTGGTAAGCCACTCATGGCAATAATTTTCACATTGTGGTTCAAGGTTTGTATGGTGCGGATGGTTGTTAATCCATCCATATTCGGCATCAGTATATCTAGCAAGACAGCTTTGATTTGTGCCTTATATTGGGCATAAAGAGCGATCGCCTCTATGCCATCATTAGCTACAAGGATTTTGTAATTACCATCTTCTAAAGTTTTCTTGGTCGTTTCTCGGACTATTAATTCATCATCGACGATTAAAATCAACTCGCCTTGGCCTTGAGGCAGTTCTGTTTCTGTTATTAATTCAGCGGATGGTCTTTCTACAATTGGCAAGAACACTTGAAATTGCGTTCCTTTACCGAGCTTAGTTGATACTTCTACAAAACCGCCGTGGTTCTTAACAATCCCTAAAACTGTTGATAGCCCAAGCCCCGTACCTTGACCGACTTTTTTAGTAGTAAAAAAGGGATCGAATATCCTCTCTAAAAATTCTGGAGGAATTCCCGTGCCTGTATCTGAGATGCTAATAACGATGTAGCGTCCTACCCGAGCCTCAAGATGCATTCGGGAGTAGGTTTCGTCAATTATGCAATTTTGGGCAGCGATCGCCAGCTTACCACCATTGGGCATAGCATCGCGGGCATTGACTAGCAAATTGACAATCGCCTGTTCGAGTTGGGTGGGATCGGCTTCTACCATCCATAGTGTGTTTGTGGGAATGTTATGAACGATTTCAATGGATTTAGGAAATGTCTGTTTGATGACTTTGATTAATTCTTTGAGTAAATGTCCGGGTTGTAATACTATGTGTTTACCTTCTGTACCACGCGCAAAGGTGAGAATTTGTTTAACTAAGTTCGCTCCCCGTTTAGCGCTGCCATTTAGAGCTTGAAATAATTCTTGAGTCTGCGGTTCGGCATTTTTGTATTTTGAAGACAGTAATTGGGCAATCAATATAATGGTGCTAAAGACATTGTTCAGGTCATGAGCAATACCACTGGCTAAAGTTCCTATGCTCTCCAAGCGTTGAGCGCGGTAAAATTGTTGCTCTAATTGTTTTTTCTCGGTAATGTCGGTGTTAACTATGAGAATCGATTGCGGCGTTCTCGATTCATCGCGTACCAGCGTCCAACGGCTAGCAACGATAATTTCTCTGCCAGTTTTAGTAGTTTGCTCTAACTCACCTTGCCAAGAACCTCCCTCGATAGTAGCTTTGAGAGCAGCTTCGAGTTGGGATAATGATTTTGTGTAGAATAGTTCGTCGGTTTTTTTACCCGAACTTTCCTCTGCTGTCCAACCGTACAAGGTTTCGGCGCCTCGACTCCAGAAGAGGATGTGGTTTTCTAAATCGCGGATAAATATAGCATCAGTAGCAATATCAATTAAGGCAGCTTGTTCGCAGATTTTCTTCTGTGCTTGTTGGCGATCGCTAATATCCCGCATAATTGAGAGATGAAGGTCGGGTATAAAATTCGCAACTGCTGCAAATTCAGTTTCTCGAACTGTGCCATCACGACGAAGCAAGCGAAACTCACCAAACATTTGTTTTTGTTCGCAAAACTGTCGCCAAACTTGGGCAATCTCAAATCCAGGCTCTGCAAAATGGGCAATTGTGGAACCTAAAAGTTCTTCCCTAGATAGGCCAAATAACTTACAAACTGCGGGATTAACATCTATATAACGTCCCTGGTCATCTACAATGGTGATCGCCATTTGGTTGGCTAGTTGTTGCAACAAATCGCTTTCCCAAGGTAGCCATTCTCTGGGATTGCTGCACTGATGGACAATCAGCAATCCCCAAAGGCTATCTTGCTGGATAATCGGAACTATTAAGTTGGCTTGGACTTGGATTTGTGATAAAAACTCCACCATACAAGGCACAATGTCAGCACTATCTCGATCGGACATAGTATAAATTTGCCCTTGCAGAAATTGCTGGTAGGTTGCGGGCGGACAAGTTTCTGCCGAGTAAACACAGTTGAGTAAAAAATTCCATGCTGGTGTCACGGCTTCAGCCAACGGGGACTAAAATAAAATTCACCAGTTGTCATATTCCAGTCCCAAAGCCCATCGCCTGCTGCTTCTAGGGCAAGTTGTAATCGTTCTTCACTTTGCCGCAAGATAGCTTCGGCACGTTTGCGTTCGGTAACTTCAAAGACAACAGATCCAATTGCTGCCACACTCCCATCTCGTGCAAAGGTAGGAAAATAATTTATTTGCCAATGTCGTTGAACGCCCGGTTGCCTAGTAGTTTCTCCTTGTAGTTCTAGATTTAAAATTGGTTCGCCAGTAGCAATTACGCGATCGAAAAGAGTATTAATAGCTGATGCCAGCGCAGGTGGTAGAATATCATCTACGGTTTTACCCAAGTGGTCGGCAAGAGGTAATCCATTAATGTCAGCTAGACCTTGGTTGAGTTTTAAAAAACGCTTCTGGCGATCTTGAATACTCATACCAATACCTGCGATCGCAGCGGCATTAAAAAAGTCATTCAGCAGCTTTTCTTTAGCCGCTAGTTCTGCCGTCCGTGCTGCTACGCGTTGTTCTAAATCTGCTTTGGCTTGTTGTACCTGCTCGAATAGAGTATATTGCTGAATTGCAATTCCTACTTGCGTTGCCAACAGCCGTAATAAATCAATTTCTATTGTTTTCCACTGTCGGGGAGCTTGGCAATGATGAGCTATTAATAATCCCCATAAATTATCTCCTTGCACAATCGGAACAACAAGATTTGCTCTCACCTGAAATTTTGCTAATAATTCCAGATGACAAGTACCAATTGGG
The DNA here is from genome assembly GCA_034530875.2 of Nostoc sp. DedSLP01. GTDB lineage: Bacteria > Cyanobacteriota > Cyanobacteriia > Cyanobacteriales > Nostocaceae > Nostoc. The sequence goes on from JAVRCJ020000080.1 coordinate 4,832, forward strand.
GCAGTATAAATATCTGATTTGGCTGTAACTAGACCTTGCTTATAAGATTCAATATAGCTTTCTACAAAGCAAGGATCGTAAATTTGACTTGATAGTATTGCCTTCCAACCTTCACCAACCGATTCTACAACTACAGTACCAGTCCAGGTGCGATCGAATTGAAAAACGATCGCTCAATCTGTTTGCAATAAGTGCCGCACTTCTTCTACTGTTGTTTGCAAAATTTCTGGCAAATTAAGTGATTCGCGAACGTGTTGGGAAATTTCCATGACTAGGCGTTGTTGCTCTAGTTGCTTTTGATAACAAGCCACCCGATTCATAGAATCAATATCAAAATCTATAATTTTCCCAGAATCATCCCGGACATTTTTGCAGATATCAAAACAATCTAGAAAATTATTTATTGATTTGTAGAAATTTTTTTTGCTGCTTTCTAACTCTTTTTTTAGTTGAGTCTTTTCACAAATATAGTTAACAGCAACTCGCAAACTATCAAGGGTAATTTAATTTTTAACTAGATATTCTGCTGCACCACTTTTCATCGCAGCTATAGCTACTTCTTCATCTCTTTGACCAACTAATACGATAATTGGTAAATAACTCCTATTAAAACTGGAACGTAACTGCTTAAGAACTTCTAGCCCATCTACATTTTGTAGTACAATATCGAGCAAAACTACATCGGGTAATTCTTCAGCGCAAACTCGCAGCGCTTCTTCGCCATTTCCTGCGTGCAAAATATTATAAGTATAATTTTTATCGCACCGTAAGTAGTACTCATAAATTTCCCTATCTTCTGAACAATCATCGATAATGAAAACTGTTCGTTGATTTTTGGACATAACTACCTCTTTATTGTATCTAGCAAAATGTTTGCTGCATAAGGAGTAACAGCGAAACCCAACATTCCCATAGACATTGGGTTTCGCGTTGCTCAACCCAACCTACTAATGCACTATTTTAGCTGTGTCAATCCCCTACAGATACTTAAATTTTTTCAGAAATCAAATCAGACTCGTATAGTAGCTTGAAGTTATTCTTAATTTAGAAAGCTGCCACGCACAGAGAAAGATGAGTATCATTATTTGCCCTGGAATTCACGATCCAGCGTTGACGCAATCTTTTATATCGGGATGGTTAGATAGTTCTAGTGGCTCAATTGGCGAAAATCAAAGTAAGGTACTGATTTTTCCAGGGAAAGATTTTTTGAGTTTATCAGCTTTGCACATTTTGGAGTTTTTGCGCGTTAGCGTAGCTCACCGCAGGTATCGCCTCAACAACTCTCTAGAATCGCCACTGATATTTATTAGCTTTAGCGCTGGCGTTGTCGGAGCGATCGGGGCAGCGCACTTGTGGCAAGGCTTGGGTGGTCGCGTGAAAGCGTTTATTGCTATAGATGGATGGGGGGTGCCATTACAGGGGAATTTCCCAATTCATCGGATGAGTCATGATTATTTTACTCATTGGAGTTCTAGTTTGCTTGGTAGTGGGCAAAATAACTTTTATGCAGAACCAGCAGTCGATCATTTGTCAATTTGGCGATCGCCTGAAACTGTACAAGGTTGGTGGGTAGATTCATCCATCGGAATTTCTCCCTCCAAAGGCTATCTGAGTGCAGCTGAATTTTTGCGTATGCTGTTAGAACACTATGAAGCAAATTAATCCGGACAACGGAGTAAGTAAGCGAGAAATAAGAGATGGGGGAGTGTAGGGGGATGGGGAAGTGTGGGAAGTGTGGGGAGAAATAGAATTGAATTTATGCTTCCCCCTCTTTCCCTTCCTCTCACACCTCCCACACCTCCCACACCTCCCACACTTCCTGTTTGCCCCATACCCCATCTACCCAAAGTAACTGATGTTTCCAACAGAACCTGCTGCTGTTAATAATGGGTTTAGCGCACTGCTAAAAAATCGTGGTTTTATGCTTCTGTGGATTGGGCAACTAGTGTCCCAGTTGGCAGATAAAGTATTCTTCGTTTTGATGATTGCTCTCTTGGAGAATTACTCGCCGCTTCCAGGATTGGCACAAAACTCGATGTACTCAACTTTAATGCTGGCTTTTACCATACCAGCAATTTTGTTTGGTTCTGCCGGTGGCATTTTTGTTGACCGCTTCCCAAAAAAGCTGATTATGGTCGGCTCAGATGTTGTGCGTGGAATCTTAACGCTGTGTCTCCCCTTGTTACCAAGGGAGTTTTTGATTCTGTTAATCCTCACTTTTGCCATTTCTACGGTGACACAGTTTTTTGCACCAGCCGAGCAAGCCTCTATTCCTTTGTTGGTGAAGCGAGAAAATTTGTTGGCAGCCAATGCATTATTTAGCAGCACAATGATGGGAGCTTTAATTGTTGGCTTTGCCATTGGAGAGCCGATTTTGAGTTTTGCCAAAAGCTTGATGGGGGAAGAATACGGTCAAGAGATTGTGGTCGGAGGGCTGTACATTTTATCGGCTGCGATTATGCAGCCAATTAAGTTTAAAGAACACAATCCCCCAAGGGAACAGAAAGAAGAAAATCGTCTTTGGGCTGAATTTACCGCCAGTCTCCGCTACCTCAAGAAAAATCGTTTGGTCTTGAACGCGATGCTGCAATTAACAACGTTATATTGCGTGTTTGCAGCCTTAACAGTGCTGACCATTAAACTAGCCGAAGAATTTGGTTTAAAAGAAAAACAGTTTGGCTTTTTCTTAGCGGCCGCCGGGGTAGGTATGGTATCTGGTGCGGCGCTTTTGGGTCACTGGGGCGATAAATTCCACCACAAGCCATTACCTTTATTGGGATTTTTGATGATAGCTCTAGTTTTAGGAGTGTTCACCTTCACGCACAACTTATTGCTGGCGCTGGGACTGTGTGCAATTTTGGGTATCGGTGCTGCTTTTATTGGCGTACCTATGCAAACTTTAATTCAACAGCAAACACCGCCGACAATGCACGGTAAGGTATTTGGCTTTCAAAATCATGCCGTCAATATTGCCTTATCTGCGCCCTTAGCAATTACCGGGCCATTGACAGATGCTTTGGGATTGAGAACGGTGCTAGTGGTGATGAGTGTTGTTGTGGTAGTTGTCGGTGTTTGGGCTTGGCAAAATACCCGCAAAGTCTTGCAAGACGTAATTTAACTAATGTAGGCTAGTAATCTGGCTTTATTTTTAATCTATAAATTAATAGGGATTTAATTTAAGTTTTCTATTAAAATGAAATCTTAACTACAGAAGTCAGCATTAACTTTAGCTATAGTCTGAGGTTTGACCGTGCGTTCACAAAGTGTCTCCGTTGGAGAATTGCCTTCTCAAATCAGTATCCCACAAACCGAGAATCACAAACAGTCCCGTAACTCAAACCCGCCAGTCGTGCCCAAACGTGCATCTGGCGGTTTTGCTCTGCTTGACAGCCTTCATCGCCACGGCGTTGAGTATATTTTTGGTTATCCCGGTGGAGCGATTCTGCCAATTTACGATGACCTGTACAAGGTGGAAGCAACTGGTGCGATTAAGCACATTCTAGTGAGACACGAACAAGGCGCAGCCCATGCCGCCGACGGTTACGCACGTGCCACGGGGAAGGTAGGAGTATGTTTTGGTACTTCTGGTCCAGGAGCAACTAACTTGGTAACGGGCATCGCCACAGCTTACATGGATTCGATCCCGATGATTATAGTCACGGGACAGGTTTCACGTCCAGCGATCGGTACAGATGCGTTTCAAGAAACTGATATTTATGGGATCACGCTACCAATTGTCAAGCACTCTTATGTAGTGCGCGATCCCAAGGATATGGCACGAATTGTCGCTGAAGCCTTTCACATCGCAAGTACCGGACGCCCCGGGCCGGTTTTGATTGATGTGCCCAAAGATGTAGCTTTAGAAGAATTTGACTATGTGCCTGTGAAACCAGGTTCGGTTAAGTTACGCGGCTATCGCCCCACGGTAAAGGGAAATCCCCGACAAATTCAAGCCGCAATTCAGTTGATTACTGAAAGTCGCCGTCCGCTGCTGTATGTTGGTGGAGGTGCGATCGCTGCTTCTGCTCATCCAGAAATCAAACAGTTAGCTGAGTTATTCAATATCCCCGTCACCACAACCTTAATGGGGATCGGTGCGTTTGACGAACATCATCCCCTCGCTTTAGGAATGTTGGGAATGCACGGCACTGCTTACGCTAACTTTGCCGTTAGCGATTGCGACTTGCTAATCTGCGTCGGTGCAAGATTTGACGATCGCGTTACAGGTAAATTAGACGAATTCGCCTCCCGCGCCAAAGTAATTCACATCGACATCGATCCCGCAGAAGTCGGCAAAAACCGCGTTCCCGAAGTACCCATCGTCGGCGACGTGCGAAACGTTTTAGTTGACTTGTTGCGTCGTTGCAAAGAAACAGGCATTAAACCAACGCCAAATCAAACCCAAGAGTGGTTAACTAAAGTTAACCGTTGGCGGGAAGACTATCCTCTAGTAGCACCCCAGCATCCCGACAGCATTTCACCCCAAGAAGCAATTGTAGAAGTCAGCCGCCAAGCACCCAACGCTTTCTACACCACAGATGTCGGACAACATCAAATGTGGTCAGCACAATTCCTGAAAAACGGCCCGAGACGCTGGATTTCCAGCGCAGGTTTAGGGACGATGGGCTTCGGCTTACCCGCCGCTATGGGCGCGAAAGTTGCATTTCCCGATGAAGAAGTCATCTGTATTAGCGGTGACGCTAGTTTCCAGATGTGCTTACAGGAACTAGGGACGCTTGCACAATATGGCATAAATGTCAAGACTATAATTATTAACAACGGCTGGCAAGGGATGGTACGCCAGTGGCAGCAAGCCTTCTATGGCGAACGTTACTCATCCTCGAATATGGAAGTAGGGATGCCAGACATTGAGTTATTGGCAAAAGCTTATGGCATCAAGGGCATGGTAATTCGCGATCGCAGTGAATTAAAAGATGGGATCGCCGAAATGCTGGCACACAAAGGCCCGGTAATCGTAAATGTCCACGTTACCAGAGACGAAAATTGCTACCCAATGGTAGCTCCTGGCAAGAGCAACGCTCAAATGGTCGGCTTGCCCAAGCAAGAGCCAAAAGCCCCAGCAGAGCCAGTTTATTGTAGCAACTGCAATGCAAAAAATGCTCCTACGCATAACTTCTGTGCTGAGTGTGGGACGAAGTTGTAAAAGGGGCAGGGAGTAGGGAATAGGGAGTAGGGAGTAGTGAAAAAACATTAGAGGGCAAAGGGATGATTTCCCCCTAACGCTTAATCTCCACTCCCCACTCCCAAAATTTAACCGTCTTTATACGCAGAGGAATGTATCCTCTGCGTATTTTTTATGAAACAAATATTCATATCAATAACCTATAGGATTTGTATTTTTACCGATTTTTTGGGAATCCTAAATCCACGAGGTTGTATAAACCGTCAGGTATTACTTCCTCAAATATCACGTAACTTTTAAAGGATAATTATGCCTCAACGCAGGTTGCCCAAAGGCCGTAGTGCTAGTTCAGTTGCTTTAGAACCAGAAGTTGCGATCGCGATTATTGGACTTTTTTCTGCGGCTGCTGATGGTGAAGGTATTTCTTCGACAGAAGAATATGCTTTGAGTGAATTTCTCAGTCAGGTTGGCTTATTTGATGATTACTCTGATGACGACTTTGAAGAATTAACTGATAAAGTCGTCAGCTTGATTGAAGAAGAAGAACCAGAAGACTTGGTTGCTCAAGCAGTTGAATCTTTACCAAATAGAGCTTATCGAGAAGCTGCATATATCACCGCTATTTTAATGGTGGGGATTGACGAAGAAGTACCCGAAAGCGAACAAGACTATATCTCTGAACTTCAAGAAGCCTTAAGAATTTCAGACGAACGGGCGCAAGAACTTATAGACGAAGTTTTTGGTGAAGAGGAGTAATCCTTTTTTAATTGCAGCCTCAGCTATCTACCATCGCTAATTTGAGGTTGCTAATTTTATGAAATAATTTTGTTTGAGTTGAGAGTTGCGATCGCCTCAAGAGTTAGAAATCGATTGTTTAACTCATCCCGCGGCTAAAACCCGCGGGTTTTCGAGTTACCAGATAGCTTAAGACTTCAAGGGGCGACAAGCTCCCTAAAGTGCTTGCTGTATAAGCTTCATAGCCATTAAACCTCGCTGATAATATGCCTGCTTATTGCGAATGGAACCGACCAGTTCCTCAACCCATGCTTGACACTCATGC
>JAVRCJ020000081.1:0-10903 GCA_034530875.2 Nostoc sp. DedSLP01
TACTATGACTCTACCATCAATGAGCGATCGCTCAACCTCCCTGAGACACGCGAGCTAACTTTTTTAGTAAGCATGTACTATATTTAGATGCGTTCGCCCTGTGGCAATCTCTGGCAGGCGAGTCATTTTTTAGTACAATTATGCAACTCGATCTAGCTTAAAATCCACTCCCACTCATCCACTGTCTCTTGAGATTTTCTTTACGAATCAGCTCTTAATTGGTGTGTTGTGTTGGAATCTAGAATCGCTTTTAGTGCGTAAATCTGTCCACTAACTCTTCACGAGATAATGAAAGACACAAAGGAGTAAATTCTTCTGGAGATAACTGTAGTAAACCATTAACAACTGTTGCTAGTTCACCATCCACTTCCCCAAACCGAAATCGCAACAGATTTTCTACAACTTGGCGGCGTTCTTGTTGCACACCCTCTTGTACAGCAGCAGCCCTGGCTTCTTCATAAGCTTGAGTTAAGTTCATAATTAGCTCCTCGTCATCTTGGGTTAACTCTTGTTGTGCCATTACACTGATACGCCATCTGTAAATTATCTCCAGTACATTGCGACGTACAAGGTTTTCTCTTGGCAGTGCCACCAGTTCACTAACAGCTTGTTGCTGAACCTTTCGCCTGCCCAACAGCCGAAACCACAAGGTGTCTGGAGTTGAGGGTAGCTTGTTAATCGCAACTATTGCGGCTCTCTCTCCTTCAGGTAGAAAATACACCCCATCAGGCCAATTGTCTAAATCTAGTTTAGCCCCAAAAGCTTTAAGCAGAGTTTGTGAGGCACTTGGTGACAAAATCCACAGTCTTGCTAAGTCATTCTCTGCTATTGTTGTGTCCTCTCGATTAGCCTGACGTTGGGAATCAGCAATTACTGTGAACAATTTTTGAAGACAATTACGTACCTCAGAAAAACTAGGCTGATTGCGAAATGGTTCTAGCAGTGTCGTATTTAACAGAGCAATTCTGCCTAATAACCCTAAAGTTTTTGCCTCAGCAGTAGAGTTTGGTGTTGCAGAAAATAGAACATCAACAAACCTTGTTTCATCAGTAACTTCTTGATTTGTTCTTATTTCCCCCAAAGGGGACAGTAATTCTTTTAAAAACTGCTTGGCAAACTGGTCGTGAGGTTTAGTGGTCATGCTTTAAGTGTGTGGTAAATGTATTTGTTATCTGGCGTAAAAGTCCTGTCGTTTATACGCGCACAATCGCTCTTATCAATCTAAGACAGCAGCCTCCAGCATCTTTTATCCTAATTTAGTAACCCATGCTGATTGCTGGAAATCCCAGCGTAAGGTAATGTGTACTAATTCAGTAGTTGAAGTTGTGTTTATGACATTTCAAGAGCTTCAAACAGGCGACTACTTCCGTATTCTGGGCATGACTATTGGTTACGTCTACAGAAAAACCAGCGATGACTATTGCACGTTGAACAATACTTTGCAGCCGATTCGACCCCACACAAGAGTCAAAAAGCTAAGTGGGGATGAACTTATTGAATATTTGGCACAACAGACGACTGCTGCTGAACATAAGCCAAAACCTATAGTTAGGTTAAAATCCCGACCAGTTCCCTCAAGAGAAAAAGCAGGCATCACAAAATATGGCATTATCAACTAATCGGTAGTTTCGTGTTTTAGGCAAGTGTTTGTTCTTTTAATGCTTGCCTTTTTCACATAAAAATTAGTAGCCTCACATCTATCGACTAAAGCCTCACACAAATCAGCCGACTTCACTCCAAAAACCCCCAGCTGAATCTCACTAGTCAATCCATTGACGAGCGATTGATAATCGGGGTGATTTTCGTTAATTTCTAGCTCTATCAAATCTGGGGTTTTTGATGTGATTGTTGCCCAATGGGGAAGATTGGAAGTAACACTCGTCAGGTAAAGTTTCACATTTACACCCTCTGATCGGTAGTAGTTTCTATAAACCGCTCGATACAGTCCATCGCCCAAATGCGTTTTCATCTCAGGAGCAAATCATTGCGATTGGACAGTTCTAGCCATTGAGCATTAGTAGCGATCGCAGTAGATAAGCGATCGCCTTTTCCCTTAAACTACGCAGCTATTGGCTCCTGCCCTGACTCGTACTCTAAGAGCATTTGCCATTCCTCTGGGGTTAATTCTCCAAAAGGTTTATCCAACAAATCGATAGAACTGCTTGGGATTTGTGGTTGATGAACTAGAGTTTGCACAAAGCAGGGTGTGCCGTCTTTGTAAACGATTTCCACTAGCCTAATGTTGTTAAAGTAAATGCCATCGTCTAGGAGTTCGTATCCCAAGCTCTCGCAGCCTAGAGCTATCTGACACATCATTTCATTCCCTGTTGTAGCGGCTGGGGTTTCTTCTTGTTGTACTGGCAACGTTCCTTGTTTGTAGTGCCATGTCACGTAGTTGTGGCACTTCATTTGTGCAATACCGCGAAACACTTCTTCACCGTTCACCATCACTACCCACCGTTGAGTTACGAAATCTGCACGGTCATAAGTGATTCGGGCGATTAGCTTTTGTCCGGCGTAGAGTTCATGCTCGTAGAAGTCGATTTCTACTGATGTTACTTGCCCTGTTGTTGTTGCCTGTGGCATGATAGTAATCTCCATGAATTGGATAAAAGGGCGATCGCTGAGTTTGCCAGACAGGGCGATCGCCTTTTGATTTGCACGAGAACGTTGTGACAAACCCCGACGAGATCCGCAGAAAATCCATAAATATATCAAATACGAACATCCTTACAGGGAGCAAACACGCGCTTTCTTTTTACAAGTCACCAAAAAGATTTGGGTGAAAGTGTCGAATCGTTGTGGTATTCCTATCACCGATGAAGATTTACAACATCCGGGTGGGTTCTGGCATTGGGTCTGGAAGAACAATGTACCAGTGGTGATTGTCGAAGGAGTTAAAAAGGCCGCTTGTTTATTGAGTGCTGGTTATGCGGCGATCGCCATCCCTGGGGTGAACGCTGGCTACCGCACACCAAAAGATGATTACAGGACTGTCACGGGTAAACCTTCGCTCATTCCCGATCTAAAACATTTCGCAACGCAAGAAAGACTTGTTAACATTTGCTTTGATAACGATACCAAACCCGAAACCGTCCAACGAGTACGCACTGCTATCAGCCGCATGGGGCGGCTGTTGAGAAACGAAGGTTGTCAGCTGCGCGTGATTGACCTACCAGGAACCGAAAAAGGAGTTGATGATTTTGTCGTGGCTCAGAGTCAGGCTGCATTTCACGCTCTGTACAACACCGCCGAGACTTTGGAGTTGTGGGAAATCAAGCTGTTTACCCTGCTGATTTATCCTCCGGCGATCGCACTCAACCACAGATTCCTGGGTGAGCTGATAGCACCAGAAGGTCAAAAGCTAATTGTTCTCAAAGCTCCTAAAGGCACGGGCAAGACTGAATGGTTGTCTGCTGAGGTGAAGAAAGCTCATGACCAGGGGCGAAGGGTACTGATTATCACTCACCGTATTCAACTGGGTGAGGCACTGTGCGTTCGTCCTTGACGTTGGCGCAGCCATCGCTTCGGCGTTGATTATGTCAGCGAGATTCACACCTCTGACACAGGCGGTTTGTTGGGGTATGGTGTTTGCGTGGATTCTTTGCACAAAGATAGCCAAGCTCGATTCAACCCCAACGACTGGTCAAATGATATCGTTATTATTGACGAATGCGACCAAGTGTTCTGGCATTTGCTCAACTCTACTACTGATGTGGCCAAGCGACGGGTGTCCATACTGAGAAATTTCAAGCAGTTGGTACAGAATGTTTTAGGCAGCGATCGCGGTAAAATCTACCTGTCTTCTGCCGACGTATCCGATACCGATGTCAAGTACATTTTGTCTCTGGCGGGAGAATACAAGGTTAATCCCTTTGTCATCGTCAACAATTATCAGCCCGTATCTGGCAAGTGCTACAACTATTCTGGCAGCAACCCCAAAAATTTGATTGCAGCGTTGGATAAAGTGTTAGCGTTCGCGGAGCGTCTCGTAGAGAAGCTTGCCGAAGGCATCGCATTGGGAGGACATCATTTATTATGTTGTTCTGCCCAAAAAGCCAAATCCAAATGGGGAACCCAAGCCCTTGAACAACGGTTTAAACAGAAATTTCCTCACCTGCGGATTCTGAGAATTGACAGTAATTCAGTTTTAGACCCAAAACACCCAGCTTTTGAATGTATCGCTGATCTCAACGAAATTCTCACGCAGTATGATTTAGTAATAGCCTCACCTAGCCTTGAAACTGGTGTCTCCATTGATATCAAAGGTCATTTTGATGCAGTTTGGGGGATATTCCAGGGAGTACAGCCTGTGGACTCTGTACGGCAGATGTTGGCACGATTACGCCAAACAGTTGACCGTCACATCTGGGTGAGCCAGTACGGGATGGGGACTGTAGGCAATGGTTCAACTTCTATGGGTGGATTGTTACGGAGTCAGGATGTTGCAACACAAGCCAATATTGCTCTGTTGTCTGCGGCTGATAATGATGATTACTCGTTCATTGACCAGAACTTCCAGCCCGAATCATTGCAAACCTGGGGTAAGCGTGGGGCTGTCATCAACGTCGAGATGCGCCGCTATCAAGAATTTGTATTGAAGGGATTAGAAGCTGATGGCTACACGATTATTGATGCGGATGATTCTGACCCCGACCAAACCAAGGAAATTGTCAAGGAAGTGAAAGCCGCTTCCAAAGAATTATATGCTGGGGAATGCCAGGGGGTTTCTGAATCTGAAGATGTGTCTGATGCCGAACTCAAGAAATTGCAAGAAAAGCGGGTGAAGACTCCTGAGGAAAGATACCAGCAAGGGAAGGCTGAATTGTCCCGGCGTTATGAAGTTGAAGTGACACCCGAATTAGTAGAAAAGGACGATGACGGCTGGTATCCCCAATTGCGGCTGCACTATTATCTGACGGTGGGGCGGGAGTTCCTTGCCAATCGTGATGCCAAACGCGCCAAGGCACAGGCTGAGGCTGGGGAGAATGCGATTTGGAAGCCTGACTTTAACAAAGGGCAGATGATGTCTTGTATGTTGTTGTTGGAAAAGGTTAATCTGTTGGACTTGCTAAAGCCAGGGGAGAAACTGCGCTCTTCGGATGAGCAGATGCAGGAGTTGAAGCTGGCAGCACTGGAGAATCGTTATCTCATCAAGACTTGTTTGAATGTGACCGTTACCGAGAAGTTAACACCTGTTGCGATCGCACAAAAGCTTTTGAACAAGATTGATTTGCGGTTGTCCTACATTGGTCGATTGGGGTCGTTAAGCTAGGATAAGACATCGTTCATACCATTTCACTATGCCCTGTTTGCCAAAGTGCTGTAAGAGAAAGAGCTATCTGCAAAGATAAATTTCTCAAAGCCAGTGATAGAAAAGCTAATGGGGTTTCCATTGCTGTTGAAAGTAAAAGTTGCACAATTAAGAGTATTGCCAGAAATAACACCAGATACCAGCAGTTGCGAGCGATTAAAAGCTGTGAGGTCGAGAGTGTCAAAACCGTACCCGCCATCAACACTAGCAACGCCAAACCCTTTGAAGTAGTCATCCCCAGTACCTAAATCAATGTTGATGCCGCCACCAATAGAGACTTGTTGTTGAACTCCATCTAGGATACCGGTAGCGATAATTTGATCGTTGCCATCGTCAGTCTTGATGATTCCTTGTCCATAAATACCGTAGACAAGACCATCATTGTTGTAAGCATCAGTTGCTATAGCCTGTCCGATAACCTTGTCAGAACCCTTGCCTGTATCAATGACTCCATCGTTGAAGATGCCATAAGTGGTGGAGTTGGCTCGCGAACTGTTGCCATTACCTGTAATCGTGTCCTTGCCCGTCCATGTAGTGATGGTGGCGCCTTTAACGTTCTGGATGCCGATCCCAGCACCACCGTAACCCTCGAACCCGCCTTTGGGGGCGGTGCCGCCATTACCCGTGCCAGCGATCGCGTCGTTTCCGCCACCTGTATCCAGTTCGCCATTGTTAGCGATGCCTATGCCAGTACCGCCATTGCCGCCCTTGCCAAGGAGGGGAATGTATTTGTCGCTGTTTGTGTCCCCACCATAGCCGCCGTTGCCGCCATCACCACTACCAGCGATCGCGTCGTTTCCTTCCCCTGTATTCAGTTCGCCATTGTTAGCAATACCTGTGCCGTTACCACCGTTACCACCATTGCCACCATTGCCACCATTGCCACCATCACCACTAGCACCGATCGCCTCGTTTCCGTCCCCTGTATTCAGTTCGCCATTGTTAGCGATACCTATGCCGTTACCACCATTGCCACCATTGCCACCGACACCGCCGTTGCCGCCATCACCACTAGCACCGATCGCCTCATTTCCGTCCCCTGTATTGAGTTTGCCACTGTTAGCGATGCCTGTGCCACTACCACCGTTGCCACCCTTGCCACCATTACCGATATCGCTGCCTTTGCCGCCATCACCAATAGCACCGATCGCATCGCTTCCGTTCCCTGTATTCAGTTTGCCCCTGTTAGCGATGCCTGTGCCACTACCACCGTCGTTGCCAGTACTGATACCAGTGAGCGTGTCTTTTCCTGAAAGTGTAAGGACGTAACCTCCAATTAAAATATCAATACCAATTGCTGGAGATGCATTCAGCTCTTCCCCAACTAGAGTATCGGAACCGAGGGTACCGATGAAATTCGATGGAATACGAAGTCTTGCCATAAAGCAAATTCTCAAAAGTTAGTTTGGTACGGGTGGCTTGCTCATTTGGTTGAGCAGTTTCTCAAAAAATCTCGAAATTGTTTCTCCAAAAGCTATTGAGCGATTGAGTTTATTCTTGTATCACTCACCTAGTAGTCTGCCAAGACAACGAAAGCATCGTGGAAGGCAGGGGTGGTAGAGGAGGAAAAAGCGCACGGAACTTGAGGTCAGAAGGGATAAGAATACTGTTAACCATTCGGCTTCTTGAGGTTTGATGATGAGCGAACTTGTATTGAGCTTTGTCGAAGTAGTAGAACCGTCAACAAATACTGTGGGACACACAGAAATTCAAGCTTATGGAGAAGCAGTAAGACTCGTTGGTACTTATGCCAAAAAGAGGCAGTGACGGGTACGCAGGAGTCTCCCCAAGTAGAGCAACTGCCGTGCGTGTTTCAACAGAAACAAGAATCTCCGCTACATTGCGTTCGCGGAGCGTTCCGAAGGAAAGCAATGTAAGGGGGAAGTCTCAAATGCAATCTTGGGCATCTCTACAGCGAGTTGTGCAGCAGTAGAAAGCAAGTTTTGCAATGCCTCAGCTATAGCTACAGTTGAAGTAGTTACCCCAATAGCAGTTTCTTCTAATGCTTTCCCCACATTTTGTACAGCTTGAAAACCTTGCTGTGCTGTTGCGGGCAAATCAGTAATTGCATTAAGACTTGAGGTGGCAATTTCTAGAGTAGTATTTTTGATTCCATCAACTACTTCTTCTATGCCGATTGCTGTATTATTTGCCCCTTCTTGAGCATTTTCCCTAAGAGTATCTGCTAAACTTCGTACTTGATTGATGAAATCCATGTTGTAGTAGACGCTTATGTTTAATATTTAGTATTTAGTCCAGCTTTTTACCCATACTTCAGAACCATATCACGATAGCTCGTAAGCTTTATAAAAAAATCTTTAAAGAGATAGTAAGCGATTTATAGCTTGATGATGTGGTAAAAGAAAAACTAAACTATGAAGTTAGTTTAGCTGTTTTATTAACGATTTAAAAAACTTTTTATTAATGCAGCAATCAGCATTATATAAGCCATTTCTTAGCTTTTTTATCCTGTATTTGAATTGAACGAAGAAAGCGATCGCTGCTCATTAAACAGTTCAATCTGTATTGGGCGTTTCTCCAGTTGGTAAAGAACGGATTAGCTCTCGAATCACATCGGTTGCTGGTCTTCCCGTCATTGAGCAGTATTTTTCTAATATTTCTGCTTCGCCTGATGTCAGATTTATTGTTATTCGTTTAATAGCCCATTTCTTATTCATTGATTTAATTAACTCTACTTCAAACTACTTCTTTACTATCAATCACTCAAACTGTTATTGCAATGATAAAAGTAATGATATTAGCCTCAAGATGTTGTGAAGAGAATGCTGCTAAGTTTGAAGCCGTAGTGAAGAGTTTAAATACAGTTAAAATTATGAAGTTTAATTAATTTGTAAGCAACAATTATAAAGAAAACAGATTCTTCCACTTGTTTGGTACTAAATCTACTTAGTTATTTTAGTTTTTTATTGCCCCTACTGATTCGCGTTCGCCCTGGACGTTGGTGCAGTCATCACATTTTAAATTTTGCCCATCAGCCTTAATATACACCTCTCTTTTTTTATCAATGCGTAAGTTCTAATAAGTAGGTCAACCTAATTAAACATAAAACGTTCAACTTGGTACTGACCTTGCACGCCTCTATTTTCTATACTCTCAATAATAGCGATCGCTAATTCATATTCATCCTCAAAAACTCGGCCGGCAAGCTGATCGCGTTTGAGATGCAACCATTCGTCTTCAATGCGATTCATTTGTGGGCTATAAGGAGGTAGAAAAAAAATGTACAACCCTTGCTGTTGCCAACGTTGATGCTGCTGGCGAGCTAAAAGACTTTTATGAACAGAGGCATTATCGTGAATGATGACGGTAATTTGTCCAGTTAACAATAAGTGGTGTGCAGCAATTTGAGCAAGACACTCCATGAGTTGGACATAGGTTGGTGCTTTCAATGTTCCAAGCATCAAAGCGTAATCAAAGCTAACTTTCGGCTCCCAAATACCGAAGATGTCGATCCGCCTACCCCGTCGTCTATTTTGTCGAATACGTTTTTGCTCTCCCCTACGCCCATAAGTGTAATCAGTGGGACTAGTGCAGTAACAACCAGATTCATCCAAGTACTTTAAACAAACCAATCCTAATTTTGCCCATAGCTTGAGTAATTCCCAATCTTGGCGTTTAGCTTTTAAATATCCTGCATTCAGATTTAAAGCCGGACAGTAGCGACTACGTTTCCAATACCACCCCTTTTTTTGAGTAGTCGCCTGATTTGTTCGGCTCCTAGTTCGATTTGTCGTTCCTCAAATAGTTTTTGACTTAGCTGCCGAGCACTGTAACGACGATTTTGTTCCAAGCATTCTTCTACTACTTGCCAATCAACTTCATGCCAAGTTCTCTTTTTTCCACGTCCTGGCGCTTCCCACAAACCTCCTAACCCTTGAAATTGCCAGCGTTTTATTGTCTGTCTGACCGTTTGTTGTGCCCAACCTAAATACTTTGGAATCTGAGGTACATTCCATCCGTGGGCATTGAGGCGCAAAGCGATCGCTCTAAGTTTGGTTCGATGTGGTACTTTATCTGCACAACTGAGTTCAAAAAGTGTCAGGTCTTCTTCAGTAGTTAGTATTATTCTTAACGCACTAGGCATCATTTATCACTTAATTTATGCAATCTATCTATCTTACGTTTTTTTTGGTTGACCTACTTAGTTGTAAAAACTTTAAAGTTAAACAATTTTCTCCATGCGCTCGTTACTCTTTCAAAACTTAAAGCTGACTATTCATACAGCTTTATTATTTACGGTTCTTGGCTATATTCTAAGTCTATTTCTGAGTTTTCTTACCAATCCACAAGCAGCAAGATGGCAATTCCATCTAGAATTCGGGCCTGAACCCCGAAACCTTCATGAGCTTGCGATTTTTCAAGCTCAGGCAGCATTCGCAGGTACAACGCTCGGAATTCTAATAGCTCAAACAGCTTTTTTTGTATATGTAAGTAAATTTGGACTCAGCAATCGTAGCACTAAGCAGTAATCGTAAGCGATGTCACTCGAGAAGCCGCTTGCGCGTCTACGCCATCTGCAACATCCGCAATTCAACACTCACGTTCCCCCTGCCGTTGCCATATACTGTCTTGAGAACAGCGAATGCTACAGCAGGAACAGTGGTTGGATTGCTATTGGTAAAGCCAATGCATTTATGGCGCTACTTTTTCTTTAAACTGTTT
Organism: Nostoc sp. DedSLP01; assembly: GCA_034530875.2. Classification (GTDB taxonomy): domain Bacteria; phylum Cyanobacteriota; class Cyanobacteriia; order Cyanobacteriales; family Nostocaceae; genus Nostoc. Next base: position 9,998 of record JAVRCJ020000081.1, read on the forward strand.
CCCAGCAGAAAACGCAGGCACTTTGGTCGCCGGAATTGTCATTGGCTCATTGGTTTTCGGATTACGCCCTTCACGTTCTGAGCGATCGCGCCGCTCGAATGAGCCAAACCCAACTAGCGTTACCTTATCCCCATTCGCTACAGCCTCGGTAACGACTTCTAAAAAAGCTGATATCACCTCCAATGCTTCCTTTTTTGTGATGTTGGTCTTTGCTGCTACAGCATCCACTAATTCACCTTTATTCATAAATTACTCCGAAGTATTACAAGTATTGGAAATCTAGCATCAGTAACTCTTGTTAGCAAAGGGGGAAAAGGAATCAAAATCAAAAATGTAATACTACTACAAATTCTTTTGAGTTTTATCAATTCCTGTACTCTTTGGCACAAAGGGCAAAAACATCGTTACGGCAGATATTAGTGCTTGGTTCTTTGTGGGTGCGGCGGCAGAGAATCGTGCTGGCCATGTCTAGTGGGGTAGTGTATACGGGCTTGAGGGGAAGCAGTGGAATTACCAGAGATGATGCGGGGGTTTCTCCACAATCAGTAATGCCAATTCTTTAAAATTCAATAGATCGAAAACTTTTGTAAGTTGACGAAATAATCAGCGTTTCAACCGAGGTTTTGGGGCTGACGATCGCGAACGCTTGCACTCCACTCTTAACCCAATACACTTGGTGTTAAGGAAATTTATCTGTTTAGGCAGGCTGTTCTTGAGCAGGGGAAGCTCTTGAGGCAGGGGGAGAGAAAAAGGCTTATCTGAACCGTATTGACTCTTAACCCACCAACAACGATCGCTCCGCGATCGAGACTTGTCTAAGCAAATTTTTGGCGTTGCTGAATCCAAGTATGAATCATGCGATCGCCTCAAGCTTGCGGGCGCGTAGCGCCCGCAGCGCCACGGAAC
>JAVRCJ020000082.1:0-9934 GCA_034530875.2 Nostoc sp. DedSLP01
CACAATCAATAAACCTTCTCCTGGTTGAACGGAGAGCGATAAATCTTCAACAATTACGCTTTCATTGTCAGGCGTTTTTAAAGTGACATGCTCAAAAGCGAGATGGTTTTCTTCTATTGTTTTAATTGTAGTGACATTCTGTGATTCTTCAGTCACTGCTTCTAACGCATCTGATAACTCAGCTAAACGCTTAACGTAACTAGAAAATCGCCCAGAAGTGCCAAATTCAGCGATTAATACTTCCAGAGCAAGAGCAAACTGATAGCTAGCTGTAGTAGCTTGTCCAAGTTGTCCGAAATCAATTTCGCCCTTGATATATAAAGGTGCGAGTACCAAGAGCACGAAAAGTTCGATAGCAGCCCGATAGCCTCTGTTATAAATCTCCTGAGTTCTCTCCCAATTAATCTTTTGTTTAGTATTTTTTATGAAATTAATAAATCTACGTTGAATTATATTTAGTTCCTGTTTTTCTCCCCTAAAAAAAGCTATCGACTCAGCATGATTGCGAACATGAGTTAGAGCGTAATTATAATCGGCTTTAGCTTCGACTTCTTCTTGATTAATTTTAATTAATTCTTGATTTAAGTAAACAGCAATTAAGTTACCTATAATTGTATAAACAAAAAGGGCAATAGCTATCTCCTTTGAAATTAACCAGAGAACTATTAAAAAAGTCGTCATTTCTATTACTTTTTCTAGGAAAGTAGCTGAAAAGCTAAGGGCGCTACTAGTGATTGGTTCAATTTCTTGAGATAAACGTTGGTCTGGGTTATCAATATCGGATTTGAAATTTATTTTATAATAAGCACGATTCTTAAAATATTTTTCTAAAATCTGATTATTGAGCCATTGATACCAATCAAGAGCAATTTTTTTTCTAAAAAATCTAGAAACTCCTAGAAAAAACGTTATTAAAACAAGTCCAACAGCATAAATTGATATAGTTTGAATAAATTTAGAATAATCTTTTTCTTGTATGATGAAATCGATTAAATAGCGAAAAATAAAAGTATTAAAAGCGCTTATACTAACAAGCCCAATTATTAGTATTATCAGCAGAATAAGCATTCCCCATGCACGAATCACATCTGAGAATGCTCTTTCTCCTGGCTTTGTTGGATACCAGTAAGGTTGTGCTATCGCTTTTACATCTTCCCAAAACTGCGTAAAATCTGAAAATGCATTTTTTGAGGGTTGAACTTGAACAACTTGGGTTGCCATATGTTGGAAATAAAACGAAATCAACGAAATCTTTTAGAATTAGCTTAGCGTAGATTTATCAAGGAAAGGCAGAGAGCAGAGGGCAGTTCCAATGAAAATTTTTTCGTTGGGACTGCCTTCTTCAACAGTAATAGTTACCAAATGACGAACTCTACTCACCACTAATTTTTCTACTCATATGACCTTTTTGACATCAATGGTGTTCTCTAGGAAATCGTTTCCGCCTGTGACTGCTTGATGCAATCTCTCAAGCGATCGGCTAAAATCTGGACGTGAGGTTGAGTCATCATCGTAAAATGATCGCCTGGGACAAATTGAACATCCACAGGTTCGCTAGAATACTTATTCCATCCCAAAGCGGAATCCTGTAACAACTCAGGCTGATTAACAACCTCTCCAGCATTAGGCTCTTTGATTTGCAACTCGCTGGCTCGCAATAGAGTAATTGGAATCGGATGAACCTGTTGTGGTAGATACTCAAACAAGGCTTTGGCATCAGATCTTAAAGTTTGCAAGAAGTGCTTTAAGTATGTGGTATCAGCATCAACAGGCAAAATGTCAAGCATTTTCAAATAGTTTACGACATATTTAACTTGCTCGTCTGGGTCTAATGATGCAAATACATCGGTATCCATATCCAAGTCCTTTGAATACAAAGTTTTCATGCCTTTGGCGATCGCAATCAGCCATGCAGCATCATCCTCTTCTGGCGAGTGTGCCTGCGTACTCGGTGCAGAAGTATCAATAATGACAATTAGAGCTATCTCCTGTCCCTGATGTATCAATTGCTGTGCCATTTCATATGCAACTCTACCGCCAAAAGAATGTCCCGCAAAAAAATACGGCCCTTGCGGCTGCACAACCTGTAATGCCTGGATGTAGTGGCTAGCTATATCCTCAATTCGGGCTATGGGTGCTACTTCTGTATCTAGATGATTTACTTGAAAAGTGTAAAACGGTTGGTCTGAACCAAGACAACAGGCTAAGGGATACAAGTAAAAAGGATTACCACCAGAACCTGAAAGACAAAACAAAGGTGGGTTTGCACCTTTTGGCTGAAGTGGTACTAGGGGAGACCAACTAGAAATACCAGCATCCTTTTGCATTACATTTGCCAACTCTTCAATCGTTGGATTGTGGAACAGCGTGACTAATGGGATCTCTTTACCAAACTGCTGCCGAATTTGAGCCATCAAGTAAGGGACTAAAAGGGAATGACCACCCAAGTCAAAAAAGTTATCTTTTACCCCCACATTCTCAAGCTTGAGAATTTTTGACCAGATATGAGTAAGTTGTAGTTCTAAGGTATTTCGGGGTTGGACAAAGGTATCTAAATTACTGATGTTAGAAAGTGCTTTTAAAGCGCGGCGGTCTATTTTCCCATTAGGAGTGAGTGGCATTGACTCCAGCATTACAAAAGCACTGGGTATCATGTAGTCAGGCAGCTTGGCTTTAAGGAATTGGCGCAGTTCGCCCCCTAAAGCGGGTGTACAGTCCTGATGTTGTGCTAGCGCGTAGGCGACTAAGCGCTTATCATTGGGTGTATCTTCACGGACAATGACTACAGATGCCTGCACATCTTTATGCTGACTTAGCACTGTTTCAATTTCGCCCAGTTCAATGCGAAAACCGCGTATTTTTACTTGATTATCGATTCGTCCTAGGTATTCAATATTGCCGTCTGGTAGATAGCGTGCTAAATCCCCAGTTTTGTAAAGCCGAGAATAAGGATCAGTGCTGAACGGATTGGGAATAAATCTCTGTTGCGTTAACTCAGGTTGGTTGAGGTAGCCCCGCGCCAAAGCAACACCAGCAATGTACAATTCTCCTGGCACACCCACTGGTACAGCCTGTAAGTACCTGTCTAAGATGTAAACTTGTGTGTTAGGAATGGGACGACCAACGGGAATTGACCGTATAGTTGCCTCAATCTGTCTAGGGATAGGGTAACAACAAGTAAAGGTTGTGCTTTCTGTCGGCCCATATCCATTGATTATTTGGGTTTCGGCCAGATGTTCAAGTACTTTGCGAACGTGAGTAACCGACAATGCTTCTCCACCAATTAGTAGCTGTCTAATTCCTGATAACGCTTGTGCATCATCATCAATTATTGAGTTAAACAAAGCCGAGGTTAGCCATAAAGTAGTAATACCGTGTTTGTGGATTTCATTGGTCAGATTTTTAGCTGTAGGAATACTGCCTGAGAAAACAACGCATTTTGCACCATGCAACAAAGCCCCCCAAATCTCGAATGTCGAAGCATCAAAAGAAATAGGCGCCATTTGAAGAAATGTTTGTGTTGCATCTAGATGAACGTAATTGGCTCCAAACACAAGACGAGTTACACCACGGTGAACAATTTCAACACCTTTAGGAAGACCAGTAGAACCGCTAGTGTAAATGACATAAGCTAAATTAGTTGGTTGTACGCTAGAGACGAGATTCTCCTGGCTGTAGTGGGAAATCTGTTCAGCCTCAGCATCTAAGCAGACAAGTTTTGTTTGAAGTGGGGGTAGTTTGTCAAGGAGTGATTGCTGAGTGAGCAACACACCAACAGCAGCATCTTCTAACATGAAACTCAAGCGTTGGGCAGGATACTCAGGATCAAGCGGCACATAAGCCCCACCCGCCTTGAGAATTCCTAACAGTCCCACCACCATTTCTAATGAGCGTTCCACGCAAATACCAACTAGCACATCTGGTTTGACACCCAGAGATTGTAGATAGTGTGCTAATTGGTTTGCACTCGTGTTCAACTGCTCATAAGTAAGTTGTTGATTTTCAAACACCACCGCCACTGCATCAGGGGTACGCTGAACTTGCTGCTCGAACAAGGAATGGATACATTTATCAAAGGGATAATCCACTCCTGTATCGTTCCACTCTACTAACAATTGCTGTTTTTCTTGTGCTCTGAGCAGTGGCACTTGCCAAATTTTCTGTTGTGGGTCAGCAATAATACCCTCAAGTAAAGTTTGGAAATGTCCCAACATCCGAGTAATTGCAGCACGATCAAATCGACTCGTGTCGTAGATCATCTTCACAAACAATTGCTCCCCAGCAGCAGCAATTACCGTTAGCGGATAATTGGTTTGCTCAAAGGTCTGAAAATTCTCTAGCGAGAAACTGTAATTGCCATCTCGCAGCGCCTCATCAACAGGATAATTCTCAAACACAATAATGCTCTCAAACAAAGGCTGTCCTGGGTTAACATCACTGTGAGCTTGAATATCTACCAACGAGCTATAGGAATATCGATCGCATTCAAGTTGCTGTGCTTGTAAATCCTTTAACAAATCCAAGACTTCGGTATGCGCCCCCACTTGAACTCGCACTGGCAAAGTGTTGATAAATACTCCTACCATCGACTCAATATCAGTAAGTTCCGGGGGACGACCAGAGACAGTCGCACCGAACACCACATCATCTTGTTGGTTGTAACGACATAACAGTAATGCCCAACTCGCCTGCACCAGATTATTCATCGTCAGTTGCTGCGCCCGTGCAAAACTTTGTAGTGCTGCTGTCGCTTGTGCTGTCAGGTCTATTTGTTGAGAAGTATAGCTAGAACTTAATTGTTTGCCCTTTGACGATGGTTTATCGACGACTAAAGGTGTGGGTGCGATAAAACCTTGTAGTTTGTGCCGCCAAAACTCTTGGGCTTGAGTTAAATCTTGTCGCTGTAGCCAAGCAATATAGTTATGATAGCTTTGGGTTGGTTGAACAGTGAAACTTTCACCCGCCACAATTGCTTGATAAAACTGCAACAGATCTTTAAATACCAAAGGCATTGACCAGCCATCGAGCAATAAGTGATGATGATTCCAGATAAATTGGTAATTGTCTACACCCAATTGAATCAACACTAACTGCATCAGTGGTGGAATAGACAGTTGAAAACCTTGCTGTTGCTGTGAGTGCAACAACTGCTCTAATTGCTGTTGCTGCTGTTGTGGAGATAGGTGTTGCCAATCATAGCGTTGTAGCTCAATATCTACACAGCGATACACAACTTGAACGGGTTGTGCTAAATCCTCCCACACAAACGCAGTTCGCAAGATGGAATGTTTTGCTACCACTTGCTGCCATGCTTGCTCAAAAGCTGCCACATTCAACTGACCACTCAAAGTGTAACTGAACTGCTCAAAATATACTCCAGAGTCTGGAGCATATAAACTTTCAAAAAGTATACCCTCTTGCATACCAGAGAGAGGATATATATCTTCAATATTTCTGGACTTAGTTTTGCCCGATTGATTTTTGAGGACTAAAGAAGCCAAAAGTTGGTCTAGCTCTAGCTGATTGAGCTTCGCTAAGGGGAAATCCGAAGGCGTATAACCTTCACTCTCAGGCAATGAACAATGAGCAATCAACCTTTGCAATGTCAATACAAATTCTTGTGCCAGGTTCTCTATTGTGGCGTGGTCGTGAATATTTGTGCTGTAAGTCCAACTAATTTGCAACCGTTCTCCAGAAACAATGCTGTTAATATCTAGCAGATGAGCGCGGTTGTTCTGCAAACCGTGGCTATTTCCTGCTGATTCACTAGCTGGCTGCATCCAAGAAGATGTATTGAGAAGTTGATCGAATTGACCCAAATAATTGAAGCTGATTTCTGCTGGTGGTAATGCCTTTAATTGGATAGCAATTTCTGCATCTTGGCTCAGATAGCGCAATAAGCCATAACCAATTCCTTTATTAGGGATAGCTCGCAGTTGTTCTTTGACGGATTTTAAAGCATCCGCTAAATTTTCTGTGGGTTGGAGTTCCACAAGTACAGGAAAAATGGTTGTAAACCAACCGATAGTACGAGACAAATCTACACCATCAACAATATCTTCTCGCCCATGTCCTTCTAAGTTGAACAGCACACTCTTAGAGTTAGTCCATTTTGCCAAAACCAGTACTAAGGCAGTCAGTAGTACATCGTTAATCTGAGTATTGTAAGCCTTTGGTACATCTTGCAGTAAAGCACGAGTTTCAACCTCATTTAACGACACTGATATTGTATTAACAGATGCAACAGTGTTTGCCCCTTGTGTACGATCGACTGGTATGGGAGGAACAGCAAAGCGAGATTCGTTCAGCCAATAAGCCACTTCTTCTTTGAGCGTTTCTGACTGTGAATATACGGTTATTTTGTTCGACCAATCTTTAAAAGAAGTTGTTTTAGCAGGCAAAGTGATTGCTTGACCTTGAGCAAGTTGCTGGTAAGCAGTTTGCAAATCCTCTAACAAAATCCGCCAAGAAACACCATCAACTACCAAGTGGTGGATAACGATAAGTAATCTAGCCCTTTTGTCAATACCCAGATAGAAAAAGGCAATTTGCACTAAATTCTCGCAAAGATTTAAACTCGCCTGCAAGGAATTTGCTTTAGCTTCAATGGCTGCTTGTTGCTCAATTTCTACGAGTGGCGATAAGTCTATGTTAGAGAAAGCAACAGTATCAGTCACAGCAGAGTGAATTTGCTCCCAAATAAAGTCAGACTGTGTAAAACGTAGGCGCAAAGCATCATGATGTACTAGCAATTGTTGCAATGCTTGCTTTAATAGCTCTGGCTTAAGGTCAGATGGTACTGAGAGCAGAAATGATTGATTATAGTGATGCGGTTGTTGTAAATTTTGCTCAAAGAACCAGTGTTGAATTGGTGTTAGGGGTAATGTCCCCGTGACTAATCCTTGTTCTACCTCTATAGTCTTAATTGTGTCTGCTACTGTGGCTAATTCTGCAATTGTTTGATATCCAAACAATTGCTTGAGAGTCAGTTGCAATCCTTTTTGCTTTGCCCTGCTAATAATTTGAATACTGAGAATAGAATCTCCACCAAGTTCAAAGAAGTTATCATGTATGCCTACTTGGTTTAATTTCAGAACTTCTGCCCAAATCTGGGCTAGCATTTCCTCCACTGGAGTGCGTGGAGCAACAAATTTTTCTAGCAATGTGCTGTCTAACTCTGGTTTTGGCAGGGCGCGACGATCTACTTTACCGTTAGAGGTGAGGGGCAAGGATTCCAGCAGTACGAAGGTGTTTGGCACCATGTACTCTGGTAACTTTTGTTTGAGGAAGCTGCGCAGTTCAGCAACAGATGGTGTTCTCTCTTTTTGAGACACAATGTAGGCAACAAGGCTTTTGTTTCCTGGAATGTCTTCACGAGCAATGACGCACGATGCTTGTATATAGGAATATTGGCTTAATACTGCTTCGATTTCTCCCAACTCAATACGGAAGCCACGGATTTTTACTTGATTGTCAGTTCTTCCCAGGTATTCGATATTGCCATCCGTTAAGTAGCGAGCTAAGTCACCAGTTTTGTACAAGCGTTCGCTGCCTTTGCCTGCAAACGGGTTGGGAATAAATTTTTCTTGTGTTAACTCCGGACGGTTGAAGTAGCCACGCGCTACACCCACACCACCAATGTACAATTCACCCGTCACACCTAATGGTACTGGCTGTAAGTTTTCGTCGAGGATATAAATTTGTGTATTGGCAATCGGGCGACCAATCGGCACCGTCAACAGTTCACTGTTTGGTTGGCATTGCCAATAGGTGACATCAATTGCTGCTTCTGTTGGTCCATAGAGATTGTGCAAACTACACCCTATGCGCGCAAAAAACCGTTCCACTAGTTCTTTTGGTAGTGCTTCGCCACTACAGAACACTTGCCGCAAGCTAGTGCAACTTTCCAGGGTTTGTTCTTCTAAGAACACTTGTAGCATTGATGGCACGAAATGTAGTGTGGTAATCTGCTGTTGAGCAATCAACTTCACAAGATTTGCACTATCTCGATGTTCCCCTGGTTGTGCTACGACTAGACGCGCCCCAGTGATTAATGGCAAGAAAAATTCCCACACTGACACATCAAAGCTAAACGGGGTTTTCTGTAAAATACTATCGTCCGGTGTAATTTGGTATGCTTGCTGCATCCACAACAAACGATTGCAAACCCCCTGATGGGTGTTCATTGCTCCTTTGGGTTTGCCTGTAGACCCGGATGTGTAAATCACATAGGCTAGGTGCTGAGGTAGCACTTTTGAGTCTGGATTTTCTGTGCTGGCTTGACTAATATCCGACCAGTTTGTATCTAAACACACCTGTTGTGCCTGGGACTGTGCTAGCAAGGTGACTAATTTTTCCTGAGTCAACAGCACTTTAACTTGGCTGTCTTCTAACATATACGCCAAGCGTTCCGGCGGATACTCTGGGTCGAGTGGTACGTAAGCCCCACCCGCTTTGAGGATACCCAGCAGCCCCACTACCATCTCTACACAACGCTCCACACACACCCCTACCAATACTTCTGGTCCCACTCCCAACCTCTGTAGGTGATGCGCCAGTTGATTGGCGCGTTCGTTCAACTCACGGTAGCTTAGGCTTTGGTCTTTAAATACGACTGCCACTGATTGGGGTGTTTTTTCCACCTGTTGCTCAAACAATTGGTGAATACATTTATCAAAGGGATAATCTACCTGAGTATCGTTCCACTCAACCAATAACTGCTGTTGCTCAACTTGTGTTAACAGAGGTAACTGTGAAATCCTCTCCTCTGGGTTAGCAACAATTCCTTCCAGCAACGTCTGAAAATGTACAGCCATCCGCTCAATCGTGCTGGCATCAAATAAATCAGTGTTATATTCCCATACACCTGCTAGCCCAGCAGGAGAATTGTACATTAATAAGGTAAGGTCAAACTTAGCAGTTTTGTTTTGTGTTGGCAAAGAATTGATAGTTAAGTCAGCAATTTCTACTCCAGAAGTGGGTGCATTCTGGAGGACAAACATCACTTGGAACAGTGGTGGATGACTAAGATTGCGTTCTGGCTGCAATGCCTCAACTAGCATCTCAAAAGGCAACTCCTGATGAGCATAGGCATCCATCGCCATTTCGCGAACACGACCCAGTAACTCGGTAAAGCTAGGATTCCCTAACAAGTCTGTACGCATGACTAAGGTATTGACAAAAAAGCCAATTAACCCTTCAATTTCGCTATGTTCGCGGTTGGCAATGGGAGACCCTACCAAAATATCTGTTTGTCCTGTGTAGCGGTAAAGTAGAGTATTGTAAGCTGCCAACAGTGTCATAAACAGGGTACAACCTTGCTGTTGGCTCAGTTTTGTCAGCTTACGAGTGAGGTCAACTGAAAGTGCAAACTCTTGATTTGCGCCAGCGAATGTCTGGACAGCAGGTCTTGGTCGGTCTGTCGGTAACGACAACAACGCTGGTGCATCTTTTAGTTGTTGTTGCCAGTACATCAGTTGAGTTTGCAGTACATCCCCTTGTAACCATTCTCTTTGCCAGATAGCAAAATCTGCATATTGAATCGGTAGTGGTGCTAAAGGTGACGGCTGACCTTGAGAATAAGCATTGTACAGCGCTGCTAGTTCTCGGATAAACACACCCATTGACCAACCATCAGAGACAACATGGTGCATACACACTAACAATATATGTTCTGTCTGGTTGAGCACTACTAATGTCGCCCTGATTAATGCTTCCTTTGCCAGGTCAAAAGGTTGGATAGCTTGTTGTTCGGCTAATTGCTGTGTAGCAATTTCTTGTTCGCTTGGTGCTAGATGTTGCCACTCCAGAACTGAGACTGTCCAATTCGTTTGGGTGTGAATGACTTGTATTGGTTTTCCATCAACTGTAATGAAGTTTGTACGTAATGCTTCATGGCGATGAATAATTTCAATTAAGCTTTGTTCTAAGGCAG
>JAVRCJ020000083.1:0-9773 GCA_034530875.2 Nostoc sp. DedSLP01
CAGGCATATTATCAGCGAGGTTTAAGAGCCATGAAGCTTATACAGCAAGCACTTTAGCTCGCTTGTCGCCCCTTGAATAGTCCGCCTATATATTTGCAAACTCATTAGATTTTGTAGCGAACATTCTTCCTAAGAGGATGTTTGAAAAGTCCTCTTGTCGGTATCGAAAAGTTCTAGATCCCCCTAAATCTCCCTTAAAAAGGGGGACTTTGATTCTAGTTCCCCCCTTTTTAAGGGGGGTTAGGGGGGATCTAAACGTGCATAAAATCACAGCAAAAGACTTTTCAAACAACCTCTAAGAATCAGCTGTTGGCTGAGGAAAAGTTAATGTCCAATTATTTTTATCGTTAATCTGAAAGTACAAACCTTGGAGAATCAGCCGCACAGCTGTTCGAGTTCTAATAAACTTTCTCACTAAATACGTTCCTGGTTGAGCAAAAATACCATCGAAGTTTTTCTTATAACCATATTGTTTTGAACAGTAACTGCCAGCACCTTTGACTGTTAACACAAAAAATGGTGCTTTTTTGTATTCTTCAGGAATCATAAATATTCCGTATGATTTATGTTTGCCAAGCCACGGCTGAACCACGACTTTACTAGCTTTTACTTCAAATTTTGTAGTATTTGATGCTAAAAAATCTTCAAAATTGCAAACAGAATCATTAACAGGCCACCATAGTGTAATAATACTCAGGGAAAAAAGAAAAATAAGAATAAATCGGTAAGGCATAAAATATGGAAAAATTCTGAGTACGATTGGTGCAATTTGAGGAAAAATGGTAGTGCAGCACCAGCAATAAGGGACTTCCAGCTAAAAAATATACAATCGCCAGGCGTAGCAGAGGGAGCAGGGGAGGAAGAATTTCAGATGATATTTACTCTCACCCATTGAATAATTTATTTTCTGGAAGTCCCTAAGACTATTTACTGAAAATAGGTTAATCAGTGGGTATTAGGTATTAGTTATCAGCAAAAGTACTAATGACTAATAAATAATGACTAATCCAATATCTATTACAGTATTCAACTTAGTTGAGAAACAAGGAATTTTTTGTGGCTGTTAACACCGATTTTTAATTCAATTTATAGCTGTAATTGATTGTACAATTCGTTGTAATTGTGACGTTTTTCATGAGTTGCGATCGCACTTACAAATTCATTTACTAGTTAAAAGTTCCACAAAAATCGGCGCAAGTCTCATTCCTTTAAGGCTTGGTAAGGATAGCTGCGCGCCGATTTAGTCATTAGTTATGAATTATTGGTCATGGGTACTAATAACCACTAGGCAGTTGATAGGGTAGTCAAATACACAAATATTAGCTATATTCCCGTAAGTATGAATTGGTGAACAATTTTATGGCAAGAAGTTGGAAAATTCTCAAAAAACTTGGCGGTTTCTTGTGCGCCATTGCGCTGACACAGTTCAGTACAAATACTTATGCAAAAGCAGCTGACACAGTTGTTTTCCGTTATGGCCTGCTTACAGAATCTGTAACCCTTGCTGAGTTACAAAATGCTGCAAAAACTGGAAAATTACCTACAAGTTTGCAGCCTTACGCTAAGGGATTATCCCAAGAAGAACGTCAGTTCTTTTTGGGGGCGTTGAATATGAATCTACCTCTAAATGTTGTTACTGTTAATGGCTTAATTAATACTCAGATTGGCACAACTATTCTCAATGACTTTGCTACGGCTTTAGCCCGAGAAGATAAAGCTGGAGTACAAGCACTCCGAGCAGGATTAGTATTGGGTTCTACTGCGCCGGAAGGTCTTTCTATACTCAGTTTTATTGCTGCTTATCCGAGTAAACGCTTAGAAATTAATGTACCGCAGGCTTTTAAGGTTGCAGGAACTTTGAATACGGCTTTTTGGCGCACGCAGCAGTTTATGCTGGCAATTGCACCTCAACTTGACTTGCTAAATCCACAACCAAAGCCACCCCAAATTGCTTTTCCTTCTGACCCGTCTCAAACAGGAACTGCTAAAGTAGAAATACTTAAGTTAGACCTGAACGAGCAAAAGTACAACCGTAAGATTCCAGTTGATGTTTACTGGTCAACTGCTGCAACTGCTGACAAACCTATAATTGTCTTTTCTCATGGGTTTGGGTCAATTCGCACAGACTTACGTTATCTAGCAGAACATTTAGCATCCCACGGTTATGTGGTAGCTGCTTTAGAACATCCTGGTAGTAATGCCATGAATGTTGATTCAGCTTTACAAGGGAAAAACAGAGTTGTTAAGCCTGAAGAGTTTTTGCGTCGTCCTCAAGATATTAGTTTTGTTCTCGATGAATTAGAAAAGCTCAACCAAACACCAAATCACCCGCTTGCTGGGAAACTCGCAACCCAGAACGCAATGATTGTGGGCTATTCTTATGGTGGCGGTACAGCTTTAGCAATTGCTGGTGCCGAGTTACAACTAGAAAATCTCAAGCAGCGCTGCAAAAAGAACTTGACTATCTTAAGTTTGGGAGAAGCAATGCAGTGTATTGCTCAAGAACTGCCGGAAAATACTTATCAATTACGAGATCCTAGAATTAAAGCAGCGATCGCTCTCAATCCTACAACTTCTCTAATATTTGGTGAAACTGGATTAACCAAAATCCAAGTTCCTACCTTAGTTTTAACAAGTTCGGCAGATAAAACCACCCCAGCTTTAACCGAACAAGTTATAGGATTTGAGAAAATTCCATCCCCAAAATGGCTTGTTGGTGTAGTTGGCGCAACTCATCTGAGTGTGAAAGACCCCAGTACTACTATGGATCAAGTTGGAAGACCCAATACACCTTTTAGCGGCGGTGAAGTTGTTGGCGAACAAGCAGCTGATGTTCGTAAGTTAGTTAAAGCATTAACTTTGGCGTTTGCTGCACAACTGACAAAAGAAGCGAAAAACTACTCAATGTTTCTGACACCAGATTATGTCAACTCTACTTCAACTGCGGCTTTTCCATTTCGCTTAATTACCGAGATTCCTCCTAATGCTATGGCATTAGTCAATGAATTTGTTGAGAAGTAAATAGCTAATTTGTCATTAGTCATTAGTTGTTATTACTAATGGCTAATGACTGGAAATCCCACGGCGACAAAAATAACGAAATTGCTGTGGGATGAGCGAACAACAAACAAGCAGGCTATTAACATCTTATACTTAGTTATTTTTTTAGCTTTTTTATAAAAATATCCTTATTTACATTTTGTGCGAACTTTCAGGCGATCGCGTATTATTAAAAACTCTATCTGTTTGTGCGTTCTAGTATTAGTCCTAATAAGAAGCTTTTAAACCTGATATTAAATGCACTTTTTATAATCTTCAAATTACTTTTTTAAAACTTTAATTAAAACAACGAACAATACTGATACTTTTTATCAGATACTGACAGTGTTTAAAAAACTATACAATATTTTTACAATATTACTAAACATTAAAGATATTAGCTTTATACTCTTTTTGCTAAAAATATTATTAACTTCTGAAGTCTAGTAAAGCAGAGTAATAGTGTCAAAAATGTATATGTTTTAACGGAAAATTAGAAAAATTGCTCAAAAAGAACAAATGTATTAAGCCTAAAACCTATTTTGTGTTATGTCGGTTACTCTCAACTAATAGAGTTGCACAAAAGATGAGAAAAATATCTATAAGTAACTATAAATCAGCCACAAATGCAATATCCACAAGGCTGATTTTTCAGATACAAACTAATTTCAGGCATCAGATAATATCGTCCAAATAATTTTAAATGGTTAATTCAAAAATTAGTTTACCCAACTGAAAAATCATGCAACTCTATACACCTGTTGAAATTGAACAACTTCAGGAAAGCCAAGACCTTCCTTACTTCAAAGAAATTTTGGAGTGGGTAAAAAATTTTTTAGGAAGACCTCATCCTCATTTAGGAAGACCAGGCCCAGTGTGCCCTTTTGTACCTCACTCTCTCAAATCAAACAGTATTCATCTAGCAGTGATTCGTACAAAAGACTTATATCCAGAACAAGTAGAAAATATTGTCAGACGGTATCGAGATATCTTCTTGGATACGAAAGTTCAAGGCCAGGAATTAACCATCAGTAAAGCTTTTCTACTAATCTTTCCCGATATCCATATAGACGAAGCTCCTAAACTGATAGATAGCGTCCAACAAAAACTTAAACCTTTGTTTGTAGAATCAGGATTGATGATTGGAGAATTTCATAAACGTAATGAAAGTTCTGGGTTACACAACCCTAACTTCCGTCCACTCCGTAGTCCTATCCCATTGTTAGCTATCCGATATATGGTTGAAGCAGACCTACCCTTTATTCAAAGTCCGCCTGACCTACACTTACGCATTAGGTATCTGGAAGCTTATTTAAAGCGTTTTGGCAATAAATTTACGGATGAGACAAGGATTAAAACTGCTTATCAAGCATTGGCTTTAGCGAAAGAACAAGTAGAGTCCGAAAATTTAGTGAGTTTTTGAATGAGCGAATATTTATAAACGTTCAATTAGCTATAAGTTATTCTCTGGGAGCATTTACTGATAACTTATAACTAATATTAAACTCCTGTTTAAGGTATACAAAAGTTACTTACTTTGCTAAGTATCTTGTTTTCTGTTAAGAGTTCTGTGTTTTGCGTTCCCTGTTTTCTCTTCAAAATTTGTGAAATATTCCAATCCTCGACTTCAAGCATTGGAGAATTAACTAATTCTATGGCCTTGGCAGATAGTTGCAGTCAGTCGAGGAACTACACCATGATTATGAACGGCAATCAAATCAGCTCGTTTACTCACTTCCAGACTACCGCGATCGCTAAATAGGTGAATAGCTTTCGCTAGATTGCTTGTAAATAGTTGCATCGCTTCGAGGAAACAAATCCCCCACATGCAATTCCAACTTATGATAATCTGGGTTTAAAATATATAACGACTCTCCGTCACTAATATTTTCCTTCCACTTTTTCATACCCAGAGATAGCAAGCGATCGCTATATTTTTGAAACTCTTGTCGAGTAACGCTAAAAGCAATATGCGTATACTCAACCGCAGCACTTTTACGTGTATTTTCATCTAAAGATAAGCACAACCATAAATCACCTGCTAGTAAATAAGCGCCTTTTTTCCATTTGGCGATCGCTTTACAACCAAGAATTTCAGTATAAAAATCAAAAGACCTTTCCAAATCAGAAACGGACAAGGTAATATGATTAATTCCTGTAATCATTTCGCCTCTTCCAAAACAAACTTAGAAGCTTGTATATTCTAACTTGTTTGAGTATTTTTTTAATATCTTGACAAAATTAGAGCTTACGCACTGAAGCCTGAAACCTAGATCCCCCATAGCCCCCCGATAAATTGGGGGGAACTTCTAAAGCCCTCTTAAAAAGGAGGGAATCTGAGTGCGTAAGTTATAAAAATAAGATGCTAGCTTTGCAAAAAAATGTTTGGTATCTGGATGTTACGCTGTAAGTAGCCAGAAAACCAGCTATTTCGTTCTTTACAGGATTTAGATAGCAACTGCAAAAACCTCAGTTTTATGTTTTCTCTGAGTTCATCTTGGATTTAACTGAGGTTTGGAAATAAAAGAGACTGACAATTGAGAATTACGATATATGGCGAAAGAAATAGAGCGTAAATATTTAGTAATCGAAGATAGTTGGAGGGGATTAGCTGAAGGTAGCGTTTATCGTCAGGGATACATTCCTACAGCAGATAAAGTGACTGTACGTGTACGTATAGTAGGAGAAAAAGGTTATTTGACAATTAAAGGCCCGACTATCCAATATTCGCGATCCGAGTTTGAATATCCTATTCCGATTCAAGATGCTCAAGAAATGCTTGAGACATTGTGCCAGCGTCCATTTATAGAAAAAATCAGATATAAGATAGAATTTGGCAGTTTGATTTGGGAAATAGATGAGTTTGAGGGCGCTAACAAAGGGCTGATTATAGCCGAAGTTGAACTCACTGATGAAAATCAACAAATTGAACTACCAAGCTGGATTGGAAAAGAAGTTTCTCACGACTCCAGATATTTCAACAGTAATTTAGCAAAACATCCTTTTTCACAATGGTAATTGTTGATAGAGACGTAGCATTGCTACGTCTCTACATTCATTTTCACCAAATGTTTATTCTAAATTCTGGTTAAAACTAGCCAACCTCTAACTTTTGCTGAGAAAAAATCAATAATACCTGTAACAATCAAAATAATCAAAATTGCACGCACTTTTTGATACTCAAAAGCTCCAAAACTTTAGCAGAGGATAAAATCGAGAATCCGCTTTTATTTCCTTTGTGGAGAAATTGTCTACATCTCAAAAAGGTTATTTCTGGTTACACTACAGATGCGATTAACCTTTATCTGTAAATATTTCCTAATGCGCCGCTATCGCTCATAGCACTCCTAGAGACAATCCCAGGAAGCATCAAAAGTGACAAATCCCTGGCTCTTTACCATAAATCAAAAATCTTGTTTGTCGCCAACGATTCAAAATTGTTAAATCAATATTTTTTAACTGACTCTTGTTTTTTACCGCAATTTATGCAAACCTTAAAAATAAATACGTTAATTCAGTCGATTTACCGTATTTTATAAAAAGTTAAGTAGCTTAATCAAACAAGAAGTAGAGGTGTAGCTAAGGATGAGAAGCAAAGGTTTATGGCAAGAACCTTTAAGGGGCTTCCAGCTAAAAAAATAATTAATTATTTTAGAGGCAGGGTAAGCAGGGGGAGAAAAAAGTTAGATGTAGGAATTGAGAATAATCAGCTCGCCAAAGTCAGTATAAATTCAATGAGCGATCGCTGCATTAATTACCTAATTTATATCCCTCATTCTCAACTTACTTTTCCTAAGCAGGGGGAGCAGAGGAAGCAGAGGAGGCAGAGGAAGAAAGAAAAATGATTTGTATCAAGAATTGAGTGAAATGGTATTAGTTATATTTTCTTATAGAAGATAAGAATTTAATTCTTATGGCAATTTTTAATTGTTAATTCTATTATTTTTATTAATTTATTTTAGAAAAATAACTATAGTTGTAATAATAATGTTTATTAATTCATTTATTCTAGAAATAAGTAAACAAAATCTGCAAATATTTAAATTTATACATATATATTGTTGATTGTTTCTATATATATATTAATTTATTACTAACAAAATACAATCAAATCGATTACCTACAACTTAGTGGAGAATGAAGTCATGTTTTTTGGACAACTGGAGAGAGAAAGTTTATGTGGAGAAATTTGGTCAATTTGGCAAACAACTAAATTACCAGAACATCTACAGTTATTGGTAGATAGAGAACAAATAAAATATGATATCTGGGAATTGGAAAGTGAAAAATCCGATCCGAAACCTGCTCGTATCAATCTCGATCGCGGCTCTATTGATTCAAAAAGCATTTAACTTTATACTCAATCCACGATCGCTGTTTCGATCGCTGCGAAACTCCTACTCCCGATTTGCTGTCTCAATACCTGAAAACTGCTGTAACTTTAGCGATCGCTTTTTGAGTTCATACTGCAAACTTATTCCCAATTTCTTTTACCTAACAAGAGAAGGAATTAATACTGATGCCACACTTGTTTGAACCATTCAGGATTCGTGAAGTTACTTTTCGCAACCGCATTGCTGTTTCACCAATGTGTCAATATTCGAGTACAAACGGATATGCTAATGACTGGCATTTGGTGCATCTAGCTTCTCGTGCAGTTGGCGGTGCAGGTATAGTGCTAACAGAGGCCGCAGCTGTGGAAGCACGCGGGCGTATTAGTCCGCAAGATTTGGGCATTTGGTCGGATGCACATATACCGAGTTTAGCCAAGATTGTGGCGTTGATTCATAACTTTGGAGCTGTTGCAGGTATTCAACTTGCTCATGCAGGCAGAAAGGCTAGCACAGCCAAACCGAGTAAGGGAGGGAAAGTACTCGATGAATCTCAGGAAGGTTGGCGTCCCTTGGTTTCTAGTAGTGCTATCGCTTTTAATAAAGATAGCCCAGTCCCTGAAGCTCTCAGCATCGAAGGAATTCAACAAGTAATTGATGCATTTATCCAAGCCGCTAAACGTTCTCTGCAAGCTGGTTTTAAGGTAATTGAAATCCATGCTGCCCACGGTTACTTAATACACCAGTTTCTCTCACCCCTTTCTAACCACCGCCAAGATAATTATGGTGGTAGCTTTGAAAATCGTATTCGTTTTTTAATAGAAGTAGTTCAAGGCATCCGAGAGGTTTGGCCTGAAAGCTATCCGCTTTGGGTACGCGTTTCCGCCACAGACTGGGTAGATAAAGGCTGGGACATCGACCAAACCATTGCTTTAAGTGACAAACTGAAATCTTTAGGAGTCGATCTCATCGACAGTTCATCAGGAGGACTCATACCAGGCATTAACATCCCTGTTAAACCTGGTTATCAGACTCAATTTGCCCAACGCATCCGCAATGAAGCTAATATCCATACAGGAGCCGTAGGGTTAATTACATCTCCACAACAAGCTGACGAACTGATTCGCACAGAAGTAGCAGATATAGTCTTGTTAGGACGCGAACTACTCCGCAATCCTTACTGGCCGCATCTAGCAGCCAAACAACTCGGACACGATAAACTCTGGCCTGTGCAATATGACCGTGCTTGGCTGTGATGGTAGCTAATAAGTAGAAGGCAGGAGGAGGCAGGAAGCAGGGGGCAAGAGGTTTTGGCTCTTTGGATTTTACATTTAATTATGTCCGCCTACTTACCATTTCACAAAATACTGGATACAAATGATTAGTCTTTAATTCTTTCTCTCCTGCTCCCTGCTCCCCTGCCGTTTTTGTTAATTAATTATAGTGGTAGCTACTGTTTCTTCTTCTGAATCCCTTCCTACCTCTTCGATTAATTTTAAATATTCTTGCCCTCGCGGAGTAATTTTTACATAATCGCGTAAGTTTCCTTGATTCTCCATTGAATTTATGTGTTTACTGGGCAAACTTTCAATAAAACCTAATGCTCGTAATCTTCGTAATTCTTGTTTTAATGTTTGCCTTAATTCATACTTAAGATTTTCTTTGTTACTTGCTAACCTTGTTAAATGTTTTAACTCATAATTATTAATTAAGTTTAAATATACTACTTGTTTCTGCTCATCATTATCAGCTATTGCCCGTTCTAATGCAGTTAGACGCTGGATTATTTCTGTATTTGCTGCTATTTTTTCCGATTGTGTTTCTTGTTGTTTTTTAAGCTCTTGAATCTCTATTGATACAGAGCCATCTTTGAATTCTAGTTTATTTAATCTTTCTACAAGCCCAGAATTAAAAAAGAGTATAACAATCAAAATTGCCACATCTGTTGGCTCGAACTTCTTTTTGACTACTCCAATAGGAATTAAAAACAAATATACCAAAGCTAAAATTGTAATCAGTTTTAAAACCCACTGATTAGTTATTACTTTTAATAAAGTATTTTTTGAATCTTCTTGTGTCATATTTATTCAGAAATAGTAAAATATATATATTTCAATAGTTATATAGGAATTCGGTTTGATTTGGAGAATTTATTTGTGTAGACAGGGAGTAGGGAGTAGGACAGAAGCCTTGTCTGGATGTACTGATTTTTTTCATGCAATCAAATGTGAGTCCTATAGACATAGCTATCTACCAATCGAAGATAAAGAATTTCGGATTGAGTAAAGACATAATATTGTAAATGACAAAAATTTTATGTCTTAAGCTTCAAGGGGCGACAATCGCCTCTAGACCCCGCCAGATAAAGGTTTAGGAGGCACATAACCCTTGAAAAAATTGGGT
>JAVRCJ020000084.1:0-9582 GCA_034530875.2 Nostoc sp. DedSLP01
TGAAGCTATGATTTATGGTTCTTTGCTTCGTCTCATGGTTAGGCGATTGCCTGCTTAATATTTACTTTACGAATCAGCTCTCAGTCCAAAATTCGATAATTTGACTCAAAAAAATAATTATAAAAGCAGTAATTTTAATATAACAATTATGCTTTATTTCCAATAAGTATTATTTATAAATCTAAATGACAAAATATTTAATAATTTTTAACAGAAAAAAATACTTTTGTTTACTGAATTTTTCTGTCTTGTGCTATCTTTGATGGATTCCTAGATTTGAAAAAATCTATCTAAGGCTAGATGTGTTTAGTTGATGTTTGTGAACGTAAAAATTTAAAAAATTAGGAGCAAAAATGTCTCTGGCTTCTCACGTCATATCTTCTTCTTTAGGTCTTTCTAAAGGAGATTTGCAAAGCCTTTTGGTGCTTTTATACAAGTTAGTCAAACTTAGTAAAGCATCGTTGCAATACATGCAGTATGAGTATAACTATAGTTATATACCTCCTTTAGCAATGACAGGTGCCCTGCCATTGCCAGCGATTAAAATAGAACTCCCAATTCAAGAATTACCTAATTTAAAATGGGTGCTTGCAGTAGCTCAAAAAATAACGCTGATTTTGGTCAATGATACTGTCAGCAACTTTTCGGGCTTCTTTGGTGGCGCTATTTCTTTCAGCTTAGGTGATGATACTGAAAATAATACCTCAGTTCTAGATAATAAAGTACAAGCTTTAAAAGATATCGAGCAAAAAATTAAAGATGCTGATAGTTATTATGATTTAGAACAAATTGCTTTAACTATAGCATCAATTACTCAAGATATTACAGATGAAATTGTTGCTGCCGACCCATCAAATGTTGTTTCATTTGACGCAGCAGAAGTATCTGAATTTGAAGAAAAACTGCAAGCTATTGACGAGCAATTTGAGTTACTGGAATTCAATAACGAATCGGGTAATGTAGAATTTTTATCGTCATTTAGTTTAGAAGATTCCCTCACAGACTTATTAAGTAATGCTTTTAAGCAAATTATTAATTCTGATGCGAAATTGTTGGAATTAGAAAACAATCAGCCTTTAGATATAGATGTAGATTTTTCTACAGGCACATCCCCAATGAATCCCAGCATTGAAGATTATAATAAATTATTTACTAAAATCCCTCTACCAGAGATTAGTTCTAGATTTAGAGAGGATTTAGTTTTTGCTTACATGCAGGTTGCCGGGCCAAATCCGTTGATGCTGCAACAGGTATTAGATCGGGAAAAAACTTTAGAAATTAACCAGGAACAATACCAAAAAATTATCGGTATTCCTAACGATTCTCTGGAAGCTGCAATTCGAGAAGGTCGGCTTTATAAAGCTGATTATTCTAAATTGAAAAACATGAAAAATGGCAGTTTTCCTAATCAGCAAAAGTATATCTATGCGCCTTTAGCATTATTTGTAGTACCGCCAGCTAGCAACCCATCTCGTTCTTTAGTACCACTGGCTATTCAATGCCAGTCGGAACGCGCAGTGTTCACACCTCTTGATGGTGAAAACTGGATGGTAGCTAAGAGCATTGTGCAAATGGCCGATAGTAATTACCATGAAATAGTCAGCCATCTTGGCCGCACTCACTTATTCATCGAACCTTTTGTAATTGCTACTAAGCGTAGATTACCAGCAAACCATCATTTAAGGATTTTACTGGAACCTCACTTTGAGGGAACTATATTAATCAATTACGGCGCTCATAAACTTTTAGTTGCCGATCGCCGTCAAGTAGATGAACTTTTAGCTAGTACAATAGAGAGCGATCGCGAACTCACTGTTGAAGCTGCCCAAGATTATCTGCATCATTTCAACGATGCAATGTTCCCCAACATCTTAGCAAGTCGCCGTGTTAATAATAAAGAACAACTACCTGAATATCCTTATCGCGATGATGGACTGCTAATTTGGAATGCCATCCATCAATGGGTGAGTGCTTATTTGAGCAGTTACTATACTAATAGCCAACAGCTACTAGCAGACCAAGCTTTACAAAATTGGGCAAAGGAATTGATTTCCGAACAAGGAGGCCGTCTCCAGAATTTTGGTGAAGATGCTTCAGGCGCAATTAAAACCCTAGACTATTTAATTGACGCTGTTTGCACCATTATTTTTACAGCTAGCGCCCAACACGCTGCGGTCAATTTTGCCCAAGGCGAACTCATGACATATACACCTGCTTTTCCTCTAGCTAGTTACTCCCCAGCACCGACAAGCCTTGACGAAGAAGCCAGCTTTATGAGTATGCTACCTTCGATAGAGCAAGCCAGAACCCAACTTAAGGTAACTTATTTGCTTGGCTCAGTTTACTATACACAGCTAGGGCAATACTCCAATTCATACTTTAAATCCAAGCCACAAATAAGTTCAGCCCTACAGACATTCCAAAATCAACTCAAAGCCATTGAGAAAGAAATTACCCAAAGGAATTGTAAAAGAATTATGCCTTACAAATTCTTGCTACCTTCCCAAATTCCCCAAAGTATCAATATCTAAATAATTCAGAAGTCAAAAGTCAGAATTATAATAGTCTCTTTGCTTGGTTTTAGGGCTGAGATGGTGTAGTTCAAAATTATTGAAACTGCCTATTTTAGCCCGGTCACGCTGGTAGTGGCGTGGCACAGCTAAAATAGTGCATTAGCAGTAGTAGCGCGATAAGCTTAAAATATCGGGTTCGTCAGATTGAAAAACCAAAATTCAATCATGATAATTAATTACTCAACCCAGCAAATTAAGCTTACCGCGGTACTACAATTTTTTTGCTATATTGGCTCTCGGGAGCAGAACTCCGCCCCATACCTCGATTTAGCTATGGCTTTCCAAAAATTATTGATATACTCATTTTGATTTGCTTGGTCTTGAGAGTTTTGTCAATACTCCCGTGAGACAGTTAAGCCTCGGTCAAAGGATGCGATGTGATTTTGCCGCCGCAATGTTGCACAGACCAGAAATTTTATTTTTAGATGAACCAACTATCGGCCTTGATGCGGTTTCTAAGCTTGCAGTCAGAAAATTTATCAAAACGTTGAATAAAACTCATCAAGTAACTACTATTCTGACTACTCACGATATGGATGATATCGAGGCATTGTGCGATCGCATCATTATTATTGGTGATGGTGAAATTCTTTGTGATGGAACTTTGGCAGGATTGCGTTCTCAAGTTTCATCGCGTCGCTATTTAAGAATAGACCTGATAAATGATGATTTCTTTTTTGACCAACAAGGAGTTAGTATCATCTCAAAAGAAGGTCGCACTGTAACTTTGGCTTTCGACCCCACAAAGCTTTCTGCTGCATCTCTAATTAGTCAAGTTATTTCAAAAAATGAAGTCGCCGATCTTTTTGTTGAAAATCCACCGATTGAGGAAATAGTTGCCGAACTTTATGCCAAATCAGGAGGAGTCTTATATTAATTAGTTATTAGTCATTAGTCATTAGTCATTGGATTACTAGTCAAACATTAAGCCGATTTTACTTCTGAATTCTGAATTCTGAATTCTGAGTTCTGAATTCTGGCTCCTTATTTACTATTAGTTATGAAAGCCTATTGGTCATTATTTATTGCCAGATTTGCGCTGCTGTTGCAATATCGTACAGCAGCTTTCGCTGGAGTTGCAACTCAGTTTTTTTGGGGGTTCGTGAAAGTAATGGTTCTAGAGGCATTTTTCACTCATACAACCTCTACTCAACCGATGACGCTTCAGGAAGCTGTGGGATATGTATGGCTGGGACAAGCGTTTTTGATGGCGGTTGCACCTTGGTCAGGCGATCGCGAAATCCAATATTCGATCCAATCCGGTGCAGTTGGCTACGATCTGTTGCGACCCACAGACCTTTATAATTTTTGGTTTACTCGTGCTTTAGCACTTCGTACAGCACCAGTTATCCTGCGCGCTATTCCTCTTCTGACTGTGACAATGTTTATTTTTCCACTGATAGGATTTTCGGAGCGATCGCTTTCTTTTCCACCTTCCTTTGCTGCTTTTATTGCTTTTTTTCTCTCGTTTATTGCTGCAATTTTGCTTTCTTCTGCATTGACTATGCTTCTTACTGTATCAATGATATGGACGCTTTCTGGCGAAGGAATTAATACTATTCTCCCCACTTTGATTATTTTCTTTTCAGGTATGATTGTTCCTTTGCCACTTTTTCCTGAGTGGATTAAGCCTTTGTTAAATGCGCTTCCTTTCTCAGGACTTATGGATCGGCCTTTTCGGCTTTTTACTGGTAATCTTCCAGCAAATGAAATATTTAATGTATTGCTACATCAATTAGTTTGGATATTTATTATAGTTATTATTGGGCGTTTCCTTGTAAGCCGTGGTGTGAAAAAGCTTGTTATTCAAGGAGGATGAAACAATTTTAGATTTTGGATTTTGGATTGAGTTATTCAATATCTAATTATAAAAATTTTCAATTAGTAGGGTGCGTTGTCACGCAGTGCAACGCACAGTCCTAAAATACTTAGTATCGAGGTGTATTAGGCATTCCGCCATAACACACCCTACATTTGAGATTATATTTGCAATCAAAAATATAAAAACAGTATGTTTTTGAATAATTTTTTTCTCTACCTTCGGTATATCTCCATATCTTTAAAATCACAGATGCAGTATAAAGTTTCTTTCTTACTTCAAGTTTTAGGGCAGCTTTTGGTAACTGTGGTAGAATTTTTTGGCATCTGGGCGCTTTTTACTCGTTTTAATAGTATTGGTACGTGGACATTAAGTGAAGTAGCTCTATTTTATGGAATGGTCAATATTTCTTTTGCCTGTGCTGATGCTTTAGGACGAGGGTTTGATTCATTTGGCAGAATAATTAAGAACGGTGATTTTGACCGCTTACTTCTTCGTCCACGCGCCACAGTACTTCAACTTCTAGGCACAGAATTGACCTTGAAAATACTTGGAAGGCTTTTTCAAGGAATTGCTGTGATGTGGTGGTCGCTTTCAACTCTTCATATATCTTTTAGTATTAAAATAGCGTGGCTTTTAGGGACTTCGCTAATTGGGGCGATCGCACTATTTTTAGGTATCGTTATCGTGCAAGCAACTTTAACATTCTGGACTATTGAATCTTTGGAAATTATGAATATCCTCACTTATGGAGGAGTAGAAACTGCTCAATATCCTTTTTCAATTTATAGCAAGTGGTTTCAAAGATTTTTCACTTACTTCATACCCCTTGCTTGTGTAAGTTATTTTCCTCTGCTTGCAGTTCTGGAAAAACAAGATACATTTTTAGTACCTTTGTGGTTTTGTTATGTTTCTCCAATGGCAGGTATCTTATTTTTAATAGTTGCGCTTCAGATTTGGAAAATAGGTGAGCGATACTACTGTTCAACTGGTAGTTAATATGGCTGTGCGTATAATATGCAATAGTAATCTTATTTTGAAATTCAATTGTATAGTATTTATAATGTCCATCAAAAATAAATCTCAAAAAACAGCGAATCCTCACAGAAAAAAACATGAGATTTTGCAGGATAAAATAAAAGTCAATTTTGCCGAATTATCAGAAGCATCAAAACGCTCGTGGGGAATTCCTAGCTATTACGAATCCTATATATATAACTGTATTGCTTGTGGTAAGGAATCAGAGTTTTCTGCAACTCTTCAACAGCAATGGTATGAAGAGAAGAAAAAATATTTTTGGATGCGGCCTAATAAATGCTCTGCATGTTATGTAGAGTATCTGGAACTGAGGCGTGAGATAGCAACTTTTTCTGAGTTATTAAAAAGCTCATTGACTATATCTGAATTAACAGAAATGTTAGCTAAGCTCGGAAGATTCCACATTCTTAATAATAAGAATAAATTTGACTATTCGCTTTATAATCGCATCAATAAAAAGCTAAAAATTCAGGGCAAAAATGAAACTTCAATATCGTTACCTATGGAGGAGTAGAAAATGCTCAGTATCCTTTTTTAATTTAGAGCAAGTGCTTTCAAAGATTTTTCACTTACTTCATACCCCTTGCTTGTGTGAGTTATTTTCCCCTACTTGCAGTGCTGGAAAAACAAGATACATTTTTAGCGCCTTTTTGGTTTTGTTATGTTTCTCCAATGGCAGGGATTTTATTTTTACAGCAATTTTCAGGTAAATAGACCACGTTGTAGGGGCACACAGCTGTGCGCCCCTACAGGGATTGTGAAATTAGGAGAGCGATACTAAGGAAGCGTGCTAAAATTTTCCTAAAAAACACCAGAAAATTAAAGCGATCGCTCCTATAAAATCAAGAGCGATCGCTATTAATTTAAAATGCCAAATACAACTTAAGCAGCAACAGGTTCCAACAATTTGATATCAGAGAAAACAAATTCTTGAACCGATACTTCCCCATTT
The DNA here is from genome assembly GCA_034530875.2 of Nostoc sp. DedSLP01. Taxonomy (GTDB): domain Bacteria; phylum Cyanobacteriota; class Cyanobacteriia; order Cyanobacteriales; family Nostocaceae; genus Nostoc. The sequence continues at coordinate 6,383 of JAVRCJ020000084.1, forward strand.
GTTTCGGTGCGAATTTCGCGGCGATTTAAGATGAAATAATCGCCAACTTTTTCGTACTCATCGGTAAATTCGCTTCTACCGCCCTTTTGTTCCCCAGTTTTGGGGTCGTGGTAGACAGAATCATAAGTGTGAGACAAGTAACCTTCGCCAGTGTTGTGGCTGCTGAAAGTGTCAATTGTCACAAAAGTACCGTGAATCAAACGGTGAACGTGGCACACTTCATTATTGCGGACTTTGTATTTATCGCCGTCAGCCTTACCACCAACTAAAAGTTCAACTGCGCCAGTTTCGTCAGTCTTACCATAGCTAAAGGTATTGGCGCTGTGGGTATCTTCAAAGCTGCGACGGACGCGGTGAATTGCGATTTCCCACGCTTGGCCGTGAATTGCTTGCTTTGCTGACTCGTCTTCTACGCCCAAAACTTCGGCTTTGAGATTAGCGCTGATAATTACTTTGCCTGTAAAGACCTTATCATCATGCTTAAAAGTAATATTTGCGGTATAACCGGGGAAATTTTTGTCCCAAGTATAGCGGTTCTCATAAGCAGCCCGGAAAAGTTCCTGAGCAGAGAGTTGTGTAACTGTCATGTGCTTCTCCTAGTCGCTACTGTAATTAGCGTTTTAGTATTCTTGGTATTAGCATAGAAGTAATTGTTGAGGCTTGGATAGTCCCCAACTGGGTACACTTATGGTTAATTCTCTTCACGCCGTATTTCATGCGATCGCTAACGTCCAAAATGAGCAAGAATTAAGACTAGCTCTCACGGACAAAATTAGCGACCATTTTGGCGTGCAAAATTGGGGTATCTATCTCCTAGACGAACAACCAACCGCTGAGATTGATATTCCAGCTATTCCGGCAGTATGCTTAGAGAGCAATCCAGTGGGACGCTACGTAGTTGAGCGTCACGCTCCGGCTCACGAGCAATTATTATTATCCCCAGGAGACTGGAAGCATTTTTGTTCCCGTCATGACCACGAACATGTCATGACCGGGCCAATTGTTTGCGATGGTCGTCTTATCGGAACCCTCAACCTAGCGCGTGACAAGGGAAATCCCCCTTTTAACGGCAATGATTTAGCTGACTTAAGCGCTTTATGCATTCATTTGTCAGCAAAAATGGCAACTCTACGCGCAAAACCCAAAATATCCAATTCGCTTTTAGCAAGTCCTCTCACACCCCGCGAATTGGAAATTGCCGAATTGGTAGCGCAGGGATTAACGAATGCAGAAATAGGCGAAAGACTCTGGATTACTCAAAATTCTGTCAAGCAAGCCTTGAAGAGAATGTTTCGTAAATTGAAGGTTTCAGCGCGTGCAGAATTGGTGGCAAAACTACAAGACATACAAGTTTCATAAAGGATAATTTTATGAGTCGCCCGCGCATTTTGCAACCTGGTGCAAGCTATACATTTAGTAAGTACTTTGAATTGCCTTATGCGCCAAGGGAATAATTAGTAATTCGTAGCCCATTACGAATTACTAATTGGAATAGATAATGTTGATGCCGTCTCTTTTGTTTGTGCTAGGGATGCTTCAATTACCTGTTCGCCAAACTTTTTCACCTGTTCAACTAAAGCTTGTCCAGCATTTTCTGGCGAACCGCTATTAAAAGGCGGCGCAGGATTGTACTCTAGCAGCAATTGAATTAACTTTGCTGTTTCCTCACCGCACAAATGAGCAGCAACTACCAAGCCAAAATCAATGCCAGCAGTTACACCACCACCTGTAATGCGATCGCGGTCAACTACTACTCTATCAGTTCCCACTTCAACCCCCAGCATTGCCAACTGGTTGCGAAACGCCCAATGACAAGCAGCGCGGTAACCCTGCAATAATCCAGCCGCCGCCAAAATCAAAGAACCAGTACAAACAGAAGTAACATATTTTGCTGTTTTCCCCTGTCGCCTGAGAAATTCCAACACCTCTGTATCCCGCATCATTTCTACTTGTCCCATAGCACCCCCAGGTACACACAAAACATCCAGCAATGGACAGTTTTCAAAGCTAGTTGTAGGTAATATCGTCATTCCCTCGCTACTGGTGACTGGCTGTAAAGTTTTCCACAATAGATGTACGCAAGTTTGAGGCATCATAGCAAATACTTGATGCGGGCCTGTGATATCAAGTTGAGTCATTCCAGGATAAATCAGTAGACCAATGTGATATTTAACTTGATTTGTCATAATTAACTTCTTTTAATGATTGTTATCGAATATCGTAAAAGTGACAATCAAATCTGCCCAGTCCTCGATCGAGTACAGTTTAATTTCAATGGCTAATTCTCTTCATGCCTTATTTCAAGCTTTAGCTGCTTCTCGCACTCAACGCGAACTCAGATTGCGGTTTATGGATGGGGTTGGCGAACATTTTGGCGTTCAGCGTTGGGGAATTTATTTGCTGGATGAATTGCAAGCCCATTATATTGCCGTAGATGTCCAAGGTATGCCCAACGCTGATAATTTTGTAGAACTATATGAAAAAGTCGGTCGGGCTGTCGATCCGGTAAGGCAATATGTAGTCGAACACCATGCCCCAGCACATGAAGAGATGGTGTTACCTCCAGGTGGTTGGAAGCAATGCGAACTTTATCAAAATTGTTGTGGTTATTATGACCACGAACATATCATGACTGGCCCAATAGTTGGCGGTGGTAGCCTCATCGGTGCAGTTCATTTTGCTCGTGTTGGTAATACACCAGCATTTACTCATCAAAATATTTCTGATTTAAGCGCTGTTTGCACGCATTTGTCAGCTTGTTTAGCGACCATCAAGATACGACAAACAAAATTGAATTCTTCTGTAGGTAATCGTTTAACTGTGCGTGAAACTCAAATTGCCGAACTAGTAGCGCAAGGGCTAACCAATGCCGAAATTGGTAAAAGTTTGTGGATTCAAGAGAATTCTGTTAAACAAGCTTTGAAAAGAATATTTCGCAAATTAGAAGTTGGAAATCGTGCCGAAATGGTGGCAAATTTGCGAGATATTTTAGGTTAAAAAATATTAAATATTTTGTAATATATTAATACTTATTTTTTAAGTAAAATGATAAAACAATAACTTGGTACGATGCTGATGGTATTTTAATTGAGAAAATATCTTTAATACAAAAACAAGGAAATCGTAAGGATTCAGGTCTAATATTGAGGAAGCAAAGAAGGGCGAGACAGAGAATTATCAGAATCAGCAATTAGAGCCTG
>JAVRCJ020000085.1:0-9564 GCA_034530875.2 Nostoc sp. DedSLP01
TGATTGCTGCTCTCTACAATTACGAGCTTCATCTCTCCCAAACCGAATTTACCTAAGTGACTTTTGCAAGAGGTCTATTGAACTAGAGGCAAAGGATTTACTGCTGTTGCGTCGTAATAGTGAAATAACTGCCTCTGCGAAAGGCCGTGGTAATGGTGGCAATATCGATATCAACGCTGGTATTTTATTTGCAGTTGCCAATAGCGATATCAGTGCTAATTCTACTGATTTTCGTGGTGGTAATGTGAGAATCAACGCTAAGGGTATCATTGGAACTCGGTTCCGGGATGCACCCACCCCAAATAGCGATATTACTGCTATAGGAGCTAACAGCCAACTCAATGGCATGGTGCAAGTAAACACACCAGATGTTAATCTCTCTCAAGGCTTAACTGAACTGCCCGCAAACATCATCGATACTTCAGGATTGATTACTAATAGTTGCATTGCACAAAGTCAGCGATCGCGAGGGAAATTCATCATCACAGGAAACGGAGGCTTACCAGTGATGCCAGATGACCCCTCAATTGCACTCTATCAGACTTATCAGATACCAACTTTTACAAGTGCAAATATCTTAACGCCACAAGAGAACACAGCCGCAGACAAAAAACACGAACTAGCTACATCTTTGCCGCTGATTGAAGCTAGTGGATGGATTTATGGGTCTGATGGACAGGTAATTCTTACTGCCTCTACATCTGGTGTTATTCCTTATAGTTATTGGTCAAAAGTGCCTAGTTGTTCGGGCAACTAAATAACGTAAGTCTTGGTAGGATTACTACAAGTCTCAATCGAGAAGTTTTGTGAAAGCTAAATTAGGATGCGATCGAAACTGGGAGTTGCTGCTATTTAGTTCTCAAGCAAGAACTCTAACGCCATGCTGTGCCATTAGCTTTGCTAGGGCGTTTGGCATCATCGCAACTTTTGTAATCATTAATCCCGTTTACGCTCAAATTATTCCCGATAATACACTTGAGGTCAATTCCAGCGTTGCCCCAGGATGCACAGCTTGTACCATTGAAGGCGGAACAGTCCGAGGAAGCAACCTATTCCACAGCTTTCGCGAATTTTCCATACCTACAGGTGGAGAAGCATTTTTTAACAATGACGCCACATCAATTCAAAACATCTTCACTCGCGTCACAGGTAACTCAGTCTCAAATATTAACGGCACAATTCGGGCTAATGGCAAGGCAAATTTGTTTTTAATCAATCCCAAAGGAATTATTTTTAATGCCAATGCCTCCCTCAATATTGGCGGTTCGTTGATTGCAAGTACAGCTAATAGTATTAATTTTCCTAATGGTATTAACTTCAGTACTCTAGAGCCTCAAACTCGACCTTTACTGACTATTAATGTACCCATCGGCTTACAATTTGGGACAAATCCGGGAAATATTCAGCTACAGAATTCTAATTTACAAGTTAATCCCGGTCAGACTTTAACGCTAGTAGGCGGTAACGTGCAGCTTGATGGCGGTCAACTTTTAGCCCCAGGTGGAAATGTGCAGTTGGGAGGTATGGCAGACAATGGTACAGTTGCTTTGAGTGTTAATGGCTCAGAATTTGACTTCAGTTTTCCTGATGGCGTTGAACGAGCTGATGTATCTCTGAAAAATGGCACTGATGTCAATGTACTTGCTGGTGGAGGGGGTAGTATTACCATCAACGCCCGTTCCTTGGATATGACTGGAGCAAGTACGCAACTACAGTCAGGGATAGCATCAAGATTAGGTTCTGTTGGCTCCCAGGCGGGAGATATTGAAATTAATGCAACACAAACAATAAAGCTCAATAGTAGTAATATTTCTAATACAGTAGAATCAACAGGTATAGGTAACAGTGGCGACATCAATATCAAGACCGGATCGCTGATAGCAAACGATGGTGCTGCTCTGGTCACTGAAACCTCAGGACAAGGAAATGCAGGCAGTATCAACATAATCGCCCCCGATAGGATTTCCTTTGATAGGACGATTAGCCCCAATAGACCCACCGAAGCATCTAGCGCTGTACGACCGGGAGGTGTGGGCAAAGGTGGCAACATCAACATCACAACTGGATCGCTTTCCGTGATGAATGGTGGTCAGTTGGTAGCAACCAACTATGGCGGACAAGGGAATGCAGGTAGTGTAGATATCGTTGCCAGCGATACCGTTGTTTTTGATAAAGGACTTGGTAATAACCCTACTGGAGCATTTAGCAATGTATGGGTAGAAGGGGTAGGTAATGGAGCCAACATCAATATTACTACTGGGTCACTTTATCTCAAAAATGGCGCTATTTTGAATGTCAGAATCCAAGGAAAAGGAGATGCCGGCAGTGTGAATATAGTTGCCCGCGATACAGTGTCTTTCGATGGTATCAGTGCTAATAGCAGAACCGTCACCAGCGCAGTCAGTGCAGTGGACACAGATGCCGAGGGTAAGGGAGGCAATATCAACATTACGGCTGGGTTGGTTAGAGTCAGCAATGGCGCTTTACTCAGTGCTGCCACCTATGGAATTGGGGATGCAGGTAATGTAAATATAGTTACTAGCGATACAGTCTCCTTAGAAGGAGCAGGTAACAATGGAATCCCTAGTGGGGCATACAGTAGTGTCGAATCAACAGGTATAGGCAAGGGAGGCGATATTAACATCGCAGCTAGGATGCTGTCTTTGAAGGATGGTGCTTTCCTCAGTGTGAGAACCCGCGGACAAGGAGATGGAGGTAACATCACCTTGAGCGCTAATACATTAGAAGCCATTAGTGGCGGACAAGTTATTACTACCAGCGATGGTATTGGCAAGGCAGGTGATATTAACCTGAATATCGCTGACAGCATCACCCTTTCTGCAAGCAATGCCAACTATTTTGCTCGAATTGAGCAATCTATTGCCCGATTTGGTTCAAGTATAGTTTTCAGTGTAGACCCTGCAAGTGGGCTGTTTGCCAATACTTCTGAAAGTTCCACTGGTAGAGGTGGAGAATTAAGAATTAATACCAAGCAGTTTGATATCCGAGATGGAGCACAAGTTACGGTGAGCAGTCAAGGATCGGGGATTGCAGGCTCTTTAATAGTTGCAGCTGACTCTACCTATCTTGACAATAAAGCAAAAATCAGTGCTGACACAAATGGAGGGCAGGGAAATATTGAGTTGCGATCGCGCAATTTTTTATTCCTACGCCGAGGTAGCAGTATCACTACCAATGCCACTGGTACTGCTACTGGCGGCAATATTACGATTAATACCAACAACTTAATTGCCGTTCCCCAAGAAAACAGTGACATCAGCGCCAATGCCGTTGATAGCTTTGGTGGTCGAATAATTGTCAATGCTTCTGGCATCTTTGGCACACAGTTCCGCTTACAATCTACGCCATTGAGTGACATTACGGCTAGTTCTGCTCGTGGTTCTGAGTTCAATGGCGTAGTGCAACTCAACACCCCTGATATTAAGCCTAGCCAAGGCTTAACTGAACTGCCTACAAACATCATCGATACTTCACAGTTAATTGCTAATAGTTGCATTGCACGGAGTAAACGGCCAGAAGGGAAATTCATCATCACAGGGAATGGAGGTTTGCCGGTGATGCCAGATGACCCCCCAATAACACCCTATCAGACTTATCAGATTCCCACTGTCACAAACGCAAGTATCTCAACGCCACAAGAAAACGCCTTCGACCTAGAAGACTCTATTCTTGCAAGCAAACCTCACAATTCTGCTCAATATGCGCCACCGATGGAAGCTCAAGGATGGGTATACGGATCGAATGGTGAAGTGATTCTCACTAGTTCTGCACCAAGTATTGCTCCTGGTGGTTCTTGGTTGCTCCCGCCTACCTGTTCGGGTTCCTAAGAGATTGTATTTTTCTTCGGCAAGCGAATTTCCACAATTGGAAAGTCAATTTCCTAACTTGACGATGTGCAGTTAATCTAATTTCCCTATTGTAAAAGAGTGCAGTGAAGGCGAACGCCTAAAACGTCGGTGCTGCAAAGATTCAACTTACTAACGTATCTCAATTAACTAACGGAAAAAATAATGTCTAATATCAACAACCAAACCCAAGACCTCCATAGCATCGAATTGGTGCAAGACCTTGAATATGAAACTGCTGCTACTATTACTGGTGGTGCATTATACCTTTCCACCGGATATAATGCTTCAGGAAGTGTGACACCTGGTCTCACAAAAGGATATGCCAGTTTAGGAGGCTATAACAATAAAGTATCCTGGTACCAGGTAACAGGTAACAAAGGTTGGTATGCCTACACTGGTCAGAAATATACAGGCAAAAGATACTATCTACCACCAGGCACCAAAGGTAACTTAGGCGGTAACGCTAACAACAACTTCGAGTCTGTACTACCTGCATAATCAGTTCGCTTCTATTTTATACCGCAGACTAGAATCCTGAAAAACCTAAAACAGAAAAGAATGCTCTCACCTTCGCGTTTAGCTGAGTAACATCCTTTTCTCGCTGCTCGTAGGGGCGAGGTCGTTTTCGCTCCTACTTTTTCATTTCAATTAAGATAGCACAAATAAAGATAAATTGTAATATCCATAGCTTGATTGAAGGTAGAAATATGTAAACCGCATGATATAAACTAATTCAAAATTCATGCATTGAAAAGAGTTACATCATGTTGCTCGCTTCAATTAAATAAGGAGAAAAATAATGTCTCACATCAATAACCAAACCCAATATCTCGACAGTATGGAACTGTTGCAAGACCTTGAATATGAAACTGCTGCTACTATTACTGGTGGTTCCCTATCCCTTTTCGACAATCCTAATGGTGGGGGACAGTCTGTAAGACTCACATCGTCAGATCCCAATTTACAGAGCTTTAATAATAGAGCATCTTCGTTCCGGGTAACGCCTAACCAACTTTGGTATGGCTACACTGGGAGGAATTACAAGGGTTTTAGAATTCTTTTAACACCACGTCTAATAAAGAACTTACCCGGTATTTTTAACAATAGCATTTCGTCTATACGTCGCGTCGCATAGATGTATAGTCAACTCGATTCTATTTCATATCGCAGACTAGAATCCTGAAAACTAAAAATACAAAAGAATACTCTCTGTTTCTCTTTCATCTGAGTAACATCCTTTTCTTGTAGTATGTAGGGGCGAAATGGTTTTCGCTCTTATTTTTTCATTTTGATTTTTGATATCTTATAGATCGCTTTTAAAAAGCCTCTCATATCGTGTTCGGTGAAAGACTTGTCATTAAGACCGCAGGGGAGCAGAGGGACACAGGACAGGGTTTTGTCGTCTCTGCAAAGATGTATTGAATCACAACTGATTAGCCGGACATGATATCAGAAGTTTTAGTTTCCAAAATTGGAAAGCCAATTTCCTAACTTGACGATGTGCATCTAATCAAATTTACCTATTGTAAAAATGTAATGGGAATACCCATAGGTTGCTTGAGCGTAGAAATATGCGAACAGCAGCACAATCAAGCCGTACACGGTGTAATCAAGTAATTCCCGAATTTTTTATGAAATACCAGGTTGTTCTCCAACACAGTGAAGAAGATTGCGGTGCTGCCTGCCTTGCAACTATTGCCAAACATTACGGACGCACTTTTACTCTTAGTCGAGTACGAGAAGCAGTAGGTACGGGGTCGCGAGGTACTAGCTTGCTTGGTTTGAATCGGGGTGCTGAAGCTTTGGGATTTAATGTCCGTCAAGTAAAAGCTTCTCCACAACTGCTCGACAATTTAAATAAAGCTCCAATGCCCGCCATCATACATTGGAAAGGCTACCACTGGGTTGTTTTATACGGACAAAAGCGAAATAAATACATAATTGCTGACCCCGGTGTTGGTATCCGCTACCTCAGCCGTGAAGAATTGGCTGAGGGTTGGAGTAATGGGATTATGCTGCTATTAGTGCCAGATGATACCCGCTTTCACGAGCAGCCGGATGATAAAGCTAGTGGCTTTGGACGGTATCTGGTGCGTGTTTGGCCTTATCGCTATCTTCTGGGTCAAGCGATCGCCATTAACGTTGCGATCGGACTATTATCTCTGGTGCATCCTTTGATGATGCAACTATTGACCGATGACGTACTAGTACGGGGAGATACTCAATTACTAACTACCGTGGCAATTGGCGTAATTGCCATGAGCTTGTTTAAAAGTGCCATTGGTTTGGTACAGTCACACCTAATCGGTCACTTCGGTCAACGGCTGCAATTAGGAATGCTACTAGACTACGGTCGCAAACTTCTACACTTGCCGTTATCTTACTTTGAAGGGCATCGTAGTGGCGAAGTCGTTAGCCGCATTGCAGATATTGATTCCATTAATCAATTAATTTCACAAATTGTCCTTGGTTTACCAAGCGAATTTTTTATTGCTTTAGTTTCCTTGGGCTTTATGCTGTTTTTGAGTTGGCAACTAACTCTAGCTTCGGTATTTGCTTTTATTATCGTCACTTTAGTTAATCTACTTTTCTTACCTGCATTACGCCAGAAAACACGTAAACTTATCGTTTTAGGTACTGAAAACCAAGGCTTTCTAGTAGAAACCTTTCGCGGCGTTCAAGTACTAAAAACCACACAAGCAACTCCCCAAGCTTGGCAAGAATATCAAACTAATTACGGTCGTCTCGCTAACTTGGGTTGGAGTACCATGAAGCTGGAACTCTACAGCAGCACATTTACTAATATTCTTTCAACCATAACTAATATAGGCTTACTTTGGTTAGGCAGCTATTTAGTAATTAATGGCACATTATCCATTGGTCAACTACTAGCGTTTAATGGCATGAGTAGTAACTTTCTCGGTTTCCTAAGTTCAGTAATCGGGTTAGCTGATGAATTTATTACTGCCCAAATTGTTATTCAACGTATGGCAGAAGTAATTGACGCTACCGCAGAGGATTCAAACGAAGAGAAAAAGCCTTGGGCAGAAATTTCAGCCGATACAAATATTATCTGCGATCGAGTTAACTTTCACCATGCTGGTAGAGTTGACCTGTTGCAAGATTTTTCACTCACTATCCCTGGCGGTAAAGTTATTGCTTTAATTGGTAAATCTGGTTGTGGTAAAAGTACCTTAGCTAAACTGATTGCTGGTTTATATTCTCTTCAGTCAGGAAATATCCGTTATGGCATTTATAACCGACAAGACTTGTCTTTAGAATGTCTGCGACAGCAGGTAGTTTTAGTACCGCAAGAGCCACATTTCTGGAGTCGCTCAATTTTTGATAACTTCCACTTCAGCTATCCTAATATTACCTTTGAAGAAATTGTTACAGCTTGCCATATAGCCGGAGCTGATGAATTTATCAGTCAGCTACCCGACAAATATCATACTGTTTTAGGAGAATTTGGTGCTAATCTTTCTGGGGGACAACGGCAGAGATTAGCGATCGCTAGAGCAATCATTACTGACCCACCAATACTGATTTTAGATGAATCCACTGGCGCTCTCGATCCAGTAAGTGAAACCGAAGTCTTAGATCGACTGCTTGCCCATCGCCAAGGCAAAACCACAATTTTAATTAGCCACCGCCCCAAAGTCATCCAACGAGCCGACTGGATTGTATTACTAGACCAAGGACGTTTGAAAATCCAAGGTTCTCCAGAAGAACTGCGTTCCTTGGCTGGCGACCACTTGGGCTTCCTAGACGATATTCTCCCATCAACTTCTACTAAGCTCGTGAAATCTTCCAACTCTCACACTAATGGCAAATACGCCACCATCATTTAGTTCTACCCTCAGATTAGAAATTTTGGGTTATACCAATTCCCTAAAATTCGCCAACAGATTCCAAACTTAAAACCTACATACCATCTGAATTTCTTAATTGCGTTAGCGCAGCGGGGCGAAGCCCATTGCGAATTAGTATCATCCTGCCCTGAAAAATTATCCCTATCTTTATTATGGTTAGTCAGCCTAATTCTGTTTTACTGCCCCAAGCTGAAGAAAAGGATTTTCTGCCACCGCTTGGTAGTTGGACTAGTGTTGGCGGTGCGATCGCATTAGTGACGATGACAATTGCTGTTGGCGTCGCCTCTGTAACTAAATATAAAGTCACCGTTCAAGCACAGGCAACAGTACGTCCAGCTGGTGAGTTGCGGCTGGTTCAGGCTGCTACGGAAGGCCCGGTTATGCGTATTTTTGTGAAAGAGAATCAGGTTGTCAAAACAGGAGATGCGATCGCAACTATTGACGACTCCCGCTTGCAAACCAAAAAGAGCCAACTAGAAAGTAGTATTGGGCAAATAAAATTACAACTGGTTCAAATCAACGCTCAGATTCATGACCTAGATAACCAAATTGTTGCTGAAACTGACCGCAGTAACCGTGCATTTGCAGCAGCACAAGCTGAATTGAGCAATCGCAGCCGGGACTATCGAGACAAGCAAATTATTACTGTTAGCGATGCTCAAGAAGCCTCTGCAAATGTCAAAGCAGCTTCAGCGGCTTTGAAAGCAGCCGAGACAAAGCGCAACCGATATGAAAGTGTAGCCAAAGTTGGAGCTTTGTCACAAGATCAGTTTGAGGAAGCACAACTAGCTGTTCGCCAGCAAGAACAAGCACTTTCTGCTACCAAAGCCAAATTGCAAAGCCTGCAAGCTGCTCTTAATCCGAGTAATGCAGAAGTGGCGATCGCACAAGAACGCATTGCTCAAGAAAAAGCTACAGGAACAGCTAACATCGCTGCTTTAAACAAAGAACGCAACACCCTGATTGGACAACAGATTGAAACACAAAAACAGTTAGAGCACGATCGCCGCGAACTAACACAAGTGAATATCGAACTTAAGGAAACTATTATTTCTGCTACAGCAGACGGTGTAATTTCCAAGCTCAACATACGCAATCCCGGCCAAACATTACGTCCAGGAGAAGAAATTGCCCAGATTGTTCCTACTTCTGCTCCTTTAGTAATTAAGGCAGTGGTCGGAACTGAAGATAAAAGCAAATTGAAACCGGGACAAAACGTACAAATGCGAGTTGGAGCTTGTCCTTATCCAGATTACGGTACTCTCAAAGGTCAAGTGAAAACGATTTCTCCAGATGCATTTTTTCCCCAAACAAATAATAATGCATCGACAACTACACCCAAAGGTGCTGCTTTTTATGAAGTGACAATTGAGCCTCAAAGCCTATCTTTAGGTAAAGGAAAGAAACAATGTACCATCCAAATGGGAATGGAAGGCAAAGCCGATATTATTTCTAAACAAGAGACTGTACTGCAATTGTTTTTGAGAAAAGCAAGGTTAATTGCAGATGTTTAACTTTATTAAAAGGAAACGGGGAACAGAGAAATCCCGGTAATTAAATTATGAATTGAGAAGGCGATCGCAACAGTACCTCCTCAAAAATCAGTATGTAAAAAAAGGACATTATTGAGTTTGGTTACAAATAAATAAGGTACAGATAGTTGTACACCTGTGCATTAGTGTCAACTTAAGCTCAAACGCTTATTTCTCAAGCGTTTTACCCCACCCCTTAATCCCCTCCCCTTGGCAAGCTACGGTGTACACACAAGTAGACCCAGAGCGAGTTTCCAGCCAAAAAAGGTAGACTCAAATTGCTCAAGACCG
>JAVRCJ020000086.1:0-9190 GCA_034530875.2 Nostoc sp. DedSLP01
TTTGTTTTTCTCTCAATGCTTGAAAAGCGTCTATTTCTATGTTTTGAGCAATGACAGCAGTATTAATTTCATTGATGAGAGTGCCATCCCATTTCAGCATTAGTCGAGAACCAACTGTAATGTCTGACACTCCCTCTAGTTTAAAGACAGTAGCGATCGCCCCTGCTTGCCCAGACTGCAAACACTCCTGAATGAAAGACATCTGACTGGCAGCCGTTGCATCGCTCAGAGATTCAATCAGAACATCGACAATTCCATTACACCCTAAACCAAGGCCAAATACAATGTCTTCACCCGATGTAGTATCATATCTGACCAACATTGGAACCCCGCCATTAAACATCAGCGATTGCGCCCGTTCAAAAACGTCGCCTTCTAAACAGCCGCCGCTAATTGCACTTATCATCTGTCCATCTTCCATAAGTAGCATTCGCGCCCCTGGCCGGCGATAAACTGAACCACTTGTTTGTACTACTGTTGCTAGAGCAGTAAGCCGTCCGGACTTTTGACTATGTGCAAATGCTTGCAGAATCTGCTGTAATTCACTCATATAGTTAATTCGCGCCTACTTACTGAATTATGTAATAGAAAGGTTTTTATAAAACTCATATTTGATTTCTGAAAAACCAAATTCGCTATCAGCCCGCCATACAACGGTTTGTTTTTCAGTATACTTAGTAAAATTCAAGTACGATTCCTATACTTCAGAACCTATTAACTAGGCTTTGCATTTTTTATGATAGTTTTTTACAACTAAAACAAATTATATTTTGTTTATTTATAATTAACCAACCAGTAAGGCACAAACCCGAAATAAATCCATTCATCGTATTAAAACGAATAACCAATGGGATCTCACGTGAAACCACGGCAACAGCGCGTCTGGTGTCGGAGTTGGCTCCCAGATTTATTTTTATAGATCCCCCTAAATAATAAATTTCATTTTCTGCATATTTCGCAAGAAATAACAAGCCTTTTTAGAAATAAATATTTATAGTTTATGCTAAAATTTATGCTCTGATAATTAACAAAACTTAAAAAAATATGAATAAATAAAAATTACTTTAGTTAAAATAGCAAATACATCAAATATGTACCCTAATTGCTAAGCTAAAAAGAAATAAAATAAGTTTTTCAAGTTTGACAGAATGATAAAATATTTCTTAAAGTTTTAATTAGGTAACAATATACGCTAGTTAGGAATCAAAAGCATAATTCATAGTGTTCGCAATTCTACGATTAAAGCCTTTTTACTCTAAAGGGGAAAATTATGGAACGTGATAAAAAAGGCAGAATAAAAACATCTAGGCGTGGATTTTTAGGACAAGCCATAACCGCAGCAGGTACAGCGATAGCAGCTCCCACATTACTCAATCAGACGAGCAGTGCAAAAGACAGACCTCAAACTGATGAAGGTAGTATGAAAGTCACATTGGGTATTAATGGTAAACAGCAAAGTCTGACAATCGAGCCGCGTGTAACCCTCCTAGATGCGTTACGGGATCGCCTGGGATTGGTAGGAAGCAAAAAAGGATGCGATCGCGGGCAGTGTGGAGCTTGTACTGTATTAATTGATGGCGAGCGTGTTTATTCTTGCCTAGCTTTGGCTGTAATGCAAGAAGGCAAAGAAATTATCACCATTGAAGGGTTAGCAAAGGGCGATACGCTGCATCCAATGCAGGTAGCTTTTATCGAAAACGATGGTTTTCAGTGTGGTTATTGTACGCCAGGGCAGATTTGTGCCTCAGTTGCCTTACTTGATGAAATCAAACGTGGTTGTGCTAGCGTTGTGACTCCAGATTTAAGTCGTCCGCCACAACTCCCTGAACTTTCAGAAGTGGAAATCAAAGAACGATTAAGTGGTAATCTTTGCCGATGCAGTGCATACAACGGCATAGTTGCCGCCGTGCAACAGGCAGCAGGGCAAAAACCACCCTCTCCGGTTGCTGATTTGATGCTGGACGAACCAGAGGAGACATTAGCATGAAAAACTTTACTTACACGCGTGCTTCCTCCGTCAAAGAAGCAGTACAGAAAGCTACGGCAGATAAAAGTGCAATGTTTATCGCAGGTGGCACAAATCTAGTCGATCGGCTGAAAGTTTTTTTAGACGAACCATCACAACTGATAGATATTTCCCGTTTGGAAATGAAGCGCATTGAGCGACTGTCTAATGGTGGTTTACGTATAGGAGCTTTAGTCAGTAATACAGTAGTGGCAGATAATGCCGATGTACGTCGAGATTACCCAATCTTAGCCCGTGCCATTCTTTCTGGCGCATCACAACAAATTCGTAACGTTGCCACAGTCGGCGGTAACTTATTACAACGTACCCGTTGCCCCTACTACTACGACACTGCCTTTCCTTGTAATAAGCGGCAGCCAGGGCAAGGTTGTCCAGCCACCACGGGTATCAATCGGATGCACGCCATTTTGGGAGCCAGCGATTGGTGTGTGGCAGTTAATCCTTCTGATATGAATGTTGCCCTCGCTGCTTTGGATGCGTTGGTTGAAGTAATAGGCCCCAAAGGACAAAGGCAAATTTTATTTACTGATTTTCATCGTCTACCAGGAAACACACCTCAGCGAGATACCAATTTAGAGCCAGGAGAATTAATTACCTCTGTGATTTTACCGCCAGTACCCTTTGCGAAATCGGGAGTGTATCTCAAATTACGCGATCGCACATCCTATGCCTTTGCATTAGTTTCTGTAGCGGCGGCTGTGGAGTTGGCAGGGGAGCAAATTAAAAATGTGCGTTTAGCAATGGGTGGTGTTGCCCACAAACCTTGGCGACCAACCGAAGCCGAAAAGTTTTTGATTGGTAAGCCAGCTGAATTTAGCACTTTTCAACAGGCAGCAGAAATCGCTTTACAGCAATCTAAACCTCTTAGCCACAACGCTTACAAAGTGGAATTAGCGAAGCGGGCAATTCGTCGCGCACTTACGGTTTCTGCCAAAGGAGGCGGGGTAGTATGAATAAAGTAATTGGAACTGGTGTTAACCGCAAAGATGGTCGAGCTAAGGTTACAGGCACAGCCACCTACGCTGCCGAACATCAAATTCCTGGTTTAGTTCATGGTTATTTGGTCACCGCAAGTATTGCCAATGGCCAAATTAAAAATATAGATACTAGTGCAGCAGAAAAGACACTAGGGGTGATTGGAGTTTTTACTCACAAAAACCCGCCCAAGATGTTTAAGCCGACCAATGACTTTATGACCTCGAAAATTTACGAGGCGCGGTTGCCGTTGTCAGATAACAAAGTTCATTACGGTGGGCAAATTATTGGCTTGGTAGTAGCGGATACCTTCGAGCAGGCGCGCGATGCAGCCCATTTGGTGAAGGTGGAATACACAGTTCAAAAGCCATTGGTAGATGCCCAAAAAGCCAACTATAAAGATGCACCCTCTTTATTTGGTGAAGAGCTAAAGTTTGAGAAAGGAAATACCGCCGACATAGCCAATGCCGCAGCAAAAATTGAAGCTACCTACAAGACTGCCACCGAACTGCACGCGCCGATGGAACCCCATGCTATTATTGCCTATTGGCAAGATAACAACTCCCTGACAATTTATGAGCCGACTCAATCGGTAATGGGTAGTCAGCGTACTTATGCAGAACTGTTTGGGCTGCCCTCAGAGCGAGTGCGGATTGTTACGCCCTTCCTTGGTGGAGCCTTTGGTTCTAAAGCTTTTCCCTGGCCGCATGGTATTCTGGCAGCAGCAGCGGCGCGGCAAATCAAACGTCCGCTGAGAGTTGTCCTGAGTCGGCAACAAATGACAGCCAACGCCGGACATCGCTCCCAAACTGAGCAAATCATCCGTTTGGGAGCAACGACGGATGGCAAACTGACTGTAATAGACCATGAGGCGAAATCCTCTACTTCTCCCGTAGATGTATTTTCTGAACCTTGTACTAGTATTACGCCAGTCATGTATACGGCACCAAATCTGCGACTTAAGCAACAACTGGCAGTCATGAACGTCGGCACACCCACCTTTATGCGCGCTCCTGGGGAAAATCCGGGTATGTGGGCTTTAGAATCAGCAATGGATGAATTAGCTTGGCAACTGAAGCTCGATCCTGTGGAACTGCGGCTAAAAAACGAAGCCAAGGAACATCAGCGTAAAGGTTTGCCATTTTCAGCCAAGCATTTTGCAGACTGTTTGCAAGTAGGTGCCGAACAATTTGGTTGGAAAGACAGACCAAAACAAGTGCGATCGCTCGCCCGTGATGGTAAATTGATTGGTTGGGGTATGGCCGCAGCCACATTTCCTGGTTATAGAGGTGCAGCCACAGTCAAAGCACGCTTACTACCAGACGGTACAGCCCACATCCTCACAGCCGGCAATGATATGGGTACTGGTGCTTATACTGTTGTTGCTGCTACAGCTGCCGAAGTTCTCGGTTTACCAGTTGAACAAGTAAAGGTAGAACTGGGCGACTCGTTATTACCTGATGGCGGCGCGGCTGGTGGTTCCCGGATGACAGCATCCCTTGTCCCAGCGGTGATGTCAGCCTGCAAGGAAGTCCTCAAAACCGCTAATGCTAAGACTACGCAAGAAGCGTTGACTAATCTGCGTCAGTCTGGAAGGGCAGCTTTTGAAGCCACCGCCTCCTCTGCACCAGGTGATGAAACCAAGAAGTGGGCGTTTCAATCTTGGGGCGCACATTTTTGTGAGGTCAGCATAGATGAAGAAATCGGACGGCTACAGGTAACACGTTGGGTGTCAGTGATGAATATTGGCAAAGTCATCAATGCCAAAACAGCAGCCTCTCAGGTACGCGGTGCCGTGATTATGGGGATCGGTCAAGCCCTAATGGAAGAATGCCATTTTGACCCTAATATTGGCTATCCTGTGGTTTACGACTTAGCTACATATCACTATCCTGCCCATGCAGATATCCCAAGAATTCAAGTAGCCTTCGTTGGCAAACCAGACATCAACTTCAACCCAGGCGGGGCGCGTGGTGTAGGTGAAATTGGGATTACAGGAGTTTCCTCTGCGATCGCTAACGCAATTTATCATGCTACAGGTAAACGCATCCGTGAGTTACCTATTACTCCTGATAAGTTACTCTAACTTTACTGGCATCCTGAGTCTAATACCAATTTTAAAAAAGAATGCGACAGATGGTAAATATAGACAGAAGTAGCATTCGGGGTATGTAATGGCAGGGGTAACGCATATTGAGATTGAAGAAAGTGTTGAGGAACTAGAGGAGTTGCTCAGGCATCAAAAACAGTCTCGGTGCAAAGAACGCATACAAGCCCTATATCTGATTAAAGGGCAACAAATGAGTGTAAGTGCGATGCCAAAGGCAAGCCGCTAAGAGCGTCTCATCTCTTACCCAATGAAGACGATTTTCGATCCCCCAAGACAAGTGGATGTCAGCAAGTAACTCATGAGCTGGGAGATATTGGCTACAAATATAGAATTGACGCTCGTAGAATGGTTGACCATCACGCTCACCCTGACGCTCAATGACAACAAAAGTTTTGAGTCCAGACCACTTTTTTTGCATTTGTTCGGGAGCAACAAAAACTTTGCACTCACGTTGGACTACTCGAGAATGAACATGCTCAAAAGTTGTGAAACTGCTGAGTGGAGTATCCTGTTGTGCTTGGGTTTGAGCCACTTTATAGAGAGTAGGTTGATTTTGTTTTAATCCAATTATGTAATCGTTGCCACCGTGAATAATGAGTGATGCTGTTTTTTTTGGCAGTGTAAAGCATCAAGCGTAAAAACTACTTGTTGACCACAAAACTCAGAGATTAATTGTTGTAGAATCGCCACTTCACTAATTTTTTTATTAGATATTGGTTGCATTCTTAGTACAATACCTCGCTGATGACTATAAACTGATACTGTACTGATAAAGTCTTGATAAGGATACCAAACAGATGTGCTGATTCAGTCAACAGACGCAGATTTATCTGATTTAATGTATATAATGTCACTTATATAATTACTGAATACGCTCGTGAATCACCAACGCCGTAATATCCTTTTTACTTTAGGTGCAAGCTTGACAGGATTTTTTTCTAGTACAGCCCTGGCCACTGCTGGCGCTAGATCTCCCAACCAACTAAATACTCAAGTAACTGTGAATAGCGCAAACCTGCAAAAATTAGTAGACCGTGCTTCCATTATTGATGCTGTAAATATTATTGGTATGGGTGCAGATTTACGAGATTGGAAAGCGTGTCGCGCTGCGTTTGCCGATCGAGTTGTGACTGACTACACCTCCCTGAATGGGGGTACTCCCAATACTGTAGCAGCAGATACCTTAGTTACTGGTTGGGCAGATTTTTTCAGTAAAACCTTTAAAGCCACTCAGCACATGATTACCAATCATATAGTCATAGTTAATGGCGATCGAGCAACCTGCACCTCTCACTTTCGGGCACATCACATCTATCTTGGTGCTGAATCGGATAAAACTTGGACATTGGGTGGCTTCTACAATCATAGGCTAACCCGCATCAAAGGTCGCTGGAAAGTTACACAAATGAAAATGACCCGGACTTACGAAGAAGGTATTCGCCCTGGTTAATTGTATGATGCAGCCTGATATTTTCATTCTCCAAGCTTCTTGGGATGGGATTAGAGTCAAGTATGTATGTTCGCTACAACGACTTCAAAGCTCAGACAATCCTTTAACAATAAATATTGCTCCCCTCCACTTAGGAGCTACTGCTGCGAACGCAAAACAATATGAATCCGATTGGTTGAGCGATGTCCGCCAAAAACCGCTTCTAGATGATCTACAAATCACACTCAACTTATTAAGATTTGAGTAAATTATTGACCAAAAAATGCTTTCTCTCAAGCAACAGCCCATTTTCAAAATGCAGATTAATGACCCTTATATTCTTCATTTGCCGCATCTGCTACGAGCCGAAATGGAAACTCCAAATTTCTTGAGCCAACAGTTCTTTTCTTCAATTGTAACTACTTTCATAATCTATTGCTGGCAGCAATTGTGACTATGGTTATGCAGAAATCCTTAAATAGGGATATAAACGAACGCATTTACCTCTGTTATATTTACTTTAAATGGCAAAAGATTTTCTGGGAATCCTAAACAACAAACTATTACCATTTGTAATTTAGTTGACGGCAATTATCAAATGACTGTGTTCAGGGGATATGATGTTATTGTATCGCCTTTCTTTACCCAACTCAAATTGACAGCGCAACAAATTTTTGATTCAGAATTTGAATGTGAAATCTTTAGCCCATCGAACTATTTTGACTGAAAAAGCAAATAAATCGATTCTGACCTGAGCTTTGGAAATTCCGGTTCTGCTCCAGAATTGGTGAATAGCTGAATCCTTCTTCAAACTTATCCATTCAGGAGCTTTGTCATTATAAAACGCTCGTATTTTTGATAGCCAATTCGATGATAAAGGCGTTGGGCTTTTGGGTTTTCAAAATCTACCTCTAGATGAACGGCTTGAACTCCTAGACTATGGCAAATCTCCTCTGCGAACATCAAAGTCTGCGTACCAATACCTTGTCCCCGATACTTTGGGCGAAGATAAAATTCATCTATAAAAGCATCTCGACCTCGGTATTCTAGGCTGTACCCTAGCGTCAAAACAATATAACCAATGACCTCATTCTCTTGCCTAATCAGCCATATTTGTCCAAAAAAGTCTTTACTCAAAAACTGTATAAGTACATCGCGATCGCTATTTTTATCAAATGCTAAGTTTTCGGTTTCATGAAACTCCTCAACCAGTTCCAAAACAAGATTTAGATCGCAAACCGCGGCTTTTTGATAGTTAATATTCATAACTGACACAGAGCGAGGATTTCGTTTTCAAGAAGTTAGATATTGTCCAATAGACGGTTGTTGACGCCGTAGCGCAGTCATTGCTTGCTGCTAGATTTGACTAACCCGCTCTCGACTGAGATTGAGCTTCTCTCCAATCTGAGCCAAACTTCGTTCTTGGTTATCCAACAGCCCAAAGCGCAAAATTAATACTTCGCGCTGCACTGGTTTTAGTGATGCTAACAAATCACTTAAGTCTTGACGCAACAAAAGTTGAGTAATCTGTTCATCCGGCGAAATGCTTTCTGAGGCTAGAAGTTCGCTGAGTTCTGTTTCTTGATTGTCCCCCACCTTCAAATCTAGAGAAACTATCCCACTAGCAACTTTAAGGTATTCTCGAATCTGGCTTGGCTCTATGTCCAATTTTTGAGCAATTTCCGTGACAGTGGCTCGACGACCTAGTGTTTGAAATATTTCTCGCTGTACTTTCTTTATTTGGCTGAGTTTCTCGTTAACGTGAATTGGTAAGCGAACTGTGCGAGATTTTTCGGCGTAGACGCTCTGCGGCTTGCCGAAGGCATCGCTCTAGTAATCGCCTGAGTAACCCACCAATAGACGTAGGTTGATAATTTATAGCCTCGGTTGGGGTCAAACTTTTCTATCCCCCTTTGTAAACCGATTGCTCCCTCTTGAACCAAATCCAAAAATTCCAGATTGCGACGCTGATATTTTTTAGCTATTGAAACCACCAATCGCAGATTAGCTGTAATCATCTTTTGCTTGGCTCGTTTACCTTGCTCAAAGATTTGATTGATTTCAATTTCACTTTTATTGACAAAATTCGCTAATTCTGTTGCTGTTGGTTGGCGGTACAATTGTTGACTCAGCTGTTGCTGTTGCTGCTCAAGGGCAATCATTTGTTGTACAAGTCTTGCATAAGTTATTTCTTGGTCAGAGGTTAATAACGGGAACTGACCAATTTCTTGCAAATATACGCGCACCATGTCTGAAGTTAGGCTGGACATACGATTTTCTTACTTCTTTAAATTTACACAAGTTTAAAAGTATAAACCAAATAGCCTTATTAAAAATATCAACCAGGGAACCTAATCTTATGCGGCGAACGCTGTTGTTTTAAAAGTGAAACTTTTACCTAAGAACTAGCTACGGTTAAAATACTGAACAAATTGCCACAATCCAAGATTTATCTATTCGTGTATCATCAATGAGGTGTCTTGTATCTCTTCAATAATTTGGAAATTTATTATTCTTAATAGTGAAGATTATTTAACTCGCAAATTATAGATGTTATCCGAATTTATCTGATAGTTCAAGGGGCGACAATCGCCTCTAGACCCCGCCAGATAAAGGTTTAGGAGGCACATAACCCTTGAAAAAATTGGGT
>JAVRCJ020000087.1:0-8840 GCA_034530875.2 Nostoc sp. DedSLP01
CTTATTGTTTTTGCCAAACCGTTGAGAACAAGATGTTAATACATCAACTCAACCTCGTAAATTGGCAAAGGTATTGAATACTCAAAAGCCTTATTATTCCGTAGGTTAGATAGAATGCAGTTATTTATATTAGAAAAAGTTAATCTGCTTTCCAGAATATCAGTTTCGCTAACTTGAATAGCGAAACTTTTTTATTTTATTAATACTTTATTAACTTGCTTATTGAAATGGCAGACGATACCGCAAATATTATCGGCAAACTCAAAAAGCTAGGTGAGGTAATGATTGATATTGAGTTTCCGAAAGATCCCAGTTTTAAAGTCAGTTTGTTAGAAATTAGGGGAATCAGGTTTTTGAGGTTAAAGCCACAATATTTTGTAAACTCTTTTAGTGAAGTTTTGAAGTGAGTTACTCACGATCTACAAGATAGCAGAGAGCTTTAAAACGCAATCCCATTAGTTCCTCATATAAAGGATTTAATTTACACATTGGGGGAATATGGATTCGCTTGTGCCCAAAAACGATAATATCGCGTTCAAGGGGACATTGGGCTGGGATCAGCTTGCAAAGGAGATGAGCTATTTTAGTGTTACGAATTTCGATAGCTTCCAACCACTGACGGACGGGGTAGAGTAGATAGTGTTGGGGTTTGAGTTGGGTAAAGCTAGACATAATTGCACTCTTGAGTAAATTGTATAAGTGGTTTGTTGAAGTTTGAGCTTCTACATAACACTTAGATTAAGGAAAAAACTTAGATAACACATTCACCTTTCATGCACAGTTGGTTGCATGGTTTATACTTTGCAATTACATGATTGTGTTTTCTATTTTGCACAAAAGTGTATGTGCTATTCGCTACTTTTTAACAGGTGCAATATTTCCTTTAACTACAAGCCCGACTCAAGATTAATTGCCCATCAGGTAATTGATACGATCCTTGTGGTTCAATTATTGGGTCGCCTTTTTTCAAAGGCCCGATGTTGGTGCAACACCACGTGCCTCACCAGCTATATACAGCAGTTTTCATTTACATGAGGTACAAAGTTACGGGTTTTGAAGCAGAAGGAAGGAGTTAGAAAGAAACTCTTTATGTTTGATGAATCACTCCTGGTTGTACCTCACTTACTTGCAATCTGCTGTATGTAGACATTAATACATCGCTTGGAATATTTTTTATACTTCTTGCTGGTACACCCTTTTTTCTTATGCACGCGATCGCCTGTAAGATTGTGGGCACAGATACAGCCACATTGCTAAGTAGAAGGCAGTTCTTGCTGGAGGCAGAAGGCAGAAGGTAAAAACCAGTTGACCAGAGGATTTTAAAGATTGATATTTTACATTTAATTATATCTATCTACTTATTCGATCGCGATGTAGTATTATCCAGCAAAACAAATGCGATAGACCACTAGGAATACTTCATAGTTTATGTCCTAATCTAATTGGCTACAGGTATAGTTCACATTTGCACTTTTATGCATAGAGCAACAATAGATTTACAATTAAAATTAAAAAATACTCAAATAAATGCAAGTGTAAATTTCCTAAGCTAAATTAATTACTCGTGAAATGGGAACGATCGCTCATCTGATAGAGGCAACATTATATGTAGTTTAGAGAGAGGCTTGTTGATGAAGTTAAAAACTTTTAATCTAGATGGATATGAGTAGGAAAATAAAATTAATACTATTACGTTTAAAACTTCACCTTACTTAACAGAGGTAGAAGATCATTTTAGTAGTAAGCTAAAAAACACATTAACTTTATAGGTATTTACCAGTGGAAAAAAAGCTCCATATTCTGATTGTTGATGACCATCAATTAATTTTAGCTGGAACTTTTGATGTGTTAAATAGAAATTATCCACAAGCTAAGATACTTAAGGTTCAGACAGCCCAAGAAACACTGAGTTTAGTTCGGTCTCACCCCTTCGATCTGATCGTGATGGATTTGTCGATTCCCTATCAGCAAGGGGAGACAGCAGAAATCGATACTGGAATTAAACTATTGCAAACTCTACTCAAAGAATATCCCGATCGCAATTTCATGGTGCAAACTAGCTATGTCAAGGCGTTGATCCGGATTAAACACGAGATCGATAACCATCAAGCGGGGTTTGCGATTGCTGACAAGGGATTACCGGAATCGGAAATGCTGATACGAGTTAATTTAGCACTTCAGGGTGCAACTCATACCAAAGACATCAAAGCCGGGATCGAACTCAAACCGGAATGGTTAGAGGTGTTGCGTTTGGCTTTTGAAGAGAGTTTAACAGATAAAGCGATCGCAGAGCGAATGTATAAATCAGAACGAGCAGTACGTACATACTGGACAAAGATTCAGGATGTGTTGGGAGTGTACCCGGAAGACTGCAAGCAAAGCGGAAAGAATATGCGAATCCAGACCGAAGCTCGTTCCCGCGAAGAAGGGTTAATAGATTAATATGCACGCTGATTAAGCCAAAAGCAAGATGAAAGGGAGAATCTGGAATCGCATTCGCCAAGAATTAGGATTGTGGATACAGGCTGCACCTCCGGGAATTGTGGTGCTGGTTGTGGTGATATTGATACGTATGATTGGAGGAATGCAATTTTGGGAATGGATGCTCCTTGATACTATGTTACGTCTGCGTCCAGTAGAAAAAATTGATGAACGTGTAGTAATTGTAGGTATTGATGAACAGGATATTCAATTCCTTGGACAATACCCAGTTTCGGATGAAACAATTGCCCAGTTACTTACAAAGCTAGAAACTTATCAACCGTTAACAATTGGATTAGATATCTTTAAAAACGTTCCGGTAGAACCTGGTGGCGAACAACTTACACGCTTATTTCAGAAAAATAAGAATATTATCGGAATTGAAAAAATATTACCACCAGGAGAAATTTATCCACACCGAAGTTTACCACGCGAACGAGTTGGATTTGTTGATTTACCGAATGATGAGGATGGCAAAAATCGACGCTATTTGTTGCATACACCGAATCCTAAGAATCCTAGTAATACTGATGAAGATAAGTATTCTTTAGCATTACGATTAATTATTAAGTATCTTAGAAACAACAGGATTATAGAAAGCACAGGTAAAAATGACCCGAATACAATAATGTTTAATCAGGTCGAATTACCCAGAATTATTAAGGATTTTGGTGGATACATTAATGTTGATGATGGCGGAGTCTCAATTTTGATGAACTTCCGCAACAATTCTCAGCCTTTTCATGTTTTGTCACTAAGAGATATTCTCAATGACAAAGTTGATGTGAAATTGTTGCGCTCGCGCATAGTGTTAGTTGGCAACCGCAACATCAGTACAGGTGATATTTTGTATACATCCGCATTGCCTAATTTAGAATTAAGCGGTCAAATTTATGGCATTGATTATCACGCTCATGCCATCAGTCAAATTCTTAGTTATGTACTCGATAATCGCCCAATGTTAGACAGTTGGGGAGAGATAGAAGAATATATATGGATATTGATTTGGGGTTTTGTGCCAATAGTTATCGGACGGATAACTCAATCTGTCTGGAACAATCTACTTAGTGTTGGTGCGGCCGGAATAAGTTTATTTAGCTGCGGATATATAATGCTGTGGTTATGGGGGATATGGATTCCTGTAGTACCGAATTTGCTAATACTATTGGTGAATGGCGTTGGCTTGAGCGCGTTTGCATTTTACCAGCACGACCGATTCTTGCGATCGCAAATTAAGGAACGTCAAAATACAATTCAACATACTTTTACAATAATTCATAATGGCCCGTTGCAAACTCTTGCCTATGCATTACAGCATCTGCGTGGTAAAGATATACCTTACGAGCAACTGATTGGGCAATTTGAAAAGCTGGATCGAGAAATTCGGGAAATTGGCGAATATCTCAAACTAGAAGCTTTAACAACAGAAGAGAGTTTGCGTTTAGGGAGCGGATTAATCCTAGAATTGAACAGACCGCTTCACGATTTATTATATGAAGTTTATTCAAGTACGTTAGAACGTAAAGATTTTGAACATTTTCAAACATTAAAAGTTAAAATCCGTAATTTTGACCCAATTGATGATAAGTATTTAAGTAGCGAACATAAACGTGAAATATGTCTATTTTTGGAAGAAGCATTATGTAATGTTGGTAAACATGCTCAAGGAGTCAAGCGCGTTCAAGCATTGGGTGTCTATAGCACAAATACATACAAGTTGTCAGTCAAAGATAACGGTTCAGGAATTAAATCAAAGCTAGAAAGCAAAGGCACAAAACATTCTAAAATCCTTGCCAAACAATTAGGAGGAGAGTTTCGGCGGGAATCGCTTTCTCCTTGTGGAACCATCTGCGAACTGAGTTGGACAATTATAAAGAAATTTTAATTACTTTTGCGGGTTGACGTATTTTCGTGAGTTTGCTTTGTAGTTACGAAGGCAGGAGGCAGAGGGCAGTTCTTGCAGGAGGCCGTTTTTGTAAGGAGGATTTATAGCCCGTTCCAAAAACTTTTCGCCTTAAAAGGCCAGGTTTGAGACCGGATTGTTTCGATAACTATACAGTTACTAACAGTGCTATGAAACATCAACATTCGACATTTTGGCGAAATGGTCGCAGACTTACAAGCTTAGTTGTGGGAATGTTTTTGGTGATGACTGCATTCCCTGCATCTGCCCAGTTTAAACCACGCGATCGCAAACCAGCCAGCGGAAATTCCCGTGGGGCTGGTTCGCGTGGATGTTTAAGTAGCGGTATTCCACTGACGCAGCTTGCACCTGTAACATTTATCGGTAAAACCGCTTCGACACGTCCAACGTTAGTTTGGTATATGTCAAGTCCAGATAAAGTGCGATTTCGACTGTTTGAATTTGATTCAGCAACAAGCGTTAAACAAATCGGTAAGGTTCAAGAAATCCCAACAATAGTTGGGATTAATCAGCTAAAACTTCCACCCAACTACCCCGAACTCACAGTAGATAAAACATATTTATGGCAAATTGCAATTAACTGCAACGAAAACGACGTTATTATTAACCATGCAGAATTTACTGTCATCAAACCTCAACTACTTCCTGACAACCAATTTACTACTATTTTAGAAAGGGTAAATTATTACGCTGAAAAAGAATTGTGGTATGAAGCACTGTCAGAAGCTTTGAAAGCAACGGACAATGGTAAACTGGGGCAAATAGGGACAACTTTAGTTAAAGATCTCGCACAGTCAGAAATCCCCACAGGTAGCGACATAAATATCAAAAATATTCAGCAAAGAATCGAATATCTCCAGGAAATTGTCAACAAAGAATCTAGTGATGTGCCACAAAAACGAGCGCGTGGTGAACTCTAGAGGTAAACAAGCTTAAGACCAGAGGAGAGAACTTGCTTCTTTACCCAGCAATTATAGGATGGCTAACTACTAGAAATAGTAGGGAAAGTAAAAGTATCTGAAAAATGACATTTTGCCATTGTAGGACAGGTTTCAAAGCCAATTACCGATCGCAATCATTGGTGCCCAATATGCAGGATGATCGTACAGAGGATTGATATCTTCAGATGGCAGCGATTTCTTAGCATTAATCATTTTTATTTGGGCTGTTTGCAAAGCCTGGGCAATACTCATATCACTGTTGCGATAATTGGTATAAAATGTCTTGACTAGTTCGGATGTCGATTCATCTGTGATACTCCACAAAGATGCGATCGCACTTTTCACCCCTACTTGCAATGCCACCCCAGCTAATCCTAGCGTGGAACGCTCATCGCCAAGTGCGGTTTCACAGGCAGTCAGTGTGAGAAGTTCGACTCTATTTGATTTATTGTTGAGATTTCGCAAAGAAGTTTCTAATTGGCTGATAGTAAGTTTTTGGTTTTTGCCTGTGACAATGAAAGTATCTTCAGGAATGATGCCAAATTGAGCGTGACTAGCTATGTGGACAATAGAATATGTGGTTTTCTCAAGTTTTCGCTGAAAATTTTCCGGGATAAAATTATCGTCAATCAGCCCGGTATGATTGGGAAATATACTTTCAACTGTACTGACTTCATTAGGAACAGCAAACAGTTTCTCGAAAGTCTTGCCGTCGATTGTTGCTGTTTTCGTTAAACCCAAAATTAACGCCTTTTGTGTACTGCGATCGCGTATTTTAGGTTTGGTAATTCGTAAGCTGGGAGTTGCGGCCACTGCGTAAGTTTCGATTAAATATTTCTTTTGTTGACTGTCATAAAGTGCTGCCATTGGCACGCTACGCAAAAACCCATCTTGAATAAATACTAAGGTCTTAATTTTTTGTGGATTGATATCCGAAAGTATGGGGCGAATCATCCAATCATAAAGCTGTGCCGCAATTGTTGTATCGTAGTTAATGTCTTCTTTTCTCTTTAGACCTTTGCGAAACTCCTCAATTTTTGTCTTTAGGGTATCGCGGCTAACTATTTTGTTTGTACCTTGTTGATTAGGGTCTTCAATCCACCTAAATTTGGTTTCCTGATTAGGTAACTGCAATAATATTCCGGTTTTATTATTTAAAATTATTGAACTTAAAAACGCAGTATCCTTAAACGCTACACTATTATCTTCGAGGAGTTCGCCCACCAGTTTAGGATTCAACTCACTCAAAATGCAATCATTGCCAAAGTAATTCTGTAATTCTGCAAGTCTTAGAGCATCAATGGTATTAACTACTTTTGATAGTTCCTTACCTCGTTGTTCGTCTGTAATTGCCCCAACTCCCACTAACTCCAGCCGCGACTGTGCCAATGTCCGGTACAATGGTGTGATGACATCGCGGAAGTCAAACTGTACATCTCGTTGGGCAGTCAAAATATCCTGACGAATACCTTCCAAAGTTTCAAATGCTCGCTGATAAGATGCGATCGCTTCTTGTTTGCGATTCTTTCGATCTAAAATGCGTCCTGCTTGCCACTCCCAGAAATACAAGCTATCTTTTGCACTCAACTTGTTTTCTGCGGCGATAATTGCAGACTGAGTATATTTTAATGCTTTTTCAGTATCTTTTTGACATTCCCAAAAATGTCCCAAAGCACCGTTAGCATAAGAAATGAGACGATTATCTTGTAATTTTTTACTTGCTAATACTGCATTTTCCAGCAAATTCAATGCTCTGTTGTTACCAGATAAAATCAGATGGGTTGGACAGTAGGTAAAGGGGGAAGTTTTTTCAGCATCGCGCTGCAAGTATGCTAAATCAATTTGCCCATATACTTTTGTTGCTGAATCTGGCAGATTTTCCAGAAGATTTAAAGCATCCTGAAGAGTTAGGTTGAACTCCTCATCATTAATCAATTTGTGTTTTGTTTGGGAAGCTAACTGAATTAAATTTAATAATCCCCGCATCTGGGCTACAGCTTGCTTTTGGTTATCGGCAAAATTTATACTATCCTTAAAATATTTATAAGCTCTGTTATAGTCATCTAGAGACTTGCGAGCCAATTCTTTTTCTTTACTATAAATCTCAGCATTTTTTGCCGACTCTGCTTGTAACTCTCGCAATTGACCGCGACTTTTATAAGCATTACCTAAACTATTGAACACCAAAAATTGATATTCTGGAGTAACTTGTTGCGCTGCGTTTAAATATTGAATTGCTTGGTCGTAACTGCCGATTAAGCGATATGCTTCACCGATAATCCCTAAAGCAGCAACCTGACCGCGTTTGTCATTGTACTTGGTAGCAATTTGTTGGGCACTTTCTGGAGTGCATTCTATTTTTTGACTTACTAGATTTCTGTCCCGATCTACCATTTGACCGCATAACAGCGCGATCGCCTTGCGTGGTTGTCCTAAATTGCTGTAAACTTGCGCTAATTCTGACTTCATGCGTCCAACTTGCTGGATATTTTTCACTGCACCATAGTCACTAATTGCTGCTGACAGTGATGCGATCGCGGCTTTATTTTCTCCTATTTGTTGGTAGGCACGCGCCAAATTTTCATGCACAACTGCTGTAGCTGATGGATTATTTTTATACTGACTCAGTGCCTCTTGCCAATTTTTTATTGCTTGCAAAAAATTTTCAGCATTATAATTTTTGATTCCTTGCTCAACCATTAAATTTATATCTGGAGATTGTGCAGATACGACTTGTCCCAACAATAAACAACTTATAAAAGATATTAAAAAAAGTATTTTTTTAAATTGATAATAATTTAATTTTTGATATTGCTGAGTGAAAACACAAATTATCCTCTGGCTAAGGTTTATTAGCTTCGGCAATAGATGAATATGTTGAAAAGCAAAAAGTAACATTTTGAAATATTTCTTTGGAAATTTAATGTTAAAGCGATTGTAAAAGTTAATCTTATTCATGTATACAAAAGCCAGTTATAGGCTGATATTTATTGAATGATAGTCTAAGTAAGCGGCGGTAAATAAATATAGCTATACTTCTGTTATTGTAAGGAGGCACGAGTAAGCGATCGCATAGGTTTTGATATTTTTACATTTTGTTATATAGCTAATTTTATTCTGCCTACATACTTAAGTATGACCGATCGCAAAAAAGAGAAACATTTATATAAACAATATCGTAGACTTAATTTTATCCAAGGTAACTTAATTTATGAATCGCGTATATTTCCTAGAAAAACTGGGCGTTAAAAGTATTTTCTACTTATCTATAATATTCACTGCATTCAGCATTGCTACACCAGTTCAAGGGCAAATCACACCCGATAACACCTTGGGTACAGAAGCTTCTCGACTCGATCGAAATCAGATCGTTAAAGGCGAACTAGGCGACGAAATTGAAGGCGGTGCAAGACGCAGCAGCAATCTGTTTCATAGTTTCAGCGAGTTTAATATCAACCAAGGGCAACGCGTGTATTTTGCCAACCCCACTGGGG
>JAVRCJ020000088.1:0-8582 GCA_034530875.2 Nostoc sp. DedSLP01
CATTAATTTTTAGAATTATCTATGTCATTTTGTAATCTTTCTTAGTTTTTATTAGTAAATAAGATGCGTTCGCCCTGGTCACAGTAGTAGTTATGATATTGGCTTACTTATATCAAAGAAAGTATTTCATGAATGAGTAAGCTTTTTCTACCTACAAAAATTTTTGCACACCCCCTACATACTTGTTTCTTCCATTCCACCGACATAGCGATCGCACTATGGGTTGGTACAAGATCCCAAAAAGCTCTCTCAACAAATCGATACCTGCGGCACACTTCGTGAACGCAACTCTTGCACTCTGCATCAAGCACAATCTCCTGAGCCATCCTTCCATGTTTAAGAGCGTTAAAAGCTGTGGTGCTTATTATACATAGCTTATAGCTTTTTTTAGTGGAATGGCACTAAAAGCAATCAACGGTGGTAGCAAGCAGCGAAACAAACAAGCAGACGCAGATAAATCAATTAGACCACATTGCAAGGTATCGATTGAGGATATCAACTGGGTTCGCCAGCAGCCTCCTTCGGTGCAGTAGCTTTGGTTAGAATAGTGATTTAGACATCCAAACAATACCAGATAATTAAACTATACGGTAGAGCTAAGGCAGGTTTACTTTGACAACCGAAAAATACGAAGATGTGCTTCGGTTCTGGTTTTCAAGCCAACCAAGCTCCGATCGAGCAACGATGGTTCGTCGTTGGCAATGGTGGTTTCGCGGTGGGGCGAATGTTGAAGTAATCGAGCATTTTTCACCACTGCTAGAAAAAGCCATACTATGTGAACTAGATGCTTGGTCTGGTCAGCCGCGATCGAGGCTGGCGCTAATTCTGCACAGGCATTTCTTAAAATTGGTAATCAACCGCAAGCCAAGAAATTGTAGGTAAAACTGAATTCTATGAAAACCAACCAGGAGCCGAGCGTTAATTTCGATGTAGTAATTGTTGGTGCTGGGTTCGCCGGACTTTACATGCTGCACTTGATGCGCAAGCTTGGGCTTTGTGCTTGCGTGTTCGAGGCGGGGAGCGGTGTCGGTGGGACGTGGTTTTGGAATCGCTATCCGGGGGCACAGTGCGACGTCGAGAGTATGGAGTATTCCTACCAATTCTCTGATGAGCTGCAACTTGAGTGGGTGTGGACGCAGCGGTACGCCTCGCAACCGGAGATTTTGCGATATCTCAATCACGTTGCGGATCGCTTCGATCTCCGGCGTGATATCCAACTCAACACGCGGGTGCTGTCCGCCACCTTCGATGAGGCAGTAGGGCGCTGGCTCGTGGAGACGAGTGCGGGCGAATGTGTGTCGGCACAATTCTGTATCATGGCGACCGGATGTCTCTCGTCCACCAATACTCCGAACTTCAAGGGGCGCGAGGACTTCGCAGGGTCGTCGTATCACACTGGCGACTGGCCGCACGAGGGAGTTGACTTCACCGGCAAGCGTGTCGGCGTTATTGGCACGGGTTCGTCAGCTATTCAGTGTATTCCCCTCATCGCACAGCAGGCGTCCCACCTCTTCGTGTTCCAGCGCACCCCTGCCTATACAATTCCCGCGCATAACGGTCCCCTCGACCCAGAGGTGCAGCGAGAAATCAAAGCCAACTACGCCAATTTCAGAGCACATAACAAGCTGCTGCCTTCCGGCACCAACATTCCTTACAACGAGGTTTCGGCATTAGCGACGCCGCTACAAGAACGGCAGCGCGAATACGAACAGCGATGGGCGTATGGCGGGTTTTCATTCCTCGGGGCGTTTGCCGACTTGTTATTCAGTAAAGAAGCCAACGACACAGCAGTAGAGTTTATTCATGGGAAAATCCGCGAGACTGTAAGCGACCCAGCCATTGCCGAGAAGCTGTTGCCTCGCACCGTCTTCGGCTGCAAGCGCTTGTGTGTCGATACAGGGTACTACCAGACGTTCAATCGGTCAAACGTTACCTTAGTCGATGTGAGCACCTCGCCCATCGAGGAGATCGCAAAGCACGGCCTCACGGTTCAGGGCAAAGAATACGAACTCGATGCCATCGTGTTCGCCACTGGTTATGACGCGATGACGGGCTCATTGCTGAAAATCGATATTCGCGGCAAGGGCGGGCGCTCGCTTAAGGAGGCGTGGGCCCTGGGCCCACGCACCTATCTTGGAGTTGCGACAGTCGGCTTCCCAAACCTGTTCGCTATTACCGGCCCCGGCAGTCCTTCCGTACTGACGAACATGGTTCCGTCCATCGAACAGCACGTTGAATGGATCGCTGACTGCATTCTCTACGTTCGCGATCGCGGCTTTGCATGTATCGAACCGACACTCGCGGCGCAAGATGCCTGGGTCAACCACGTCAACGAAGTGGCTGATGCCACACTCTTTCCTACGTGCAACTCGTGGTATCTGGGGGCGAACATCCCTGGCAAGCCCCGCGTATTCATGCCCTACCTCGGTTTCCCCCAATACGTGGACAAATGCAACGACGTTGCAGCAAAAGGCTACGAAGGGTTTGTATTAATTTGAGACAATGATGACGAAGCGAATATGAGACTCAGACACGAATAACACGCTCGTTAAGCATAAATCCTCGATCTTACTGGTTTTGGGGTGTCGGGCGTGGGGAATTAAGAACAATGGAGTTGTTTATAGCGCACTAAAATTCAATGGACATAGCACTACACCCTACGCCCTACCCCCAACAAAGAGCCCTAACGCTTGTTTCGTTTTTTCAAGCCTGACATTCGACTTATACCAAAGGGCGGATTCAATATCTGAACGATTACGGGCTGAGATTTTTTGGCTATGAGGAACATCAGATTTTAGGGCGTACTTTACTCGAAACAATCGTTCCAGAAATCGAAACCTCTGGACGCAATCTCAAACAATTCATCTACGATGTATTTGAATACTACCACCGATTCTAATTGTCGTTGTTATGATTGCAGTATGCGGCTTATTAGGAAAAGTCAGTCATGTTTGCCCTTGTTTCTCCGGACAAGACTCAATTACCTCCTGGTGCTGTAGTGCGCCTACCTGCTAGTTGGCAGGATTATCAGCATTTATGTGAGCAACGGGGAGATGGATCGATCCCGCGTATAAAGTATTGCAATGGAGAAGTATTGCTGATGTCGCCATTACCAGTACACGGTAGAGATGCCCATTTACTGGCGAATATTGCGATGGCTCTATTAGATTGCGATGGGCGAGAATATGATGCATTTACACCAGTCACAATGAGCTTACCCCAGGAAAGCGGGATTGAGCCAGATTATTGCTTTTATATTGACAATTGGCAAGCCATATCGGGTAAAAAACGCATCGACTGGCAAAAAGACCCACCACCAGACTTAGTGATTGAAATTGATGTCAGCAGCTATTCCAATGTTGAGGATTATCTTCCCTATCGTGTTCCGGAAATTTGGTTATTTAGAAATCAGAAATTATTAATTCATCAATTACTGGGTGAAAATTATCAGCTGCAAACGAAAAGCCGCTATTTTCCTGACTTTGATTTAAATAGTGCAATTGCTCGTTGCGTGCAAATTGCCTACGAGCGTAATACCAGTGCTGCCATTCGCGATCTCAAAGGGCGATTGCAAAAAATCCTAGAATAGAGGAAGAATAACCAAAAGCAGAGATTCAACGCACAGTTAGGCGGTGCTGGGATAATGTATTAGGGGCGTAGTCGCTCTTAGCGGCTTGTCGCAGACATCGCCTACTTGAAAGAGGCAGTGCGAACGAGGATTGGGATCAAGTCACCGGAGGCTGTGTTTGTCGCTGCTTGTAAAGAAGGGAGAAAGCCGGAGGTACAACAGGTCAAATCTGCTGTGATTGCTTGGTTTGAATGGGCAAGGCGGCAGAGGATTGTGATTGCGATGTCGGGTGAGGTTGTGTACACGCCAGATGGTGAGGCGGTGGCGTTGGCAGAAATGATGCGGCCGTTTCCGGTGGGGAGTGATGCTATAAGTGAGGGCGATAACTGCACAGTCGGAAGTATGGCTAAAGATGATGTGCAGAGAAAATCCGATCCTAAAGTTCAATACTTTAGCCAAAATAAGAGGGTAAAAAAATTTTGGCAAAAATGGCAAAATAACCAATACATAAGCCTTGAGCTTACAAGGAATTTTTAGGGTTTATTGTTTTTGCCCAACCCCAGAGGAAAGGACGTTAATACATGAAATTACCCTCGTAAATTGGCAAAGGTATTGGTGTTGAAAATTGTTTTTTGTCCAATGCTTAAGGATGCTCCGCTTTGCTAGAGAGAGAGTCAAAACCAGTGTTTTGGATACGTCCTCTCTTCGGCTAAATTATTAAATATCACAGCGCATAGCACTAGAATCATCGATCCTTCAAAGGCAGGTGTTAGCAGAAATTGCCAGTCGGGTTTGGTCATCATGACGACTAATGCAACAGCACCCGAAGGTGGGTGTAGGGTTCCGGTAAGCTGCATGATTCCAATTGCGCTAGAAACAGCCATTCCCATTGCCAAGGGAGAAGAACCAAGAAAATGCAGAATTACCAGACTCACGATAGCAGCTAAAAGATTACCCCCAATGACATTGCGAGGTTGAGCCAAAGGACTTTCAGGGACACCAAATATCAAGACACTTGTAGCACCAAAAGGAGCCATCAGTAAAGGAGAATTAGTTTTGACAGCAAGGTAAGACGTTACAGTGATGGCCAAGAAACTACCAATCCAACTCCAAAAAACGTGTCGATGATGAGGTCTGTCTATTGGACAGGTCAGCGGACACGAACGCCATCTGCCAAAGGTTTTAAACCAATAATTTTCCCATTTCAACCGAACTTTTTTATAGTCGATCATGAACCACTTGATAATTATGACTCTCTGAATTGACTGAGCAAGACTTGATTAAAGTTACGATAACATGACATTTCTCAAAAAAGCTGTAAAAAGTATCTTTAGATACAGATTTTTCTATTTTATTGGAAAATAGGTTAAATAAATCAATTTAATTCGTATAAGCTCCTCAAAGAAACACTCCGAACTTGGAAAGGTATTAAATTACCGGAAGCTGTGGAAAGTTGCTGCAAGCAAATTAAGTGATTATTAGCTTATTGTGGAGATACACGCCAAATTTTAATAGTGCCATCCTGCCCAGCACTAGCAAGTGTCTTGCCATCAGGATTGAAGGCGACGGACCAAACTTGTTCTTTGTATGCTATGAAAGTGCCGATCGCTTGACCTGTACCAACATTCCACAATTTGACAGTGCCATCGCGACTACCACTAGCCACTAGTGTTCCATCTGGGCTAAAGGCAACAGTTGTAACTTCACCTTGATGACCAGTTAAAGTGTGAATAAGTTTACCATCATGAATATTCCACAGCTTAATCGCATTATCCCGAATGCCAGTAGCTAGAGTGTTTCCATCTGGACTGATAACGATAGCATTAATAGATGATTTTGCATCGAAACTGCCTGTTCGTTTACCAGTTTTCACATTCCATGACTCCAGCATAGAACCAGAACCACTTGTAGTAAATAAGATCTGACCATCCCAGCTAAAAGTGGCTGGTTGAGTCTTAAAGTTCCTAAATCCTTTTTGATAAGCGTCGGGATCATCCTTTATCCGGATGATTTCTCCAGTACGCCAATTCCACAGCCTGATGATAGAGCCGAGATCGAGATTACTAACGAGAGTTTGTCCATCTGGGCTAAAGACTACACCAAGCACTGGTTCTGAGTGCTTGAGTGTACGGATGAGTTTCCCAGTTTGAACATCCCACAAATTTATGCTGCCGTCCTTATAACCACTAGCGAGAATCTGACCATCCGGGCTAAAGCTGACCGTCCGAGCTGGGACTGATAAAGTACGTAATAGTCTACCAGTGTTGGGATTCCACAGTTTTACACTTTTAGCACCAGCACTAGCAAGAATTACTCCAACAGGGCTGTTTACCGCAGATATTTCTGGAGAATAAGCAACCCAATAGCCTGAATCAGACTGTGTTGATAAAGTACGGACTAAGTGGTTATCTTTTGGCGACTGAGCAATTAAATCCTGAGTACTGGGAGTTTGGGTAGTGCAACCAGAAACAGCAATAGTGATGACTGTTGTTGCTGTCAAGTAATTCCATAAAATACGGTTGAGAGTCATTATCGAGTATGCCTTCAGCTTGATATTTGACTCGACTGATTAAACTAGACGCTGTTCCATGATTATTTTCAAATTCTCAGACCCTATTAGCAGCAAGTTATCAATCAGGCTTTCTATCAATTCTTGTAAGAGTAGTGTTAAGGGTAAAAATGCAGTACTCCCTTTTAGTGGACAAGATAACAGAGAATTGTGATTGCGATGTCGGGGGAAACTGTGTATACGGCGGAGGGTGAGGCAGTGGCGTTGGCAGAAATGATGGGGCGGTATCCGGTGGGGGAATGAGTAGGCACTAACCAATCGCCTATGATAGAAAGAAATCGCCGATAAAGCGAGTTATGGCTTATGTCTCTGACTATCAAAGACTTAGAACAATTACAGTCACAAAATCCTGATTGGCGGATGGAGCTAGTAGAAGGAAACATTATCGTTATGGGGCCATCCGATTACGAGTCAGACGAAATTGGTTCTCGTTTATTAACGTTTCTCAATATTTGGGTGATGCCGCGCAAATTAGGCAGAGTTACTGGTTCTAGTGCCGGCTTCATTTTACCCAGTCTTGAGAATGAGGAAAATACAGGCGATCCTGAAAAAAGAAACTTACGCGCTCCAGATGTTTCGTTTGTTCGGGCACAACGACTCAAAAAAACTCAGCGAGACTTTGTGCAGTTAGTCCCCGACCTCACCGTTGAGGTGAAATCTAAAAGCGATCGCATCAAACCATTGCAAGAAAAAATTAAGCTTTTCCTAGAACTTGGTTCTACTGTAGGTATTCTGATTGACCCTGACAAATTGTCGGTTACAGTTTACCGTCCTAATCAAAAACCAGTCGTGTTGAAAGATAACGATAAATTGACAATACCAGAGTTACTTCCAGGTTGGGAATTAGAGATCGCAGAACTTTGGCCACCTGAGTTTGAGTAAATCATTGCAATCTGTTTGTAAGGTTGAGCAGATGTTCGGTTTATACCTACCAAGCTACCTCAGATCTTGCAGCTGGAAACTTGGATGTCAATTCCGTGACTAAGTGCCAAGTTTCTCAGACGTTCAATATCTTGTAAAAGAAATAACAGCAATAACTATGTAAAGAGAGTTTGGAATGCAATTTCACCGGCTTGTCCCCAATTAGGTAAACTTGTTGATGTTCTGGTTGTAGATAAGTAAGCCCAATGGGCCAAGATATAGGAGATCAAAGACAGTATCAACCAACGGTAAACACCTAAAAGTGTTCACAAGGTTGTCCCCAACCGTCCTGCACGCAGCGAACCACGAGTTACCAAACGCTGCCCCAAAGCCTACCCCAGATTGACCAAACCCCGGCAATAATTACGTCAACAATTGCAGACTGCTTAATCAATTTGAATCACAAGAAATATTGAAAAATTATTAAAAATTATTTAGGGTAGCCAAAAATGAAAATTGCGGATTTATCAGACCAAACTAGAGAAAAAATTAAGTCAGTTAGGTGGGACAGAATTATTGAAAAGCACGAAGGCCCAGAAGATTGGGAATCTGTTTTGAAATATGAGGAGCCGGAATTCATCGAAATTGAAGGATGTTTCGTATTATTGCCTGTGGATAAATCACATCATCCTAATATCAGTATAATACGTTCTATATTAAGTAGAGATAACAATTCCGTAACACTATTCTTATCTGATAGTACCTGTGAAGACGATCCATTTTTTTCGGGATTTATTGCAGTGTGCGATCGTCTCAAAGGTGAAGAATTTTTCTTAGCAATCGTATACCATGAATGGTTCATTATTGAAAGAGCCAATGTTTTTGAATGAAGATTGAAGAAGGCAGCATCTTTAACTAACATCAATATTAAAGAGATTAGGAGCTAACCATGAGAGTATGGGTTAACGATCCACATTCAGGGGGAGTTAAAATTCCTGAGCAAGTAAAACAAAGAACGAAACAACGGATATTAGCTTATGCAGAGCAGCATTATGCTGGGAAATATATACGTATTGATGTACGCTTCAAAGGATACTTCTGTTATATAGATGCTTATAAAGAACCATTGATTCCAGACAATTATGACCCATTGTTATTTAGAATTACACGCGAAGAATATTTAGAAAGAGCCAGAAATACCCCAATTCATCTTTGTCGATTGCGTTATAAAGGCAATGAAGAGAAATGGACGAAAGCTTTTTATACTTATAGTAACGAAAGATACGAGCCTAGCATATTTGATAATGGCACTTTTTATGGGACGCCAGAAGAGGCATTTAAAAGTTCAGCAATCTATTTAGAATGAAACTAGCATGATTAAGTGAAATACCTGCTTTATTAAGTTTTTTTATTGGGTATTGGTATTAGTCAAGCCGAAAAAGTTTCAACTCCAATCTCAACTTCAAACAATTCAACACAAAAGGCTTGATAAACAAGTTACTATCAGATTTCAAGGGGCGACAAGCTCCCTAAAGTGCTTGCTGTATAAGCTTCATAGCCCTTAAACCTCGCTGATAATATGCC
>JAVRCJ020000089.1:0-7586 GCA_034530875.2 Nostoc sp. DedSLP01
TGACCTATCTTTTTTTACCCCAAAACTGTCACAGTCCTCTATTTTCTTGGCTTCAGCCGCTTTGTCACCCCGTCAGGTATCTAGCAAAAGTTGAGTAATAGTTTTTATTAATTGATTGAATATATATTTTTAGCAAATATATTGATACATCAAATTTGAGAAAACCAGTAAAATAATATACCCAATAAAAAATCTCACAAAAGTTAGAAGGTTGTGTAATTTTTATTGCCCACACTAATTATTTAATTAAGATTAGTTTTATTGAACGCGCAGTTTTCGCGGTAAAGATAAGCAAAATGCTCAAAAACGGCGCGAACATCTCGAAAATATCTTGAAAAATCCCATAGTAGAGAAGCCTGAAGATGTGGCAAACGTTATTTGGGATGCACTCAAAAATCACAAGTCGGAAGTAATGGTTGGTTCCGGCAATTTTTCACACGCTTTGTATCGCTTGTTTCCTGGTTTTATCAAGTGGGTTTCTCGACAAAACTTGAAAAATCGCGATCGGCGAACAAGTTTGATTTTTAGCAGCGCATAAATGCAAAATCAAAGGCGAGTACGTGAAACTTTCATCTTCAAATTCGCCAACGCCTGATTTTTCACGATATTGTGCTATTTTGGTTCGCATTCCCGTTTCGTTATATAGTGGCGATAGCGAAACATCGCTTCTAGTTGTGCTTGTACTAACCAACCGCCGATAAATTCAACTGTTCCTCCACCAGGCATTGAAAAAGAAATTGCATCAGTCAATTTAGTCTTACCAACATCTTCTGCTTCAAATTCATGTCGATGTATCCAAGACTCAAAAGGGCCAGATATCTGTTCGTCAGCGAACAAGCGATATTTTTCGTATTCAGTATGACGTGCTAGCCAAGTTAAGGGTACCGGGCCGAGAAACAAGCGAAATTCTGTGATAGCACCGACATTAAGTCCTCCATCACGCCGGACTACTTGGAGTGGCTGCCAAGGTGGAGTTAGCAATTGCAAAATATCTGGCCTTTCGTGGAATTTCCAAACTACTTCTACTGGCGCATTGATTACTGAAGAATGTTTAAAGTGCAGCATGGAAAGAAAAACCTAAAATTCAACTTTCAGATTCGGTATCAATCTCGATATCTAGGGTGTCTTCATCAACCCGCACATACAAAATATTTGGGTTACAGCAAACTTGACAATCTTCTACATAGGATTGTTGTCCCCCAGCACTCAAATCAATAAAAGTTAAGTTTGGTTCGCCGCAATAGGCGCAGTAATACTCAGATGTCGTCTGCATAAAGTGTTCGGGTATAAATTTTTAGGTATTGGGCATTGGGCTAATGAATGGGGTATTGGGATTGGGGTAAGGGGGAAAGGGGAAAGATTAAATTTATTCCTTTTCCCTTTTCCTTTTAACCTTTTCCCCTGCCTCCCCTGCTCCCCTACCTCTCTGCTCCCCATCTCCCTCATTCCCTACTCCCTACTCCCCTTTTCAGATTAGTTAAAATAACTTTTAGCATCAGCCAAATGCTTTAGTAGTGTAGACTGTGGCAGAGGCCCTTGCAAGTGGCTCCAGGGTAATGTTTGCTCAGTTGACCAATCAGCGTGGACGTAAAAATCTAAGTCGGGGATTTGTCCTTTGAGTTGTTTGAAAGCACGTTTGTAGCTACCCAAGGAATCGCCAAAGTTACGAGTCAGTTGCAGAAGTTGTGATAGTCTGCGATCGCCCCTCGATAACAAAGCCTGAATTATTGACCAATTATAGCTTTCTGGGCGAAATTCTATGCCTTTTGGTTTTAGTTGTTTTTGCAAAAACTGCAACCGTTTTTCTGCTTGACGATTCACTCCAAACCACTGAAAAGGTGTATGTGCTTTCGGTACAAAAGTGCTACATCCGAATGTTAACCGCAATCCCGGTGCAGCTTTTTTGATACTATGCATCATTGCTACCGTTTCTTCTAAATCTTGAGCTTCTTCACTAGGAATTCCTGCCATACCGTAGAGTTTTAAACCTGTGAGTCCACCAGCTTTGGCATTTATGGCTGCTTGGATAATTTCATCGTTATGCAGCTTTTTGTTGATAATTTGCCGGATTTTTTCGGAACCGCTTTCTACAGCAATGGTAAGCGATCGCGTGTCTCGTTGCGCCAAAGTTTTGGCTAATTGAACTGTTACTGTATTGGTGCGTACTGAAGCAATACTCAAACGCACATCATCATACTTTGGCTGACTAATATAATCTAGTAAAGCTGCAAATTCTGGATGTTGGGTTACTGAAGCCCCTAATAATCCTAAGCGATTTGTAACTTGTAAACCTTTTTCAATAGCTGGAATTAACGAACCTTCCAGACTTGCTGTTCTAAAAGGTAATGTGAGATAACTTGCCAAACAAAAACGACACATTTCTGGGCAACTTCTCACCACTTCCACCATATAAATATTTTCCCAAGCTGCTTTTTCGGTAACTACAGTTGATGCTGATAAAGTATTTCCTCGGTAAGTTTGCTTTTGCACCACTGCGGGAATTTCAGCAGAAATTGGTTGAATCGACTTTATTGCACCATCTTTTGTGTGATATTCTACCTCATACAAACTGGGGACATAAATACCTGGAACTTGTGCGAGTCTGTGCAGTTTAGTTCGTCTAGAAGCATTTCTAACTTCTTTGTAAGCTTCAATCAAATTTCCTAGTAAGTTTTCACCATCTCCCAGCAAAACTACATCAAAAAAATCTGCAAACGGTTCTGGGTTAGCGGTCAGAACTGGTCCGCCACCAAATATGATGGGATGAGAATCATCACGAGAAGTTGCCAAAATCGGAATTTGTAGAGATTCGAGTAAATTGAGAATATTCACATAATCCAATTCCCAGGAAATAGAAAATCCGACAATTTCCGGCTTTCTAGGGAGTTGTTCGTGAGTATCGGTAAACAGGCGACTCACTTGCACATCATCACGCATTGCCAAAGTTGCCCAAACTACCTGATAGCCAAGGCTGGTAATACCGACGGTGTAATCATTAGGAAAGGCGAAGATGAGGGGGATAGCGTTTGTCTCTGGAGTAGTGGGTGTAAATAAAAGACGTTCGGAGTCAAATACAGATGATGTCACAGGCTTTTGTATAGCTATTTGAATAAATGTAATCTCATAAAAACCCGGCATACATAGACGAAACCTAACCCCATAAGTTTTGCTTCAGTCCCAGAAGCTGGATGAAAGTTTGTCTAGCCAGGATTTACAGTCACCATGACTGCTTTATCTATATCTAATTTTAAGCCATAAAATTATCAAGTTAAAAAACAACGTGAAGCTATTAGCAAGAATAATTGGTAATGCTTGGAGATAAATTCCGTAGATTAACCACAACAAAACACCAATGTTAAATGTAATCAACATTACAAAAGAAACATCTTTTGCTGATTTTGTTTGCCAAGTTTTAAACATCTGTGGTAAGAAGGCGATCGTCGTTAATGTAGCTGCCGCTAATCCTAGAATTGTTAAAAAATCCATTAATACAGACCTATAATATGTAAGCT
The DNA here is from genome assembly GCA_034530875.2 of Nostoc sp. DedSLP01. GTDB lineage: Bacteria > Cyanobacteriota > Cyanobacteriia > Cyanobacteriales > Nostocaceae > Nostoc. The sequence continues at coordinate 3,513 of JAVRCJ020000089.1, forward strand.
TTTATTGTTCATAATTTAACACCTGATGATTATCATACTGTATTAATAAACTAGACAAAGTTTATATTAATTGGTGAATTTTAGTCATTTAAAAAAGTAAAAAGATAATCCCACTAAATTTATTTAGAGGATTTTATAAGGAGGTATTCTTGCTTCACTCTATGATTTTGGAAATAAAGTTTTATTTTGTTCGATGTTTAAGCTAAAAAGCTTGGGTCAAGAATCTGCTCAATTGTAAATGGACATTCACCGGGGAAAGTTTCTACAGCTATTTGAGTTTCTTTTGCTGCCTCTCGACAAGCGCGCCGATAATATTTTTGTATCCAAACTGAATCTTGAAGAAAACGCTGCAAACTGGGGGTATCTTCCAAACAATATTGAATTCGATCTCGGCAATTTGACAGTGTATTATCCCAGCTTTTGGTTCTTCGCTCAGGCTGATACTGGCATTTGAGCAAATTCATTAATAGCACCTGCAAATAGCTACCGAGTTCTTTCTGTTCGCTGCGGCCCAAAGCCTCTAGTTCCTCTACCAAGTGTTCAACGTCTAATTCAGCCCAATCTCCTTTCTTCAAGTACTCGGCTTGTTGTTGTATCCATAATAGAAAGTCTTGGTCGTAGCTTGTTGCCTTATTCATCAGCGATCGCCCTTTTATGCTTAATGCAACGCTGTACTAGACATCTTACACTGTGAAGGGAGCGTTGGGCGATCGCTTCAACATCGCCTCACCACCAAGCCCACAATTGAGGTCTAATAACTTATTCATTTAAGTGCTTGGGTTTCTTTTTTCAGATAAGATTTAGCCCAAGAGTAGCGCTTGGAATCTTTATTGAGCAGATATTTTATTACTTCGCGACGCTTGTTTTCATCCTTAGTATTTTTCACTACTCGCTTAATTTCAGAATCCATATCTCTAGGATTAGCTCCACGTTTGATTGCTTCTTGGAACCAATACTCACCATCGGAATATTGATGCCGTTCAAAACAAATAGCTCCCATTAAGGTATAAGGGTGATGACTCTTTGGCTGATATTCAATAGCTTGACGAGCGCAATTTTCTGCTTTATCTAAGTTTTCAATATCTCGAAAGGCTCCACCTCTAGTAGTTAGTAAAGCTGACTTGAGTTTATTTTCTCGGATATTGTTGAATTCTAAATAATTAGTCAGTTGTAATGCCTGTTCTGGTTCATCTGCTTTACGCCAATGACTGCTAGCATTTACTAAATTCCATTTGTTGCCAGTAGACTGAAATTCATACTCATATAAATTTGCTTCAATTGTATGGTAAGCAATTAAAATTTTACCAGAAAATAATTTAATTTCTTGATAATTAGACTCTTCCGACCACCTATAATAACTAAATGTTGGTTGAGGCACTTCAATTTTATTTTCTTGAAGCCAAGCAATATCTGTTGGTTCAAGTCGCTGTTTTAACTCAAGCTTTTGCAAAATTGTGTATAAAAGACTAATGTGCGATTTATCTTGATAACCTAAAACATCATATTTAGATTTCAAAACTGTAAAATGTTTTTGTTGAGCTAAAATGACAATATCTTCATGGTTGCTATTTTTTAGCCAACTAATTTCTAATTCATTAAGTACTTCTCCTGAATCTGTCTTAGATTTTAGGGTAGAGAGGTATTTTTCATTTGCAATTTCTATAACCTCAGTCAGGTTGCGTTTCTTCAAGAAGTTAATATCCTGTTCGCGTAACTGATTAGACAACTCAAGCCTTTTGAGAATTTTATAGAGATGACTTTTAGGTGATAAGTCCTGATACTCAGTTGCTTTATACTTAACTTTCAAAGCAGCAAACTCTCGCGTTTTTTCCAATTCTTGAGCAATGATAATAGTTTCACTAAGTCCTTGCTCTTCTAGCCAGTTAATTTCTGGCTGAATCAAATCTTTTTCTGCATCAATTTTTTGGAGTATGGAATATAGTGGACTCGATAATGATAAATCAGAGTATTCGTTCGCTTTGTATTCATATTTTAATTTAGCAAATTGGGATTGTTTTACCAACTCTTGCTCTTGGAAAATTTCTGCCGTAGCAAATAAACCTTGTTTAATCAACCATTCTAATTGAACAGTACTTATGGTTTGTTTATCTTCCAGTTGATTGAGGATTTTATATAATGGGCTATCAATTGATAAACCTTGATATTGAGTAGCTTTAAACTTTACCTTCAAATCAGAAAAATGCTTCTCTAATTCTATTTTTTTAGCAATAGCAACTGTTCCACCAAGCTGATTATTTTTTAGCCATTCAATTTCTAAAGCAGTGAGTATTTTTTCTGAGTTAAGCTTCCAAAGAATGGGATACAAAATAATAGAAATATTTTTAAAAGCTCCCCCCAGTTTAGGTACTTGATACTTAGACTTGAGGTCAGAAAACTCATTTTCCAATTTTCTAAGTTCTTCCAACTTAGATTGCTGCTGTTGAGAAATGATTTGAATACTTTCAAAAAGTTGATGCTCTCGTAACCAATCAAACTCTAATTCAGTTAACTCAATTCCTATGTCAACTTTTCGTAAGATGAGATATAGCAGACTAGAAGCTGATGAATCTTGATAATTACTAGCCTGGTATTTAGATTTTAGTGCAGCGAAGTGTTTGAGGCGATTTTCAGATTCTTTGTTCATGTTGATATTAGATGCGATCGCACTTATATACATGTGCTATTCGCTACTATAGCAACAGTAGTAAAAAAGGGCGAGTTACATACTCACCCTAGAAAAATAAAAGTACTTTGTAAGTATAGAATGTAATCCTATAGTACCTTACACTGTCCGTGATGCCGCAATAAATGGTCGCACAATACTAACGCCACCATTGCTTCTACCATTGGAACTGCACGCGGTAATACACAAGGATCGTGCCTTCCTTTTGCGGCTAAAACTGTTTCTTCACCTTCACGAGTGACTGTTTTTTGCTCTTTTCTAATTGTTGCTGTCGGCTTAAAAGCAACTCGTAAAATAATATTTTCTCCGTTGGAAATTCCTCCTTGAATACCACCAGAACGGTTGGTTAGAGTGCGAATTTCGCCATTTTCATCAATATAAAATTCGTCGTTATGCTCAATTCCTGTTAACAACGTCCCGCCAAAACCAGAGCCAATTTCAAAGCCTTTACTAGCAGGTAGAGACATCACACCTTTAGCAATATCAGCTTCTAATTTATCAAATACTGGTTCGCCTAAACCTTTCGGCACATTTCGCGCCACGCATTCTACTACACCACCAATAGAATCGCCTTGTCTGCCAGTTTGCTCGATTAATTCAATCATCCGTTCAGCACATTCAGCATCAGGACAGCGGACGATGTTGCTTTCGACTTGTTCTAGGGTGACAATATTTGGATCGACTACACCTTCTAAATCCTTGATGCGCTTGACATAACCAATAATTTCCACATTGGCAACTTGACGAAGGATTTTTTTAGCGATCGCACCTGCTGCTACTCTGCCAATTGTCTCACGTGCTGACGACCTACCCCCCCCTTGCCAATTGCGAATGCCATATTTTGCATCATAAGTAGCATCGGCGTGGGAAGGACGATACTTTTCGGCCATTTCGTCGTAGTCTTGGGGACGAGTGTCTTTGTTCCGCACCAAAATTGATATCGGCGTTCCCAGAGTTTTACCCTCAAATACCCCTGATAAAATCTCGCAGGTATCTGCTTCTTTGCGAGGAGTCGTAATTTTACTTTGTCCCGGCCGCCTTCTATCTAGTTCTACCTGAATTTCTTCTGCTGAAATTTCTAGTTGTGGAGGACAACCATCAATCACAACTCCCACGCCACCGCCGTGAGACTCGCCAAAAGTAGTTATACGAAATAGATGACCAAAAGTGTTGCCCATGATAGTGAGAAAAAAGGGTGAGGCTTATGTATTCTACCTAGAGTTTTCGCAAAAGGAACTTTTTAAATTATCAAAATCCATGAAAACAAAAACGCTCCCTGTTTCCAGAGAGCGTTTTTGATTTAACTAAACTTGGCGATTAGCCATTGATAGCAGGAGCAGTTAGAGCAACAGGAGCAACATCAGCAGCAGCCAAATCTAAGGGGAAGTTGT
>JAVRCJ020000090.1:0-6909 GCA_034530875.2 Nostoc sp. DedSLP01
GTGATTAGCGATCGCCTGTTTATTCCTGATTTTCCTTACTACATTGTTTGTCTAATTTGTCAATGCGTAACTCCTAATAAAGTGATTAAACCAAGCAGTGCCTAAGTTTTAGTAGCAGGAACACTCTTTTAATATGGATGAAGTTGATGAAGTTGGAGGATTTGCGGGCGCTTTCGCCTTGAATTTGGGGTCATGTTAATCCCTATGGTACTTTTCGTTTGGATCTCAATGTCAGGTTGCCAATTGAGGCAGGGTAAATGTGTCTAAAAATACTAGTATTAGTATTTCTGAGAATCTTATAGCCTGAAAGTGACTCATAGCAGTACTTTCAGCCTATCTTGCCTCTGCTGAAAGCTTCGCTGTATCTACGCCAAATTACACCTATCTCGGCTCAATCTCACTTACAGGTGTTGTTGAAAAATGGGTGGCTAAAATGCTTATGGGGGAAGGCTTTTAGCCTTAGCGTACAATTTTCCCGTTTTGGCACGGTGATGCCCAAATGGAAGATGGCAAACTGAGCAACAATGCAGTTTTGAGTTCAGCCGCTTAACCCTCATAAATTGGCGAAGGTATTGCTAAGGCTATCCCTTTAGAAATATATTAAACTGAAGTCATTCCGATTACAGTAAGCCTTAGCAATTTGACTAATAGAGGGTGTGAATCATGGCAGGGGAAGAGGCTCCGAGAGTTGATTTGGCTAGCAAAGCTAATTCTTTTATGCTCTATCCACATAATGCTCTGGTTTCGAGCGCCTCAGCAGATTGGGATCGGTTTTATCTTCAATACCACCGTCAGCCACCATATGAAATGGTTGAACACTCCTGTAGGCAGCACCGGATCATTATTCACGATCGCACGCTGCAATCACCTATGATTGAGACCATTGAAGAACTGACCCAACCGACTCAAATTAGCTATGGAACGATCACAGTTATACCAGCAAATGCCCGAAACTGGGCGTGTTGGAATACTGAACATCAATTTATTGCGTTGGCTTTTGAATCGACACTATTAGCGCAGCACATTGCTGAAGCGCCAGACATAAAAGATGTTGAACTGACACCCACTCTCAGTCGTCCCGATCCCTTAATTCATAGCATTGGATTAGCTCTTAAAACAGAACTGGAATCGAATGGTATGGGGGGGCGTCTCTATGTGAACGCAATGACGACTGCGTTAATAGCTCACCTATTATGCCATTATTCCACTCACAAACAGATGCTTCCGGCAGTTGCAAGCGGTTTGCCAAAACGCAAATTGCAGCAGTTGCTGGATTATATTCATGCTCATCTAGAACAAGACTTGACATTATCGGCTTTAGCCGCAGTGGTTCATATTAGTCCGAGTTATTTCTCTAGCTTGTTCAAACAGTCAACAGGTTTGGCACCCCATCAATATGTGATCCAGTGCAGGATAGAACGTGCCAAGAAATTGCTATTGCAAGATGAACTACCGATCGCAGAAATTGCCCATATTCTTGGCTTTACCCATCAAAGTCACCTCAGTCGTCACTTCAAACGATTAGTTGGGGTCACTCCTAAAGCCTTTCTCAAAAGTCAGTAAGAATGTGTCCAAAATCGAAAGAACGTGCAAGACAGGGTTGATGCAGTTTTATAGAGTTTATTTATAAAGAAAAATCTTTATAAAATCAGTGCCATTTCAGCAATACATTTGCCAGCTTTCTCATCAGCAAGCGATCGAGTCAGATTTTGCTGTAACTGTTAAATGGCTGATGCAAAGCTCTATCTTTTTTGATGCATACAACCTTTTATTTAAGAGCCTAAACAATGAAATTCACGATCGGTATTAGCGACTTTATTCTATTGACTACCATTTTGTCTGCTGGCAATGGAAACGCATAAACAGAACCACGATCGCAATCATTACCGTAACCAATTTGTCTTGCCATCAAACCGTTATCGACGACAAATCAAAAATCAGAGAACGTGCAACACAGTTTTGAGTGTGCTTTTAATACTCAACATCGTTAGTGTGACTCACACAAGTGATTTCCGAAAAGGAACATCGTCTTTTATAAAAAGAAGGGAGTTATGAGCATATCAACGCTAAGGGGTGTTAGCTACCTCTTTTCAACAGTTTTAATTCTGACGTTTGCAGGAGCCTGTCATTCTGTTGATTCCAATGCAAAAACAGAAAAAGTACAAGCTACCGCAGCCGTTCGCGTCAAACTTGCTTTAGTCCAAGCTGGAAAAGTTCGCAACACCTCAGAATTCATTGGTCGGTTAGAGTCGAGGCGATCGATCGCACTTCACCCCCAAGTCGATGGGCGAGTCGCTCAAATCTTCGTTCAGCCTGGAATTGAAGTTGCAGTGGGCATCCCTCTGATTCAAATCAATCCCGATCGTCAACAAGCTGAGATTACCAGTTCTCGTGCTGCCGCCGCGTCAGCCCAAGCAGACGTTGAAAGTGCCAAAGCTTCACTAATTCCCTTAGAAGCCGATCGCCGCGCTAAAGCGTCAGATGTAGCACTGCAACAGCAGCAATACGATCGCTACTCAACCCTGTACCAAGAAGGCGCAGTCAGTCAAGAAGTGTTAGATGGCAGGCGCAATAACCTTGATAATGCCAAAGCAGAACTTGATGCCGCTAAAGCTCGAATTGAAGCACAGCGATCAATCGTTGCCAGTAAGGAGAAAGTTTTCCAACAGACATCTGCCAATGTTAGGGGACAGCAGGTTGAACTTCAGTACTACCAGATTATTGCTCCTTTTGCTGGGACAATTGGCAATATTCCAACAAAGGTGGGTGATTATGTCAGTCCTTCCACTCAACTTGCAACCATTACCCAAAATCATCCTTTGGAAGTCAATTTATCAGTACCCTCAGAGCGTGCTGCTGATTTACGACCAGGAATGACTGTACAGCTCATTAATCAACAGGGTAAGTTGATCGGCAACAGTCAAGTTTTCTTTATCTCACCTAATGTCAATCATCAAAGTGAATCTATCTCGATTAAGGCGCTCTATACCAATCCAGACGGGCGTTTACGAGCCGATCAACAAGTGCTGTCACGAGTGATTTGGGATGAGCGTCCAGGTGTGCTTGTACCGACGGCGGCAATTTCCCGTTTGGGTGGGAAAGATTTTGTTTTCGTCGCTCAGAAAGCTGATACAGACTTAGTGGCTCGTCAAAGGCCTGTGATCCTGGGTGAGGTGGAAGACGGAAACTACCAGGTGATTGAAGGGCTGAAACCCGGCGAACAAATTGTTGTTTCTGGACTTCAGCAACTCTCTGATGGAACAGCAATTCTCTCAGAAGCGATGAAACCGATCGCGCCCAGTTCATAGTGTAGATACCTGAGGCATGAAAGATTTTGAAATTTCTGCTCATATTGGCAGTTTCCAGCTTCCTTAGGTGCGATCGGTATGTTAGTTGCCGCAGGTGTAGTTTAGGTTCATTTTTGATTTCAGGAAATTTGATGCATTACAGGTTATGCTATGTTCGTCAATTTTTTTCTCAAGCGTCCTGTCTTTGCCATTGTTTCTGCTCTGATCGTCATCTTGGTTGGGGCAGTCAGCGCTTTTACACTTCCGATTGCTCAATATCCAGAAGTTGCACCGCCTCAAGTGGTTGTGAAAGCTACCTACATTGGAGCCAGTGCAGAAGTTGTAGAATCAGCTGTCACAGTGCCGTTGGAGCAAGAAATTAACGGCGTGGAGGGACTGAAATACATCACCTCTACGAGTGGCAATGATGGCAGCAGCACAATCACCGTCACGTTTGATTTGTCACGTCCCATCGATCTGGCGGCTGTGGATGTGCAGAATCGGATTAAAGCCGCAGAGGGGAGGCTACCTGAAGAGGTGCAGAAGACAGGCGTAACGGTGACAAAAACCTCTACACAACTAATTTTGGCGATCGCTCTCTACTCCGAAAATGGCGAATATGACAACCTATATATTAGTAACTATGCAGATTTGTTCCTCAAAGATGTGTTAAAGCGCGTTAACGGTGTAGGCGAGGTGCGGTTCTATGGCGAGCGCAAGTATGCGATGCGCCTATGGCTCGATCCCAATCGACTTGCCGTGCGTGATTTAACGGCAGCAGATGTCGTTAACGCCCTACGGGAGCAGAATGCACAAGTCGCAGCCGGACAGTTAGGCCAGCCACCCACATCAGGCAATCAGCCCTACCAGTTCAGTGTCCGAGCATTAGGTAGGCTGAGCGATCCTAAAGGGTTTGGCGAGATGATTGTCAAATCAGATGTAGATGGAACGCTTGTCAAACTTAAAGATGTGGGGCGCACAGAACTGGGAGCCGAAGATTACAGCATCCTGGTTCGCTTCAATGGCAAGAGTGCAGTAGGCATCGGAGTTTCGCTGCGACCTGGGGCAAATGCTCTAGATGCAGCAAGAAAAGCAAGGGCAGAATTAGAGCAACTGGCTAAACAGTTTCCACCTGGACTCAAGTATGCGATCGCACTCGACACGACGACCTTTGTTGAAGAATCTATGCATGAGGTGATTAAATCTCTGTTTGAGGCGATCGTTTTGGTGATCGTTATTATCTTCATCTTCTTACAGGACTGGAAAAGTACGCTGATTCCATCGATTACGATTCCAGTTTCCTTAATTGGTACATTTCTATTCACAAAACTATTTGGTTTTTCAATTAATACGCTGACACTGTTTGGCTTGGTTCTAGCAACTGGACTGGTGGTAGATGATGCCATTATCGTAGTCGAAAATATCACTCGTTTCATCCAAGACAAAGGGATGTCGCCTCGTCAGGCTGCCTCTGCCGCAATGCAGGAAATCTCTGGCGCAGTCTTGGCGACTTCCTTAGTGCTAACAGCTGTATTTATTCCAGTCGCTTTCTTTCCAGGCACAACTGGGCAACTTTACAAGCAGTTTGCATTGACCATTACCTTTTCGATCGCGGTTTCGACTTTCAATGCCTTAACCCTGACTCCAGTTCTTTCAGCTATTTTGCTTCGCCGAGGCAGCGATCGGCGAGGATGGTTTTTCACTCCCATCAATCGCGTACTGACGGGGCTACAGACGGGATATAACTGGGCTTTGAGTCATTTAATGCGGTTCAAAACTGTAATTGTTTTTGGCTTTGTTCTCTCTCTAGCATTGACCTACTGGATATTTCAACAAGTGCCAACAGGGTTTGTACCGACTGAAGACCAAGCCTATTTTGTTGTAACTATTCAAGCACCGTCAGGCTCTTCGCTGGATTACACGGATAAGATTATGAATCAAGTTGAACAGGAGCTTTTGAAGATTCCTGAAATCACAGGTGTCTTTGCAGATGCCGGATTCACGTATACAGGCAGTGCTGCGAATCAAGCGACAATTTACGTCACGCTCAAGCCTGTGTCTGAACGCAAAAAAGCTGAGCAGTCGGTTGATAAAATTATGGCGCGATTGAGTCAACCATTTGGAAACATCATCGGCGCAACCGTCGTTAGCTATCCGGCTCCTGCGGTACAAGGAGTAGGCAATTTTGGCGGCTTTCAGTTTGAACTGCAAGAGCAGATTAACCGGGGCTTTGATACGCTGGCTCAGGCAACAAGCTCACTGGTGAAGCGAGGAAATACGCTGCCTCAGTTGCAAAACTTATATTCCAGCTTCAGCGCTAATAACCCACAGCTACTCGTTAAAGTAGAGCGAGAGAAGGCGAAGGCACTTCAAGTGTCTTTGGAGGACATATTTAGCACACTACAAGTTTTTTTAGGATCTGAGTATGTCAACGACTTTGACTTTTTAGGGCGGATTTACCGAGTTTATGTTCAAGCAGACCAACCGTTCCGCTCTAGCCCCAAAGATATTAACCGCTTTTATGTTCGTTCTCAAGCTGGAGAGATGATCCCTCTAAATAACTTAGTCGAAATTACTCAAACAACTGCACCTCAACAAATCAGCCACTACAACTTATCTCGTTCTACTGAAATCAACGGCTCACCTGCTGCGGGTTACAGTTCTGGACAGGCGATCGCAGCCATGCAGCAGGTAGCAACCGAGCTATTGCCAAAAGGAATGAGCTATGAGTGGTCAGGATTATCGCTTGAACAAGTGCAAGCAGGTTCACAGGTTATTATCATCTTTGGCTTAGGAATTGTCTTTGTATTTCTAGTTCTAGCGGCTCAGTATGAAAACTTTATCGATCCTTTGATTATCCTTTTGGCAGTGCCGCTTGCTCTTTTAGGCGCTCTACTATTTCAACTGATTCGAGGGCTAGAAAATGACATTTTCTGCCAAATTGGATTGGTGATGCTGATTGGCATGGCAAGCAAAAATTCAATTTTGATCGTTGAGTTTGCTAACCAGCTCAGAGAAACTGGGCTTTCCATTCCCAAAGCAGCTGTTGAAGCGGCTCAGACTCGCCTACGACCCATTGTGATGACCTCATTGGCCACACTTTTAGGCATTTTGCCCCTTGTCACTGCATCTGGTGGCGGAGCAGCCAGCCGACAATCTCTAGGAACAGCCGTTTTTGGTGGGATGATTGTCTCTACATTTTTGAGTTTATTTGTAGTGCCTGTGCTGTATGTGGCGATCGTTTCTCTACGCGATCGCTTTCAACACCATTAATTTTGTGATCGCGTTACTTCAAAACACAGACTACTAAAACTTATATTAAGCTAGCATGGTAAAACTTACTAGAGAAGAGTGGAAATCCTATAATCTTGACCTTGTAGCGAAATAATGGTGCATAAACTTGGCATGAAATTGTCTAAAACCAGAGGCAACATCTTTTGAAGTACTCGATTGTGTTCAAAAAAAAAGTGCTTATATTTTGATTAGCATTCAGGCTACTTATTTTCAACTTCATGCCCAAACAAAATCAACATCTAGTTCAGAGTCAGGGCGAACGCATCTAAATATAGTACATGCTTACTAAAAAAGTTAGCTCGCGTGTCTCAGGGAGGTTGAGCGATCG
>JAVRCJ020000091.1:0-6528 GCA_034530875.2 Nostoc sp. DedSLP01
GATCGCTCAACCTCCCTGAGACACGCGAGCTAACTTTTTTAGTAAGCATGTACTATATTTAGATGCGTTCGCCCTGATCGAGCTAATAATTCTAGATAGTTGTTCTCAACTTTCTTTGATTGATTCTGTGGCGATGATTCCCCTTTAGATTGTGAATTAGCATCCTTGGGAGTTAAGTATTTCATACTCTAAATTCTCGATAAGTTGAAGGATTTTTTGCTCTAGAAGATGAGCGATTAAATTAGCTAAAAAAATTTCATGAACTGGAATTAAGGGGAATATTTGATGAGTTATTACACTGTTAACGCCACAAATCGGGAAATCAATAGTCGGAATCTTGATAAAGTGGCGAATTCTTACAGGCATTTTTGAATCGATATTTCCATTTCCATTTCCGTGCTTCAATCCGCCCAACACATAAACCCGTTGAGTCATAGACAAAAACTGTTTCATCTTCTAAATATCCTGTAGTGTTGGGTCTGGGGTTAAATCTTTTAGAATCTAAATAGTCGTTAATTCGCAACTTCTTGAAAGATGGCATCACTCCGAGCGAGTTAATTTTGTCGGCGGTCGCTGCTCTTTGCTCGGCCTTAATGCGCTCTAATTCTTCTGATTCTCTGATGGTGATGCCACTGTTGTAAGTTTTGAATTGGGCTGGCAGTTGCGATAACCAGGGACTAGCGATTAACCCCATGCCCAATAATCCGAGCATTGCTTGCTTTTGATATTTCATAACCAGGAATTAGCTTGAAGTAGGTTCGTATAGCTCTAAAATTTTGCCAAAATTATCTATGGTATCTGCAATCGGCTCATCCTCAACAACTTCTTCCACTTGAGTGGTCGTCTGTTCCGGCTCTAGTTGTGGAATTTCAAAGCCGATACTATTTAGTATTTCGCGTTCTAGATACATCATTACCTCCTTTCTAAAAACAGCAATTAATGTTTTACTGCTGCAATTGAATTTGGTTTATATCTGTTTGGGCTGACGTTGCTCCCGTTAGCCGAATGTACACAGACAACCCAATGCAAACTAGTAAAAAAATAATTGAGAAGCCCAATAAATTTGAAGTGAAAAAACGCTCTATCAGATTGAAGATTGGAGTTTTTTGCTCAATAAAGAGCGTGTCAAATTTTTCAAATCCTGGATTGTCGTTGGTGGTTTCGACTTTTTTTCTGGTGTTGGTACTCCTAGTTCTTGCAAAAATGCTTCGGGGTCAAAACCAGGGGTGGAAGTTTCGGTTAGGTTTTGAACTTCTCGTTTGATTTCTACTCCAGTTTTTAACCCATAGTCTTTAGTAATTTGCTGCCTAATTTCAGGATTTTTCGCTAATTGATAAATAAAAGCTATTTCCTCGAACCCATTTTGCGTCCGTTGCTGCAAACTTTCAACATCAAGCTCACTCTTGATCTCATCGATGTTGTTCAAACTGATGAACAGCGAAGGCTTGGGCTACAACCTTACCTGCAACGATGTCAAGAAATGCTTTAAACGTTTCTTGACTCACTCCTTCAATTCTCAACTGTTCGCTCACACTTTCTATGGCAGCTGTTTGTATATTCGTCAAACTACTTCCATTTCCTAACAGCTTGGATTTGTCGAGGGTTGTTTGCGCTAGATTGAACAACTTGTCCAAGCGATCGCTAACCTCAACATCGAATTGGTGAGCATCAGGGTTGATGCTTGGATCTTCCTTGGCTAATTCCTGTAAACCAGCAATGATTTTTTCTGTTGAGTATTTTTCACCTAGTAATTCAAATAGTTCTGCACGACTAAATTTACTTGACGACATTTTGTATTTCTCCTAATGCTTGTGATTTAAATCTGATTTGTTCAGCTTCAAACTGGGTACGGGTGTACTCAACTTTATTAGCTTCAACAATTGCTGCGACAAGGGCTTTTTTATCAATGCCTTGAACCATATCGGAAAACAATTCACCAATCTTTCCTACCACCCACACCTGATAGGGTGTGATTGGTGGGGCACGCAGATTGTTCTGTTGAGCAAAAGTATTCATTCTCAGAAGTATTAATCTATACTCTGGAATCAGTTCTGCCACTTCTGCCCATCGTTTTAATGTCCGGGGACAAATACCCAAAATCTTGATTGCTTTCGCTTTTGACATTGGTAAAACCAGTGGATTTGCCCCCGAATGGCTCGGTTTTTGATTAAAAAGTTGTTCTCTCCATCCTGATTCCATTCAATATGTCAAATCCGTGTCAACAGTTTTAAAAAGATAGCCAATATCCGTAGCACCTAAGTGTCAATATGGATATCCACCTTGATGTCAATATGGATGTCAACGTAGAACGTCTGTTGACTGTCTATTGACATTGCTCTTTTACAATAAAAAAGCCGCACGATAGCGGCAATTGAATAAGTCAATGATTTTGGAATTGCTTGGTACTCAGTCAAAAAAATTTGGTTGTGGTGGTTCTAATCCATGTTCACGAATAAAATCTAATAGCTGCGATATCCGGCAAGTGGTTGCCGAAGGTCTAGCTCTGTTCTTTGTAGACAATGCTTGTTTACGATAAGCGTTTTCTGTAATGCAATGTTCATACGCTGCCAGAATTGGCCTAATGCCGTACTTTTCGGCGTACTCTTGTGGTGTCATACTTTTAACTGTCTCCAGTCTGGAAAGGGGGAACTACTACCAATTCGCAATGGGCTACGCTAATGCAATTAAGAAATTCAGACAGGACAAGGTTTAGGCTTGTCTATCTGTCGCATTCTTTTTTCAAATTGGTATGCCTTCGGGTGGGAGCGATCGCGTCTTCGCCGAAGCGTAATTGAGAAAAGAAAAAATAAGACAGCCGACTGAGCTGCCTTAAGGAAAGTTTGATTAAGAGCGAGAACTTACAGCAGTCCTCTGCCCGACTAGATAATTCATCCATGTCTGGATTGCTGTCACTTCATCAACTCCGGTGGCGATCGCGTCTAATACCTGCTGCTGATATGAACTGGCGGCGTGATTGGGGTCAACCTTGTCCGCTGCCCAAGCTAGGCAAATGTCTCTCACTAGCTTATCGACCACAGACACAGGAAGTTCGCTAGGAGCAGATGCATTCTGAAACTGTAGCCACTCTTTGACTAAATCGATGGGATAGTTTGTCAAAGTGCGGATTTGTTTCACCCGCAAGTCTTGTGGATGAATTGTATTAGGTTTTGTTGGGGTTGGAGAAGGTGGTTGTACAACAGTTGTAGCCGCTGCTTGATGAGAATGAACATCTTGTTCATCCAATTCATACCTCGAGGAGGTAGAGAGTTTCGATTGTATAAACGCAATAATTGAAAACCAACCAGCCTGATTATCCCACTCTCGCTTAAATTTAGTCTTGGTTTGTGCATCGTAGAGCCGGCAAAAGACTGTATTTTTGTCTCCGGCTACAGTACTGATAATTAAAGATTTATTGAAGTCCTCAACTAACGATACAGCTAACAAAAATGTCTTAGCGAAATTAGTTTCTATGCCAGTGCGTATTACGTAAAGTTCATCAGCAGCAATAACAATATCTAGCTTGGTACTATCTCTGCCTTCATATTCCTTTGCTGTTACCCTTAACTCTACCAAGCAACCAGTTACGGCTCTTTGAAAAACAGGAATAGATTCTTCATTATCAATGTTTTAGCGATACCATAGGTAAGTTTCGCCTTTTTCTTTGCCGTTTTTGATATACAGATAAATTGGCTCAGGAGGGTTGCATAAACCTAATTTAATTTCCGTATTCATCAGAAATGCTCTCCTTCATCAGTAGTATTTTTTAGAAGAATTGTTGTACATTCAGTTTTCGTGTACTGGACGAAAATTTTGAAATGACAAACTTCTAAAGTTTTAGCGAAGCTCTTAATTGTTTAGCTAAATAGAGAAAAGGAAAGTGAAATATCATATAATTTACTATTGTAATCATTTTCAATTAAAAACAACCCAAAATTTGCAATTAATTAACTCAATACATCAAGAAAACTATTCATGTTTGACAATACTTGTAAATTTATTGCTGAACTGTATTCTCCTGATTTCGCCACTTGGTTATTAGGTGAACCTATCACTTTAACTAAATTAAGCCCAACAGAATTATCGATAGAACCAATTCGCGCTGACGCTTTAATCATGTTGCAGTCAGATGAGGTTGTTTTACACATAGAGTTTCAAACCAAGCCTGACAAAGATATGCCTTTTCGGATGGCAGATTATTACTTGCGGATATATCGTCGCTTTCCTAATAAACGAATACACCAATTTGTGATTTATTTGGATAAAACTAAGTCCGAAGAAGTTTATAAAACCAATTTTACTACTGGAAAACTTCGACATGAATTTGAAGTAGTTCGTTTGTGGGAACAACCGCCAGAAATATTTCTTTTGACTCCAGGATTATTACCATTTGCTGTCTTAAGTGCAACCAAAAATAAGGCTAGTACATTACAACAAGTGGCGGCGGCAGTTGATAAAATTAGCGATAGACGCACACAAAGTAATATTACTGCTGCTAGTGCAATTCTAGCTGGGCTAGTATTAGATCAAGAAGTGATTGGGCGTTTATTCAGGAAGGACATTATGCGTGAGTCATTAGTTTATCAATCAATCAAGACCGAAGGCGGCGATGAAAAAGCCCGTCAAATTGCTATCAATATGCTGGCTGAGGGTATGAGTGTTGACTTAATTGCTAAGTTAACTGGCTTATCAGTGGAACAAGTGCAACAATTACAACAGCAGCAAACTCAAGAGTAACTTAAGATACTTCCTCGCTCGTTATCCTAACTTCCACAAAAGGCTCAAGACAACCACCGCTTCGCCCAAGTAATGCAGCACATCGCCCAAATGCGTTTTCATTCTTCAGTTCTCCAAATTATCTTGATTGTTAATACTTGAGTGTTGTTGCTTATACTTACCCATTTGATAAGCCGAAGTTTAATCAAGTTCACATATTTTTCGAATTTTTAGGTATTGAGGATGTATTTGTTCATCATAATGAGAATTGTGTCCATACCCCTCTGATTCCCAAGAATTAACAATTATTTTTGCCATAGTTTTACTCCTTCTATACTGCAAATTACGCTAAACTACCCGCCAGAAATTCTTGCTTATTGACTTCAGACTAACAACTTTCTCGCTAGAATCATCTTTTGACTGCTGCAATTGTTCAGTAAGCAGCAGTGAGTTTAGCAGTTGAATCTGGTGGTCAACATCTTCAACTGTTTGGTAAACAGTGTGAGGATTGATTTGCATTCCTAGAGGCGTGGGTACGAGCTTCAGGTACTCGTTTAGCGCCTTAATATAACCAGGATTAAAGTTCTTAGTAGCAACATAAGGACGGAGAATATTTAAGATTTGTAGCGCCTTTCTGATATCCCCAACGCTGCAAGAATCAATTTGAGGTTGGCTTTCTTGATAGCCCTTGGATTTTTTCTCATAAACTAAATTATTGTACTTGCTCATGGCTTGTTGAGGATTACTAAAAGAGTGGGTTTTACTTTGAGAATTGTAACCAACTCGTCCCCATTCAACAATTACATTATTACCCTTAACTTTAGCTGACCAGAATTTGTTGCTGTTGTTTACAGCATCAGCATAAACTAAATATGTTTCCATGTTATCCAGTCCCTATTTGCTAAATAGGTGAACATTTCATTTACCAAATGCTCACCTATAATTAACTATTGATTTACCAATACTCGTGCATTACCCCAATGAATTTGATGCTGTAGTGCATCAAGTAGAACCTCGGCTTCATCTACCGTTAATCCTTCTAGTTGAGAACAAATATCGTACAAATCTTAAGAAATGCTATCGGGAATAACTAGTTCACACAACGCATCTTCTAACGCTGCCGACATTGGATATTCAGAAGGGTTATACTCCTGCTACATTAATACATAAGTTGAAAGGGTAATGCGAAACAAGAGCTTTGTGTCTCTAGTCAGTTGTTCTAAATATGCGCCATATTTACCAACAAGCTGGTCAATTCGGTCGGTTTGACCGTAATAAGTTACCAAATCTTTGGACATTATTTATTTCCTTAATAAATATTATTTCAAAAATCGTTAGCAAAGCGATGGCTACGCCAAAGTCAAAGACGAACGCCCCAATTGAAGTCGGAAGTCGGAAGTATTAATTGTTTAACTTCCGAATTCCGATTTATTTGTTAGTTCAAATTCCGAAATCTCGCAGTCCATTCACATCTATTCTTTTATCTACCAGTTAAATAGCAGTGACAAAATGGAGATTAAGTAAGATTCCATATTATTGATAAAGAAGAATTTCGATAATATGGATTCTTTATAAATGGAATCGATAACAGTCTAATTTTAGTCAAGTCAATTTTGACTATTGTTGCAATTGCTAAAAGACATGAAAACAGTCCTCAAAATAAAATGGGATACCAGAAATAGGGTTAGATATAGCGTAGCTGACACACTGTTTGGTTTTAATAGCAGTCTAGAAATAAATAGAACTTACGCATTGACAGAAAATTGATACTATGCAGCCAAGCTCAACTTCTGTGTTAGGTGTTCCAAAATAAAG
>JAVRCJ020000092.1:0-6173 GCA_034530875.2 Nostoc sp. DedSLP01
CAGTAACTCAATTGGCTCTTCAGTACTTCCCCTTGCAACCATTGTCTTTGCCATAAGGCGAAATCTGCATACTGAATCGGCAGTGGCAACAAGGGTGTTCGCGTAGCGTCTCGTAGAGAGGATTGACCTTGAGAATAAGCATTGTAAAGCGTTGTTAATTCCTCGACAAACACACTCATTGACCAACCATCACTGACAATGTGGTGCATACATACAGATAACCACTGTTCTGTAGGAGATAGCACCATTAATGTCGCTCTGATTAATGCTTCTGACTCTAAGTCAAAAGGCTCAATAGCTTGTTGTTGTAGTAATTTCTGTGCAGCAGTTTTTTGTTCTGTTACAGGTAAATGCTGCAAGTCAACAACAGTAATTGTCCAATTCGTCTGGATTTGAATGATTTGTAAAGGCTTTCCATCAACGACAACAAAATTGGTGCGTAATGCTTCGTGGCGATAAATAATTTCCCTAAAGCTTTGTTCTAAGGCGACAACATTAATAGTTCCGACTAAGCGCAAACCAACGGGGATGTTGTATGAGGCACTGTTCGGGTTTAACTTGTCTAAAAACCACAAACGCTGTTGAGCATAAGACAGTGGTATTTCTGCATTCTCTGCCCGCTTTAAGATGGGTGGTGCAGAGAATTTTAAGTCTTGTTGCTGCAAGCGTTGAATATTTGGCGACAATTGAGCAATTGTTGGTGCAGCAAATAAGCTACGCAATGGTAGTTCTATTTTCAAGTTGGTACGGACGCGGGAAACCAGTTGCGTTGCTAGTAGCGAATGTCCTCCAAGTTCAAAGAAGTTATCATGTATGCCTACAAGCTCTACTTTTAGGACTTGTTGCCAAATCAGTGACAGGATTTCTTCGATTGGGTTACGTGGGGCAACATATTTGTCTGATAATTGGCTGTATAAATCAGGTGCAGGCAATGCGCGGCGGTCTAGTTTCCCGTTGGGGGTAAGCGGTAGAGCGTCCAAGATGACTATCGCACTTGGCACCATATACTCTGGTAACTTTTCCTTCAGGAAGGAACGCAGTTCGCTAACAGAGAGTGTCTGCTCTTCTTGGGGCACAATGTAAGCGACTAAATATTTGTTCCCAGGAATGTCTTCACGGGCGATCGCACAAGATGCTTCCACATCGCTATGTTGGCTCAGTACTGCTTCAATTTCGCCCAACTCGATGCGGAAACCCCGAATTTTAACTTGATTGTCTATGCGTCCCAGGTATTCGATATTGCCATTGGGTAAATAACGTGCTAAGTCCCCAGTTTTATATAATTTTGAATTTTGAGTCGCACCTTTGGTGCGCTGGAAGCGCAACTTGAATTTTGAATTGTCGAAGGGGTTGGGGATGAATTTCTCTTTTGTTAACTCTGGTTGGTTGAGGTAGCCTCGTGCCAAAGAGACACCACCAATGTACAATTCTCCGGCTACACCAATAGGTACAGGTTGTAGATACTTATCTAGGATGTAAATTTGCGTGTTCGCAATGGGTCGCCCAATTGGAGGAAGTAGTGGCCAAGTCTCTACTGAATTAGCCAAAGTAAAAGTGATGATTACATGGCTCTCTGATGGCCCATAATGATTGTGCAAAGTACACTCAGTTAGTTTGCTTAACCACTGAGAAATAGCCGGAGTAATCTGCAACTGTTCCCCAGCAGTAATAATTTCCCTCAAATGACTATTAACTAATTCACTACCAACAGCGACTTCAGCTAGTTGCTGTAAGGCAACAAAGGGAACAAACAGTCTCTCAACAGCTTGTTGTTGGAGAAAACCTAACAAAGCTATTGGATCTCGTCTTAGTTCCTCCGTAATTAAGAACAATGTGCCTCCCGAAAACCAGGTAGAGAAAATTTCTTGGAAGGAGACATCAAAGCTGATAGGAGCAAATTGCAGCGTTTTTGCTCCAGTAGAAATTGTATTATTTTGCAGTTGCCACAGAATCAGATTGCAAAGAGCAAGCTGATTCAAGGCTACACCTTTAGGTTGACCTGTAGAGCCAGAAGTGTAAATCACATAAGCCAAGTTAGTAGCTTGTACATCAGTGATTGGATTGTTTTGACTCAATTGGGAAATAAGGAGCCGGTCAGTATCCAAACAGACAAGCTGTGCTTGATGCTTAGGTAGTCTCTTAAGCAGTTGCTGTTGAGTCAACAGTATTGAAACAGCCGCATCTTGTAACATGAAGCTTAAACGCTCTTGGGGATACTCTGGGTCAATTGGCACATAAGCACCACCTGCCTTGAGAATGCCCAAAATTCCCACTACCATTTCTATTGAGCGTTCTACACAAATACCCACTAGCGTATCTGGTTTTACACCCAATGAACGCAAGTAATGCGCCAATTGATTAGCACGACAGTTCAATTGCTGATAAGTCAATTGTTGATTGTCAAATACAACTGCTACAGCATCTGGGGAACGCCCAAGCTGCTCCTCAAACAACTGATGGATACACTTATCTAGTGGATAATCCAATCCTGTATCGTTCCATTTCAGTAATAACTGCTGTTGCTCAACTTCACTCAGCAGGGGCAATTGCGCTAGGTGCTGTTCTGGGTTAGCAATAATACTTTCAAGTAATGTCACAAAATGACTCGTCATTCGCTCAATGGTACTAGCATCAAACAAGTCAGTGCTGTACTCCCACAACCCTACCATTCCTGTGGCAGTGTTTTGCATGATTAAAGTTAAATCAAACCTGGAAGTTGTAAGTTTGATTGGCAATGAACTGACATTGAGCTTAGTCAGTTCTAATCCAGATGTGGGCGCATTCTGGAGGACAAACATTACCTGGAACAGTGGTGCATGGCTGAGATCCCGTTCTGGCTGCAATGCTTCCACCAGCATTTCAAAGGGCAAATACTGATGAGAGTATGCCTCCATTGCCATATCGCGAACACGGGTAAGTAATTCGCTAAAGGTGGGATTTTCTGTCAAGTTAGTCCGCATAACTAAGGTATTGACAAAAAAGCCAATTAACCCTTCTATTTCGGAGCGATCGCGGTTAGCAATTGGCGAACCCACCAGGATATCTTCTTGTCCCGTGTAGCGATAAAGCAGGGTATTATATGCTGCCAACAAAGTCATGAACAGGGTACAACCTTGCTTTTGACTCAGTTGTAATAACCGTTGAGTTAGTTCATCAGACAAGGCAAACTCAAGATATGCACCATTGAAAGTCTGCACAGCAGGTCTGGGTCTGTCTGTGGGTAATGGCAAAAATGTCGGTGCGTTTGCCAATTGTTGTTTCCAGTAGCTCAATTGGTTCTTCAGTACTTCCCCCTGCAACCATTGTCTTTGCCAAATTGCAAAATCTGCGTACTGAATTGGCAGTGGCAACAAAGGTGACGGTTGACCTTGAGAATAAGCATTGTACAGTGTTGTTAATTCCTCGACAAACACACCCATTGACCAACCATCACTGACAACGTGGTGGATAGACACTGATAACCACTGTTCTGTAGGAGACAGCACTATTAATGTCGCTCTGATTAATGCATCATGAGCTAAGTCAAAAGGCTCAATTGCTTGTTGTTGGACTAATTTCTGTGCAGCAGTTTCTTGTTCTGTTACTTCGGCTTCGCTCAGTACAAGTAAAGGTAAATGCTGCAAGTCAACAACTGCCAGTGACCAATTTAATTCTATTTGAATGATTTGAGTTGGTTTTCCATCAACAGAAACAAAATTAGTGCGTAATGCTTCGTGGCGATGAATAATTTCAATTAAGCTTTGTTCCAAAGCGACAACATTCACATTTCCAACAAAGCGCAACCCCATTGGGAGGTTATAGAAGGGACTGTCTGGCTCGAACTGGTCTAAAAACCACAAACGCTGTTGAGCATAAGACAGTGGTATTTCTGCATTCTCTGCCCGCCTTAAAATTGGTGGTGCAGCAAGTTCTATATCTTGTTGCTGTAATTGCTGAATTAATGGTGCTAACTCTGCAATTGTTGGTGCAGCAAATAGCGATCGCAATGGCAGTTCTACTTTCAAGCTGCTACGCACACGGGAAACCAGTTGCGTTGCTAATAGGGAGTGTCCTCCTAAAGTAAAAAAGTTATCATGTCTACCTACAAACTCTATTTTTAGGACTTGTTGCCAAATTAGTGCCAGAATTTCTTCTAGGGGTGTACGTGGAGCTACATATTTATCTGATAATGTACTACTTAGCTCTGGTGCTGGTAGAGCGCGACGGTCTATTTTGCCGTTGGAGGTTAGGGGTAAAGATTCTAAGATGACGATCGCACTTGGTAACATGTATTCTGGTAGCTTTTCTTTGAGGAAGCTACGCAGTTCTTTAACTGTGGGTGTCTGCTCTGGTTGCAGTACGATGTAGGAGACTAGACGCTTGTCACCAGGAATGTCTTCGCGGACGATGACCACAGATGTTTGCACATCTTGATGTTGACTTAATGCTGCTTCGATTTCTCCCAACTCAATGCGGAAACCCCGGATTTTTACTTGGTTGTCGATACGTCCCAGATATTCGATATTGCCATCTGGTAGATAACGAGCCAAATCTCCGGTTTTATAGAGGCGGGGACTGGCTGGAGACTGGAGACTGGAGACTGGAGATGGCACTATTTTTCTCCTCCGCTCCCTTACCCCTCTGCTCCTCTGCTCCCCTGGTTCCCTACTTCCACTAAAGGGGTTGGGGATGAATTTCTCTTGTGTTAACTCTGGACGGTTGAGGTAGCCTTTTGCTAATCCTACACCACCGATGTGTAACTCTCCTGGTACACCCACAGGTACTGGTTGTAAGTTTTGGTCGAGTATGTATATCTGGGTATTGGAAATTGGGCGACCAATAGGCACAGTCTTCAAATTGCTCTCTGGTTGACATTCCCAGAAGGTGACATCAATTGCCGCTTCTGTCGGCCCGTAGAGATTATGTAATTGGCACCCTAAACAGGCAAAAAAGCGTTCTTGAAGTTCTAAAGGCAGTGCTTCACCACTACAAATAACTCGCTTTAAGCTACTGCAATTTTTTACATTTTCTTCTTCTACGAAAGCTCGGAGCATCGAAGGGACAAAATGCAGTGTAGTAACTTGTTGTTCTAGTATTAGGTTGACCAAGTAACCACTATCTTTATGTCCACCTGGTTTAGCTACAACTAAACGCGCTCCAGTCAATAATGGCCAGAAAAACTCCCAAACAGAGACATCGAAGCTGAAAGGAGTTTTCTGTAAAACACAGTCTATTTCTGTTAATTGATATGCTTGCTGCATCCAAAGGAGGCGATTGCAAATCCCTAAATGCGTATTTATCGCTCCTTTAGGCTTTCCGGTGGAACCCGAAGTGTAAATTACATAAGCCAAGTTACTAGCTTGCACGCCAGTGATTGGATTTTGCTGATTCGACTGGAGAATGATTTCCCAGTCGGTATCTAAGCAAACAACACGCGCTTGATGTTCTGGTAATTTCTCAACTAATTGCTGTTGGGTAAGTAGTAGTGAAACTTGAGCGTCTTCGAGCATAAAACTCAGACGGTCTTGGGGATATTCTGGGTCAAGTGGTACATAAGCCCCACCCGCCTTGAGAATACCTAACAGCCCAACGACCATCTCTAAAGAACGCTCGGCACATATCCCCACCAGTACGTCGGCTCCCACTCCCAAAGAACGTAAGTAGTGCGCCAACTGGTTAGCACGACAATTCAACTCATGGTACGTCAATTGTTGATTCTCAAATACTACTGCCACAGCATCGGGCGTGCGTTCCACCTGTTCTTCAAACAACTGATGGATACATTTATCAAAGGCGTAGTCTACTTGAGTATCATTCCAGTCAATTAATAACTGTTGCTGCTCAGATGCTGTGAGTATTGGTAATTGAGAAATGCGCTCGCTGGGATTCGCCACAATTGCTTCAAGTAAAGTCACAAAATGACCAGTCATGCGTTCGATAGTGCTGCTATCAAACAAGTCAGTGTTGTAATCCCACCCTCCCACTAGTCCAGTGCTAGTGTTTTCCATTGATAAAGTTAAATCAAACTTAGCGATCGCACTTTCTATTGGCAATTCACTGACACTTAACCCAGTCAACTCTACTTCAGATGTGAGCGTATTATTAAGAACGAACATCACCTGAAATAGTGGTGTATGACTCATGTCTCTTTCTGGTTGCAGAGTTTCCACCAACATTTCAAAGGGCAAATCTTG
>JAVRCJ020000093.1:0-5787 GCA_034530875.2 Nostoc sp. DedSLP01
GTTGACGATAACTATTTCTGATACGTACTTTATCTGAGACATTATCTTGATTATTGAACATTGCTTTTTCCTACTGGGTTTTTAAGAATTCTTGTTAACTAGCCCCTTCGGGGCGGGGTGTGGGGTGTGGGGTGTAGGGTGTAGGGAAAGAAAGAGTACCCTAAACAACAGGATACAAGCCTCTGTATTTATACATGAATTAAAAGAAGTATGTATTTTGACATACGTAGTACGAAAAATATAATGTCTTTGTTTGAAACCCCTTCTTTTAAGAATGGCATTTCCCTACACCCCACACCCTACACCCTGTTGACTATCGCTTTGGCCATCTCCAATAGCCCGACTGCATTAGCCTCTACCGGATTGTCCATGACTTTGAAGCCGTTTTTCTCTAACAGCTTTTTGTACCCTGGCAACAAACACCCGCCTCCTATTGCCCAGATTTCATCGCCTTGGTGTTTGGCATCGAGTGCCATACCTACTACTTTTTTCAAATACTTTTCATACCAATCCTTAAAACAAGCCATGTAGACATCTTTAATATCAATGTCACGACTATATCTGGTGTGTTCGTTTTCTAAGCAAAATCGCACCTTTGATGCGTCCCCAACTTTACCTTCATTAAGATGTTTCATTTTTTGGACAATCTCATTGATGAGAACTTCTACACCGACTGGATAAGGTGTGTGTACTTCCCGTTTGCCTTGAGTGTATCGAGAATACAGTGTTGTGCCATTGCCAAAGTCAATCACTGTTAATTTTTTGGGAAGGGAACGCCCAAACAAAGCTCCCATTCCTTCTGGAACAACTTTCAGGACTTCTACCTTAACCTCACAGGGTTTGCCTGCGAGTATCGCTTGATATTCTCCATTGAGGACTTGGGTTAAGTTTTTTGCTAAAGCAACATCATGCAAGCTGACGACTAACTTTAAATGCCAAACTTTACGGTGTGGCAAATGTGCTAATGCTCCCAATAGCGTCGTCAGAGCATTCTTGATTTTGTTTTCATTGCTATCGGTGTTGCGTTCAAAATGATTTCCAGCACGGAAAGCAGATTCTCCGACTGTATATGCTGTCCCATTAAATTCCACTCTCCCTGGAACGTCTTCCATCTCTGCTGTGGAAATGTAGCTAGGGACTCGCACAACATCAAAGCCATCGACCAACAGCTTCAAACTGCCATAGCCATTGTCAAAGCCTGCCGGAAAAATTTTTTGCAGTGCGTGGATGTTCGTCATCGGTGTTAATTGAGCCATAAAAACAGAGCTTTTTGAGGATACCCTAAATGAGGGTTAATTGTAACCCATATAACTCCCATTTAGTACCCATGACTTCAGATGATACATTTGGGTGCTATATGACACCTATTTAGCTACTATCTGGAATTTTTTATTTTTTACCAGGTTCACTTATTTTTAGGAATTTGAAAAAACTGGTTCGGGGGTCAAACAATTTTGGGTCTTGAATTGAAACGCGATCGCTCTGTCTAGAGGATGGATGATTTTTAATTAAAGACCCTGAATTTCTTTTCTCACAACGAGAATCACTGCTGGGCTAGTTTGTTAGAGCATTATCTACTAACTGGTTCAGCCTTTTCTACCGAGTCATCATTTAATCCGAAAGTTAATTCCAAACGAGTCTTGGACGGGTACGCCTTTACTACCTGTCGGTAAACATCATAGTTAGTAGGTAGCGTTTTCTGTTGCTCGCCCACACTATATGTAATTTGGTATTTCACCGTTTTCTGTAGCTCTGGTTTGCCTGCTTCTTCTTCAGATTTCTTGCGTTGTTCGACTTCATCAATGCTTGGGCGTGGTGGTAAAGTCGGCCACCATAGCCCTTTATCGTCGGGGCCGATAACTGCTCCTGCTGGTTTCAATCCATTCCGGTTTAGTGCTGATGCAGTGGCAAAGCTTTCAATTCGCGGCTGTGGTGCATTGGTTAAGTTATTCGCATACTTTACTTGCCAGGTATAGCTGGTAAGTGCTGTTGCTTCGTACTGCTCAACACTAGTCGTGCTGCAACTTGTCAGGCTCAAGGCTGTCAGTAAAATTAACGGTGCAGTTAAATAGGTCAACTTTGACATTATTAGTAGGTGGCTATTTCTGCCAATTAACTCTTGAGTTAGATAGTACTATCATTCCTTCCAAGGTGAAGGGATTGTGGTTGTCGATAGTACTTCTCCTGTACTCAACTTGATTGCGGTTTTACCACAGTTAGGGCATTCAACGTTCACCAGAGTGACGGAAGGTCGTCCTTTGAACTCTCCCATTATTGGTTCACCCCTAAACTCGCTAATTATTCCCTGCTGACAGTGCCAGCATTCAAAAATTACTCGTCCTATTGGTTGATTACAGTCTAAAAACTTGATGTGCTGAAACTGATCTCTTAACTCTAGCTTTTGAGTTCGAGGTTTTGATGGTCTGAGTGGTTTAGACTGCTGCTCTGGGTTAGTAGTCGCTTGGGCGATCGCCACTTCATTTTGTTGCTGCTCTCGTTCCTCAGAAGCAGAGATGGGCTGATGCTCTGAGTATTGTTCTGTTGGGTTATCGGCAGAAATTGGGTTAGATTGTGGCTGAGTTTGAGCAGGGTCTTGTTTTGGTAGTTGAGATGATCGCTTAGTAGATTTCATATTTCTTCTTCATTTATCAAAGCCTCTATTTGAGACAACAATTTTTCTACCTTGGATTGTTATTTAGGGTTATCCCACAATTTAGACTTTTTAAAGCGTTGCCAAGTATCATCTACACGGTCTTTTAATGAGGGTGTAAAATCCGTCGTTTAAGACTGCTGCTCGATCTCTTGGACTTTGCGCTTGATTTCGCTTAACAAGAGATTTTGAGCGAACAATCGCTTCTTCTAAAAATTGTTGGCGCGTTTGTTTATCCGCAAGTTAAGCGATCGCTTTAGCTTTACACGGTTAAGCTTGGTGCTGGCTTAGATTTTCTATTTCAGCTAATTTTTTTTGCAAAAGTGTTTTTAGTTCTTGAAGTTGCTCAGTACTCGCATGAATTAATGATGTTTTTGATAAACTACTGATTTTTTGGATTATAGATTTGACTTCTTTGGATTCTGGTTTTGTTTGTGTTAAGTATTTACCTTTAACTTGCTTAATAAGTTCGCGTGTTTCTGGTACTGTAAGATTCTCTGCTAAAACTCTTTCTGTGATTTTAGTTCGTTCTTTCTGAGCCTTTTCTTCAGATATATCTAAAGCTTTTGCGGATAATGTTGCAAGTGCTAACGCGTGCGCCCCTTTCAATCCCTTATAACGAATTGCATTTTTTAAGTCTTCTGGTAAGGAAAGCATTGGCATAAGGTTGGACTTTACTGAAGCAGAGTTTAAGCCCAACTCTAGCAATACTAAAAACAAACTTTGTTCTTCACCTATTACATTTAGACTTTCTAATCCTAATTTTTGTCGATCTACGCTTAAAACAACTAATTTTGCCAACTCTTTACTCTTGCGATCGCCATTTTGCTGTATGCGTTCGCCAGGAGCGTTGGCAAAGTCATCGCTTGATTTGCATTGGTGTTAAGCAGAATGATGAGTGAATGGTTTGATTTTTAGAGTAAGTTCCCCAAGTTCGCTTCTCTAGGGTTATTTAACTGTTGCCTTAGCTGTGTTCTACTTCAATCCCACCAATAACAAACAACGACTGCATCACGAAGGTGTTGAATATCATTACCATCTAATCGAGTTCTCAGTTGACGCTTCAGCCGAAAACTATACTCCTCATTCGTGCCATCACTTACTTCTACTGAATCAGCACGCCATTTTTTACCTAAATCTAAAAGCTGAGATACCTTTGTGTCTTGGTTTTCAGTCAGGATGTAGAGTGTATCAGCAGGATAGGACACAAAATGTATAATGCTAGTTTCAGGCATAGGACGATAGTTAGCCATTGCCAAAAGTGTATCAATGACACCACCAAAGCTTAGACCGTTTTCATCTGGTGCAAAGATTGGTTTCGTAAACAAAAAGCTTGCCCATAAATCTGTATGCTGTGAAAGGTCACTAATCACTTGTTCGCCATTAAATTGATTAAATTGACGCTGCCAAACCAATGCTGCAAAGAGTTCTTGAGGAGAATAGGATTGAGCAATAGCCTGGATTTTGTTTAAATCAAGCATAGTTATTTATTAGTTAAAATATGTATTTAAGAGTAATGCTCAAGTCAGGAGTTTATGACCACAGCAGTCAAGAAACTTACCCTTGAAGAGTACCTTGCCTATGATAATGGTACGGATACCAAGTATGAACTTGTGGATGGAGAGTTGGTTGAAATGCCACCCCAAAGCGATAGAAATAACTTAATTTCTCTGTATTTACTGTCGGGGAGCAATTGCCACCAGAGCATTTGGAAAAGGCGTAGATGCGATCGCTGCTTGTTGTAAGGCATCGCTCATAGTAACGAGTATCACAAGTAGTAGTAAATAGCTTTACTGCTAGACTTAGATTGTACAAATCTCCACTAATCCTACAGCAATCGCACTCGTTACTACTAAAGATTCATAGCCAAAATCTAGCATAGGGCAACAATGCAAAAACTCCTTTTTAGTGACAAAGATAGCTTTAAAGCACAAGCCCTATTTCTTGGTAAAAAGATTAACCTACAAAGATTGGAAAACTATGATTGCTTGGCGACTATGCCTGTAATGGTGAAAGCCGGTGAGTGCGGTTGTGCTGTAGTGCTAGGCTATGGTGTAGTTGTTCTGTTTAACCTTGCTCCTTTAGAAAAGGCAGACTTCTTGAGTGGGCTATCGTCTTTGGTGCATGACTCATTTAGCAACCCTGAGACAGAAGAAGTCGAAGTTCATCTCAACGTTGTCGAGAGTGAGCGAGTCAAGGAAGGAAAAATTTTTCTGCGTGAATTGAGTGTAGAACGCTTGCAGATTGTGGCTGATATTTTGGCCAAAAGTGTTGTGCTGTCGCATTATGAAATTAGCATAGCGGCAGTATTCGATCAAATTGAGCCGTTTGCTGCTAGTCTCCAGCGTGAAAACAGAAGTCGGCGGCAGAGTCGGGAATTACTGCGTCAACTAGGAACAACGTTGTTAGTTCAACATAAGATAGTCGGTCGCGTCGAGATTATCGATAAGCCAGAGTTGCTTTGGGAATCCCCACAGTTAGAAAATTTATATCTGCGCTTGGAAGATGAATACGAAATCCGTGAACGTCACAATGCCTTGGAACGCAAACTAGAGCTAATTACCCAAACTGCACAAACTGTACTGGAGTTCATGCAGCATAGTAGTAGCCAGCGAGTAGAGTGGTATGTCGTGATTTTGATTGTGGTGGAAATTCTGCTGTCACTGTACGACATAATATTCAAACGTTGAAAACTTACTTAATACAGCTTTACGTTTTCCAAGGGTGCGATTCGGTTCAGGATTCTGTAATCTTGATAAATATGCACTGCACTCCTCACACAAGAAGACTATGCCAAAAAATTGGGCTTTGAAAGTAGACCAGTTTTTCAATGCAAACCCCCACTGCATTATCGCTACCGTTCATGTAGACACCTTCCCTGCCGACCTGCCGCTAGAACCCAATATTCGAGAACCCAACCGCAAAAGCTCAACATACAGACAAATCTTCGACTCACTGACAACCGAACCCGAAAAATTCTTCTCAAGACATAGCGGAAGGGAGCAATGCGATTTTGTGGGATGACCCCACCGGGAGAGCGATCGCTAAATCAATATTAAGTATTTTAAAATAAATTGCTACACAATAAGTAGTAATATTACATAAAAAGTATAGGTCATATAAAAAGTCGGCGTTGC
>JAVRCJ020000094.1:0-5480 GCA_034530875.2 Nostoc sp. DedSLP01
AGGCATATTATCAGCGAGGTTTAAGGGCTATGAAGCTTATACAGCAAGCACTTTAGGGAGCTTGTCGCCCCTTGAAGAATGTTCCTTACGCTAGCCGACCTTTTAGCAAGTTGCCCACAAGCATCTGCATTATTTGTGGTTTACAGTTTGTCATAGCAACCTTTCTACTTCCAACAATTTATGTCTGGAGGAGGTATACTTAGGAGACCGAAGAGCATCTTACTGACATATCTAGCTTGGAACAAGCATTAATGTCTTGATTCTTCACAATTTTTGCGAATTTTTTTGATAACTTTAAGGTAGAGCCAAACCAACCTCAGAATTCAAGAGTCAGAATTCAACACAAAAGTTAGAACGGTGTCTTTTAGGGCTGGCAAAGCTCTTCATAGGCATCGAGACTTTCGAGAGTCAGAATAGTGAAAGAATCAAGAAAAGTTTTGATAAATCAATATATCAATTCTCTGAGATTTATTAGCACTTCTGGCTAATTAATGCTGAATTTTTACCTTAATTCCTTGATTGCAAACAAAGGAAAAACGCATGAGTACTACGGTTAAATACGACATCAAGCTTATCAAGCAAGAAGCGCTCCAACTTGTTAAAAAGCGACTTGTTAACCGTCAGCAGCCAATTTATACGCTTTTTAAATATATTCCTCATCATGATTTGGTTGATTTTGAACTTGAGTTAGAAAAAAACGAATTTCTACTCAGAGATAGAATTATCGATCTACTAGAGTGCGAGTCTTGGGCAGATGACTGAAGCTAGCTGTGTTTAGAAGCCCAAACCATTACCAACATCCAAATAAAATTGAAATTAAAAATTAATTTTTCAAACAAATAACCCTCAAATTACTTTGAGGGTTATAAGAAAAGATTTTTTTAAAGTAAATACTCAATTTCCTTGTTTCAAACTGCATCGGGCATTGGGAATGTTGACTCAAGAGTTACCAGTTATTCTCCTTGTCCCCTGTCTTTCCATCTCCCTTTACCACTCATCGGTCTGACTTCCCACTCTTCTATATCTGTGTCAGCTAATACATAATGGGTGGGCTGAGACTTAACATTATCTTAACATCGTTATATCAGCCTATTACTGAACTCAAACAGTGATAGATTATACTTATTTGATTTCAGATAATTGGTATTAGGCAGACAACTCTTGCAATCCTATCCATTCAGTAACTGATTGTCGTTGGCTTACGTAAATAGTTGTATTGGTACGTTCTTCTTTTTGAGCCTTTCTAGGTAGTTTCCCTATAACTGCCTCTGCAAATGAACTGGATTCATTACCGATGTAAACAGGCATTTCTTGCCAACAGTGGCGGCAAAACCAGTAGGTTTCTCTACCGCGTACATGTTCTAAAAGTAAACCAGAACAGCAAGGACAGTAATTCATATTTTTTCAAATCCTGTTAATAAAAACGCTCTTGAAATCAAGGCAGCCTGTTGACAACCTCGTAGTTACTTAAACTAACCTGTCTATATTTTGACTATAGTCTCTGAATATGAGGAAGTTGTGAGGAAATTTAAAATACTTATTATTTGTATAATATTTATACATATTTGCTGGGTAATGGCCTCAGATTATTTAACTATTTCCTCATAAGTCTTTGAGGGGGAAAGGGAAAAGGAATTATGTTTGTTTCATTCATAGCGGGTGATTTGCCGCCAGCTAGATGCGTTTAATAAACAAGACAGCCCCGATGAAACAAGTTTTACAGCCAAGCATGAAAATGCGATGTCAGGCTAATCTATATAGATACTCATCGAACGACTATTTTCAACTCAAGAGGTGGGGTAGCCTGAGAATCAATTTACATTTATATAGAATGCGATGCTTGAATGTTTTTTCGCTTTCAGTAGATAAAAATTACAACCTGAAATTTTTTATACTTTTATGAATTCGATCTAAATTGGCACAGCTCTAGTCTATTGGGGTTTTGCAACTTGAGATGCCTTTATAGTCCGTTAAAACAGTCAATAATTAACGTGAAATTCCATAGCTCATATCATTTCACGAAATTATTGATAGAAATCACTTTTGTTGCTCCCTCTGCTTCCTATGTGCATCAATCTTAAAGAGAAACGGTATTAGGGCGTTCCATACCTGTAACCTAGCCGTCAATTTCAAAGAATTTACGCCATTTAGGGTTATAAGACCCTTAATTAAGGTAACTTTTTAAAATTGCAGCTCATTTCTTTTAAATTTGACAATAAAATGAGTTTGTCTGTTATGAAATTCTATTTACTCCATATTTCTGGCTTGGGTGCTAAGTTGTGCTGTCTTCCCTGTATTGGCCTGGTGAAATTTACAGGGCTTATTTATTCATAAACTTGATTAATTGCTTGTTTCAGCACAAAAGGTCTCGAATTACAACAATTTAATAGCTCTAGCTTTTACTAGCTTATGCTAGTTTCTCCTGATATCAACAAGATCGTTAGAATTGACTAATTAACTATGCGATTCAAAGATCGGCTAATTAATTTACCTACTTTATATAATGTAATCGATCGGGCAGAATCTGCTGAAATTATGCAAATAGATCGGGAACTTCAGCAAGCCCTTGAAGAATTCCAAACGCTACAAGAGGAGCTGCGCCAACAAAATGAAGAACTGTTGGTTGCTCGCGAGCTAGTAGAATTAGAACGGCAGCGTTACCAGGATTTGTTTGAGTTCGTTCCAGATGGTTACTTGGTAACTGATGCAGCAGGTATTATCCAAGAGGCTAACCGTGCAGCAGCGACGTTGCTTGCTATGCCTCAAGAATATTTAGTCAACAAACCATTAATTCAATTTGTCGATCGCAAAGATTGGGAGATTTTTTCTACCCTACTGAATAATTTACAGTCGGTGCAAGAGTGGGAAATTTCCCTCAGACCGCCGAAAAATAAATCTTTCTTAGCTAGTATCAAAACGGCTGCTATATACAACTCACTAGGTGAGCTAGTTGGTAGGCGCTGGTTAGTTTGCAATATTAACGAACGCCAGCAAGTAAAAGAAGCATTGCACCAAAGTGAGGAGAAATTTCGCAATTTTGCCGAAAACACCGAAGCCGCAATCTGGATTGCTAGCCCTGATTCATTCCATCCTTTGTACATGAGTCCTGCTTATGAAAAGATTTGGGGTCGTTGTTGTGAAAATTTGTACGATCGCTCAGAGTTTTGGATAGACACGGTTCATCCAGACGATCGCTCGCGCTTCACCAATTTTATAGAGCAATTGCTAAATAATCAGTCAGCTTCAGCTGAATATCGGATTTTGCGGCTTGATGGCTCCTGGCGTTGGATTTGGAATCGGGGTTTTCCTGTATACGATCGCCAAGGAAAAATTGACTACTATGGTGGTATTGCCGAAGATATCACCGATCGCAAACTTGCTGAAGAATCGTTACGCGAAAATCAAGCGCGATTGAGTTTAGCTCTAGAAACTGCCCAGATGGGCATCTGGGACAGAAACTTCACGGATGATATTGTTATTTGGTCTCCTGGTATGGGGTTGCTTTATGGTTTGCCCGCTGGCAGTTCATTTCCAGGCTTTGAAGAGTACTTTAATTTAGTCCATCCAGAAGACCGCGAATCTGTACTTGCAAGTATGAATCGCGCTGTTAAAGAAGGAGGGGGAACCGAAGAATATCGGGTTGTCTGGCCTGATGCCAGTATACACTGGTTACACTGCACAAGTCGGTTCTACTATAACGAAAAGCAAGAACCGATACGGGCGATCGGTACAAATAGAAATATTACCAATCGCAAACTCAACGAACAAAAAATTTCCGAACAAGCCGCTTTACTTGATATTGCCACTGATGCCATATTTGTTCGAGATTTCGACTCGCAAATTTTATTGTGGAATAAAGGTGCAGAACGGATGTACGGTTGGCTTTGTGCAGAAGTTATCCAAAAAGATTATCGAAAGATTTTGTTTGCAGCAGGAACTCACCAGCAATTAGAAATGCCGCTAAAAAAGGCAATTGAAAGCGGTTCTTGGCAAGGTGAGTTAAATAAAGTTACCAAATCCGGTAAGAAAATTGTTGTAGAAAGTCGCTGGACATTAATGCACGATGCAAAGGGCAAACCGAAATCCATCCTCTGTGTTGACACAGACATTACAGAAAAGAAACAACTCCAAGAGCAGTTTTTTCGCACCCAGCGATTGGAAAGTATTGGCACTCTTGCAGGTGGTATTGCTCACGATTTGAATAATATATTGACACCAATTTTAGCTGCGGCTCAATTGTTACAAGACAAATATTTTCAAGAAGAGGAGCGTTTTGAGCAGCTAATAGCACTTATAGAAAGCAACGCCAAACGCGGAGCAACTTTAGTTAAGCAAGTTTTGTCTTTTGCCCGAGGATTTAAAGGCGAACGTACAAGTATCGAAGTCGGGCATCTGATTACAGAAATTATCCAAATTGCTAAACAAACATTCCCCAAATCTATTGAATTTTATACTGCAATTTCAGAAGAGATTTTGGCTGTGAATGGAAATAGCACGCAGTTGCATCAAGTGCTGATGAATCTAATAGTAAATGCCCGCGATGCCTTGCCAAATGGCGGCAATATCCAAATTTCTGCAACCAATAAGTTCATTGATGAAACTTATGCCAAAATGAATCTTGATGCCAAAGTTGGCAACTATATCGTAATTACTGTTACTGATAATGGCATTGGTATACCATCACAGATATTAGATAAAATTTTTGAGCCATTTTTCACTACAAAGGAGGTGAATATAGGTACTGGACTGGGACTTTCAACTGCACTTGGTATCATTAAAAGCCACGGCGGTTTTATCAAAGTGTCCAGTCAAGTTGACAAAGGTAGCAAATTTAAAATTTTCTTACCAGCAGTGGAATCAACCCCAGTATTAAATATAGAAGAATCAGAAGCTTACCCAGGACAGGGAGAACTAATTTTAGTTGTAGATGACGAAGCTCAAATTCGTGATATTGCAAAAGTGATTCTCGAAAAGCACAATTATAAAATGCTTGCAGCGAGTAATGGAATTGAGGCGATCGCACTTTATGCTCAGTACAAGCATGAAATTAAAGCTGTATTAATGGATCTCATGATGCCAGAAATGGATGGAATTACGGCTATTCGTACCTTGCGAAAAATGAGCGATCGCGTTCAAATTATTGCCTGTAGCGGACTCAATTCAAGGGAAGTTTGGAACCAAGCTAATGATGCTAATGTGCAAGTAGTTTTATCGAAACCCTATACAGCCAGAGAATTATTGAAAAGTTTACACCAGGTACTCCATTGAAATGGGTATTTGGGGTTGGAGAGATGATATAGCAGGAGGCAGAAGGCAGTTCTTGCTGGAGGCAGGAGGAAAAGTCTTACTATTCCCAGCATTCAAGCTTTGAAAATGTCCTAACCTATGTGGCTACAGCTATAACCCTCTTCTGTCACTTTCCGGGATAAGCAAGTAGTAAAGAAGCTAAATCATCCAGAAGCATAACAGGGTTTAAATTG
>JAVRCJ020000095.1:0-4774 GCA_034530875.2 Nostoc sp. DedSLP01
AAGAAATAGCGCTCTCCATCGTGGCAGAAATCCAAGCTGTAATTGGCGAACGCAAGGGTAGCTTTTTACGCGATCGCTCCCTGACCATTGGTGAGAGGTTAAGATAATCTTACTTTTGTCAATTAGAAATTATGCTGAAAATTTGGGAAAATCTGAGGTATTAAGTTGACTATTGTACTGGACTTATAGATCAAGAATAAAGATGCGTATTCAGATGACGCGATCGCCCGCTCAAAAATTGTGTTTCCAACCCCAATTTTCAGCCATATTTTAAGTACTATTGCTTATTGACAAATGGTATCTGACCTTAACCTCTCACGAATGCTCCCTGACCGTCCAAAGCATTTGAAACCACCACAGCCAATCGTCGGTACGCCATCATATCAGACTGTAGCATCACCCCAAATGCCACAGCCGCTACAACCGCAGACTAGTACAAAAGAACCAAAAGCTACCTCCACCGAAACTCAACCGATAACAAGAGAAGACTTACGTGCATGGTGGCGTACAGCTGATAATTTGGGGAAGCCAGAGGCATATAAACAAAGAATCGCTGAAATTGCCAACGAGTTTAAGACGAATGGCCAATTGTCACCCCAGGCAATAAAAGCAATGGAGAAAGATACAGTCAACCGAATCGCCCAGATTGCTCATAAAATCGTGTCAGCTTTGGGTCAACAACAGTTGGATGGTACGACTCGTGTCCAGGGAAAAATTTACGATGTTAGCTTTCACCCTGAGCGCAAGGATTGGGCGATCGCACACAGAAGCGGCGATGTAATATTGAACGTGCAATCTGGGAGAGTGCATATTAACAGATTGACCCCAGAAATTTTGCACGATTTCGAGAGTGCGAATTCTAAACTTGATGAAGTTTTGGAAACTAAAAAACAGACAGCAGGAATACAAAGATAGTATGAGTTTGTAGGAGTCGCCAGTCGGCAGTGCTGCCGCAACACCTGGAGGGATCTCATGGCAAGGGACGAGGATTTATGATTTGAACGCTACTAATGAAGTAAATATGATAAAAATCTTATGGCGAGGATCGACAGCGAAACTTCCTTGTGCGGTCGGTGTTTCACACGAATGTCTGGAGACTAGTAATTAGCGGCGCGAGTTTAGAAGCCATAACCTCTATACTATATTGTTCTACACATCTTTGTCTGGCTTCAATACCTCGCTGGTTTGCTGACTCTAAATTCTCAAATATCAATCGAATTTGTTTGACAATTTGTTCGGGACAAGAAGGCTCAACTAAATAACCAGTATCACCTAAAATTTCGGGAATATCTGCAACACGTGTCGATAATACAGGTTTAGCCATTGCCATTCCATCAGTCAACTTCAAAGGAAATTGAGCGCGAGTTTCTGGAGTATCTCGCTGGGGGACGACAACAATATGAGCAGCTGCTATTAAATCGGGCATAACATCAGCTGGATACTTTGGTAGTTTAATAATCCAGCGCCCCCAACGTTGTTGAAGTTGTCGGTCGTAATCATCATAAGGGCTACCACCGACAATTACTAATCTCAAGTCTGGCTGATTAATTTTATCTAGCGCTATGAGAACATCTTCTAAACCTTTATAAGGTCTAGGTGCGCCAGGAAACATTAAAATTCGGTATTCAGATAAACCATAGCGACTTCTACTGGAATCAGGATTATATCGAGCTGGGTCAAACAAGGAGGTATCCTTACCATTGGGAACCAATATACCACCAAAACGCTGCTGCAAAAATTTAGTATGTACCGTCACAGCATCCGCATAATTTATCAAACCTTCCATCCATTTAACATACAAAGGATGATGTGGACTCCTAAGTGCGCCGTTTGATTTTAATAAATCCCTAGCTAATTGTTTCACTGTCGGAGAATAATGCCAGTTATCACCACCATGCCAGCTAAGTTCCCAATCATCTATGTCTAAAATCACTGGTTTTCTGCTGTATAAGCTCTTTAAAAGTGCTATTCCAAAACTCGCTATCTGTGGCTTGATTGCATAAATTATATCTCCATCAATATGTTTTAAAATTTTGTTTATTGCTTGAAAAAATTTGGGAAAATTTGCACCTTCTATAGCAAAAACTTTAGTATCAGATGGAATCGCAGCATATAAATCTTTGTTAAATAAAAATCCTAATATTTCTACTTCATAACCCAATGTTTGTAATGCTGATTGTAACAAGTATGCCCGGATAAAACCATCATTAGTAGATAAATTCCATACAAGCAGCGATATCTTTAACTTGGTTTTCATTTTGATGAGACACTCCAAATAATGTTTGCTCAAATTTGGTCTAAAATTGCTTTGACTTTAGTAAGTCCGCATCAGTGCTAAGCATCCCCGCTCTCCATAAATTGAACTTTCCCTTCGATACACCACGATTTATAGTGTTGCCAAGACAGATACCCCAACTCATGGAGAGTTCAATTTATTTTTGCTTAACCCCTAAAAATTATTGGCTAAAAGATTTATATCAGAAAAATTAGTCAACCAAATCAATCTCTATAATTTAATCTCTAGATAAGGAGATTATTTTAGCAAAAAACTTATTACTCTAGATAGAAGAAAAATTTTAAAGATCGCATTAAAAATATATAGCTAAAATACAAGATTCGCTAACTAGTTTTGTGCCGATGAATTGCGGTTACAGCCAAAATTTGAAAATCTCCCTAATCAAAATTCAGGAAGCGTCGAGCATTCCGCTTGGTATATTTTTTACCCCTCAAACCGGAAATTGGCTTTTACGTCAAAAACGAAAAAACAAACGACAGCAAAGAAGCTAAGAATGGCTGGTAAGTTAACTGATAAAGTGGCAATTATAACAGGGGCATCATGCATAATAAAGATAAAATTTATTTGGCAATTGGCCTAATGTTTACATTAAAAGCGTAGAACAAGGGAAGAAAAAAGAACCACTCTTAATCTCCAGAGTGGTTCAAATTCTCAACCAAGAACTTCAATCACAGCAGCCAGAACAGATGCAGCGCGATCGCCCGTTGGGACAAATACCCGCTTGCGCCATTGAATAATCTCCGTGAAACATCCTTTCGCCACAAGGCCAAGAGCCAGCGAGATAGCATTAACCAGTTCTATGCGTGGTTCCCCTGCAATATACGAACGACGCAAGGTTACACCTCCTGGCAACTGCTGAGAGTAACCTTCGTTCAGTACCAGTGATACCAATTCCTCTGGACTTAAGAGTTTGTTTTTCATCCCTAACTGCTCGGCTACCGACTGAATATCTAGAGCATTAACCACTCGCCCCAGAATCTTCTCGCCATCACTAGTTTGCAATCGAAAGACTCGACTACTGTGCTGTGGTAGTATTTTCCAAATAGGTAGCAGAATACCAGTCACTAAGTGCAAGTAATCAGTGGTGAACCTGGGTAGATCCGAGACTTCAGCAGACCACGCCCCGACAAACTCTTCCCTCGAAACCTGCTTCCAAGTGGACGACTCCAGTTGTTCGACTGTTACACGAGTTTCTTTTTGTGGGCGAACCAGCAGAATCCTTGGCACAACACCACCCTCAGAGTCGAAAATGCTGTGTGTGGGTATGCTAACTGCGGCATGACCAGATTTCTCATTCACCATCAGCCGCCCCTGGTATTTGTCAGCAAACTCCAACATTTGGTCAGCAGTTCTGATGTTGTTGTTTTGAGTGCGTTCAATTTTCAAGTAATTGGTCACGCTACCAGTTTGAGGATGAGTATAAACTGATTCACAGCTTTCAACGGTAAACTGTTGTGCTCGTAAAGTCTCCACACCCATCTCGTAGACACCAGCCGCTCGCGCTGTTTCAATTTGCTGAGAAAACAACAACTCAAACCTCTCGAAGATGATATTCTGCATTTCGATTCGCAAAGCTAACAATCGATTGAGGAACTGACGCAATGGTGGTAGTTCTATCCGCATTCCACCTTCCGGCGACGTGAGATTCAGTCCAGTCATCTCCTGAAATGTTCCTAAAGGAACCTCTGCAAACCGCCCTTGGAAAATCTGTCTAAACAATTCGTACAAGGCGTGTTCAGCGTACTGAGACTCTAAGTTATTCTTAGTATCAAAGATGCCATTACCACCAGTTTGCCTTTGCCCACGAGTAAGTGCGCCCAAACTATCAAGCCGTCGAGCGATGGTCGAGATAAAGCGACGTTCACCACGCACATTCGTAGTAACTGGTCTGAATATTGGTGCAGATGCTTGGTTTGTACGATGTGAACGTCCCAAACCTTGAATAGCGTTATCAGCCCTCCAGCCGGCTTCTAAAAGGTAGTGCGATCGCCTTCTACGATTTTGTGCGTTTAAGTCGGCGTGATAGCTTCGACCTGTACCACCAGCATCAGAGAAGATGAGGATTTGTTTATTTCCGTTCATAAATGTAGCAGTTTCGGCAATATTCGCCCCACTACCACGATAATCTACGAACAAACGACCTAATTCGTCCAATAGAACTCGCTTGCTGCGACCAGTCACCTCAGCAATTTGTTTGTGACCGAAGTGCCACAGCAGTTGTTCTAAAGCACCGGGTATCGGGTCAAGGCTGGCTAACTTATCGACTAAGGCATCTCTCAAAGCCATAGCTTCAGTCGATACAATTGGGGAACCATCGGCATCAAAAGCGGGTTCGGATCGCTCCTCACCTTCCGAGGATGAGTGAATTTCATGCAGATGTACAGGAAACGCACTTAACAGGCAGGGCGAACGCATCTTATTTACTAATAAAAACTAAGAAAGATTACAAAATGACATAGATAATTCTAAAAATTAATG
>JAVRCJ020000096.1:0-4744 GCA_034530875.2 Nostoc sp. DedSLP01
ACAGCACTTGTTCGCTGAAACTCAGACCTAGTAATGAGTTGAGTACCCTTAAGATTTTCTTTACGAATCAGCTCTAAAAGAATTTAGCGATCGCATCAATTCCACAAATCGGGTGTAAACAGATATTTGTCAACACAAGATAGGATGCCCTACACTCAACACCCTACAATCTTTTCATCTGGTTGATTGCAAGTATATTGCCATTTATATCTAGTAATAGCCAAGCGAAGATGCCTAATATGGATTCATAATAACAGAAGACTTCAAAGTATTATCTGCTGCATGTTATGTCCTCTAGACGTCCTGACAAAAAATCTCAAGCCGATAGCGCTGCGGCTGAAACACCTCAACAAAAGCAGCAGGATAATCAAAAAGAATTATTTCCGATAGTCGGGATGGGAGCCTCTGCGGGCGGATTGGAAGCATTCACACAATTGCTGAGGAATTTGCCCAACGATACTGGTATGGCTTTTGTACTGGTTCAACACTTAAGCCCCGATTATAAAAGTATGTTGAGCGAGATTCTTTCAGAGTCAACCCAAATGCCAGTACATGAAGTAGAAGATGGAATAGTTGTAGAGCCGAATCATGTCTACGTAATTCCGCCCAACAAAAACATGACTATTGCTCAAGGGCTGCTGAAACTTGCACCGCGTGTGAAAACTCGCGGTCAATATATGACAGTCGATGCATTCTTTTTTTCGCTAGCAGAGTACGGAAATAAAGCGATCGCAGTCATACTATCAGGCGGCGATGGAGATGGTACGAGGGGACTGCAAAAAATCAAAGAAGCAGGTGGCATTACCTTTGCTCAGTGTGAAGATACAGCACAAATTAGTAGTATGCCCAATACTGCTGTGGCTTCGGGATATGTAGACTTTATTCTCCCCCCGCAAGAAATTGCATCGGAACTGGCAAAGATTAGCCGTCATTGGTATGTTAACCCCTCATCGGTAGAACCAACTGAAAAACTAACGGATAATAGCGAAGCTCTTTCTGCAATTTTTGCTCTGCTGCGGACTAATCATGGAGTTGACTTTAGTTATTACAAACCAACCACTCTCAAGCGGCGGATTCTGCGGCGGATGGTTTTGTATCACCTGGAAAGGCTGGAAGATTATGTCCGCTATCTCGGGGACAACCCGACAGAAGTGAGCGCACTGTATCAAGATTTGCTGATTAATATCACCAGTTTTTTCCGAGATCCTGAAGCTTTTGAAGCCTTGAAAGCTAAGGTATTTCCTTTAATTGTGAATGGACGAACGCCAGATTCACCCATCCGCGTCTGGGTAGCGGGATGCTCAACTGGTCAGGAAGCTTACTCCCTTGCGATATGTTTGCTGGAGTATTTGACAGTTCAAGGAATCAATCCGCCCATCCAGATTTTTGCTACAGATGTCAACGAGCAGGTAATCGAAAAAGCCCGCAACGGCATCTACAAACCCAGCCAGGTCGCAGATGTCTCTCCAGCACGTCTACAGCGGTTCTTTGTTCAAGTAGAGGAAGGTTACCAAATTAGCAAGCCAGTGCGCGAGTTGTGTGTCTTTGCTCAGCATAATCTCATGACCGATCCACCATTTTCTCGCT
The DNA here is from genome assembly GCA_034530875.2 of Nostoc sp. DedSLP01. Taxonomy (GTDB): domain Bacteria; phylum Cyanobacteriota; class Cyanobacteriia; order Cyanobacteriales; family Nostocaceae; genus Nostoc. The sequence continues at coordinate 1,588 of JAVRCJ020000096.1, forward strand.
TGGATCTGATTACTTGTAGGAATGTATTAATTTATTTGGGAGCTAGCATCCAAAAGAAGCTCTTGGGGCTGTTCCACTATGGTCTTAAACCAACAGGCTTTCTGATGTTAGGTACCTCAGAGACAATAGGTGATTTTACTAAGTTGTTCGAGCTAGTAGACAATAAGTACAAGATTTATACCAGCAAGTTAATATCAGAACGGGTCAGTATTGATATGCTTGCCAGCCCATATCCGACAGCAAGTCTAAGCCCTCAGTCAGAAATCAGCGAAAATGCAAAAAAAGATATGGAGTTGCAAAAACAGGCTGACCAAATCGTGCTAAATCAATACAGTCCTGCTGGTGTAATTATTAACCACGATTTAGAGATCCTACAATTTCGGGGACAGGTCAGCCCCTATCTAGAACCTGCACCAGGAAAAGCAAGCCTGAACCTGCTAAAAATGACAAAAGAAGGATTGCGGCTTGAGCTACGCAGCGCCATCAATCAAGCGAAAGAACAGCTAAGGTCAGTCAGAAAGGAAGACTTACAATTTAGAGAGTCAGATCGAGGGAGGCTGGTGAGAGTTGATGTAATTCCCTTCAAACCTTTCGCAGACGAAAAACACTTCTTTTTAATTCTATTTGTAGACACACCCTTTTTAGACCATCCTGAGTCTTTGGAAATTAGCAGTGGTTCTGGCAAATCTAGGCAGCGCCAACAATTGAGCCTCAAGCAAGAGAATATTTTACTCAAACAGGAGCTAGCAAACACTAAAGAATATCTGCAATCGAGTATTAAAGAACACCAAGCAACTAATCAAAACCTCAAAGCCGCTAACGAGGAAATCCTATCGAGTAACGAAGAATTACAAAGTACTAATGAGGAATTGCAAACAGCCAAAGAAGAAATTCAGGCAACCAATGAAGAACTGAACACGATTAACGATGAACTGCAACGACGGAATGCCGAATCGATTCAGGCTAGTAATGATTTGCAGAATGTGCTTAGTAGTATTAACATTCCGATTCTGATTTTGGAGAGCGATTTGCGAGTCCGGCGCTTTACTCCGATAGCGGCAAGAATCTTTAACCTGATACCAACAGATGTGGGGCGGCCGCTCAGCGATATTAAACACAACTTAAATATTCGTAACTTGGAGCAAGAGATTTTAGAAGTAATTAGCACCCTCAACTTAAAAGCTCAGGAGGTTCAAGACGAAGACGGTCATTGGTACGATTTGCGAATCCGACCTTATAAAACATCAGATAACAAGATTGACGGTGCTGTGGTGGTGTTAGTTGACATTGATACTATTAAAACTCGCGGATAGCATGGCTAATATATAAGAATCCGATTTGATTGCTGAACTATTCGTAGAGACTCTTAACAGGCAATCGGCAACAGGTAGAAACGAATAAAAGTGTACTGATTTTTTCTCAAAAATCAAATACGAGTCCTATAGTAGAATTCAGAATTCAGGAGTCAGAATTAAAACAGACTTGATGCAAGGGTTTGAGATTTAGAGGTTGTTTCAAAAGTGGTTAGCTGTGATTTTAATTATCTCCCTTTATCCCCCCTTATAAAGGGGGGAAACAAGAAAATCCGGTTCCCTCCCCTTTATAAGGGGAGGGTTAGGGTGGGGTAAAAAATATTTGATACATCAATCATGATTTTTCAAACATCCAGAATTAAAGGAAGATGGCTCAGTAGAAGTATTTGGTGAAGCTATACAAGCACATATAAATGCTACTCAAAGCTATATTGACTCCGTGACAGAATTTCAAAAGGGATTGCAGGCTCATTTAGACCAGCACAAGAACCACTCTCGCTAAAGAATTGAGCTTTGCGGAATCGAGGGATAATAACTCGCTCTAATTTCTTCCCCTACTCCCCAAAGCAAGTATTTATTCCCAAGTCTCTTGTGTTATTGCATTGCCCGTTTCTAGAAGTTGTTGGATAATAACAGAACGCTGGTGAGCAGCTTGTGCTTCTTGTTCTAATTGTTCTGCTACCGATAATAGGTTGCGATCGCGCATTCTCGAAGCCATACGCTCTGATAGTTTAGCTTTCTCTTGCAGCGCCCTAATAGCACTCCACAATGCCTCTTCCACATCCTCTGATTGCATTGCCTGCAAAGTTTTTGCGCCAAATGCATGACCTACGTGGCAGCGAAAGCGCAAAATATTCCCCTCCTCTATCTCCCACAGCGTGCCACCGCAATCAGGACAGGTGAAAGTTGATGGTTTACCAGGGGGCAGAGTGCCATTTTCTAGTATTTCTGTATTTAATTGCGCCATATCCGATTCATACTCCATTTGGCTTGGTACAGGCTTTTCCGCTTGTGTTGCCATCGGTGTATTAGCTAGAGTTACTAAGACGGATGGAATTTCTGACAGTGGCAAAATATAATCAATGTCTTCTACATTCTCGATCGCACTCTTTGGCATTCCTGAATACAATGCATCATCAGGGTCTTGCACAATTGCCACGCCATCGCGCATTTTCACCGCCATCAGTCCGGCGGTACCATCGTCCAACATACCTGTTAGGATTACAGCTATAACTCGCTCTCCGTAGGCTCGTGCCGCAGTCCGAAATAATGGATCGATAGCTGGGCGATGGTGGTTCTCTCTTGGCCCCCGGGTTAATTGCAAATATCCCGATTTGACAAGCAAATGATAGTCAGGTCGAGCAACGTAAATTTGTCCAGTCTTGATTGCTTGACCGTCCTCAGCTGCAAAAGCTGGCAATTTTCCAGCGCCATTCAAGATATGATGCAGAATGCAAGGACTTTCACTGGATACGTGAAGAACTATAATTACAGCAGCATTTAGGTCAGTTGGCAACTGTTTAACTAAATAAACTAACGCCTCTACTCCACCTGCCGATGCTCCAATAACGATGAGATTGTCTATAGCCGTCTGCTCTTTGTTTTGAACCATTTATATCCTTGCTGGATTAGCACACACCTATATTGCCATCCAAATCTTTACGACCTCTATCAATGAGGATAAAAAATCGAGCAACAACTATCTTTATCCCTAAGATAGATTCATCGCTATTAAAAAAGATTATCTAGTGCAAGTCAGGAGCGATCGCCTGAAGGGGTGACAAAGAGCCTATAAAGCAGACTGGATAAGAGCCATAGCACGTAAACCTTGATGAAAATAAGGT
>JAVRCJ020000097.1:0-4676 GCA_034530875.2 Nostoc sp. DedSLP01
GATGGGTAAACAATTATGCACATATGCCCTATGAAAAACAGCAAGAAATGTTGTGGGAACTAGGGCAAATTGAAATTGGGTTAGGAACTTTAGTCACCACCAATGAACGAATAACTGGGGCAATTGAACCGAGCATTCATGAATTGAGTAGTTGGGTAAAACAGACACAACCTAATATCCATGTCGATGAAACGCCTTGGTCGGTCAAAGGAATCAAGGAATGGTTGTGGGTAGTTGCCAATTCTGATTTCTGCTTGTTTACTGCTGCTGACACTCGTTCTAGAACCGAATTAGAAACGATTTTAGGAACTAAATATACAGGGGTACTTAGCAGCGACGATTTTAGTGTCTACAATGGTTATGCAGTGAGTGACCAACAGAAATGCTTGGCTCATTTACGCCGTCACTTCAAAAAACTAATTCAACTTCCAGGTCTTCACAACCAAGCTATTGGCGAAGCGTTTGTTGATTTAATTGATGAAGCTTTTAAAAATTACGCTCAATGGTTTGAAACTCTTGACTCCACCAGTTACAACGACTGGGTAAATCAATTTAAATCTAAGTTACAACAAACGCTCAATCAGTGGATTGACAAGGCAGGAGCAAAAGCCGGCCAGCTTTTACGCTCTTTACGGGATAAAGCTTCTCAATGGTGGTATTTTCTTGAAAATCCTGAAGTTCCCCCTGATAATAATCAAGCCGAACGAGAGTCCTTCGGACACGCTTCGCGAACGCTGCGTTTGGCTGTGACGAAACGTAAGGTTAGTGGTGGTTCCCGTTCAATGGAGCGGTTTCAACACACTGCCAATTTGTTGACTGTGGTGCAAACCTGCCGCCGTCAAGGTCGGTCTGTGATTGATTTCTTTGTACAAGCACTATTGGCTGATTCTCAGTCTCACCCGTCTTTGCTTCCTAAATATTAGACCTGAATCCTTACGTGAATACTGTTGATGAATTGCGTTCTTTATATGAGTCAGCAATTGACACTCAGCCAGAGAATTAAAGTTTTGAAGAGTATGTAATTTTCAAGGTTCAATTAGTAATTATTCAGTTTTGTTGCTGATTAATAGGATTTAAGATTTGAGTGCACAATGAAGTTTTATCGATAGCAATAATCATTTCTTACCCCCTACGTGGGGTCGAAATGTGAGATTAATTCGTGTGCTAACGACTTTGTTAGTCTTTGGAACTTGATGCACGTGAGTAGATTGACAGCCAGGGTGCATCACCAGCAGACTCCCATGCTCCAGCCAAAAGTCAGTCGGCTTTCCACCGATGGGCTTGATTTGGAATTTCCTCTCCGAACCCAAGCTGATAGAAGCGATCGCGGGATTTAAACCCATCGAAGCCTCGCTATCGCTATGCCACCCGATAGAATCCTGGCCACTCCTGTACTGATTACCAATGACGATGCGGAAGCTGTAACCTGTAGCGGCGGTAATCCTATCTCGCAGTTGGGCTAGTGATGAAGTCCAAGGTAGTGGTTTGAGTAGAACACTTTTGGAATACAGGTAATCACATCCTTCATCACCATAAATACATTCCAGCCGGGGAACAAGCATAGTTTTACCGAGCATCCTGATTTGGTTTTGCTGCCATTCAAGTTCTTGGCAATGTTGGTAAAGTTCTGATGCTTCTTGTTTGGAAAGAAACTCTGGGTAGTAACTGGCAGGTAAAACAGTAGTTGGTTCGTTAAAAAGTGACATCTGTTTCATAATTCCCCTCTTGCGATCGCTTTAACAATACTTTCAGCTTTTTCTTGTGAAATAGCCTGTTCTGGATTCTTATAAAATCCAACGATTTGAGATTTGGGACGCACAATAATGCGCTGTGTGGTTGCACGTTTGTCCCAAACAAAGCACGAAATAGTGATGTTGTCCGTAGCCCAACGAGTACCTCGTTTATCCTTGCGAAAACAAAAGCGAGGCAATACCAGCACTAGTGATGGCGGATATTGCATGAGAAAATCCGCACGATCATCACAGGGTTCGAGAAAGCTGGTCAACAAGAATGCCGCAACACCCAAACGAGCTTTATGGTAGGCATTCTTGATGATTGGTGCAGTAAATTCGGCGTATGGTGGATTAGTGCAGATCCAATCGCAATCGGGGAATTTAGCCCAGGACTCGGCTAATGTTGCGTCGTAGTGAAAGTGGGCTTGTTTGTTCGGGTCGATGTCGTTAGTCCAAATATGTTCTGTATGCGGCCACACATCCAACAAAGATGCGATGCCTCCGGCAACGTCAGAGACGAACGCCCCCATCCCAACGCAAGGTTCACCAATCACACCAGATAACGGAATATGGCGCAGTAGTTCTGTGGTAAACCATGATGGTGATTCGTAGAAGTTCAGAGGATGCCTGCTGACAGTTTCATTAACAGTTGTCTGGGGTGTTAATAGTGGTGTAACTGTCATGCTGCTTCTTCCTTAACATTGAAAGAGTCTTGATTATTAACAATCGTTGTGCTAATAGATTCAAAATCAACCTGAAAGATGTTTAAATTTGGAGTCATTTCGCCACTGTTATAAAGGTCAACAATGTGTTGTTTAATTGTGTCTTGGCAGCACAGATCGGGAATATCAATATGTGCCTCTTGATAGATTTTTTGTACTACTCGAACTATGACTCTCATTTTCGTTACCCTGGAATTAAGGAGTGTTTTTGTTTGGCGGTTGTTATTTAATAAAGCAACAATCGCTTTTATTTTTCTTCTTCTTTAGAAATCTCCTCCCAAAACTGCTCAACAAAATCGTAGGCTTGCTCTAAAGCTTTAGGAAGTAAAAATAAAGGAACTTCCCACGCAGCAATTACACCGCCAGCGAAACATTCTGCTTTTTTCTATCCGGATACATTCTGGTAAATTGCTTTCCAGAAATTTGAGGGTGTGGTCTTGATTTTCTGGTAGATGAACTTTGAAAAATTCATCGTACATAGCAAAAGCTTCAAGACCATATTTATCCGCTACAACTTTGCGTAAGCTGTTCATAATTTCGACTAATTAGGTAGAGGAGTCAGGAGTCAGAAGTCAGAATTCAGAATAAGTGAAGAACTGAGTTAAAAAGTTTGGTAAATAAAATATGCTGGCTGATTCTGGTTCCTGGATTCTGTATTCTGGACTATTGAGAAATGACTTGTACTATTTCGGGCAACCAGCGCAGTTGAAACACCGTTTGATTCGATGATCTCGCTAACGCTGGAACTATACGCCCCCACTGCTTCCCTGACTCAGTAGGACGATAGGGAATTTTCTTATCTTCGGTGCGATATTGTAATCCAGACTGTACCAGCCAGTTGTTGACAGCCCTGGCAGACATTCCCATTACTTCACCGATCTGGGTTGCATTAAGAAACGCATCCTCGGCAGTATTAGTGGAAGTGATCGCAGTCTTGAGTTCATCAGCAGCAGGCTTGAGAACAGGGTTAACAGCAGTCGCGGCGTTAACGGCTAACTGGGCGGTGACGGGCGATTTTCTGGAGTTGGGCGGCTTGGTGTTGGGCGATGGCTGCGCCAACGTCTTCGACGAACGCGTTAATCCACGCAGCCCTGCGCCGTCTGTCTCGTACTTCAACGGTGCAGCCGATTTCGCTGTAGGTGTGCTTTAGCTGGGCTAGGGATTTGTGGCGCAGCTGTTGATGGCTGTAAATGGTATGTGTCATTATATTGGTACTCCATCTGTATGGTGAGTTTTCTACAAGAGGCGATCGCAATAAGTTTTTCCAGGACTAGCGATTGCCTTTTGTTGTGTCTCTATATTCGTATTTTTAGGTAATAGTGTCAATATGCGTATTCGCATTTTTAGGGTATAGTATCTATTATGAGATTATGGAGGTATGACAGTGCAAAATCGAATTAAAAAATTTATTGAAGAGAAAGGCATCAGCCGATATAAGTTCTGGCAAGACACTAAGCTTGGCAGAGATACAGCTTATCGGCTATGTAATGACCCCAGCTATATACCTACAGGCAGTGTATTAGACAAGATTTGCACTACTTATAAAGTTCAGCCAGGGGAATTTTTGGTTTGGCTCCCTGATGATGAGTCTGGTGTTGAAGCAATAGTTGACAACCTAATATCGGAAAACGAGGAAGCGCCAAACATTAACAAACACTCTCGCAGCCAATTAACAGATCAAGTCGATGGAATAGTGTTGCCATTTGAAAGGAGATCGGCATGAGCGTGTTGTATCAAAAGCGATTACAGCTTTTGATGATTAGTTCTGTCTGTGCCAATGTTCAAGGGGCGACAATCGCCTCTAAACCAAGCCAGCTAAAGGTTTAGGAGGTACAAACCCCCTGAAAAAATTAGGTGATTATTGAGAATGAACTGTATAGGGGTAGTAGACTCTTCTGTGGGGAGCGGTTTCGTGGTAGAAAAGAACGGTCTCGTAATTTGACCAAGACCGTCGTCATAATGCTGGCATCATTCTACCAAAACTTCTTAGAAAAATACTTAACCCTGCTTTACAGATTGTGATCGAGAAACTGCTGGCGAAGTATCCGCAGTGGGGGATTGTGTATGTGGATGGGGTGCTGGTTGATTGGAATGGGTAGCAGGTGCTTATTTAGTCAAAGAGCTTGGTATCCGAGTGAGCAAATATAATGTTATTTGCAGTTTAATTGCTATTTGTAAACTAGCTAAGGGTTGTTTTTATAAAGACATTGACATCAGTATA
>JAVRCJ020000098.1:0-3000 GCA_034530875.2 Nostoc sp. DedSLP01
ATTCCCACCATCACCTCTGGTTTCACACCCAGGGTTTGTAAGTGATGTGCTAGTTGGTTGGCTTTGGCGTTGAGTTGAGCGTAAGTCAGATGCTCATTTTCAAAGACTACTGCGATCGCATCTGGTGTTTGCTCTACTTGTGCCTCAAATAACTGGTGAATACATTTATGCTGGGGATAATCTGCAAAGGTAGAGTTCCATTCCTGTAATAACTGTTGCTGTTCTGACTCTCTAAGTAAAGGTAAATCAGAAATTCGGCTAGAGGGTGAGTTAACAATTCCTTCTAGTAAAACTTGAAATTGTCCTGCCATTCGTGCGATCGTAGAATCATCAAACAAATCACTGTTGTATTCCCATTCAGCGATTAATCCTGAAGCAGTATTTTCCATCGATAAGGTCAAATCGAAGTTTGTAGTTCCTGTTTCCACTCTTAAGGAACTAACCTTTAGCTCCGGCAAATTCATTGCAAGCATGGGAGTACTCTGGAACACAAACATCACCTGAAACAGTGGTGAATGACTTAAGGAACGCGCTGGTTGCAATACTTCGACTAACTCCTCAAAGGGCAAGTCTTGATAAGCATAGGCTTGCAGTGCCATCTCTCGCACCCCAGATAAAACGTCTTGAAAACTGGGGTTACCCTGAAATTGGGTACGTAGCACTAAAGTATTGACAAAAAAGCCAATTAACTTTTCTATTTCTGGATGATTGCGGTTAGCAATGGGCGTACCTACTAAAATGTCATCTGAGCTTGTATAGCGATAAAGCAAGGTGACAAACGCTGCATATAGAGTCATGAACAAAGTGACTCCCTCTCGCCGACTGAGGTTGGCAAGTGCTTGACTTAAATCAGGTGGCAGTGTGATATATTGATGCGCCCCTTGAAAAGTTTGAATGGCTGTGCGCGGTCGGTCAGTGGGCAACTTGAGTAAAGTGGGAGCGTCCTTGAGTTGTTGCTTCCAGTAGTCGATTTGAGTTTGAAGTGTTTCTCTAGTTAAGCAATGCCGTTGCCAAACGGCAAAGTCCGCATACTGTATCAGTAATTCAGGTAGACCAGGGATGTCGTTAGTACAAAATCCTAAGTAAAGTTTTGCTAACTCTTCGTAGAATACGCCAAACGACCAACCATCAAAAATAATGTGGTGTAGTGTTAGTAATAATACGTGTTCGTCTTTGTCTAGCTGTAGCAGTTTAATTCGGACTAAAGGCTCTCGCTCTAAGTCAAAAGGTTGTAAGGCTTCTATTTTCGCTAATCGTTGGGTTTCTACTTCTCGTTCCTGAACAGGCAAATGCTGCAAATCGACGAGGGGCAGTTTTAGATTCAGAGTTGCAGCAATGACTTGAACTGGTTGTCCATCTAAGGTGACAAAGTTTGTACGTAGGGCTTCGTGACGACGAATGATTGCATTGAAACTCGATTCTAGGGCAGTGATGTTGAGTTTGCCACTAAAACGCAAAGCAATGGGGCTATTGTACGATGCGCTGTCTGATTCTAATTGGTTCAGAAACCATAGCCGCCCTTGGGCAAAAGATAATGGGATTTGGGCAGAACGAGGAATTGGTAATAAAGGTGGAGTTTGCAGAGATTGTCCATTGCTAATTGCGATCTGAATGCGATCGCCCAACTCGGCAATGGTAGGAGCTTCAAACAAGCTGCGTAATGGCAATTCTATGCCCAAGGTAGTTTGCAACCGGGAAATCGCTTGCGTTGCTAGTAACGAATGCCCCCCTAGCTCAAAGAAGTTATCATAAATACCCACTTTAGGAATTACTAGCACCTCTGCCCAAATGCTGGCTAGCATCTCCTCAATGGGAGTTCGAGGCGCAACAAAATTTTGTTGTAGTTCTGGGTGAAATTCTGGTTCTGGCAGGGCGCGCAAGTCTACTTTACCATTTGGTGTTAAAGGTAGAGCCTCAAGCATCACAAAGGCAGAGGGCAGCATATACTCAGGTAACTTTTGTTGCAAGTAACGGCGTAGTTCACTGCTGGCTAATGGCTGTTGATTTGCAACTACATAAGCAACTAAGCTTTTGTTACTTGGTTGGTCTTCGCGGGCTACAACTACATTTTCTCGCACTCCGGCAAAAGAGGCGATCGCCGCCTCAACTTCCCCCAGTTCAATCCGGAAACCGCGAATTTTAACTTGGCGATCGATTCGGCCGCGAAACTCAATCTTACCGTCCGGTAAATAACGCGCTAAATCGCCAGTTTTGTAGAGGCGTTGCGATTTTTGGAAAGTCCAATTAATGAATTTTTCTGCTGTTAAATCTGGGCGGTTGAGATAACCTCTGGCTAAACATTCGCCACCGATATACAATTCGCCGAGTACGCCAATCGGCACAGGCTGTTGATATCGATCTAGAATATAGGTTTTGATATTGGCAATCGGTTTTCCAATCGGCAAAAGTGTTTGGCGATCGCTCACATTCAGAAAATCTGATAATTTCAACGTCGTAGCCACTACCGTTGTCTCAGTAGGCCCGTAGCAGTTAATCAACAATGGCGGTTCGCCTAGTTGATGGCTGCGTATTTTCTCATCTACAGATTTCTGCCATAGCTTTAATGTCTGCTGTTGTGCTGCTTCGCCGCCAATAGTTATTAGTCGAATTGATGGGGGAATCAGCTTTTGCGTCCAGGCTAATTCCGAAGCCAACTGATGCCAGTATGCTGTTGGTAGAATCCATACGTTTATCTGCCATTCTTCGGACTTTTGCAAAAACTTGGTAACAGAAGTAAATACCTCAGCAGTAGCAATCACCAATGTTCCACCACCGAGAAGACAGGGATAAATTTCTGCTGCTGCGCCATCAAAACTAATAGATAAGAATTGTAAAAAGCGTAGGCTTTCCCCGGCGTAGGCTTTGCGTTTGTTAATTTTATCTGTGAACGCTTGCGTGAAATTCACTAAAGAGCGATGTTCAGTCATTACCCCTTTAGGCTGCCCGGTAGACCCAGAAGTATAAATCACATAAGCTAAGTTACTAGCTTGGACTTGAGTG
>JAVRCJ020000099.1:0-2144 GCA_034530875.2 Nostoc sp. DedSLP01
ATGATAAAGATACTCATGTGCTGAAATGGATCAGAGTTTAATGGCTATTGGTATTTTAAAAACTAGAGTTTATTTTTGTTTGCAGAATAAATAATGTAGCCAAAATAATAAATGTACGAACAGTTGTGATGGACTAATTTACACTAAAAAATTGAGGATTGAGAGGTAAGAAAAATGGATGAACTCGTCAAAAAAATTGCTGGCTTAGGTCTTCCTGGTATACTGTTTGTGATTGCAACATCTGCATCAGGGGGTAGTGTCGCTGCTGTTGTTGCTATGCTTTCATCGCTGGGCGGGCCTTTAGGCTTGTTAGGAGGTTTAGGTCTACTTGGTTTGGTGGGCATTCTAGGAGAATATATAGCAGCATTTGGAATTGAAAACATTCTCAAGCTCATCTATACAGAACGTAGTAAAACCGAGTCTGTAAGATTTCTGCTTAAAGAAATTCAAGAGTTGCCTATTACAGATGAGCTTAAACTCAAATTGAAACATCATATTAGTCCAGTAGTAATTACTGAACCTGGAGAAGGCCCTGCTCCAACAACAGTCGAAATTTTTGATGAAGAATCAGCAACCTAGTAGATTCGGTTTGATATTGCCTAGCTTCTGTTGAAAAAGAAGTTAGGTAATCATTACTCTTATTTTAACTGGGATAAAATCTATACTTTTTATTTGGTTTATTAACATTATATGTCTTCAAGGATTTTTGCCAACATATTTATTTGCCAACATATTTATATTAATATAGCATTCCTAAATGAGTCGTGAAATTTTTCGTTGAGGTAGGGAATAGGCAACAGGAAAGAATAGTTATAAATGTAGTTTGATTTTTCACAAATGATTTAGAACTGCTATAAATACATGTTAAATAATTCCATTTTTAATAAATCGCTGCTCCAGCAGACTCAAAAATTTCTCCTCCAGCACCGTCAAAAAAGCCCGCTTCAACTTCCCCAACGACTCCAAAAACCTTTGCACCGACCCCTCCAACTCACTCGAATACACTCGATTGATGCGATCGCAGATCACCTGCATCTGCTGACATTCATCAGGCAAGTAATTGAATGACCGTAGATGCTGCACCCCAACAGTACATTCGCCATTCCAAAGCCTGACAGTGCAACTGAAATCATTAACAGCGGTAACAATCGCCCAACAACCGCTTTTACCCCTAAGTTCTGGATTGTCCTTAGTTAGAATTTGGCATACTTCACCAATTTGGTAGGTGTTAGGTACTCTCGTTCGCTCCATAATTTTTTGCACAACATCAGTTACGATCCTGGCACTGGGAAGTTTACTGCCAGCCTCCTGTACTGCCCGTTTCCAAACTTCAACCTGCTGCTGCGGTTCTAGCTTGGTTAATGGGCGGACTTGACGCTCACTTGTCGGCAGAATTTGTGTCCCAATGAGACACATTTGCTCTTCCCCCGAATCAGTTTCGTTTTGTGTCCCAACAGATTGCTCTTGCTCATCACTTGAGTCAGTTTCGGTTTGTGTCCCACTAGAACACATTTGCTCATCATTTGCGCCAACTTCAACTTGTGTCCCAATGGGATGCATTTGCATAAGATTATCTACTACAATCGCCGCTTCAATCAATCTGTAAGGATGGCGACGCTCAAATCCAAACCTGTCTTTGCAGTATTCCTCGAAGGTTTTGTGAGTGGAGCGATAAAGTCTGCGATCGCGTAACTCCGCCAGTGCTTTACCTGCCTCAAAAAACGCCCTCTCAACTTTGCGTTCTAAATGCAGGCGATGTCTACGACAAGCCGCCCTTGAGCGTCTACGCTTTGCTCTTGCTCGGCTAGTTCCGGTACTTCAACCGCGAGAACGTCAATGATTGCTGAAGCTGGATTTTCTGAAGGGGTAATGTCTGAGTTGGGTGATTCTAAATTATTGGAGCTGGCAGAGGAAGCTTTCTTTCGCCTACGGGGTGGGGGGTTCATAACGTCCACCTCTTTTAACTCAGGGAAACTTGCTCAAAATCGAGTACAGATAGATTTTGAGCGTGTTAGATAGGTTTAATCGTTGATTGAAGAATAGATGGAAATATACATAAACATTGGCACTTCAAGGGGCGACAAGCGAGCTAAAGTGCTTGCTGTATAAGCTTCATGGCTCTTAAACCTCGCTGATAATATGCC
>JAVRCJ020000100.1:0-2142 GCA_034530875.2 Nostoc sp. DedSLP01
ATAATGTTATTTGCAGTTTAATTGCTATTTGTAAACTAGCTAAGGGTTGTTTTTATAAAGACATTGACATCAGTATAGTTATTCCAGATGAACATACTACTAAATATTTTTACTTAGTGGTAGTACAAAAAACTTACATAGGATTTAAATAAATTTATGGTTAGACTGGCGACATTGTTTAATGCCCGATGCAGAGTATCAGTTCTTGCCTGCGCTATTGCTAGTGCAGTGCTTGGTGTTGAGTTGAGTCTAACTAATCAAAGCGCTAGTGCTATTGATGTTAATCTCCTTAATTGTCCAGGAACACAATCGACTAGCTTCTCCCCAGGACTGTCATTGACTCCTCAACAGACTACTTTCAAAGCAGTTGGTTCTGTGTCTCCATGCGTGTCTGTTGGTGACCCGACAATCAATGCAGGTACATTTGAAGCTACAGGAACCGGGCTATTTTCGTGTCTTTTAAACTCTACTGCGCCATATAGCATTACATACAAATGGAACAACGGAAAATCTAGTACTGTGCGTTATGAATTCTTTACTAACGTCAGGGGTGTAGGTCAGACTGTTTTTACTGGCAGTGGAACTGTACTCTCTGGTGAGTACGTTGGTGCTAGAGCAGTGCAAACCCTTACCTTAATTACCCCGGAAGCAACTGGTTGTGTTACTCCACAAGGAGCTACCAGTAATTCTGGTGTGGTAACACTAACATTTATTGGCCCCTTGAACCTCTTGCAAAAGTGATGCAAGCTATCCCTAAATCACAGAGACGCCCCCTAACCCCCTGAAGAGCTAATAATCAGGGTTCAAGGAGGACAATCAGCGCAAAGTTAAACCAGATAAAGGTTTTGGAGGCACATACTCCTTGAAAAAATTAGGTGCTTATTGAGAATTAACTGTGCAGTTATTAAGCGTTTATCTAGGGGGTACAGTTTGATGGTAAAAAAGAACGGTCTCATCAATTAAACAAGACCGTCACATAATGTTGCCCTCATTCTACCAAGAGTTCATAGAAAAGTATCTAAATAAATCGCAGTTAATTACCCTGAAAATGTTGGTGTGGTTGCTACAGAATCAAAAACAGGTCAGGATAGAAAGACTGGCAGCAACCCTACCTTTACCCATACAACAAAACAGTCGGAGACGGCATTTACAAAGGTTTTTAACTTTGAATGCATTGAGTGTGGTACTGCTATGGTTTCCGATCATTGAAGAGATGATTAGCAGGCAAATTAAAGCTGGCTCACAAGTGATTGTCGCACTGGACAGAACACAATGGAAAGAAAATAACGTGCTAATGGTTAGTGTAATTTACCAAAAAAGAGCGTGGCCAATATATTGGTGCTTGCTAGAGAAAGATGGTAGCACTAATCTAACTGAACAGCAAAAAGTATTACGTCCAGTAATTCGGCTACTCAAAAAATACAGATTAGTAATTATTGGGGATAGAGAATTTCACAGTATAGAACTAGCTAATTGGCTACACAAACAGAATGTAGGCTTTGTATTCCGTCAAAAACAGGATACCACTTTTCGCCAAAAAAGACGCTCCTTTAAGCCGTTAAAGAGTATCGAAGTTTATCCCGGAATCCGACAGTTTTATTCTGGAGTCAGTATTACTCAAAAACGAGGATTTGGGAAATTTAATTTAGCAGTCTATTGGAAGCGAAAATATCGAAATAAACAAGAATCATCACCTTGGTATTTACTAACTAATCTACCTGATTGTGAAACCGCTATCAAAATCTACAAACAGCGTTTTGGTATTGAAGCTATGTTCCGTGATTGCAAAACAGGGGGTTATAATCTTGAAGGCTCTAAAGCTAACCCTGATAGATTGATGCGTTTAATTTTCTTAATTGCTTTGGCAATGACTAGTGCTTGGTTACACGGACAAAGAACTAAATTTCAAAAACAAGAATCCTATATTTGTCGCCGACAAGAAAAAAGTAAAACCACTAAACGACACAGTAATTTTTGGATAGGTTTATATGGTTTCAATTGGATAATAGCTTGGAATGAGTGTCAAGCATGGGTTGAGGAACTGGTCGGTTTGATTCGCAATAAGCAGGCATATTATCAGCGAGGTTTAAGAGCCATGAAGCTTATACAGCAAGCACTTTAGCTCGCTTGTCGCCCCTTGAA
>JAVRCJ020000101.1:0-1341 GCA_034530875.2 Nostoc sp. DedSLP01
GTGTACAGGTACTTCCCTAGTTTTCCTAATTTTCTGTTTTCCGCCACAAGCTTTGCGAGTTCTGGCTCGAAAAGTAACTGATTTGCGCGGAGTACCGTCACAATTGTAAACATCACTGATTTTCATTTGCACCAGTGCCCCCCATCGCTCACCGGTAAACCAAGCCAAATCTAAAAGTACTTTGTATTTTTGACTCTTGATGTTTCTACGGATTTTAGAATATTCACCTTGAGTGAAAACAGCTGCTTGACCATTGCGATTGTTTTTCATAAATTAATTTTTGATGTTTCTGACTTCCGGTTTAACCAACTGCAATGGTTAATTCGGAAGTTTTTGTTTTTTAGTTAATACCTAAAATTGGATTAATCCTAACTACAGCAATGGTTTCATGGCTTCAGTGATACTTCCGGTTTTACATAAAACTGGAAGATTTACACAATTTTGATTCGAGAATAAAACGGATTTATTCGCTTCATTAAATAAATCTAGTTTTTATGGCAGAACCAACATTAGTTCAAATCTTTGGAACGGGTACAACTCGATTAGCGAGTGGAGCCACAGCAGCAAGCGCGGGTTTGTTTATACCCGATTCAGCATTGACGGCAGCAGGATTAGCAACGCCAACTACAGCAACCGCTGAAGGCCATTTAGTGGCTTTATTATTAGCGGCCAAAACTTATCTAACACAAACCAACTTTGATGCAAATACTGACCAATCAATATTAATTACTGATGGATATTCGTCGTTTGTAACGCGTGGAACAACGAATTATCGCCAAGACCAAATAACAGTATCCTTAGCCAAAGTTGATTCCAGTTCAACAATCGACCCGGATAACTATTAATGACATGCGCTGCTGGTCAAACCGCTAGGGTTACTGTCAATGGCGCTGTTGTTGGCGAATACGCCGCGCCGGTTACAACACAAATCACGAGTAGCACCGCGAGTACTTGGGATTATGTCTTTAAAGGTGTTGTCGCTAGCGGTGGATGCAAAACCGGTTACACCGTCGTCTACCGTGAGGCATACGATACCTATGTTGTTTCACTTGACTTTAGAAGTGGGCAAGTAGGTAGTTGTAGTCAAACAGTACCTGATGTTAGAGCCAAGGTATCATTCGGTGGACAAGCATCCAAAGTCATCAACTATTTTGGATTATCCGCGCCTTCTAGTGGTGGTAACTCAACTAATTTCTATCCGAGTGGTACAACAGTCAACTGGCATGGTTCAAGTGTTACCGCAGCATTACCAACTTTACACAGCAAGACTTCAAGGGGCGACAAGCTCCCTAAAGTGCTTGCTGTATAAGCTTCATAGCCCTTAAACCTCGCTGATAATAT
>JAVRCJ020000102.1:0-1291 GCA_034530875.2 Nostoc sp. DedSLP01
TTCAAGGGGCGACAATCGCCTCTAGACCCCGCCAGATAAAGGTTTAGGAGGCACATAACCCTTGAAAAAATTGGGTGCTTATTGAGAATGAACTGTACAGTTATTAAGCGGCTACCTGTGGGGTACAGTTTAATGGTAAAAAAGAACGGTCTCGTAATTTGATTAAGACCGTCATAATAATGCTGGCATCATTCTACCAAAACTTCTTAGAAAAATACCTGAAATATTGCACAGTTAATCACCCTAAAGATGTTGGTGTGGTTACTACAGAATCAGAAACAGGTAAGGATAGAAAGGCTGGCAGCAACATTACCATTACCAATACAACAAAATAGTCGTAGGCGGCATATACAAAGGTTTTTAACATTGAATGCCTTGAGTGTAGTATTGTTGTGGTTTCCTATCATTGAAGCAATAATTAATCAACATTTTAAGGTAGGGTCACAATTAACCATTGCAATGGATAGAACACAGTGGAAAGAAAATAATGTGTTGATGGTAAGTGTGATTTACCAAAAAAGAGCGTGGCCCATATATTGGTGTTTGTTAGAGAAAGATGGTTGCAGTAACCTAGAAGAACAGCAAAAAGTATTACGTCCAGTAATCCGTTTATTAAAAAAGTACAAATTAGTGATTATTGGGGATAGGGAATTTCATAGCGTAGAACTGGCGCAGTTGCTCCACAAGCAGAACATAGGTTTTGTATTTCGTCAAAAAAAGGATACTACTTTCCGTAAGAAAAGACAAAAATTTCAGCCTTTAAGTAGCATTGAAATTTATCCTGGTATTCGCTCCTTTTATACTGATGTTAAAGTTACTCAAAAAAAAGGTTTTGGTTGCTTCAATTTAGCTGTTTATTGGAAAAGGAAGTATCGAGGAAAGCAAGATAAGGAAGCTTGGTATTTATTAACTAATTTACCTGATTTAAACACTGCCATCAAAATATATGCTCAACGTTTTGGGATTGAGGCGATGTTCAAAGATTGTAAAACAGGCGGTTACAATTTAGAAATTTCCCAAGCCAGCCCTGATAGACTTGTACGAATAATATTCTTAATTGCTTTAGCGATGACTAGTGCTTGGTTACATGGACGAAGAACTAAATTTCAAAAACAAGAATCCTATATCTGTCGCCGACAAGAAAAAAGTAGAACTAGAAAACGGCACAGTAATTTCTGGATAGGTTTATATGGTCAAAATTGGATAGAAGCTTTGCATGAGTGTCAAGCATGGGTTGAGGAACTGGTCGGTTCCATTCGCAATAAGCAGGCATATTATCAGCGAGGTTTAA
>JAVRCJ020000103.1:0-1290 GCA_034530875.2 Nostoc sp. DedSLP01
GGGCAATGATACAATTATCGGTACTGGCTCTGGCAAAATTTCAGGTTATGACACTACAGGTATCTTCAACGACGGTGTAATTAATACTGGCTATGGTCGTGACATCATCATCGGACAAGCGACAGCATCTGTTGGTGGTTCTGCCTATGGCATTTATGGACAAGGCACTATCAAAACTGGTGATGGCAATGATGAAATTATTGCTACTAGTACCATCAATGAAGTTCAACAAAAGGTCAATATTGGTGGCGGTATCAAAATCGATCTAGGCACTGGAGATGACAAATTTCAAGGCTTCGGTGCTGGGACTGTTGATGGTGGAAACGGTTTTGACACACTAGACCTGGGTGCTTTTAATCGCTCTGAATTGGTCATTTCCGGTGTGATTTCCAATAATGCCCTCAATCCAGCTAACATTAACTTCAATCACAACGGCAATGTAATTACCCTATCCACCACCGGGTTTGAGAATTTTATTTTTGCAGATAGCACTTTGTCCTACAACACTCTGGTCTGAAACTAGCATTACCATTCTCGATCTCTCTTGTGTCACTTTAGTAGAAGTCATTTGCTCTCCAGCCTGTTGGAGATTTAATTTCTGGGTTTTGGCTATAAATTCTAGTTTCTGTTAGTAAATAAAGGCTCAAATTTTTATTCCATCAAAGGTTGAAAATTTCGCTTCAATTATTGTTTTCCAAAAGTGACATAACAGGGTTAGGTGTATGGAAACTGACCTTACTAATCTAAATTTGCAGGATTTTGATTATGCCTAGATTGACAGTTTCATCAAATTTCACAGGCACTACTGGTTCCGACAATTTGGTTGGGGAAGATTTAAATAAATTGCCAGCAATAGGAATTGATATTTTAACTGAAGGTTTCATTTATACAGACTCAGGAAACGACAAGATTGCTGGTACTGGAAAGGGTGGCAGAGGTAGCAACAACCCAAATATCGCTAGTGTTGGCGGTACAGGGACAGGTATCAGCAACCGTGGCAACCTCAATGTCGGAAATGGAAATGACGCAATCATCGGTAACGGTACAGGCGGCAACGGCGGCAACAGCGGCAACAGCAGTGGTGGTGATGGTGGTGGTGGGACAGGTATCAGCAACCGTGGCAGCCTCAATGCAGGAAATGGAAATGACACTATTACTGGCACTGGTATTGGCGGTGCTGGTGCTAACAGTCGCATCGGCGGCGACGGCGGATTCGCTACAGGGATTACCAACACTGGGCAACTAGATACTGGAGACGGAAAAGACAAAATCACTGGTATCGGTATCGGG
>JAVRCJ020000104.1:0-1258 GCA_034530875.2 Nostoc sp. DedSLP01
TAGGACTTACGCATTGACAAATTAGACAAATAATGTATTGAGAAAAGCTAAAAAAAACAGGCCATCGCTAATCACTCTTGGACTGGAAAGACGCATAATTTACGTCCAGAGCGTATTTAGGGGTTCAAACCATTAGAGCGACTACCAAGCCATCTACCGCCAAGTGTGATCTCAATACTTATACGTTGTTTCTGCTGGCAGAATCAAAATATCACGGCTGTACACGTTTGGCAGACATCATGGAAGATTTATCTCATGATAGCGTCAACAGATTTTTGCTACGTGAGCGATATGAACCCAAGGATTTATTTGATGAAATTAGCCCAAAAATTAACTTAATCGGTGGGACATTAAGTGGAGATGATACGGTAATTGATAAACCACATAGCGACCCAAAAATAACAGAATTAATTGGTTATTTTTATTCAGGAAGACATCATCGTGCTGTCAAAGGAATTCAATTAATTACCTTGTATTACACGGATGTGTCAGGTAAATCTGTACCGATAAATTATCGGATTTATAACAAACAGGAGCGAAAGACTAAAAATGATTATTTACGAGAAATGATTGCGGAAGTTTTGATTTGGGGTTTAAATCCAAAAACGGTAACTACTGATAGTTGGTATTCGAGCCAAAAAAACCTAAAGTTCTTTAAAGACAAAGGATTGGAGTTTTTAACTGGAATAGCCAAAAATCGCTCATGTTCGGTTGATGGGAAAAATTTTACCCAAGTCAAAAATTTAGAAATTCCCGAATCTGGTTTAATAGTGTATCTCAAAAATTTTGGTCAGGTAAAGGTCTTTCGGAGAAGTTTCAAAAACGAAACTTATAGATATTACATTATGTACACTCCTAAAAAAGATGCACTATTTTTAATTTCTAAAGCAGAATTTAGGGAATTGCATTCAATACATTGGGGTATTGAGTGTTACCACAGAGCAATTAAACAAGTGTGTGGTATTGGTCGCTTTATGGTGAGCCAGTGCGTTGGGCGGGTTCCCCGACTTGAAGCAACTGGCGAACCCGTAAGGGTGAGAACATCTGAGGCAATTAGAACTCACTTTTTTAGTGCAATACGAGCTTTTACACAATTAGAATTAATGCGTGCCGAAGAGTTAGTTGAAAACTGGTACGAAATTCAGAGAAACTTATCTCTTCAAGTAGCTCGTGACTTTATTTTGGAACACTTGCAAAGACAGATGGGCTTGAATACACATAGTCAAACATCTGTCAATGCGTAAGTCCTAGATGGGTA
>JAVRCJ020000105.1:0-1195 GCA_034530875.2 Nostoc sp. DedSLP01
ATAGAACTTACGCATTGACAGAAAATTGATACTATGCAGCCAAGCTCAACTTCTGTGTTAGGTGTTCCAAAATAAAGTCACGAGCTACTTGAAGAGATAAATTTCTTTGCACTTCATACCAGTTTTCAATTAAATCCTCAGAGCGCATTAATTCCAATTGAGTAAAAGCTCGGATTGCGCTATAAAAGTGAGTTTTAATTGGCTCTGATGTTCGCACCATGAATCGTCCAATGCCACAGACTTGCTTGATAGCTCTGTGGTAGCACTCAATCCCCCAATGTATTGAATGCAATTCTTTAAATTCTGTTCTAGAAATTGCAGAAAGTGCATCTTCTTCAGGAGTGTACATAATGTAATATCTAGAAGTTTCGTTTTTGAAATTTCTCCAGAATACCTTCACTTGACCAAAATTTTTTAGGTACACTATTAAGCCCGATTCAGGAATTTCTAAATTTTGAACTTGAGTAAAATTTTTCCCATCAACTGAACATGAGCGATTTTTGGCTATTCCCGTTAAAAACCCTAACTCCTTGTTTTTAAAGAATTTCAGGTTTTTTTGGCTCGAATACCAAGTATCAGTAGTTACTGTTTTTGGACTTAAACCCCAATTCAGAACCTCGACAATCATTTCTTGTAAATAATCATTCTTTGTCTTCCCTTCTTGTTTGTTATAAATGCGATAATTGACAGGCACAGACTTACCAGCTAAGTCCGTGTAATACAAGGTAATTAATTGAATACCTTTGACTGCACGGTGATGTCTTCCTGAGTAATAGTAACCAATTAATTCTGCTATTTTTGGGTCGCTATGAGGCTTATCAATTACCGTATCGTCCCCGCTTAAAATACCTCCTATTAAATTGATATTTGGCTTTATTTCTTCAAATAAATCCTTAGGTTCATACTGTTCACGTAGCAAAAATCTATTGACGCTATCATGAGACAAATCTTCCATTATTTCTGCCAACCTTGTGCAGCCTGGATATTTTGATTCTGCCAACAAGAACAGAGTGTAAGTGTCGAGGTTACATTTTGCGGTGGATGGCTTGCTAATAGCTCTGATTGTCTCAACCCTAGATACGCTCTGCACCTCAATTATCCGTCTTTCCAGCCCCAGAGTGATTAGCGATCGCCTGTTTATTCCTGATTTTCCTTACTACATTGTTTGTCTAATTTGTCAATGCGTAACTCCTAA
>JAVRCJ020000106.1:0-1085 GCA_034530875.2 Nostoc sp. DedSLP01
CTTTGGTGCAGTATTTAGCTGCTTCGTCTAACATCCAGATTCGATATCGCTGTCCCACTACCCCAAAAGGTAAACCCTTTGGTTTAGGCTTTTCCCCGTTCGCTCACCACTACTTAGGGAATCTCTTGATTGATTTCTCTTCCTCCAGCTACTAAGATGTTTCAATTCGCTGGGTTGGCTCTTGACTGCCTATATATTCAGCAGCTAGTATTTAGGGTTGCCCCATTCGGATATCTCCGGCTCTAAGTTTGCTTCCAACTCCCCGGAGCATTTCGTCGGTAACCACGTCCTTCGTCGCCTCTGTGTGCCTAGGTATCCACCGTCAGCTCTTATTAGCTTGACCACTTTACAATTGCAAACACTTCCAATCAATGTCCGTGTCTGCCTGCTTCGCATTCCTATGCAGTTTTCAAGGTTCTGGCTGAGTCAAAACCCAGCAGTCTGGCACTAAAGCCGCGTTGCTGATTTTTTTCTCTTTTTTGATAGCTAACACTATCTAGGTGGAGGTTAGCGGACTCGAACCGCTGACATCCTGCTTGCAAAGCAGGCGCTCTACCAACTGAGCTAAACCCCCATCAAAAATTTTTGATTTTTGATTTTTGATTTTGGATTAATTTGCTTCAATCTAAAATCTCAAATCGGCAATCTAAAATTCTTCAGGTGGGCCATCCTGGACTCGAACCAGGGACCTCACCCTTATCAGGGGTGCGCTCTAACCACCTGAGCTAATAGCCCATAATCGAACCAAATCATAGTTTGAAAGCTTTAACAAATGTCTGCGACCGACCTAGGAATGACCATCTTTGTATCTATTAACTGTTTGTCCTCAATATCAAAGTTGGGTAGGTCTCCCTAAAAGGAGGTGATCCAGCCACACCTTCCGGTACGGCTACCTTGTTACGACTTCACCCCAGTCACCAGCACTGCCTTAGGCATCCTCCCCCACGAATGGTTGGAGTAATGACTTCGGGCGTTGCCAGCTTCCATGGTGTGACGGGCGGTGTGTACAAGGCCCGGGAACGAATTCACTGCAGTATGCTGACCTGCAATTACTAGCGATTCCTCCTTCACGAAGGCGAGTTGCA
>JAVRCJ020000107.1:0-1020 GCA_034530875.2 Nostoc sp. DedSLP01
TTTATGGTGCCGTTCGCAATCCTGCACCCCAACAAGGACAAGAGGTTGAGGATTTTTAACTGAATATTAGCGATCGCACTTGCTTGTGATGGAGGAGTTGCGATCGCTTGTGGAATTTACCATGCATTAGTTTACCATGCACACCATTATTAATACCCCATCCGTGTTTAGTTGCAAATTACCCGCAGCAGGTTGGATAAACCTAGCTCAAATACGTCAAATTCAGTTTGAAGAATTGCCTACCCGCGTTGCAGCGGTGACATGGCACAACGGCGACAAGCAGACATTCTTTGGTGAGGATGCAGTTGCTTTGATTCAGGGTTGGGAAGATGCAGTTTTAGCTGTAGAGCAGCGCTCCAATAATCACCGTTTCAAAAATCGCAGGTAGGTGAGAATCCTAATGAATGAAGATGAAATCGCAACAAGATTTGTTAATGAATTAAAGCAGTTATCAAACGAACCAACAATTCGGTTAGCTATTTCCCCATTGATGGTTTGGCAGATTATTTGTCAATTACAACTAGCACTGAGACACCCCGAAAATACAGGAATTGCTAGCGAAGAAACCAGACGTTTTGTAGACACTCTTGTTGATGAAATTCCTCTGTCTAACTCACTCAAAGAGTTATTTTCAATGGGATGGAATCCCGAGCATGATCATGTAATTGAGTCGAAACCTGAACTAAAAATTCGTGAAACTCATAATGTTGTAGCTATTTACGGTATGAACGAGGACGGAACTTGTGCAGAAAGGCCAATTGCAGAATTTTTCCGCCCTCAAGATTGGGGAGATAAAGACCGCTGGCATTATGAATTTTTCCGTCTGGAATGGATTTCAAATGGCTATAAATACATTAACAATTGCCATTGTTACACCGATATTAAAAATCCAGAATGCGGTTACCCCATTTTATTTGCCCAATGCGTAGCAACCATACTTTATCCTGGCAAGCCACCTCAATTATGTGGGCGGGAATTTTTGGATGAGCATGATTTTTGGTGTGAAGAATGGGGAGAAAT
>JAVRCJ020000108.1:0-775 GCA_034530875.2 Nostoc sp. DedSLP01
CTTTCAAGGGTAGGGGTTTAAAAATCAGGCAGTAGAGTAGAGAGCGTGATTTGAGACACATGGAGTTGTGGAGTCAAGATAGGCCAAGGCTGAGGGAAAAAACTACCTTGAGGTAATGGCAGGCGATTAAGAACAGCAGCTTTAATCACTAAAAATCCACGGCGAAAACAACTTAAGCAGCGATGGAGGACACTATTTTTAAAATTGCGTCGTGCCACATGAGTTAGTGGTAATTCATCTAAACTACTAATGGGTAAATTGGCATCAACCTCTCCACCAACACTTACTTGCCACAGAGTAGCAACAGCCATAGCTAACCAATGTCTCTGGGCCCGCTTGGGGTGAGTAATTTTGGTGCGATGCCAACCAAAGCCGCCGCGTTTACCATCTTTAAATAAACACTCAATCCAACAACGCATTGCATACCAACACGCATCAGCATCTTCTGGTGGTAAATCGGTGAGAATCAACCAAGGGTCAGTGTAGCCTTGATCGTGACGGGCTAATAAAGTACATTCAATGACTGTTGCCCGCCCTGTTTTTGTTTTTGTTTTATCTTCCGCGTCTCTCAACCATTCTCTGAGTTGTTGCCGTACTGTATTTTCCTTTTTCCCCAATAGTTCGGCTAAAAATACTGAAACTGTTGTCAGCCCACTTGATTGGGTCATCACTATTCCAAAACTCCACATTGCTAGTACTACTGCTTGTGGCTTGGTCAGATGCGGCATCTTTTCTATGACTATCCTCGTCCATTGCCTTAATTCTTCACTCTTTC
>JAVRCJ020000109.1:0-726 GCA_034530875.2 Nostoc sp. DedSLP01
TTATCAAGCAAATGAGAGGATTTTGATTGTCTCGCAACTATTGCTACGTCTACGACTACATCATAAATTCGTTTGAGCAGCGCAAGTATTGGTGCTAATGCTGCCATTATTGGCGTCAAAATTGTCGTTCTAGTGGTGCTATGCTGAGCTGTGCTGTTTGCCCTGGTTTGCGTGTGTTGAGCAATTATGAGAGCTTTTAGTCCCGAATCGTTGTATGGCACTGCGTCTACTCCATCTCTACCATTACGCCCCGGCAATCCTGACAAACCGCGATCGCCCTTGTCCCCTTTCTCCCCTTTTTGACCGGGTAGCTGAATAACAGTGGTGATGCCGGGAATACCTTGTATCCCAGGAATGCCCTGCAAACCTCTTTCACCCTTGTCGCCTTTGTCGCCCTTCAACCCCTTGAGATATTTCACTGTCTGGTAAAGGGAAATTGCTGTAATTGCAAGTCCTAAGGCTTCACCTGCTTTTTGTAGTGCTTGTCCACCTATCTGTTTAGCTTGCTCTCCAATGCCTTTGGCGTCATCCGCTTTTTGAAATGCAGTGTTAGCAGTAGACTGAGCTTGATTTGCTTTGTTGTATGCGGTGGTAGCATTTTCGTTGGCTCTAGCTGCGTTGCGAACGGCACCATCAGCAGTGGTCTGTGCTTGTGAAGCACTGCTTTGAGCAAGATTTGCTGTACTTTGTGCTAGACCTGCTGCACTACGGGCATCCCTTCCGATG
>JAVRCJ020000110.1:0-555 GCA_034530875.2 Nostoc sp. DedSLP01
TATTTGTGGTTGCAATTTACTAGCGAGTAATGCTGTTCCTGCTGCTACCGCCGTGTCAATTTTAGGAACAATGCTTTGTTCAGAAAGTTTGACTGATTTTTGAATAATCACATCTTCATTTACAGACTTAATCAGTGCCTTGACTGCCGCTATCTCTTGCTCTAATCGATTCAAGTCCGAACGAGTAATGAATTTACCATCAAGCGCGGAGATATCCGAACTCAGCGCCGATAACTGGCTTGAAATCTCCGAACAGCTTGTCATATCCCACCTAAAATTTTTCTTATAGAACTGATTGAATTGAACGTGGAATCGCAAGATAAGCAGCAATCACCACAATCAAGCGTGCCGTCCGGACACCCGATACAATCAACGACGACGGTGGGCGATGCCGTGTAATCTTGCTGATACAGTACGACATTGGAAGTGCTGTAGACTTTGAGCGTGTATGTAGTAACGGCAGAAACGAGTGTCTTGCTGTTCAAGGGGCGACAATCGCCTCTAGACCCCGCCAGATAAAGGTTTAGGAGGCACATAACCCTTGAAAAAATTGGG
>JAVRCJ020000111.1:0-539 GCA_034530875.2 Nostoc sp. DedSLP01
CGGAAGATTCCGGCTACCCCAAAGCTGGGAGCAAAGAACCAAGATGATTGTCCCAAGGGGTACATCAAAAATACGCTGACGAATACCGCGATGGGTGCCGAAAATGCTAGGGCGTTGTAAGGACGAATTCCTACTAGCCGCGCAATTTCAAATTGCCGCAACATGAAGCCAATCAAACCAAAAGCTCCGTGTAGGGCTACGAATGGCCACAATCCACCCAATTGGAACCAACGGGTGAGGTCGCCTTGGGCTTCTGGTCCCCACAACAGCAATAGCGAATGTCCTAAACTGTCTGCTGGGGTGGATACTGCCACTGTCAAGAAGTTACAGCCTTCCAAATACGAGGAGGCTAAACCGTGGGTGTACCAAGAGGTGACGAAGGTTGTACCTGTCAGCCAACCGCCTAGTGCTAGGTAAGCGCAAGGGAATAGTAGTAATCCCGACCAACCTACGAATACAAAGCGATCGCGCTTGAGCCAGTCGTCTACTACGTCAAACCACCCTCTTGTACTTGGGGCGCGTCCAACTGCGATGGTCAT
>JAVRCJ020000112.1:0-513 GCA_034530875.2 Nostoc sp. DedSLP01
AATTATTTCTATGGTGACCGGGATAAGCTCATCCCTTTCCTAATATAACTAAAGGTAGTATATAAGCTTAACCCTCTTAAGTATTAGAAGGTATCGGATTAAGTCTTATACGTAGCTATGTAACTTAAAGGATTAGCCCAGTCCTAGTTTCAGCTAATCCTATTAGATTATATTGAAATAGTTAACCCTAATGACGAAACTAAAGTATGTTTTCATAACTTTACTAAGTTTAAAGAACTTATTAAATAAGTCTTTAGAACCGTTAATAAGGCTAAGGCTACGTTAAGAAAAATATATACCTTATAATAGAAAGATTCTGCTACTTTATACTTCTTAGAGTTCTAAAAGATCGCTAAGGACCTTAACTAAAAGATAAGGATATCTTTACGGAAATCTTCTATAATGAATTAAAGGATATGATATAATAGAAAATAATGAAGTCTCCGATAACTTATAAAGTAATAGTGGCTAAGATAATAGAAATTAATAATTAGCTATTTAAATTAAGTATTA
>JAVRCJ020000113.1:0-502 GCA_034530875.2 Nostoc sp. DedSLP01
ATTTGCTCTTCTTTTAAGTATAAAGTCTAATTAATTAACTTACATTATTTTCCAAACATATTACTTCTTAATTTACTTCCAAAAATCAATAGTATTAGTAAAAAATATATGTTAAAAGCTCTTTTTCTTAAATTAAAATTAAATACTGTGTCTAATTCGGCCGACCATGAAGCAATGAAACAGTGAATATTAAAAGTAGAGGCTGATAAAGCCTTTGATAAGGATAAAGAATTAATAGATAAAGCTAAAAATGCAATAAATGATACTATGAACGGGATAACCGCGAATCCAGTTGATCTTGATGCATATTGAAAGCTAAGAAAGAAGTTTAGACAATTATTTAATGATAATAATAGTGATCTTATTGCACCATCTGCTAATGATGTTTACACTATGGACTCTCTGTCTCTAGATGAAGTAGAAGAAATGGTTGATAATAGTAAAAAAGATTTATTTACAAAATACTATAGATCTATAATTGAAATATATAGATCCTCACAGA